>NZ_SGWD01000001.1:0-30151 GCF_013337145.1 Enterobacter sp. JMULE2
AGTGATTAGATTTTCGGTGGTTTTTGGTTGGTATTGCGAAGTAAAAATGGACTGCAGACCAGATGGCATAAGCGATCCGATGAAAAGGATTGTGGGGCATGGATGGGGCAAAACTGCGTTATAAAGTTCGTTTAAGTTCGTTAACTCTGCTTTTCACTGATATCGCTCATCCCTTGTTTAATGCGCTCCTGGACGATCTTTATCGATATTAAAAATTATGAGTTCATATTATACAAATGTAGCAATAGAGCAGCTAACCACTTGAATTTACAGATTACTACTGTGCTACAACCATGCTTTGGGGCAGTGATGGGGCAAAGCGTGAAAGCGCCTGGTTGAGCAGGGTAACCTGTTCGGCACTCTTCTCTGACATCCACTTTCCATACACCTTGTAAACCATCTGTGCATCGGTATGTCCCATTTGAGTTGCTATAAAGTTTGGGTTTGCCCCAGCTGATAATGACCAGCACGCATAAGTATGTCGCGACTGGTAGGCGTTGCGGTACCGTATTCCGGCGCGCTTGATTATCGGGGCCCAAATTTTATTAATCGAATTAACCGCGTAGTGATATCCTCTACGAGGCCCATGCTTGACGCATTGAGGACTGAAAACGAAAGTGCAGGGGTGTATGACTGACTGGCCATATTCCCGCAATTTCACTTCAATCTCATACTGCCGGCCAAGGCGCGTCAGCTGGGCCTGATTCCTCAGGGCATCAATAGCTGGTTGAATGAGATAAATCACCCTGTCAGTGCCTGCGTCGGTTTTTGGCAGGGTGAACTCATTCGTCTGGGTAAGGTTGCGTTTTACTGTGATGGTTCCGGCATGCAGATCGATATCTTCCCACGCCAGACCGCACAACTCCCCATGCCTCATTCCAGTATAGACTGCCAGCGACCAGAGATTTCTCATCTGCTGGTGGCCGCAAGCCTGGATAAACCGGATAAACTCTTCTGTCGTGAGTGGATCTGGTTCACCTTTCGCTTTTTTGAGGCGGTTAATTCCGCTAAACGGGTTTTCCTTCGCGTAACCGTTATCCGCTCCGAACTGGAAGATCTCGGCCATCAGCATCATGTAATTATTCACGGTCGAAGACTTCCTGCCTTTAACCTGTGTCCGGTGATCCTTCTTCATTACATGAAAACCCGTCAGCAACTCCTTTCTCACGTACAGCAAATCCTCAGTGGTCACCGCAGAAACCATTTTGTTTTCGCCGATGCGCGGAAGCATGTTTTTTATGATGGATTCGTACCGACTCATAGTGTTAGAGCTGATTTCCATCCTCTTCAGCTCAGACCACTTTTCGGTAAGCTCCAGCACAGTAATTTCCTTTCTATCCTGACCGAACCGGGCAAGGTTCGGTGAGTTTGGGAATTTTTCCGCATAGTCAAAATTTCCCATCCTTATCGCAAAACAAACTGAAGAACGAAGCTCGCCGGCTATCTTGCGATTTTTGGCAGTATCAGGGACACCGAGGTTTTCCCTGACACGCTTGCCTTTATATACAAACCAGATGCGGAGTGAACCGCCGTGGTTTTCGACGCCTGTCGGGTATGATGCATTAGCCATTAATCCCTCCTGACGTCCAGGAGCGTTGACGAGTGTACTGCTTTTCATGCTGTCTTCGCACCTGGTTGATTTTTTTTCTGAGCCTCGATCCACTGATCAACGGCTTTTCTGTTGTACATGCATTCGCTCGAAGGCTTTGGATTGCCATCTGGTGAAATGTGCAGGTACTCGCGACCAAGCATCCAGGATTCTTTTCTGGCTCGGGTGATGGTTCCGGGCTTAAGCCCGGTAACCGCAATCAGAACCTTTTCGCTAACCCAGTCATTCGGCACCAGAAGAATAATTTCAGCACTGGTTTGCATGGTTCTCCTCCATTTTCTCTTTAGCCAGACGCACGCAACGCGCAAAAGAGGAGGGCGTAACAATTTCGCGCAGAGCCTGAACCAGGAAGTCGTTGTGCTGCTGGTGCAGATCTATGTTGCGTTCTTTTTCCTCATGACGCAGGACTGCCAGACGGGCTGTGATGATGCGACGCTTCCCTTTGATCAGCCGCAGAGCGTTCTCTGCCTTTTTGCGCCATGTACTCCATTCACTGCTGCTGTTCGATTTCGCCAGTTGCTCTTCAATACTGAGCTGCGCTTCTTCTGCGTTAACAAGCTGCTGCAGGCAATCGCTGATAGTGTTCAGGTTGTCTGTCTCCACGAAGAATTTGTGCATTCTTAACCCTCCCACCCAATCGCCTGGAACAGGCCCATTTTAGGGTGATACCAGCGAGTGCCGCGCGGTTCAGCTTCTGACATCATCTGGCGAAACGCGGCCATAAACGGCTCCAGTTCGACAATAGCCCTACGTGACAACAGCCCGTCTGGAGTCATAAATTCGTGCGTGTCTGTCGGGATGCGGTAGGCATTGACCAAATTACGGCACTTGGCGTCACTCATTCCGCTTTTGGCTACCACCTGGCGGTAACCGACATATCCGGCGCGCATGGTCCCGCGTTTGATGTTCTCCACAGCTTCAGTGACCGTTTCGATCTGCTCTTCAACATGATTCAGGCGCTTCTGCTGGCGAACGGCATCGGCGGCCATTGCGGCGATCATCTCGATTTCCGTCAGTGGTGCGCGAGTGCGAAAATAGCTGTTAACCAGCTCACGCTGAACCTGCCAGGCCAGATCGTCCGTGAGTGACTTCGCCACCATCAGATATCCAGATTCGAAAAGCACAATTCCAGAGGGCGCAAACTTAGAAAACACACCTTCCGGAAGGTCCCGGCGTATAGCGTCGGAACCTAATTCAACGTAATCTACCCCATCGACAAAGTAGTTCCTGTTTTCACGAAAATTACGTCCTGCTGTTCCATCTGGTCGTTGGTGAGCTTCGTCAATCATTGCGAATGTCACAACTCGCTGATCGCGGAATTCGACGGCTGGTAGTTGTTTGTTATTAATCGTTACTGTGTTCATCACCATTCTCCTCAGTGCATCACCGGCATGTCAGGCATACCTTCTTTTTGGATTTGTTCAATAAAGCTGTTGTGCAGCAGGTCGAAGCACTCTCTGCCCAGAGGCGACAACCTGAAGCCGCGTTCGTCGTCAGTCACAACCATGTCTTGGTACATCCGCAGCGCCAGCTTCTGCCCAATCTGCAGGCCGTATTTTTCGATGGCGCAGCCCTCAACATGATTTGCGAGCGCGAATCGCTCCGGTCCTGGGTAGACGCTGATTGAGCCGCACTTGCCGGAGTAGATAACGGCTGTGTCAAAGCCGCCTTCGTCATTGGCTACATCAATGGTCCCGTTCTTCTCCTGTTCCTCAGTAATTAAGACGGCGATGAGCAACCAACGCCATACGATTATTTCCTTCTCAATGCCAAGAGTGATCCAGCCGCTTTCTACCGCCTCCATGATGCAAGCCAATATGTCCATGCCTTCCGCGATGTTTTTGTCACAGTGACCTTTGTCGAGCTGGCGAATAGCTACTGAATACCCGATAACTCTGTTTCCATAACGGATGCCAATTGATGTGGGCTCCGGGTTAAAGACTGAATCAACCATTAATGCACTCCTTCTGGTTTGCATGCTTGCAGTGCATCACCCTCTTTAACGAATCGGTCATGCATCGCATCCCATTTCTCACACCATTTCTGCATATCTCGCTTACGCGCCAGGATTCGGCGAATGCGGCGCATGCATCGCTGGTGGGCTGCGATATATTCCGCCGTTACCTCCCCTCGTTGGCACATTTCAAAGCCATCTCTTTCTACGAGGACATCTGGATGGTTAGTCTGAAAACCTGAACATTCAAAAGCCCATGTCGTCATAAAAAACGCCAGGTAGCGGATCGCAGTGTCACGACTGAAGCATTTTTTGATGCGTCCATGGCGGCGGGCCACAAACACGGGTCCCGCAGGTGTGTCGTACTTCTGGAACACCAGGTCAATCATGCTGGTTGTACGGTTATTGTTCATTTTCTGTCCTTAACTTTTGAATAGCGCTCATGAGACATCACTTCCCAGCTCTGACCGCCATCGCGGGAAAATAGCCGCCAGCGGCGATTAACCCTCAGGCTCAGGTTTCCGGAGCCGTGCATACGGCAGGGATGAATCCGCCTGGTTCTGAACTGGCGGAGTACATGGACCGCCTGCAGGTGTACCCACTCAGGAATTCGTATTGCTGTCAGGGCCATTGTCCTTCTCTCCTGCAGGTGGGGTGATCGTGTAACCGGCGCGTTCAGCCATCCATAAAAAAGTCTCGAACGAAGCGGTAACTTCTCCTTTACAAACCCGGCGCGTGTCTATCACCTTCCCGTTCTCGATGGTCAGCACTACTTCAAATGTGGCGTGCTCCACCGAATAATTAACTTCAGTCATGAGATGCCTCCTGTTTAATCGGTGTATTCTTTTTTACATGCTCGACCAGCTCAGCAATGAGATCGTCGATTAATGCCTTTCCGCTTTCTGTCAGGAACTCACCGCTGCCATTTACATCAACAGAGCCGCTGTAAATTCCCTTAATAGCTTTTACGCCTTCGACATTTCCGTACTCACTGATCGCGAGCCTTTCGAATTTTCGTAATAATCCATCAAGTAAAATCTCTGTTAACTCGACCGTCTTAATACCGCCTTTATTCAGCTTAATAACAAGGCAGTTACTGCCTGTTTTGCGTTGGTGGCGTAATAGCGCTGCTTTTAAAATTCTGCGTCGATAGGTTTCAATTACGTTGTTTTTCACGGCGTTCAAACTCCGAATCCATCCATGTTGAAACCTGAGCTGATAAATCAAGGCAGAGGCCAGATAGGGAAATTATTTGCTCAATATCCATATCAATAATGTTTGTGTTGATTAGTTCCATTAAGTGATAAAGGTTACCGGCTGTATTTTTTGCTGTTTCTATAGAGCTATCTTTGCTGAGCATATTCAGACCCCGTAAGCTTTGCGCATGAAAAGGTCAGCGATATGGCGGTACTCTTCACCATAATTAATAAAGATAACCAACGCTGTTTTATACGCAGCTTTGTCTTTGATGAATGTCATTTTTAAAACCATCCTGTTTTCAGGTTGCAGGAAGCCACACCAGTTAAGGCGTAATTAAATGCATTGTGTTATTTAAAGTTTATAGGCGTCGAAGTCGCAAATGCTTTTATTCAATTTCTCTAACGTCTGAACTACTAGAGTAATAAGAGCATGCTCCCTTTCTTCTTCCGTGCTAGTCATTTGTTCCAAAAGAATCCATAAAGAACATGAGCAGCAGCGTACATCATGCGACCATTCAAGAATTGTTCTGCTGGTTTCTTCTTTGTCCAGGGTGATTGATTTGTCATTCATCATTTATTCTCCGGCCAGTCAGCGGCAAATAACATTTGAGGTGTTTTAATTGGCTTATTAAAAGAAAGTAAAGTTTGCATTTGGCTTTCCTCAAGGTGAGTGCGTCCTCACCTTTTAAGATGTTATAGTGATGAAGGCTGAGAAAATACTTTTTAATGAGCTTTTGCTATTAATGATTTTTTTCGCATATTCACCTGCTTCTTCATAAGATTTGAAGAAGTCAATCAAAACAAAATAAAGACCTTGGCGCTCATAGAGAGCGTATTCAATTTCTTCTTCGAATAGTTTGATGAATTCGAAGTTAGCGCCATCCTGATGAGGTTGAGCAATCTTTAAATAGCTCCAATTCGCTCCAGAAGATTTTAATTTTTCGATAACGATTTGGCTGTCAATTTGTTGGGTTACTGAATCTGCGCTTTTCATCTCACTGGCTCCGTTGTTTGCCGATGAATGCAATATAACTCGCGGTTCTTAATTTGTAAACACCGCGAGTTATATTTAAAAATAATTAGCGGTTATGAAATTGAATGATAAGGGATTATTTTTTGATTCGAATCGAATTTAGGTCGAAAAAAAACCCGGCGAACCGGGTTTATAAGCATGTCGTAGTTGATAGATCAAACCAGCATCATAGTCGTTTGTATCGCTACGCCAATGATACGACAGTTCCCATTTACAGGGACCAAAGGCCATGCTGGATTTAAGCCCTTTAGATACTTTTGTCCGCCATCAATTATTAACTTTTTAAAAGTAGCTTCGTTAGAATCCTCAAGCTTGGCGATAACTAAGCTACCATTATGGGCTTCTCGACCTGTATCAAACAGAACATATGTACCCTCGGGGATGCTGATTCCCATCGGAGCGGTCATGGAGTCGCCATCAACTTTTAGCCAGAAAGCATCTCCCTGTATGTGAGCATCAGATTCTAACCACTGGTCAACGTCCTTTATCGCATAAGCCTCTATAGCTTCACACCACGCACCTGCCTGAACGCTACTCAATACAGGATATTTATTCCCAGGCTTATAAGCGCCAGCAAAAGCTACGTTGGAGCGTGTCAGTTCCTGCGCCTCACTTGCTAACGTAGGGCTAAACTTTTCAACAGGAACCCCCAGGATCTCCGCGAGTTCTATGGCCCTCTTCAAGTTTAATGCGTTTTTACCCGCGAAAATCTGTGCAACTGCGCTCTGACTAATACCTAGCTTTTCAGCAAGAATTTCTTGTGAAAGACCCAACTCTTTCTTTTTGCTGTCGTAAATAGCTTTCAGCCTCTCGGCATCCTGTAACTGGTCAGCTGTTAACGGTTTTTTCTTCATGTTGAATCTCCTTATGAGTCAAAATTATCACCGCAGAGAATATAAAGCAATAACCGCCGGTGTTGCAATTATAACAACCGCGAGTTATATTCTCTGCGGAGGTGATAAATGCGAAAGATAACTTTGAGAAGCTTCGCCGAAGAAGTTGGTCAGCTCAAGGCGGCTAGTCAGCTTGGCGTGAGGCAAAGCGCAATAAGCAAGGCAATCAGAAATGGTCGGAATGTTGTAGTGACCATTTCCATCGATGGAAAGGTTACGGCAGAGGAGATTAAGTCCTTCCCATGTAATCGAAGAGACGATTCTTGTGTATCCGCCAGTTGAAAACAGCGTCCTCACAAGGATGCCAGAAGCGCACACTCAGGCCGATTCGGACTGGATTAAGCAGCAACTACTTACCCTTGCACCATCAGCACGACAAAAGGCAATGCAACGTTATGCCATGGTGTATCAGGAAACGTTCGACGCCGAACCGGTTTCTTACCGCAAGGAGAATCGGGCAAGACATGAAGCAAATACACGGCTTCGCATGTTCGTGAGGAATCACGGCAGAGCTTTACAGGGGTATACAACTCAGCCGCCCCTGGCAGGAACACAACTACGTTCCTGAGTGATGCCGGGCTTAAAGGTGCCCGGTGGCTGAATCCCAATTCTCAATGCATCCGTGTACTAGTTAAGTGGTTCGGGCGCAATTAAATGAGAGGAGGGGAGGGGGAGGAGTGCCTGTGTGTTAGTGCGAAGCACTGGAACAGGCTTTTCCAACAGACAGGCACATAGGTTAGGTAGATCTCGATCTAGGGCCTGGTTTTAAAAAATGCCCGTATCACTCAGCTAGTACAAAGAGGGAAGAATGAAAACAGACCTGAAGCAAAATTTAATCGCTCTCTTGGAAGAGCAGTTCATCCGGTCCGATGACAAAGTCATTTTCGACTACGTGATGCAAAAGAAAATCAAGGCTCAGGGATACCACCTGCAGCGCAATTTCACTGTCAGCGTCGGCGGTGGACGTAAGGGGTTTATCGATTGCCTGGTGACTTCATCTGATGGCCAGCAGTGTGCCATCGAAGTTGACAAACGCACACCTCGCAGCCGCTCGCTGATGAAACTGTGCGAACTGCCTGCAGGGATGTCTGGTTTCGTTCTTCTCAAAGACGGAAAGCACCCTTTGCGTTACAGCGAAGGCGGAATCGACATCATCCGGGCGACGAAATTTAAGTGAATTGAATCAGAAGGGAGGCTGGCAGCCTTTGGGGAGGCCACCAGCCATGTGAGGGGGAATCCATGAAAACCACATCACAAATTTATTATCTCATCACCACGGGAGCCGCACAATGCAGCTGACGATCACGCCAAATTTTGCCCAGGAGCGCGCGCTAAATATGCTGCGGCGTGACTGGAAGGCGCATAACACCTTCATGGTGTACGCACCAACGGGCAGTGGCAAAACTGGGTTGGCGGCCTTCATCGTCGCCGGGTTTGTCAGTCGCGGTATGCGTGTTCTGTTCTGCGCTCCGTACACCATCCTGATTGGCCAGACGGCTAACCGCTTTGTGGAGTACGGATTACCGGGTGATGAGATCGGTTATATCTGGGCGGATCACCCGAACTACGATCCGTCTCTGAAAATCCAGATTGCCAGCGCCGACACACTGATTCGTCGTGTGTTTCCGGAAGATATCGATCTGCTGATCATTGACGAAGCGCATCTGCGTAAAAAGCGAATTCTGCAGGATATTGAGCGCCTGCGCGCCGGTGGCGTAAAAGTCATTGGTTTGTCCGGAACACCATTTTCTCCGTTCCTGGGTAAATACTATGACCGGCTGATTAAACCGACCACCATCGGCGAGCTGATCCAGCGCGGGGACCTGAGCAAATATGAGTTTTTTGCGCCCACTAAGCCGGATCTGAAAGGCGTTAAAACTAAATCATCGCTGGAATACGGCAGTGATTACAACGAAACGCAGCTGGCTGAAATCATGTGCGGCTCTACGCTGGTGGGCGACATCGTTCAGAACTGGCTAGAGAATGGCCGGGATCTGCCTACCATCGCGTTCTGCGTCAACGTAGCCCACGCCAATTTTCTGACAATCCAGTTTAACCATGCTGGCGTTAACGCTGAGGTCATGACCGCCGACACTCCAGTTGATGAGCGCCAGACCATCATTCACCGCTTTGAAACCGGCGCAACGAAAATCATCGTGAGTGTGGGCGTTCTGGTTGCCGGGTTCGATAGTGATGTTCGCTGCATCATCTACGCCAGGCCAACAAAGAGCGAAATTCGATGGCTGCAGGCGCTCGGGCGTGGCCTGCGTACCGCACCGGGTAAAGAGTCCTGCCTCATCTTCGATCACAGCGGAACCGTGCACCGTCTGGGCTATCCGGATTCTATCGAGTATGACGATCTTCCCGGCAAGTCTGATGGTATGGAGGAAAGCGCGCGCCGTGCAGCTCAGGAACGGGCCGAAAAGCTTCCACATGAATGTTCCCAATGTCATTACATGAAACCCGCTGGTGTGTACGTCTGCCCGAAATGTGGACATAAACCGCTCGGTGGTGAGGACGTCGATACCGACACCGGCCGCAAACTCAAAAAGCTGGGTAAAAACCAGCATCAGCCCACTAAGGCAGAGAAACAGGCCTGGTGGAGTCAGATCAAATTCTATCAGCGCCAGCGCGTATCGCAGGGGAAAAAGCCCGTCAGCGATGGCTGGTGCGCAAATACCTTTCGCGAACGGTTTGACGAGTGGCCTAACGGGTTAAGCGATTTCCCGATGGAGATCACCCCGACTGTCTCTAATTTCATCCGGCACAAATTGATTGCGTATGCGAAAGGGCAGGAGAAGGCCAAGCGCCTGCAGGAAGCATCAGGCACGGCAGCCCCATCCTCAGTACAGCAAGCACAGAAAGCGATTAGCGATATCAAACAGCAGTTAGGAAAACGAGCATGAAGACGGCAGAAGCGGCAAAAGGTCAATGGGCAATGATTTTTGAGCACTTCGGGTTACCTCCCATTAATGCCAGAAATCACTTTAAAGGCGAATGTCCGGTATGTGGTGCGCGGGGAAAGCTGCGTATTGATGACCGGGACGGCCGGGGAACATGGATCTGTACCTGCGGCAGCGGTGACGGAATGAAGCTTGTCACTCTGACACAAGGGAAGCCATTCAATGAAATTTGCAGGGAAATAGACCAGCTGATTGGTAATAACTTTACCCGCGAAGCGTTCCCGCGCACTTCAGATGCAGTAAGCGCCCGTGATCGGGTTCTGTCCAAATTTTCGAAACTGGTCAACCTGAAAGGAACTACCGGGGCGGATTATCTGCAGGCCAGGGGAATTTATCAGCTCCCACAAGAGGCAGTGAAGTTCAATGATAAACAACGCTACGGCGGTAAGGTTTACCAGTGTCTGTATTCACTCGCAACTGACGACAAAGGAGAGCTTTGCTATCTGCACAGAACCTTACTGGACGGTAATCGGAAAGCCCAACTAAGGGATTCTGCCGGAGCGAAGCGCCAGAAATCTCTTCAGGACGAAAGCTATCTGGATCATGCCCGTTCCGTCGCTATTCGCATGTTCCCGGTAGCGACGACCCTCGGAATTGCCGAGGGTATCGAAACGGCTCTTTCCTGCAAGCAGCTGTACAACGTTAACACCTGGGCCACCATGACCAGCGGATTCATGAAGAAATTCCGTGTTCCTGCAGGTGTGAAGAATTTGATTATTTTCGCAGATCGAGACGTCAACAGCGCCACCGGATTGGCTGCGGCCACGGAATGCGCTCATGCCAACTTACTGGCAAAAAATGACCTGGAAAAAATCAGCATCTACTACCCGGATAACGGGGATTTTAACGACATGCTCATGAACGGCGATCAGGTTCGTGAGGTGGTTTTCTTCAAGAAAAAGGCGGCTGCGTAATGCGTACTGATAACAACGAACATAAAGCACTATTCACCATCCCGACGGCAGCGCACAGCTCCGCCCTCGCAAACATCAAGCCTCTGCCCGAGCAACGGAGAATCACCGGGCATAAGCAAACTGACGCTTATCTTTGGGTGCTGGAGGTGATCCGTCTGAACGAACCCGCACATCTGGACGCAGCCGAAGCCGCGCTGGAGAAAATTGAAATCTCCCCAAAAGAGGCCGAGGAACGTTACGCGCGTTATTTGCTGGCGAATGGTGGCGATCCTTTCCAGGTTGCTTTCGGTACCATCGGCATGGATAACCCGGCACAGGCAATCAGGAACGCCCGGGAGGACATCAAAAAAGCAGCATCAGTCAGGGCCACGTTCGGCAGCTATGAGGCAGCTCTCGAAGATGTGGAAGCCGAGCGAGTAATCAAGTCTTCCCCGAAATTTATCGACGATCATCTTTGGGGCTGGACTCTGGCCGAGAATAAAGCTGGCAGCATTAACGGCAGCCGCATGAACGAAATTGATGAACTGCGTCGGGTATTTGTTGATGGATATCGCGATGTGTTGCCTGAGCCTTATACGCTGTCTGATGTTGTTCGTGAGTTTGTTTACTGGGACTGGCTCTACAGCGTTCGCAATACCGCAGGCAAGGAACTCGGCTATGAATATGGCTACTCCGAGCATCACGAATCAGTTAACGACCGCGAGCGCTATCTCGAAAAATTGCTGACAACCATCAAGCCAGTGACCCGAGCCGAGGCCGTTGAGGTCTGCCGCTGGTTCCTCGATAGTGAAAAACCAGAATACATGGAAAACAACGGCGCGGCGGTGATTCTTAACCTGGTGGGGGAGTGTGAAGAATGAAACTGGAGGCATCGCTTAAACATTTTAGCCCTCAGGGCATGCATATCAGCGACGACGTGAAAGGAACCTCTCCGGATCGTATCACTGGCACCGATGTTATGGCGGCCATTGGTACCACCAGCAGCCGAGCGCGGTTTGGTCTGGCTGCCTTCTTTGGTAAGACCGGGATCAGCAAAAGCGATGAGCAGTTGGCTGTACAGGCTCTGGCGCGTCATGCAATGGAATCAGCGCCCAGGAATGTACGTAAAGCAGCAGCAGGCGAGTTTGGCTGGTGCATGCTGGTGCTCGCACAATTCGCCTTTGCCGAATACTCCCGTTCAGCGGAAACCAGCGTGACGTGTCACAGCTGCGGCGGCAGCGGATTAACCTCTCAGTATGAAGATGTGATCAAATATCCTGGAGTCTTCAACTCTGACGGAATGGAAATCGTACCACCGAAAATCAAGCACGAACTGGTCAAGCGTAAATGCGCGGCATGTAACGGTAAAGGTGAGCTGCTGGCCCGATGCCGTTGCGGCGGTAAAGGTGAGGTGCTCGACCGCAAAGCCACAAGCGAGCGCGGCGCGCCGGTGTTTAAAACCTGCGAGCGCTGCAGCGGAAATGGATTTTCTGGGGTGCCGTCTACTGCAGCCTATAAAGCGATACTGAAGCGAGTCCCGGATTTGCACGTCAGAACGTGGACACGTAACTGGAAACCGTTTCTGGAGGGACTTGTCGACGTCTGCTACAGAGAAGAACAAAAAGCAGACTCCGCGTTTCAGGACGCAACGAGCTTTCGTGATGATGTGAACAAAATTTAGCAAATTAGCCACGTTAAGCTTGATTTTGTCCGAACTTGTCATGTATGCTTCAAATCGTAGGTTATTGCGCCTACACGAAATCAAACCCGCCTCCGAGCGGGTTTTTTTGTGTCGGAATTACCCGCGCATAGCTCGATGCAATTCAACCATAGATGCTTTCAGTGGCAGCACTGTAAGAAATGGGCGATGTAATTCTCTCTACGTGATGATAATTAATTAGCGCCGACTCACCTGCTAAAAGTTATCTTTTGATATATTTTTTTATCCAAGTGAATTGGTTTTGTATGCGTTATTTTCCACGGAAAACATATATATTCTTCGCTCGCAATTGAGATGGCGTTGCGGTAAATGGTGGATATGCGTCCTTCAGTCTGGCGGCAATGCTGCAGCGCCATCTCAATTGCGGTGAATCCCCCTATGCGGAGGGGCATTTAGCTTAATTTATCTTAATCTCGACCATGTATATGCGCGTCAATTGATTGCTAACAATGACGCACCGGGAGGCACCCGGCACCGCAATACCTTTGGCCCTTTAGCTCAGTGGTTAGAGCGAGCGACTCATAATCGCCAGGTCGTTGGTTCAATCCCAACAAGGGCCACCAATGCCGACTTAGCTCAGTAGGTAGAGCAACTGACTTGTAATCAGTAGGTCACCAGTTCGATTCCGGTAGTCGGCACCAAATGCAGTCATCGTATAATCGCTATTACCTCAGCTTTCCAAGCTAATGATGCGGGTTCAATTCCCCCAGTTAGCTCTAAATTTTGCTTTTCTGCCTGCGATGATGGTTTAACCTGAGTGGTGGGAAAGCGTTTCCATTTAAACCTCGTTCCTGCGGGGTTGTATTGTTTGTACACAACAGAAAAGGTCACTTAGATCCCCTGATGATCTCCTTGATGTTCATTCACGGTTGGTTGAAACAAATTTCGCTCTGGTGAGTGGCCTTTTCTTTGTGGTGAATCCGTAGGTCGATACGGCTGAATAAATATCAGTGCGGGACAAGCTTTAAACGTACCGAACGAGGCGAGATCATTAGACAGGTTATGCTGCTAACCGCCTGGCCCTGAACGCTGGCACTATCGACGCCAGCCACCACTGCAATTTTAATCTCAGCCCTGGCATCCGCCGGGGCTTTTTGTTTCCATTCATCCAGGTCAAAATTTTAAAAACGGGCCGGGTGGGTTAAAGTGATAACCATCAGCAAGGCCTGTGGGGGTGTAATGGATAGACATACCGAGGAGCACTATCTTGATGCAGATGATGATCTCCTTAATTACCTTGAGATGCATGGCGAGAATTGCATTAAAGAAATTTTCCAGTCCAACGCATTGAACAAAGACGCAGCGCAAAAGCTGCTTAGTATCCTGATAGTGGGGATCGGTTCGTCATTTCTGCTGCTAACCCAAAAGGAAACTCCGGCTTATCTTTATTCTGGTCTGGCTATGTTTACTGTTTACTGGTCTCTGTGTGCGGCATATCTCGTGGTTCGCGTGCTGGGGGTTAGAAAAAGGATGCTGGGATGTTCAAGGCCGTACGATTTGTACCATGACGGCTATAAAGGCTTCACCGACGGTGATTACGCTTTTTTTGAAAGCCATGGCTACACGGGAAAGCGTAACACCCTGAGCATTCTGAGGCGATACAGGTTACGTGGTCTTGATGGCATTGCTTCTGTGGCAAAAAAAGAAAATGAGAGGCTTGGAAGGGAGCTTGAAAGGGTAAGGATCGCGACAATCCTTACCCCGATATTATCAACAATCGTTTCGGTAATTACTTACGTTTTCTCGTAAATTCATCCATGGAATCATTTACGACCATCCAGCGAGTGCTCAAATCCCGTGAAGGTTCTGGTGCTGGCTTGGATTGCTGGGTTGGCTGATTATTTTGTTGTGCTGACTGGCTATTTTCCTGTGGTTTCTTATTCGATTCTGACAAAAGTAACTCCTTCTTTGTTACGTGGTTATTTGGCGATGTCACGATAGCAAATAGAAGAAAGTGCCGCCACACGATCTGGTGGCGAAAGCCTGGCCCACTTCTGTGGGCCTTTTTTATTCCCGCGCCACGCTCGGCGCACATCAACCGCAGAGTCTTTCAGGGTGAGCCTTAGCAGTGGTCAGTGTGACTACATCTGCGGGCTGTCCACTCTGAGCGTAAGGCTCACCACTAAAGGAAGGTCACTATGTTTGGTTTTGGTAAAAAAGCACGTAAAGCAGTAGCTGAAGTAAAGAAATTTGAGAAACGCGATCTGGCTCAGGCTGTGATTAATGCGGCCTGGCTGGTGGCGTATGCCGATGGCGAGTGCTCTAACGTGGAAAAGGCGGCCGTGGATCAGGTTCTTCGCGCTAATCCGGTGCTGGGCGCGTTCACTTCTGAGATTCAGGGTATTAGCCAGACCATCATCGCGCAGCTCGATGCTAACTATAAAGTTGGCCGCCTGGCAGCGTATCGTGAGATTGAAGACTGTAAAGGCGATCAGCGTGAAGCTGAAGATGTGCTGGTGACGGCGATTGCGATCGCCGAAGCGGATGGCGATATCCAGGAATCTGAGAAGAAAGTGCTGGACGAAATCGCCAACCGTCTGGGCCTGCGTCTGGAGACGTACCTTGATTAATCAGGCAAGACTGGTGCTGGCGGCGTTGCTGCTGGCGCTGGTGGTGATGGTCGATTTCACCAGTAAGCTGATGTCGGTTCTTGCCGATGGCGTGCTGGTGGCGATGGTGGTCATTGTGATGTGGCCGCTGGTTAAACCCGAAAAATAACCAGCCTTCGGGCTGGTTTTACTTTGAGGCTTCATCATGTTTGGATTAAAGAAGAAGAAAAAGACGAGAAAAAAGGCTCTGGCAAACCAGTGGTGTCCTCTTCTGGATCTTCATCGGCTTACAATCATTTGCGCGACCCATTCAGCCCATTAAATCCAGCAAGTCCTGCGAGTATTTTTAACGCGCCTGATGATGTAACCACGCATCACCATTCACACCACAGCAGCGACTGCGGTTCATCCAGTTCCAGCAGCAGTTATGACAGTGGCTCATCATCCTGCAGTAACAGCAGCTCCGGGGACTGGTGAGGGCAGTATTTATCAACTAACGCCGCCGGAGTGCCGGTATGGCACAACGGAACCCTATGGACGAAACACAAAAAGAGGCTGGCCGCGCGCTGGCGGTCATTCGCTACGTCAACACCTGGAAGAAGCTGATTATCTTTATGGTGCTGGTAACGTTCTGCGCATCCGGGTACGCGGTATGGGATTACCGGCGGGAGCTTGCCTTCTGGGCGATGGCGAGCTTTGGCAATCCGCGTATTGATGAGGAGCGCGTAGAGCCTGAGGTCACATCGCTGATGGCTGATACTACTGCGCTCAGTGCGGCGGTGTGGTCGGTCAACCTTGAGAGCAACCAGCGCAGGGCGTTATTTGTTCGTGTGCGTAATGAGCGCCTGACAAATCAGGAGGGGACGGGAGACCTTGCCCTCAGGCCCCAGTCAAAGCTTACGGCTGAGATAATCGAGCTCATAAACAGCAAAACGAAATGCTGGCCTCACGTGGCAAATACCGTAGTTGGAAAGACGGCGCGCGAAGCGGGGGTGAAATGGGTATGTGCTGCAGCTATCCCTCCTCAGTTCGGGACGATGATTGGTATGCTGGCAGTAGGATTTGCTGAGCAGCCAGAAAATGAGGATTACGTGAAGATGCGTATCCGGGATGCTGCGGAGAGGATTATTAAGTGATGGTTGAAGAGATTTGCTGGGGTGTTGTCTGCGCCTTCGCGATTGTCATGTGGGTTTTAATAATCAGGTCGCTATGGTGAGTTCGGAAGATGATCAGCATGCTTTTCTCTTTCCTGCTCTCGATGGCTGTCTTTTTTTTGCTTCTGGCATTTCTTTGTGATTTTGAGGATTGAATTGTGGGTGATTTAAGCGAGCACTTCAGCAGGAGTGAGTTTGCATGTCGTTGCGGTTGTGGATTCGACACCGTTTCTCCTGAGCTCATTACGGTGCTGGAAGATGTGCGCACGCACTTCGGCACGCCGGTGAAAATAAACAGCGGATGCCGCTGCGAAAAGCATAATGCGAAGGTGGGTGGCGTACCGAACTCCCAGCACGTCCAGGGTATCGCTGCTGACATCGTTGTTTCTGGTCGTACCCCGGCGCTGGTGGCCGACTATCTCGAACGCAAATACCCGGACCGCTACGGTGTCGGCCGCTACAGCAGCTTTACGCACATTGATGTCCGCCAGGTCAAAGCGCGCTGGCGAGGGTGATTTTATTTTCTGCTGCCGCGTCACGATGGCCAACAGAAAAATCAGCATAAACGATCTGTTTTTATGGGGTGTGCTATCGGGTTTTCCCGGCAATATATTTCACAACTCAGCACAAAATTCTAAACATGCCTCGCTAATGCGGGGCTTTTTCATTTAAGAGAGACGCAAATGCAAAAAAGAGCAAAAGATTTTAAATTTCACCTTGGTCAGCTGGTGAATATCCGTATCAGCGACGAATGGGGAGAGGTACAGGCTCGCGCTCAATACCGTAGTGACGAAAATCAGTATTTCATTCACTACCAGGCTGCCGATAAATGTGCGACCACGCGCTGGTATTCCGAGTCGCAACTGCTGGCCGTAGAAGACGAGCGCTCCCCTGGTTCGCCAGTGTTCGGCTGTGTTGATTTGCCGCCAGGCGCTGTAGTCGAAGAGTAATCATTCCAAAGCCCATCAGCTGGTGGGCTTGATAATTATTATCTTCAAAATCCACATTTAGCAGCACAAGCCTTTATGGCGCCACGCGGCAAAACTTCATTTCTCAGAGGATTATTCTGTTATGGCAATTATTCCCGGCGGTATGGGAGGCGGTGGCTCTGGTGCGCCTGGCCCTCAAGGGCCGCCTGGTCCACCCGGGCCAAAAGGTGACACCGGCGCAACTGGGCCCGCGGGCCCACCTGGTCCTGCCGGAACGCCAGCGCCCATTGCCGATACTTTTCTGCTGGATATTTTCAACTGGACGGGCAGCCAGAACATAGCCAACGCCGCGTTTCTGAATTTCCTCTCCCTCGCTGGCATTACTCAGCAGACGGGTGGAACTGCAGGCGTAACAGTTGCTGCTGGTGTGGCAAAGCTGCCGGCAAAAACAAAGCCATCAGGCGTGACCTTCTCGTTTCGAATTACCGGAACGGTCGGCGGCTCATCCGGTACTGCTCGTGAATGGAAGTTCCAGACGCGCCGTGCAAACGGAACGACCATCATCGGCTCTACGGACGCAAGCAAGACGAGCGGGAACAGCATTGATAACCGTGATTCGGTGCTGGAGTCCCACACGTCCGGAGCGGCTGACCCGTTCACAACAGAGGGCGTCATTGTTGGCCTGCAAAACGACAGCGGCGCGACAATCACCCTGACATCAGTATCTGTGCGTATTTATCGCCAGGTTAACGCGGAGTAATTGATGGGATTAAAAACTGGGGTTTATACGCTGGGACGTGAATGGCGGCTACTGAGTGACGGTATCAACACCTCGTTTGTTACAGCTGAGGCTGGTCGGATTGAGTTTGTGTCTGCCGACACTGAGCCACCAGTTAATGCTCGTGGGCATACCGTTGTTGCAGGAGAATCAATGACCATAACACCTCCAACGGTCATATGGGGGCGTAGCGCTACAAAAATGTCAGCAAGAGTGGCGCTATCGGCGTGGTGACCAGAATTTAAAAGGTACTCCTGGCGACATTGAGTAACCGGGGGGCGGGAACACGCGGGGAACGGCTAGTTTTTGAATTTTCATGGGGACACCACCATATAGTGCAAGTGTATGTATTTTCTACGAAAATAAATCTCAAGCCTGTGCCGTCAGACCCTCGGCAGGACATTAGACCAGATGCTAATTAATTGATTATAAGAAGTAAAATAAATTTTCACCTGTGCTGTGGAGGTGGGTAATGACGGATGTCAGCAATATTGGCGACGTGTATAACTGGAGCGTCGCCAGAATTGCCGAGGCGTTTGGCATGGATCGAAAAGCTGTTAAACGCCGATTGCTTGAGGCCAATATCCCTGTTGCCGCAACGGTGCGCGGTAATCCGGTGTATGCACTCAGAAATGTCGGTCCAGCGCTGTTCCGTGGCAGCGAGCGGGCTGGTCCTGAAAGTATTCATGATCCGTCTCAGATGGATCCGAAATCCCGCAAGGACTGGTATCAGTCAGAAAATGAGCGACTCAAGCTTGAGAAGGAGCAGCGAAAACTGGTCCCTGTTGATGAGGTTGTTTTTGTTTACTCTTCGATGCGAAAAGCAGTCGTCCAAGTTCTCGAAACCATTCCGGATATTCTTGAGCGTGACTGTGGCCTGATGCCCCAGGCAGTGGGCATGGTGCAAAAATCTATTGATGATTTGCGCTATATGCTGCAGGAAAAAACTTATGCCGCCTGTGCAGCAGAGCTAATGGATAATGATGGAGGTGAACCCGACGAGGAGGGGTAATGATTTTTTCTTCAGCCCCGAATATAGGCAGGGACATTTCATGGGGCTTCTCCCCGCCGCGGCGAATCCCGGTTGCGGATGCTGTTAAAAAGTACATGCGCGTCCCAAAAGGAGCTGGAAGCTCCGTTGACTGGGATCCGCACCTTACGCCTTATGTTATCGAGCCCATGAATTGCCTGGCCTCCCGTGAATACGATGCCGTGATATTTGTCGGGCCGGCGAGAACAGGGAAGACGATTGGCCTTATTGACGGCTGGATTGTCTACACCATAGTCTGTGATCCCTCCGACATGCTGGTTGTTCAGATGACCGAGGATAAGGCCCGCGAGCACTCGAAAAAGCGACTGGACCGAACATTCAGAAGCAGCAAGGCTGTAAAGGCCAGGCTGAGTCCGCGCAGTAACGACAATAACGTGCATGACAAAACCTTCCGGGATGGCTCTTTTCTGAAAATTGGCTGGCCATCGGTAAATATTATGTCCTCGTCCGATTATCGCTTTGTGGCACTAACCGATTACGATCGATTTCCTGTTGATATCGGTGGTGAAGGGGATGCCTTTTCTCTCGCATCGAAGCGTACCACCACATTCATGTCCAGCGGTATGACGCTGGTGGAAAGCTCTCCGGGGCGAGACATCTCTGATGTTAAGTGGCGTCGCAGCACGCCACATGAAGCGCCGCCAGCGACGGGCATACTCTCCCTCTATAACCGTGGCGATCGTCGCCGATGGTACTGGCCGTGCCCGCACTGCGGAAAATATTTTCAGCCTGTTGGTGATGTGGTGACCGGCTATCAGGAAATAAGCGATCCGGTGCTGGCAAGTGAGGCCGCATATATTCAGTGTCCGCACTGTGCAGGTCGTATCGCGCCAGAGCTGAAGCGTGAGCTCAATGGCCGCGGTCTGTGGTTACGTGAAGGTGAGACTGTTACACCAGACGGTGTGCGCGGAGGGACGCCGCGTCGTTCGAGAATAGCGAGTTTCTGGATGGAGGGCCCGGCTGCGGCTTACCAGACGCTTGCCCAGCTGGTCTACAAACGCCTGACGGCCGAGCAGGAATACGAGGCAACGGGCAGTGAAGAGACCCTGAAGACCGTCATCAATACCGACTGGGGGCAACCCTATCTGCCGCGTTCTTCTGTTGATCAGCGTCAGAGTGACGAGCTTATGGCGCGTGCCGAGCGCTACGGAAAGCGGCTCGTTCCGCCGAAGGTGCGCTTTCTCCTGGCATCCGTGGACGTTCAGGGGGGAAAACATCGGCGCTTTGTCGTCCAGATTGTGGGTTACGGGCAGCATGGCGAGCGCTGGCTTATCGATCGGTACAACATAAAAACGTCACTTCGCTGCAGCAGCGATGGCGAAGCGCAGCCCATTGAGCCTGGCGGATATCCTGAGGACTGGGATGTGCTGATTTCCGATGTCCTTGAAAAGGAGTATGCACTTGAAACCGATCCGCGTCGCACCATGCCGGTGCTGGCGATGGCGGTGGACAGCGGGGGGGAGGATGGCGTGACGGACAATGCCTATAAATTCTGGCGCAGATGTAAGCGAAACGGGCTTGGGAAACGTGTTTACCTGTTTAAGGGAGACAGCACTGCCCGCGCGAAACTCATTACCCGAACCTACCCTGACAACACCAGTCGCAGCGATCGCAAGGCGGGGGCCAGGGGCGATGTTCCTGTTTACCTGCTGCAGACCGACAGACTCAAGGACGGTATTCATAACAACCTCAAGCGTGAAACCGAGGGGCCGGGATTTATTCATTTCCCCGACTGGATCGGCGAGTGGTTTTACGACGAGCTTACCTACGAGGTGCGGGGGGCGAACGGCAAATGGAGCAAGCCCGGAAAGGGGCCCAATGAGGCGCTGGATCTTTTTTGCTATTGCCACGCCCTGGCCATTTTACGTGGCTATGAGCGCATCAAAGACTGGAGCAACCCTCCGGTCTGGGCGATGCCACAGCACCTGACCGCCATCACAACCACTGACAGGACAGACAAAGCTGCTGCCAGTCAGACAGAAAAAACCGAAACAAGCTCCGGTGCTGTCGCACCGATGAAAAAACCCAGACTCATTTAGGTGAAATATGACTATCGCGGAAATTCAGGCGATGCGCGATAGCGCACTGAGTGCCTATAAGAACGCCCTCAAAGCCCAGAGCATTAATAAAGACGGGCGAGGGATAACGATGCAAAACCTGTCATCGCTCCGAGCCGAGCTGGACAGGTGGGACAGAAAACTGGCCGCTGCCAAAAGAAAGTCCAGACCGTTTTCACTGGTGAAATTTACGGGGGAATGATGAATATTTTAACCCGCGCGATCAGGCATATATCTCCCGGATGGGCGGCAAGCAGACTGCGTTCGGAAATGCAGGTCCAGGCATATGAAGCAGCGAAACCGTCCCGAACGCATTCTGCCAGGCGCGAAAATCGCAGCGCGAACACGGCGGTGTTTGCCGCCGGCGCATCCATTCGAGAGCAGGCCCGATGGCTGGATGAGAACCATGACCTGGCAATTGGCATACTTGATAAATTAGAAGAACGTGTAGTAGGGGCTCGCGGGATCCAGATAGAGCCCCAGCCACTGACGCCCGACGGTAAAGTGCATGAAGACTTTGCAGCCGAAATTGCCCGCTTATGGGACAAATGGGCGGAAGCGCCGGAAGTCACCGGCTGCTTCAGTCTGGCTGAGGCGCAGCGCCTGATGCTTCGCTCTGCTGTACGCGATGGGGAGGTCTTTGCTCAGCTTATTCGCGGCCCGGTTAAAGGCGTTGAATATCACAGCGACGTCAGGTTTACCTTTGAAATGCTGGAGGCTGACTTTGTACCACTGAATCTTACCGGCACCGGCGATGGTTACAACACCATAATGGGCGTCAACGTTAACGCCTGGAATCGCCCCGTAGGGTATCACGTTTATAAGTTCCATCCACAGAGCGGGCTCGGCTCCAGCCAGACCAAAATCATTCCAGCCGATCGCATTTTGCACCTTGCTGTGCGCAAGCGACTTCATCAGGTGCGGGGGGTGTCCATATTTGCCGGTGTCCTGCAGCGTCTTGATGATATAAAAAGTTACTATGTCTCTCGTTATTTTTTAATGGTTCACACGCTTTCAGTTTTTAACTTAACCTTTTGATAGTTATGGATTTTTATTTTCATCCCATTTCAACGATATGCCGATGATTTCAACGATTGCAAAGGTCTGTGTATTAAAGTGTGTATTAAAAGTGAGGGATTATGGTTGCAGAAAATAAGCTTAGCGATAAGGCGCTCAAAGCTATGTGTGGTAAACCGCTTGAACGTCAAAAGTGCATTGCTGATGGTAAGGGGCTGTCACTGAGGATAAGCCGGAACGGAAGGATTAGTTTTGTGTTTTCTTATCGGCTTGGTGGGCGAGAGAGCAGCCCAGTAACATTAACACTGGGTAAGTATCCAGACATGTCGCTAAAGCTTGCCAGGGCAAAACGTGATCAGTGCCGATCATGGTTAGCTGATAATCGAGATCCACGCATTGAAATGAAAATCACTGCTGAGAAAACGCTTAGGCCTGTCACAATTAAAGAGGCACTGGATTACTGGTACGAAAATTATGCATGTGTTAAACGCAAACGACATACAGATACTATTTACCGATTCAAACTACATATTTATCCTAAAATAGGCGATATTCCGCTTGAACGTAGCACTATTAAAACATGGTTAAGCGTATTTGATGCTTTGGGCAGAAAGTCCCCGACAATGTCAGCTTATATTTTTTTAGACGTTAAACAAGCCCTGCAATTTTGCCGTGTAAGGCAATTTGCTCATTCGAATGTCCTGAGTGATTTAAAAGTAACTGATGTTGGGTCTTTCCCGGAAAAAAGAGAAAGAGTATTGAGTGACGAAGAGCTAAAAACGGTTGGCAAATATCTCTTTAATGATGAATTGCTGAATGTTGAAAACGTACACAGTTGCCGTTTAGTGCCACAGATTTACATCCGAAGGATTTTACTAATCTGCCTGATTTTTGGTTGCCGCCTGAGTGAGGCCAGGCTATCCCATCCGTCAGAGTGGAACTTTGAAGATATGCTCTGGATTGTACCTAAGGAGCACAGTAAGAACGGGAAGGAAATTTACAGGCCGATTCCTGAAAAGGCACTTAAATTTTTAAAAGTATTTTATGAAGAAAATAAAGGCAATGATTATATTATAGGTCGTCTGGATAATCAGAGAAATATAAGTACATTTGTATGGCGGTATAATAAAGTAACATTTGGAGGGGATAACCCCTGGACACTTCATGATTTCAGACGAACTCTTTCAACTCGCTTAAATGAAATGGGGGCTGATTTTTTTGCTATAGAGCAATTGCTCGGGCATACGATAAAAGGGGTTTCAGGGATTTATAACAGAAGTCGATATATTCAAAAAAAGAAAGAGGCCTTAGATATGTGGTTAACATATATTGAGGGTTTAATTAATGAAAATTCAAATGTAACTTTTATAAGAAGAGAGGCCATCTAATATGGAAAAAAATTTCGATCACCTGTCAGGCGTAGACCGCGTTATCCGTGAAGATGAATGCAAATACCTAACTTGCCTGGCGCATACATCGCGCTGGCGGCTGGAGAAGGTAGGAAAATTCCCTAAGCGTAGAAAGCTTGGTGCAAAGGCCGTTGGCTGGAGTCTCGCGGAGATACAGGCGTGGATCCGTGGTGACTGGCATCCGGGATGGAAAGAAGAGCAGAAAGCAAAGCAGTAAAGCGAACAACCCGCCTTGTGCGGGTTTTTTTATGTCTATTTTTTAAGGAAACAAAGAATGAAGAAAGATATTACCTTGAGCGGTAAGGGTTCCCCGCGTGCAGAGGCCAGCCCACATCCAGAATGCGCCGATCTGGCGGTATTGAGATTTGAGGGTGTCAATATTCGCGTGTTGCGCTTGAATGGCGAGCCGTGGTTTGTGGCTGCCGATGTGTGCTCTGCGCTCGATATCGGAAACGCAACCAAAGCGGTTAGATCGCTGGATGCTGACGAGAATACCCTAACTTCAATTCAGGGTATTCATTCAGGCCGGGGCAATCCTTCCGTGAACGTAATATCCGAATCTGGCTTTTACAAACTGATCGTAAGGTGCCGTAAGGCCAGCGTTCCTGACACATTCCCGCACCGCTTTACTAACTGGGTATTCAGGAACGTGATACCGGGTATCAGAAAAACGGGTGGTTATGGCATCCCGTGGGGTGAACTGCAGGATTTTACCCGGCGAAAAGAGCAGTACGCGATAAGCGCCAGCAAAAAGGGCAAGGCGCTGCAAAAATGCAGGAGGGAGAAACGGAAGCTGGCGGAGGAAGAAAAAAGGCTGATACGTGAATATCAGCCTGAGCTTTCCTTGGGGGATGTGCAGTCCTCAAATAGCAGAGACGATTCTACCAGGGGAAAGCGGCGTGTATCAAGCGATTTAGAACACCCATTCAGCAGGATATTTCGCTGAAAAATGACGGTATCGTCAGCGGGTGGAAAGCAGGAAATAACGCCGATTGTGAAAGCGCAGTGTTTTATCTCTGTTTGCTGGTGGTTGGGCGTGGTGCCGGGGATCTGCCTGTGATTTAGCCCCTGCATTGCTGCAAGGGCTGTCCGGTCATCTCATTAATCGCGGTTTTGTGGTGCGGGTATCTGGGGCGGGGCTGCTGTCTGCTGGTGGTTCACTGCCGGGGCGCAGCTGCTGGAGCTGCTGCCGGGCAGAGCTGACTATTTCCTGCAATTCCTTCCCTGCTTTGGCGCTGGCCGCTTCGATGTGCGCGAGGGTATCCAGTGCGCTGTTAAGGTCTGACATAACCTTCTCGCTGCCGTTCTGCGTCAGTTGTCGGCGGGCGATCTCTCCGCGCATGGCGGTAACGATGAATCCGGCGTTACTTTCTCCGTCCTGCTTAACACCTTCCATTCCTTCCATTACGTCATGGGGGACGCGGACGGTTGTTAACTGTGATTTGGCATTTTTATTTGGCGTTGCCATGAATAGTACTCCTCTGGTTTGGTGTGTTTCAGAATACACCAAAAAAGAAATACAAAAAAGTCTTGACGTGTGTTTCATTTAAAAATAGCATGAAACACACCATTGAGGTGAATGGTACTACGAAAACGCGAAGCCCGGCAGTGCGGAAACACTAACCGGGCGTCTAACCATCAACGAAAGGAGTAAACGATAATGGCTACAGCCAATATTACCACAACAGGACGGCCGGCATTCACCTGGCTATTTCTGGGGCAGCCTAAGGGCGAGGAGTGGACGGGTAAGCCTGTCACTCTGCGCACTCAGGCAGACACCGAAGAGGCAGCGCGTGACGCGTTTCCATCGTGGGATCTGACGTTCGCCGCGAAAATCAGGACGGCCAGCCCGCTGAATTGCCAATTCATTGAGGACAATTACAGCTGGTTGCTGGTGGGGGTGCGCCATGCGTAAAACCTTCCATGTCGCCGGATACGGCGTTAACAAGCGCGGTCACACGGTAGGCATTCATTACACAATGACCAGCGCAAGCGCAGATGAAGCCAGGACAACAGCGCAGCAACTGGCGCAGGCAGCGGGCTATAAACACGTGCGTATCACTTTTATTCAGGGGGCGCAAAATGCGTGAGCCAATCAGCCTTGACCAGGCAGAATATAAAGCAACGTTGGCTGCCTCACTCTTCGAAATCATTCTGGAGAGGGCTAATAAAGAATGCCATCCGGTGCTGGTGGATTTGATTTCAATCGCCTGTGATTTTAACCACGAAATTCGCGTGGCATTAATCGCCGAGCTGGGTATAGGAGATACGAAATGAGACGGGTTCCTTTTGAAGTTCTGAACCAGGCTGAAAATGCGCTGGCTTACAGCGATCAGGCGCTGGCTATTCTGGAAATCTGGATGGAATGCCTCGGCAAAGGTGACGAACACCAATGTAACTGCGTGGCCGCCATACACAGCCTGGTATATAAATCCAAAGAACACCTGCAAAAAGCAGTAGATATTAAAAACATGGTCAAAAAAATTAATCGGGCTAAGCCCGAGGGCATCGCTCAGCCAAAAATCGAGGATCACAGCCGCTGGAAAAATAACTACGGTGAAAAAATCACGGTAAAGAGTGCTACTGAATCCCGTATTACATACGTCCGTGACGGGTATGAAAACGAATGCGTTTGCTCTGGATACCGGTTCAGTAATGAATTTACGTACCTGCCGGAAGAGACGGAGAAAAGCCAGGCTGAGGCCAGGGAAAAAGTTAAACGCCGCATTGCTGAGATTCGCAGCACGCTGCCGCTGAGTGTTGGATCTGACGGATGGGATAAGGGACTGAAATGAAAAACGCACCTAACGTTAAGGCTCTGCCGAAAGACAAATATACCGAAGCGATTATTTTCGCCGGGGCTGACGCATACGCGCACGCCAGACACTGGATCGAGAGCGAGGGCAAAAAATCGGGAGACACAACGCCGCCCGTCTATCTGAGTGGCCGCGAGCTGGCGCAACTGCACAACATCCGGGTGGTTGACGATGGCCGTTACCGCGCCCGCGTCTTTCTGGCCGGGGATATCACAGAACAGCAAATCAGTGATGTGGCGATGCGCCTGGCGGCCGCTGGCGTGGTAGAGGCGCGGATGTACCGCAGCGCTGAGCATGAGCCGGAGGACTGGGGCGACTTCCTTGACCGCCAGCGCCAGAGCATCGAGGAGAACAGCCAGTACGCGCACACGCTGCCGCTGAGCGTTGGATCTGACGGATTCGACGTTGAGCAGGATTACACGCTGAAAAGCTATCTCCCGGCGCAGAGCCTGACCAGCATTTACGGGCCCAGCGGCTCCTACAAGAGCTTTCTGGCGGTATCGTGGGCGTGCCACATTGCCGCCGGGATGAAGTGGGCTGGAAAGTCGGTTTCCGCTGGCTCTGTGATGTACGTCGTCGGTGAGGGTGGTATCGGCGTTCCTCGCCGTATCAGGGCATGGGAGAAGCAACACGGGCTTAAGCTGGATAATCTGTATCTGGTCAATCGTCCTGTGTTCCCGGTTCGCTTTGAGGATATCAGCCAGGTGATTAACGCTGCCCGAGACGTGGAGAGGAAAACAGGCCAGCCAATCCGCCTTATCATCCTGGACACGCTGGCGCGCTGTTTCGGTGGCAATGACGAGAACGATGCCAAGGACATGGGGGCATTCATCGAAGGGTGTGATCGCATCAAACAGGCGACGCGCTCTACGCTGCTGGTGGTGCATCATTCCGGTAAGGACGACACCAAAGGCGCTCGCGGCTCCAGCGCGTTCAGGGCGGCTCTGGATGCAGAATTTAGCGTAAGGCGCGAGGGGGAGGGCGGCGCTATCGTGCTGACCTGCACGAAGATGAAAGACGCTGAGGAACCGAAACAAGCGGCGTTTGACCTGGCGGAGCTGGATCTGTTCCAGGACAGAGACGGCGAAACGGTTTCATCGCTGGTGGTGCGTGACGTTCCGCGGGAGCCGCAGGGCGTTGATCCTGAGCTGGAGGGCATTAAACACCTGAGCGAAAACCACGCCACCTTGTGGCAGTCAATCCGCAGCCGCAAGGCCAAAGGCGAGCCGTGCAACCGTGCGGTACTGCGTGACGACATGGAGGCAATGCTTGGCGACAAGGCCAGAAAATCATTCCACAAATGGTTTGATAAGCTGGTGCGCGATGACCTTATTTCTGTAGATAGCGCTGGTGACATTACTATCACGTGCAAAAACTCGCGGTAAATGTGCGGCTGGTGCGGTTAAAGCCACTAAAACAACTGAAAAGCGCACTTTTTCCATATATATCTGGAGAAAGTGCGGTGACGATGGTTTGTTGGTCTGAAAGCCGCGCCATTACTGGCTTTTAGCTGTGCGCACCACTTTGAAAACGCCGCACTATTCTGCGGCGCAAATGAAAGCGGCAATAAATGCGCTAGGCGCGGCAAATTTAATTAATCAGAGAGGTTTAAATGTTGGACGCTCAAGAGGTAGAAAGACAGGCTTTTGTTACTGCAACATGCCTGATGGAGAAAGCGATTACGCATATTGATTCGCTGTTCGGTGAGGGGTACGCCAAAGCAAACCCTGGGCTTATTGGTGACATCATGAAAACGGCAATGCTGGATCAGATTGGTATGTATATCCGGGGAGTGGCTGAGACTCTGGAAGAGATCTAGCCAGCCTGTTTATCCCACGATTCAATCTCCTAAATTTTCAGGAGAACCACCACGCCGGGCAACGCCCGGTTTTTTTATGCCCGTGCACCATTAACCCTAATTTTAAGTTCCGACGTAATACGTACGGACCTCCCTGAACGGGCGCATTTCAAATTCGCCATCACCCCTCCGTGCGCGGAGTGAGCTCTTATTTTTTATAATTTTCAGGAGAGCCAACACGCCGTGCAATGCCCGGTTTTTTCGCCCAAAGTGAGGAAGACGAGGAAATAAGTTGGTTACGCCAGAGGTGATTTACACCCCCCAAAATCGGGTATGTAAAAACCAGCACACCGCACTATACAACCCAGACTCATTAATAAGTGTCTGATTTGTATGGTTTCGTCCATTTTGCAGGATATGCTTTCTCTTTTCGTCATCGACTATTGGTAGCGGGCATTTAGGTGAGCTTGATTTCAAGCCCCCCTCCGTGCGGTTTTTTTATGCCTGTGCACCATTAACCTAAAAATATGGTTGAATAATAAAAATTAACCGTAAATACTGATTATGTGATTTTAACCAGTACAGGACTTCAATTGTGGTAGCAAAACAAAAACCGAAGGGCATTACCGTTCAGTTAGATACTGAGCTGAGTTTGGCGCTGAACCGTAGTCGCCAACAGATTATTGATGAACTGAACGCATCAGGATTTAACGGCCTGGCCATGGCTCCATCTCTCGGGGCGCTGGCGCGTATGGCACTGCGTAAATCGCTGGGGCTACCTGAAAACAAAAAGATGATTTGCAGGCGTAAGGCTGACCATGGAACTGACGTTATACGACGGCATTAATGCCGAATCAGCAAAAACGCTTGCTGCGAACATCGTTAAGGCGGGAAAGTTACCCCTGACTATCGCCATTCATTCACCCGGCGGTAACACGTCAGATGGCTTTATGCTGGCTAACGCTATCAGCCGTTACCCTGGCTACGTGACTGCTCGCATTGATGGCATCGCCGCTTCTATGGCTACGGTGGTTGCGTGTGCGGCAAGACGCGTGGTTATGGCCTCTAACGCCTGGTACATGATCCATAATCCATGGTCTGTGGCTGGTGGTGGTGCCGAAGATTTTCGGAAAAACGCCGATCTTCTGGAAGCAACGCAAAAACAGATGATCGCCGCGTATGCAAAAAAATCAGGGCTCGGGGAAGACGAAATCAGCGCCATGATGGACGAAGAAACATGGATGACAGCAGACGAAGCCAAAGAAAAAGGCTTTGTTGATGAAGTCTACCCGTCTGAAAGCATTGATGCTTTTTCCGGTGCTACGTTCTACGCATCGCTGGCGAACTTCCAGAACGCGCCAGAGGCAGTAAAAAGCATGTTCACTAATAACCCGGCCAGTGATAACCCGGATGATGTTTCACGTATTTTTTCGAAGCATCGCAAGGCTGAGTCACCGGACGTTGATCAGGTAAAAGCCCGTTACGACATGGGCGGGATTTCGCTTGATGATGCTGCGGGGGTGCTTCTTTTTCTGGATAGCTGCGCTTCTTTCCCGCAGTTTGATTCGGTGGAACTGCGCCAGCAGCTGATTAGCGGAAAAATTAATTTAACTCAGGCCAGAGAAGGTTTTTTACAGGAAATGGCGAAAGGAACAGAATCAATTGCCGGGGGATTTGCCCATATTACTAACGGTAATCTTGTCGGTGACTCTATACGCGCTTCTATTGAGGAGCGCATTGGTATTGCTCAGCGAGAGAAAGACAACCGCTATACCGGCTACTCCCTGAAAGAGCTTGCCCGCGCATCACTTCGGGATCGAAATATCAGCATCAGCGGTATGAATACCGTGCAGATGGTAGGTATGGCGTTCACTCACTCGTTAAGCGATTTTGGTCAGATTCTTGGAGACGTGGCGAACAAGTCTGTTCTTACTGGCTGGAATGACTCACCGGAGACGTTTGACCAGTGGACGCGCACGGGCAACCTGCCGGACTTTAAGCCGGGGCATCGTGTGGGGCTTGATACTTTCCCGCGCTTGCGTGAAGTTCGCCCGGGGGCTGAATACAAATACGCGACCATTGGCGAGCGTGGTGAGCGCATCATTCTTGCAACGTATGGCGAGCTTTTCAGCATCGACCGCCAGAGCATTATCAATGACGATCTTTCTGTGCTGTCCACCATTCCCCAGGCGATGGGAAGGGCAGCGAAAGCTACGGTTGGCGATCTGGTTTATGAAGTGCTGATGGCTAACGCCGCGATGTCTGATGGTTATCCTCTGTTCAGTGCCGAGCACAAAAATTTTGTTGAAGGTGCTCTTTCCGTTGAGAC
>NZ_SGWD01000002.1:0-23943 GCF_013337145.1 Enterobacter sp. JMULE2
GGACGCCATCTGGCAGGATTTGCTTGGCTGGCTCGATAAACAGCCGCGCTCGGTACGACACCGCCCGCAGCTGTCTGATGCCATTCAGTCTCTGCTACAGGAAGCCTGGCTGATTGCTTCTCTTAACGGCGAGGAACAAATACGTAGCATCCATCTACTGATGGCGCTGGTTGACAAACAGAAACTGGTCCGCTGTGACGGGCTGTGGCCGCTGCTGACGCTGGGCCAGAGCCAGCTGGAACGTCTGCGTCCTCTGCTCGACGCACAGTCGGACGAACGTCCGGACGTGCAGCAGGAAGCAGAGCTGGCGCAGAGCCACGGTGGCGAGGTGGAGTTTGTCGGTCGTCCGGTGGGTGCAGAACTGAAAGAGGGGGAGCTGACCCCGGCCCTGCAGAATGCGCTGGATAAATTCACCCTCGACGTCACCACCAAAGCCAGAGAAGGCAAAATCGACCCGGTCTTTGGTCGTGATACTGAAATCCGCCAGATGGTCGACATTCTCTCACGCCGTCGTAAGAACAACCCGATTCTGGTCGGTGAACCAGGCGTCGGTAAAACCGCGCTGGTTGAAGGTCTGGCGCTGCGTATTGCAGAGGGCAACGTGCCGGAATCTCTCAAGCCGGTTAGCCTGCGCACCCTTGACCTCGGTCTGCTGCAGGCGGGTGCGGGCGTGAAAGGCGAGTTCGAACAGCGTCTGAAAAACGTCATCGATGCCGTGCAGCAGTCACCGGTACCAATTTTGCTGTTTATCGACGAAGCCCACACCATTATCGGAGCCGGTAACCAGGCAGGTGGCGCAGATGCGGCCAACCTGCTGAAACCCGCACTGGCGCGCGGCGAACTACGCACCATTGCCGCGACAACCTGGTCTGAATACAAACAGTACTTCGAGCGCGATGCCGCGCTGGAGCGCCGCTTCCAGATGGTGAAGGTAGACGAGCCGGATGATGATATGGCGTGCCTGATGCTGCGCGGCCTCAAATCCCGCTACGCAGAACACCATAACGTGCACATCACCGATGACGCTGTGCGTGCTGCGGTCACGCTGTCCCGTCGCTACCTGACCGGACGCCAGCTGCCGGACAAGGCCGTTGACCTGCTGGATACCGCCGCCGCGCGCGTACGTATGAGCCTCGACACGGTGCCAGAACAAATTGTGCGCCTGAAAGCACAGCTGACCGCTCTGGAACTGGAAGAGCAGGCGCTTCTGGAAGATATCGCCGCCGGCAGCAACCGCCATGGTGACCGCCTGGGTGCCATCGAGCAACAGCGGACTGAGCTAGATGCGCGTGTTGCGGAGCAGGAAGCACGTTTCAGCACTGAAAAGGCGCTGGCACAGCAGCTGATGGCCAGCCGCAAGGACATCAGCCAGCAGGCAGAGATTTCCGACCTGCAACAGCAACTGGAGCAGGCGCAGCAGGGCGACGTGCTGGTCCAGGTGGATGTGGACACCCGTACGGTCGCGAACGTGATTGCCGACTGGACCGGCGTACCGCTCTCTTCCCTGATGAAAGACGAGCAGACCGAACTGCTGACCCTGGAATACGAAATCGGCAGCCGTGTTGTCGGCCAGGATGTATCCCTTGAGGCCATCGCCCAGCGTTTACGCGCGGCAAAAACAGGACTGACGTCAGAGAACGGCCCGCAGGGCGTGTTCCTGCTGGTCGGCCCTAGTGGCGTCGGGAAAACGGAGACCGCGCTGGCGCTGGCGGACGTGCTGTACGGCGGCGAGAAGTCACTCATCACCATCAACCTGTCTGAGTACCAGGAGCCGCACACGGTGTCGCAGCTGAAAGGCTCACCGCCGGGCTATGTCGGTTACGGCCAGGGCGGTATTCTTACCGAGGCGGTACGCAAGCGTCCGTACAGCGTGGTGCTGCTCGATGAAGCGGAAAAGGCGCACCGCGACGTCATGAATCTGTTTTATCAGGTCTTTGACCGCGGCTTTATGCGCGACGGCGAAGGGCGTGAAATTGACTTCCGTAACACCGTTATTCTAATGACCTCGAACCTCGGCAGCGATCATTTGATGCAGTTGCTCGATGAACAGCCGGACGCGACTGAAGGCTACCTGCAGGAACTGCTGCGCCCGATATTGCGTGACCATTTCCAGCCGGCGCTGCTGGCCCGCTTCCAGACCGTGATTTACCGCCCGCTGAATGAGCCCGCCATGCGCACCATCGTGGAGATGAAGCTGTCACAGGTCAGCCAGCGCCTGCACCGCCACTACGGACTGACCACGCGCATTGATGAAAGCCTTTACGATGCGCTGACTGCCGCCTGCCTGCTGCCGGATACTGGTGCGCGCAACATCGACAGCCTGCTCAATCAACAAATTCTGCCGGTGCTGAGCCAGCAACTGCTGACCCATATGGCGGTGAAACAGAAACCCCACACCCTGACGCTCGGCTGGTGTGAGGAAGACGGGATTGGGCTTGAATTTTCAGGCGCAGCTGAACGCTAATCCGGAGGCAGGGAATGACCATTCATGATGCCAGCAAGAAGAAAAAGAAGGACGTCAAAAAGCGGGACGACGATTCCGTCAGAAAACTGACCACCGGGGAAGTCGCCTTAGCCAGAACGGTATTCGGTAACCGGATCGATTACGAGAAGGTGAAAATTCATCATGGCAGCTATCTGCCGTTTAATGCGCAGGATGCGAATACGGCAATGACGCCTAATGGTGAAATCTACTTCATCAATCAGTACCGGGATGATTTTTCACAATCGCTGTATTCGCTTCAGCATATGTTTATTCACGAAATGAGCCATGTCTGGCAGCGTGAAAAAGGGATGAATGTTATTGGACGAGGTCTGGTGAGCTGGCTTGTCAGTTATCGCTATACGCTTGATGGTCGCCTGCTGAGTGACTATCCGATGGAGCAGCAGGCACAGATTATTGCCGATAATTTTGTTTTGCAGACATTTGGTTATGAAATCTGGTGGCACCTTGAAAATAAAAAGTACCCCGACATTACGCTTGATGGCGACATTTCTGAGGCGGCAATACGTGAAGGGTATAAAAATTCTCTGAGAGGTTTCCCATGGTGAGTGTGAACCATTTTCGAAAAATTATCTTTATCGTTGCATTAGGCATGTCGTCGGTAGCGCTGACTGGCTGCCCGGGCCCTGGCGACAGAATGAGCCTGGATGAAACTGCGCAGGTAAGCAGGAAAGGTAATGACGTTTGCATGAGTATTAATGATGCTCGAGATTATCAGCCTGCAGACATGGGTATCAATCTTCGGGGTACTCCGCCTAAAGAGAAAGAATTCAACTTCTCACCAGATCTTAAGATTGTTGATGGTGCATTGTGCATTCCACCGTCTTACTACCATTTCATGAATGGTAATAAATACATTGTTGAATTCGTGCTTCATTCAGCAAACAACAAAGATGAACCCCGGAATTTTGTTGTCGGAATAGGCTTTAATGATACCCAGGTATATAACTTTCCTTTGACCGACCGCGAAATTTTAAGGCCTTATGGCTCAATTGAAGTTTCTGAATAGTGCCCCGGTATAACGCCATGAAGGTTTTTATCTTTTTAACTTTAGTGGTGGCGGGAGTGCTGTTTCTTCCGGATACGTGTTTTTACGCATTCGTTAAGCGCTTTATCCCCATTAGTGGCGACGGTGAATACGGCATGAATAATTTTGAAATGACCGTTTTGCTGATGAAAACCCTCGCCTGCACCCTCGGGGCTGGAGCCGTAATCACGCTTTTTCGTACTCGCTGAGTACCCCTGATTAAACCTGTTACTTGCCCGTCGGCAAGAAAGTCATGGACTGCAGGTTATCCCATGGAGTCAAAATCATGAGTCTGACAGATACGCTTAAGAACACCCTGTCTGCGCTAACTGAAGGCGGGCTGAACCGCTATCGTCTGGATATTCCGTCCTGCACAGCTTCACTGGATGTGGAAGAGTTTAACGGTAAGGAGTTCATGAGTGAGCTTTACCACTACGACATCATCTTTACCAGCAGCGATCAGAATATCAGTTCAGCGCAATTGTTGACCAAACCTGCCGCGCTGACTATGGGAACCGGGCCTCTGATGGGGCTGACCGGGCAGAAAGTGGTGCATGGTGTGGTGACGCATTTTAAGCGTATCAGTGGCTCACGTGACCAGGCGACGTACCAGATTATTATTGAGCCGTTCCTGTCTTTGCTGCGTAAGCAATTCCGTACCCACCGTTTTTTCGTCAACAAGTCGGTACCGGAAGTCGTCACCGAAGTATTACAGGAGCATGGCCTTAAAGGCTGGGAGTATGAGTTCACTCTCAAAGCCGACTATCCAAAGCGCGAACAGATCAATCAGTACAAGGAAAGTGACCTCGCGTTCATTGAGCGTTTGCTGGCCGAAGTGGGGATTTTCTACTTCTTCACCCTGCAACCTGACACCCAGACTGAAGTGGTTCATTTCGCAGACAAGCAGAGCGCATGGACGTTCGGTAAGTCTCTGCCGCTCAGCAGCCCATCGGGAATGAGTGACAATGCAGCGGATTCGGTCTGGGGGGTGAACGTCCGCCAGAACGTGGTTGAGCGTACTGTTACCGCCAGTGATTACAATCACCGTGAAGCACAGAATGTCCTGGCCTCTGTACCGGCGGACATGACCCGCGGCGACGGCGACGGTGTTACATACGGTGAGGTCTATCACTACCTGCCGCGTCATCTTGAACGTGGCGACAAAATCACACCTTCAGCGGAAACCGGCAACTTCTGGGCACGCCTTGAACACGAGCGTTTTCTCTCAGGACAGACGACTATAAGCGGTTGCGCTAATGATGCGTTGCTTTCCCCGGCCCAGGTGCTGACCATCAGTGAAAGTGTGGTACCACCGACACTGCCATCAGAAACGGACAACGGTATTATCATTACCCGCACGGGCTATATAGCCAGTCGTAAAGATGCTCTGATCGTGATGTGGGAAGGGATGCCGTACTACGAGAACCGCTGCTGGCGTCCTGCCGCTAAAAAGCGCCCGGTGGTCAGCGGTACGCTGATGGCGCGTGTGACCAGCGCCAAAGATAACGATATCTACGCCTGGCAGGATGCATCAGGCATGTACCGGGTGAAGTTTGATGCCGATCGTGATGACAAAAAGCAGGGCATGGAAAGCATGCCGGTGCGCTTTGCCAAACCTTACGGAGGGGACAAATACGGTTTCCACTTCCCGCTGATCCAGGGCACTGAAGTTGCCATTGCATTCCACGAAGGTGATCCGGATCGTCCGTATATTGCCCATGCTATGCACGACTCCCGCCACGTCGACCACGTTACTGAAGCCAACAGCACGCGTAACGTTATCCGCACAGCTGGCCTGAACAAGCTGCGGATGGAGGACAAGCGCGGCGAAGAGCACGTCAAGCTCAGTACAGAGTACGGTGGTAAGACCCAACTTAATTTAGGGCACAACGTCGATGAGGAGCGCGTTGTTAGAGGAGAAGGTGCAGAACTGCGCACTGATGATTGGGTAGCTGTTCGGGGGGGGAAAGGGATTTTATTAAGCGCTGACTCTCAGCCAAATGCTGACGGTATAATGCTCGATATGCATGAAGCTGTACAGCAGCTGGAGCAGGCTCTTTCTCTTGCAAAAAGTCTTAGCAAAGCAGCTGAGACAGCAAAAGCAACTTCGGCAGATTCCGATAGCCAGTCAAGTTTGAATAGCGCGCTGTCCGGACTGCAAAAACCAGGAATATTAGCTCATTCACCGATGGGTATTGGGATGATCAGTCCCGAAGCAGTTCGGATTGCGTCTGGGAGTCAAAGTGTAGGAATAGTATCTGGTCGCAATACAGACATAAGCGCAGCTCAGTCGGTAACTGTTGCGGCCTCGAAAACTGTCAGCGTATTTGCACAAAGTGCAGGGATGCAACTTTTTGCAGGACAGGGCAAAGTGGATGTGCAGGCGCAAGGCGATGCATTGAATGTTCAGGCACTGAAGGATGTCACAGTTACCAGCAATAGCGGCAACGTGACGGTTAATGCCAGCAAGGAATTAACCCTTGTTTGTAATGGGGCTTATATCAAGATCAGCGGCGGAAATATTGAGCTTGGATGTCCGGGGAATATTCTGCTGAAAGCTGCAAATGTGCAAAAAATGGGCGCGGCAAACTTAAATTTGTCTCCTCAGGAGCTGCCTAAAGGATTTAAAGGTGGATTTGCAATAACTAATCAGGATACGGGTGAGGTGATGCCGTACACTCTTTATAAGGTAACCACCGCGGAAGGTGATGTTTATTCAGGGACAACAGATAAGCTCGGTAATACCATGCCAATTCATACTGCGTCTCCGTCATCAATGAAAATTGAGTTTCCTCTAAGCAGTACTGACAGCGAACAAGGAGCGTCATCATGAGCGAATCAAGAACATCAGCGATAGGGACATTCGGCAAAGCCCAAGCCCCAGCACAAAAAAAATGCTGGATTGAGATTCAATTGGTTGATGAAAATGATAACCCTGTAGCAAATATGTCGTGTCGTGCCGAAAATGAGGCATCACGCGATAAAGTCATAGAACCATATACTGGGAAAACCAACTCTGAAGGGGTGTTTCGGATTGATAACTTGCTTCATCCGGATCTTACTCTTTTTGTTGAATCTCAGTCGCTTGCTGATGAAATGGAAAAAAGACCGCTCAGCATCGAAAGGACTAATTCTTATTCGATGAAAATGTCGCCAGTTACCGTTGATAAGAAATCGAGTTTTATTTGCTATTATGTGGTTATAGGTCAATTGTGCGACAAAGCACCTCAAATATCTGGCTGGGAAGCAAAAGAACTGCCAGCATTTCACTTTCCAGATCCTGAATTTTCAGGGTTAACGATCTCGAATATGTATTTTAATGCGAGAATAATAGTGAAAATCTGCCCCTTCAGAGCATGGAATATACTCCTTCATCATACAAAAGAGTATTCTATTGTTAATGCTATGAATTTAGGGGTGTTGGCTAATTTGTCATATAATGAAAAGGAAGATGTTTTTTCCTTATTCAATAAAAAATTCCAAGACTTATCTGAAGTTCCCTTGTTAGGCTATTGCCCTTTAGTTATAGATGTACCTTTCAGTGAGCGCTATATTGACCCGATTTTTTTAGATACAACAGAGGGAAATAATGGAGAAGGGGGGACGCAACTGTTTTATATTCATAATGAAAAGCAGATGATAGTTGCATGGAGAGGTACTGAGCCATCTGCAGGGGCAGATATAGTTACAGATGCTAAATTCCTTCCTGTCCCCTGTCCAGAGATTGTTCCTTTAGGGCAGTGTCATCGAGGTTTTTTAGAGGCATTTAAGCTTGCTCAACGACTTTTCCCGGAAGATTTTGAACGATTAAATTCCTTACTCGCAGGGCGAGAGTTGTTTATTTGCGGTCATAGTTTAGGTGGTGCGTTGACATTGCTACAAGCATCAACGCTGAAAAATTACAACCCCGTGATTTATACTTACGGCATGCCAAGGACGTTTACAAGAAACGCAATATCATCGCTGGGAAATATTACTCATTATAGGCATGTGAATGATACGGATACGGTAACCAGTATACCAATGGAAGTTGATGTTGATAATGAAATGTATAAACTTTGGGCTAATATGGCTGTTGCATTTGGATTTCCAAAAGCACTCGCTGATACTGCTGTAAGTGTCAAAAGTAAATCGCAAGACCCATATTGGCACCACGGAAATGTTGTTGTTTTCCTAAAGGCCGAGCAAGCTGTAGTTAGTTTCAAAAAGAATAAGTTTGCCGCTTCTGGTGTTGATTTTGGCAGCAATTCTCCAACTCTAAATATAAAACAAGTTTCATTTAAAAAAGCTAAACTTTACCTTGTCCCAGAGCTTAATGAAAGTGCTTTTTGCGAATCGGAAGATAAGCACAGGAAATTTATCGAGTGCCTTGATCCTAAAAGCATTGATAGATATTTTAAGAAAAATACAAATCCAGACCTTGATTCACTAACAAATCCAGCAAACCATTCAATGGCAAACAAATATTTACCTTTTTTGAATAATCAACTGCTGGAGTTAACAGATCCCTCACGTGAATTGGAACGAAAAACAATACGAAAGGAATTTGAAGAGCTAGTGAATGAATCAATGCATGCGTCAGATAAAGTGTCGATGGATGAAGCTGTACGCAATAAATTATTTATCGAACTGCAAAATCTTTTGCCTCAGGCATTGAGAATGACTCGGGGCATTGTTGTAAATGAGAACGCGCTTGTTCGTTTTAATGATAGAGCGGAGGAGCAATATGAAAATATCAACTAAATACGTGCTTCCTGTAATGGTTTTGCTTTTAGCATCTTGCAATAAAGATGAAGCATTTTCACCTGTAGCAAATGGAAGCTCAGTTTCTTTATCTATTCAAATACCAAAGCATTTGGAAATGCTGCCCTTGAAAGTGATGTATCGCTCTGACATTTGCCGTAAGAAGCAAGTTGATGGTTCAGGAAATAGCTATAATGAGGCTGGTTATAAAACCATGAACCTTGTCTTAAAAAATGAAGGAAAAAGTAACGAGTATAAAATCCCCATTCCTAGAAATGGTGGAGGGGATTGCGAATGGAAGTTAAGTAACTTAACACTAAGGTTTCAAAGTATTCCTGGGGATGGTGACGCTCAAAATGTTCCAGCAAGTGAGGTGGTCATATTCGATAATAATGCCCCCCAACAACTTAGAGGTTCATATATAGATGTTAATGGTGATCTTGATTTGACAGGCGATTATTTCCCTATGGTTACAACATATTATATTAATGGAAATAAAAAAGTATCATCGATTGTTAAAGGGGAGTCGGATAAGATGTATCGGATGCATAGTGGAGATAATATTTATTTTAATCCCAGATTCCATTCGAGAAAGATTATTAAAGCAGTTGAACCTAAAGAACAAAAAATAGGAGTGTATATGTCGGTAACATATCCGGATGGTACTGTCGAGTCTTCTCCCTATTTCCCTAATTACAAAAAACTTCAGCTATTTTCGGAAAGCAGTAATTAATTGTTATTTGTAATTAATGCTTGGGTTGTTAGGTTAAATGATTTTATATGCTATGCTAAATAGCTGCGCCTAATACCGCTACACTTTTTCCAGTCCATGCTGTCCTCCCGGGAAGGGACTGACGGTTTCCATAAAATGACGAACCTTTTTCAGTAGCTGCCACATTGAACGGCACTGATGATTACGCGTTATCGTGTCATGCAGCGCCTGCCATAACCGCTCAACATGGTTTACCCACGGTGAGTAAACTGGCTGATAAATCACTCTGAACTTCGGGTTCCCTTTCAGCCACCGCTGTGTTTCATGGCTTTTATGGATAATGTAGTTATCCACGATGAGCGTGATGGTTTTTGCCCGTCGATATGTGCCTTTCAGGTGCTTCAGCAGGCTGATGAAGAGTGCCGAACTCTTGCTGTTTCCACCCACATAGCTGACTTTGCCCGTGCCGCTGTGCAGCGCTCCGGCCAGATAGTATTTTTCATTCTGCCCCGGCGTTATCACGCGTTTCTGTTGTCCACGCAACTGCCAGTCTGCACCGATTTTGGGATTAAGGTGGATATCCACTTCATCCTCATAAAAGACCGGGTGTTCTGCGCTGCATTCGTCCAGTGCTTTATGGATTGCCGCCATCTTTTCGTCCTTATGCGGATCGCGGATACGCAACGTTGGCGCAGCCCTGCGCCATACCAGTCCGGCAGAGGGCAACCAGCGACGCACAGTGCCTGCATGCAACTGACACCCGGTTATCTCATTGATTTTTATTGTCAGTAATTCGGTGCTCCAGCGTGAACGTTGATAACCAAAATCGCCGGGAGAGTGCTTTATCAGTTCACGTAACAAGGTGCAAATATGCTCAAAAGGCCAGCGTCGGGAGCGTCCTGCCGGTAAGGATTTGAGGCCTTCCACACCCGATAACGTGAACCAGTTAATCCAGCGCCCAACAGATGAACGGGCGCAACAGAGCGTTCTGGCAACGCAACTAACACTGTTACCCCGGTGCAGCATCAGCATAGCGGTGAGTCTGCGGGCATAATTTTTATCGCGTGTTTTATGGATAGCTTTTTGCATCAGGCGGCGTTCGTCGCGGGGTATTGGTGCTATGATCGGCATCGCTCAGTCCGGTTGGTGATTTGTTTTGATTTGGCGATTGATCAGATCGCACAATTCGGGCTGAGTTCCCTTTAAGTGATCTACTATTCGGCGCAGCTATTTAGATATAGAGTTATTCCCAGTCTAACTTCGTGTCATTTTATTTTGCCATCGCATAATTCAAAGAATATATTTCAAATTAAAATGGTTGAGTTGTTATTCTAAGTGCAGGGCGATTATGAGGTTTTTTTTTCATCAAGTCTCTACGGCTTTTCAGTATTATGCTTTTGCGCTGCTTTATATTTTCCCTCTTTTAGCACAGATACAGGTTCAAGTGATGGTCTTGCTTTACTTATAACTGGAGGGTTTGGTCTTTTTGTTGATCCTGGTGCTTCATTTTCTTGGTTAGCTAATCCATTTTATATAGCATCACTTATAGGAGTGATTAAAAAAAGAAAATAACCTATTGTTCATATTGTCCCTGGTGTCATTTGTTTTAGCCATTTCTTTCTTGGGAGTGAAAAGCATTATTGTAGACGCTGGAGGTCGTGACAGATTAATAATCTCTTATGGCTTAGGATATTGGATGTGGATATCTGCTCCGTTTATCATGATGGTTGGTCAATATATCGACATTAAACGGTGTGAAGGATTTAAATACAGCTGAGTTGATTTTGCTAATGGCTTTATTTTTAGATCGTAAATGGTTGCGGAGGTTTCAATATGTCAAACGGTTTTGTATTGCTGGGAGATAAAACAACGCATGGTGGAGAAGTGATCTCTGCTTCTTCAACTATGATAGTTAATAATAAAAAGGTGGCTTTAATAGGGGATAAAGTAAGTTGTCCTAAAGAAGGCCACGGAATAAATGCCATTATAGAGGGTTCGCCTGAATGGTCTTCTGATGGTAAATCAGTTGTCGTGGATGGTTGCCATTGTGAATGTGGTTGTCAGGTAATCTCCAGCGCGCCGGATTGCGCTATAGGATAATTAATGAGTTGGGAGCGTCAAAAATCACATGTTACTCCGATGCCGGAAGAACCTTCTCTTCTTATCTGGCTTATCGGTGGCCTCGCTGCCTTGATCGCAGGAGGGTTGATCTTCGTTCTCCATGCTAATCAGTTGCTGGGAGCAGGGCAGAGTTACAATATTTGGGTTGTGTCCGGCTCTCCACCACTTATCTGGATTTTTTGCATTTGCTTGAGAGCCTGGCTCTATAACAATGATGTTGATAAGCACGAATTTGAATCGAAAGAAGCTGACTACTCTCAACAGCAATGGACCGAATGGGCCGGGCGTTATCTGGCTGTAATGGGCAGTGAAGTGATCCTGCCTCAATCACTGACAGTGCCAATGTTCATACCTGGAAGTACCGAATTAGAGGAATTCAACGGGTTGGTCAGGCGGCTTGATATTAGCCCAGCCATAGCAGCGTCATTAAAACAGCTCGACGGCGTTAAAGTTGCGCTGATGCGATTACCAACAGATATAGCGTTGAAGGCATTTCTGCTAACTGATTCACCTGAGGATGATGCTGCGCTAAAAGCGATATTTGATGAATGCTGGCGTGAGTTGATGCCAGCGGAGCGTCCTGCCCCCACATTGTCAGTGCTGCGCTCTCTTTCTTTTGATTCTGTAGAACAAAGAATTAAAACGCCAGATATTTCTGTTGAGCTTGTCATGGTGCAACAGCTGTGTGGTCGTGATAGATATAGCGATGCGCTTGCTACGCTGTTGCTGACAACTGATGATGTTGCGACCAAATATGAACTAGGCCACAACGTACGTCTGCTCCGTCCTATGTCTCTGGAAGGCGATGACATGCTCAGTGAATTTGATCTCTACTTTTCTACTCAGACCCAGTCTATCAATACTCAGCATGTCATTGGTGACCACGTTCGTTGGGGGCAGTCGTTTTCATTGATGCTTAAAGCCAGTGAGTTATATCAGGGGCACTGGAAAACAGAGCAACTGCACTGGCTTGAGACATATGCCGGGCGCTGCGGGCCATTTTCCCCCTGGATAATGACTGCCATAGTCAGTGATGCGGTACAGCTACTGAAGACAGACTGTCTGATGTTATCGGAAGGTGAAGGGCAGCGTTTTATTAATACCGTGACAACAGGGAATGAGAATGAAAGCAGTTGAGGATACTGTATGGCGTGGGAACTGGGGGCGTTTCGGGCTGACAATAATTATTACTGCGGTAGTCGCCTGGCTTATCTGGAACTACGGTGACAAGGTTGGTTTGGATACTAGAGGCTTAAAGTGGCTTGGGTTCGCAGGCGCTATGATTTTGGTTTTATTCATTCGCCATGGCGGGATCGTGCGTCAGGCAATCCAGGAGCGCTGGCATCGCTTTCAGGCTAAGCGAAAGAATGTCCTGCCTGCCGATGAAGGCCGTGTCAAGCAGACTGCACCTCGTAATGTCACCGTCGACACTATCCGTCAAGCAATGTGTAACCTCTACGGCCGTAGCTGGGGACGTAAAACACGCATCCTGCTGATAACCGGTACCGCCGCTGAAGTGGAGCAACTGACGCCGAAGCTCACCACTCAGCTCTGGCAGGAAGATCGCGGCACGCTGTTGCTGTGGGGCGGTGACCTCAATACACCTGCAGACAGTGCCTGGCTGACAGCGCTGCGCAAACTTCGCCGCCGTCCGGTGGATGGTCTAGTGTGGGTCACCTCGGCCTTTGACCAGCTCTCAGCACCGGGGCTGGAACAGCCGCTGCCGGTACCGTCTGAAAGCACCATGGATTCCCTGTCCCATGCCATCAGCGCGCGTATGGATAAGCTTGGCTGGCAGCTACCGTTGTATGTCTGGTCCCTGCACCCGCGCGCCGGTCAGCCGGAAGGGCGCGTTACTCAGGCGGCAGGTTGTCTGTTGCCTGCTGGTTGTCGTACAGAAGGGCTGGCAGAACAACTCTCCGCCCTGACGCCGAATTTGACTTCACAGGGTCTGCAGCAGACCTGCGGCGAGGTGAAACATAACTTCCTGCTGACGCTGGCTGACCAGCTCATTCGCGAGCCACAGAGCGTGACCGCACCGCTGTCGGTGATGCTCAATCCATACCGCCCGCTGCCGCTGGCCGGCGTGGTGTTCAGTCAGCCCTCTGCTGGTGCAGAACGCGCCGTGACGCACCACTGGGGCATGGATAAGCGCTGGGATGTTTTACCTGAGTCTGTCCGCACGCTTGCTGCCGGACTGCGTCCGCGCAAGCCGGGCATTCCATGGAGTAAAGTGTTTGTGTCAGTCGCTGCCCTGGCGATGGTGGGCTGGGCTGTGTGGATGGGTATCGCGTATGTCACCAACCGCAGCCAGATTGCCGGTGCGAATGCCCAGGCCGCACTTGCCGCCCGACAAAATCAGCCGCTGGAACAGCGCCTGCAAGCACTGTCTGAACTGCAGAAAACGCTGGCCCGACTGCAGTACCGTTCAGAACACGGCGTGCAGTGGTACGAAAAGGCCGGGCTGAGCCAAAATAACGCCCTGCTGGCCGCACTCTGGCCACGTTATCAGGACAGCGCACTACCGCTGTTGCGGGATGCGGCTGCGGACCATCTGCAGACTCAGCTCAGTGCCTTCAATGCGCTGCCGCCGGGCAGCCCGCTGCGTGAGCAGATGGCAAAAACCACCTATGCCCAGCTAAAGCTCTACATGATGCTGGCGCGTCCGGAGCATATGGACGCCGCCTGGTTCAGTTCGGCACTGCTGCACGACTGGCCAAAACGCGATGTCGTGAAAGACGGCGTCTGGCAGGGCGTGGCTCCGTCACTGCTGTCGTTCTATGGTGCGCAGCTGGCTGCGCATCCTGAGTGGAAACTACGGGCAGATGAAAGCATGGTCAGCCAGGCGCGCTCCCTGCTGGTACGCCTGATGGGCGTGCGTAACAGTGAGTCGACCCTGTACCAGAAGATGCTCTCTCAGGTGGCACATCTGTATGTCGACATGCGTCTGGACGACATGACCGGCGATACCGATGCATCCCGTCTGTTCAGCACCACGGAAGTCGTACCGGGCATGTTCACCCGCCAGGCCTGGGAGCAGGCCGTGCAGCCTGCCATCGAGAAGGTAGTGAAGGCGCGCCGGGATGAGCTCGACTGGGTGCTGACTGACAGCAAGCGTCAGGTGAATAAACAGGACGAGACCTCGCCGGAAGCCCTGAAAAAACGCCTGACGGAACGCTATTTCGCTGACTTTGGCGGGGCCTGGCTGGAGTTTCTCAACAGCCTGCGCTGGAATCGGGCCACCACGCTGTCGGATTCCATTGACCAGCTGACACTGATGGCCGACGTGCGTCAGTCACCTCTGGTGGCGCTGATGAACACCCTGAATGTCCAGGGGCGCACTGGCCAGACCGGAGAAGCCATTTCGGACTCACTGGTGAAGTCAGCGAAGAACCTGCTCGGCGGTGATAACCAGGATGCCATTGACCAGAGTGCGGGCGTTCATGGTCCGCTTGATGCGACCTTTGGTCCGGTGCTGGCGCTGATGGACAAAGGCCGCACGGGAGCACAGGAGCAGAGTCTGCAGTCGTTCCTGACCCGCGTGACGCAGGTGCGTCTGCGCCTGCAGCAGGTCACCAATGCCGCCGACCCGCAGGCCATGACCCAGACCATTGCCCAGACGGTGTTCCAGGGCAAAGCCGTGGACCTGACCGAAACCCGTGACTACGGCAGCCTGATTGCCGCAGGCCTCGGTCAGGAGTGGAGCGGCTTTGGGCGGACGGTGTTTGTGAATCCGATGGAGCAGGCCTGGCAGCAGGTGCTGACCCCGGCGGCCGACAGCCTCAATGCCCAGTGGCAGCAGGCGGTGGTGGCTGAGTGGAACAGTGCCTTTGGTGGCCGTTATCCGTTCAACAACTCCAGCAGTGATGTTTCCCTGCCGCTGCTGGCCAAATACCTTAACGCGGATTCCGGGCGTATCGCGCAGTTCCTGCAGACCCGCCTCAAAGGCGTGCTGCACAAAGAGGGTAACCACTGGGTACCGGACAGCATCAACTCGCAGGGGCTGGCGTTTAACCCGGCGTTCCTCAACGCCATCAACACCCTGAGTCATATCTCGGATGTGGCCTTCACCGAAGGCAACGCCGGCATGAACTTCGAGCTGCGTCCGGGCACTGCCGATGGCGTGATGCAGACCGACATGATTATTGACAGCCAGAAGCTGATTTATATGAACCAGATGCCGGCGTGGAAGCGCTTCACCTGGCCTGCAGATACCGAGGCCCCGGGTGCGAACCTGAGCTGGATAAGCACGCAGGCGGGCACCCGCCAGTACGCCGATATTCCCGGAGCCTGGGGCTGGATCCGCCTGCTCGATAAAGCCGCGGTCAGTGCTTACCCGGGTGTGGGCAGCAGTTACAGCCTGAGCTGGAAGGCACAGGATGGTCGCACGCTCAATTACACCCTGCGTACCGAAGCGGGAGAAGGCCCGCTGGTGCTGCTGAAGCTGCGCAATTTCCATCTGCCGGAAACCATCTTCAGCACCACCGGCATCGTGCCCTCAGACCCGGCGACAGATACGGCCAGTGACGACGGGGGGACGTACTGATGAGCACACTCAATGCCTTACTCAGTGCCTGCCAGACCGAACAGGCACCTCTGCTTGACGCCACCCGTGAGCGCGTGGCGCAGTGGGACAGCTGGCTGCAGCCGCTGTCCGGTTCATCGTCCGTTGGTGAGGATCCCGGCTATGACGATGACTTCCAGCAGATGCGTGAAGAGGTCAACAAACTCTCCGGCGCGGATACCGAGCTCATCTGTCGGCTGGCTGAGAAGCTGCTGACCACCACCGCCAAAGATATTCGCGTGGGGACGTACTACTGCTGGGCGAAGCTGCACCGCGAAGGTGAGCAGGGGCTGGTCGAAGGACTCGAACTGCTGGCTGGTCTGCTGGAGCGCTTTGGTGCACAGTTGCACCCGCAGCGTGACCGCAGCCGTAAGGCCGCACTGGAATGGCTGGCAGGATCGCGCATGACCGACTCGCTTTCCCTGTACCCGGAAGTGGTCAGGGAAGAGGCGATGCGTACCACCGGAGCGCTGCTGCTGATAGCCGGACTTACCGAAAATGAGCCGGATGAAACCCGTCCTGACCTCAATGCGCTGTACGGCGCGCTGGAAAGCCGTTTGCAGAAAGCGGGCGGCGTGGATGCGGTGGTACCGCAGAACGCCAGTACCAGCGAAACTCCGTCGTCTGCCAGCCACAGCGATGCCCCGACCATCGGGCGGATCACGTCCGGTCAGGATTTGCTGGCCCAGGCTCGGACGCTGACCGAATATTTGCGCGAGCAGCCAGATGGCTGGCTGTCAGCACACCATCTGATGAAGAGCCTGCGTCACGATACACTGCAGGCCATCCCGGCCCCGGATGCGCAGGGGCGTACACGCATCGAGCCGCCAAGGGCGGATCAGCGCGCGTTACTCAAACGCCTCTACCTGCAGCAGAACTGGGCTGAAATGCTGGAAACGGCCGACAGTACATTTTCGCGCGGTGCCAATCACCTGTGGCTGGATTTGCAGTGGTACATCCACCAGGCCCTGACGAAATCCGGTCAGGACACCCTGGCTGACATTATTGCTGCCGACCTGAAAGGGCTGCTGTCTCGTCTGTCCGGGCTCGAGACGCTGGCGTTCAGTGACGGCACGCCGTTTGCGGATGAAGTGACGCTGAACTGGATCCAGCAGAGCGTGCTGGACACCGCCGGCGGCTGGGGTGATGACACGCCATCCGCCCCGGTCACCTCTGGTCACGACGACATTCTGGCGCTGGAGCCGGAAGCCGTGGCACTGGCCGACAGTGAAGGTCCGGATGCCGCGCTTGGCTGGTTACAGACCCGGCCGGGCATGACCACCGATCGTCAGAAGTGGCTGCTGCGTCTGCTGATGGGCCGCATTGCCGAGCAGTACGGTAAAAATGACCTGGCCGTGCACCTGTTTGCAGAACTGGGTGAACGGGCCCGTGAAGTGACCCTCAGCAACTGGGAGCCTGAACTGCTGTTTGAGGTCCAGGCCCGCCATCTGAAACTCCTGCGCATGAAAGCCGGTCGCAGTGAGGCTGATAAGGTTCGCCTGAGTCCCTTCATGGAACAACTACTGGCAGGGTTGATTGCAATTGATCCTGTTCGGGCTACGGTACTGTGCGGATAGATTTCGGTTAAACGTTTGACAGTAAGGAGACATAATGTACAAAAAGTATCGTATAAACCTTAGTGAATCAGAGTTGATGATTAGCTCTCGTCGTGACTACTATAAAAGAAAAGGGGATGAGATTTTGGCAACTATGAAGCCGGAGTCTCCCACTAATGTGGTATCTCGTTTGTTTGATGGCAATAGTATTTTGGATGCCAGTCTTTTGACTGGTGCATGGTTTCCACCAGTGGAAGCAGATGTATTTATTTCACATTCTCACCGAGATGTGTATAAAACTATTTGCTTTGCTGGTTGGTTATACGAACATTTTGGCCTTCGGGCATTTATTGATGCTTGTTTATGGGAGTATTCTGACGATCTTCTCCGGGAAATGGATAACAGGCATAACTTGCTTGATAGCGGCCACTATTCGTATAAAGGGAGGAATGTTTCAACAGCACACGCCCATGTTATGTTGATGTCATCATTGTTATCAATGATGGACCAAACAGAATGCTTAATTTTTATTGAAGGTGAGAATGCATTGAGCTGCGTTGAACCCGACTCAGAAAAGACCAGTTCACCTTGGATTTATACTGAGTTGATGGCATCTCGTTTGATTAAAGTAAATCCTCCAAAGCGTTTAAAAAATATATCCAGGAGTGATTCTGTTTATGCAATGGATGAGTCGGCAGGTTTGGAAGCTTTAAGTGTAGAGTATGATGTCAGTGACATTCTTCGAGGCGTCACCCGGTTAACACGGGCTGAACTTATGAATTGGCAACGCAAATGCTCAGTGCAGGGGCCATCTGCACTGAATGTATTGTACCAGGGTTGAAATAGATATGAATGAAGAACAAAAAACCGCACTGTATTTTATTCAGGATACAATTACTCGGTTAAGCCAAAAATCCTTTCTGGTCAAAGGATGGAGTGGTGGTATTTTAGGTTTGTCTATATCTTTTAATAAAGTAATTCAACCCTCTGTTGCTGTGGTTGAAGGGGTATGTTTCATTCTTGTTGTATTTTGGTTTTTGAATGCTCTCTATCTTCATAATGAGCGTTTGTTTCGAAAGCTTTATGACATTAAAATACAACCAGGCCTGGCTGATTATCTCAGTATTGATTTAAATGTTGTACGTGGAAATTACTGTCAAAACTTCCGTGCGTTCATTTGTGCTTTTTTATCTCGTACTGTTTTGCCATTTCATTTGGCCTTTTTGATTTGTACGTTGACATTCCTTCGTGTAGCCCAGTCTGTTTCTCCTTCCTGATGCCAACTGAATTATCTTTTATTATCGGTGTGTTTATTTGTGATTTATTGGTGTCAATAGATGTTATTATTTTGTTATGTAACTAATGGTTTATTATGGAAGATCTAACCCTGCGCTATTTCGATGCGGAAATGCGCTACCTCCGTGAAGCCGCGAAAGAATTCGCCCAGACCCATCCGGATCGGGCCGCGATGCTGGATCTGGATAAGGCCGGGACTCCCGATCCGTATGTTGAACGGCTCTTCGAAGGCTTTGCTTTCTCAATGGGACGGCTACGGGAGAAGATCGACGACGACCTGCCTGAACTGACCGAAGGGCTGGTCAGCATGCTCTGGCCACACTACCTGCGTACCATTCCTTCACTCTCGGTGGTGGCGTTCACGCCCGCACTTCAGGCCGTGAAGATGGCAGAAGTGATGCCCGCGGGTCTGGAAGTGTATTCCCGCCCGGTGGGGCCGAAAAACACGGTTTGTCGCTACCGCACCACCCGTGATGTGATGCTCAACCCGCTGAACATCTCAGGGGTGACCATGAGCACCGAGCCTGACGGACGCTCGTTGCTGCGGATGCGCTTTGCCTGCAGCACCCAGGCGGACTGGTCTCATGCTGACCTCAGTCACCTGAGTCTGTACCTCGGTGCAGATGCGCCTGTCAGCAGCCAGCTGCACCTGATGCTGACCAGACGGCAGGCTGCGCTTTATATGCGTCTGCCCGGGCAGACCGACCGTATTCGCCTGGACGGGTACTTCTCGCCGGGAGGATTTGCAGAGGAAGACGGGCTGTGGCCGAAGGGGGATACTGCCTTCAGCGGCTACCAGCTGCTGCTGGAGTACTTCACCTTCCGCGACAAGTTTATGTTCGTCCATCTCAACGGACTGGACGGTATCACGCCGCCTGCCGGTGCAGAGTATTTCGACATCGAAGTCGTGTTCAGTACGCTGTGGCCATCAGACCTACCGGTCACCAATGACGCGGTTCGTCTGCACTGTGTGCCGGTGATTAACCTGTTCACACTGGAGGCTGACCCGCTCACCATTACCGGGCTTGAGAGTGAGTACCTGCTGCGCCCCAAACGGCTGCAGGACGGACACACCGAGATTTATTCGGTGGATTCGGTGACAGGCTCAAACCGGACCAGTGATGCCGAATACGTCCCGTTCAGCAGCTTCCGCCATAAGGGCGGAATGATGCGCCGTCACGCACCGCCACGGTATTACCACACCCGCGTTAAGCGGGGCGTCACCGGACTGTATGACACCTGGCTTATCCTCGGTGGTCACCAGTGGGAGGATGACAGGCTGTTTGAGCGCGAAGCCGTATCGCTGCAAATCACCGGCACCAACGGTCAGTTACCGCGCCGGGCGCTGCAGAGCACGCTGCTTGACCGCTGTGAGCAGGTGGTGCAGACGCCATTGACGGTGAAAAACCTCTGCAAACCCACGCTGCCGGTTTACCCGCCAGCAGAAGACCGTTTTCACTGGCGGGTACTGAGCCACCTCGGCTCCGGGTTCCTGAACATGATGAGCACCGCCGAAGTGCTGCGCGGCACGCTGGCACTCTATAACTGGCAGGAAGATGAACTGAACACCCGCCGTCTGGAGGCGATTCAGCATGTGGAGCACCACCGCCTGCAGCGTTTTGAGCAGGGCTACCTGCTGCGGGGGCTGGATATCGAAGTAACCCTCGACAGCAACGGCTTCACCGGTGAGGGTGACATTCACCTGTTCGGTGAAATGCTCAACCGCTTCTTTGCGCTCTATGCCGACATGAACCAGTTTAACCAGCTCACCCTCATCGTTCAGCCAGAAGGAAAATGCATCCGGTGGAAAGAGAATCACAGTCCACGCCTGCCCGGCTGATGGAGCAGCTACTGCAGTACATGCCGTACATGAACTTTTATCGCTTCTGCCAGCTACTCGAGCAGAGCCAGCCGGATAAACCGGTCACCGGTAGTTCCTGGCAGGTGCGTCATGAGCCGGTACGCTTCCGGCCCCATCCGGGCATGGGCTTCCCGGCCTCTGAAGTCAAAGGGATTGAGCTGTCTGAGCATTCGCATCTGCCGCCGACGGTACGCATAACCTTTATGGGGCTCTACGGCGTGGAATCCCCACTGCCGACGCACTATATCGATGACATCACCCAGCGCCGTGAAGGCTATGAGGCGACAGCGGATTTTCTCGATATCTTCAACCACCGGCTGATTGCCCAGTACTACCGCATCTGGCGTAAATACTCTTACCCGGCGAGTTTTGAAGCCGGCGGTAAGGACAACATCTCGCAGTATCTGCTGGGCATGGCAGGCCTGGGCATCGATGGCTGCACGGACAGCATTGCCGCCCCCGCCTCACGCTTCCTGGCACTCCTGCCGGTGATGCTGCTGCCGGGACGAACAGCAGAAGGCATGGCCTCGCTGGTGCGCCTGCTGGCACCAGACACACAGGCGAAAATCTGGCACCACGACAAGCGCCGCGTGCCCCTGAAGAAGCCGCTGACCATGAGTGTCAGTCAGCCCGTCACCCTGACCAGTCGGCCGGTGATGGGTAACTATGCCACCGACGTGAACAGTCAGGTGCTGATGCGCCTGACCTCCACTAATCCGGCAGAAGTGCAGGGCTGGCTGCCCGGCGGGGAGCTGCACACGGACCTGATGGCGCTGCTAAATGTCTACCTTGGCTCGCGCCTCGATGTCCGTCTGCAGCTCTGCGTCGACCGCAGCCTGTTGCCGGACGCGACCATGAGCAGTAAACCGCAGGCAGGCGCCGTGCAACTGGGCCGCACTGCCGTGATGCGACCGCTGAATGCGGCGAATACTGCTACACACCCCAAAACAATCACCATTAATCTGGGCCGCTATGAGCGGGTTCAGGAAAATCTTCACCGCAGGGAGACCGATGAACATGGCGAGTACCGCTGGTAAATTCCCCCTGGCGGCCCTTGCCGCGGGTATCATCCTGATGCTCGCTGGCTGTGGGTTGACCCAGAGTGTCACGGACGGCACCGTCGCCGTGACCAAATCGATTTTTTATAAGCAGGTGAAAACCCTGCATCTGGATATTCGTGCCCGAGAGGCCGTTAACATTAACGCTGGCGGCGTGGCACTGTCGACGGTGGTGCGCATCTACCAGCTTAAGGACCGCAAAATCTTCGACAGCACCGACTACCCGTCATTGTTTAAGACTGACAGTCAGGCCATCAAAGCAGACCTTGTGGCGGAGAAAGATATTCGCCTGCAGCCGGGTGGGGCGGTGATGATTGATATTCCGATGGAAGAGAGTGCGCAGTATGTGGCGGTGGCCGGCATGTTCATGGCCCCGGACCAGGTGAGCAACACCTGGCGCGTGGTGCTGAGCCGTGAGGACCTTGATCCGGATAAGGCTCGTGTCATCGAAGCGGGCAACAACCGACTGACCCTGAAGGTGCTGAAAGATGAGTGAACCATCCCGTCCTTCATTGTATGAAACTCTTTATGGCAACTTCACCGGCGGCCTCGATCTCCACCAGGTAAGCGAGCAAAATCAGGTGATTTTGTCCGTGCTCGATAATATGCAGCGTATCCTCAACTGCCGTGCCGGTACGCTGGCTCATCTGCCGGACTATGGCCTGCCGGATATGACCAAAATTCTCCAGGGAATGCCGGGAACGGCCCATGAGCTGATGGGCACCCTGTCTGCCGTCCTGCTCAGATATGAGCCGCGTCTGAAAAAAATCGCCGTGGTCCTGCTGGAGCAGAACGTCCCCGGCGAGCTGTGCTACGCGATTGATGCTGAACTTAAAGGTGTCGGTCTGGTGCGCTACGGCACTGAATTTATGCCCGAAGGTCGCGTGCTGCTGCGACACCTGAAGAGTCAGCAGTATGTGGACTCAGCAACCCGTCTCTGAGGTCAGATAACATTATGTCACTAAAATCACAGTTTCTGAAACAGGAGCAGGCCGGACAGCCCGCTCCGGTTGCATCAGCCACCTGGCGTCAGGCCGATATCGCAGAGTTTCACCTGAGAATGACGCTGCTTCAGGAGCAGATGGACGCGTGGCTCGACGGTACCGGCCTGAAGGTGGGGACCTTCAGCGTCTGCGTTACGGACCTGCTGGCGGAGGTCGGAGCATTTGATATAGACGGCATCGTACTGCGCGTGGACGACCGGGCGGTAAAGTTTACGCCGGTATTTTTGTACGGCCAGAGCGTGGTCGGATGTGTGGACGTGACCCTTCACGCAGAAGGGTGCATCACTTCAGTGGGGCGTTTATTCATGCAGGCAGGTCAGCTTAACGACTGGCGACTGACTCAGCCAGGGGCTCCGGCCCTCCCCGGAGAGCATTTTGACGAAGGCGCATTTTTTGGCCTGATTTTATCGCGGCTGCCATAGCGGACCTGCAGAACCCGCAAACCCGCGCGAAGCCGCTTAACCAGAAAACAACGTCCGTCATTCTGATATGGATATTCAGCCGTGAATAACATGACTCCCCGTAAAATCAAAACCGGTGGCGACCCCAGGGCGCTGCCGGATTATGCCGCCCTGCGCGATGAGCTGAGCAAACTGACGCATCCGGCGCGTCCGGATGTGAACTGGCGATATGCCGAAAAACTCTGCCTCTCACTGTTTGAGCAGAACGGCGTGGAGCTGCAGACGGCAGCCTGGTATACGCTTGCCCGTATGCAACTGGCCGGCCTGTCCGGCCTCAATGAGGGGCTGGCAATACTGGAAGCACTGATAAGCCATCAGTGGGGGACGCTCTGGCCGCAGCCGGTGCATGCCCGCATGGAAATCCTCAGCAGCCTGAGCCTGCGCCTGCAGCAGCGGATGCGCACGCTGGCGCTGAATTACAGCGACCTCAGCCAGCTGTACCGGGCGGAACAGCTGCTTGGCCGTCTGGGTACGGTACTGCAGCGCCTGGAGCTTAAGCATCTGAGCCAGCTGGATGTGCTGCGCACGCTGATGCACAACAGCGCCGTCCGGCTGGAAAACAGCGATGGCACCGGCGCGAACATTCAGCCCGGTATCGTGTTGCCTTCCACCATGATGAATGGTTCGACCGCATCCACGAGGGACCTTGCTGGTGGTCCGGATGACGATTTCAGGGTACCAGACAGTGCAGTGAAGTGGGTGTATGTCGCGCAGCCTGAACAGCAGCCGAACGTGGACGTTCTGGCGACAATGCCCGCGCCGGTAAAAAAATGGAAATCCTTCGCGGGCGGGATGTGTACCATGCTGCTGATAAGCTCAGCTGCCGCATTCGTCTGGCAGTATCTTCACCGTTCCGACCCGCTACAGGTTCAGTTTGCCGCCTCCCTGGCACCGTTACCGGCCGTGCTCACGCCTGAGCAACTGGCCATTCTGCAACAGCGGTCACCGGTACCAGCACAGGTAATCGCTCAGACACAGCAGCAGCTGGCCAGGCTGGAAAAATTACCTCCCGACTGGAATATCGCCTATGGCAGAAA
>NZ_SGWD01000003.1:0-23479 GCF_013337145.1 Enterobacter sp. JMULE2
TTTATGAAACTGAATAAAGTTGCTATGGCTGTCGCTTTGACCGCTGCTCTGGGTTCAATGTCTGCATTCGCTGATACGACGAATGGCCAAATTGAATTCCAGGGTGAACTGGTGAATACCGCATGTGGTCTGGCGCCAGGCTCCAGCCCGGTAAGCGTTGATTTTGGCCAGATTCCTGTTTCTGCGCTGGCTAATGGTGCGCGCGCCGGAAACGTACATCAGAACATCGAACTGCAGCACTGTGACACCACTGTTGCTCAAACTGCTGAAGTGACTTACTCCCCAACCAGCGTAAACCCAACGGATGCGTCTCTGGCAGCCTTCACATCTGGTACTGCGTCTGGTGCGGGTATTGGTCTGCGTGACAGCGCCAGTCAGGACGTTGTCTGGGGTAACGCAACCACCCCTGTTCAACTGGTTGATGGCACCAACACCATTCCGTTCGTGGCATATGTGAAAGCAGAAAGCGCAAGCGCGAGTGTGACGGCGGGTTCCTTCCAGTCAACGGTTAACTTCGAGATTGCTTATCAGTAATCCGCAGAGCGGAGTCAGTGCGGGAAAATTTCCCGCACTATTAAAGAACGAAAATAAAAACGTGTTCTTAATGCCGATTTATTTCGCTGTCGTGACGTAACTATTAAAGCGGAAGGCGTTACGGCGTTCGTACACGTTTTTAAATTGTCGACACCCACAAAATAATTATAACGCAGTGGAACGCAGAGCGCTTTTAATGGATTTGTTCGGGACGGGGATCATGTCAGTAAAATTAAATACTAATCTAACAATAATTGCTCTCCTGGTGATGAATTGCTGCTATGCGGCAACGGCGCGCGCGGAGGAGCGAGTTGAGTTTAATACTGATGTTCTGGATGCTTCGGATCGTACCCGTATCGATCTGTCACGCTTTGCGACAGATAACTATGTCACACCTGGTGATTATCTGCTGGATATCCGCATTAACGGCCAGTCGATAGGCCAGGAGAAAATCCGTTATGTGGAATCGCCTGACGGCAATCGTACGCTGCCGTGTATCAGCGGCGACCTGCTGGACAAACTGGCGCTGAAAGAAGACGCACGTACACAAGTCGCTCAAATCTATGAAAACTGCTATTCCCTGCAGCGTCTGTCGGGGGCGAAATTAAGTAACTATGCCGGTGTGCTTGATATCACCGTGCCCCAGGCATGGATGAAGTATAACGACCTTGACTGGACGCCGCCTGAACGTTGGGATGAAGGTATCGCCGGTCTGATTTTTGACTACAGCATTAACGGACAGCTGACGCGTCAGTTCAGCGACAATGAAAACTACAGCGCGATATCAGGCTACGGCCAGGCGGGAGCCAACATCGGCGGCTGGCGTATGCGCGGTGAATATCAGACAAGCTACTACAGCCAGACCCATCAATCCAATTTCGACTGGAACCAAATCTACGCCTACCGGCCATTGCCGATGATGGCGGCAAAACTGACGCTGGGTGAGATTTACCTGAACTCGCAGGTTTTTGATACGCTGCGATTTACCGGGATTAACCTCGCCAGCGATGAGCGGATGCTTCCTCCGGCACTACAGGGCTATGCGCCTGAAATCCACGGTATTGCCCGTTCGAATGCCAAAGTGACCGTCAGTCAGAGCGGGCGCGTCATCTATGAAACCACCGTCCCCGCCGGACCGTTCAATATTCAGGATTTGCGCAGTTCGGTGCGCGGTACGCTCGACGTGCGCGTTGAGGAGCAGGATGGCTCAATCTCGATGTTCCAGGTGAACACCGCCAACATTCCATATCTCACGCGTCCGGGCTATGTCCGTTACAACCTGTCGGGCGGCACGCCGTCTCGCTATAACCACTCACTGAAGGGGCCAACGTTCCTGTCTGGCGATTTCTCCTGGGGGATCAGTAATGCATGGTCGTTGTACGGTGGCCTGCAGTCGTCGGGTGAAGCCTACACCGCAACCTCTCTGGGGATTGGTCGCGATCTTAACGCGTTAGGAGCCATCTCCATTGATGCCACTGAGTCGTGGAGCCGTGAGCCTGACGGGAAACGTCTGAAAGGCACCTCATACAAGCTGAGCTATGCGAAAACCTTCGACGAATACAACAGCTCAATTACGTTCGCGGGATACCGCTTCTCGCAGGAAGACTTCCGCACAATGGCGCAATACCTTGATGAGCGTTATCAGGGTTATGACCGTGTCGGGCGCGAAAAACAGCTCTATACCATCACCGGGAGTAAAACCTTTTGGGCCGGTGAAGCGGGTAAAGCGACAACCGTTTTTCTTACCTGGACCCACCAAAACTACTGGAATCAACGCAGCCAGGATCGATACGGCCTGTCCGTGGGGCGTGTCTTCCGCATCGGTGATATCAACGGTATCACCGCCAATCTTTCCGCTTACCGTACTGACTATAAAGGGCAAAAGGACGACTCCATCTCCCTCTCATTATCTGTGCCGATTGGGGATAACAAATGGGCAGGGCTGGACGTCCAGACCAACAACGGTAAAACCAGCCCGATGGCGTCATACACCGACAACAGCGATTTCAACAATCTGTGGCGCGTTCGCGCGGGTGCCAGTCAGAACAGCAACGCCAGCGTGGACGGCTATTACCTGCACCGTTCGCAATTGGCGGAAATTAATACCAACGCCAGCTACCAGCAAAATGAGTTTATGGCGTTAAGTACCACCCTGCGCGGCGGTTTCACGGCGACCCGGCACGGCGCGGCGATGCATAACAGCGGCGCAACGATGAACACGGCACGCGTCATGGTCGATACCAACGGTATTGGCGGCGTCCCTCTCAATGGCGAAAAGTCCCGGACTAACCGCTTCGGTATTGCCGTTGTACCGGATGTAGTGAGCTACAACAGCTTTGACACCCGCGTAGACGTCGATGCCATGGATGGTGATATCGAACCGGCAAAAGCCATCAGTACCAGTACCCTGACGGAAGGGGCCATCGGCTATCAGGCTTTTGGGATGGCGAAGGGGATGAAGATGATGGGCACGTTACGCCTCGCAGATAACAGCGTCCCACCTTTCGGGGCGGAAATTTACAACACCGATGGCGTAAGCGTCGCCATGGTGCTGGAGGACGGCAAGGCATGGCTTGCGGGCATAAACGCCAATGAAACTCTGAATGTCATGTGGGCGGGCAAACAGCAGTGCAAAGTGACCATCCCGCCCGGCGTGAACAACGGACGTTCGGACACGCTTCTGCCGTGCCGTTAATCCCTGTGTAAAGCGTTATCTCACTGTAATTAAAGGCTAAAAATGAGCAAGAACAGACATAGCAGATATCTTATGGCGGCGTGTGCGCTGAGCCTGTTGAACGGCTACGCGCAGGCGGGCGTCTCTCTGGATCGGACGCGCATCATCATTACGGAGAAAGAGTCTTCGTCCAGCGCCAATCTGTCTAATACCAGTCCGGATATTCCGTTCCTGGCCCAGTCGTGGGTAGAGGATGAAAAGGGCAATAAGATCGCCTCGCCGCTGATTGTGCTCCCGCCGTTGCAGCGAATTAATGGGGGGCAGAAAGGGATAGCGCGCGTCACTAAAACGGCGGGCATCGACAAACTGCCGACGGACAGAGAGAGTCTGTTCTACCTCAACGTCAGGGAAATTCCACCAAAGCCGGAAAAACCCAACACGCTGCAGCTGGCAATGCAGTCACGCATCAAGTTGTTCTATCGCCCTGAAGCGGTGATCCCGAAGACAAAGGGGGAAGTTTGGCAGGATCGCCTGGTATTCCACAAAAGCGGCAGCGAGATGACCGTGCAGAATCCCACGCCTTACTACGTGACCATCCTCAGCTTGACCAGGGCCGATGGGCAGAAAATTACCCGTTTCCCGGGGATCATGGTTGCGCCTAAATCGAGCCAGAAGTTTGAGGTGACGGATGCAGGCGTTAGCCAGTTTTCGATGAAGTTTGTGAATGATTATGGCGGGCATCCGGAGCTGAAATTCCGGTGTGAAGGCACTACCTGCAAGGCGTTACCCCCCGCCCAGCAGGGCTAATCAGGAAGGAGCCTGACAATGCAAAACCCTTTTCCTTATGCAGCCCTTCTGGCGTTGTGCACGCTCGGATTTTCCGGGGCGGCGTGGTCCGTGGTGGACGGTGAAATTAAGGCGGTAAATGGTACCTATGAATACCTGATTAACATTAGCAATCATGACATTACCAGCAACCAGGTCGGTGCCGTTGTTATCGACGAATTTGACCTGGCTGGGATGTTTCAGGGCCGTGCGTACTGCGCACAGCCGATGATAAGCCAGCCGGTATATTACATGTCACAGGCGACGTTAACCCAATCAGGAATGACGGCGGGTTATCTCAAGCTCAATGACTACATGGACGTTAAAATCGAGATCTACATCGGCGGTAATTTACAGCAGTACAAAACCGTACCGTTCGATAACGTCTCCAACAACGTCAATCAGAACTACTGCAACCCCCCCAGCACCATACTGGACAATCAGTTTGCCTCCGGCGCGAAGGGAAAAGTGACCTTCATGATCACCAAACCCATTATCAACGGGGTGAACTTACAGGGTTCCGAAATCGCAACGCTTTATGGTCGACTGGGGCCGGGTGCCATGGGGCAAACGCCACTGTCGCGCGTTACCATCGCTTCCGGCGTCATCACCGTACCGGATAAATGCATCGTTAATCAGGGGACGCCTATCGTCGTCGACTTCGGCAACATTCCGGGAACGGGCAGCAGGCTGGATGGCATCAATTACAGTCAAAACGTACCGATTCACGTGAAATGCCAGGGCGGCAGTTTTTCTCAGGGAGAGCTGAATATCAAGCTGGGGGTCCAGCAGGCTAATCCGGCATTCACTGACGGTAAATACCTGAGTACCCAGGGAACCGCCGACCGGTCTGAGCTGGGCATCGCTTTGCGTGACAGCAAGGGTAATCCCGTGGTGCCAAACACGTTCTATAACGTGCCGGGATTTTCCCACAACGAGGGTGACTGGAACCTGATCGCCGCGCCGGTGGCCAAAAATGCCACCTCGGTTATCCCTGAAGGTGAATTCCATGCATCGGCGACGGTTGTGGCTGAATTCCAGTAAGGAGGGAATATGCATCTCATGATAATTATCCTCGCCTGTTTTTTGACGGCATTTTCTGCGACACCCGCCTGGGCGCGAGGGGAGTTGATTGGTGGCGATCTTAGCTTTAAAGGTGTCGTAATGGCTTACCCCTGCAGTATTGCGCCAGAATCGGCGCGGGTGCTGGTCGATTTCGGTGAGGTATCAACAAAGTCATTGTATCTAAACGGAAAAACAACACCGGTTCCGTTCACTATTACCTTGCAGGACTGTAATCCGAATGTCTTTAACGCGGTGACGGTGACGTTCAGCGGCATCGCCAACGGCAACATGGCGGACCGGCTGGCTATTAACGCCACTGCCCCAGGCAATGCGGGCGGGGTGGGGATAGGATTGCTGGAGGAGGATGATACGCCCGTGCGTTTGAATGTCGCCACGCGTCCCACCCTCATCAACGACACCCTGTTACGGCTAAGCTTCCAGGCCTTTGTTGAAGCGGAACCCGATGCCATTGCAAACGGAACGTTAACGACAGGGCCTTTTACCGCCACCGCAAATTATACATTGAACTATCAGTAGCGGCGCTAACAGGGAACTGCAGCATGAGGTATCAGTTTTTTCTTTACGATAAAAATATTTTTTATTCGCAAGGAATTAAAATGGTTATTACCAGCTTACTTGCTGAACAGGCGGACGTTTTATATTCCTTAACGGATGACTACGATCAGCTGCTTGCTCAACTACAGCGTCAGGTTAACGACGAGGGTTGCATGTGGATCCTCTGTGATTTAGATAGCCTGCCGCAAGAGCGGCTCCATACGCTGCAATTAATGAAAGAATTTTATCAGCATGAAAATAAAAGCCTGATTATGCTATTGAGTAAACACAATATGCCTCTTTTTTTTGCACTGTATTCGCTTTTGCCCACCGCGCATTGGCTGCTTAAAAATGAAAATATTGAGAGCATTATGCCGTTTTTTCAGCGTCTGTTGGATGAAAAACGTCAGGGATGTTGCTTTAGCGCATCGCTGGTCAGCTATACGCAAAAAAAAATTTACGACCGGAGCAGAGATCCCACTATTTCAGGGAGTGAGTGGTGGTTGATGGAAGAGTTATTTAAGGGGAAATCATTATCGCAAATATCAGACGAAGTAAATGTCGATATCCGTCGCTTGAGCTATATCAAGCGCCACTTAATGAAGAGGCTGAATATCAGAAGCAATATCGCTTTATTCTCCGCATTTAGAGGCATTATGCCCTGAATCCGTGAGCCAACCTTTCGGTAGAACGCATTACCGATTTAACGGTGCAAATTGTTGCACGTCATTAACTCGAAGTAAGGAAAACGGAAATGAAAAAACTGACAGTGTTTGAAGCCGCTGGCGTTGTAGGGGGAACCTGCAAGACCTGTGAAATCACGTATCAGAACGTCACCGTTGGTGGCGTCACCTCCTGTAAGCAGATCACAACCTGTACGGATAAGCATGGCTGCACGACCAGCATGAGAGATGCTGATCCGAGCAAATGTGGTGGTATCCCTAACCGCTATTAAAATCGGCACTGCCTGGGGTGTGCTGCCCCAGGCTTTTCTACTGTGAGAAAACGAGAGTGAACCCATTAACGCGCAAAACAGCGATCGGTTATTCGATCTTTCTGATTATTATTTCCGTTTCGATTACGGTGCTTTTCTATCATATTTTTGTTTTTAATTCCTTTGCCAAAGATGATTCCGCGACGCAGGCTTTTCGAGAGGTCAGCGCCGAAAAGCTTGCGAAAAGTCCGATAAAAAAAGAGCACAGTATTATCGAGGTCATGTCTTACGGTTGCCATTATTGTGCGGCAAACGAAGAGAACCTTGCAGAACTTACCCGTAAACTACCGCCGGACACCACATTTACCTCTATTCATATTGCAGGTGAGGATAATGGCCTTGCCGCCTATGCGCCGATCTTTGCCACGCTGGAAGCGATGGGAATAGAAAGGGATGTTCGCGACAGTGCGTATAACGCCATTATCACGCGAAACGTCGATCTGACGGATGAGAAAAAACTGAACGGTTGGTTAGCGAAAAATAATATTGATGTCGTCAAGTTTACGACATTGAGGAAAAGTAAAAAGGTTAAGGAACGTCTCAGCGAAATGGCGGCTATTGCCGATTACTACGATATTAACGCCACGCCGATGTTTATTATTAATCAACGCTATGTTGTCGCGCAGGACCGCGAATTCCCGGCGTTTGCGCAGCGCATGCTGGAACTGCTCAAAGAGGATAAATAATTCTGTGATCAGATTATTGATTGTCTGGAGCGTGTTTAGTGTCAAAAATAGCGCGGGAAAAATTGAAGTCATTCAGCGAACGCTTTCTCAGTGCGGTATTTTTCTATTGCGAAAAATAATGCGATACGTGCCTCTCCCCGTGACGCTGGTGGTAGCGAAGGGACTCTGCGCATCGCGGCTTCTCGGACGCGCGTTTCGCTTACAAAACGCGGTGGCTAATGAAAACTATCGTTGCCTGACCGGGCAAACGTCCCGGCTGGACGTGGCCTGGATGGCAGTCCGGCGACGCCTGCTGGAAGAGGCCGCCACCTGGGGGCAAAACACGGTGCTGCTTCAGCAAATTCGTGCTTGCGCCGCGGATCTCGATGCGGTGGTCGCACCGCTGCACCAGCAAAACGCGCCCTATATCCTGGCACCGCTCCATACGGTGTCTGACGTGCTGGCTGCCATCATTGGTGCCAGCGTCACGCCGGGTAAAGCGAGCGTGGTGGTTTCTTCCAGCGCTGAGCTTTACAGCGCCCCCGTCCGTGCGCTTGGGGGTGTTGCACTCGCCTACTGTTCAATTCATCAGGAGAACAAAACGCTGGCCAGCGGCCTGATGGAGCTCATCACCGATGTCGCCGTCGGGCAGCAGAACATGATTATTTTTCCTGATATCTCGCCCGACTATACCTCGCAGGCAGAAGGGGCGCGGGTGGCGAAGCTGCCATGTCGTTTATTTGGTCGTAGCGCAAAGTTGCATAGCGGTCTGGTGCGTCTTTCCGGCGCGATTGCCGCACAGGTCGTGTTTTATCACCTCAGCTATGACAACGGCCTGCGCATCCACATTCATCCGCCGGTGAGCAGTCAGAATGTCGCCAGCGTGCTGCCCGACATCATTGAATCTACCCTGCGAAAGCACCCGCAGGAGTGGCTCCTCTGGCACAGCCATTCTCTCTACTTTATTAATCACTCACTATAAAAATGAAAACCACGATCCCGAATCTGATCTTTCAGGAAGAGACCAACGAGTGCGGGCTGGCGTGCGTAGCGATGCTGGCGCAAACGCAGGGGCAGACGATCTCGCTCGAGACGCTGCGCGGCATTTTTCCAGCCTCCGATCACGGTACTTCGCTGGACACGCTGATGGCCATCCTTGCGCGGTTGGGCATTGCGACGACGCCCGTGCTGTTTGAGCACCATGAGCTAAGTGAACTGCCGCTGCCGGCCATTTTGCACTACGGTGCGAGCCACTATGTCCTGCTGGCCTGGCGTAAAGGTAACCACGTCTGTGTAATGAACCCGGCGATTGGCGAGCAGTGGCTGCCCTTTGCCGCGCTTAAGCAGGAGATCAGCGGTTATGCCCTGATTGTGGAACCCGACCAGGTGCTGGCCGCCGATCCCGAGCTGGCGCTGCCGACAACGGTACAGTCCATGCCAGGGGTGATGAGCATGCAGGAGACGGCGGGCGAGCCGGGTATTTATCGGCTGATGCTGTTGACCTTCCTGGTGTCGTTAACGCTGTTTCTGATGCCCACGATGGTCAGTAGCGCCATCAACCAGGCCTTCTCCAGCGTGGAGAACAGCGGCTTCCCGTACGGTTGGTTTATCCTGGCGTTTGTGGTCTCGTCGCTGATGGCTCTGGGCGTTCGGGCGATCAGCGAACGCTACATCAAACGGTTTGTGCTGATCCACAGCGGCGTCGGATTTTCTCGTCTGCTTCAAAACCCACTACGTTTTTTTGAAAAACGGGCCCCAGGGGAGATCTTCAGCCGCTTTACCGCCTGGCAGATGGGCCTGCTGCAGAAGATCGAGCTGGATAATGGTCTGCGTTCCGATTGGGTGATAGGTGCGATCGCGCTGGCGATCATGTTCTGGATCGCCCCGGTCCTGGCGGCGATCTCCGCCATCGGCGTGACGGTGATGGGGATCATCAGCGTCTGGGCCGTTATCCGCGACCGCTGGTTTACCCAGCAGCTGCAGCTGAAAAGCGCCGCGCTGAATGATTTTTTTATGGAGACCATTCAGGGCATCTTGACCGTCAAAACCGCCGGGCTGGAAGGGCAGCGTCAGGGGCAGTTTGCCGCCTTAAGCCGCGAACTGTTTGCATGCTTACAGCGCCAGAAGGTCTATCAACAGGTAAAAGAGGGTCTGTATCAGCTGAGCGGCAGCCTGGAGATGGTGGCGTTTATGCTGGTGGTGCTGCCGATGGTTCACGGCAAGCTGATCTCACTGGGCGATTTTTTTGCCTACAGCTTCCTGCGGCAAATCTTTACCTCCTACGTCACGCGGATCTTCTACGCCATCATTCAGAAAACGCAGCTGCACGTGATCGACACCCGCGCGCATGCCCTTTTTGCGCCACGGGAAGACGGTGCGCGCGCGCCGCTAACAACAATACCGCCAGCTGATGCGGCGCCTGATTTGGACTTTAACGCGCTGGGCTACGGGTACGATCCCGCCATGCCCGTCCTCGCATCCGTCTCATTATCGCTCCGGCCAGGGGAGCAGATTGCAATTGTGGGGGAGTCGGGGGCCGGTAAAAGCACCTTACTCCGGTTGATAGCCGGGCTGTTCTCCCCACAGGCGGGAGGATGTTATGCAGGCGGGAACGCGCTGCCTGCCGCACAGCTGGCGCAGTATGTCTGCCTGCAAAGCCAGGAGGACATTCTCTTTAACGCCTCGGTGCGTGAAAACATCACCTTATTCGACGCGTACTACCGGGAACGCGACCGCGGACGGGTTGAGGCTCTGCTTGATGCTCTCGCGCTGGGTGACGTGGTGCGTGCATTGCCAGGGGGGCTGGATGCCCTGATCCGCGAGAGCCACGCGGCGCTGTCTCTCGGCCAGCGTCAACGGCTGTTGCTGGCCCGCGCGCTGTACAGCTCACGCCCTGTTTTGCTCCTTGATGAGCCGACGGCCAATCTTGACGACGAGACCTCGGCAATCGTCATGGCAACGGTCCACGCGCACTGCCGAAGGGCTGGAAAATCATTGATTGTTGTCACGCACAGCGAGCAGGTTTTATCGGGCTTTCAGCAGGTTTACCGCCTGGCTGGCGGCAGGCTCAGCCTGCGGGAGGGTGGCAATGAAGCTTGATTCCCGCTGGGTCATGCTGGGCTGCGGTCTGGCGCTTGCCGCCGCGATGGCGGGGTTTTGGGTGGTGATGGACTCGCCCTCACCGCATGCGCGCCTGGCCGTGGAGACTATCGGCACCGGCGACATCGAAAAGGTGGTGCTGGTGACGGGGATCCTGAAGCCAGCGGTACAGGTTAACGTCGGTGCTCAGGTCAACGGGCAGTTGCGTAAATTGTATGTTCGCCAGGGAGAGCGGGTGAAAAAAGGACAACTGCTGGCGGAAATCGACCCGACGCTGCAGGAGTCGGAACTCAGGAATACAAAGGCACAGCTCGCCAGCGCCCGAGCGCAAAAGCTCTCTGCGCAAGCAACGTTGCTGCGCTACCGCCAGGAGCTGGATCGTCAGCGCATGATGCAGCGCGACGGCTCAGGCGTGCGCAGCGAGTTTGAGCAGGCCAGATCGCAATACGCGGTGCAGGTACAGCAGATTGAGGTGAGCGAGGCGCAGATCGCACAGGCTGAAATGGCGGTGAAAACGGCGCAGGCCAACCTCAGCTATACGCGCATTGTCGCGCCGGTTGACGGCGAGGTATTGGGTGTTGTGACCCGTGAAGGACAGACTATCGTTTCGTCGCAAACGGCGCCGACCATCCTGGTGCTGGCGGATCTCGATACGATGCAGGTACAAACGCGTATCTCTGAGGCGGATGTCCAAAAAATTCATCCCGGCCAGCCGCTCAGTTTCTATGTCATTGCCAATCCGGATAAACGTTACACCAGCACCATGGGCTATGTGCAGCCTGCGCCGCAGGACGCGATCGAGGCATCCGGCGAGAGAGGGATGGGCGGGAACCCGCAGGCCGCGGCGGTCTACTACACCGGCACGTTCGAGGTGCCTAACGCCGGTCGTGAACTCAAAACGTCAATGACGGCACAGGTCTTTATTCAGATCGCCAGGGCCAGTAAAGTTCTGCGCGTTCCGGTTGCCGCGCTGGGCCAGGCGATGGATGGCGATCGATACACCATTACCACCGTTGAAGACGGGAATACGCAGTCCCGTACGATCCGCATCGGCATTAACGACCGTCAATACGCCGAAGTGCTTGAAGGGCTGCAGGCGGGCGACCAGGTGGTGCTGACACAAGACGTGGAGCGAGGATAACGGATGGAGCCGATTATCGTTCTACGGCAGGTCTGCCGAACATTTAACGCGGGCACGCAAACGCTGGCAGTGCTGAGTGATATTTCACTGACCTTTCATCGCGGCGAAATGGTGGCGATTGTGGGGGCGTCCGGCTCGGGTAAGTCCACGCTGATGAACATCATCGGCTGCCTGGACAGGCCCTCTTCCGGAGAGGTACTGATCAATGGCACGCCGGTGCATAGCGCGGATAACCTCTACCTTGCCGATCTGCGCAGTCGTTATTTGGGGTTCATTTTCCAGCGCTATCACCTGATGCCGTATCTGACCGCAGAAGAAAACATTGCCATTCCCGCGCTGTACACCGCGATGTCGGAACGGGAGCGCACGGCGCGCGTGCGAAGATTGGCCTTTCAGCTCGGACTTGAAAACCGGCTACGGCACCGTCCAGCGGAGCTTTCTGGCGGACAACAGCAGCGCGTGAGCATTTGTCGGGCACTGATAAACGGCGCGCACGTTATCCTGGCAGACGAACCTACCGGAGCCCTGGACAGCACCAGCGGTAAGGCGCTGATGGGCGTGTTGCATCAGCTGCATGCGGATGGGCACACGGTCATTATCGTTACCCACGATCGCGACGTCGCCCGACAGGCGCAGCGCATTATTGAGATCGGCGACGGGCGAATCATCAGCGATGTTCAGCACGCCGAGGCGTGTCCCTCAAAACCGCTGCCGGAGCAGGATAACGGGCGGGCGTCACTGGCGCGGCGCCTTCGCGAATCTGTTCGTATGGCCTGGCGTGCACTGGCTGGGCACCGGCTGCGCGCGTTTCTCTCCATGCTGGGGATCATCATTGGCATCGCATCGGTGGTGTCATCTATGGCAGTAGGGGAAGGCGCGCGGCGGTCAATCATGGATGAGATTGGCAAGTTGGGAAATACGACGCTTGAGATACGCCCGGGAACCGGATGGGGCAATGCGCGTCCGGACATGGAGCATGCGCTGTCGATGGAAGACGTGCGCAGTTTGCAGACGCTGCCGTGGGTGATGGGCGTCTCGCCGATCGTCAGCAGCACGGCGCTTGCGGTGCGCAAAGGCTTCGATTCCTCAATGATGCTGTCCGGTGTTTCGCAAGACTTCTTCTCCCTGCAGGGACTGCGCTTTGTTCAGGGCACGGGCTTTACGGCACGTGATGTTGCGGATGGCGAACCGGTCATCATTCTTGATGAAACCGGGCGGGATACGCTGTTCCCCGGTGGGGAAAATCCGCTTGGTGAGCTTGTGCAGATTACCGGTGCGCCGTGGCGGGTGATCGGTGTCGCCACCCGCCCGGGGCCGAAAGTGGTGGGGGGATTCATGGCTGCGTGGGTGCCTCATACCGCGTTGCAGCAGCGACTGACGGGGCAAATACCGCTGGAGTCGCTGGTTCTCCGTTTCCAGCCGCCGCTGGAGCCACAGGAGGCCGCGGAGCGCGTGGAGCGTCACCTGCTGCGGGAGCATGGGCGGAAAGATTTCTTTATTCAGACCGATGACCGGCTGGCGAATGCCATGCAAAAAACCTCTGACTCTATGTCGCTTCTGATTACCGCGATCGCGGCCATCTCGCTGCTGGTGGGCGGCGTGGGGGTGATGAACATCATGCTGGTGTCAGTGACGGAGCGGACGCATGAAATCGGCATTCGATTATCGGTAGGGGCGCGTCCCGCGGACATCATGAATCAGTTTCTCATCGAAGCAGTGATGATCTGCGCGCTCGGCGGCCTGGTTGGGGTGCTAGGTGCCTGGCTGGTGGGGCAATTTTTTGCCTTCGTCACGGATGCATTTTCAATGGTGTTTACCGTCTTCCCGGTGCTGATGGCCTGCGGCTTTTCCGCTGCGATTGGCCTGGCGTTTGGTTATTTCCCGGCGCGCAGTGCCGCACGCCTTAACCCCACAGAGGCGCTGGCTCGCGAATGACAAGACACCTCTTTTTAGCCGCGCTGCTACTTCTGGCGGGGTGTAGCGCGATGACCCGCAGCGACTACCAGCGCCCAGTGCTGTCATTACCGACAGGGTGGCCCACGATGACGGAGAAGGAAACGGAAAACGGCTGGCGTTTTAACGATCCCCGCCTGTCTCGGGTAATCGAACAGGTACTGGAAAGCAATAACGATCTCGCGGCGGCAGCCATCACGCTGCAGCAGGCACGCGTTGCGGCAGGGCTAACCCGCACCAACGTGACCCCCGACGTCAGGGCGAGCGGTTCCGTCAGCAACAGTAAAACGGTGCGTCAGGGGACACCTGCACAGGAGAGCTACAGCGGCGGTATTGCTATCGCCTGGGAGTTGGATCTGTGGGGGAAACTGGCGCGTACCCGTGAGCAGAGTGAATGGCAGGCCAGGGCGAGCGAGCAGGATTACCATGCGACCGTCCTTTCTACTATTGGCACCACGGCCCAGCTTTACTGGCGCATCGCCCTGTATAACCAGCAGATCCGCAACCAGCGTGACGGCCTGACGATCTCGGAACAGACCGTGCAGCAGGTGGCGTCGTGGTTTAACGCCGGAAAAGTAGGGCAGCTTGATGTTCTGCAAGCACAGCAAGCGCTGCTGGAGCGGAAAAATCAGCTCAGAACCTTAGTTCAGCAGCGCCAGAACACACGCAATGCGTTAGCGCTGTTGCTCAACAGACCAGCCGAGCAACATGCGGATGAATCGATCGCGCTGGATGTCCATCAGCAGGTGCCCATCTCGCGCACAACGCCGCTGCGGGCGATCGCTCAGCGGCCTGACATTCAGGCTGCTGAGTCGCGCCTGCGCGCTGCGCTTGCGGGTTATGACGCGGCTCGCCTGCAGTTTTACCCCGCGCTTTCTCTTGATGCGTCTCTGAATGCCGGAAGCCAGGTTTTCAGTCAGTGGTTCCGCGACCCAATCCTCACAACAGGCGCCGCGCTGGCCTTGCCGTTTATCCAGTGGAATACCCGCCAGCTCACCGTTGAGCAGGCGGATTTAGCAACAAAACTGGCTGCGGTCGCTTTCCGTTCTACCGCCTATGCCGCACTCGCTGAAGTGGATGAGGCCATGGAAAACCGGCTAAGCGCAGATGAGCAACGCGCCAGGCTACTTCAGTCGCAGGCCCTGAGCCAGCGGCGATTGTCCCTCACGGAAAACCGTTATCGCGCAGGCGCGGTGGATTTCCAGACGCTGCTCGACGCGCAGGACGAACTGTTGACCACAGAGAACGCTCTCGCGCAAATCCAATACGACTACCTCTACGCCACGCTGCAGCTCTGGCTGGCGCAAGGGGGCGACACGCAATACAGGATAATGAAAGATGAAGCTTAAACATGGAGATAAGCGGGTTGTTGTAACCGGTTATGGCACCGTTACACCCCTTGGCGTCACGGCTGATGAGAGCTGGCAGGCGATCGTGAACTACCGGCTTGGGTATCGTTACGTCGATTACACGGCGCAGAATATCAAAACCCATTTTCTTGGGCTGGTGGATAACGAACCCAGCCTGGTCGGGGTGCCGGCCGCCGTCAGACGCCGCCTGCCGCGGTTTGCCCGGCTCACGTTTGGCGCGGCGCGTCAGGCCATGGCGATGGCCTTTGGTGACCAGCCACCGCAGGAGTTCTACAGCCCGCTAGACTGCGGAGCGATCATGGGCACCGGCTGGGGAGGGCTGGACGAAAGTTACGATGCGCAACGTGATTTTTCGGCAACGGGTTTCGCCTCGCCCTTTAACTGTTTTTATTCGATGCCGAGCGTCACCACTGCCGCCTGCAGCCAGTTCTGGGGGCTTAACGGCTTTCAGAATACCGTTGTGGCGGCCTGTGCGACGGGAACGATCGCGATTGGCGAAGCCTACGAGGTGATCCGCACCGGAAGGGCGCAGATGATGCTGGCAGGCGCCGGGGAGTCTCTGACGAGTCCCTGTGCGATCTGGAATATCGACGTATTAGGGGCGTTGAGCAAAGAGGCGCGGGATCCGCGGCGCGCCAGCTGTCCTTTCAGCGCGCACCGTAATGGATTCGTGCTGTCAGAAGGTGCGGCGGTGCTGTGTCTGGAGGAGCGCGAGGGGGCGATCGCGCGAGGAGCAACTATTCTCGGTGAAATCACGGGTTACGCCAATTTCTCTGACGCCTGGGATTTTACTTCGCCCGCCGAAGACTGCCTTGCGCGCGTGCAAACCATCATCTCCGTGCTGCGGCAGGCGGAGCTTGAACCCGGGCACCTGGACTATATCAACGCTCACGGTACCTCGACGCCGCTGAACGACATCAACGAAACGCAGTCGCTAAAAATGGCGCTGGGGGATGCGGCCTGGTCTATCCCCATTTCCAGTACGAAATCCTACTCGGGACACTTAATTTCAGCCGCAGGCTCGTTCGAGAGCATCGTCTGCCTGCAGGCCATCGCCCACGGAATGATTCCCGCAACGGCCAATTTCCAGCAGGCCGATGAGCGCTGCGACCTTGACTATGTTGTGGAAGGGCATCGTACCGCGAATATCCGCCGTACGCTCAACCTGAGCTTTGGGTTTGGTGGCGCAAACGCGGCGTTAATTCTGGAGAAACATTCATGATGACGCTGCATTACAGCCAGCAGGACGCACGGTTGTGGGCTGCATTTTCAGGGGATTACAATCCGGTGCATTTCGATAAGGCGTGGGTGAAATCGCAGGGCGGAAGCAGGCTCAGCGTTCACGGCATGCGGGCATTGCTGGATGTTAAACGGTTCATTAGCCCGGAGGTTCGCCGCTCACCCTTTCTGAAGTGTACCGTGCGGTTGCGCAGACCGCTGTGGCGGGACACCGATTATCTTCTGATGCGCGACTCAAATAAGCCCGTTTCAGCCGCCGTGCACGATCTTACCGCGCAGAAAGTCTGCCTCTCATGCACTATCGTGCCGGTGAGTCTTTTCGCTGTGGAAGAAGCAGAAAGTCAGCGAGAACTCGGCGCGTCAACGATTGCCGCGCTGCATCAGACTTTTTTACCTCTGCTTCCCGACGCCCGGCAGTGGCATTTTCTTGATGCGCTGCTGTTTCGCCATCTTCTTCAGGATACCGCGCTGTTAGATCAGAACGTCATTGCATCGCTGGTGCCGGCTGGTCGCACGCTGGACGCCCTATTCACCCGCTATCCCGTTGTGCAAACCCATCAGGAGGTTGTTTTCGACAGCCATCTGCTCGCGCCCTGGCAGTCGGTGCTTTTACCAGAACCTCTTGAGATCGAGACATTACCCGCCATGGTGGTCGGCGATCTTTTACAGGGTGCAGTGGTGCGAATTGCTGCGCAAACCCGCTATCAACAACACTACATTAGCAGTGCCGTGACGCTGAAAGTCGGCCCGCTGACAAAAGGAAATGCAAATGAAACCGTATGAAAACATCTACAGCAAAATCAGTGAAATGATTGCCGATGCGAAAGATATGACGCTGGAGGCGCTGACGCCGGACACGACGCTGCCGCAGCTGGAGCTCGACAGCCTCGATTATGTTGAACTGATGGTGCTGGCGAAACGCGAGTTTGATGTGACCCTCACGGCTGAAATGTTTATGAAAAAGCAGCCGATGACCCTCCGCGATTTGAGTCTGTACATCGAACAGGAAATGGCCGGCTGAGATGGAAAAGAGATGGATGTTGATCACCGGCGGCAGCAGAGGAATTGGTCAGGCTTTGGTGAGCCACCTGTTGCCAGACTGGAACATTGTGTTTACCGGCCGCAGTGAGGCCGGTATTGGCCGCACGCTGGCGCAGGCGCGCGAACTGCATACGTCAACCTGGGTTAAAGGTTACCGCTGCGATGGTCGCGACGAGGGGAATGTTCAACGACTGGCGATGTCGCTGCTTGATGAGTTTGGCGCACCCGCGGCGATTATTCACAACGCCGGAATGACCCGTGACGCACTGCATATTCATCAAACGGCACGCGACTGGCAGGATGTGCTGACGAACAACCTGGTTGCGCTCGTGAACTGGAACCGAATTCTCTTGCCCGCCATGATGATGCAGGGCCGCGGAGCCATCGTGCTCATGTCGTCCGTCACGGCAATAAAGGGCAACAGCGGGCAAACGGCTTATGCGGCCAGTAAGGCGGCAATGATTGGCCTGACGCGTTCGCTGGCTCAGGAGATGGGGCGGTTTGGTATTCGGGTAAACTGTCTGGCACCTGGACTCATTGAGGGAGAAATGGTGGAGGCTATCCCAGAAGCCCGCCTGAAAGCTATGCGGCAGAATATTCCCTTACGCCGTCTGGGGCAAACGCAGGACGTTGCGCACGCGGTTGCCTTTCTGGTCGGAGAAGGGAGCCGCTATCTCACGGGGCAAACGCTGGTGCTGGACGGAGGTTTGTCAGTCTGAGGTAAGGCAACCGCGAGAAGGGCTACTTCTCGCGGCTCATGACGAGCTCAGCTGATTAATTCGCTGTACCAGCGCGCGTCGTTCTTTGACGGATTCCTGGAATATCTGTAATAAAATAGCACTGTGTTGCCGCACGATCCCCGCCAGCTCGGGTGTGATTTCCGCCGTTTCAGCCACGCGAGCCTTAAATTCCGACGATAGCGTGACTCCCTGCAGTAAGGAGGCCAGCCAGATACTGGCTTTGATGATCGTCACTTCCGGGGGATAGGCTGATTTTGCATCTACCGATTTCTGAATCTGACACCACCCGGCAATGTCTCGGATTGCTTCGATAGGATAGAGTTCATCCCACACGGTATTACCCCCATCGGCATGTGCCGGTGCGGCGCACACGGCCAGCGTTGGGAGATTATGCAACAGCCCCCCGATTTCAATTTTCAGACACTGCACAGGAGGAATACCCATCTCTTTGGCAAGGTATCCCGATATTCTCCCAACCACCAAAGAATGCTGAACGCCATGTTGACTGAAGCCATCAATAATAAACGCCAGCATACCGGCGATATCACGGAAGTTATGTAAAGAGATGAAGTCGTTATGAATACGGGGGACTTCTTTAATATAATCGTCAAATGCGGTCGATTTTATTCTTAGCCAAAAGTGTTCGCTTTTTGCGACCCTTCGAAATGCGTTGATATATTCTGGTTGAAATAATTCACTTTCACCGCTGACAATGATTTTTATAATTTCTTCTTTTGCCGTGATGATATCGCCAGCACGATAGTGTGCGATTAAAACATCCAGACGATCCGCCAGATAGATGATATGGCTTTCTTTAGGCGTTTTTACGCCATTAACACACGCGCCTCGACCATTTTTCCAATGGGTATGATGATAGCGTACAATTGCATGTAATGGATTCAGTAAAGGAACACTGGCCAGTAATTCAGCCCCCACAGCGGCGTGATTATTGAGTTCATTATCGTAATAGCTCATGGGCTGGAGACGAGACTCTTCGTTCAGTCCTCCGATATCATGAAGCAGGGCTGCCAGCAGTGTTTTCCGACATTGCGCAGGCGTAAACTGCGACTCACGTGCCAGAAGCCAGGCAATATACGCCGTTCTGACATGATGCAAGTTAAGTCGGGGGTTGATCATGTCTATTATTTTTGAAATGCAAGCCAGTGATTCTATTAAGTTTATATTCATGATATTGAAAATTTAACTTACGCTGTGCTTCGTTAAAGAAAACCACACAAATTAATTTCGCTTGCAACCATACTGCGGGAATGTGTGGTTACCAAAGAGTATTGTATTATTATTGAATTTATCGAGGTAAATTATCTTGTCATCAGACCCTTTGCCAAACAATAAGTTCATGGCGACACTGTCGTCAATATTGTCTGTACTATCGCGCAGGGTGAGGACGCTTGTAACTTGATATAAATGTGCACTGGCGTTAAACGGTTTATATTTTATCTTTAGCGTGCGTGATATAAGTTGGTTTTTATTGTTATGAGAAAGTAAACCATCGATATTGATAAATATATTATCGTTCGACATGTTGAAAAAAATCAGGCCTTCAGCATGAATAGTATCGTTATTGATGTTTTGTACAACAGAAAACTGCGACTCACATGAGAAAGTAGAGGGTCTGGTAAACGAAAAAATCCCCCCCGCCAGGGAGAGGCCGAGGCAGAGGAACAGGAAAAAGACGCGCTTAGACATTGGTTTTTTCTCTGTAATAAAAACTTTCGCAGTTGCCGTTATTACACTCAATCAGAAGCAAATGTATAATATTCCCCAGCGCTCCTTTTATCTGCTTTTTGTAAAGATACAATTCTTTAGGCTGTGAGCAGTCGAACGGTTGCGTTGTAAAATTAAAACTATTTTTGACATCCCATAGCGTCAGGGCGGGGGAGGTAAAGATAATGCATTGGTCGTCAACGATTTTATGTATATCCTCCCCGGAATCGACGTTATGAGGCCTAATTAACAAAAGGATTAATACAAAACCCAGCGTCATTATTCGGGCAATCCTTTCAAAAAAAGAAGGAGAAGGTGGGTTGCGGGTGGGATCGGGGGCTTTTTCTTCCAGAAAAGGGGTTCGATACTCGCGATCGTTATGGATGACGACGTCATCCGCAATCTTGAAACCAATGCGCGGAACGGTAGTAATGATCTCTTTTTCTACGCCCAGGTCGCTCAGGTTTCTGCGTAACGTAGAGATATATTGATTTAGATTACTATTTGATGCTCTGGCACCGTATTGATCAAATACCGAATGGAAAATTTCACTCCTGGAAAGGATATCGCCGCGGTGGTTGAGTAATTCTGCTAACAGACGCGTAGAAGTCTGGGATAATTCAACGCAATCTCCGGTCAGCAGATTCAGGAGAGATGCATCCTCTGTATCAAAAGTGATAAATCCCTCAATATCGTACCTCATTTCCCTCTCCTCCCTAAGCCTTACTTTTCTCTCACATACCGACTGTTTTTGATAAAACAGCATGAAAGTCAGATAAAAATCCTGTTTTTACTTTCATCTAAAGCTAATGTTGCTGGTTGACTCAAGGGATTTCATACTGCTAACGCCTTCAAAAATCAGGAGTCGACAATGAAACTCTCACAGTGTTCATACAACCCGGGTGCTGTACATCCAGGCTACAACGCCCCTCACGACAATCTGCAGATGTTAGCGGCGGAAATGGGAATAAGTGGTCTGGCGACGATCAGAGGGCCGGAACAAATGTTGATTCTCAATTTATTGAAAGATCATAGTACGCGCGGTCTTTCCACCAGGGAGCTTGCCGATCTGTGCGGTATTTCAATTTATAAAGTTAGACACTTACTTCTTCCGCTGGAAAAATATGGCCAGGTTATACGGGATAAAATGCAAAAACATCATCAGTGGTTTTTATCAAAGAAAGCGACATAAATTATGTTCGCATTCTAACAAGGGGTATTTTTATTTGCAACAATGGGGCAGAAGTCAAATAGATATGTCTAAAACTTTTGAAAAATACTAATTATAATCTCGCAGGGTGGTAAGAAAATTCCCAATAAAATTTTTAATGTTCCGGTATTAAGCATAATGTCTTTATGTTTTTTTGACTCAGAATAATATTGCTGCTTTTACGACTGAATGCCCCGCATTTCGTAAATGCGGCACGTGCATCTCTGCATCAGGGTTGCCGTGATGAGGAAGCACCGTCTGTTTGACCAAAGAAGGCATCTTAAGGGAGGTAAGCGAATGTTTTTTTCAGGTGCAGAAAAGCAAAAGCCCAGCCATAGGCTGGGTTCTTTAAATAGTGGTGCCGGACTCGGAATCGATGTATTTTATTAATTAATTGATATTTATTGTTATTTTTTAATTTGATTATTTTTGTACCCTCAATTGTACCCTCGGTCCCTTTTGAATGTTTTTGAGGACCAAAATGGTGTCTTTGTTCTTACAGAAAACGCCAGGTGAGGTGGACAAACGGCATCAGCGCCGTGTTAGATTCGCTATGGCTATTCCTGTTTGACAGCGAGTCTAATGCAGGGGGCTATCTTACCGATTTTCTCGCGTATGCCAAACACGTAAGATGTAGAGCGTGTTAACGCTTAGTTCATAGTGCATTTCATAGTTTCCTACGATCAGACGACGCACTTCGCGTGGTTCATACCTTGCCAGTGCGGGTCCCATACGTGAATGCGTCAGCAGATTAACCGGGGCAACCACCAGTGATTGAAGCACCTGTGCTGCTGCTTCCGGATTGACGTTGGCAATAAATTCGCGCAGCCTCTCCAAATCCTGCAACGCATGATCTGACCATACAACCTGCATTACTTCTGCCCTGACTGCGGTACGGGAAGTGGCGTGTTGCTGTTAAGGCTATTAACCCATTTTAAAACATCTGCCTGTTCCACCACTTTGCCCGCATCCACATCTGACAGACCTTCCAGAATCATTTGATGACGGTTCTCTTCCTGCTCAATAATAGCAGCCAGGGCTTGTTTGACGAGCCAGCCACGGGAGCGATCATAATTTGCAGCCAGTTCGTCGAGTTTCTCTGCCATTTCAACAGGTACATGTGCAGTGATAACGCGTGTGGGTGATTGTCCCATGAAGTGTCTCCTTGTGATTAAAATTAAATCATATCCAATCGAATAGTAACCCGCAATGCTGAGGTAAGGACACCCCCTTAATTTCCTAAACCAGCGTAGTACTGTGTTAGTTCCGTTCCGGTAATATGCCCGGATAGTGTCTGGCAATGATGTCGTTCAGCTTCTCTGTCAGATCCGCTCGTCTGAATACGATGTGCGCCGTCCCCTTCTGAAAATACGTAATCACAAACATCTCATCTTCATAGCGGTTGCTGTGCCTGTTCTCATGGATATGATCGCCTAACCGACGGGTCACGTCTGCCCGGTTGTCGGGAACCGGCTTCCCATCAAGAATCATCAGCATGCGCTCCAGATCTGCTAACCGATCGCGTTGCCAGCCCCAGTTGAGCCCGAATCCCCACATGTCGTGTTTCACCAGTCCGTTCACGATGATCTTTTTGCCAAACTTACAGGGGTTATTCGACTTGTAATCCCAGCTCAGCCCCTTAAACACGTTAATCACCCCGCGCTCAAACACCTCGCCTTTGCTCTGGTGCAATTGTTTAAATGTGCTGAGGATATTTTCTTCACAGATAGCGGGAATATCGTCCTTTTCCAGGCTGCTGTACCACTGGTCACGCGCCTGAGCGTCCATGAGCGCCAGCATACCTGAGCGTTGCATCAGGTCGCGCCAGAGGCTGCGATCGAGATTGCGGGTGATGGCTTTCATCGCTGATTCTGGCTTCTCCATCAGCCAGCAGTCGTAACGGTACTGGCGTACTGCCCACTCATTCGCTCTGCCGCCGCCGATACTGGCTGTCAGTGCTGAGATATCGTCGAGTTGCTGAATGAGCGCTTTAATCTGCGCCAGTGCAGCGTGACGCCCGGTGACAATGCGTTCGATGCTGGTGGAGCAAATCACACCGGTGTGCCCGGTTAATACTTCAGGTTCAGTGTGGATCATGTCTGACATTGTGTCTTCCTTATATAAACAAAAACGCCAGCCGGTAAGGGCTGGCGCTTATGGCGTCTGTCACGTTCAGGAGTGGGCGCTCTGCAGAAGCCGGAGATGGCGCAGATCGCGTACGTCGTTTCGCGCCTGCTCAATCCAGGGCAACAACGTTGCTGAGTCGGTGTTGTCTTCGTCGTTGTCGAAGATGATCCCCGTACCACAATCGATATTGTCCTGCAGCCACTCAATCAGAATGTTGAGAGCGGCTTCGGTGGTTAACTGCGGCATGAAAGTATCCTGTGATAAGTGGGGGTTACCAGCCGAATGTGGCGAAGCCTGGCAGAACTTCTCCGGCAGCATCCAGATGAATGATGCCAGCAGCGTAACGGCGCATAAGCGTAACAACCAAACGACGAAAGGCTTTTGATAACCCCATTCTCTTGAGCTCCAGCACCGGGAATAAGCGAGCGTTGAGTCTGAGCAGGTAGCCGTAGCCGGTGTAAAGTACCCAGTCGCTGTTGCTGCCGTCGTGATGCTGAACAGAGGCCTGATCCAGAATCGTGT
>NZ_SGWD01000004.1:0-20856 GCF_013337145.1 Enterobacter sp. JMULE2
CGGGCATGGCGATATCTGCCTGTTCGGCGAGATGCTGAGCCGCTTCTTTGCGCTTTACACCGATATCTACCTGTTTAACCGTCTGATTATCATTCTGCAACCGACCGGAGAGCGTCTGGAAGGGAAGAGAAGCACAATCGCCGCATTCCCGGCTGACCCCGAGACTGGAAGCTGACCTTCACCGGATAAACTTTTACCGGTTATGTCAGCTGCTGGAGAAGCTGAATCCGGATAAAACACTGATGGGCTCAACCAGCCATCCGGCTGATGACCCGGTGCGCTTTGCCCCGCATCCGGGAATGGGCTTCCCGACCAGCGAGCTGAAGGCTGTCGAATACGATGAGGATGACGAACGTAACCGCCGGTTATTCGTACCACATTTCTGGGCATGTACGGCGTGGATTCGCCGCTGCCGACAGCGTATCTCGACGATATCACGCTGCGTACGGAAGGGCATGAAGCGCTGCAGAGTTTTCTCGATATCTTCAGCCACCGTATTCTGACTCAGTTTTATCGCATCTGGCGTAAATACTCTTACGAAATCTTCCCCGCGCCACCTTTGAGCCCGGCAGGACCTGGCGTAAATACTCTTACCCGGCCACCTTTGAGCCCGGCGGAACCGACAGCATTTCGCAGTCGCTGCTGGGTCTGGTGGGGCTTGGCATTCCCGGAACGGCCAGAAATATCGCCACGCCCGTCTCGCGATTTCTGGCGCTGCTCGGCGTGCTTCAGCAGCCCGGAAAAACCCGGCAGGGCATGCAGGCACTGGTCAGCCTTCTGGCACCGTATACCCGGGTTCAGGTCAGCCCGTACTGCCTGCGCCCGGTAGAAATCAGCCGGCCGCTGGGTTTTTACGGCGATGAGGATTTTCTGCTGGACGGCAACACGCCGCTCGGCGATGAAGTGATGGATGCCAGCAGTCAGCTGCTCATTGCTCTGGCCACTGACGACGAGATGGAATCGCAGGGCTGGAAGCCGGACGGGCTGCTGTATCAGGATTTTCTGGTGATGCTGCGGGTTTATCTGGGCTGGCGCTTTAAGGCAAAAATCACGCTGACCACCAGTACCCGCCTGCTGGCCGTTCCTCCGCTCGGTGAAGGTCCGTTTTGGTTAGGTATGAATGGCGTGCTGGGCGCGGAAGAAGGAGAGCTGGCGGAAGACATTCCGCAGACCTTTACCACAGAGTTAGGTTATTACACGGGGCCGGAGCCCGCCACGCAACAACAAGGAAACCGACGTGTTACGTACAAGTTTGATTAAATCTGCATGCTGCCTGCTGGCATTAGGTCTGACCGGTTGTGGCGTAACCCAGGATATTTCAGATGGTACAAAATCGACCTGGACCGCCATTTTCCACAAGAAGATAAAGGTGCTGCGCCTGGACTTCACTGCCCGTGAAGCGCTGAATACGGATGCACGTGAGAGCAACTCGCTATCCGAACCGGTTGTGGTCCGCGTCTGGCAGCTCAAAGACCGCAAGACCTTCGATAAAATCGTCTATCAGCAACTGATTAAAGAAGGTGACACCCTGCTGAAAACCGACCTGCTTGCCAGTCGTGACGTGGTATTGAAACCGGGTGGGGATGCTAACCTCGATATGCCTATGGAAGAAGAGACGCAATGTGTTGCCGTGGCAGGACTGTTCCGCGATCCGGATATGGTGAACAACACCTGGAAGCTGGTTATCAGACGGGACGACCTTGACCCGGATAAGCCGCGCGTTCTGGAAGCGGGCAGTAACCACCTGACGCTGCAACCCTTTAAGGATGAATGATGCCCGGGGAACATAATACACCTTCACTGTATGAAATACTCACCGGTCATTTTACCGGCGGCCTGAGCCTTAGCCTGGTTGATGAAAAAAATCAGGTCATTCTCTCGGTGCTCGATAACATGCAGCGCATCCTCAACTGCCGGGCGGGCACGCTGGCGCATCTGCCGGACTATGGCCTGCCTGATATGACGAAAATCCTGCAGGGAATGCCGGGTACCGCCCATGAGCTGATGGGCACATTGTCTGCCGTGCTGCTCAGATATGAGCCGCGTCTGAAAAAAATCGCCGTGGTCCTGCTGGAGCAGAACGTCCCCGGTGAACTGCGCTACGCGATTGATGCTGAACTTAAAGGTGTCGGTCTGGTGCGCTACGGCACTGAATTTATGCCCGAAGGTCGCGTGCTGCTGCGACACCTGAAGAGTCAGCAGTATCTGGAGGCCGGATCTTATCTGTGAATATCCCCCCTGGAGGTTAATAATGAAACGAGACTGGGATTTGCTGCGCAAGTTACTGATTGACGTTGAGGAGGAAAATGATCTGTTTGACGGTTTTCCTGATAAGCCTGAGTGGACGGAGCAGGCTGAAGACGCGTATTTCCGGCAATACAGTGAGTACGAAGAATATAAATCCCGCTTTTTCGGGCACCTGGAATTACTGACTGAGAATGGTTATATCGATGGTATTACGGTTTTACGGGGAGCGGACGGGCATATCTCTCACGGGATAACGACCCCACGGCTGACGATGAAAAGTCATGACCTGCTCGACACCATGCGATCTTCACCTGTCTGGGACTCGATCAAGAGTACGGCAAAAAGCAAAGGCATCGAACTCACCTTTGATGCCATCAAAGCCCTCGGGGCGGCTGCGCTCAGACACATTATCGGCTGAATCTTTCCCGTACATTTAATAACGTCACTATTTTCGCGCCTCTGCAAGAACGGTGCTGAGGCCGTCATGCTTGTTTCCTGGCGTAATATTTACTGGCTGACGAAACGGCCATTAAATCGCCCGGGAAATTTACCCAAAGAGCAAAAATAAACGAGGAATACTGAAATGAAAAAAATAGTCCTCCTTCTGATGTTCACTCTGGCTGGTGTTCAGCAGGCAGAGGCCGCACGTGGAAGGCAGCCCTGCTCCGGCTCAAAAGGCGGGATCGCACACTGTACGTCGGATGGTCGTTTTGCCTGTAATGACGGGACTCTGAGCCGGTCGACGCGATTCTGTTCGGGATACGGTTCCTCGGAAGCCAGCAGCCCGGTTAAACGTTCCACCTCCCCCCGCAAAACGCAGACGAAAAAGGTGACAATGGCGAAAAAGCATCAGCAGCAACGTGTTACAGAAAACGACGCGACGGTTGACAGCAAGCCGCGACAGCCCACCTGTGCGCCTCTCTATATGGCCAGCAAACCCGGGTTTACGCATTTACCCATTTGCTCCGGGAATCAGTACTGAGCCGGACCGGAGAAGTACTGTCGAATGTAAACATCATGAATACACAGGAAAGGAATAAAATAAAACATGGCACGAAGAAAAAAAGATGATAATACGGCGGGTATTATTCTTGTTATTATTGGCGTTATTGCCTGGGGTATATATATTGCTGTGCGGGCACTTATTAATCTCAATGAGCGATTTATCGATTTTGTCTCAAATCCCCCCGGTATTATCGGACTGTTCTTTGGATTGCTTGCGGCTTTTACGCTGATACTCCGGATATTTATCTCTCGTGGATACCGAAAGAAAGCAAAAGCCCTCGACGATGCGCTGGCCGCTCTGGCTTTACAGGAAAAAGCCATAGCAGAAACAATCAGGGCCGGTATTTCCCGCGGCGTAATACTTGAGCAGAAGCAGCTGGCAACTGAACGGGAAACATTCAGCAATAACAAACATAAAAGCCGTCGCGCGCTGCAGCGTATTGTTGACTCTGCCTGGACGTTTAAAGTCAGAACATTACTGGCCGGAACCACCATTAATAACTGGCAGAGCAAATATGACCAGCTCCGGAAGGAGAAAGAAGCCTACGCCGCCATCCGCGACAAAATACGTTTTCTTGAGCTTGAGGATAATGCCGACTGGGAGAGCGTAAACCAGCAGTTTCTTGACAGGGTCGCCCTGCTGGAAAAAGCGCAGGAAGAAAAGGAATACCAGGCTGAACTCAAACGGCAGATGCGGGAAGAAAAAGAACGTCAGGATGAGCTGGACAGGCAGCAGCGCGAGGCCGAAGAGGAAGAGCAGCGCCTTGCTGAGCAGCAGCGGTTACTGGAAAAGGCCCTTCTGGCGGCAGAAGGCGCCCACAGGGAAGCGCTGGAGAGACAGCGCCTGGAGCTGGAACAAAAAATTGAGGCGGTTCATCAGCAATATGAGCGCGCCAAATCGATGGCGCAGCTCACGAAGCAGGGCCATGTCTATGTGATTTCGAATATTGGCTCCTTTGGTGAAAACGTCTTCAAAATTGGCATGACCCGACGCCTTGAGCCTATGGAGCGCGTGAAAGAGCTCAGCGGAGCCTCCGTGCCGTTTGATTTCGATGTTCATGCCATGATTACCTGTGATGACGCCCCGGCGCTTGAAAAAACGCTTCATGACCACCTGGACAACTACCGGATTAACAGGGTCAACCTGCGCAAGGAATTTTTCCGCGTTGAGCTCGGGAGGATTATCGAAGAGGTGGAGCGCCATCACGGGACCGTTGAGTATATTGCCGATCCGGCGGCGCTGCAGTACCTGCAGAGCTGCGAATATGCTGAAAGCGAAGCCGCGTAAACAGGAAATACATCCCCTATTTTCACAGGGATATTCAGCCATGAATGACATGACTCCCCGTAAAATCAAAACCGGCGGCGACCCCAGGGCGCTGCCGGATTATGCCGCCCTGCGCGATGAGCTGGGCAAACTGACGCATCCGGCGCGTCCGGATGTTGACTGGCGCAGGGTGCAGACCCTGTGCCTGCGCCTGTTCGAACACAACGGCGTGGAGCTTCAGAGCGCATGCTGGTACACCCTGGCCCGCATTCACATTGCCGGGCTGCCCGGTATGAATGACGGTCTGTTTATCACCGGCACGCTGGTGCGGTATCAGTGGTCGGTGATGTGGCCTGCCGGTGGATACGCCCGGGCTGAAATCCTTGCCGGCCTCAGCCAGCGGCTGCAGAACGTTCTGCGAACGCTGACGCTTAAGGACAGTGATGACCTGCATGCCCTGTACCAGAGTGAAAAATGCCTCACTGAACTCGGCGACTGCCTTGCGCGCCATGAGCTGAGACAGGCATGTCGTCTGGATGGTCTGCAGCAGCAGGTCCGCTCAGCCATCGCGCGTCTGGAAAATATGCCTGATGGTGGCGGTGATGAACCCGGTCTGGTGCTGCCGCTGCAGGCGGTGGTGTCCGCGGAGTCTGATGACGGGCCGGTGCGGTTTGTCTGGTCTGCGGAGCCGGAGCGGGATTCCGTGCTGAGCGCCGGTATTTTCGGCCCCTGGCACCGCAGAATGCGTCTTCAGGGTTTTGCCCTGGGGGCCGTCAGCGCCCTGATTCTGGGCGGGCTGCTTTCATGGGGAATATATGTGCTGAACAGGCCGATGTCCGAAGAGCTTAAGCTTGAGGCCACCCTGACGCCGCTGCCTCAGCCCCTCTCTCAGAAGCAGCTGAACAGGCTCTGGTACGAATCCTCTCTCACGGAGACTGAGGGCGAAAGGCTTGTTGACGCGACCCGTCAGCAGCTGGCCTGGCTGCAGTCCCTTCCCCCGGACTGGGCCCGGCAGTACGGTCAGGAACTCATTCGTCAGGCCCGCACCCTGTGGCCGGATAATCCTGACGTCCTCAGCCTGCAGGCGAACCGGCAGAAAACGCTGGAGGCTGATGCGCTGCCGCTGAGTGAACTTCATGGCTGGCATCAGGGAATGACCCGCCTGCAGGCGCTCGCCGCCAGGCTCGGGGCGCTGGATGAAAAACGGGGGCGGTATCTGACGGTGAGCGAGCTTAAAACCGAGGTGTATGCCATCACGCGGGCTCTGGAGTCTGCCGTGCCGGCAGGGGAGCATCTCCGCAGGATGGCCGAAAGCAGCGACGGGGAAACCGCTTCCCTGCATGATGCGGAGCGGCATCTGCAGGCGCTTATCAACCGCGAGGCCCTGCTGAAAAATAAAGAGCAGCCCGAACCTCATTTTTAACAGGCATAAACTGCCGGACTCAGGGAGAACATCATGCTGGATGAAAAGGATAAGATGCTGCTGAGATTAATACAGGATGACTGCAGCATCTCCATGCGGGCGCTGGGTGAAAAAATCGGGCTGACCCAGACCCCGTGCCGGGAGCGACTTATCAGCCTGACCGAAAAGGGATATATCCTGGGTCAGGCTGTACTGCTGAACCGGATGAAGCTCGGTCTCGCCATGACGGGGTTTATGATGATAAAGATGTTTGAGCACGCACCAGGCAGGGAAGAGGCAATGACCGCGGCCTTCGCCTCAATGCCTGAGGTGATTCGCCTCTGCCGCACTGCCGGTGAATATGACTATATTCTGCAGGTGGTTGCCGCTGACATGGAGGACTTTTCGGCTGTTCTTACCCGGCTTAAATCGCATGCCGGCACCCTCTGCAGCTTCACCACCACCATGGCGCTTGAGGAAATAAAAAACACCACTCGTCTGCCGCTGAATTTTAAAGAAAGCACACCTGCGTAAACGGTCTGCTGAAAGGCATCATTAATTTACATGCCCGGGGAAGCAACTGCCATATTTCACTGAGCATATTCACTCCATTCTTCAATGCGCGGTGTAGCCCGTAATATCCGAAGTGTGGAAGTGAAAGGTTATATCAAAAAAAGTAAACAACAGAAAACCGCTCCGGATAAATTTATTTTTAAATGTGGAGAACATTATGAATCCATCAATCATCAGGCCATGCCGTCATTGTGGGGCACTTATTTCACATGATGCCACACGGTGTACGCACTGTAATGTCAGAACCCCCTTTTCCGGAAGGCATGCAGGACATTTACTTCCGTGGATACTGAGTGTCTTGTTACTTGCCGGCTTTGTCGTATTTACCTCTATTTACGGGTGATATATATGACCTGCATATACAGAATGACGGTGGCGTTATTGCCTGGGCTTATTTTCAATCAGCACCCGTTTGGGTGAAATTTTAAATGGAGTATTAAATGAAAGAACTGAACATTACAGATGAAGTCAATAAGGCCGGGGAGTGGTTTGCAAAAAATCAGGGATTATTAACCGAATACGCGGTCAATATTATTTCGGCCGCCGTCCTGTTAATTACCGGACTGATATTTGCCCGCCTTGTCGGTACGGCGCTGGAGCGGGTGCTCTCCTGTCGCGGGATTGACGTGACGGTATCGGGCTTCCTTGCGGCCATGGTCCGCTATGCCATCGTTGCCTTCACGGTCATTGCCGTACTCGGCCGCCTGGGTGTCCAGACCGCGTCGGTCATTGCCGTGATAGGGGCTGCTGGCCTGGCTGTGGGGCTTGCCCTGCAGGGTTCGCTGTCAAACTTCGCCGCCGGCGTGCTGCTGGTGACGCTGCGTCCCCTGCGCACCGGTGAGTTTGTGGATGTGGGCGGCGTGGCCGGCACGGTTGACCGGGTGAATATCTTTTCCACCACCCTGCGCACGCCTGACAACAAAATCATTATCGTACCGAACGGCAAAATCATCGCCGGGGACATCATCAACTTCTCGCGCGAGCCGCGTCGCAGGGTGGATATCACCGTGTCCGTGGCCTGGTCTGCCGATATTGAGCAGGTGAAGCGCGTGGTGAGTGATGTCGTTACGGCCGATAGCCGGATTATCCATGAAAACGGCATCACGGTACGACTGAACGAGATGGCGCCGCCGGCGCTGAACTTCGTGGTGCGTTGCTGGACAGATACCGCTCTTTACTGGGATGTCTGGTTTGACCTGACGGAAGCCATCAAGCGCGAGCTCGACGACAACGGTATTCCTGCACCGCGCCCGCAAATGGATGTCAGCATCAGAAATGACGACAGGCTGCATGGAAACTGAACCATGCTCATCCCGTGCAACCAGACGGTTGTCGTGTGATTCACAGTGTCATCAGATTCAATGAACTAAAGGAAATGAAGCAATGAACAAAAAAATAGCGTGCGCGTTTGTGTTACTGGGGGCGCTGCTACCTGCCGTATCCGCCGTGGCAATGGATAAAACAGCGACCGGTGCCGTTGTTGGCGCAACCGTCGGCGCTGCTGCCGGGAAGGATGTGAAATCAGCCGTCGGGGGCGCGGTTGTCGGTGCAGGCACCGGAGCAATGACCAAAAGCGGTGACACAGGCAAGGCAGCCCGACAGGGCGGTGCGGCAGGCGCAGCTACCGGTGCAGTCGTGGCGGCCGCAACGGGTAAAAGCGTGGTGAAAGGTGCTGTCACGGGGGCGGGCGCAAGTGGACTGGCCGGCGAGGCCCTGCACTGATAAATGACACAGGGCAGCGAACATACTGCCCTTTCTGCAGATCGCGTGGACTGGCGGCACGATTTCTGGCTGCTTAGTAAAAGGGCACGTTAAGGTCGTACAGAAAACGCTCCAGGCTTATGCGCCATCACATCAACCCGTACAGGTAAATTTATGCCCCCTTCACTCGCGGAGGTTATCCATCTGATCCGCAGTCGCGGCGACAGTGCCCCGGGTTTTATTACGACAGAAACCCGGCTTGTTTCAGGTCTGGGATTCTGCAGTGATGACATGGAGGAGCTGCTTCACGAAGCGGAATGGCGTTTTGGCGTCAAATTTCCATCTGATGAAAATGCCCTTCGGGAGCTCTTTTCCCTCCTGCCACATGAATACCTTTTGACTCTGCAGGATAGCCTGCCGCTCTCACCCGCATGGGTGTTGTGCCGGTTACGGGTCGCGCCTTTGCCGGTGCAGGCAGATATCAGCGTGGGGGATTTTTTCCGCGGACTCACCTCGCTGTGTCTGAAGGGCGGCGAAATGTAGTCTTGTCTGTGGCAAACCATGGCAACTGACACGGAGCCACAGCAACGAGTTACCGGCGGTGCAAATGTATCCTGAAGAGCGGTACCAAATCGCGAATACCGACGAGGGGAAGATCGTGCCCGACCAGAATGCCATTTTGCAGGTGCACTGATGCGCTGTCGGTTACACCAGTTTCAATCCTGTATTATTGAAACAACGCTATAAATGAAGTCGTGTTTAAGCACAGGCAGTTTGTCTGCGGCGAAAGATTTCCTGGAAAGGTTATATTTACGTTAAATTTTCAGCGACAGTCTTTGGCATATTACCCAGAATGATAAAAATTGGTTTGTGAGGCAATTTTTATTTCGACGGTTGCCTTCCTGTCTCATATTCCGCGACCGTGCTGTACTTTATGGTATTGCAATTTGGCGACTTCATCGGGTGATTTGTGCCTCTGTGTCGACAACCTTTTTCTCTAAACATTTTGTCATCAGAAGAATGTCTCTTAAGGAGAAGTCATGAGTATTAAAGCGCAGGTTAGCATCGCGCATAAACTGGGATTTACGTCTCACCAGAATGCGGTCCCTCTGTTACGTGAACTGACGTTGCATAATGAGTCAGAGCAAACCTTTGAAAATCTGACGTTGCATCTGCAGACAGTTCCAGCAGTGCTGGAAGCTAAGCAATGGAATATTGACTGTTTGCTTCCCGGCTTGTCCGTTGATATTCGTGAGCGGGATGTGAAGCTCAATGCGGGATGGCTGGCTGAGCTTACAGAGAGTGTGGCATGTGAAGTCACCCTCAGTTTACGACAGAGTGATGACGTACTTTTCTCCTTAAATTATCCCCTGGAAGCGCTGGCAAAAAATGAGTGGGGGGGAAACTCGATGGTGGAGCTCCTGCCATCTTTCATTATGCCAAATGATCCCTCAGTTGATCGAATTCTCAAGGCTACGTCGGAAGTGTTGCGTAGTGCAGGGAAAAATGATGCGCTGGATGGCTACGAAAGTAAGTCCAGAACCCGCGTCTGGGAAATGGCTTCAGCGTTATGGACGGCCGTCTGTAATCTGAGCCTCAGTTACGCATTGCCCCCTGCAAGCTTCGAGTGCAACGGTCAGAAAATTCGTACGCCGGGCGCAATTATGGAAGGCAAGATCGCGACTTGTCTGGATACAACCTTATTGTTTTCTTCTGCGCTCGAACAAATGGGACTCAACCCTCTGGTTTATTTGAGCGAAGGGCATGCTTTTGCGGGCCTCTGGCTCCAGCCGCAGGAGTTTGCCCAACTGGTCACTGAAGATGTCTCTTCGGTCCGTAAGCGTGTTGATCTGAAAGAGATGGTGGTGTTTGAAACGACTTTTGTTACAAAAGCGCACCCACCATCATTTACGCAGGCTTGTGAAGAAGCGTTAAAACACCTGACTGAAGAAGAGTTTCATGCTGCGATCGATACTCGCCGCGCTCGTATGCAAAAAATACGCCCGCTGGCTCTGGGCGGTTTACGGCAGGAAAACCAGACTGAATCGGAACCTGAAATTCGACATGGTTTTGAAGATGCCCCTTTACTTCCTTCTTTTGATCTTGATATTGAAGTTGAAAGTAAAAAAGAAGCATCGGGGCGGCTGGTTCAATGGCAGCGGAAATTGCTGGATTTAACGACCCGTAACCGCTTATTACATATGCCGGAGAGTGCAAAAGGGATCCGTTTGATTTGCGATAATCCTGGAAACCTGGAAGATAAACTGGCCGAGGGTAAGCGGATCCGAATTGTTCCGTTGCCTGATCTTGAAAGTGGGGGGCGAGATGCTGAACTCTATCGTCAGCAGACCAATAAAAACCTTCGTGAAGAATATGCCAGCCAGGCGCTGGAGCGCGGCGAAGTTGTGTCGCTACTGGAAAAGGATCGTCTGGAATCATTGCTTATAGATTTATATCGCAAGTCAAAAAGCGATCTTGAAGAAGGTGGGGCGAATACCCTTTTCCTTGCTGTCGGCTTCCTGAAATGGAAAAAGTCAGCCGATGATCCAAGGAGCTATTCGGCACCACTGATCCTACTGCCTATCCAGTTGGATCGGAAAAGTGCGCTGTCAGGCGTGACAATGCGACTTCTGGAGGAGGAGCCCCGTTTCAATCTGACTCTGCTCGAACTTCTTCATAATGATTTTGCTCTGACAATCAACGGACTGGACGGTGAATTACCGACGGATGAGAGTGGGATCGATGTGGATGGTATCTGGAATATGATACGCCATGCAGTGCGGGATATTCCCGGTTTTGAGGTCATGCGGGACGTTGTGATCGGCACTTTCTCTTTTGCTAAGTATCTGATGTGGAAAGATCTGATCGACAGAGCCCCACAACTGATGCAAAGCCCGCTTGTAAAATACCTCATCGAGCGCGGAAAAGAGGATGTGGTTCTTGAGAAAAGTGGCGAAATTATAGATGCAGATAAGCTTGATGATACGCTGAATACTGAAGAACTTTTCCTGCCATTACCAGCCGATTCCTCACAAATAGCCGCCGTGGTGGCCTCTGCAAAAGGTCGTGATTTTGTCCTCGACGGCCCGCCTGGAACCGGGAAGTCCCAGACCATTGCCAATATGATTGCGCATAATCTGGCACTGGGAAGGCGTGTCTTATTTGTTGCCGAGAAAAAAGCAGCGCTGGATGTGGTTTACCGACGGCTGGAAGCTCATGGGCTGGGCGAGTTTTGCCTGGAGTTGCATTCCAGCAAAACGTCAAAAATGGATTTCCTCAAACAACTGGAAAGGGCGTGGGATGCCCGGGATTTGTTGACGGCTCTGGAATGGGAAGAGGAAGCGGGTAAGGTACAACGCCTGCGGGACAGGCTGAATGGTATTGTTCGGTTGCTGCACCAACGCTGGCCAAATGGATTAACACTCCATCAGGCGATGGGGCGGGTAATTAAAGATGCCAGTACTGTAACGCCACACTTCACCTGGGCTGCGGGTATACTGCACACAGATGAGCAAATGACAGTATTCAGAGAGGTCGCAAAACGCCTCGAGCTCAATCGCGATGCTTTTAAAAAGCATGATTGCCACTTTGGTGTGATTAATCAGACAGACTGGACAAATGGCTGGCAAACGTCCCTGGTGGCTGAGGCGCAGGGGATCCCGGTAAAAATTGAGCATCTCGAAAAATCAGCCGAATCGTTATTGACTGCCACCGGGATGACTCTGGATTCAGGTGAACCGGAGAAACTTCTTCAGTTGGTTGAGCTTTGCGAATTATTATCAAAATCAGCTGGTATTGATTTCAATTTTATGTTTACGCCGGATGCCAGTACAAGAATTGATGCTGCGAAAACAGCAATAGCTCTTCTCAATGACATCAGTACCGCGAAGTCACAGCTGTCGGTCAACTATCCTGACAACAACTGGCATAACGTCAACGTTCAACAGATAAGAGTGGCGCTGGAAGAGGCGGATAAAAAATTCTGGTTCTTTGCGACGAATGCCCGTAAAAAAGTCACGGTGGAATTCGTGCGACAACATACACTGAGTGCGCCGCCTGACTTTGCTGTCGACCTTTCAGTTATCGAAAAACTTCAGCCGTTATGTAAACAGCTGTCAGAACTTGTGCCTTTAACCACGGGATTACCAGGGTGGAATGGCCTTGAAACTGATTATTCCGCTCTGCAAAACACGCTGGAAATAGCTGAAACGATTCGTGGGGCATTGCCGGTATTTGCTTCTTCTCCTCAGCGGCTTGCTGATATCAGAATGGCAGTCAAAACGCTGATGATTGATTCTAATGAGCTGCTTGGCCCTCATGGGACAATTGCAGTACTGGTCCGTAATTTGCGCGATTCGATCTCAGTGTTCAGCGACGCAAAAGTGCGATTTAGCAGGTTAATAAAAACATCAGAAGATGGCCTGACGATATCCGTATTGCGTGATTGTGCGCAGGGGATTGTACATCATCAGTCTGCACTGAAAGCATGGAATGACTGGAATCGTGTTCGGGAGGAAGCCGTTGCGCTGGGGTTACTACCGCTGGTGGATGTGTTTGTGCAACTTGAATCGGGCGATATCAGTGCCAGCGAGTTGTTTGAGACTGCATATTGCCGCTGGTTTGCCTCATGGGTGATTGATGCTGAACCGCTGCTGCATAATTTTGTTCCTGCTGAGCATTCGAGCGATATTGAAGCGTACAGGGTACAGACTGATCGTCTGGCTAAACTGACTGTTCGCTATATTCGTGCGAAGCTTTGCGGGGCGATCCCGGCAAAAAATGAGGTCACCAAGCAAGGCGGCTTTGCATTACTTAAGCATGAACTGCAGAAATCCCGACGTCATAAGCCTGTTCGACAGATGGCCGCCGAAATGGGTGATGCGATGTCTAAACTGGCACCCTGCATGTTGATGAGTCCGCTTTCCGTTGCTCAGTTTTTACCATCAGACCTGGCCTTGTTTGACCTCGTTATATTTGATGAGGCCCTCCCAGATTTCACCGTGGGATGCTATCGGGGCGATGGCGCGTGGTAAACAGGTTGTTGTTGCGGGTGACCCCCGTCAGATGCCTCCAACAAGCTTCTTTAACCGCGCGGCAAATGACACCGATGATACAGAAGAGGATATGGAAAGTATTCTTGACGAGTGTCTGGCCGCGGGCCTGTATAACCATAGCCTTAGCTGGCACTATCGTAGCCGTCATGAAAGCCTGATTACTTTCTCGAACAACCGGTACTATGACAGCAATTTGATCACCTTCCCGGCCTCCGAAACAAAGCAAAGTGCCGTCCAGTGGTGCAAAGTTGAAGGTGTATATTCCAAAGGGAAAGGGCGTCATAATCAGGCTGAGGCCGAAGCCATCGTTGCTGAGACAGTAAAACGCCTCACAGATAAGGCGTTTGTCGCGTCCGGAAAATCGATAGGTATTATTACCCTTAACACCGAGCAGCAAAAGCTAATCGACGATTTGCTGGATCGTGCCCGACAGCGGCATCCTGAAATTGAACTGTTTTTCCAGTCTGAGTGGGAGGAACCGGTTGTCGTTAAAAATCTGGAAACTGTCCAGGGGGATGAAAGAGATCTGATAATGCTCGGTATTGGCTATGGTCCGACCGAGCCGGGAGCTAACACGATGTCAATGAACTTCGGGCCGCTAAACCGTGAAGGTGGCTGGCGTCGTCTTAATGTTGCTGTTACTCGCGCACGTCAGGAAATGATGGTGTTTAGTTCGTTTGAGCCCTCTCTTATTGATCTTAATCGTACCAGCGCGCGTGCGGTTGCTGACCTTAAACACTTTATCGAGTTTGCTCAACGTGGCCCAATGGCGCTGGCACAGGCTGTTCGCGGTTCGGTGGGCGGATATGATTCGCCATTTGAAGAAGCCGTTGCAAATGGGCTAAGAAACAAAGGCTGGCAAGTTGTTTCCCAGATTGGTGTGTCACGTTTCCGAATTGATCTGGGAATTGTGCATCCGGATAAAACCGGTGATTATCTGGTTGGGATCGAATGCGATGGTGCTACTTACCACAGTGCAGCAACTGCAAGGGATCGTGATAAAGTTCGCAGTGCTATTTTACAGGGGCTGGGCTGGAAACTTCTTCGTTTGTGGTCAACAGAATGGTGGGTTGATAAAGCTGGCGCGCTGGAAAGGCTAGATAGCGCAATTAACCAGCTTCTGGAAGACTCCAGGGCGGCTGATGTTGTGGTTCCTGCAGAAGAGGTGCCGGAGTTAAATGAGCCGTCCGGCGGTAATGAGAGCGCTGCTGGTGAACAACATGTGATGGTTGTTGCTGCAAACGAAGAGCGCTCAACTTTATCGGAGAAAATAGAACCCGCAGTGATGTCCCCAATGACCGAAGATGAGGATGATAAAATTTTGCCTGATCTGAAGTATGCCTGCTTAACCACTGGCGCAGCACATTTATCAGGGGGCGCTGGTAAATATGTTGTCAATGAACTCAAAGACTGGCGTGGAAAAACAGATCCTGAGCAGTTCTATGTAGGGGGATATGATGAGACACTGAAAGCACTTATTGCTGATGTGCTTAATGTCGAATCTCCGTTACTTGAAGCCACTCTTGTCCAGAGAATCGCACGAGTGCATGGTTTTAGCCGTGCAGGAAGATTGATTCGTGAACGCGTCATGGAAATTGTGGATCAGCAGTATCATGTTGCGACAGATCTGTCCGGTGATGATTTTATCTGGCTATCAGAGGCGCATCGCGCCGACTGGTGTTCATTCCGACTGCCTGCTACAGATTCTGATATTCGTCAGGTGGATGCGATCCCAAGTGAGGAGTTACGCGCTTTGGCTTTGAATATTGGAGGAGACAATATTATCCAAGATATGGCCAGAACATTGGGAATTAAGCGATTAACCAGCCAGGCAAAACAAAGACTGGAATCAATTTTATAATCCTAAACGTTTTCCCTGGGGAGTTCTTTTCCCAGGGAAGACCAATTACAGTTTAATTTTTTTAGTTAAGTAGTAAGACATAATGACTTTCCGTGAGACAGGCGCTGGCCAACGTGGGATATTGAACGCGGGTTAACATCGTTGCCAGTGCCGCATGGCTGAGCTGTTGCTACACCCCGGTATTTCCATCACGGAGGCCTGCATGAACAACAATAGCACGTTGTACGTCGGATTAGATGTTCACAAAGAATCCATTTCTGTTGCCTATGCCATCAATTCAGAACAAGTTGAATTTATGGGTAAAATTAGCTCGACACCCACTGAGATTGAACGTCTTTGCAAGCGCCTGCAGTCAAAGTCATCTCAGGTAAGTATCGTTTATGAGGCCGGCCCCTGCGGCTACGGCCTTTATCGGCGACTGGTGAAGTTCGGCTTTGATTGCATGGTCTGTGCCCCTTCGCTTATGCCAAAAAAACCGGGCGAACGGATCAAAACTGACCGGCGTGATGCCATCAGACTGGTGCGCTCACTGCGTGCCGGAGATCTTTCTGCTGTCTACGTACCCGGTATTGAAGATGAGGCATTCAGAGATTTGGCCCGGGCATGGGCATCTGCCCGCGATGATTTACGGCATGCCCGACAACGACTGAAGCCGTTTCTTTTGGTCCATGGGATCCATTATGTCGGACGGGCTGACTGGGGGCCAGCGCACCGACGCTGGCTCAGCAAATACTCATTCGAGAGTCCCTGGCGGCAATTAGCTTTCGACGAGCACCGCCGCACAATAGAAGACCGGCTGGCACAATGCGAACGGCTGGAGTCAGCCCTGAGGGAGGCGGTTACCGAATGGAGACTTTACCCTGTGGTGGAAGCTCTGCAGGCGATGCGGGGAATTCAGTTTATTACGGCAATTGGATTGATTTCTGAACTGGGCGACCTGACCCGTTTCGAACATCCTCGACAGCTAGGCTGTGTCCCTTAATTGCATAATTTTTTGTAAAACAATCGGATGCAACCCAGTTTCACCATCGCCAGATAACTCCTCGCCGTTTTGTCGTAACGTGTGGCAATGCGGCGGTATTCTTTCAGGCGACCAAAGCACCGCTCAACAACGTTGCGATTGCGGTAGGCATCACGATCGAGTTGTGAACGTCCATCTGTTGCCATTTTTTCATTGGATTTTCTGGGTATTACTATTTTTATACCCTTTCTTTTCAGTTCGTTACGTAGCGCATGCCCGGAGTAGGCTTTATCTGCCAGTACTGCGTGACCACGGCGCTTCATGCTGCCATTCTGGCGTTGAACGCCAATACCATCCAGAAGACGTTGTGCAAACTGGCTTTCGTGAGCCTGGCCGGGGCTTAGCACGATATTTAACGGAAGACCGCTGCCGTCTGTAGCCAGATGGATTTTGGTGCCAAAACCACCGCGAGAGCGACCCAGGCTGTTATCTCCGGTGATATCGGGATGTTTTTTTGCGCGCCTGCGGCGCACCTGAGCGCCCGGATATTGCTGCCATCCAGCGCAGTAGCTGACCAGTCCACGAGACCACAGGCATCAAGAGATGAAAGTAACTTGTTAAAAATAATGTTAATCACTCCTGACTTTGACCACCGGTTAAAGCGGTTGTAAACGGTCTTCCATGGACCGTATCGCTCAGGCAAATCGCGCCATGGCGCACCTGAACACAGCACCCAGAACATGCCATTGATGATCATTCGATGTTCTGCCCATGGACGTCCGGCCCGTGGTGTTGCTGGTTCGCAGGTAATAAGGGCTGGATGATAGCCCATGCTTCATCGGGAAGATCGTAGCGAGCCATATTTCAATATGTAGTGGAAACAGGTAGTTACTATAGCTCAGGTGATTAAGGGACACAGCCTAATGTCATGGTTTGGTATCACTCCATCGGAATATTCGTCAGGTGGAAACAGACATCAGGGCAGCATTACTAAAGCCGGGAACAGCTTTGCAAGGAAACTGCTGGTTGAAGCTGCGTGGAGTTACCGGCATCCGGCACGTATCAGTCCGGCAATACAAAATCGTCAGGAACATTTACCCCGCCCCGTCATTGACAGGGCATGGGATGCTCAGGTCAGGCTTTGCAGAAGGTATCGAAAACTTCAGGCAAAGGGGAAGCATGTCAATATAACGATTGTTGCTGTTGCGCGAGAACTGGCGGGTTTTATCTGGGATAACAGTAGCATGTTGGCGATCGTAAAAGGGTCTCTACAGACAAAGCAGCACAATCGTGGTAAGCCAGTTCCCGGTAGACAAGTGGCACGGCCTGATGGAGAACCCGACAACGGCAGATGCGATCCTGGACAGGCTGGTGCATAACGCGCACAGGCTGGTACTCCAGGGTGAGTCAATGAGGAAAAATAAACCGGCAGTGGAAAGCGACGAAAAAACAGGTTAAAAAGCAGTAGGAAAAGTTAAGTTCCCGGTTGATCGAATGGAGGCGAATCGCTGATCCAACTTCAATGCCAATCCGTGATCGAATAGAGCGGAATACGCACTGGGCACCGCTGAGATTGAATCGGCGCTGGTGTCGCATCCGAAGATTGCCGAAGCGGCGGTTGTGGGGAGCCTGCACAACATCAAAGGCCAGGCAATTTACGCGTATGTCACACTGAACCACGGTGAAGAATCTTCGCCAGAGCTTTACACCGAAGTGCGTAACTGCGTGCGTAAAGAGATTGGCCCGCTGGCGACGCCGGACGTGCTGCACTGGACCGACTAGCTGCCGAAAACCCGCTCCGGCAAAATCCTGCGTCGAATTTTGCGCAAAATCGCGGCAGGAGAAACCAGCAATCTCGGAGACACTTCGGCACTCAGCGATCCGGAGGCGCTGAAGAAACTTCTTCGTACGACGAACAAATCTTTGCATATTTCTACATTATGACCAAAGAAGTGACGCTTTTGCGTGAAATAAAATAAACCCGGTGGTAATTATTTCTCCATTGTTTTTATAATATTTTGTAAGAGGGGTGAGTGATGTCTTAAGTCAATGACTAAGAGCCTATCCCAGAAGGCCAGAAGGGATTGTCAGAATGTCGTAACTTGTAATTTATGAATGCGAAAATATGACAGGCAGAAAATGGCAGCTCAGCGATGAGCTTTGGGAGAAAATGGCACCGCTTATCCCTGAACATAAAACCAATCATCCGCCAGGTACTCACCGTAAACGCGTTGATAACCGTGCTGCCATGGACGCCATATTCTTGGTCCTAAGGACCGGTTGCCAGTGGAACGCCCTGAAGGCCACCGGGATATGCTCATCAAGTTGTGCACACCGACGCTTCCAGGAATGGCGCAATACAGGAGTCTTCGAGCGCTTCTGCAGAACGGTTTGCATCTGGGCGGCATTGACTGGTCTTGATTGTCGATGGACGGCTGTATGACTAAATCGCCGCTGTCAGGAACAAAAAAACGGGCCGCCCCCCTACGGACAGAGGGAAACAAGGCGTAAAGCGCAGCCTGCTGACGGACGCCATCGGGCTTCCTCTGTCGCTGGTCGTTGCAGCTGCAAACACGCACGACACAAGCTGGTTGCGGATACGCCCGATGCCTTTCAGACGGGTCGTCCGGGGCAAAAACTCAGGCTCTGCCTGGACAAAGGTTACGATGCCGGCTGGCTGAAAACATATCTACATAGCCACTGCTACGAGCCGCATATTCAGTCTCGTAAAGAGGAGTCTGACGCGAGTAAAGACACGAACTTTAAAGCCCATCGCAGGGTCGTCAAGAGAACTCATAGCTGGATAATCGCTTTCGCCGTGTCCTGACCCGATGGGAAAAGAAGACAGAAATTACGAGGCCATGTTGTATTTTCCTGTGGTCTTATCGTCTGGAACAAAATAAAATTGAGACAGGCTCTAACTCTGATTTATTCAACAAAGCCCCTGAGAGTCGGTACGGATTGCAATAATTGTCAGGTATCATAAATTCAGGTTTTGACTTAACAATGCAGAAAAACATCTTCGTTATACAATTCTTTAAAAAAAAGGAAATTAATCCAGGAATGAATTCAATTATTGATAAATATGAATAGCATGTGAAAAGACTTAATAACGTTCAGAAAGCATCTGATGAAGATGTTCTTGTGTTACTTGAACTGGTCGAGAGGCTTCGTTCAGAAACTACATATTTAGATAATGCCGATTTCAGAAGCGATGTGAATGAATGGTTTAACATATTGAATCAGTATCATATTCACGAAAGTCATGAGCTTCGGGGAGCATTATTCTGGGGGATTTTACATCTCTTTCGTGAGCTTAAAAGAAAAGAGTATTTTAGTAACCTCATAATTGATTTACATCACAAAACTGAGTAGGCGGGAGAAAATAATATTTATTAAAGTTGTGTGAGGGAGGCTAAATAAAAGCCTCCTGATAATATCTAATGAAATTATCTAAACGGTATTTTTTCTCATGTAATCTTTACAGTGTAATGCATAATTGATAGTGTAAAGTTTAAGCATGGTTTTTTTATTGTTAGATTTAAGTGTAAATCACTATGTGTTTTTTAGCCTTGAACGGGAGTGGCGTATTTGTCTTTCATTTTTATCCAGAAGTTATCCCATGCATCAAGATAAGTCATGGCGAGCGTTTCAATGCGTTTATAATCATCCTCTGTAATTGCTGATGCTAAAATTGCCCAACAATCATCTTCATGATCGTCATCATGTGCATTTGTCTCTCCCAGAGCTTCGGTTCCATGCACCTGATAATATCCTTGCGATACATCTACACCTTTTTTAATCGTATTTACTTTGAGGGCATTTGAAAAAAGAATAACCTGAATCTCACCGACGGCGAGCAGTGTTATGATTTCTTCAAATTTTTCAAATGATGATAAAAGTAATTCTTTGGCTTTCTGAGCTTCCGGGCTGGGAATGAATTTATTGTATTCAGAAGGGTTAACTCCTATTTTTTTCATTACCTCTTCAAATAAAGGGTAATGAGCATACTTAGGATTGCCTGTATAATATTTTAAATCATTGCATGTTGGTGTAAAGCCAAACTCATCCAGACAATTCAGATTTAGCAGAAAACGTGGTACAAGCTTACCCCCAGGAGGACATAAACCTTTATCTTCCAGCTGATAAGACCTGAATTGTGCTGCGCATAGCGCATCCGTGAATGGCTGAACAATTGCATATCGATATTCCAGATGTATTTTTTTAATACCTTCCAGGTCAACCCCCCCTCTTAACATAAAACTTCTCGTGGGGTTTTTGGACAGACTATGAACGCTTATTTTCTTCCTTAGTTTTAAGATGAACTCAGTATTTTTAGAAAATCGCTCATGCCCTGTCATCTCTTGTAGCATTTTTCTTGCGGACTCTCTCGGCATAGCTGTTTGCTCTGTATCCCACATTGTTTACACTCTCCTTACATTTAAGTTAACTGAATATATAGTTATATGTGGCGTCGAAGTATCTTTTGGTTGACAAAACCAGTAATCAGCATGAGGGTTATTTAATCTATATTAGTATAACCCTTTATCCTGTTGATTTCGATACTAAAACAGTCGTGTTTGCTTAATAAGTTTGATAGATGTGATAAACTTCAGCCAGCCGCGTAAATCCCGTTATCAATACATCATTCACAATAGCATTTTTATACACTTGGGCGTAGCCATTAATAACCGCTCTTCCCCAGATTTTCGCATTGTCATAGAGCATTGCATGCCCACTTATCTGCGCATGATCATATATTCTGACATGACCGAAAACCTTAGC
>NZ_SGWD01000005.1:0-15552 GCF_013337145.1 Enterobacter sp. JMULE2
GGGGAAGGAGGAACTCAACTTTTCTTCGTCAGTAATTTAACTAAGCTAATAGTAGGATGGAGAGGTACTGAGCCAGATAAACTAGCAGATCTTGATGCTGATGGAACATTCAGGCCGGTGCCATGTCCAGATATAGTACCTGCAGGTCAATGCCACAAAGGCTTTTTAGATGCTTTTAATTTAGTTGAAAAAAAATTCGGGGACCAATTCAAGCAAATTCAGAGCTTATCCAATGGACGTGAACTTTTTATTGCTGGGCATAGTTTAGGCGGGGCGTTGACACTAATTCATGCTACTGTACTGCGTGATTATCAACCAGTAATTTATACATATGGGATGCCTCGAGTGTTTACCGCATCGACTATTAATGAGATTCAAAATATTTCTCATTATAGGCATGTAAACGACTCTGACTCAGTAACAAGTGTTCCACCGGAACTAGAGTTAGATAATAAACTTTATGACCTTTGGGGGCCCTACGGTGTCGTCTATGGATTCATTGGTTCTGTTTGGGCTATGGGAATTCAAGGCACTGGAATTAAGTTTGGTGATCCTTATTGGCATCATGGTAGTACTGTCTGTTTTTTTAAGGCTGAGCAGTCTATTGTTAAATACTCAAAAAGAATAGTGCCACTTATAGGCATGGACGTTAGCAACCCTTACATGTCAATAAGGGAGATCTCATTTGATAAATGTAAGCTATATCTTGTTCCAGAACTTAATGAACAAATTTTTTGCACTACAGCTGAAGAGCAAAATAAATTTGTAAAATGTTTGTCTCCTGAAAGCTTAAGGCATTATTTTCCTAAAAATACCAATCCAGATCTTGACTCTTGGACAAATCCAGCAAATCACTCTATGTCAAATAAATACATGCCATTTATCAATAATGAGTTGATTGAGTTGTTAGATCCTGAACGGCAAATGGAAAGGAAAATGAATCGAGAGAAATTCACACGCGCTGTTGATAATGCATCTAAATCAACAGAAAACACCTCGGGAAATGAAGTGGAAAGGAATAAGATTTTTTATCTTTGCAAGAAATGATGCCAAAAACATTAGAGGTATCAAAGACCGAGAGCAATTGGGTGAATGCATTGGTCAGATTTAAAAATACTGCGAAGGAAGAATATGAAAATATTAATTAAGAATATAGTGTTCATCTTTCCTTTTCTTTTGTTAGGCTGTGATAAAGATGAGTCGTTGAATCCTCCGCCTGATAGTGAAGTGGTTTCTGTAATTGCAAAGATGCCAACTGACAGTAAAATACTGCCATTGGAGATTATGTATCGTTCAACCACTTGCTTGAAGAGTCGTAAAAATTCAAATGGGGATGTAGTAAAAGAGCCCGGGTATCATTTTATCAAAAAAGAATTCAATAATATATCAGGTGACAGTATATTTAATCTAGACGTTTCACGCGATGGTGGCGGGCAGTGTAATTGGCGATTAAGCAATATAACCTTAGGTTTTAATTTAAAAGCCCCCCCGTCAGACAAAGATGAAAAAAGTGAAAATATTCCAATTAAAGAAATTATTGTATTTGACGACAATTCACCTCAGCGGCTAAGTGGACCATATGAAGTTATTAATGGAAATGTCAATCTGAATGAGGATTATTTCCCTTTAATAACAGAGCGCAGGAGAATTGGTAGCCCAGTTGAATATTCCATTGTCAGGTCCTCACCAGATGTGATTTATAAATCAACATCGGCAAAGGAAGTTATTTTTGAGCCTAGGCTTCATTTTTTAAAAACCTTGCGGGCCACAGAGCCATTGGTGCAAAAGGTCGGGGTATATATGTCAGTGTTGTACCCAGATGGAACCGTCGAGAACGGGCCATATTTCCCTAATTACAAAAAGCTTCAGTTGCTTGCAAAAGGTAGTGATTGATTGTTATTTATATTTTAAATTTGAATTGTCGCTCAAAATACATGGTGGTTATGAAATGTTTTTCACGAATTCTCTACGGAATTTCAGCACTATGCTTTTTAGCTGCTTTATATTGTCCCTCTTTTAGCACAGATATAGGTTCAAGTGATGGTCTTGCTTTACTTATAACTGGAGGGTTTGGTCTTTTTGTTGATCCTGGAACTTCATTTTCTTGGTTAGCTAATCCATTTTATATAGCATCACTTATAGGAGTGATTAATAAAAAAGAAAATGATCTATTGTTCATATTGTCTCTGATGTCATTTGTTTTAGCTATTTCTTTCTTAGGAGTTAAAAACATTATTGTAGACGCTGGAGGTCGTGACAGATTAATAATCTCTTATGGCTTAGGTTATTGGATGTGGGTATCTGCTCCGTTTATCATGTTGGCTGGTCAATACATCGACATTAAACGGTGTGAAAGATTTAAATACAGCTGAGTTGATTTTGCTAATGGCTTATTTTTAGATCGCAAATGGTTGCGGAGGTTTCAATATGTTAAAAGGTTTTGTATTGCTGGGAGATAAAACAACGCATGGTGGAGAAGTGATCTCTGCTTCTTCAACTATGATAGTTAATAATAAAAAGGTGGCCTTAGTAGGGGATAAAGTAAGTTGTCCTAAAGAAGGCCACGGAATAAATGCCATTATAGAGGGTTCGCCTGAATGGTCTTCTGATGGTAAATCAGTTGTCGTGGATGGTTGCCATTGTGAATGTGGTTGTCAGGTAATCTCCAGCGCGCCGGATTGCGCTATAGGATAATTAATGAGTTGGGAGCGTCAAAAATCACATGTTACTCCGATGCCGGAAGAACCTTCTCTTCTTATCTGGCTTATCGGTGGCCTCGCTGCCTTGATCGCAGGAGGGTTGATCTTCGTTCTCCATGCTAATCAGTTGCTGGGAGCAGGGCAAAGTTACAATATTTGGGTTGTGTCCGGCTCTCCACCACTTATCTGGATTTTTTGCATTTGCTTGAGAGCCTGGCTCTATAACAATGATGTTGATAAGCACGAATTTGAATCGAAAGAAGCTGACTACTCTCAACAGCAATGGACCGAATGGGCCGGGCGTTATCTGGCTGTAATGGGCAGTGAAGTGATCCTGCCTCAGTCACTGACAGTGCCAATGTTCATACCTGGAAGTACCGAATTAGAGGAATTCAACGGGTTGGTCAGGCGGCTTGATATTAGCCCAGCCGTAGCAGCGTCATTAAAACAGCTCGACGGCGTTAAAGTTGCGCTGATGCGATTACCAACAGATATAGCGTTGAAGGCATTTCTGCTAACTGATTCACCTGAGGATGATGCTGCGCTAAAAGCGATCTTTGATGAATGCTGGCGTGAGTTGATGCCAGCGGAGCGTCCTGCCCCCACATTGTCAGTGCTGCGCTCTCTTTCTTTTGATTCTGTAGAACAAAGAATTAAAACGCCAGATATTTCTGTTGAGCTTGTCATGGTGCAACAGCTGTGTGGTCGTGATCGATATAGCGATGCGCTTGCTACGCTGTTGCTGACAACTGATGATGTTGCGACCAAATATGAACTAGGCCACAACGTACGTCTGCTCCGTCCTATGTCTCTGGAAGGCGATGACATGCTCAGTGAATTTGATCTCTACTTTTCTACTCAGACCCAGTCTATCAATACTCAGCATGTCATTGGTGACCACGTTCGTTGGGGGCAGTCGTTTTCATTGATGCTTAAAGCCAGTGAGTTATATCAGGGGCACTGGAAAACAGAGCAACTGCACTGGCTTGAGACATATGCCGGGCGCTGCGGGCCATTTTCCCCCTGGATAATGACTGCCATAGTCAGTGATGCGGTACAGCTACTGAAGACAGACTGTCTGATGTTATCGGAAGGTGAAGGGCAGCGTTTTATTAATACCGTGACAACAGGGAATGAGAATGAAAGCAGTTGAGGATACTGTATGGCGTGGGAACTGGGGGCGTTTCGGGCTGACAATAATTATTACTGCGGTAGTCGCCTGGCTTATCTGGAACTACGGTGACAAGGTTGGTTTGGATACTAGAGGCTTAAAGTGGCTTGGGTTCGCAGGCGCTATGATTTTGGTTTTATTCATTCGCCATGGCGGGATCGTGCGTCAGGCAATCCAGGAGCGCTGGCATCGCTTTCAGGCTAAGCGAAAGAATGTCCTGCCTGCCGATGAAGGCCGTGTCAAGCAGACTGCACCTCGTAATGTCACCGTCGACACTATCCGTCAAGCAATGTGTAACCTCTACGGCCGTAGCTGGGGACGTAAAACACGCATCCTGCTGATAACCGGTACCGCCGCTGAAGTGGAGCAACTGACGCCGAAGCTCACCACTCAGCTCTGGCAGGAAGATCGCGGCACGCTGTTGCTGTGGGGCGGTGACCTCAATACACCTGCAGACAGTGCCTGGCTGACAGCGCTGCGCAAACTTCGCCGCCGTCCGGTGGATGGTCTAGTGTGGGTCACCTCGGCCTTTGACCAGCTCTCAGCACCGGGGCTGGAACAGCCGCTGCCGGTACCGTCTGAAAGCACCATGGATTCCCTGTCCCATGCCATCAGCGCGCGTATGGATAAGCTTGGCTGGCAGCTACCGTTGTATGTCTGGTCCCTGCACCCGCGCGCCGGTCAGCCGGAAGGGCGCGTTACTCAGGCGGCAGGTTGTCTGTTGCCTGCTGGTTGTCGTACAGAAGGGCTGGCAGAACAACTCTCCGCCCTGACGCCGAATTTGACTTCACAGGGTCTGCAGCAGACCTGCGGCGAGGTGAAACATAACTTCCTGCTGACGCTGGCTGACCAGCTCATTCGCGAGCCACAGAGCGTGACCGCACCGCTGTCGGTGATGCTCAATCCATACCGCCCGCTGCCGCTGGCCGGCGTGGTGTTCAGTCAGCCCTCTGCTGGTGCAGAACGCGCCGTGACGCACCACTGGGGCATGGATAAGCGCTGGGATGTTTTACCTGAGTCTGTCCGCACGCTTGCTGCCGGACTGCGTCCGCGCAAGCCGGGCATTCCATGGAGTAAAGTGTTTGTGTCAGTCGCTGCCCTGGCGATGGTGGGCTGGGCTGTGTGGATGGGTATCGCGTATGTCACCAACCGCAGCCAGATTGCCGGTGCGAATGCCCAGGCCGCACTTGCCGCCCGACAAAATCAGCCGCTGGAACAGCGCCTGCAAGCACTGTCTGAACTGCAGAAAACGCTGGCCCGACTGCAGTACCGTTCAGAACACGGCGTGCAGTGGTACGAAAAGGCCGGGCTGAGCCAAAATAACGCCCTGCTGGCCGCACTCTGGCCACGTTATCAGGACAGCGCACTACCGCTGTTGCGGGATGCGGCTGCGGACCATCTGCAGACTCAGCTCAGTGCCTTCAATGCGCTGCCGCCGGGCAGCCCGCTGCGTGAGCAGATGGCAAAAACCACCTATGCCCAGCTAAAGCTCTACATGATGCTGGCGCGTCCGGAGCATATGGACGCCGCCTGGTTCAGTTCGGCACTGCTGCACGACTGGCCAAAACGCGATGTCGTGAAAGACGGCGTCTGGCAGGGCGTGGCTCCGTCACTGCTGTCGTTCTATGGTGCGCAGCTGGCTGCGCATCCTGAGTGGAAACTACGGGCAGATGAAAGCATGGTCAGCCAGGCGCGCTCCCTGCTGGTACGCCTGATGGGCGTGCGTAACAGTGAGTCGACCCTGTACCAGAAGATGCTCTCTCAGGTGGCACATCTGTATGTCGACATGCGTCTGGACGACATGACCGGCGATACCGATGCATCCCGTCTGTTCAGCACCACGGAAGTCGTACCGGGCATGTTCACCCGCCAGGCCTGGGAGCAGGCCGTGCAGCCTGCCATCGAGAAGGTAGTGAAGGCGCGCCGGGATGAGCTCGACTGGGTGCTGACTGACAGCAAGCGTCAGGTGAATAAACAGGACGAGACCTCGCCGGAAGCCCTGAAAAAACGCCTGACGGAACGCTATTTCGCTGACTTTGGCGGGGCCTGGCTGGAGTTTCTCAACAGCCTGCGCTGGAATCGGGCCACCACGCTGTCGGATTCCATTGACCAGCTGACACTGATGGCCGACGTGCGTCAGTCACCTCTGGTGGCGCTGATGAACACCCTGAATGTCCAGGGGCGCACTGGCCAGACCGGAGAAGCCATTTCGGACTCACTGGTGAAGTCAGCGAAGAACCTGCTCGGCGGTGATAACCAGGATGCCATTGACCAGAGTGCGGGCGTTCATGGTCCGCTTGATGCGACCTTTGGTCCGGTGCTGGCGCTGATGGACAAAGGCCGCACGGGAGCACAGGAGCAGAGTCTGCAGTCGTTCCTGACCCGCGTGACGCAGGTGCGTCTGCGCCTGCAGCAGGTCACCAATGCCGCCGACCCGCAGGCCATGACCCAGACCATTGCCCAGACGGTGTTCCAGGGCAAAGCCGTGGACCTGACCGAAACCCGTGACTACGGCAGCCTGATTGCCGCAGGCCTCGGTCAGGAGTGGAGCGGCTTTGGGCGGACGGTGTTTGTGAATCCGATGGAGCAGGCCTGGCAGCAGGTGCTGACCCCGGCGGCCGACAGCCTCAATGCCCAGTGGCAGCAGGCGGTGGTGGCTGAGTGGAACAGTGCCTTTGGTGGCCGTTATCCGTTCAACAACTCCAGCAGTGATGTTTCCCTGCCGCTGCTGGCCAAATACCTTAACGCGGATTCCGGGCGTATCGCGCAGTTCCTGCAGACCCGCCTCAAAGGCGTGCTGCACAAAGAGGGTAACCACTGGGTACCGGACAGCATCAACTCGCAGGGGCTGGCGTTTAACCCGGCGTTCCTCAACGCCATCAACACCCTGAGTCATATCTCGGATGTGGCCTTCACCGAAGGCAACGCCGGCATGAACTTCGAGCTGCGTCCGGGCACTGCCGATGGCGTGATGCAGACCGACATGATTATTGACAGCCAGAAGCTGATTTATATGAACCAGATGCCGGCGTGGAAGCGCTTCACCTGGCCTGCAGATACCGAGGCCCCGGGTGCGAACCTGAGCTGGATAAGCACGCAGGCGGGCACCCGCCAGTACGCCGATATTCCCGGAGCCTGGGGCTGGATCCGCCTGCTCGATAAAGCCGCGGTCAGTGCTTACCCGGGTGTGGGCAGCAGTTACAGCCTGAGCTGGAAGGCACAGGATGGTCGCACGCTCAATTACACCCTGCGTACCGAAGCGGGAGAAGGCCCGCTGGTGCTGCTGAAGCTGCGCAATTTCCATCTGCCGGAAACCATCTTCAGCACCACCGGCATCGTGCCCTCAGACCCGGCGACAGATACGGCCAGTGACGACGGGGGGACGTACTGATGAGCACACTCAATGCCTTACTCAGTGCCTGCCAGACCGAACAGGCACCTCTGCTTGACGCCACCCGTGAGCGCGTGGCGCAGTGGGACAGCTGGCTGCAGCCGCTGTCCGGTTCATCGTCCGTTGGTGAGGATCCCGGCTATGACGATGACTTCCAGCAGATGCGTGAAGAGGTCAACAAACTCTCCGGCGCGGATACCGAGCTCATCTGTCGGCTGGCTGAGAAGCTGCTGACCACCACCGCCAAAGATATTCGCGTGGGGACGTACTACTGCTGGGCGAAGCTGCACCGCGAAGGTGAGCAGGGGCTGGTCGAAGGACTCGAACTGCTGGCTGGTCTGCTGGAGCGCTTTGGTGCACAGTTGCACCCGCAGCGTGACCGCAGCCGTAAGGCCGCACTGGAATGGCTGGCAGGATCGCGCATGACCGACTCGCTTTCCCTGTACCCGGAAGTGGTCAGGGAAGAGGCGATGCGTACCACCGGAGCGCTGCTGCTGATAGCCGGACTTACCGAAAATGAGCCGGATGAAACCCGTCCTGACCTCAATGCGCTGTACGGCGCGCTGGAAAGCCGTTTGCAGAAAGCGGGCGGCGTGGATGCGGTGGTACCGCAGAACGCCAGTACCAGCGAAACTCCGTCGTCTGCCAGCCACAGCGATGCCCCGACCATCGGGCGGATCACGTCCGGTCAGGATTTGCTGGCCCAGGCTCGGACGCTGACCGAATATTTGCGCGAGCAGCCAGATGGCTGGCTGTCAGCACACCATCTGATGAAGAGCCTGCGTCACGATACACTGCAGGCCATCCCGGCCCCGGATGCGCAGGGGCGTACACGCATCGAGCCGCCAAGGGCGGATCAGCGCGCGTTACTCAAACGCCTCTACCTGCAGCAGAACTGGGCTGAAATGCTGGAAACGGCCGACAGTACATTTTCGCGCGGTGCCAATCACCTGTGGCTGGATTTGCAGTGGTACATCCACCAGGCCCTGACGAAATCCGGTCAGGACACCCTGGCTGACATTATTGCTGCCGACCTGAAAGGGCTGCTGTCTCGTCTGTCCGGGCTCGAGACGCTGGCGTTCAGTGACGGCACGCCGTTTGCGGATGAAGTGACGCTGAACTGGATCCAGCAGAGCGTGCTGGACACCGCCGGCGGCTGGGGTGATGACACGCCATCCGCCCCGGTCACCTCTGGTCACGACGACATTCTGGCGCTGGAGCCGGAAGCCGTGGCACTGGCCGACAGTGAAGGTCCGGATGCCGCGCTTGGCTGGTTACAGACCCGGCCGGGCATGACCACCGATCGTCAGAAGTGGCTGCTGCGTCTGCTGATGGGCCGCATTGCCGAGCAGTACGGTAAAAATGACCTGGCCGTGCACCTGTTTGCAGAACTGGGTGAACGGGCCCGTGAAGTGACCCTCAGCAACTGGGAGCCTGAACTGCTGTTTGAGGTCCAGGCCCGCCATCTGAAACTCCTGCGCATGAAAGCCGGTCGCAGTGAGGCTGATAAGGTTCGCCTGAGTCCCTTCATGGAACAACTACTGGCAGGGTTGATTGCAATTGATCCTGTTCGGGCTACGGTACTGTGCGGATAGATTTCGGTTAAACGTTTGACAGTAAGGAGACATAATGTACAAAAAGTATCGTATAAACCTTAGTGAATCAGAGTTGATGATTAGCTCTCGTCGTGACTACTATAAAAGAAAAGGGGATGAGATTTTGGCAACTATGAAGCCGGAGTCTCCCACTAATGTGGTATCTCGTTTGTTTGATGGCAATAGTATTTTGGATGCCAGTCTTTTGACTGGTGCATGGTTTCCACCAGTGGAAGCAGATGTATTTATTTCACATTCTCACCGAGATGTGTATAAAACTATTTGCTTTGCTGGTTGGTTATACGAACATTTTGGCCTTCGGGCATTTATTGATGCTTGTTTATGGGAGTATTCTGACGATCTTCTCCGGGAAATGGATAACAGGCATAACTTGCTTGATAGCGGCCACTATTCGTATAAAGGGAGGAATGTTTCAACAGCACACGCCCATGTTATGTTGATGTCATCATTGTTATCAATGATGGACCAAACAGAATGCTTAATTTTTATTGAAGGTGAGAATGCATTGAGCTGCGTTGAACCCGACTCAGAAAAGACCAGTTCACCTTGGATTTATACTGAGTTGATGGCATCTCGTTTGATTAAAGTAAATCCTCCAAAGCGTTTAAAAAATATATCCAGGAGTGATTCTGTTTATGCAATGGATGAGTCGGCAGGTTTGGAAGCTTTAAGTGTAGAGTATGATGTCAGTGACATTCTTCGAGGCGTCACCCGGTTAACACGGGCTGAACTTATGAATTGGCAACGCAAATGCTCAGTGCAGGGGCCATCTGCACTGAATGTATTGTACCAGGGTTGAAATAGATATGAATGAAGAACAAAAAACCGCACTGTATTTTATTCAGGATACAATTACTCGGTTAAGCCAAAAATCCTTTCTGGTCAAAGGATGGAGTGGTGGTATTTTAGGTTTGTCTATATCTTTTAATAAAGTAATTCAACCCTCTGTTGCTGTGGTTGAAGGGGTATGTTTCATTCTTGTTGTATTTTGGTTTTTGAATGCTCTCTATCTTCATAATGAGCGTTTGTTTCGAAAGCTTTATGACATTAAAATACAACCAGGCCTGGCTGATTATCTCAGTATTGATTTAAATGTTGTACGTGGAAATTACTGTCAAAACTTCCGTGCGTTCATTTGTGCTTTTTTATCTCGTACTGTTTTGCCATTTCATTTGGCCTTTTTGATTTGTACGTTGACATTCCTTCGTGTAGCCCAGTCTGTTTCTCCTTCCTGATGCCAACTGAATTATCTTTTATTATCGGTGTGTTTATTTGTGATTTATTGGTGTCAATAGATGTTATTATTTTGTTATGTAACTAATGGTTTATTATGGAAGATCTAACCCTGCGCTATTTCGATGCGGAAATGCGCTACCTCCGTGAAGCCGCGAAAGAATTCGCCCAGACCCATCCGGATCGGGCCGCGATGCTGGATCTGGATAAGGCCGGGACTCCCGATCCGTATGTTGAACGGCTCTTCGAAGGCTTTGCTTTCTCAATGGGACGGCTACGGGAGAAGATCGACGACGACCTGCCTGAACTGACCGAAGGGCTGGTCAGCATGCTCTGGCCACACTACCTGCGTACCATTCCTTCACTCTCGGTGGTGGCGTTCACGCCCGCACTTCAGGCCGTGAAGATGGCAGAAGTGATGCCCGCGGGTCTGGAAGTGTATTCCCGCCCGGTGGGGCCGAAAAACACGGTTTGTCGCTACCGCACCACCCGTGATGTGATGCTCAACCCGCTGAACATCTCAGGGGTGACCATGAGCACCGAGCCTGACGGACGCTCGTTGCTGCGGATGCGCTTTGCCTGCAGCACCCAGGCGGACTGGTCTCATGCTGACCTCAGTCACCTGAGTCTGTACCTCGGTGCAGATGCGCCTGTCAGCAGCCAGCTGCACCTGATGCTGACCAGACGGCAGGCTGCGCTTTATATGCGTCTGCCCGGGCAGACCGACCGTATTCGCCTGGACGGGTACTTCTCGCCGGGAGGATTTGCAGAGGAAGACGGGCTGTGGCCGAAGGGGGATACTGCCTTCAGCGGCTACCAGCTGCTGCTGGAGTACTTCACCTTCCGCGACAAGTTTATGTTCGTCCATCTCAACGGACTGGACGGTATCACGCCGCCTGCCGGTGCAGAGTATTTCGACATCGAAGTCGTGTTCAGTACGCTGTGGCCATCAGACCTACCGGTCACCAATGACGCGGTTCGTCTGCACTGTGTGCCGGTGATTAACCTGTTCACACTGGAGGCTGACCCGCTCACCATTACCGGGCTTGAGAGTGAGTACCTGCTGCGCCCCAAACGGCTGCAGGACGGACACACCGAGATTTATTCGGTGGATTCGGTGACAGGCTCAAACCGGACCAGTGATGCCGAATACGTCCCGTTCAGCAGCTTCCGCCATAAGGGCGGAATGATGCGCCGTCACGCACCGCCACGGTATTACCACACCCGCGTTAAGCGGGGCGTCACCGGACTGTATGACACCTGGCTTATCCTCGGTGGTCACCAGTGGGAGGATGACAGGCTGTTTGAGCGCGAAGCCGTATCGCTGCAAATCACCGGCACCAACGGTCAGTTACCGCGCCGGGCGCTGCAGAGCACGCTGCTTGACCGCTGTGAGCAGGTGGTGCAGACGCCATTGACGGTGAAAAACCTCTGCAAACCCACGCTGCCGGTTTACCCGCCAGCAGAAGACCGTTTTCACTGGCGGGTACTGAGCCACCTCGGCTCCGGGTTCCTGAACATGATGAGCACCGCCGAAGTGCTGCGCGGCACGCTGGCACTCTATAACTGGCAGGAAGATGAACTGAACACCCGCCGTCTGGAGGCGATTCAGCATGTGGAGCACCACCGCCTGCAGCGTTTTGAGCAGGGCTACCTGCTGCGGGGGCTGGATATCGAAGTAACCCTCGACAGCAACGGCTTCACCGGTGAGGGTGACATTCACCTGTTCGGTGAAATGCTCAACCGCTTCTTTGCGCTCTATGCCGACATGAACCAGTTTAACCAGCTCACCCTCATCGTTCAGCCAGAAGGAAAATGCATCCGGTGGAAAGAGAATCACAGTCCACGCCTGCCCGGCTGATGGAGCAGCTACTGCAGTACATGCCGTACATGAACTTTTATCGCTTCTGCCAGCTACTCGAGCAGAGCCAGCCGGATAAACCGGTCACCGGTAGTTCCTGGCAGGTGCGTCATGAGCCGGTACGCTTCCGGCCCCATCCGGGCATGGGCTTCCCGGCCTCTGAAGTCAAAGGGATTGAGCTGTCTGAGCATTCGCATCTGCCGCCGACGGTACGCATAACCTTTATGGGGCTCTACGGCGTGGAATCCCCACTGCCGACGCACTATATCGATGACATCACCCAGCGCCGTGAAGGCTATGAGGCGACAGCGGATTTTCTCGATATCTTCAACCACCGGCTGATTGCCCAGTACTACCGCATCTGGCGTAAATACTCTTACCCGGCGAGTTTTGAAGCCGGCGGTAAGGACAACATCTCGCAGTATCTGCTGGGCATGGCAGGCCTGGGCATCGATGGCTGCACGGACAGCATTGCCGCCCCCGCCTCACGCTTCCTGGCACTCCTGCCGGTGATGCTGCTGCCGGGACGAACAGCAGAAGGCATGGCCTCGCTGGTGCGCCTGCTGGCACCAGACACACAGGCGAAAATCTGGCACCACGACAAGCGCCGCGTGCCCCTGAAGAAGCCGCTGACCATGAGTGTCAGTCAGCCCGTCACCCTGACCAGTCGGCCGGTGATGGGTAACTATGCCACCGACGTGAACAGTCAGGTGCTGATGCGCCTGACCTCCACTAATCCGGCAGAAGTGCAGGGCTGGCTGCCCGGCGGGGAGCTGCACACGGACCTGATGGCGCTGCTAAATGTCTACCTTGGCTCGCGCCTCGATGTCCGTCTGCAGCTCTGCGTCGACCGCAGCCTGTTGCCGGACGCGACCATGAGCAGTAAACCGCAGGCAGGCGCCGTGCAACTGGGCCGCACTGCCGTGATGCGACCGCTGAATGCGGCGAATACTGCTACACACCCCAAAACAATCACCATTAATCTGGGCCGCTATGAGCGGGTTCAGGAAAATCTTCACCGCAGGGAGACCGATGAACATGGCGAGTACCGCTGGTAAATTCCCCCTGGCGGCCCTTGCCGCGGGTATCATCCTGATGCTCGCTGGCTGTGGGTTGACCCAGAGTGTCACGGACGGCACCGTCGCCGTGACCAAATCGATTTTTTATAAGCAGGTGAAAACCCTGCATCTGGATATTCGTGCCCGAGAGGCCGTTAACATTAACGCTGGCGGCGTGGCACTGTCGACGGTGGTGCGCATCTACCAGCTTAAGGACCGCAAAATCTTCGACAGCACCGACTACCCGTCATTGTTTAAGACTGACAGTCAGGCCATCAAAGCAGACCTTGTGGCGGAGAAAGATATTCGCCTGCAGCCGGGTGGGGCGGTGATGATTGATATTCCGATGGAAGAGAGTGCGCAGTATGTGGCGGTGGCCGGCATGTTCATGGCCCCGGACCAGGTGAGCAACACCTGGCGCGTGGTGCTGAGCCGTGAGGACCTTGATCCGGATAAGGCTCGTGTCATCGAAGCGGGCAACAACCGACTGACCCTGAAGGTGCTGAAAGATGAGTGAACCATCCCGTCCTTCATTGTATGAAACTCTTTATGGCAACTTCACCGGCGGCCTCGATCTCCACCAGGTAAGCGAGCAAAATCAGGTGATTTTGTCCGTGCTCGATAATATGCAGCGTATCCTCAACTGCCGTGCCGGTACGCTGGCTCATCTGCCGGACTATGGCCTGCCGGATATGACCAAAATTCTCCAGGGAATGCCGGGAACGGCCCATGAGCTGATGGGCACCCTGTCTGCCGTCCTGCTCAGATATGAGCCGCGTCTGAAAAAAATCGCCGTGGTCCTGCTGGAGCAGAACGTCCCCGGCGAGCTGTGCTACGCGATTGATGCTGAACTTAAAGGTGTCGGTCTGGTGCGCTACGGCACTGAATTTATGCCCGAAGGTCGCGTGCTGCTGCGACACCTGAAGAGTCAGCAGTATGTGGACTCAGCAACCCGTCTCTGAGGTCAGATAACATTATGTCACTAAAATCACAGTTTCTGAAACAGGAGCAGGCCGGACAGCCCGCTCCGGTTGCATCAGCCACCTGGCGTCAGGCCGATATCGCAGAGTTTCACCTGAGAATGACGCTGCTTCAGGAGCAGATGGACGCGTGGCTCGACGGTACCGGCCTGAAGGTGGGGACCTTCAGCGTCTGCGTTACGGACCTGCTGGCGGAGGTCGGAGCATTTGATATAGACGGCATCGTACTGCGCGTGGACGACCGGGCGGTAAAGTTTACGCCGGTATTTTTGTACGGCCAGAGCGTGGTCGGATGTGTGGACGTGACCCTTCACGCAGAAGGGTGCATCACTTCAGTGGGGCGTTTATTCATGCAGGCAGGTCAGCTTAACGACTGGCGACTGACTCAGCCAGGGGCTCCGGCCCTCCCCGGAGAGCATTTTGACGAAGGCGCATTTTTTGGCCTGATTTTATCGCGGCTGCCATAGCGGACCTGCAGAACCCGCAAACCCGCGCGAAGCCGCTTAACCAGAAAACAACGTCCGTCATTCTGATATGGATATTCAGCCGTGAATAACATGACTCCCCGTAAAATCAAAACCGGTGGCGACCCCAGGGCGCTGCCGGATTATGCCGCCCTGCGCGATGAGCTGAGCAAACTGACGCATCCGGCGCGTCCGGATGTGAACTGGCGATATGCCGAAAAACTCTGCCTCTCACTGTTTGAGCAGAACGGCGTGGAGCTGCAGACGGCAGCCTGGTATACGCTTGCCCGTATGCAACTGGCCGGCCTGTCCGGCCTCAATGAGGGGCTGGCAATACTGGAAGCACTGATAAGCCATCAGTGGGGGACGCTCTGGCCGCAGCCGGTGCATGCCCGCATGGAAATCCTCAGCAGCCTGAGCCTGCGCCTGCAGCAGCGGATGCGCACGCTGGCGCTGAATTACAGCGACCTCAGCCAGCTGTACCGGGCGGAACAGCTGCTTGGCCGTCTGGGTACGGTACTGCAGCGCCTGGAGCTTAAGCATCTGAGCCAGCTGGATGTGCTGCGCACGCTGATGCACAACAGCGCCGTCCGGCTGGAAAACAGCGATGGCACCGGCGCGAACATTCAGCCCGGTATCGTGTTGCCTTCCACCATGATGAATGGTTCGACCGCATCCACGAGGGACCTTGCTGGTGGTCCGGATGACGATTTCAGGGTACCAGACAGTGCAGTGAAGTGGGTGTATGTCGCGCAGCCTGAACAGCAGCCGAACGTGGACGTTCTGGCGACAATGCCCGCGCCGGTAAAAAAATGGAAATCCTTCGCGGGCGGGATGTGTACCATGCTGCTGATAAGCTCAGCTGCCGCATTCGTCTGGCAGTATCTTCACCGTTCCGACCCGCTACAGGTTCAGTTTGCCGCCTCCCTGGCACCGTTACCGGCCGTGCTCACGCCTGAGCAACTGGCCATTCTGCAACAGCGGTCACCGGTACCAGCACAGGTAATCGCTCAGACACAGCAGCAGCTGGCCAGGCTGGAAAAATTACCTCCCGACTGGAATATCGCCTATGGCAGAAA
>NZ_SGWD01000006.1:0-9702 GCF_013337145.1 Enterobacter sp. JMULE2
GCGTGCTTTTCCGGGTTGGACTCAAGTGAACAGTTACCGGGTAAGGCGCAGCAGTCGGGCTGAACGGGGAGTTCTTGCATACAGCCCAGCTTGGAGCGAACTGCCTAACCGGAACGGGGGCGTGGTGATTTGGGTAAGGCTTCCACCACAACACGTAGACCGTATGGCGGGAACAGGAGAGCGCAAGAGGGAGCCGCCGGAGAGAAATCACCGGCATCTTTAAGTCCTGTCGGGTTTCGCCCGTACTGTCGGATTCATGGTTGAGCGTAAGGCTCCCACAGATGCACCGGAAAAGCGTCTGTTTATGTGAACTCTGGCAGGAGGGCGGAGCCTATGGAAAAGCGCTGGTGGCGCGGCCTCTTACGCCCCTTCTCTCTTTGCGCACATGTTTTGTGGTGGGTTATCCCCTGAATCTGTGGATAACCCCTGAGCTTGTTGCGTGAGCGTATGTCACGCCCGCCGCAGCCGAACGTCAGGAGCGCAGCGACCGGGTGAGCGAGGAGGCGTAAGAGAGCCTGAACCTGCATTCTGCACGTACGCACCGTATCCGCTCCCTGCTGTGTTTTCCCTCTCCGGGATATTTGCCTGACTTCATGCGGTTGGGGTTTCTTAACCATTACGCTGAAAACATCCTGCTGCCCACGGAAACGGCACTACACCGCACCCGCCTGCGGTTTACACATGCACATATTTTACGTTTTCAGTCTCACTGCCCGAATCCCTGAACACAGCGCCAGCTCTGGCCTCATCCGATTTTCTTCCTCAAATCTGAAAACTGAATCTTTGCGAAAAATTAAGCAAAAAACGCCGCTTTTTGATCAAAGTCCGTATGTGCTCACGAAAAACGGAATGCGTTATTCCTTTAAAATCAGGGTGATCCCCTCTTTTCCGTGAGATTTAACATTTTGCAGAAACACGCTATTCACTTTTAAAATCGCATTTAATCAACGGGATATCTGCTTTTCAGACTTGCTGTTTTTTGACGCTCACCGTGACCGTTCGCCACCATGATGACGGGGATTTTTTGTGAGCGGGTGACGAAACAGGGTTGCGAGCTGGAGGAGGAACTGCGAATTGGGGCATAAGCTGGATGTTAAGGAATGTTAAGGTTTTTCACTACATTCATGCCCCGTGAAACGAGCGGCAAAGACGCTACGCCGCCGAACTAAACATGTTTATACCCCTGTTAACATGTTAATACCCTTCCAGCCCAGAAATGGCGCGGTAATCAGTGCTGGCCTGTAAACATGTTTATACCCCCTGAACGGGGATTTTTTCTGCGCATGAGGGTGCGCGCGGTGTACGCAGGGGGGTTGACGTGCGACCGTATAACCCCCCCCCACCTCCGAAAAGGTACTTTCCAGCATTTGAGAGCACCGGGGGTGCAAAACTCGCGGGGAACGGCTGGTTTTTGCATTTTTTTTCAGTGTCACCACTGCTGTAAGAAATTGTTTAATATAAACTAATTTTTTTTCAGTGGTGATGGCGTTTATTTATTGTTCACCACTGAAAGCCAAAACAGACCCGTTTTTTTTGGTTGGTGTCATACAGGGATTGTCACTATGTAATTCATTTCGGCCGGTGTATCACACATTTCATTACAGTGTAATCACCCCACCCATTAACGGAGCAATTACCATGAAAGATATAAGCGTGTACCTGAACAGAAAAAAGGGCTGACATGACACCTGAAGCACTGTATGAGCACGCCGTGACCCTGCTTGCCAGAAAGGACTACAGTCATGGCGAAATGCGCAGGGTTCTGCATACGATGACGGATGACGTTATGACGGTGGAAGCGGCTCTGCTGCGTCTTCTGGAGTCCGGGTATATCGATGACCGCCGTCTTGCTGAAAATCTGCTGTCTCGCTTTCTGCGTAAGGAGTATGGCCCGTCCCGTATCAGGATGGAGTTCAGGCAGAAGGGGATTGAACAGGGCGTCGCTGAAAGTGCTCTTGCCGATACTGCGGCTGACTGGTTTGCCATGGCCTCTGAAAGCCGCCGTAAAAAGTTTGGTGATGCTCTGCCGTCAGACCCGAAGGAGAAAGCACGGCAGATGCGGTTTCTGCAAAGTCGCGGCTTCACGATGGAGATGATCATTGAGGCCATTACGCCCGCAAAAGACTGACGCACTGCGCTTGTCCGGCCGGTGACGGCCACGCAATGAATTTCGCTCCCGTCACCGGTTATCAGCGAATGGGGTGGGGATTCTGACGCTGGCCGACCACGGCCAGAACCCGGACTTTCTGCGCCGGATCATTCACATCATAGAGAACATGCTGCCCCATCAGGCTAATCCGGCGAACGTCCTCGCCATAGCGTACGTCCACTTCGTAGAGTCGCGGGAAGTCGGTCAGCTTGTCTGCGGCCGCGAGAACGCGATCGGTGACGTTCCGCGCATCCCACAGCGAGGAATTTTCCGCGATATAGTCAAACAGCGCCGTTACGTCCTCGATGGCTCCCTGCTTCCATTCCACGTCATACGGCATCGCGCAGTTCCTGATAGCGATCACGCAGCCGCTGGCGGAGTTGCTCCGTGGTCATACCCGGGCGCGTGTCCGCGCGGGCGGCAGTCACTTTGGCGCGAACCTGATCTTCATATTCGGCCTGGGCCAGCTCTTCGTCAGCCAGACGCTGCAACAGTGCCGCCTTATCCGGGCCACCTTCCGGCAGTATGCGGGGCAGGCTTTCGGCCAGTTCGCGCAGGAAGTTGGCGTTTTCGTAGTGTGTGGTATTGCTCATTGCGGAGCCTCCCGTGTTGATGCGTCGATATGATGGAGTTTAGCAGGGGGATACCCGGAAAAATATGGAAAACCGGCACTGGGGAGCGTTACCCCGGGGGCGAAACGGATGAAAACAGAGCTTTAACCTGGCAATTTATGCCAAACGGCACATCATGCACCTTGCTGCATAGCCATGCATACCCCGTAAAATTCACCAGCGCGTTTCTGACGCGTTTTTGCAGTGCAGGCTGTGGTTTTCATCGGCTTCGGCCTTAAATCGCCCTGAGCGCGTTTTAGCGGTGCCGATAACGGGTGTTATGGTAAATTCGCCTGAACGGCAGGTACAAAAAAAGCCCCGCAGGGCTTTTAACTACTGACTTATTTTTTTGAAGATTTGCTGGGTTTCAATTTGTCAGTATTTCCCTGCGTTTTTTTATTGTCACGCTGGCGTTTATCAGGTTTCCCTGTTGAATCGGCAATTCGTTTCGGACCCCGCTTAAGACCCATAATCGTTATCCTTTCAATAGTTAAGAGGAAAGCCCTCAAGCTAGATATATTGACCGCGTTACGGATTATCAAGAGGGGCTAACAAGATTGTTTTTTGTTCTTTTAGGTTGATTGTGGTACTATTGCTATACGTGTATATCAAATGGTGTTCGGGAGGTTTATATGCTGGCTATCCGGCTGTCTGATGATATTGAAGCTCGTCTGGATTCTCTGGCGAAACAGACCGGGAGAACGAAAACGTTCTATGCGCGGGAAGCGATACTGGCACATCTGGAAGACCTGGAAGATTATTATCTTTCAGCAGAAACTGCTGCACGCGTTCGCCGTGGTGATGAAGCAGTGCATTCGTCTGAAGACGTGAGGAAGTCACTTGGTCTGGACGATTAACTATTCGGATCGGGCGCTCAAATCGTTACGTAAGATGGACAAACAGACCGCACGACGGATTGTGGATTTTATGGATTTACGCATTGCTGTTGCCGCTGATCCCCGGCAGTCAGGTAAGCCGCTCAAAGGGGAGTTGGGGGTGTTCTGGCGTTATCGTGTCGGAGATTATCGCATCTTGTGTGAAATCCGGGATGACGAGCTGGTTATCCTTGCGGCCACCATCGGCCATCGACGCGAAGTCTACGATTAAAGCCCGCTACAGCGGGCTTTTTCTTTTCATGTGGCGGAGCTGCACTCTGAAACTTAAGGATTTAAAAAATGGCGACAGGCTTCTGGATTGTGAAAGGCGATAAAACGACATGCGGGGGTTCAGTGCTGACCGGACACCCGAAGGGGAGGCAGATTGGCCCAAATCTAAACAGACAGGCAACCGTGGGCTGTCAGGTGTCCTGTGGTCAGCACCCCGGTGTCTACAGCGTGGTGGGAGGATACGCCGGTGATATTGTTCACGGGCAATTAGCCGCCAGCACGCTCTACAGCCGTTCTACCTGTCCGTGTAAGGCTTTTTTCATCCCCACCCATACGTTTATGTCACACGGGCCTTATCAGGAGCCTGAAAGAGCGTCAGCCAGTTCAGAGCCTGAGCAGCACGCGCAGGTGGCGAAAGCGCTGTCTTCAGCGGAGACCCCGGCAAAAACGCCTCCTGAACCGCTGCCGCTTCCGGCGCGTATCTATACCACGCAGCGCATCATGGATGACTACGACGCGAAGGACATGCACTGCGGCGACCTGGACGTACTGACACTGAGAAATACTTTCCGGCTGAATGTTGACGAGGTTTCGATGAAGGTCAATCCGTGGACGCTGAAACTGAAAGATCCGGCAGACCCCTTTGCGTTCTCCTCACCGTATGTGCACCCTGATTTTCAGCCAAAACCGATGCCGTCAGTCAGCAGGAAAGAGGCCGCTCACCTGATGTTTGACGAGTTCAGGGAGCTGGCGAAGCTGTTCTCGTTTCAGGGGCCATACAGGAACGTCATCACGGAGATGATCACCCACATGGAGGGCAACAGCGGGAAGCCTTACAGCAGTCCGCTACTGGACAGGGCGCTGAAAGAGCAGATTTTGAATGACCACTCTGAGCAAAGCTCTTTGTTGAAAATCAAAAGAGTGTTGAAAGCTGCAATTAACTACGAGTATGGCTTTATTCCGCTCGATAAAAAGGATTCGTTATTCGACGGAAATGGCAACTTTGAAGGCTTGCAGAGGGCGGTTCTACCTAAGTTTGACAGTCTTATTGATCGTACTAACGGGCTGGTGATTACCGTTCATGATACCTGGTCGACACATATCACGCTGGAATCGCTGGAGGTGACGGGCGACAGCTACAGGGCAATGGTGCACTACCGGGTTCAGGATCACTTCGGGCTTGATGATGCCGATGTTCAGAACGACCTGTTCAGGCAGTTCCGTATTTTTCGGCTGTGGTTCGTGCTCCAGCGCTGGGATCTTTACGGATATAAGCCATTTATCACCGAGATGAATGCGACCGTGGAAATCAGCGGGAGGCGCGGTGAATAAGCGACTAATGGCGGGTGTTGTAGCATTTGCTGCCAGCGGCTATCTGCTCTGGCAGTATCTGACCCCGGTTGAGATTGTGGCCGTCCACGACGGTAATACGATACTGGTCAGGCATTTTCCGTATCTGAAGAGTCGTCAGATTGCCTGGTGGGAAGCAAATAAGGGCATGATACAGGCGAAATATGGGATACCGAGTAAAGGAACCGATTATTATTACGACATATTAGTTGTGGATTTCGGGAATGGGTATCGTACTGAACCGGAAGAAAGTCTGCTGTTTTCCACAGATGAAGTTTTTTGTTTCAACGACATGAAGACAGAGGCCCGGTGTATTGATAGAAAACCGCTTTTTGATGTGAGCTGGAGTCAAAATACCGGACTGGAGTATGAGTCGTATTAACGAAATTGTTAAAGGTTGACTGTTAAATCAAAACATAAATTTTGGCAATAGATGCCTAATGCCCCCGTGGTGGGTACACTTGAAAACGGGAGCGGAGCGACCCGCGTCAGGCCGTTCTTTTGGGTTCTTATTTTGTGGGTGTCGCGCCAGACCGAGGCAATCGCACTTCACCGCAAATACTGCCTTGTTGCTCACTTTATCAGGTGCTTGTTATCGTACAGCGAGACGGGGCAGAGCCAGCTTCTTTCCCGGGCTGGTTAGGTTTTTAACCTTCCCACCGTTTGCCTGTTTATCCTGCCGGAGTCCGGGGCGCAGACCTGAGCGTCAAGGGTGCAGATATGGGTTTATTGTCGTTGGATGGTATTAAGCTGGTAGTGACAAGGCTAGCCAGCCCTGCTAGGATTAGATTGCGGTCTTGTTCCTGGCAGGTATCTGCAAGAACTAGAGTACTCAAGCCCTGTGATTCTGTCACGGGGCTTTTGTACATCTGGAGTCTTTGTTCTTCCTGAACTTTCAACCCCATCCCCGTTCTGCCTGACTTCTTCGCAATAAAAAAAAAGCCCGCAACGCCCGCCGCAGCCGAACGGCAGGAGCACAGCGACCGGGTGAGCGGGGAGGCGTAAGAGAGCCTGAATCTGCATTGTCCACGTACGCACCGTATCCGCTCCCTGCTGTGTTTTCCCCGTCCGGGAGAGGTGCCTGACTTTCTGCGTCAGGGGGCTTTAACGGGGGCTAAAAACATTCATTATTTAAGAAAGGCTTTATTTTTCAGATGTTTGTTATTTTTTTCGCACTCCCCCACAGGGAGGGGCGTTTTTCCGGCATGGCTCCCGCCGCCCTACAGCAGACATTCTGCGACCTTCCGGACCGCCACCGTTACCGTGGCTGAGTCAGGTATTTCCGGGCCAGCCTGATTCGGCGTGCCTGGTAAATTGCATCATAGGCCTGTGACTGTCCGACGCCGTTGCTGATTTCACTGACAAGGTGGCGCTGGTCTGCCAGCGTCAGGGTGTAGACATGCTTCTGGATAAGGTCACGGGCGGCGTACTCCTCATGACCCGCAGCAATCAGTGCTGCAAGCAGGCGTTTGTCGGTCGGGCTCAGGCGGTGGCGCGTTTTACTGCTGCTCATGACCTGCCCTCCAGCGCCTCTGTGAGGTGGTCACACAGGGCTTCGGCGAGTTCGTGGAGCCGCTCGCACTCGCTGGCCTGTTCGTCGAGGTCAAGGCCGTCCAGCTTTTCGAGCAGGAGCAGGGACTGGGTTTTGATAAATTTCGCCATGTTCAGTACGGCGGCGTGTTGCTTGTTCATGGTCACGTTTCCGCGTGTCGTGTGGGTTTCTGCCCCGGATTGTACCGCACGCGTTCCGGGATATAACCCACCCCCGCTAAAAACGCCTGTAATCGCCTCTGTGCGATTTTGTGTGGTGAGGCGTAGGGTTTTGTGGTTAAGGCGTTAAACGTCCGGCAGGGGGCTTTACGCTGCGTTTCATCGTGGGGGGGGGAGCCGCTCCGTCAGCCGGTGACATGCCGGTTAGGTTCCGCCCGGTGTATGATGGTGCGTTATTTACCCATCGAAATGAAAAGGATTTGATATGCCGGCAGAAGGTTGCTTTCTCTACCACCTGGATAAAACCCGTTGTGGAGGACGGATTCTCAGTGGTGCGGAAGATGAAACGTATGACATTGGCGGTGTAGTCCGTCAGCAGGCAAGAGTCGGCGACCCGGTGACTTGTGGTGTGCATGAAGGGCTGTTCCGCATCTGTGGTGGGATGGGAGATACCTACGAAGTTGGTGGTGTTGTGAAAGAGTGGGCCGGGTCGATAGAGAGTTACAGTTCCTGTCCCTGTAAATCCAGGTTTGTTCCCACTGTCACCACTCATACCTACGACTACAACTGCAATTCCGGGCTGGCAGCCGAACGTGAGGAAACGGCCCGGAAGAAACAGGCGGTCATGATGGAAGAGCGCAAAGCGGCGCAGGAGGCAGAAGCTAAACGCCTGATGGAAGAGCGAGAACGTAACCGGGTATTTGCGAAATCTTGTCTGCGTGGCGACGGCTGCAACGATGCCGGAGAGACGCGAGAGCCGCAAAGTAACTTTGCGGAGATGAGTTTCTTCCGGGCGGTTCCGCCAGCGGATGCGGCGACAGATACCGACGCACCCCAGCACGCGCAGACGGCCAAGAAGAAAAAGCCGGTTGCCCCGGAGGATGTACCGAAGCCGAAGAAACGCAGTGCACTATGGAAATGGTGGAACGGCAACCACGAGGAAATGGACTATCAGGCGGCGGTAGCAACAGCCGCCGCCGCCGCCCGGGCGCAGACGGCGACTGCCGGAGCGAGCGTGCTGGAGCCTCTCGCCGGTCGCGGCCTGACCTATGGCACATGGGCGGTGCGTGCTGCTGCTGGCTTTGGTGAGGTTGCCGCTGCCGGAGCCGGGGCATCCGTTGCCGGATTGCTAATCGGTATGATGCCCGGGCGACTCAATGACGGTGAGCAGGATTTTCTGGATCGGATGCGCACCGCGCAGCTACGTGAAGCGCCTACACGGGTGCGCTTTACGTGGGAGGAGAACAGCAGGGGAAACCCCACGCCGCACGGCTGGCATACGCCACCGGGCAAGGATATGGTGCGGGTGCGCAAAATGGAGTGGGACAGCCGTTATCAGGCGTACACGTTTACCACCGAGGAAGAGCCGCGCATCACCATCGTCTGGACCCCGGACCATTCCGGCGTTAACACGCCGTCAAACACCGGCAATCAGGCGCGACCGGTGCTGCCGAATCCGGTGATTGTGGACCCGCTGCCGGACAATACCGGCATCACGGCCACCACCACCCCGGCCCCGGAGGAAAAGCATTTCGCGGATTATATTCTGATCCTGCCGGTGCCGGACCTGCCGCCGATTTATATCTACCTGAGCAAGCCGCCGGTGGAGTTCCTGGAGGTGGAGCTGTACAGCGACTTTAAGCGTCGTTCCCGTCAGGGGAAATATGAGGCTGACCATATGCCATCGGCTGCGGCTGTTCGGGCTTATTTGAAACAAAAATATCCGAAACTCGACACTAAACAGTTAGATCGAATGGCTGAAGATGTTGCCGCAATAGTTATACCAAAAGAAGTTCACCAGAAGATCAGTGAGACATACGGCGGGCGTAATAAACCGACTCAAATCGAACTGGACTCGCGCAACCTGCGGGCGGCGTTGGACCGTAATCTGGACACCATCAAACCGGCATTGAAAGATCACGGTGCTACGGAGGGCCAGATAGAGGCGGCCAGAGCGAAAATGCATAAGCTTAACAGTGATATGGGGCTGTACAAATGACCGTAAATGTAGATGCTTTAATCAGCGGTATAGGTAAAACCTATCAAGAGTTGTTTGATGAAGGGTTAATTCCTTATAAAACAAAACCAACGGGGTATCCGGGTGATCCTGATTTGACATTAGATATGGCAAAAGAAGGGGTTCACCTAACTTTCAAGAGAGAGGGGCGTCAGTTATGGTCTGTTATTCTAAGTATACAACACGATAGTGTTAATAATTGGGTCTTTCCTAATGAACTACCGGCACCACTTAAAAGTACTATGTCGCGGAGCTGGGTTCATGAAACGTTGGGAGAGCCTGAGCGAAGCTCTCCTCCAGAAGTCATTATGAAGCGGGCTTTTGGTTGGACAGATATTTTTACTGTTAGTGGGCGTCATGTCTCGATGAGTATGCAGGTTAATTATGATGTCGCTGATATGGTTTCTTCGGTTGTGTTTCTTCCGACCTCCGAACTACGCTGGTGATCATATTTTCTGGAGGATCGTAAAAAGATCCTCTTGAGATCGTTCACCGCTGCGCGTAATCTCTTGCCCTGTAAACGAAAAAACCCGCCGTAAGGCGGGTTGGTTCGGGTTCTTCGAGCGGCAAACTCGTCGAAACCGGACGGTAACTGGTTCATCGCAGGAACAGTCACCAAAACAGTACAGTCAGTTTAGCCGCTATAAATGGGCTTCTTCAAGAGAAAAAGTTACTTTTTCACACTTACTTTCCTGCGACCTCCAGTTACCAGTGGCTGCTGCCAGTGGCGTTTTAGCGTGCTTTTCCGGGTTGGACTCA
>NZ_SGWD01000007.1:0-7105 GCF_013337145.1 Enterobacter sp. JMULE2
CCTGCTCATCAGAACGTCACCCGATGCCCCTTAAACCTGCACACGCCCTGCCGCATGCGACGTTCGCTGAACCTGCCGCAGGGCTTCCCGTGCCATTGATACAGAAAGGCTATCCCATGAACCACCCCATTTATGCTTCAGCAACCCGCTGGGTTTGCACGCAGTGCCACCGCCAGTACAGCGGGGCTAAATCCTGTTCTTTCTGCCGCAGCGCGCTGTTCAGCGTGCCGCTCCTGACCCGGGGCATGCGCGATGGACGGTAAGCAACCCGTGGCTGACGCGCGCCTGCGCCTGCTTCGCGCGGCGACTGCTCCGTATCCGGCATTGCTCGCGCAGCGCGCAACGTGCCCGTTACCGGCTCGAATGCTATGGGGCAGATCTTCCGCTGCCGCCATGCCAATCCTGGTGCTGCTCAGTCAGCACAGCATTTACCGCCCCCGGCACGATCGCTCGCGGGAATGCCAGACCGGCGCGCTCCTTGCCCTGGCCGGCGAGGCCTGGTCAGCGGTTCATCCCGCTGGCATCCGGTGCCTGTTATCCTCCCCCGTCTGGCTGCAGGTTAGCCGGGAAGATACCGGATCTTATCCCCTGCAATACGCGGCCCTGGTGCGTGAGGTCATGCCGCTGTCACCGGTTCTTCAGGGAGGGTGAGCGTGTACTTTACCACCACCATCAGTTACGCCATCGGTGCCGGCGGCAGACGCGTGCGGGCTTCAGCGCCGGGCCTCAGCGACCGGGTTCTGTATGTCTGTGAAGGCTGCGGTGGCGGGCTGCTGCTGACGACCCTCGATGGCGTTCGCCAGTTTGTGCACAGCCTGCACAACAACGTGGCGATCGTAAAAGCGGCGACGTGTCCGCGCATGCCCCGCGAGCGCAGGCGCACGCCCCGCCAGGCCACCGTGACGCAGCGCTGGTACTGCATACCGTGCCGGAGCCGCTGGTACGGGCCCCGGATGTGCCCGTACTGTGAGGACGATCAGTGCGCCATACCGGCACACGGTGATTATTGACCATCCCCGGAACATTTTTGAGGCGAGGTCACTAAGCCTCCCTCTCCATTTTCAGCAAAGGTAAAACATGAACATGATGAACATTCACGCCGCGGGTGCGGCCAGTGAACAGCCCGTTACGCCGGAGGGAACCTGATGGAGCCGGTAAAGATTATGTATGCCCTGGACGAACACGGTGATCTGGTTTATGCGCAGGATGCGTGGTTTATCTGGCGTCATTACTGCGTGCTTTGCGGTGCGCTGATGGTGCCTGTGGCCGAAGCCGTGTTCGATTTCGACCACTTTATTCACGATCCGGATGCAGCCTCACCTGAACAGAAGATCGTATGTCCGCTGCTGGAGAAGGCTGACCACGCCGACGACAGCGACAGCCCACTCCCGTAGTGCCCGGGCAGGATACAGGGGACGATCGGCCGATCCTCCCCGTTTCCTGCGATATCCCTAACCCCGCTGTTCACATGTCACCAGGCTGCCCGTGCCGGGACGCCTGGCGCCTGCATGTCGTATGGCGGTAAGGAGAACCACGATGTATGCCAAATCTTTCATAGCCCTTGACGGTCATGGTCGTCTCACCGGAGCCCGAACGGCACAGCGGTATCCGTATGACCGCTACACCTGCCATCTGTGCGGCAGTGCGCTGCGTTACCATCCTGAATACAACAATGAGCGACCGTGGTTTGAACACCGGTCCGACATGCTGACAGATAACGGGGATCAGCATTGTCCGTATGTCAGACCAGAGCCTGAGGAGGCCTGTCTTACCCGGAAACTTAAATATTATGTACCCCATGCCCGCCCGCTTGTTTACCAGTATGACTGGCACTGCAGTGGCTGCGACAGCCATTACCATGGCGAGCACTACTGCCTGTGTTGCCGAACCGGTGAGTTCAGCAGAATGCTCTCTGAGCGGAAATCCGGACGGCAGAGGTAAGGGGATGCGCCTGCTGAAATGTTATCTGGCAAATGACCGTGAAGGTCACTTTGTGACGGCCGGTGAGGCCATGCGCGCACAGGAGCAGATATGGGGCTGTGCTTCCTGTGGATGTCGTCTGGTACTGCATGCCGGCACTTTCAGCGACCCGGCGTGGTTTGAACACGATACGCTGGCCGTGGCCCGGGATGTGCTGATGAACTGCGCTCATCTCGACCCGGAAGTGAAAGCGGAGGCCCGGCACAGGAAGCTGCGCAATATGCTCAACGAACTGGATGCAACGGTAATGACGCTGTCCTGGTACTGCGCGTGGTGCGGTGACCATTATCATGGTCTGAAGCACTGTTACCGGTGCCAGACCGGTATCTACTGCGTATTCCGCTCTATTCGATCACGGATTGGCATCGAAGTTCGATCAGCGATTCGCCTCCATTCGATCAACCGGGAACTTAACTTTTCCTACTGCTTTTTAACCTGTTTTTTCGTCGCTTTCCACTGCCGGTTTATTTTTCCTCATTGACTCTCCCTGGAGTACCAGCCTGTGCGCGTTATGCACCAGCCTGTCCAGGATCGCATCTGCCGTTGTCGGGTTCTCCATCAGACCGTGCCACTTGTCTACCGGGAACTGGCTTACTACGATGGTGCTGCTTTGTCCGTAGCGGTCTTCGATTATCTCCAGCAGGTCGTTACATTGCGCGTTGCTCAGCGGTTCCAGACCCAGATCGTCCAGTATCAGCACCTGCGTTTTCTGCAGCTGTTTAAGATGCTTCAGCCAGCTGCCGTCAACACGCCCCTGCGCCAGCATCTCCAGTAGCCGTCCCGTACGCCAGTACTGCACGCTGTGTTTCTGTCGGCATGCCTGCTCACCCAGCGCATTGGCTATCCAGCTTTTTCCGCACCCCGTCGGGCCGGTGATCAACAGGCTTTTCTTGTGGGTGATGTAGTGACCGTTCAGCAGTTCCCGCATCTGTTCGGCCCGCAGACCCCGTGAGACCGGGTAATGCAGCCCCTCCGGGGCTGCCTGGTACTTCAGGTTGGCGCTTTTTCTCAGCCGCGCAACACGACCGTTTTCTCTGTTCAGCAACTCATCATCGGCCAGCAGGGTCAGCCGCTCCTCGAACGACAGCTCCTCGTAGGTCTGGGGCGTTTCTCGCTGGCGTATCAGGCTACCGGCCATCGCCGGTAGCTTCAGTTGGGTCAGTTTGTTTAACAGGTTATCGCTCATACAGTCGGTTCCTTTGGTCATCTGTTAGTGGTAGTAGCCCGGGCCCGCGCAGGTTTTCATGCTCAGGTGAGGTCATGGAGTGCTGTTCGCTCTGACGGGATAACGGCAGCTCCTGGTTCTCACGATGGTGGCGCAGCAGGTTGTCGATGAACCGTCTGTCCGGTGCGTTATAGTGCCAGGCGACGCAACTAGCTTTTTCCAGTCGCTCTTTTCCGTATTTTTTCTGCAGCGCGGTCAGACCGAGTACCGCGCGGTAGGCCAGCTCCGGATGAGCCTTTGCTTTCAGCATGGCGTCAACCACCCTGCCGGTGAACGGGCCGATGCTGCATCCCATCTCGATCAGCCGCTCCGGTGTCCATGTCCCGTGCCCCCGGTGTTGAGCAGGCATATGCAGCGGATTGGTGGTGTGCTTATACTCATGCGAACTGCGCAACGCACTGACCCTTGTGCCAGACCTGAACCACCGTCTGACCCGCTTTCAGCGACAGACGCTGACCGACCAGTTCGTGCGGGACCGAGTACCAGTGGTGGGCATATTCAACGTGGTAGTCAGGACCGACCTTCACCGCTTTGTATTCGGTGTACTCATACGTCGCCAGAGGCAGCGGTGAGAGTGCCGGCGCATCCAGCATGCGGAAGCGCTCTGCGCGGGTCTGGTTGCCGTACCCTTTCATTGGCCGGTTATTCATGTCCGTCAGCAGCTCCCGAAGGCGGGTATTCAGCGCCCTGAGCGTGTAGAAGGTTTCATTGCGGATGCGGGCCAGCAGCCACCTCTCGACGATGAGGACCCCGTTTTCCGCCTTCGGTTTGTCTTTCGGCTTATAGGGGCGGGCCGGGATGATGACGGTACCGTAGTGCTCCGCCAGCGCCTGGTAGCTGTCGTTGATGACCGGCTCGTAGCGATCGGCCTTTTTCACCGCGCTTTTGAGGTTATCGGGGATAAGCAGCTTCGGTACGCCGCCCAGGAAGGTCAGGCAGCGGCTGTTGGCGTTCAGCCAGGACATCATATCCTGGCCTTCACACGCCTCGACGTAGGTGTAGTTGGATGCTCCCATCACGGCCACGAAGATGGCCACACGGCGTATTTCTCCGGTATCCGGGTTGACGACGGGGACCGTCGGGCCGCAGAAGTCGATAAAAAGCTTTTCACCGGCGCGGTGCTCCTGGCGCATGGAGAGGCGGCGCGTTTTTTTCCACTCCCGGTAGCAGCGGCAGAAGTGGGAGTACCCCATAGCCAGCTCACCGGCCTGAGCCTTGTACTCCATCCACAGCAGCTGGCGCGTCACGCCTGGCTTTCTCATCTCAGTATCGAAGTGAAGCAGGTCAGGCATAACCAGCTCTGACGCAGAGGCACTTTTGGCCGGGAAGATACGCTTTTCAAGGGCCGCGTGGGATATGGCTTCAGGGAGGGGCCATGGGAGAGACGTGGCTTTAAAGCGGGAGAGCACCTCAAAAACGGTTGATGCACTGATTTTCAGCGTCAGTGCGATGCAACGGTTGGTCAGCTTCTGGTCGAACTTAAGCTGAAGGATCTTAAAACAGGTTTCCATGGAACTCCTGGCTTTTCTCTTTTTGGACATCGATATCTCCATTGGCTTAAAACAGCAATGAAGACTGTGATGGAAAGAGTTAATTCCCGGAGTGAGCGACAGGATGCCAATCAGTGATCGGATGCGTGCCAAATCATGATCGATTGTGATGCCAAACCGCGATCGGAGATGCATGCCAAATCATGATCGATTCGAATGCCAAACCGTGATCGATTCAGATGCCATTTTGCAATCTACAGCATCGAAGAAGTGAACTGGCAGAGAAACTACTGCTGCAGTATCAGGTAGTCCCCCTTCCTTATGAACCCGATACCGCCACAGAGGGGGCCTCCCTGATTTAATCCAGAGAGAGTTTGCATTGTGAATCAATCTTATATCCGGGCGTCTGATGCTGTCAGCGTGCGTTTCTGCAGCGGGCCGTTAACCATGGACCGGGACTGGTGGCACTCATCGTTACGCCTGGATTGCCGTACCGCGAGAGTATGGCCGATTACCGGTCTGCATATCGAAGTCAGGCAGCGAACTGGTGAATCAATCGAACTTTTAGGTGGCTGGCGGATCTTATCGCTACAGTTTCTTCCGCATCGGATCCCCATAGCAAAGCAAAAGTTTAAAATCACCAACGGGTCAGCTTACAACAACGCGCTCAGGCAGCATGATTCGATCACAGTCTGGCTTGATGAATCAGCTATTGCAGCATGGACTGACAGTGCACAGCCTGAAGGCCGTAGCCGATCTCTCCACTACACCGATATGGCGATCACCCAGGTTGTGATGAAGCGCGCGTTAAACCTGCCGCACCGGGCTTAGCTTCATTGACTCGATTTTTACCTGATGGTTCTGCCTGCGCTGACTACTCTCAGGTCAGCAAACGGGCAAAGCGCGCCAACATCAGCATAAAGAGGTCAGCCCGGGGGGAAATCTCGACTCTGGTTATCGATGCTACTGTCCTGAAGGTCTTCGGCGAAGAGGAATGGAGAGCCGGGCTACATGGGGCTGGCTGGCTGGCTGGCTGGCGCAGAGTATGGCGCAAACGTCATCTGGTCGAAGAGGGTGCGTCGGATGAGATGAGACTGACCCCGAAGAGCCAGTTCGTTTTTTGTGCGCTGGCTAAAATCATCACAGTTTCGCGCCATTTTATCTCATCATCTTTACTTATTTTCTATGCCGTATCAGAGGTTCGTTTTATTTCTTTGCAGAAAGCTTTTTACGCAGAGTCGTTGCCCGACGCTGCACACCCACTTTAGGATTCATTGCAAGTGCCTGTTCATAGGCTTCCAGAGCATCAGATAACTGTCCGGGCAATTCAAACGATTCACCCCTGACCCTGTGTGCTAACGCTCCCTGGTCATATCTTTCCAGAGCCCCCTGCGCAAGAGCTGCATCAGCGATGCTCCGGGCTTTCCTGGCGCTTTCCTCAGCAGGAACCGTCTTAAGCAATTCCTGCCTGGCAGCAATATAAATGTAAGCGCTACGGCAATGACGTCTGTCGACGCCTCTTTGATCCGCAGATGACAGAATCGGCATCCCCACGCCAGCGGGTAATCTACGCCATGCTGTTCAGACTCGACCTGGTTCAGTGCTCACTACAACCCGGTGCCGGCGCATTTCTGCTTGTCGTCCCTGAGCTGATGGTACTGGGCGATACGACAAGATACCGAGTTATAAATCTTTCAGTGAAAAGTCAACGTTAAGAAATAATCAGTCACATACGTTTTGTGTGAAATTATACAATAAGAAAAATAAAAAAAAGCCGCACGGGGCGGCTGCTGGTAAATCTAAACGTCCAGACAAACAGGGAATAGTGTGGATATACAACAAACGCTTCATTGTTTCATGTTGAGGGACGCTGGCAAGTGGCCTTGACTGGTAATTTTATATATCAAAATGATTTATTTTTTTCGCTGGCGGTATGTTGCGTCATTCCTTTTATAAATCCGCATTTTTTGCACACTGGCGTTTTGACAAATATTGTAGCTTAGCGCCCCTCAACCGAAATGGCGTTACGGTGAGTGAAAATGAGAGCATCTTTGAGTCAGGCGGTGGACGCCGTAGCGCCATCCCGGTTGCGGTGAATCCCCCTGTGCGGCGGGGCAATTTAGCTGGCATTACCCAAACAAGCACACCTGAGAGCGGATCTGTAGTGGCTAAATACAGATTCACCTGGAGGCACCAGGCGCCGCAATTTATTCGATTTATGTACCTGTCGTTACCGGAGTGCAGAGTGCAGGGATGTTTAATGAGCGTTTTCGCACATTTGCATTTATATCACTCAGTCTCTGGTTTCCGGGGATCTGGCTTCTGAGGGTATTTTAATTCACCGGTACCTTTTTCACTGACGGGGTTAACACGCGTCAAGTCGGTCGCCTTATTCAGTACTCGTGCGGTA
>NZ_SGWD01000008.1:0-6084 GCF_013337145.1 Enterobacter sp. JMULE2
GCAGTGGTTTTCCATCATCCTCCCCTCCTGTTTTATTTTTCTCGGAACAATACTTCTCCGCCTTGTTTAATATAGATCCTTTTACCTCAGATGCGTTAATCCAGAGCCAGTGAGAATAACGCGCTCCGCGCAGGATTGTGCTGGCGGCCAGGTAGCACTTATTTTTCTTTGCCTGCAAAAGAATAAAATTACATCTCCTGACCTCATCAAGAGACTGCTGTAACATTTGATATTGATAGTTTACTTCCATTCTTCCGGGGGATATCTTAGCACGAAGCCTTTCCCTCAACTCTAGCAAAAAAAACCTTTCACAACCGTCTTTATATAACCCCTTAATGCCTTCATATTCAAGATGAACCTTTAAAACATCCTTGCCTTTTAAATATTCTTCTATGTGATTCATTCCTGCTATATTATTGCTGGCGACGGAAGGTGACTCTTCAAATAACTCAGGCCCACCAACGAGCATATGCCATTCCGGTATAGCGCTAAATGACATAGACGTCGCTTGAGATAGCAAAATTGTTTTATCTGCCGCGGCTTTTAAAATTTCATCGTTGAGTCCGGAAACAAGATCCGGGCGATATACCAGGTCATCAGCGTTAAAGTTTTCAGGCCATTTATTTTCGCCATTTTTTTTAACGATGTAATCCGTAATCAATTTCATACGGAAATCTTCAAAAACCTTGTCATTTTCGATAAATGAGAGTGCATTTTCTATCGACTCCATTAAACTTTCGTGATTAAGAACTAAAAAAATAATTTTCGAATGCGGATAACCTAATCTTAATGCATTCAGGTTGCGCCACGAGAACTGACACTCCTTCAGAATGTCGGGAATGACCTCACTTATCACCTTATTTCTTGTCGGTTCATACCGTATCCCTCGCTCTGGGTCAGGATTATTCTTGCAGTAGGACGACATATCATCCGTGTAGTCTTGCATTGTTTTATTTTCGTCAAGAGCTTCAAAAAAATGCGACAGAACCCCATCCAGGACTATATGGCGATGTAAATGCCTGCCCGAAAAAGGGGAAATCCCATCAGGGTGGTTTTTATAAAATTCAGTAACAAGACGGTTTTTCATAACCCGATTTACAACGTCAATAAGCTCCTTCAGACACCTGCCGCCTGCATCATCACACTTTATTCTCTCTGTCACCAGAACAAGCTGTAACCATTCAGAACACACTGCACGCAGATAGTCGGCGAAGCGGTTTTGACTGACGATCAGGGGGTTTTTGGCTACTTTTTGAGCAATCAGTTCAACAGACATGGAATATCTCTTTTTTAAATGGGGGGTTAAAAAATCCTTTTTTGTGGATTTGCATACGCCACAAAAAAAGAATATACCTATTTTCAACATCAGACTGTAAATGAATACCGGGCCGGAAGTACAGTATTCAAAAAAAGACAAAAAGAGCAAAAAAAATATCAGTTATCTGATTTTAATATTCATACCCCATGCAAAATCCTGGCCACCTGAAAAAATAACAGCTTGAGTTAAAAAGAAAATTCAGAAAAGATTGCTCCACTCAGGTCCCGCGACCGGAGTCAGGAGTAATGGAGACGTGTCCGCACCGAAGGCGCACGCAGACACAATATGAAATTAAATTTAACGTTCCGTACAACTTAAAACAGGAGGAAGCAACATGTTAACCAGACCAGAGAACACGCATTCGAGAAATTCAGCCCTGAACGATGCTGCCGTTCAGACTGACTTCGCTCCGCATGGCGGTAAAACCCAGCCGGCTAAAACAGACAACGCGCCTGAAACGACTGGCTCAGGCTCCCGAAATGCCTGTTATCCGCGTTTTAATAAAGGTGACGCGTTTATGACCATGAAGGAGGTTATGGTGCTTACAGGTACCAGCGACAAGTTCATATATGCGCAGATCCAGAAGGGTCTGTTCCCTAAACCGCTTAAGTTTGGAAGGGCTTCCCGCTGGATACTCAGCGAGGTGTATGAGTATATCAACGGGCGTGCAACATCCGGCAGCAGGCCGAAAACGTAACGTCATCGCCCGTATTTTGATTGTCATCATTCTGGCACATAAAAGGGAAACCGGAAAAGCACTGATTCCTGGCGACTGAATAAAGCCTCAGCAGGCTGACGCCATCCAGCGGCATAAATAAAAATGATAAACAGAAGGAGAAAAGGTTAATAGCAGGGCATTTTATTTAATGCTTCACCAGTTATCTTTCTTAAAAAACAGAAATAAACATTCTCTGAATGAACCGCTGCGCCTTTTTTATAGCGGGCGCATCATTCACGCTCTTTAAAAATATGGAAACCCATCATGTATAATTATCCTGTTATGCATACGGGCGGCTTTGTTGAATAAATCAGAGTTAACCGACTGGATGACTCTCGCTGGTACACCCGTTATGCGATCCGGACGCTGTGCGGCATACCCAACAACGTCATCCGGTTCAGCGCCTTGACCATTGCCATCGCTTCACCCACCTGCGCGTCATAGTCCCGCAGGCTCAGATGACCACCCAGCAAGCTTTTGATGCGGAACATAGCTGTTTCTGCTATCGAACGACGGTGATAGCTCACCTTCTTTTTCCAGACGTCATTGCCGCCGCTCAGATGCTGATTCGCCACCGCGTGGTTACGTTCATGGTACTTGTCCTGCCAGTATTGCGCCCCGCTTCGCGGCGGGATAAGTGGCCTGATTTTTTTCCGAAGCAACGCATCATGGCAGTAGCGTGTGTCATAAGCGCCGTCTGCCGATGCTTCCCTGATTTTCCGGTGGGTCTGGTTTATCAGCTCTGGCAGAGCCTGCGCATCTGTTGTACCGCTAAGCGATAAATCGGCACAGATAATCTCGTGCGTCGCACTGTCTGCGGCCAGATGGAGCTTGCGCCACACCCTGCGTTTGTCAGCCCCATGCTGTCTGACTTTCCATTCACCTTCGCCGAAGACCTTCAGGCCGGTAGCATCAATGACCAGATGCGAGATTTCACCCCGGGTTGGCGTCTTTATGCTGATGTTGACGCATTTTGCCCGTTTGCTCACCAGAGAGTAGTCCGGGCAGCGCAGCGGCAGAGCCATCAGCGTAAAAACTGAGTCAACGAAGCCCTGTAAAGCCCGGAGCGGCAGGTTAAACACGCGCTTCATCATCAGAACCGTGGAGATCGCCATATCTGTGTAGTGGAGCGGTCGGCCACGACCTTCAGGCTGTGCACTGTCAGTCCATGCAGCAATAGCTGACTCATCAAGCCAGACCGTCAGCGAGCCGCGCTGTCTGAGCGCACTGTTGTAGGTGGACCAGTTGGTGATTTTAAACTTTTGCTTTGCCATGGGGACCCGATGTTGAAACGACCGTAGCGATCAGATCCGCCAGGCACCTAAAAGTTCGATTTATTCAACAAAGCCCATACGGGCACGCATTCTGCATACCCCTCAATGAATGCGGGTCCTGACACCCCCCAACCTTTCCCGTTAGATTCCTGCCCTGTGGCTATTACGCAGGCAATTGAAAGTGTATGCAAAGACAAAAACGTTGCACCAGAGATAGTAGTCAGCGTTTATCTTGCTGCAGCTTCACTTACATGTCTCCCGCTTGTTGAGGTTATACCGCTACACACAAATGTACCTGAACCTGTGGTGCTGGATTATATTATCATCGCAGACTCCGGCGCGGGAAAATCCACGGTCTTTAAACCTGTCATGAAAGTTTTCACGGACTTTGCATCAAAATGTAATGATATCTATCAGGAGGAAATGAAACGCTATAACGGTGAAAAGAGCGTATGGGATGAAATAACACGGGGACTGAAAAAAAATCTCAGGGAGGCCACGGGAAATTATGGCGACAGGGAAAAGGAGGAAAGAGCGCTTGTAGAACATATGGCAAAGGAACCGCGTAAGCCGAAGAAGTTCAAGTTTATCTATCAGGACTTCAGCAGGGCCGGGCTCATCAGCCAGCTTGAAGATAACCCTGAAGCTGCCATTTTCCTTGAAGAAGCCAGCACATTTTTCGCCTCGCCCGCAAAAGATGATCCGGCACTTCTCACGCTTGGGTGGGATGCGTCTCCCTTTTGCTATGTTCGTAAGGGAGTGGATTATGAGTTCACGCCCCGCCTGATGTTTTGCATGCTGACCCAGCCAGATCTGTTCAACAGCTATCTGCTCAAAAACCCTGATTCGGCAAGAGGTAGCGGCTTCCTGGCCCGTACCCTGATAAGCTGCACTCATGAGCTTACAGGCAACACCATCAATAACGCCCCCCTCAGACGCCTAGTCAGCGGGGCCAGCGCCTGGCGGTTCACTTCTCCGGTCGACACGTTCAACAACAGGGTCACAGAGCTGCTGGAGGAGGCCAGAAAACGTTTTTATTGTGGTATGACCGATAAGCAGCAACTGAAGCTGTCTCCTCATGCGGCGGCTTTTATGGCCACCAGACGGGCAGAAATGCAACAAAAAATCGCACACGGAGGACCATGGGAACATATTGCTGATATTGCCCTTAAATCAGGCTCAAACGCCTTAAGACTCGCTGCCGTCTTCCATTACTTTAGCGGCACTCGTTCTGAGGAGATATCAGAGAATAACATTAAGTGCGCGCACAACGTTATTGAGTGGTATATCGCGCAAAGCAGCAAATTATTCTGGAAAAACTCCAGGCGTTATCAATTCGAACGGAATGTACTGGAGGCTTATCAGTGGATATACAATAAAATGTTGCAGAGAAATTACCCCCTCATACTCAAATCAGAAATTCAGACTTCCGGACCGAGGAATAAATCCATTAATCTTCGTCTGGCAGACAATCTTAATCCCATTCTGACGCAGCTTATCTGGCAGGAGAGAATCATGGCTTTCGAGTCCACACGTAGAGGACCGATCTATATCGCGATTGAACACCCGGACCTGGACTGGTGCCTGAACCAACAGTTCCCTGAAGGTTACACCTTTTTTAAACCACCTCCACTGGAGGGCATGACGTATTTTGATTTACCTGAACTGATTTTTTGAGCTGGCCCCATATCTGCATAGATATGCAAAACGCCTTGTTCTTACCCGACAAATCCTCTGTGTGTTTTTTCACCACGAAAAAATCGACGTGTGTTCTGCGATACGTCATTTCTGCTAATGGTTAGCAGAAATGGCAGGGTTATCTGTGCCGTTATGTAATAACCTGCTTAAACTTCGTCCAGAATGGCGATAGTCATGAAAAAAGTCAGCGCAGGAACCGCAACGCGAAGAACGCATAACCAGGTACGACAATCAGCAGTAAATGCATAAAAAAGCCCCGGGCAGTCATGGCTGTCCGGGGGCCTTATGCGCCAGTCACGACCCGAAAGGTTTTTACAAATATGGCATACGAGCCTTCATTAACCGTTAAGGAATGAATATTTGAATTAATTAAAGCTAGGTGTCTTGTTATTCATTTAACCCATTTATCAGTATCTTATTATAACCATTTACTCACTTCATTATGACTCAATGTGACAGAAGTAATTGTAAGAGAGAAATCATCTTTCACACACCTGCCGGTAAAGCAGGTTTGTGTGAAGAACATTACAGGACATACGTTACCAATAAAGAAAAAAGAGAAAGGAGGTTACTGCTCTGCTGCAAGTATTGCAGTAATTCACTATCGCATACCCGTAATCAAAAATACTGCAATACCGAATGCCGACAGAAAGGTGCGTGTAAATTAATTTCAGCATCAGGTCAGAGCATTCTGTCTTCATCCTACTGGCGACATATTGAGAACGCCGTCAGTCGCAATCCACTGTTATTAGGCTCCGTATCGGGGCCGGAGGATATCATGAATATTTACGAGTTGTACAAGCTGAAAGCAAAACATCAGCGTAGCTATGCGGTCGCTGTATACGAAGGGTCTCAGCGCAAATATAAACCGAAAGCGCTGCTTAATCTGGAAGCGGCTCATCTGTACCCGAATGGAAAGGGAGGGGCGAACAGCCCTGAGAATCTGATGATTGTACCAGCCCTGATTAACCGTCGTAACGGAGATGCGCTCCCGTATCAGCATAACGGTTTAGCTGGCATCCAGGCCTCAGGGGAACCTTATCCGATGGAAGGGGGGATGTACGAGGCGATGGTTG
>NZ_SGWD01000009.1:0-5020 GCF_013337145.1 Enterobacter sp. JMULE2
GCAGTGGTTTTCCATCATCCTCCCCTCCTGTTTTATTTTTCTCGGAACAATACTTCTCCGCCTTGTTTAATATAGATCCTTTTACCTCAGATGCGTTAATCCAGAGCCAGTGAGAATAACGCGCTCCGCGCAGGATTGTGCTGGCGGCCAGGTAGCACTTATTTTTCTTTGCCTGCAAAAGAATAAAATTACATCTCCTGACCTCATCAAGAGACTGCTGTAACATTTGATATTGATAGTTTACTTCCATTCTTCCGGGGGATATCTTAGCACGAAGCCTTTCCCTCAACTCTAGCAAAAAAAACCTTTCACAACCGTCTTTATATAACCCCTTAATGCCTTCATATTCAAGCTGAACCTTTAAAACATCCTTGCCTTTTAAATATTCTTCTATGTGATTCATTCCTGCTATATTATTGCTGGCGACGGAAGGTGACTCTTCAAATAACTCAGGCCCACCAACGAGCATATGCCATTCCGGTATAGCGCTAAATGACATAGACGTCGCTTGAGATAGCAAAATTGTTTTATCTGCCGCGGCTTTTAAAATTTCATCGTTGAGTCCGGAAACAAGATCCGGGCGATATACCAGGTCATCAGCGTTAAAGTTTTCAGGCCATTTATTTTCGCCATTTTTTTTAACGATGTAATCCGTAATCAATTTCATACGGAAATCTTCAAAAACCTTGTCATTTTCGATAAATGAGAGTGCATTTTCTATCGACTCCATTAAACTTTCGTGATTAAGAACTAAAAAAATAATTTTCGAATGCGGATAACCTAATCTTAATGCATTCAGGTTGCGCCACGAGAACTTACACTCCTTCAGAATGTCGGGAATGACCTCACTTATCACCTTATTTCTTGTCGGTTCATACCGTATCCCTCGCTCTGGGTCAGGATTATTCTTGCAGTAGGACGACATATCATCCGTGTAGTCTTGCATTGTTTTATTTTCGTCAAGAGCTTCAAAAAAATGCGACAGAACCCCATCCAGGACTATATGGCGATGTAAATGCCTGCCCGAAAAAGGGGAAATCCCATCAGGGTGGTTTTTATAAAATTCAGTAACAAGACGGTTTTTCATAACCCGATTTACAACGTCAATAAGCTCCTTCAGACACCTGCCGCCTGCATCATCACACTTTATTCTCTCTGTCACCAGAACAAGCTGTAACCATTCAGAACACACTGCACGCAGATAGTCGGCGAAGCGGTTTTGACTGACGATCAGGGGGCTTTTGGCTATTTTTTGAGCAATCAGTTCAACAGACATGGAATATCTCTTTTTTATATGGGGGGTTAAAAAATCCTTTTTTGTGGATTTGCATACGCCACAAAAAAAAGAATATACCTATTTTCAACATCAGACTGTAAATGAATACCGGGCCGGAAGTACAGTATTCAAAAAAAGACAAAAAGAGCAAAAAAAATATCAGTTATCTGATTTTAATATTCATACCCCATGCAAAATCCTGGCCACCTGAAAAAATAACCGCTTGAGTTAAAAAGAAAATTCAGAAAAGATTGCTCCACTCAGGTCCCGCGACCGGAGTCAGGAGTAATGGAGACGTGTCCGCACGGAAGGCGCACACAGACACAATATGAAATTAAATTTAACGTTCCGTACAACTTAAAACAGGAGGAAGCAACATGTTAACCAGACCAGAGAACACGCATTCGAGAAATTCAGCCCTGAACGATGCTGCCGTTCAGACTGACTTCGCTCCGCATGGCGGTAAAACCCAGCCGGCTAAAACAGACAACGCGCCTGAAACGACTGGCTCAGGCTCCCGAAATGCCTGTTATCCGCGTTTTAATAAAGGTGACGCGTTTATGACCATGAAGGAGGTTATGGTGCTTACAGGTACCAGCGACAAGTTCATATATGCGCAGATCCAGAAGGGTCTGTTCCCTAAACCGCTTAAGTTTGGAAGGGCTTCCCGCTGGATACTCAGCGAGGTGTATGAGTATATCAACGGGCGTGCAACATCCGGCAGCAGGCCGAAAACGTAACGTCATCGCCCGTATTTTGATTGTCATCATTCTGGCACATAAAAGGGAAACCGGAAAAGCACTGATTCCTGGCGACCGAATAAAGCCTCAGCAGGCTGACGCCATCCAGCGGCATAAATAAAAATGATAAACAGAAGGAGAAAAGGTTAATAGCAGGACATTTTATTTAATGCTTCAGCAGTTATCTTTCTTAAAAACAGAAATAAATATTCTCTGAATGAACCGCTGCGCCTTTTTTATAGCGGGCGCATCATTCACGCTCTTTAAAAATATGGAAACCCATCATGTATAATTATCCTGTTATGCATACGGGCACGCATTCTGCATACCCCTCAATGAATGCGGGTCCTGACACCCCCCAACCTTTCCCGTTAGATTCCTGCCCCGTGGCTATTACGCAGGCAATTGAAAGTGTATGCAAAGACAAAAACGTTGCACCAGAGATAGTAGTCAGCGTTTATCTTGCTGCAGCTTCACTTACATGTCTCCCGCTTGTTGAGGTTATACCGCTACACACAAATGTACCTGAACCTGTGGTGCTGGATTATATTATCATCGCAGACTCCGGCGCGGGAAAATCCACGGTCTTTAAACCTGTCATGAAAGTTTTCACGGACTTTGCATCAAAATGTAATGATATCTATCAGGAGGAAATGAAACGCTATAACGGTGAAAAGAGCGTGTGGGATCAAATAACACGGGGACTGAAAAAAAATCTCAGGGAGGCCACGGGAAATTATGGCGACAGGGAAAAGGAGGAAAGAGCGCTTGTAGAACATATCGCAAAGGAACCGCGTAAGCCGAAGAAGTTCAAGTTTATCTATCAGGACTTCAGCAGGGCCGGGCTCATCAGCCAGCTTGAAGATAACCCTGAAGCTGCCATTTTCCTTGAAGAAGCCAGCACATTTTTCGCCTCGCCCGCAAAAGATGATCCGGCACTTCTCACGCTTGGGTGGGATGCGTCTCCCTTTTGCTATGTTCGTAAGGGAGTGGATTATGAGTTCACGCCCCGCCTGATGTTTTGCATGCTGACCCAGCCAGATCTGTTCAACAGCTATCTGCTCAAAAACCCTGATTCGGCAAGAGGTAGCGGCTTCCTGGCCCGTACCCTGATAAGCTGCACTCATGAGCTTACAGGCAACACCATCAATAACGCCCCCCTCAGACGCCTAGTCAGCGAGGCCAGCGCCTGGCGGTTCACTTCTCCGGTCGACACGTTCAACAACAGGGTCACAGAGCTGCTGGAGGAGGCCAGAAAACGTTTTTATTGTGGTATGACCGATAAGCAGCAACTGAAGCTGTCTCCTCATGCGGCGGCTTTTATGGCCACCAGACGGGCAGAAATGCAACAAAAAATCGCACACGGAGGACCATGGGAACATATTGCTGATATTGCCCTTAAATCAGGCTCAAACGCCTTAAGACTCGCTGCCGTCTTCCATTACTTTAGCGGCACTCGTTCTGAGGAGATATCAGAGAATAACATTAAGTGCGCGCACAACGTTATTGAGTGGTATATCGCGCAAAGCAGCAAATTATTCTGGAAAAACTCCAGGCGTTATCAATTCGAACGGAATGTACTGGAGGCTTATCAGTGGATATACAATAAAATGTTGCAGAGAAATTACCCCCTCATACTCAAATCAGAAATTCAGACTTCCGGACCGAGGAATAAATCCATTAATCTTCGTCTGGCAGACAATCTTAATCCCATTCTGACGCAGCTTATCTGGCAGGAGAGAATCATGGCTTTCGAGTCCACACGTAGAGGACCGATCTATATCGCGATTGAACACCCGGACCTGGACTGGTGCCTGAACCAACAGTTCCCTGAAGGTTACACCTTTTTTAACCCACCTCTTCTGGATGGCATGACGTATTTTGATTTACCTGCACTGATTTTTTGAGTCGGCCCCATATCTGCATAGATATGCAAAACACTTTATTCTTACCCGACAGTTCCTCTGTGTATTTTTTCACCACGAAAAAATCGACGTGTGTTCTGCGATACGTCATTTCTGCTAATGGTTAGCAGAAATGGCAGGGTTATCTGTGCCGTCATGTAATAACCTGCTTAAACTTCGTCCAGAATGGCGATAATCATGAAAAAAGTCAGCGCAGGAACCGCAACGCGAAGAACGCATAACCAGGTAAGACAATGAGCACTAAATGCATAAAAAAGCCCCGGGCAGTCATGGCTGTCCGGAGGACTTATGCGCCAGTCACGACCCGAAAGGTTTTTACAAATATGGCATACGTGTCTTCATTAACCGTTAAGGAATAAATATTTTAATTAATTAAAGCTAGGTGTCTTGTTATTCATTTAACCCATTTATCAGTATCTTATTATAACCATTTACTCACTTCATTATGACTCAATGTGACAGAAGTAATTGTAAGAGAGAAATCATCTTTCACACACCTGCCGGTAAAGCAGGTTTGTGTGAAGAACATTACAGGACATACGTTACCAATAAAGAAAAAAGAGAAAGGAGGTTACTGCTCTGCTGCAAGTATTGCAGTAATTCACTATCGCATACCCGCAATCAAAAATACTGCAATACCGAATGCCGACAGAAAGGTGCGTGTAAATTAATTTCAGCATCAGGTCAGAGCATTCTGTCTTCATCCTACTGGCGACATATTGAGAACGCCGTCAGTCGCAATCCACTGTTATTAGGCTCCGTATCGGGGCCGGAGGATATCATGAATATTTACGAGTTGTACAAGCTGAAAGCAAAACATCAGCGTAGCTATGCGGTCGCTGTATACGAAGGGTCTCAGCGCAAATATAAACCGAAAGCGCTGCTTAATCTGGAAGCGGCTCATCTGTACCCGAATGGAAAGGGAGGGGCGAACAGCCCTGAGAATCTGATGATTGTACCAGCCCTGATTAACCGTCGTAACGGAGATGCGCTCCCGTATCAGCATAACGGTTTAGCTGGCATCCAGGCCTCAGGGGAACCTTATCCGATGGAAGGGGGGATGTACGAGGCGATGGTTG
>NZ_SGWD01000010.1:0-1649874 GCF_013337145.1 Enterobacter sp. JMULE2
AGTGATTAGATTTTCGGTGGTTTTTGGTTGGTATTGCGAAGTAAAAATGGACTGCAGACCAGATGGCATAAGCGATCCGATGAAAAGGATTGTGGGGCATGGATGGGGCAAAACTGCGTTATAAAGTTCGTTTAAGTTCGTTAACTCTGCTTTTCACTGATATCGCTCATCCCTTGTTTAATGCGCTCCTGGACGATCTTTATCGATATTAAAAATTATGAGTTCATATTATACAAATGTAGCGAAAAAGGTGTTTGTACCTGAAAAGATGAACATTCTGCATAGCGCGTTTTAGACAACAGGAATATATTGAAACGTTACTCGACAAACGATGCATAAGGTTTTCTATGACACAACAGCCACAAGCCAAATACCGCCACGACTACCGTGCGCCGGATTACCTGATTAGCGATATCGATCTGACTTTTGACCTGGATGCCACTAAAACCGTCGTGACAGCGGTGAGCCAGGTGACGCGCCAGAGCGCGACGGCTGTACCGCTGCGTCTTGATGGTGAAGACCTGACGCTGGTTTCCCTGCATATTAATGATGAAGCGTGGACTGATTATAAAGAAGAAGGCAACCAGCTGGTTATCGACAACCTGCCGGAACGCTTTACGCTGCGCATCGTCAACGAAATCAGCCCGGCCGCCAATACCGCGCTGGAAGGGCTCTACCAGTCAGGCGTGGCGCTGTGTACCCAGTGTGAAGCAGAAGGCTTCCGCCATATTACCTGGTATCTGGATCGCCCCGATGTACTGGCGCGCTTTACCACCAAAATCATTGCCGATAAAACCCTCTATCCGTTCCTGCTCTCGAACGGCAACCGCGTGGGCGAAGGCGAGCTGGAGAACGGTCGTCACTGGGTACAGTGGCAGGATCCGTTCCCGAAACCGTGCTACCTGTTTGCGCTGGTGGCGGGTGATTTCGATGTCCTGCGCGACACCTACAAAACCCGCTCTGGCCGCGACGTGGCGCTGGAACTGTTTGTTGACCGTGGCAACCTTGACCGCGCGCCGTGGGCGATGACCTCGCTCATCAACTCCATGAAGTGGGACGAAGAGCGCTTCGGCCTCGAATACGATCTCGACATTTATATGATCGTCGCCGTCGACTTCTTCAACATGGGCGCGATGGAGAACAAAGGTCTTAACGTCTTTAACTCCAAATACGTGCTGGCGCGTACCGATACCGCCACCGATAAAGACTATCTCGATATCGAACGCGTGATCGGGCACGAATATTTCCATAACTGGACCGGTAACCGCGTCACCTGCCGCGACTGGTTCCAGCTGAGCCTGAAAGAGGGCTTAACCGTTTTCCGCGACCAGGAGTTCAGCTCCGATCTGGGCTCCCGCGCCGTGAACCGCATCAACAACGTGCGCACCATGCGCGGCCTGCAGTTTGCGGAAGATGCCAGCCCAATGGCGCACCCGATTCGTCCGGATAAAGTCATCGAGATGAACAACTTCTACACCCTGACGGTGTACGAAAAAGGCGCTGAAATCATCCGCATGATCCACACCCTGCTGGGCGAAGAGAATTTCCAGAAAGGGATGCAGCTCTACTTCGAGCGTCACGACGGCAGCGCCGCCACCTGCGACGACTTCGTCCAGGCGATGGAAGACGCGTCCAACGTGGATCTGTCCCATTTCCGCCTCTGGTACAGCCAGGCCGGTACACCTGTCGTGACCGTTAAAGACGACTACAATCCGGAGACCGAGCAGTACACCCTGACCATCAGCCAGCGCACGCCGCCAACGGCCGAGCAGGCGGAGAAACAGCCGCTGCACATTCCGTTCAGCATTGAGCTGTACGATAACGAAGGCAAAGTGATCCCCCTGAAGAAGGGCGGTCACCCGGTACACAGCGTGCTAAACGTCACCCAGGCGGAGCAGACGTTTATTTTCGATAATGTTTACTTCCAGCCGGTACCTGCGCTGCTGTGCGAATTCTCTGCGCCGGTAAAACTGGAGTACAAGTGGAGCGATCAGCAGTTGACGTTCCTGATGCGTCACGCGCGCAATGACTTCTCTCGCTGGGATGCAGCGCAGAGCCTGCTGGCAACCTACATCAAGCTGAACGTGAACCGTTATCAGCAGGGCCAGCCGCTGACGCTGCCGGTTCATGTTGCGGATGCCTTCCGCGCGATCCTGCTGGACGAGAACATTGACCCGGCACTGGCGGCTGAAATCCTGACCTTACCGTCCGCGACTGAAATCGCCGAGCTGTTCGAGATTATCGACCCGATTGCGATTGTCGCAGTGCGTGAAGCGCTAACCCGCACGCTGGCTGCCGAACTGCGGCGTGACGCTGCTCACCCGCACGCTGGCTGCCGAACTGGCGGATGAGTTCCTGGCCATTTACAACGCCAACAAGCTGGATGCGTACCGTGTTGAGCATGCCGATATCGGCAAACGTTCCCTGCGCAATACCTGTCTGCGCTATCTGGCCTTTGGTGAGGTGGAACTGGCGAACACGCTGGTCAGCAAGCAGTATCACGAAGCCGATAACATGACCGACGCGCTGGCTGCGCTCGCCGCAAGCGTTGCCGCCGAGTTGCCGTGTCGTGATGCGCTAATGCAGGAGTACGATGACAAATGGCATCAGGATGGTCTGGTGATGGACAAATGGTTCATTCTGCAGTCCACCAGCCCGTCCGCCGATGTGCTGAGCACCGTACGTCGCCTGCTGAAGCACCGCTCGTTCACCATGAGCAACCCGAACCGCGTCCGCTCGCTGATTGGCGCGTTTGCCAGCAGCAACCCGGCTGCCTTCCACGCGGAAGACGGCAGCGGCTATCAGTTTATGGTGGAAATGCTGACCGAGCTGAACAGCCGTAACCCGCAGGTGGCGTCGCGACTGATTGAGCCGCTGATCCGCCTGAAACGCTACGATGCGAAGCGTCAGGCGAAGATGCGCGCCGCGCTTGAGCAGTTGAAAGGGCTGGAGAACCTGTCTGGCGATCTGTACGAGAAGATTGCTAAGGCGCTGGCCTGATGTAAAAAAGCCCGGTGGCGCTACGCTTACCGGGCCTACGTGGGGTCGCGGGGCATCGGTTTTCTCCCTCTCCCTGTGGGAGAGGGCCGGGGTGAGGGCATCAGGCATTGGCCTTTATCCGCTGAATCTCCGCTTCCCCACGTTTCATCACCCGATCCAACACTTCCGCCTCCAGCTCCGCCAGTTTTGCCGAGCCCACGCGGCGCGGGCGCGGGATATCCACCGTCAAATCCAGACCAATCTTCCCGTCTTCTATCAGCAGCACCCGGTCCGCCATCGCGACGGCCTCGCTCACGTCATGCGTCACCAGCAGTACCGTAAAGCCATGCTCCTGCCACAGGGACTCAATCAAATCCTGCATTTCAATCCGCGTCAGCGCATCAAGCGCGCCGAGCGGTTCATCAAGCAACAGCAGGCCGGGACGGTGAATCAACGCGCGCGCCAGCGCCACGCGCTGTTTCTGTCCCCCTGACAGCGCAGCAGGCCACTCGCCTGCGCGGTTTTCCAGCCCGACGGCGGCCAGCGCCTGACGTGCGTTATCCCGCCAGTTGCCCTTCAGACCGAGACCGACGTTGTCGATAACCGTTTTCCACGGCAGCAGGCGCGCGTCCTGAAACATCATGCGCGTATCGTCCTGAATATTAGCCAGCGGCGTTGAGCCTGCCAGGATTTCACCGCCGTTGGGGGCTTCCAGCCCGGCCAGAAGGCGTAGCAGCGTACTCTTGCCGCCGCCGCTGCGTCCGACAACGGCCACAAATTGTCCGGCGGGAATATGCAGATCCAGCCCGTTAAGAATGGTGTTTTCGCCGTAGCGTTTGGTGACGCCGTTGAGCAGTAACGGCGTCCCCTGGTTCAGTCGTGCAGTATTCATGCTTTTGCCTCCTGAAGGGTATAGGCCGGGTTCCAGCGCAGCCAGCTGCGCTCCAGCCACTGGGCGCTGACGTCGGCGAGTTTGCCGAGCAGGGCGTAAAGGATGATGGCTACCACCACTACGTCGGTTTGCAGGAATTCACGGGCGTTCATCGCCAGATAGCCAATGCCGGAGTTAGCCGAAATGGTTTCCGCCACAATCAGCGTCAGCCACATCAGGCCGAGCGCAAAACGCACCCCAACCATAATCGAGGGCAGGGCGCCCGGCAGGATCACATGTATAAAGAGAGAAAAACCGGACAAGCCGTAGCTTCGCGCCATCTCAACCAGACCGCGATCGATATTGCGGATGCCGTGCCAGGTGTTGATGTAAATCGGGAACAGCGTGCCCAGCGCCACGAGGAAGATCTTGGCGCTCTCATCAATGCCAAACCACAGGATAACCAGCGGGATCAGCGCCAGATGCGGCACGTTGCGCAGCATCTGTATAGACGTATCCAGCAGCCGCTCACCCCAGCGCGAAAGGCCGCTGATCAGACCCAGAACCAGACCGATACTGCCGCCAATGGAAAACCCAATCACGGCGCGCCATGAGCTGATCGCCAGATGCTGCCACAGCTCTCCGCTCACGCTCAGCGACCAGAACGCTTCAACAACGCCCTCCGGAGAGGGCAGAATGCGGCTCGACAGCCAGCCGGTGGACGACGCGAGCTGCCAGAGGGCCACGATGCCGACGGGTAAAAACCACGGCGCGGCGCGCAGCAGCCATTTTTGTGAGGTGGCAGACATGGTCACTCCTTAGCTCTGCGCGGCTTTTCGTGGAATAAATTCGTTCGCCACGGCTTCGCCCTGAAGCTGGAGTTGCTGCGGCTGCGGAATTTCCGGGATGGCGACATCCAGGTGCGGGAATAACAGTTCGCCCACCTTGTAGGCCTCTTCCAGATGCGGATAGCCGGAGAGGATAAAGCTGTCGATGCCCAGGTCTGCGTATTCATTAATCCGCGCGGCCACCGTTGGACCATCGCCGACCAGCGCTGTACCTGCGCCGCCGCGTACCAGACCAACACCCGCCCACAGGTTCGGGCTGATCTCCAGGTTCTCGCGCTCGCCGTTGTGCAGGGACGCCATCCGGTGCTGCCCGACGGAGTCGGTTTTAGCAAACGCGGCCTGCGCTTTCGCGATGGTCTCATCGTCCAGATGGGAAATCAGGCGGTCGGCGGCCTGCCAGGCTTCTTCATTGGTTTCGCGCACAATCACATGAAGGCGAATACCGAAACGCACCTTGCGACCGTGGGCTGCTGCCTTGGCGCGGACCTGGGCAATTTTTTCTTTCACCAGCTCAGGCGGTTCGCCCCAGGTCAGGTAGAGATCGACCTGCTCGGCGGCCAGATCCTGGGCCACATCCGACGATCCGCCAAAATAGAGCGGCGGGCGCGGCTGCTGCACCGGCGGGAAGTAGAGTTTCGCGTCGCGAACGTGAATATGTTTGCCTTCGAAGGTGACGGTTTCACCTTCCAGCAGGCGTCGCCAGACGCGGGTGAATTCGGCGGAGGCCTCGTAGCGCTCCGTGTGATCGAGGAAAACGCCATCGCCCGCCAGCTCCTGCGGATCGCTACCGGTGACAAGGTTAAACAGGGCGCGGCCGTTGGACAGTCTGTCCAGCGTTGCCGCCTGACGCGCCGCCACGGTGGGGGAAACTACGCTTGGACGTAACGCGACCAGGAACTTCAGACGCTGGGTGACCGGGATCATCGACGCGGCGACCAGCCACGCATCCTCGCACGACCGTCCGGTTGGGATCAGCACGCCGGTGAAACCGATTCGGTCCGCCGCCTGCGCAATCTGCTGCAGATAGCCATGGTCAACCGGGCGTGAACCCTCTTCTGTACCAAGGTAGTGTCCATCACCGTGGGTGGGTAAAAACCAGAAAAGATTCAGACTCATGATTTAGCTCCTTCTTTGCCTGCGGGCTGCCAGATGCGTTCGCGAATATTGACCTGTTTTGGCACCAGGCGGTTTTGATAGAAAAGGTCAGCGGTTTGTTGCTGAAGGGCGGCGACCTGCGCATTAACAGGCGCAATGGTGGTCGGCGGACGGTGGCTGAGATAGCTCGCGATCACCGGTTCAGGTAAGCCCATGGTTTTTGCCAGCAGGGTAATGCTTTCCTGACGCTGGCTCTGGGTCAGGGCATCGGCCTGGGTAAAGGTATCCAGTACGCCCTGAATGAATGCACCGTTTTTCTCCGCGTAAGGACGTGCAGCGAGATAGAACGAGCCGGTTTGTTTCAGCGTGGTGCCATCTTTCAGCACCCGCACGCCACCCTGCAGTAAGGCTGCGGAGTAGTACGGATCCCAGATGGCCCAGGCATCCACGTTCTTCTGCTGGAACGCGGCGCGCGCGTCGGCAGGCGTCAGGTAAACGGGCTGAATGTCGGTGAACTTAAGCCCGGCCTCTTGCAGGGCGCGCAGCAGCAAGTTGTGTGAGCTGGAACCTTTCTGGAAAGCCACTTTATGGCCTTTAAGATCGGCAACGCTTTTAATCTCGCTATTTTCAGGTACCAGAATCACCTCGGCTTTCGGTTTAGCGGGTTCAACCCCCACATAGACCAGATCCGCCCCGGCAGCCTGAGCAAAGATAGGCGGAATATCGCCCGTGCTGCCCAAATCGATACTGCCGACGTTCAACGCCTCCAGCATCTGTGGGCCTGCAGGGAACTCCACCCAGGAGAATTTGGTGTCCGGGAAGCGTTTTTCCAGAAGCTGGTGGCTTTTCGCCAGCACCATGCTGACGCTGCCTTTCTGATAGCCGATGCGCAGGCTTTCCGGCGCGGTTTCCGCCGCATGAGCCAGCGACGACAGAGCCATCAGCCCTGCCAGCCCGATACGTGTCAGTGTTTTAAACATGAGCGACTCCTTGCGACGGATTAAAAGCGGGAACCTGAATATCCCGGCGATGCAGCGCATGCCAGAACGTTTCCAGCGCGGCATCAAGGCGAGTTTGCAGATTTGGCGTAAAGTGGGGTTTGTGTTGATAGTCGATGACCTGTGAATCATCTGCGAAAACGCCATGCAGGATTTCCTGTGCTTTCAGGGCGTTCAGCACCGGTTTCAGGGCGTAATCCACCGCCAGTAAATGGGCAACCGTACCGCCCGTAGCCAGCGGCAGCACCACTTTGCCGTCCAGCGCGCGCTCCGGAAGCAGGTCAAGCAGGGTTTTCAGTGCGCCAGAAAAAGAGGCTTTATAAATGGGCGTCGCCACAATTAAGCCATCTGCCCCCTTGAGCTGCTCGATCAGGGTTTTCAGCGCGGGGCTGTCGAAGCGGGCATAGAGCAAATCTTCAGGTTCGAAGTTATGCAGATTCCAGTGGCACACTTCCACATCCAGAGCAGTGAGCTTTTCGCGGGCATATTCCAGCAGGGCGCTGGAACGCGAGGGGAACCGTGGACTACCGGCCAGGGTGATGACGCGCATGTTTGCTCCTTATAACTAATTGTTTGCTTTTATCTAACATTCATAACAATTTTAAGGAGTGTGACATCGCCGGGTTATTCCACTAAATGATTTATCTGCAATTTAAATGCGAAAAAGTGCATAAGAAACAGGCGCGCAGGTAAACGTTTGCGTTTTGCGCGATTTTTTTGCCGCAGGTCAATTCCCTTTCCGGGCGGGATCGCACATAATCCCCTCCCGGTTTGCACACCGGGAATCCAGGAGAGTTCATGTACTACCCCTTCGTTCGTAAAGCCCTTTTCCAGCTCGATCCTGAGCGCGCTCATGAATTTACATTCCAGCAATTACGTCGTATTACAGGCACGCCTCTGGCTGCGCTGGTGCGTCAAAATGTGCCGGAAAAACCTGTCCAATGCATGGGCCTGACCTTCAAGAATCCGCTGGGCCTGGCGGCCGGTCTGGATAAAAATGGCGAATGTATTGATGCCCTGGGCACGATGGGGTTTGGCTCCATCGAAATCGGTACCGTTACGCCGCGTCCGCAGCCGGGTAACGACAAGCCGCGTCTGTTCCGCCTGGTCGAAGCTGAGGGTTTGATCAACCGCATGGGCTTCAACAACCTCGGTGTCGATCATCTGGTTGAGAACGTTAAAAAATCCCATTTTGATGGCGTATTAGGCATCAATATTGGTAAAAATAAAGACACGCCGGTGGAGCAGGGCAAAGATGACTATCTGATTTGTATGGAAAAAGTCTATGCCTATGCCGGTTATATTGCGGTGAATATTTCATCACCCAATACCCCGGGCCTGCGCTCATTACAATATGGCGATGCGCTGGACGATCTTCTGAGTGCCATTAAAAATAAACAAAACGAGCTCCAGGCGATCCACCATAAATATGTTCCGGTCGCGGTTAAGATCGCGCCGGATCTTTCTATTGAAGAATTGATCCAGGTTGCCGACAGTTTAGTACGTCATAATATTGATGGTGTGATAGCAACCAATACAACACTCGATCGTTCTCTCGTTCAGGGAATGAAAAACTGTGACGAAGCGGGCGGGCTAAGTGGCCGTCCGGTACAATTAAAAAGTACGGAAATTATTCGCGCACTCTCTGCTGAATTACAGGGACGTCTGCCCATTATTGGCGTGGGCGGTATCGACTCTGTTATTGCTGCACGCGAGAAGATGGCTGCCGGGGCATCACTGGTGCAAATTTATTCCGGCTTTATTTTTAAAGGCCCGCCATTGATTAAAGAAATCGTTACTCATATCTAATCTTTTCTCCTAATCAGACAACCAGGGCTTTATTTCCGGCCCTGGTTGTTTTATATTCCGTCACTGTTGCTTATTTAGTCATTATAGTCTTTTATTAATGGTGTTATAAACGAGGCGGCAAACAGGACATTTTTAGTACAGGACGTTTGGGGACGGGAGAGACACATGCGAATTAAACCTGACGATAACTGGCGCTGGTATTTTTGCGACGAGCACGATCGAATGATGCTCGATTTAGCCAATGGCATGTTGTTTCGTTCACGTTTTCCGCGTCGAATGTTAACCCCGGACGCTTTCTCGCCGTCAGGCTTTTGTGTGGACGATGCTGCGCTTTATTTTTCCTTCGAAGAAAAATGCCGCGACCTGATGCTCTCCAAAGAACAGCGCGCTGAGCTGGTCCTGAATGCGCTGGTGGCTATCCGTTTCCTGAAACCGCAAATGCCAAAAAGCTGGCATTTTCTTGCTCATGGCATGAGCTGGACCCCGGCAACGGGCGATGCGGCAAGCGTCAATCTGAGCGATACCGCAGAAGAGGTGAATTTACTGGTCGTTGAACCCGGTGAAAACGCCGCGCTCTGTTTGTTAGCGCAGCCCGGCGTGACCATTGCCGGGCGAGTTATGCAGTTAGGTGATGCGATCAAAGTCATGAATGACAGGCTGAAGCCACAGCTGCGCGTTGATTCGTTCAGCCTTGAACAGGCCGTTTAAGCTTCCAGTTGGACGGACGTTTTCGGCACACAGCTGCAGCATAAAATCGTACCGTCATCACCTACCGCCGATTTCTTCAGCGCAGTGACTTCACCCTCGACCAGTTTGATTCGACAGCATCCGCAAATACCTGCACGACAGGAGTAAGGTACGCGGATCCCTGCCTGTTCCAGTTGCTCAAGTAATACCTGCTGATTGTTGCCACGGATAACTTTACCCTGCCAGTGAATATCGACCCCTGACGAAGGCGCGGACTCGATATCAACAAACTCCTCTTCCTGGCTGGAACCATAAATCCTGGCGGGACCACGGGTGAGGATTTCTACTTCGTCACCGACGCGGATCACGCCGCTGGAGCGCGGGATGAGGTTCTGACCGAAATCCACATCACCGTTGTCCTGGGCGGTACGGAATGACTGCAACGTTTTCAACGGTTCACCGGAAGGATGTTTTTGGCCTTTTTCTGGGCTGACAGTGGTGAAAATGCAGCGACTACAGGGCTTCACCACGTCGAAAATCACGCTGCCGATGCGGATCACCTTCCAGGTATCTTCGTCCCAGGCGTCGGCACCTGTGACCACCAGGTTAGGGCGGAACTGTTCCATCTGAACGCTGGCTTTGCAGCGGCGCTGTAAATCACGCAGCGAGGCTTCGTTGGTCAGCAGGAACGGGAAACCATCGGCGAAGGAGAGGGGAACGGCGTCATGGCGCTTCACGCGACGCGTCAGTTCAGGACCAACCCAGCGCAACTGCACGTCGCGGGAGAAAAAACCGCTCAGCCAGCGGTTAATTTCATCCGGGGCGATGCGCGCGGTAAAATGATTGCCCCACACTTCCGTTGGCGCGTCGACAGGGGCAAAATCAGCAAAGCGAATCACTACGCTGGAACCGTCCGGCGCGGTCAGGTGCAAACCGTCATGAAGTGGAGAAGGGGTAAAGCGAACCATCTGCGGGAACTGGCGTGCGGTAATGAACGTACCGTCAGGCTCGGTGACCATAAAAATGCGATCGAAGGCGAATCCGCTCATGTCGGCTAGCGCGTGAGAGACGCCGATGCCGCGCATGGATTTCACCGGATGAATAAAAAGCCTGGATAACGTCGCCACTGCACACTCCCACAAATGAAAATAAGCCTTCAACTTTATGACATACACGCCATATTAGCTATAATGCGCGACAATTTTCTAAGAGTAAAAGTGACGATATGAATTCTCTGTTTGCCAGTACGGCCCGTGGGCTGGAAGAGCTGTTAAAAACTGAACTGGAAAGCCTGGGCGCGCAAGAGTGTCAGGTGGTTCAGGGTGGTGTCCATTTTGAGGGCGACACGCGGCTTATTTACCAGAGCCTGATGTGGAGCCGTCTGGCGTCGCGCATCATGCTGCCGATGAAGGAGTGCAAGGTCTATAGCGACCTGGACCTCTATACCGGCGTACAGATGATCGACTGGACAGAGATCTTCACGCCAAATGCCACCTTTGCGGTGCATTTCAACGGCGTGAACGACGAGATCCGCAACAGCCAGTACGGTGCCCTTCGCGTAAAAGACGCCATTGTGGACTGCTTCACGCGTAAAAATAAGGAACGTCCAAACGTCGATCGCGAAAATCCGGATCTGCGTATTAACGTCTGGCTGAACGGCGACACGGCCAGTATCTCTCTCGATCTGAGCGGCGCGGGTCTGCACCTGCGCGGCTACCGCGATCGCACCGGTATGGCGCCGATCAAAGAAACGCTGGCTGCCGCCATCGTCATGCGCTCCGGCTGGCAGCCGGGCACGCCGCTGCTCGACCCAATGTGTGGTTCTGGTACGCTGTTGATAGAAGCAGCCATGCTGGCAACTGACCGCGCGCCGGGGCTGCATCGCGGTCACTGGGGCTTTAAAGGCTGGGCACAGCACGACGAAGCGCTCTGGAAAGAGGTCAAAGACGACGCGCAAACCCGCGCGCGTAAAGGTCTGGCGGAGTACACCTCCCACTTCTACGGTTCGGACAGCGACCCGCGCGTCATTGAACGCGCGCGCAGCAACGCCCGCCGCGCCGGTATCGGCGAGCTGGTCACCTTCGAGGTGAAAGACGTGGCGAACCTGACCAACCCGCTGCCAAAAGGCCCGTACGGTACCGTGATCAGCAACCCGCCATACGGCGAGCGCCTGGACAGCGAACCGGCGCTGATTGCCCTGCACAGCCTGCTGGGCCGCAATATGAAGGACTACTTCGGTGGCTGGAATCTCTCCCTGTTTAGCGCCTCACCGGAGCTGCTGAGCTGCCTGCAGCTGCGTGCCGATCGCCAGTTTAAGGCGAAAAACGGCCCGCTGGACTGCGTGCAGAAAAACTACCATCTGGCAGAGAAAGCGGCGGACAGCAAGCCGTCCGGCGTGGCGGAAGATTACGCCAACCGCCTGCGCAAGAACCTGAAGAAATATGAGAAATGGGCAAAGCAGGAAGGGATTGAATGCTACCGCCTGTACGACGCCGACCTGCCGGAGTACAACGTGGCGGTTGACCGCTACGCGGACTGGGTGGTGATTCAGGAATATGCGCCACCGAAAACCATCGATGCGCAAAAAGCGCGTCAGCGTATGCTGGATGTGATTGCGGCCACCATCGCCGTGCTCGGCATTACGCCGAACAAACTGGTGCTGAAAACCCGCGAGCGCCAGAAGGGCAAAAATCAGTATCAGAAGATGGGCGAGAAGGGCGACTTTATCGAAGTGGGCGAGTACAACGCGCGCCTGTGGGTAAACCTGACCGACTATCTGGATACCGGCCTGTTCCTTGACCACCGTATCGCGCGCCGCATGCTGGGCCAGATGAGCAAGGGCAAAGACTTCCTCAACCTGTTCTCCTATACCGGTAGCGCGAGCGTGCATGCAGGTTTGGGCGGGGCGCGTAGCACCACCACGGTGGATATGTCTCGCACCTATCTGGAGTGGGCGGAGCGTAACCTGCGTCTGAACGGCCTGACCGGACGCCAGCATCGCCTGATGCAGGCCGACGTGCTGGGCTGGCTGCGTGATACCGACGAGCAGTTCGACCTGATCTTTATCGATCCGCCGACCTTCTCCAACTCCAAGCGTATGGAGGATAGCTTTGATGTTCAACGCGATCACCTGCGCCTGATGACCGACCTGAAACGCCTGCTTCGTAAAGGCGGCACCATTATGTTCTCGAACAACAAACGCGGCTTCCGCATGGATCATGAAGGCTTAGCCACGCTGGGACTGAAAGCGCAAGAAATCAGCCAGAAAACGCTGTCTCAGGACTTTGCCCGTAACCGTCAGATCCATAACTGCTGGTTAATCTCAGCGGTCTGAAAGGAAATATAAATGTCACTAATTAGCATGCACGGCGCCTGGCTGTCTTTCAGCGATGCGCCCCTTCTCGACGATACTGAACTGCACATTGAAGATAACGAACGTGTTTGTCTGGTAGGCCGTAACGGCGCGGGTAAATCCACGCTGATGAAGATCCTTAACCGTGAGCAGGGTCTGGATGACGGCCGTATCGTTTACGAACAAGATCTGATTGTTTCTCGACTGCAGCAGGATCCACCGCGTAACGTGGCGGGCACCGTCTACGACTTCGTTGCGGAGGGGATCTCTGAACAAGCCGAATACCTGAAGGGCTATCATGAAATTTCGCATCTGGTGATGACCGACCCGAGCGAAAAAAATCTTAATGAAATGGCGCGCCTGCAGGAACTGCTGGATCATCACGGCCTGTGGCAGCTTGAAAGCCGTATCACTGAAGTGCTGGACCAGTTAGGTCTGGATGCGGATATGGAACTGGCATCACTTTCCGGCGGCTGGCTGCGTAAAGCGGCACTGGGACGCGCGCTGGTCAGCGGCCCGAAAGTGCTGCTGCTGGACGAACCGACCAACCACCTGGACATTGAAGCCATCGACTGGCTGGAAGGGTTCCTGAAGACCTTCAACGGCACCATCATCTTCATTTCGCACGACCGTTCGTTTATCCGCAACATGGCGACGCGCATTGTCGATCTCGATCGCGGCAAACTGGTGACCTATCCTGGCGATTACGACACCTATCTGCTGGAAAAAGAAGAAAACCTGCGCGTAGAAGAGCTGCAAAACGCTGAGTTTGACCGCAAGCTGGCGCAAGAAGAGGTCTGGATCCGCCAGGGTATCAAAGCCCGCCGTACCCGTAACGAAGGCCGCGTGCGTGCGTTAAAAGCGATGCGTAACGAGCGTAGCGCCCGCCGTGAGGTGATGGGTAGCGCGAAGATGCAGGTGGAAGAGGCATCCCGCTCGGGCAAAATCGTCTTTGAGATGGAAAACGTGAATTACCAGGTTGACGGTAAAGTGTTGGTGAAAGACTTTTCCGCTCAGGTTCAGCGTGGCGACAAAATTGCCCTTATTGGCCCGAACGGCTGTGGTAAAACCACGCTGCTCAAGCTGATGTTAGGCCAGCTGCAGGCTGATAGCGGTCGCGTTCACTGTGGTACGAAGCTGGAAGTGGCCTACTTCGACCAGCACCGCGCTGAGCTTGACCCGGACAGAACGGTGATGGATAACCTCGCTGAAGGTAAGCAAGAAGTGATGGTCAACGGTAAGCCGCGCCACGTGCTGGGTTATTTGCAGGACTTCCTGTTCCATCCGAAACGCGCAATGACACCGGTACGCGCGCTGTCTGGCGGCGAGCGAAATCGTCTGCTGCTGGCACGTCTGTTCCTGAAGCCAAGTAACCTGTTGATTCTCGATGAACCAACCAACGATCTGGATGTCGAAACGCTGGAATTACTGGAGGAGTTAATCGACGGTTATCAGGGAACCGTGATGCTGGTGAGCCACGATCGTCAGTTCGTTGATAATACCGTGACCGAGTGCTGGATTTTTGAAGGTGAAGGCCGGATTGGTCAATACGTGGGCGGTTATCATGACGCGCGTGGACAACAAACCCAATCGCTGCTGCAAAAACAGGCAAAATCCAAAAGTGCACCGGAACCGGTTGTAGCGAAAGCAGAAACTGTCAAAAAAACTCCTGCTAAAATGAGCTATAACCTGCAGCGCGAACTGGAAGGCTTACCTCAGCGTCTTGAAGAACTGGAAGCTGCTCTTGAAACGCTGCAAATTCAGGTTGCTGATGCGTCATTCTTTACGCAGCCGCACGACTATACTCAGAAAATATTGGCTGAACTGTCCGCGGCTGAAAAAGCCCTGGAAGAAGCATTTGAGCGCTGGGAGTACCTCGAGTCTCTGAAAAACGGCGCATAAACAGGGATTAACTATGTGTGACCAGCACCACGCCGACAGGCATATATTATGCTCGCAATGCGATATGCTCGTGGCGTTGCCAGAGCTTGGTCACGGACATAAAGCCCTGTGTCCACGTTGCGGCGCAACGTTGACGACGGAGTGGGACGCGCCAAGGCAGCGTCCCACTGCTTATGCCCTTGCTGCATTGTTCATGCTGCTGCTTTCCAACCTCTTCCCTTTCATTTATATGAAAGTGGGCGGCATGACCAGCGAGGTCGATCTGCTTGAAATTCCTGGCGTGATGTTCTCGGAAGATTACGCCAGCCTCGGCACCTTTTTCCTCCTCTTTGTCCAAATCGTCCCGGCGTTCTGTCTGGTGGTGATCCTGTTGCTGGTAAACCGCGTCAGGATGCCCGCATCCCTTAAAATTAAACTCGCGCGTATCCTGTTCCAGCTGAAAAGTTGGGGGATGGCCGAGATCTTTCTGGCGGGGATTCTGGTCAGTTTCGTCAAGCTGATGGCCTATGGTGATGTGGGAATTGGCAGTAGCTTTATTCCCTGGTGCCTTTACTGTGTATTACAGCTGCGCGCTTTCCAGTGCGTAGACAGGCGATGGGCGTGGGATGACATCGCGCCAGCACCGACGCTTGCGCAGACGGTTAAGGTCGGTGTGCCGGGCATCCGTCAGGGGCTGCGCTCTTGCTCATGCTGTACCGCCGTTCTGCCCGCGGATCTCGATGTGTGTCCTCGCTGCGAAACGAAAGGCCATGTACGTCGTAAAAATAGCCTGCAGTGGACGATGGCGTTGCTGGTCACGTCAATCATGCTCTATCTGCCAGCCAATATTCTACCCATTATGATCACCGATTTACTCGGCGACAAAATGCCCTCAACCATCCTTGCTGGGGTCGTTTTGCTGTGGGGCGAAGGATCGTATCCGGTGGCTGGCGTGATCTTCATCGCCAGTATTATGGTACCAACCTTAAAAATGATCGCCATTGCCTGGCTCTGCTGGGACGCGAAAGGTCACGGCAAACGCGACAGCGAACGCATGCACCTGATCTACGAAGTTGTTGAATTTGTTGGCCGCTGGTCAATGATTGATGTGTTTGTCATTGCCGTTCTCTCTGCGCTGGTGCGCATGGGAGGACTGATGAGTATTTATCCCGCAATGGGAGCGCTAATGTTTGCGTTGGTCGTCATTATGACCATGTTTGCGGCCATGACCTTCGACCCTCGTTTATCGTGGGATCGTGAGCCCGAGTCAAGCCATGAGGAAGAGTAAGAGCATGGAAAATAAGAGTGGAGAGGCGAAAGTGCAGAAGGTCAAGAACTGGTCTCCGGTGTGGATTTTCCCCATCGTAACCGCGCTGATCGGTGCATGGATCCTGTTTTATCATTACAGCCATCAGGGACCGGAAGTCACGCTTATCACCACCAATGCAGAAGGTATTGAGGGGGGAAAAACCACCATCAAAAGCCGCAGTGTGGATGTGGGCGTGGTTGAAAGTGCAACCCTGACGGATGATTTGACGCACGTTGAAATAAAGGCGCGTTTAAATTCCGGTATGGAAAAATTGCTGCATGGCGACTCGGTTTTCTGGGTGGTTAAACCGCAGGTAGGACGTGAGGGGATCAGCGGGTTGGGGACGCTGCTGTCCGGCGCCTATATTGAGCTGCAGCCAGGTAAGAAAGGGAGCCAGCCGGGACAATACGAGCTGCTGGACTCTCCGCCGCTTGCGCCACCGGATGCAAAAGGCATTCGCGTGATCCTGGACAGTAAAAAAGCGGGACAGCTCTCGCCTGGCGATCCCGTGCTGTTCCGCGGCTATCGCGTGGGTTCAGTTGAAACCAGTACGTTTGACGCGCAAAAACGCACCATTAGCTATCAGCTCTTCATCAATGCGCCAAACGATCGTCTGGTCACCAGCAACGTCCGCTTCTGGAAAGACAGTGGGATCGCGGTAGATCTGACCTCGGCGGGTATGCGTGTCGAAATGGGCTCCCTGACCACGCTGTTTGGTGGTGGCGTCAGTTTTGACGTGCCGGAAGGGCAGGATTTGGGCCAGCCGGTTGCAGAGAAAACGGCGTTCAGACTCTTTGACGATCAAAAAAGTATTCAGGATGCGCTCTATACCGATCACGTTGACTTCCTGATGTTCTTTAAGGACTCGGTCCGTGGCCTTCAGCCGGGAGCACCGGTCGAATTCCGCGGCATTCGACTCGGAACGGTTGGACAGGTTCCGTTCTTCGTGCCGGGTCTTCAGCAGATGCTGGATGACGATTACCGTATTCCTGTGCTGATTCGCATTGAGCCGGAGCGTCTGCTCAACCAGATTGGCGAAAATCAGGATATTGCCACCCATATCAGCCAGCTGATGGAGCGCGGTCTGCGAGGCTCGCTGAAAACCGGAAACCTGGTCACCGGTGCGCTGTATGTGGATATGGACTTCTATCCTAAAGCGCCAGCGATTACCGGTATTCGTGAATTCGGGGGCTATAAAATTATCCCAACGGTCAGCAGCGGTCTGGCACAAATCCAGCAGCGTCTGATGGATACGCTCGATAAGATTAACAATCTGCCGCTTAATCCGATGCTGGAAGCCGCGACCGGTTCGTTACATCAAAGTCAGGCGACGATGCAACGTCTGCAAACGACGCTGGATAATATTAATAAGATCACGGCAAGCCAGTCCATGCAGCAGCTGCCGCAGGATATGCAGAAAACGTTGCGTGAACTCAACCGTAGCATGCAGGGCTTCCAGCCGGGTTCAGCGGCATACAACAAGATGGTGGCCGATATGCAACGTCTTGATCAGGTCTTACGTGAACTGCAGCCTGTGCTGAAAACGCTCAATGAGAAGAGCAACGCACTGGTGTTCGAAGCGAAAGATAAAAAGGATCCTGAGCCGAAGAGGGCTAAACAATGAAAAAATGGCTAGCGATTGCAGGAGCAATGGTATTAACGGCCTGTAGCTCGGGTAGTGATAACAAAAGCTACTATCAGTTACCGCTGACGACCCAGGCGAGCGCACAAAGCACTGCCTCGCAGGGCAACCGTCTGTTATGGGTGGAGCAGGTTGCGGTGCCGGATTATCTGGCTGGCAATGGCGTGGTGTATCAAACCAGCGATGTTCAGTACGTTATTGCCAACAATAACCTGTGGGCCAGCCCGCTGGACCAGCAGTTGCGCAATACGCTGGTGGCGAATCTCAGCAGCCTGCTTCCTGGCTGGGTTGTTGCGTCACAGCCGCTGGGAAGCGACCAGGACACGCTTAACGTCACCGTGACGGGCTTCCACGGTCGCTATGATGGCGTCGTTGTGGTGAGTGGAGAATGGCTGCTGAATCATCAGGGGCAGCTGATTAAGCGTCCTTTCCATCTGGAAATGAAGCAGCAAAAAGATGGATATGATGAGATGGTGAAAGTGCTGGCCCAGGGTTGGGCGCAGGAGTCTGCGAGTATCGCCAGAGAGATTTCCAGACTGCCATAAGTAAAATTCATCGACAAAAGCCGCTATCAGATTTTCGCTGATTGCGGCTTTTTTTTCGTTTTGGCTTCAGGTTGTTACTTGTGCTGCATCACATTTTTTGTACAAATGATCTTCTGCTTAGCTCACAAATATGACACCCGTATGAATTTTGAACGTTGACGCTGAGGCTAATTCGGGTTATTCGTTATCTGTGCTTGCACACTTTGCAATCACTGTTTTCTTTCCACCAGACAAAAGAATGAGGGAAACGAGGCATGAAGAGACAGAAACGAGATCGCCTGGAAAGGGCTCATCAACGTGGTTATCAGGCTGGCATCGCCGGACGTTCTAAAGAAATGTGTCCCTATCAGACCTTGAACCAAAGGTCTCAATGGTTAGGGGGCTGGCGAGAAGCCATCGGAGACAGGGCAGTACTTGCTTGATAGCGTCTCTTTAAAAAAGAAACCTCCGCAGAGCGGAGGTTTCGCCTTTCTGAAGCAGCTAAAAGCCGGGCTTAGAAAGCAGAGGTATCCTGGAACAGACCCACTTTCAGATCGTTCGCGGTATAAATCAGACGACCATCTACCAGCACTTCACCATCCGCCAGGCCCATGATCAGACGACGGTTAACGATGCGCTTGAAGTGGATACGGTAGGTGACTTTCTTCGCGGTAGGCAGTACCTGACCGGTGAATTTCACTTCACCCACGCCCAGCGCGCGGCCTTTGCCTTCGCCACCGAGCCAGCCCAGATAGAAGCCAACCAGCTGCCACATCGCATCGAGGCCCAGGCAGCCAGGCATTACCGGATCGCCAATAAAGTGGCAACCGAAGAACCACAGATCCGGGTTGATATCGAGTTCTGCTTCTACGTAACCCTTATCGAAGTTACCGCCGGTTTCGGTCATTTTCACGACACGGTCCATCATCAGCATGCTTGGGGCCGGTAACTGTGGGCCTTTAGCGCCAAACAGTTCACCACGACCAGAGGCAAGAAGGTCTTCTTTTGTATAGGATTCGCGTTTATCTACCATGTTCTCAGTAAGCCTTATTTTAGTGAAGGACGCAGGATAGCTAACACGTGTACGCTGAACAAGTCCGATCAGTTTGAACTAAACCAACTTAACCAACGTAACGGCCAGGGATAACGATGACGAGCATCCGGCTGTGTTGCCTGAGCAATGCGCTCCTGAATGGTCTGCATCAGCGTGGTTTGACCCTCGCCATCCCATACCAGGTTTGTCAGTAAGGGTAGTGCATCCTCAATGCCTTCGATGGCCCACAGGGTGAATTGTTCCTGTTCCACCGCATCTAGCAGTTCCTGGCTCAGGCTCAAATGGCGCGCGTTTGGCGCAGGGATAATAACGCCCTGTTTGCCGTTTAACCCACGCTGCTGACAAATGGAGAAGAAGCCTTCGATTTTCTCGTTCAGACCACCGACCGGCTGGGCGCGGCCAAACTGATCCACGGAACCCGTAATGGCGATGTTCTGATTAATCGGGACTTCTGCCAGGGCGCTGATCAAGGCGCACAGCTCGGCCATTGAAGCGCTATCGCCATCGACTTCACTGTAGGACTGCTCAAACGTCAGGGACGCAGAGAAGGGGATCTGCTGCTCAAGCTGCAGCTCGGACATCAGGAAAGCTTGCATGATCATCATGCCTTTAGCATGAATGTTTCCACCCAGCTCCGCTTTCCGCTCAATATCCGTAAATTCACCGTCGCCAATGTGAACGACACAGCTGATACGGGAAGGCTCGCCGAACGCACGAGGGTGGCCGGGGAACTCAATTACGGACAAGGCGTTAATCTGACCGATTCGTTCGCCTTCGGTTTCGACCAGAATCTGTTCCAGCAGGATTTCATCCTGCATACGGTCCGCAAGGTAGCCTTCGCGCCATTCTCGCTGGGCAAGCATCTGGGTCAATTGTTCGCCTGTGAAAGCGCCTTCGCCGCTGATCACACCCACTTCACGCAGCTGTTTGCCGATCCAGAGTGGGCAAAGCGGCAGGGTTTCCTGGTCGCCGGTGTAGCGTACCGCTTCGCGGATTAAGCCCGGCCATGCGTCAGCCGCAGGGGTTGGCAGCGCAAAACGTTCAGCAACGGCCATCACCCACTGGCACCACTGCGCCATATCATCCGCATCGGCAATTTGAATGTTGTCTTCGTATTCGCTGTAAACCGCCTGATCCGCCAGCTCTGGCTCCATTTCCTGGAAGTCGGCCAGAGACTCACGATCCCCCGTCAGCACGACGGTTAGAGAGAGCGGCATTGACGGGATGGATACAGGCAGAGGGCGAGACTCGTCATAGCCTACCCAGTCGAAGCGCTGCTGGCTCACGATCGTTTTCAGACGCATCCACAGCAGCGGTTGCGACATCAGGGTGCGCAGGGAAATAATAAGTACACCGCCGTTTGCGCGATGCACCAGCCCTGGCTGCAGGGAGAGCTCACCGTTAAACTGACGAAGACAACCAAACAGTTGTTCTGCTTCGACCCAGTTAGCGGTAACGACTTCGCCCTGCGCTGCAAAACGTTCATCAGCCTGCGTAGCGGGGGCGAAAGTGACATTATGTCCTGTGATACGATACTCGCCGCCGAAAACAGCATTCGCTTCCGGTTTCAGCTCGCGCATGGCATCACCCAGAAGCGTCAAATACTCGGCTTCTTCCGGGGCTTTGAGCAGCATGAAGGGAGATGTTGCCCATGGGCTTAACACCTGCTCCAGCGCGTAATGCAAACGCGGTTGTGTATCGCTAAGTATGAATTCGTGTTCTTGTGCGAGGTCTGGCTGTGCAAACAGTTCCTGATAGCTCTCGGTATCCGGAACCAGGTCACGCCATGCTAGTTTCGTAATGGTCAAAGTTGATGTTTTTTAGTCAGATGTAAAACCGTGGAGTATACCGTAAGCGGGGGGCTCTTCCCAAGCAGGATCGGGGATTTCAATGAGTGAATCTCAAGCGATGTTTCACAGGATATGATTTCTTTTCAGCAGATTGCCAAAAAACTGATATTCTGAACAGAGTTACGTGGTAACACTGAGATCGCAATGAAATATCAACAACTGGAAAATCTCGAAAGCGGCTGGAAATGGAAGTACCTGGTCAAAAAGCACCGTGAAGGGGAGCTGATCACCTGCTACATCGAAGCCAGCGCTGCGCAAGAGGCCGTGGATATTTTGCTGACCCTCGAAAATGAACCGGTACAGGTGAATAGCTGGATTGAGAAGCATATTAATCCCGCCCTGTTAAACCGGATGAAGCAAACTATCCGTGCGCGGCGAAAACGGCATTTTAATGCTGAGCATCAGCACACCCGTAAAAAATCAATCGACCTGGAGTTTATGGTCTGGCAGCGTCTGGCGGGGCTTGCGCAACGTCGAGGAAAAACGCTGTCAGAGACCGTAGTACAACTGATTGAAGATGCCGAGCACAAAGAGAAGTATGCCAGCCAGATGTCGACGCTGAAGAACGATCTTCAAGCTCTGCTGGGTAAAAAGTAGTTTCTTACTGTTCTTCAGACAATAAAAAACCCCGCATGGCGGGGTTTTTTTATAAGACGATAACTTATGCCGCAGGCTGAGTTACAACGTCTTTGATACCTTTAACTTCGATCTCAACGCGACGATCTGGTGCCAGGCAGTCGATCAGTGCAGCGCGAGCTTTCACGTTGTCACAGGTAGAACCGGTCACTGGGTTAGATTCGCCCATACCACGTGGGGAGATCTTGTTAGCTGGGATACCTTTAGAAACCAGGTAATCAACTACAGACTGAGCACGTTTCTCAGACAGTTTCTGGTTGTAAGCGTCAGAACCGATACGGTCGGTGAAGCCCAGAACCACTACAGAACCATCTTTAGGATCCAGGTTGCTCAGCTGGGTGTACAGCTGATCCAGTGCCTGCTGACCTTCTGGTTTCAGAGTAGCTTTGTTGAAGTTGAACAGAACGTCAGACTTCAGAGTGAAGTGCTTGGTCTGTACTTCTGGAGCTGGAGCCGGAGCTGGCGCTACGATTGGTGCAGCATCTTCCTGCTGACCGAAACGGTAAGAAACACCAACGCTCAGCATGCCGTTGTCTGGACGAACGCCAACGGTAGCACCGTCACCAATGTTGTTAACCCACTGGTATTCCAGACGGGTAGCGATGTCACGGGTCATAGCCCACTCAACGCCACCAGCGAATACTGGGGAAACACCGGTGTCATGGTCGTCGCCAGCGATGCTGTTGCTGGAGTCTGCACGCCATACCATGCCGCCCAGACGGGTGTACACGTCCAGATCGTCAGTTACTGGGTAACCCAGTTTAGCGGTCAGCTGAACGCCTTGAGCTTTGAAAGCGCCATTGACGTTGTCGCCTTTGTATGGCATACGACCTAACCAGTCGTAACCCATTTCAAAACCAACATACGGGTTAACCTGATAGCCACCGAACGCGCCTGCACCCAGCTGGCTCTCGTGAGTCGGGCCATCGTTGTTCAGGCTGCTGTTGTACCAGCCGGTGTCATGGAACTGAGACCAGCCCAGTTTACCACCTGCATACCAGGTATTATCTTTCGGAGCGGCCTGCGCTACGGTAGCGAAGCCAGCCAGTGCCACTGCAATCGCGATAGCTGTCTTTTTCATTTTTTGCGCCTCGTTATCATCCAAAATTTGCCATGAAGATCTCTGCAGAGAAATCACGGTTAAATCCTTCACCGGGGGGCGTGGTCAAATATAAATCTACCGATATCTTCGGCTTAGGCCGAGCACCCCTGGCGATGTAAAGTCTACAACGTAGATGAAAACTTACAAGTGTGAAGTCTGTCAGGCATATGAAAAAAAAAGTTCCGTATACCTAATATTTAACATTTCTTGAACGAAAATTGTGCAGCAAAATTAACGAGAACCGCTCCAGACAAGCCTTGCCGAAGATTTGACGCGTTGAACTATTTCTGCATCTTATGGTCGAAAAAAATTCCAGGAAAACTCCTAATTTCACTCAATGGTACAAATTTGAGTGAATTTTTAGCCCGGAATGTTGTCCTCTGCGATAAGAATCTGCACGAACCGGTCGCATAATAAACCCCATCGCGTGACCTTCTTCCGCTGCTTCCGTCAGTCTCAAGTGTTCCTCTTCCGACAGTTCATCAGGCAGCCATCCGATCACCACACTGTAATTCCCTGTGCGTAAGGCCCGAATCATTGAATCTACCGTATCGCAGGGTGAGAGTTGGTTAATCTGCATCACTTTCGCCAGCGGCAGGCCCGCAGACAGAACCCACTCGCGGCTCAATTTTTGTTGTGGCGTTAGCCAAAGCTGCCAGCGTGATTGCTGACCAAGCTGTTGCAACAGCGGCAGTAATAAGAGTTGCGTTAACAGAGGCTGGTCTTCACGGTAAACCACTTCACTGATAAGCCCTGTAGAATCACGCCCGACGGATTTCTGCGCGACATTGCCAGCGGTAGAAGAGAGAGATGTTGAGCGATTTGCATAGCCTGAAGTGTACATATTCATTCCAGCCCTGTAGTTACTGTATGGATATACAGTAACCCCTGTATGCATAAAGATCAACCTCATTTTCGGAAAGAGACTCGCAAATTTCACCCATTCTTGGTGCGCCATAAAAAATCATCTTGCCCTCCAGCAATAAGTTGCCTATTTTCCTGCTAACGGATCCGTTAGTGAGAAATATCGTTGTTAATAATTGATTTTAAATGGAATTATCATGAAAAAGATATCTTATGAGCGGATTTATAAATCGCAGGAATACCTCTCACCGTTAGGCGAAATTCATCATCGGGCGCTATTCGGTGGGTACACCCTGGCGGTGGATAATGCGGTGTTCGCGATGGTGTCGGAGGGGGAACTCTACCTCCGGGCCTGTGAAGAAAGTGCCAGGTATTGTGTAAAAAACGCCTCTTCGTTTCTGACGCTGATGAAACGGGGCCGTCCCGTCCTGCTTAATTACTATCGGGTGGACGACGGGCTGTGGCAGGACAGGGACAAATTGCTCCAGCTTTCCTCCTTTGCTCTCGACGCGGCAAGGAAGGAGCGCTGCCAGCGCCATCAGCGCAACCGGCTAAAAGATCTTCCGAACCTGACCTTTCAACTTGAGGTGCTGCTTTTAGAAGCAGGCATCACTAATGAGGAAACCTTACGGGAACTGGGCGCCAGGAAATGCTGGTTAAAGATGAGGTCCAAAAACAAGGCCTTAAGTATTAAGGTGCTGTTCGCGTTGGAAGGTGCCATCGAAGGGCTACATGAAGCGGCGCTCCCGGCCGACATTCGCCGGGAGCTGACAGAGTGGTTTAATGCGCTGCCCGAGAGTCAGGAGCATCATTCCTCAAGGTAGCGATCTGCTGCTGCAGCCGGCAGATTTCCGGCAGCAGGGCGATCAGCAGGCCGATTTGCTGCAGGACCAGCGGGGCTTTGTTGTCGGCGCCCGGGTCAAGGTGGGCAATACGTTGGGCCAGTTCATCCAGCGATTGTTGAACGCGCGGCTCATCGGCTGGCCGATGATGAAGCGCATCATCGACGTAGCAGACAGCATCATCCAGTAAGGCGAGAATGCCCGGGTTGGTCAGTTTCTCACGGTGTGCGCCCAACGTAGAAATATAGCTAGTGAACGTATGATTCAGACACAGCAGACGAAAAGCGGTTTCCCGAATTTCCGCGGTGGCGCGCGGTTCCGTGGACATGTTCGAGACCACCGACGCCAGTTCCGCATCGCTGTTATGCGCATCGCGTCGGGCAATGCGATAAGCAAGGCGGTTATCGCGCCCCTGGTGGTATTGCTCAAGGATCGCATCAAGGTACCGGCAGTTTGCATTCATCGCCCTGTCTAACACACGCGGCAAATTACGAAAACGCCAGTCGGGCCAGATGAAACTCACCGCCGCCCAGGCGATAGCGCAGCCTATGAGCGTGTCGAACACGCGGGGCAGGGCAACTTCAAACCCTTCTCCCAGCAGGTTAAAGCACAGTAAAACCAATAGCGTGATGAACATCGTCGCGTGGGCGTATTGCACATTACGGAAGGCGAAGAACAGTACGCCAGTAATGACGATCAGCACCAGTTGGCCTTCGATGGACGGCACGAAATAGAGCACCGGCAGGCCAATGGCGACGCCTACCAGCGTTCCAATAATACGTAACGCCAGGCGGTGGCGGGTGGCGTTATAGTTGGGCTGGCAGACAAACAGGCTGGTGAGCAGGATCCAGTAGCCGTGGTGTAAACCGGTTATTTGAATAAACGCATAACCCACGCACAGGACCAGTGACATTCTCACCGCGTGACGAAATAGGGCAGATTCCGGCGTAAAATTGCGGCTCAGCCGCAGCCACATGTCGCTAACGCTATGCACGCTGTCATCAGCAAGCTGATTATCGGCATCGTTGCCCGGCATGGCCATCGCCTGCTCGGATTCAATCGTCGCGAGCTGAGCATCGATTGCCCGCAGGTTATTAAGCAAAAACCCCAGCGCTTTTATATGTTCCGGTGCGGTTCCACTGGCCTGCACGCGGTCGATTGCCGCATCAAGATGGCTAAACGCGCGCTCAAACCGCGGGTCATGCTGATAGGGCGTTCGCAGTAAAATTGAACGCGCTAGCTGCTGGCACGCCTGAGACTGCATGGAAAGTAACCGCTGGAAGCGGAACATCACGTCGCTGTAGCGGAACGTTTCACGCAGGGCGGCATATTGAACGTGCGAAGAGCTGGCGCGCTCATGGATGTCCTGAGCGGCAAAGTAGTAGTGAAGTGTTCTTCGCGTCCCGCGTTGGCCGCGGTCTCCGCGCAGTCGGGTCAGCAGGGAGGCTTTGGTCTGGTTCAGCGTGGCGACCAACTGGCCGTTTGCCAGCGCCAGATCGTAAAGAGGGGCCTGACTTTCCTCTTCGATATCCGGGTCAAACAGCCGGGATTTCAGCTCCAGATAATGAGCCAGCTGCTCATAGCTGCGAGCAAGATTATCCTGCAGAGGGCGCACCGGGAAGATGAGGTGCCCTGTTAACGTCAGTAGGTTATACCAGATGGCCCCCAGCAATAGCAGCACGGGTTGCTGGTACCACTGATCGTACAGCGACACGCCCAGCATGGTGTAAATAGCAATCAGCAGCGCGCCAAATGCGATGGTGGCATAACGCTGTCCAAGCCCGCCGAGCAGAATAAAGCCGCTGGTGGAGAGCGTAAGGCCTAAGGCAAACAGCCAGGGCCACGGGAAGAGCAGCTCGACAGACGCGGACGCAATAAAGAAACAGACAAGAGTGATAACCAGGTTGCGCAGACGCCCGGCCAGACGGTCATCGAGGTCCGCAAGCGCCCCCGCAACCACCCCTAACGTGAGCGGAATCGTGAGCTTAACGTCATTCAGCCACCACGGCAGGGCAACGGTGCCACAAAGAGCGATAAAAATTCTGACGTTATAAAGCCAGATGCTGTTCCAGGTATAACGGCGAAGCAGTGGGCTTAGCATGAGCGCGGCCAGTCCTTATTACTGAAAACGACGGCGAGCATTGGCCTCACGCGCGGCTTGCGCCACCTCAACCGGGACGACCCTACGTCCAACCGGCCACAGGGCAATGACGGCAATTTTAAAGTTCGCGATCCCAACAGGAATGCCAATAATCGTCATGCACTGGGCGATACCGGCAAAAATGTGCATCAGGCACAGCCACCAGCCAAAGAAAATCAGCCACAGAATATTCAGTACGGTGCCGCCGGTATTCATCAGCGCGTTTTTACCTTCCGGGTTCAGCTCATCAACGTGGACAGCCTCATTACCGTAGGGAATAAAGGAGAGTTTGGTGATTTCCCAGCAGGAGCGCGTCAGCGGCAGGGTAAAGATAAGCACGATGCTGACCAGAGTGGCAAAAAGCCAGGAAAGGGTGGTGGCAAAACCGCCCAGCACAAAATTCAACACATTCAGAACGGTACGCATAAACCCTCACTTCCTTTCGATAAAATTAACGCCCACTGATTGTAACGTTTTTTTAGGCTGGAGCACCTTAAAACTGGCAGTTAAACTATCAGGCAAATTATCTCTTCGTGGATCCGGCTGGATATGGAACTGAAAGCAACGTCAATGGGCAAACGCCTGGCTCAACACCCTTACGACAAGGTTGTGCTCCTTAACGCGGGAGTGAAAGTCTCCGGGGAACGCCACGAATATCTCATTCCCTTCAATCAAATGTTGGCGATCCACTGTAAACGTGGGCTGGTGTGGGGCGAGCTGGAGTTCGTTTTGCCTGCCGATAAAGTAGTGCGCCTTCACGGCACCGAGTGGGGGGAAACCCAGCGTTTTCATTACCATCTGAACACGCTCTGGCAGCAGTGGAGCCAGGATATGAGCGTGATTGCCGCCCAGGTTTTGCAGCAGGTACTGGATGAAATCGCGCAGAGCGATGCCCAACACAAATGGCTCACGCGCCAGCAAACTGCGGGACTGCAGCAAAAAATAAAACAGGCGCTGACTGCGTTGCCGTTCCCCGTAGCGCGTCTCAATGAGTTTGAAAATTGCCGCGATGCATGGCGGAAGTGCCAGGCATGGCTGAGCGATATTGATAAAAGTCGCCTGGCGCATAACCAGGCCTGGACCGATGCCATGCTCACCCAATATGCTGATTTCTTCAGCACGGTCGAGTCATCGCCGCTTAACCCTGCGCAGGCGCGTGCGGTGGTCAACGGTGAACAGTCGCTGCTGGTACTTGCGGGCGCCGGGAGCGGTAAAACCTCGGTGCTGGTGGCTCGCGCAGGCTGGCTTCTGACCACTGGCGAGGCCGTTGCAGACCAGATTCTGCTGCTGGCATTTGGTCGCAAAGCCGCACAGGAGATGGACGAACGTATCCAGGCGAGACTGCATACCCAGGATATCTCGGCCAGAACGTTTCATGCGCTTGCGCTGCATATCATTCAGCAGGGCAGCAAGAAAGTCCCGTCCATCAGTAAGCTGGAAAACGACACGCAGGCGCGCCAGGCGCTGTTCATTAAAACGTGGCGGCAACAGTGCAGTGAGAAAAAAGCACAGGCAAAAGGCTGGCGTCAGTGGCTGGAGGAAGAGCTGAACTGGGCGGTGCCGGAAGGCAGTTTCTGGCAGGATGACAAGCTGGCACGTCGGCTCGGCTCGCGTCTCGATCGTTGGGTCAGCCTGATGCGCATGCACGGCGGTTCGCAGGCCGAGATAATTGAAAGTGCCCCGGAGGCGATCCGCGCGGTGTTTTCAAAGCGCGTGAAGCTGATGGCTCCGATGCTAAAAGCGTGGAAAACGGCACTGAAAGAGGAGAACGCCGTCGATTTCTCCGGGCTTATCCATCAGGCCATTATCATTTTAGAGAAGGGGCGTTTCGTCAGCCCGTGGAAGCACATACTGGTTGATGAGTTTCAGGATATCTCTCCGCAGCGTGCCGCTCTGCTCTCTGCGCTGAGGGCGCAGAACAAACATACGTCGCTGTTTGCGGTGGGGGATGACTGGCAGGCCATCTATCGCTTTAGCGGGGCGCAGCTTTCACTGACGACAGCGTTTCACCACTATTTTGGCGAAGGCGATCGCAGCGATCTGGACACCACCTACCGCTTCAATGCGCGCATAGGCGAAATAGCCAACCGCTTTATTCAGCAGAACCCGCACCAGCTGACCAAACCGCTCAACAGCCTGACGCCGGGGGATAAAAAAGCGGTCACCCTGTTAGCAGAAGATCAGCTTGAGCCGCTACTGGATAAACTGAGCGGCTACGCGAAACCCGACGAACGCATTCTGGTGCTGGCGCGCTATCATCACCTCAAACCGGCCGCGCTGGAAAAGGCCGCTACACGCTGGCCGAAACTGCAGCTTGAATTTATGACAATTCACGCCAGCAAAGGGCAGCAGGCTGATTATGTGATTGTGGTGGGGCTTAAAGAGGGCAGCGACGGTTTCCCGGCCCCGGCCCGCGAGTCGGTGATGGAAGAGGCCCTGCTGCCGGTGCCGGAAGATTTCCCGGATGCAGAAGAGCGACGTCTGCTGTATGTGGCGATAACCCGCGCGCGTCATCGCGTATGGCTGTTGTTCAATAAAGAGGAGCCATCCGTGTTTGTCGATATTCTGAAGAGTATTGATGTGCCGGTGGCGCGTAAACCATAGCGATGTAAGGCAAGATTTTGTAGGCCGGGTAAGGCATAGCCGCCACCCGGCAAAAAAGCTACTTCAGTCTCTCGGAAAGATAGCGCTGGTAGTCCGGAATAAGGATATCCACCGGCGAGTTAAACTGCGGCGATTCAATGATGAAATCCGCCGTCGACAGGTTCGTTGCCACCGGAATATTCCACACCGTCGCCAGGCGCAGCAGCGCTTTAACATCCGGATCGTGCGGAACCGCGTTCAGCGGATCCCAGAAGAAAATCAGCACATCAATTTTCCCTTCCGAAATCTGTGCGCCTACCTGCTGATCGCCGCCCATCGGGCCGCTCAGCATGGCGTTCACTTCGAGACCCGTTTCGCGCTGGATCAGATTGCCGGTTGTACCGGTCGCTGAGAGGGCGTGCTTTTCCAGCAATGACTGATGGCGGCGAACCCAGTTAAGCAGCATTTGTTTACAGTGATCGTGCGCAACCAGAGCAATGTGTTTGCGTTCCGGGAGCGTGCGTGTTGTCAGTTCCATAATCATATCCATCAGGTTAACTGACTACACGATGACGGGAACCGCCTGATGCTGCAAGAGAAAGGCGTAAAAAATGTGGCTTACGACGAAGGTTGTTGTTTTGCCCACTGCAAAAAGCGGGCGCGCGTATCGGGATCGGCCTGCTGGAACCAGAATTTCAGGCGTTGCTCCGTCAGCGTCTGGGACTGAGGCGGTATAACATCCAGCTCTGAAACACCGGATAACAGCGTACTGTCGTCGGCCATCATGGTGGCAAACTGCGGAAGAGAGGCGCGTTTACCCGCTTTGTTATAAGACTCGGTTGCGGCCTCGTAGTCCGTGCCTTTTGGCGAGGTGGTTAGCGCCAGAATATCAAGCTTCACCGGGATCGGCATCGAATCCCCATCCAGCAGCTCAACGCGCGGCGCGGCGTCGAAAGCGACGGACTCTTTTTCGCTCTCAAGCCGCGGCAGGGTAATGTTTACCTGACTGACCCGCTGGGTATTAAAGCTGACAATCAGTGGGGGAGAGATGTACATCCGTTGTTCATGATTCGCAAGACCGATCGTTTTTTCTACCCGAAACACCAGCTGATGCGGCCCGTTATCCAGTTCGATGCTCTCTGCGCCGCGCAATAATGAACTGGAGACTTTTTTTCCGTCCAGCACCAGCAGGTCAATATCAGTAGAGAGCCGAAGCGTGGTTGCAAAAACGCAAACCGGCATCACTAACGCAATCACAGCAGAGACGATGCCGGTTTTCATAGTTGACTCCAGTTGAAAATTATACCCGCAAGAATGTATCAAAATTTTTCGATAATCACGTTTACTAACATATAGACATAAATCACCGTTTTGCCCTCATACATCTGTATGGGATGAATGGTTGAGATGTGCGCTTTGGCGTACACTTTGAAAAAAGCCAGGAGAAAAAGCATGAGAGAGAATGATATTGCCGAGATTTTGACATCCACGCGCACTATTGCGCTGGTGGGCGCCAGCGATAAACCGGATCGTCCAAGTTATCGCGTGATGAAATACCTTCTCGATCAGGGCTATCACGTGATCCCCGTTTCGCCAAAAGTGGCGGGAAAGACGTTATTAGGCCAGCAGGGCTACGCCACGCTTAACGATGTACCGGAAAAAGTGGACATGGTAGATGTGTTCCGTAATTCCGAGGCGGCATGGGGTGTCGCGCAGGAAGCGATTGCCATTGGTGCGAAAACGCTGTGGATGCAGTTGGGCGTCATCAATGAACAGGCTGCCGTACTGGCGCGCGAGGCGGGTTTACAGGTGGTTATGGACAGATGCCCGGCGATTGAAATCCCCCGGCTGGGGCTGGCTAAGTAAAAAAAAGGCCCGATTATCGGGCTTTTTTTACACGCTCAGTTGCGCAGGCGCGGCGCCTGTAACTGCTTGCGGATAGTCTGCGCTAATTCATCCATCGTGGGTTGCTCCGGATGTTCATCCTGCAGCTCACTGCTTAACTGCGCCTCAGCGAGGTAGGTGTGAACGGGTTGCCCGTCGTCACCTTCCATCACCACGTGGTACCAGGGCGCGGCACGAAGCTCTGCATCAACCGCCAGCTCGTCGGCTGACGGTTCGTCAAGGGAATACTCCGGGTCGATATCCACGACCACACCCAAATACCCAAGCAAGGTGTGGCGGACCTGCTGGCCGATACCGAATTTGCTGGCAATCATAGTCACCTCCCGGGAAACATTACTTACACACGATGTGAGGGCAATATTTCTCTTTTCAAGTTACATGACGCGACAGGCAAACCCTTTCAGATACAGCCCTTCCGGGTAGGTAGCGATCACCGGATGATCGGCCGCCTGACGGAACTGCTCTATAAATTGTACATCACGACCAGCATCTATTGCGGCATCGGCGATGATTTTCTGAAATAAATCTGTGGTCATCAGGCCGGAGCAGGAGAACGTGAGCAGAACCCCGCCCGGGTTCAGCAGCTGGATAGCCAGCATGTTGATATCTTTATACCCGCGGCATGCACCCATCAGCTGGCTTTTGTTTTCCACAAACTTAGGCGGATCCATGACGATAACATCGAACTTCTCGCCCTGGTCGCGATATTTACGCAGCAGCTTGAAGACGTCATCACGTACAAACTCCGCTTTGCTCAGGTCCAGTTTGTTTAGCTCAACGTTCTGTTTCGCCACGTCCAGCGCTTCCTGTGACGTATCCACGCTAACGACCTGGGCACAGCCGCCCATCAGCGCAGACACCGCAAAACCGCCCGTGTAGGAGAAGCAGTTCAGCACGCGCTTGTTCGCCACGTACTGACGGGTTGCCAGACGGCTGTCACGCTGGTCGAGGTAGTAACCTGTTTTGTGGCCGCCCTGAATATCCACCAGCAGCTTCATGCCGTGTTCTTCGATAGGCAGCAGGGCAGGCGGTAATTCACCGGTAACAGGCCCTTGCGTCAGCTCCATGCCCTCTTTTTTACGCACCGCCACATCGCTGCGGTCATAAATGGCGCATTCAGGGAACAGAGACTGAAGGGCGCTGATCAGGGCAGCACGCTGATATTCCGCCCCTGCGCTTAACAGCTGCAGCACCATAAAGTTGCCGAAGCGATCGATGGTCACGCCCGGCAGACCGTCGGACTCACCGGCGATCAGCCGATAGCTGTCCAGCCCGTCACGTTTTGCCAGCCACTCACGCCACTGCTGAGCCTGCTGCAGGCGGTGGACGAAGAAATCGATATCGATGGTTTCATCTTTATCGAACGTCCAGACGCGAGCGCGGATCTGCGATGCTGGCGAGTATGCGCCGCGCGCTAACCATTTCCCCTGATGGTCAACGATATCGATGGTTTCACCGAGGTTGGCTTTACCTTCCATACGCGCAACCGCGCCGGAAAAGACCCAGGGATGGCGGCGCAGCAATGACTTCTCGCGCCCTTTGGCTAACACTAAACGTACACTCATAATTTCTATTCTGTCGATTGCATGGAAATGGCGCGTAGAGTAGCACAGAAGGCCAGTGGCAATCATCTGCGGACACTCTGCGCGCCCTTAACTAAAAATCTTCCGGGAAATAGGCAAAGTAGTCAAAATCGGCCGGGATATGTTCGCCCGTGAAATCCTGACAGCACATCCCGACAAAGGCACCGGTGAAGCGCTCTATGCCACGTTCCTTAAAATATTCATCGGACAGTTTGCTGTATTCAACATAACCCCCAATCGGGAACCATTTTTTTTCATCGAGTGAATAGTAAAAAAGAGCACCATCATCTTTGACGCAGACTCTGAGGTAAACCAGACCTTCTGCGGCAATTTTTACCCCTTCTCCTGTCGGTAAGGAGAATCGGTTCAGGTCATTAACCATCAAATTGACCGTCCGTTCTCCCGCGTCGTTACAGGATATGTTCAGATAAACGTAGTTGGTGGTGTCGTAAAAGCAGACCAGCCCGGCCATCTGCTGGAAAGAGTGAGGCTTAAAATCTACGCATGTCTGAGCGGTATATATAAAATCGGTTTGTCTTCTTGCCAGCAGGCTTTGATAGTGCTGTGAACTCAGGGATTCATAACCCCGCAACCGTAACCATCCGCGCCTTTCCGTAAGCGTGCACATTTCCTCGCTTAAGGGGATGCGTAACGACTGGTAGTGAAGGGGCAGCTCCGGCGTATCGAACTCATCCCGGGCAGGCGGCGTTGGCCACGGACGTTCTTTCAGGCGCGTCTGCACCGTTAATTCTGGCGTAATGCTGTTATTTGTTAAGCGCAGCCAGCCATCCTCCGTCCAGTAAACCTGCTGAATAGCGGTTTCTCGACCCATCGGGCTGCGTCCTTTTGAGGGCAACGGTTGCCCGCATAAATGCACAATAAACCATTCGCCCAGACCGTTATCAAAAAGATCCGCATGGCCGACGCGCTGTAAAGGTAAACGGCAATCAAAGCGAGATGTCATCATTTGCCCGATGGGATCGGTTTCGTAGGGGCCAAACAGATGCCGGGAGCGCGCCAGCGTGACGCCATGGTTATAAAACGTCCCGCCTTCAGCCACTAACAAATAGAACCAGCCGTTCAACTCATAAATGTGTGGCCCTTCGGTGATGCCCAACGCGGTACCGGCGAAAATTTTACGGCACTCGCCGGTTAAGCGACTCTTCTGCTCATCGTATTGTTGGATGATAATGCCATTCCATTTCGGGAATCCTGCCTCCCCGCCGTCCCTGTAGCTCATCTCCATGCTCACAAGCCATTTCGTACCGTCACTGTGGTGGAACAGTGAGGGATCAATCCCTCTGCTATTGAGATACGTTGGCTCAGACCATTCACCTTCGATATCGTCCGTGGTCACGATAAAGTTATTCGGGTCCCAGAAACGTCCGGTCACGTTTTTGACATCGGTATAAATGAGATAAAATTTTCCGGCATTGTAGCTGAGGCATGGTGCATAGATTCCGCCGGAATTCGGATTCCCGCGCATGTTCAACTGACTTTTCCGCTTCAGGGGATGAGAAATCAGCCGCCAGTTTTTGAGATCGTATGATTTATACAAACAAATACCTGGAAACCATTCAAATGTCGATGTTGCTAAGTAATACGCCTCACCCACTCTTATAATGGAGGGGTCCGGATTAAAACCTGGGATAATGGGGTTAGTTATTATGGTCATCTTCGATTCCTGTTATGAAAATAGCGGTGGTAACGTCAGGCCTGTAACGCATTATGGGTCCGGTATTGCCTCATGATGAGGTACATCATGAAGACAAAAGCAGCGGGAATAAGCGTAAAGATAAGCCGCACAATCAGAATGGCGAGATCGGTTTGGATCGCAGCACTGCCCACATAGCCGCCAACGGTGAGCAGCCAGCCAATGATGGCACCGCCAACCGCAATGCCAATTTTTATAGCGAAAAGATTGGTTGAGAAAACTAAGCCACTCAGCGAAATGTTTGACTGTTTTTCAACGTTATCAATGATGTCACTGAGCAGGCTCCATTGCAGGGGGGCAGAACTGGCGTCGATGAAATGAATCAGACAGATCACCAGGCAAACCGGCAGGACGTATTCTGCAGGAATGGCGAAAAGAATAATTAAGATAATGGCTTGTATAATTAACGAAACTTTATATGACAATACCCGGTCATAATTTTTATATAATAGCGTTGTCGACAATGCGCCCAGAAATCGGGTGCAGAGAATAATAATAAGCACAAGCCCCACTAAATCGGGCCTTTTCAGATAGTAGCTAACGAAATAAATGGCTCCGCCCGTTTTCAGGATGCCAGCGATAAGGCTTGCAATATTGAGGCTGAAAATACAGCGCCAGTTATGATCTTTCACCACGACAGTCAGATCATCATAGATACCACGAAAGTTACGTTTTTTATCCACCGCTTTCGTGTAATGTTCCCTGGTCATGGCAAAGCAACAGTAAAACATGATAGTGCTGATCGCCCCCATAATCACCATCGCCAGAAAATAGCCTTTCTGTAGATCGCCTTCACCCAAAATTTTGGTTAACGGTAGCGCCACGACGGAAACAATAATCCCTCCTAAAGCAGCGAAGGCAAAACGATAAGACTGCATTGAAACCCGTTCTTTTGCATCACTGGAAATGTTATTAATCAGCGCGCAGTAGGGAACGTTAACGAGGGAATAAAAAAGCGAGAGGGCAGTATAAGACACATACGCATAGACAATTTTGGCCGACTCGCCAAAATCGGGTGTATAAAACGTCAGGGCACCAAAAATACCGAAGGGCAGCGAGAACCAGAGGAGATAAGGTCTGAACTGACCGTACCGGGTCTGAGTATGGTCGGCCAGATAGCCAATGTACACGTCGGCAATGGCATCAAACGCTCTGACGACCAGGAACATGGTCCCCATATGAAAAGCGCTTAGCCCGTAGATATCTGTATAAAAGTAGGCCATGAAAAGCATTATCGTTTGCCAGATAATATTGGACGCACCATCACCTAACCCATAACCAATCTTTTCTTTGAATCCTATTTTTCTCATAATAAATACCTTTTAATCAGGATGAGTACGAATCCGAAATGAGTGGCCAGTCTCAGGTTAAAAGATAAATATTAAGAGCATAAAAAAATGTATGAGAAAGATGCTTTTATATAATTTTTTTGCGCAGGTAGATTTGTGCCGATCACAGTTTTATCAACGACGCGGTTTTACGCTTAAAGCTGCACGTTATGACCGGTTTTTAACTGTTCTGATGTCAGATTGCTGTTCCTGAATTTTTTAGGTGTAACGCCGATAACCCTTCTGAACTGGAAGCAATAGTACGCAGCATCTGTAAACTCACATTTGTAAGCAATGTCGGTGATGCTAAGTTCTGTATTACGCAACAGTTGTATTGACAGGGCGATTTTCTTTCGCAGAAGATATTCCTTGAAACTCACCTGCATAATTTTTTTAAACGTTCTGGAAAAATGACTGGGTGAGAGTCCGACCGATTCAGCGGCTTCGTTCAAACTCATCGTAAATGAGGTTTGCGTTTCCAGGTTGATCACAAAAGAGATAATAACCGCAAAGATGGATTGATGATCCGTCTCTGTGGCGATTTTGGTTGCGTTTTCGGCATGCTGCAGAACGGTGCTGAGTAACAAAATCATTAACGGCTTAATTTCTTTTTCAGAATAGGCCGTCTCATTGACTTCTGAGAACCATTTGAAAATAAATTGTAATCTTTCTGCATCCTTTTCCTCCAGGCAGGAAACGACACCCGTATGTGATTCCAGGGCGGGTACTGGATATTTCAGATTGCTGAGCGCAGTATGATCATATTGTAAGATAAAACGTTCATGGTCTGCCGTAAAATCCAGTTCCATATCATGCAGCGTGAGTGGGCTGACATAGACAAGCGTATTATTCTGGAGAGCGAATTTTTCACGGCCAATACTATAGCTGCCTCTGGCTTTGTAAAACCACATTATTTCATGTTCGAGATGCATATGTGGCTTGATGTACATTCCACCTTCCGGCACTTTTTCCTGTGCGCGTAATATGTAATTTAACCCGGCTTTCGTTTCCAGCTTCTCAAAGAAATAATCTGATGGTGGCATAGGTTTTTCCTAAAATTCATCTGTTTATCCTGTTATTTTGATACCATATTTTGAGACGATTTAAAAACCGGCATAATTTGCTATTCTTTGAATTCGAATAGAAAGAGGGGCGGGCTGCGCTCCGGACGGATAAGGAGAATAACGATGTCAAACGTGTGCACCATCGCCTGGGTTTACGGCGTCGTTCAGGGTGTCGGCTTCCGTTACAGTACCCAGCGCGAAGCCGTACAGCTAGGGTTAACGGGATATGCACGTAATATGGACGACGGCAGCGTAGAGGTACTGGCCTGTGGTGAAGAAGAACAGGTTGAGAAGCTGGTGGCGTGGCTGAGAGCGGGCGGGCCGCGAAGTGCGCGGGTTGATAAGGTTTTAACGGAACCGCATCAACCCGGTCGGGAGTACGTTAACTTCGGTATTCGCTATTAAATGCACTTCACCGGCTTAGGCAGGCCAGCAATCTTTGTTGCCTGTTTTGCCGGGCCTTTTGGAAACAGGCGATACAGATAACGGCTGTTACCTTTCTCTTCGCCGAATTTATTGGCCATGGCTTTGACCAGCATACGAATAGCCGGAGAGGTGTTGAATTCGAGATAGAACTCGCGCACAAAACGCACCACTTCCCAGTGTTCGGGGGAAAGGACGATACCCTCTTTCTCCGCAATCACCGCTGCCAGCGCTTCGCTCCACTGGCCACTCTCTTTGAGATAACCGTCGTTATCGGTCTCGATCTCTTTGCCTTCAAAACTCAACATAATCATTCACGCATCAGTCAAAAACCGCAGCAGTGTATCAAAAAACAAAGCCCCGCATAAGCGGGGCCAGGTTTACATTGCTGTAGCTTTAATCGCGGCTGGCGAAGCCCAGAATGCTCAGCAGGCTGACGAAGATGTTATACAGCGACACGTACAGGCTCACGGTAGCGCGGATATAGTTCGTCTCACCACCGCGAATGATGTTGCTGGTTTCAAACAGGATCGCACCTGAAGAAATCAGAATAAACACGGCGCTAATTGCCAGGTGCAGGGCAGGCAGCTGCAGGAAGATGTTTGCCACCATACCCACCAGCACGACCACGATACCCGCCATCAGCATACCGCCGAGGAAGGACATGTCCTTACGGGTAGTGAGTACGTAGGCCGAACAGCAGAAGAACACCAGTGCCGTACCGCCCAGCGCCATACCGATAAGGTCGCCCATACCGGCAGACAGATACGCATTCAGCATCGGCCCCAGGATGTAGCCCAGGAAGCCAGTGAAGGCAAACGCAGACAGAATACCAACCGGTTTGTCAGCGGTTTTGTAGGTCAGGAACATCAGACCATACATCCCCACCAGCGTCAGGATCAGCCCCGGAGACGGCAGCATCAGCACGGTGCTGGCGGTGGCGGTGATCGCCGAAAACGCCAGCGTCAGGCTAAGCATGAAATAGGTATTGCGCAGCACCTTATGGGTACTGAGTAGCGATGTGCGGTCGCGTGAAGATGTAATTATACGATCCATGAGTCACTCTCTTATGACAGATGTAATTAACGGCAAGAATAGGAAACGGCGCGCCAGTCTCAAAGTGGTTTTACCCATCTTTACTCAGCACGTTAGCGCTGATGCTGGTTATTTCTTCTGCGAAAATCATTTCCTACAGGATGAACAGCGGATTACGAATTTTATTCAGATCAACCTCTTATAGGTTACTGAAAAATATTGCCTTATTTCAATGCGGGCGCTAAGAGTTATTCCCGGATCGTCATAAAACAGACAATAAGGCGAAGGACATGAAACCACAAACACGCACTAACTTTACACTCTCGTTGTTAACCGCGGCCATACTGTGCACCAGCACGGCAAGCTGGGCGGCTAACGTGCCGGCAGGAACGCAACTGGCAGAGAAGCAGGAACTGGTCAGGAACAACGGCAGTGAACCCTCATCGCTTGACCCGCATAAAGTCGAAAGCGATGTCGAATTCAATATTATCAGCGATTTATTCGAAGGGCTGGTCAGCGTTTCTCCGAACGGTGAGATCCAGCCGCGGCTGGCGGAGAAATGGGAGAACAAAAACAATACCGTCTGGACGTTCCATCTGCGTCCTGGCATCACCTGGAGCGACGGCACCGCCATTACTGCAGAAGATGTGGTCTGGAGCTGGCAGCGTCTGGTCGACCCTAAAACCGCTTCGCCGTACGCCAGCTATCCGGGCAACATGCACATCATCAACGCCGCAGAGATTGCGCAGGGTAAACAAGCGCCCGATAAACTGGGCGTGAAAGCCATCAACGACACTACGCTTGAAGTCACGCTCACCCAGCCAAATGCCGCTTTCCTGGCGATGCTGGCGCACCCGTCGCTGGTGCCGGTGGATAAAGTGCTGATTGGGCGTTTCGGTGATAAATGGACCAAACCCGAGCATTTCGTCAGCAGCGGTGCTTATAAACTGTCGCAGTGGGTGGTCAACGAGCGCATTGTGGCCGAGCGCAACCCGCGCTACTGGGATAACGCGCATACCGTTATCAATAAAGTGACGTACCTGCCCATCACCTCTGAAGCCGCGGATGTGAACCGCTATAAGGCCGGTGAAATCGACATCGTTTATACGGTGCCGATCAATCAGTTTGCGCAGCTCAAGAAAACGCTGGGCAGCGAACTGGATGTTTCTCCACAGCTTGCCACGTACTGGTATGAGTTCAACACCACCCGTCCACCGTTTAATGATGCCCGCGTGCGCAGGGCGCTGAACATGGCGCTGGATAAAGACATCATCGCGGAGAAAGTGTTAGGGCAGGGGCAGCGCCCGGCGTGGCTTGTCAGCCAGCCGGATATCGGCGGTATCACGCTAAAAAACCCGGATTACGCCAGCTGGCCGATGGAAAAACGCATTGCCGAAGCCAAAAAGCTTCTGGACGAAGCCGGTTTTAACGCCAGCCACCCGCTGCGCTTTAATCTGCTCTACAACACGTCTGAATCGCACCAGCGCATTGCCATCGCGGCCAGCTCAATGTGGAAGAAAAATCTCGGCGTGGAGGCGAAGCTGCAAAATCAGGAGTGGAAAACCATGCTGGATACCATGCACACCCACAACTTTGACGTGGTGCGCTACGCCTGGATTGCGGATTACGATGATGCGGCGACGTTCCTCAACAACTACCGTACCGGAGACAGTGAAAACACCAGCCAGTACAGCAATCCGGAATATGACCAGGCGTTAGTCAACGCGGCGAAAGCGAAAACGCCGGAAGAGCGCGGTAAATTCTACCAGCAGGCAGAGGATCTTTTAGGGCGTGACGTGCCTGCGATCCCGGTCTATCACTACGTGCGTACACACCTGGTGAAACCGTGGGTGGGCGGATTCACGCCGGATAAGCTGGGGTACTACTACACCAAAGATATGTACATCAAGAAGCACTAAGCCTGAACGCTGCATGTTGTGCTGAGAAAATGGCCAATGCGTTGTCAATTCAACCGATTAAACGCGTATTGGCTATTTTTAAAGCGAACGAATGCCGTGGCTCTTTACAGCACGCAGCGAGGTGTTTATAGTTCGCCTCACTTAGGAAGCGTGGCCGAGCGGTTGAAGGCACCGGTCTTGAAAACCGGCGACCCGAAAGGGTTCTAGAGTTCGAATCTCTACGCTTCCGCCAAATATAAACCCCAGGTTGCTCGTCAACCTGGGGTTTTTCTTTTGCATTGGCCGATCCGGCTCACATTTTTAAAAAACCGCTATTCCCCTATATAAAACAGGCGTTATCATTCACGCCGTAAATATCTTGCTATCTCTCACCGAGGCTTTGATGCTGGAGAATGTTTTCATCAGATAATCAGTTTCCCGCCCTTTTCAGGACGGACTGGTTATCGCTGCGCTTAAACCTTACGCACGCACCTGCAGGTGTGGGCTCGTTTTTACGCATGATGATTACACAGGTTTTCCAGTATGAATTTATCCCGTCAGGAACAACGAACCTTACACGTTCTCGCCAAAGGTGGACGTATTGTGCACGTCCGCGACAGTTCTGGCCGCGTCACGTCCGTTGAGTGCTACACCCGTGAAGGGCTGGTGCTGAGCGACTGCACGCTTAACGTCTTTAAAAAACTCCGCACTAAAAAACTGATCCGATCCGTGAACGGGCAGCCATATCGCATCAATACCACCGGGCTGAACAACGTTCGCGCCGAGCTGGATAATCGTTAAACGGAATAAACAACGCCACCCTTGGGTGGCGTTGGCCTACGGTGGATCGTGCGAAATATAGGCCGACCCGGCAAAAACAAGAAAGGTGACGTCTAAGAGCGGATAAAGGCCAGAATGTCCGCGTTGATCGTATCCGCATGGGTGGTATGCATCCCGTGTGGGAAGCCCGGATAAACTTTCAGTACGCTGTTCGCCAGCAGCTTGTCCTGCAGTAGAGAGGCATTTTTATACGGCACGACCTGATCGTCGTCGCCCTGCAGCACCAGTACGGGAACCTTGATGGCTTTTAAATCCTCCGTCTGGTCGGTCTCTGAAAACGCCTTAATTCCCTCATAGTGAGCCTTGGCACTGCCGATCATTCCCTGGCGCCACCAGTTCTGAATGGTGCCCTGCGAAACGTCGGCCCCGTCCCGATTAAAGCCGTAGAAAGGACCGCTGGCGACGTCGAGGTAAAACTGGGCGCGGTTAGCCGCCAGCGCTTTGCGGAAGCCGTCGAAAACCTCGATGGGCGTCCCGCCGGGGTTAGCGTCCGTTTTTACCATCAGAGGCGGGACGGCGCTGACGAGCACCGCTTTGGCGACGCGCCCCTGCGGTTGTCCGTACTGTGCAACGTAGCGGGCGACCTGGCCGCCGCCGGTGGAGTGGCCGACGTGCACGGCGTTGCGCAGGTCCAGGCTTTCAACCACGGCCGACGCATCGGAGGCATAATGATCCATATCGTGGCCTTCACTCACCTGATCCGAACGCCCATGACCGCGACGGTCGATAGCGATAACGCGATAGCCTTCCGCAAGGAAGAAGAGCATCTGGTTATCCCAGTCATCGGCACTTAAAGGCCAGCCGTGGTGGAAAACAATGGGTTGCGCCTCTTTTGACCCCCAGTCTTTGTAGAAAATGTTGACGCCGTCTTTCGTTGTTACGAATGCCATACCGCAAACTCCTCAGTTAAAGGCAACATGATCGCAGGCTGAAAGGCTTGAATCCTCATCGCCCTGATTGATCCGGCTTTTTCACGTTCACCGTACCGGTAGAACCTTTAAAGTGTAGGAGAAATACCAGAAGTAGACGGTTTCATTCCCGTTAAAAGCAGCCATACGCACGCTGGCCGAGGGGGAACGGGCCTTACGTTTTACACCTCGGCTGAATGAGTTTTGCGCAGGCATAGAGAAATAGAAAAATTCCTGCTTTACAAGGCGCTAATAGGTGTTTATAGTGCGCCTCACTTTGGAAGCGTGGCCGAGCGGTTGAAGGCACCGGTCTTGAAAACCGGCGACCCGAAAGGGTTCTAGAGTTCGAATCTCTACGCTTCCGCCAAATTCGAAAACCCTGCGATAGCAATATCGCAGGGTTTTTTCGTTTTACAGCGCAATCACCAGTTCACCGGAATGGCTTCGGGAACAGCACAGCGCCACCTGCTGGTCCGGCGCGCCTTTTTCCGCCTCCGACTGCACGCTATCCCGGTGATCCACCACGCCGTCAATCACCGGCGTCAGGCACGCACCGCAAATCCCCATTTCACACGACAGCGGCACGTCTACACCGTTTTCCTGCAATACCTGGGCGATGGTTTTATCCGCAGGCACCGGCCAGCGCTCGCCGGTGGAGGCCAGTTTGACCGTGAAGATCTCGCCGGTTTCACCGCCTGCGGCAGGAGCAGCGGGCTGAAACGCCTCGCTGTGAAGATGGGCGTCATCCCATCCCTTCGCTGTGGCCACCTCACTCACTTTTTCCATAAAACCCGCAGGTCCACACACCCAGGCATGAAATCCCGCCTCCGGCACCGGAAGATGCTCACCCAGCGCAGTGCGCGGGCTGGCGGTATGAATGATGCACTCACCGCACTGCGAGAGCTCGCGCGCAAACGCCGCGCTTTCGCGGTTTTTGACGTAATAATGCAGGGTAAACGGCGTTCCGGCCCCCTTCAGCTGCAGGGCCATCGCATACAGCGGGGTAATGCCAATGCCCGCCGCCAGCAGCAAAACCCGCTCTGCCTGACCAAGCGGAAACAGATTGCGCGGGGCGGAAATCATCAGCTTCTGCCCGGGACGCAGCGTCTCGTGAACGTAGCGCGACCCGCCGCGCGAGGCTGTTTCCCGCCCCACGCAGATAAGGTAGTTCTTTTCCTCACAGGCCCCGGTCAGGGAATACTGGCGGACCACGCCGCAGGGCAGGTGGACGTCAATGTGCGCGCCGGGCTGCCACGGCGGCAGCGCTTCGCCGTCTTCAGACACCAGCCTGACGGCGAGGCTTTTGTCGCCCTCGCGCCACAGCCCGTCAACAATCACGCTCAGCATATCGGCCTCCGTCATACCAGGAAAAACTCGCCAAAGCCCATTTTTTTCAGTCCCCGACGGTAGGCTATTGAGCTTTTGTCAGCGGGAATATGGGCTTCCAGCGTCAGGTCCAGCGGCAGGCTTTCCGGACGCTGGGTTTCCACCATCAGGCGATCCTCTTCGAAGATGCGCAGGTTAAAGGCATGCACGTCTTCCACCGGAATATGCAGGTCAAGGTTGCGCGCAATAGGGGCGAACATGCGGGTGACGCGCGATGACACGGGCGACGCGGCGTTCATGATCACCAGTCTCGACTCTCCCGGAAAATGAATCGTCAGAGTGGCGGTAAACGGCAGATGCATTTCAAAATGGCGCAGCCACTGGAACCCTTCTGGCACCTGCACGGGTGAACCGGCGGGATAGTTGCTCACGGAGCTCCAGTAATCCGCCACGAAGCCGAACGGCGTCTCCTGCGGCTGATAGGCGGGCACAAGCTGATTATTGGGATCGGCAAAGGTATCAGTGTGGATCCACGCAAAGTGCGCCACGTCCAGAAACCCCTCCACCTGTCGCCCGGCGAAGCCATTCACCTCAAACGCCGGGCAGTTGATCTGCTGAAAGCCTGCGTCATCCCAGTGCGGCATGGTGGGCAGCGGCGCAGGATTGTCCGGGTCAAAGGCCAGGCAGGTCCAGATCAGGCCGAAGCGCTCCTCCACGGCGTAGTTAATCAGGTTCAGCTTCGCCGGAACGGGCTGGTCGGGGCTGGACGGAATACGGTTGCAGCGCCCGTCCTCGCCAAAGCGGAGGCCGTGGTAGGGGCAGATAATCCCGTGCTCGTCGTGAAAGCCGAGCGTCAGCGGCACGCCGCGGTGTGGGCAGACGTCACGGGCGACCACGACCTGGTCGTTAATCCGGTAAATCACCAGCTGTTCATCCAGCAGGGTCGCTTTGACCGGTGCCGGACCGACGTCGCAGGCGCGCGCGACCGGATGCCAGCATTTCGCCAGGCGCAGCCAGTCCTCTGGTTCAAACGTGCAGTGGGCGGGTGGAGTCGGTTCTCTTTTCATCGTTATCCCTCTTACGTTCAGCCTAACGGGCCGCCCTGAATGGTCTCGCACAGACCGTTGATGATGCGCTCGCCGGTCTCCTCTTTGAGCTCCTGATACCAGGCCTGCGTCAACGCCATGTCTTTCCCGTGGGTGACGTCGCAGCGTTTACGTGCCTTTAGCACCAGGTCGCGCACCCGGTCGCAGCGCAGTGCTTCGTACTGCCGCAGCGCCAGCGTAATGCTGTGGTTTTCACGCAGGCATTCCCCCAGCACCACGGCATCTTCCATCGCCGCACAGCCACCCTGGCCGATATCCGGCGTGGTGCTGTGCGCGGCATCGCCGAGCAGCGCGACGTTGCCGCGCACCAGGCTGTCGAACGGCTCGATGTCGTGGATCTCAATGCGGTTGGTGGTCTCGGGATCCAGCGCCGCGATAAGCGTCTGCACCGGCGGCGCCCAGCCGCGGAAGTAGCCCGTGAGATCGGCGCGCAGGGTGGTGCGATCCTCCGCCAGCCCCGCGGGCAGCGGCACGTCAAAAAAGAAGTAGAAACGACCGCCGGAGACGGGCATCAGCGACACGCGTTTACCTTCGCCAACGAAGGTGGTCCACTGGTGCGCCGGGGCTATCTCTTCATCAATCTTCACCAGCCCGTTCCAGTTCACGTACCCGGCGTAGCGGCGCTCCGGGGTGTAGCCCAGCACGTACGGACGAACCGCCGAGTGGCTGCCGTCGGCGGCAATCAGAAAATCGCCTGTTGCCGTGCTGCCATCGGTAAAGGTCACGCTCACGCCCGCGTCGTCTTCCTGAACGTGTTCCACACGCTTGCCGAACTGCACCCTGTCGCGACCCCAGAAGTCCAGCATTTCGCGCTGGAGTTCAGCGCGCGAGACGGGGCAGGGACGCCCGCCGGTACGCTCAACCAGCGGGGCAAGGCTAAAGCGGGTCAGGGTCTCGCCGCGCCGGTAATCCTTGTAGGCCATAAAACGCATCGGACCGCCGTACGTCTCGATGATGTCGCCCATGCCGAGGTGCTGCATGCATTTCACGCCGTTAGGCCAGATGGAGATGGCCGCCCCGACGGGCCTGATCTCTTTTACGGCTTCAAACACGGTACAGTCGATGCCCGCTTTCTTCAGCGCGACGGCGGCGCTCAGGCCGCCAATTCCCGCACCAATAACGATTGCTTTCATGCTTCTCTCCTTTTGCAGGGTGTAAAAACAGTCAGCAATTTGCGTACCAGGCTGCAAAGTGGCGAAAACGGCGTTGTGAGCGGTGAGTTTGCACTGCTAAGGTGCGCAAACGCGGTGAAGGTGCCTTTTTATGAATCAATAATTTCCTGTTGAGCTCTACGGAATCGACTGTTTCACGCCTGCGCTCAGAATGGCGTGGTTTGTGCAAGAACCCGGAGGATGACAATAAAGGAGACGCTATGATCGCACTGCACGAGTTCAATCATCTTCCCCACGAAAAGGCGTTAGCGCTGATTCACCCTTGCGTGGCGCTCCCCGGCTGGGCCAACGCGCTGGCTCTGGGGCGGCCCTACGCCAACCGGGACGAATTGTTCAGTACGGCAAACGCGCTGACGCAAGCCTGGGACGACGCGGCGCTGGCGCAGGCCCTGAGCGCCCATCCACGCATCGGGGAAAAGCCGGCGGGCTCACAGGCAGAGGCGGCGCTGTCGCGCCAGGAGCAGGGCGCGGTGAATGACCGCGATGCCGCCCTTGCCCAGGCGCTGCGCGAGGGGAATGCCCGCTACGAGGCCCGCTTCGGGCGCGTCTTTCTGATCCGCGCGAAGGACCGCAGCGGCGAAGACATTTTACATGCGCTGCACGCGCGGCTTGAAAACAGCGATGCGCAGGAAGTACTGGCCGCGCTGGAACAGCTGCGGGAAATTACGTTACTACGTCTGGAAGGAGTCATTAGCGAATGAGCACACTCAGCACCCATATTCTGGATATCTCGACGGGCCAACCCGCAGAGGGCGTGACGGTTCATCTTGAACGGGAGGGCGAAATCATGGCGACGGGCGTGACCAACGTAAAGGGTCGCATCACCGAATTTGTCCCTTTCCTGCCAAAAGGCCGCTATCGGCTGGTGGCGGAGATCGGCGCGTGGTTTAGCGAAACAGGTCGCGACACGCTCTACCCCTGCGCGCAAATTGATTTTGTGACGGGAGAAACGGCAGGCGAGCACTTCCACCTGCCGTTTGTGATTGCGCCCGGCGGGTGGTCAACCTACCGGGGCAGTTGACCATACCCGCTCGCCGTTAACCCAGGTCTCGCTGATGTTGCGCTCGTCGCCGAGCGTCATCAGCACGAAAAGCTGCTCGTAGATATCCTGACAGCGGCGATTGCGCAGGCGCTGCAGCGGCGTTACGTCAGGGTCGATAACCACGAAATCCGCCTCTTTGCCGGGCGCGAAGTTGCCAATCTTATCGTCCAGGCGGAGGGCGTGCGCGCCGCCCAGCGTGGCATGGTAAAACGCCTCGCTGGCGCGCAGGCGGTAGCTCTGAAGCTGGCCGACCTTGTAGGCTTCCCCCAGGGTGCGCAGCATGCTGAAGGTGGTGCCTGCGCCGACGTCGGTGCCGATGCCCATCCGCACCTTGTGCTGCCAGCAGGCGGGCAGGCGAAACAGCCCACTGCCGAGAAACAGGTTCGAGGTGGGGCAAAACGCCACCGCCGAACCGGTGTCGTGCAGGCACTGCCACTCGCTGTGGTGAAGATGAATCGCGTGGGCAAACACGCTGCGCTCGCCGGTCAGGCCGTAGTGGTGATACACGTCCAGATAGCGCTCGTGCTCCGGCCAGAGGTCGCTTACCCAGGCCACTTCGTTGGGGTTTTCGCTCAGGTGGGTCTGCAGCCAGGTATCCGGGAACTCCTCTCTGAGCAGGCTGACCGCGGCAAGCAGCTCGGGGGAAGACGTTGGGGCAAAGCGCGGCGTAATGGCATAGCCCAGCCGCCCCCGGTGGTGCCAGCGCTGAATCAACTCCCGCGTCTGCCGGTAGCTCTGCTTCGCGTCTTCGCTCAGGTAGTCCGGCGTGTGCCTGTCCATCATCACCTTTCCGGCGATTAGGCGCATGTTCAGGCGCAGGGCTTCGGTAAATAGCGCCTCGACCGATTCCGGGTGCAGCGTGCAAAACACCAGCGCGGTGGTGGTGCCGTTGCTCACCAGTTGCTGAATGAAAAATTCGGCGATCTCTTTCGCGTAGGCTTCATCGGCAAACTGGCTCTCCACCGGGAAAGTGTAGGTGGTCAGCCACTCCAGCAGCTGTTCGCCAAAGGCGCCGATCATCTCCGTTTGCGGGTAATGGACGTGGGTGTCGACAAAACCGGGCAGCAGCAGCCTGCCGCGCAGGTCGGTGTAGCCCTTGTGGGGGTCAAGATACTGCTCGCCCTCCTGCCACGGCATCTGCGCCAGGATTTTCCCGCTCTGTATAAACAGCAGCCCGTCCTCAAGGTAGCGCGCGTGTTGGGCAATCGCGTCTGCGCTGTCGCAGACCTGGGCAATATCAAAAAATGCACCGCGGATCGCTGTCTGGTAATCCATCATGGTTCCTGCCTTCGTGTTTGCGTAGCGGGGTGATAAGGCGCAGCAAGAACGGTGCCAAAAAATGGACGGGCCGCAGACACGCTGCGGCCGGAAGGAGGGGATTACTCTTTTTGCGTTGCCACGCGGGAGCCGAACGACGTCGCGCCTGCCGTCTCGCGATCTTCCCGCGCCAGCCAGCGGTAGGTCACGCCGCCGAGGAAGACGCCGATGAACCAGCTGAAGTTCGCCACCTCATGCAGGGCCGGAATAAAGCTAATCACCAGGCCCACGGCCACGGACGGGATCAGCGCGCCAATGGCTTTCGGGTTAAAGCCGTTGCGGTACCAGTATTTGCCCTTTGGCGTGTCGTCGAACAGATCGTCAACCGACACCTTGCCGCGCTTAATCAGGTAGAAGTCGGCAATCAGAATGCCGAACAGCGGGCCGATAAACGCCCCGAGCACGTCCAGGGTGTAGTGGATAAGCTCCGGCGAGTTGAACAGGTTCCACGGGGTGAGCAGGATCGAGCCGACGGCGGCAATCATGCCCCCGGTGCGGAAGCTGATTTTCTGCGGCGAGCAGTTAGAGAAATCAAATGCCGGGGAGACGAAGTTCGCGACGATGTTGATCCCGATGGTGGCGGTGATCATCGTCAGCAGGCCAATCGCCACGGCCAGATCGTTGCCCACGCGGCTGACGGTCTCGATCGGGTCGGTGATCATGCGGCCAAACAGCGACTGGGTGCCGGAGACAATGACCACGGTGACGATGGAGAACAGCAGGAAGTTAAACGGCAGGCCCCAGCGGTTGCCGCGGCGGATCTCGCCCATGCTTTTGCCGTAGCGGGAGAAGTCGCCAAAGTTGAGCAGCGGGCCGGAGAAGTAAGACACCACCAGCGCGGTCGCGGTGATCATCTGCCAGGTCTGCTCGCCCGCGCTCAGGGATTTGCTGGCGAGGGTGAAGGAAATGCCGTCAAAACCGGTCTTGTATACAATCCAGCCTGCAAGGGCCAGCATCACCACGTAGACCGCCGGACCGGCGATATCAATAAAGCGCTTGATGGCGCTCATGCCGTGCCAGAAGACCATCGCCTGCAGGACCCACATAATGGCAAAGCAGATCCAGCCCAGATGCGACAGGCCCAGGAACGCGCCGGTGGTGAGCGAAGAGAGCGACGGCCAGAACTTCAGCGCCACCAGCATCAGGGCGTTGGCGGCCAGATAGGTCTGAATGCCATACCACGCGAAGGCAATCAGCCCGCGGATCACCGCCGGAATATTGGCCCCGAAAACGCCAAACGCCTGACGGCTGATCACCGCATAAGGCACGCCCGCCATCTGGCTCGGTTTGGCCACCAGGTTGGCGCACAGCTGCACGATGCAAATCCCCACCAGCAGGCAAAGCAGCACCTGCCAGCTTGCCAGCCCGAGCGTAAAGAAGCTCGCGGCGACAACATAACCCCCCATGCTGTGGACGTCCGACATCCAGAACGAAAAAATGTTGTACCAGCTCCAGTTCTGGTCACGCGTCGGTGCCAGATCCTCATTGCAAAGACGTGGGCTGTAAACCGCACCGGAATCAGCGGCCGTACCCTGCTGCGCGTTTTGACTGTTTGGCATGAAACCTGCTCCTGTGAATGAAAACCCGTTGAGTGGGAGTGCAGACGGTGTTGCAGGATCCAGGCCAAAATAATAAATCTTGTATGCAATATTTTATTTTTATGTATACGATTCGATAACGAAGAGTAAAAGACGGAGTGGTGAATGAACAACATAAACGCCCTGCAGACCGCGCCAGACCTGCATGACAAAGATGAATCCATCTTTCAGGCGCTGATGACCGCGATTGTCGAACATCAGCTGCTGCCGGGGAGCAAACTGCCGGAAGAGGCGCTGGCCGAGGTGTTTGGCGTAAGTCGCACGGGCATCCGAAAGGTGCTGCAGCGACTCGCGGCTGTGCAAATGGTCACTTTAACGCCCAAACGTGGTGCACACGTTGCCAGCCCGACGGTGGAAGAGGCGCAGCATATCTTCCGCACCCGCGCCCTGCTGGAGGTGGCCAACCTGCCGGACGTGCTGGCCCGCTGTCAGCCGCCGCACCTTGCCGCGCTGGAGGCCATTATTCATCAGGAGCAGCAGGCGCACGAGGCGTACGACGGCCCGGCGGCGATCCGCCACTCTGCCAATTTCCACATTCAGCTGCAGGCGATCTCCGGCAACCAGGTGCTGACGGAGATGGTGACCGGCCTGAGCCAGCGCTCCTCGCTGGTGATTGCCACTTGGGGCGCGCCGTGGCGGCAGGGCTGTCGCTGCAACGATCACGAACAGCTGGTGGATCTGCTGCGCCAGAAGGCGCTCCAGCCGCTCAGCGATGCCTTAATGCACCATTTTGAACATATCGTCGCCAGCCTCTGCTTCGAGCGGGCGGGCGAGTGCCTGCCTGATTTTGCCCGGCTGTTTGCCGGCCACAAGGAGTCGTAATGTCCTCTGTCTGTATACAAGTGATCAACCCTAACACCAGCCTCGCGATGACGGAAACCATCGGCGCGGCGGCCCGCGCGGTGGCGGCACCGGGGACGGAGATCCTCGCGGTCTGCCCGAGCGCGGGCGTGCCGTCTATAGAAGGCCACTTTGATGAAGCCATCGCCGCCGTGGGCGTTCTCGAACAGGTCAGGCTCGGCAGAGAGCAGGGCGTGGATGGTCACGTCATCGCCTGCTTTGGCGATCCGGGCCTGCTGGCGGCGCGCGAGCTGGCGCAGGGGCCGGTGGTAGGAATTGCGGAAGCCGCCATGCATATGGCGACGCTGGTGGCGACGCGTTTTTCGGTGGTTACCACGCTGCCACGCACGCTGATTATTGCCCGTCATCTGCTGCACCAGTATGGCTTTCAGGATCGCTGCGCGGCGCTGCACGCTATCGATCTCCCGGTGCTGGCGCTGGAGGACGGCTCCGGTCTGGCGCAGGAGAAAGTGCGCGCGCGCTGTATACAGGCGCTGAAAGAGGATGGCTGTGGCGCCATCGTGCTGGGCTGCGGCGGCATGGCGACGCTGGCGCAGGAGCTGACACGAGAGCTGCGCGTGCCGGTTATCGACGGCGTCAGCGCGGCGGTGAAGATGGTGGAATCGCTGGTGGCGCTGGGGCTGTCGACCAGCAAGCACGGGGATCTGGCCTTCCCGGAGAAAAAAGCGTTAAGCGGGCAGTTTCAGGCATTGAATCCATTTTGAAGGTGAGGGGAGACGTAATGGCGCTTTTTGAACAGGATTACCCGCGGGATCTGCGCGGTTACGCAGGCAACCCGCCGCACGCGCGGTGGCCGAATCAGGCGCGCATCGCCGTGCAGTTTGTGCTCAATTATGAGGAAGGGGCGGAAAACCACGTTCTGCACGGCGATGCCGGTTCCGAGCAATTCCTGTCGGACATCATCGGCGCGGCCAGCTACCCGGATAAACACATGTCGATGGACTCCCTCTACGAATACGGCAGCCGCGCCGGGTTCTGGCGGATCCACAATGAATTTCAAAAGCGCGGCCTGCCGCTGACGGTCTTTGGCGTGGCGATGGCGCTGGCGCGTCACCCGGAGATCGTCGAGGCAATCAAGGGCGCGGATTACGACGTGGTGAGCCACGGCTGGCGCTGGATACACTATCAGCACATGGATATCCAACAGGAGCGCGAACACCTGCATAAAGCGGTGCAGGTGTTGACCGACCTGTTCGGCAAGCCGCCAACCGGCTGGTACACCGGGCGCGACAGCCCCAACACCCGCAAGCTGGTGGTGGAGCACGGCGGTTTCGACTACGACAGCGACTACTACGGCGACGACTTACCGTTCTGGACAGAGGTGACGTGCGGCGACGGCACCCGCAAACCGCACCTGGTTGTGCCCTATACGCTGGATGCGAACGACATGCGCTTCGCGACCGCGCAGGGGTTTAACACCGCCGAGCAGTTTTATACCTATCTGAAGGACAGTTTTGACGTGCTGTACGAAGAGGGGGAAAGCGCGCCGAAGATGATGTCCATCGGCATGCACTGCCGCCTGCTCGGGCGGCCGGGGCGTTTTCGCGCGCTGCAACGGTTCCTGGATTACGTGCAGCAGCACGAGCGGGTGTGGGTCTGTACCCGCCAGCAGATTGCGGACCACTGGCGGGAGGTGCATCCGTTTCAGAAATAATTGTGCCGTGTTTTGCCGGGTGGCTGCGCCTTACCCGGCCTACAGGACGTCGCATGCCCGTTGGCGTTACACCATCAAACTCACCTGCGCCGCCACGATGCGCCACCCGTAGGCAAACCGCACCCACGTCTGCTGCTGGCGTCCAGTGCGTTCCGTCCCTTCGCGGGTAAACTCGGTGCTGCACACGGCATAAGCCTCGCCGAAGGTGGTGATGACGGTGTGGCGCAACGTACGCTGCAGCCCGGCGGACGGGCGTGCCGCGCGAAAGGCGCGGATTTCATCAATCCCGTACAGGTTTTCACCCGCCCCCAGACGCACCGTGTTTTTGTCGTGCCAGAACAGCTCGTCCAGCACCGCAATGTTGTTGCTGACCAGCGCGTCTTCATAGCGGTAAAACGCGGCGGTCACCTCGGCAACCACCCACGGCAGGTTAATGTCATCGTGATTCATCATGCGGCCACCTCCGCCGGACGGGCATCGGCGATCCCGCTCTCTTCCAGCACGCGCGCGACGCGCAGGCAGGCCTGCTCGTTAAACGGCGCGGCAATCAGCTGCAGGCCAATCGGCGCACCCTGGGCGGTGCGCAGCGGAACGGTGGTCACGGGCAGGCCTAAAAATGATATCGGCTGGGTCAGCATCCCCATGCTGGCGCGGATGGGGAGCGGCTGGCCGTTTATCTCCATGGTCTGCTCACCCGCGAGCGTCGCGCTGCGCGGTGTTGCCGGGGCGATCAGCACGTCGGCCTGCGCGAAGAGGGTTTTAAACGCCTGCCGGGCGTGTGCGCGAAACCGCTGGGCCTGAATGTACCAGGCGGAGGGGATCATTGCGCCTGCCAGCAGGCGTTCGCGGGAGTGCGGCTCAAAACGCTCGGGCTCACGGCGAAGCGCGGGCAGGTACTGGTTTCCCCCTTCGGAGGCGCTGATGATAAACGCTGCGGAGCGCGCCAGCTCGGCGTCCGGGAACTGCAGCTCATCCTGCACGTCGAGCGCCTTCGCCACCCGCGCCACGGCGTCTCGGGCATCCGCGTCGCACCAGGTGGTGAAGTAGCCGCCGAGCACCGCGCAGCGCAGGCCGTCAAGCCCCCGCTCAAGCAGGGGGCGCGTCTGCTCGCGCGAGCTCTCTGCCTGAAAACCGTCGCTGCTGTCCCGCCCCTGCAGCGCGTCATACACGGACGACAGGTCGCACACGCGGCGGGCAAAGGGACCGATATGATCCAGGCTCGCGACAAACGGATGGCTGCCGGATCGCGACAGGCGGCCAAAGGTGGGCTTCAGGCCATAGATGCCGCACAGGGAGGCCGGAACGCGAATCGAGCCGTTGGTGTCGGTGCCGAGCGAAAAGTGCACCAGCCCGGCGGCCACGGCGGCGGCTGAACCGCCGGACGACCCGCCCGCAATGCGCGCCAGATCGTGCGGGTTACGCGTCGTGCCGTAGTGGCTGTTTTCGGTGGTGAAGCCGTAGGCGTAGGCATCCATATTCACCATCCCGGTTAGCAGCCCGCCTGCGCTGCGCAGCTGGCGCACCGCGAAGCTGTCAGCGGCCGCGGCGGGGCTCTGGCTGAACAGCTCTGCCCCGGCGAGGGTGGTGTGACCGGCAACGTCGAACAGATTTTTTACCGCGTAGGGCACGCCCGCCAGCGGCGGCAGGGGGCGCTTCTCGCGGCGCAGGGTGTCGATGCTCTCGGCCTCGGCGAGCATGCGCGCTTCCGTCACGGCGGTCCAGGCGCCGATCTGCGGGTTAACGCGCGCAATGGCCTCCAGCGTCTGGCGAGCAATCTCGCGAGCGCTCAGCTCGCCTGCGCTCAGCGCATGCTGGATCGCGCTGATACTCATCTCGTGTAGCCTCATGCTTTGTATACTCCTGCGATCTCCAGACGGTCGTCGAGCGGCAGCGCCATCAGAGGGGCGGCCAGAGTGGCAATGCGGCTGAACTGCAGCTGCAGCTCGGCGCGGCGGGCATCGTCCAGCGTCACGCCGAGCACGGACTCCATTTGCGCAAGATACGCATGCCAGTCGGGCTGTTGTGTGGTCATTGTTTTCTCCTCAGAATCCGGCGGCCGCGCCGTTGCTGCGCGGGTCAAATGCCCCTTCGAACAGCCCGTTGGGGTGGTGGACAATCGCACCCGCGTGGCCCATCGCTTCACTGAAGTCAGGGAACATTTCCACCTCGTGTCCGAGCGCCTGAAGTCGTGAGACCGTTTCAGCGCTAAAGCGCCCTTCAAGTTTTAACGTGTCCGAGGTTTGTCCCCAGGTGCGACCCAGCAGCCAGCGCGGGCGGGAAATGCTTTCCTGTAAAGGCACGCCCTGAATCGCGTAGCGGGTAAAGAGCGCGGCCTGGGTTTGCGGCTGTCCGTCACCGCCCATCGATCCGTAGACCATCACGCGTCCGTCCCTGAGACGCGCCGCCGCCGGGTTCAGGGTATGGAAGGGCTGCTTGCCCGGCGCGAGGGCCAGAAGATGATTGGGATCGAGGCTGAACGATGCGCCCCGGTTCTGCCAGACGATGCCGGTGTCGGGCAGCACCACGCCGCTGCCGAACTCGTGATAGATACTCTGGATAAACGACACGGCGAGCCCGCTGTTATCCATCACCCCCATCCACACCGTATCGCCGGGGCCTTTTCCGGTGCCCCACGGCGCGGCGCGGCTATCGTCAACCCTGTCGGCAAGCGCCTGCAGAGCGGCGGGATCCAGCAGTTTCTGAACATCGGTTTTCAGCTCGCGCGGGTCGGTGATGTGGGCATCGCGCAGGCCAAAGGCCAGCTTGGTGGCTTCAACGATGCGGTGAAGGGTGTCGGCATCGTCGGCCTCCCCCATGTTCAGACGATCGGTGATGCCGAGTATCGCCAGCGAGACCAGTCCCTGCGTCGGCGGGGCGTGGTTAAAGATCTCCCCCTGCTGATGCTGCAGCCTCAGCGGCGCGGTGCGCCGGGCAGCGTGCGCGTGTAAATCGGCCAGCGTCACGGGCAGCCCCAGCGTCTCCATGCCGTGCGCCAGTACGTTTGCCAGCGGGCCGCGATAAAAGCTGTCCAGACCGTCTTCCACCAAACGCGTCAACGTCGTGGCCATGGCGGGCTGGTAAAAACGGCTCCCGACCTGCGGCGGCTTACCGTCCACCAGCCAGGTTTCCGCGAAGCCGGGGATGGTCTTCAGTTCGTCGAATTTACTGGCCGTGGCATGGGCCTGAGAGGCCGTGACCGGGGTGCCGTTCTGCGCATAGTCAATGGCGTCGGCCAGCAGGCGAGCCAGCGGCAGCGCCTTGCCGGTCATCTCGCGCGAAACCTTCAGCGCCTCGTCCCAGCCGCTCACCGTACCGGCGACGGTCAGCGCCGCACGGGGCCCGCGATGGGGAATATGCGCCAGCCCGTCGTAGGCGGCGAGCGTTGCCAACGATCCCGCCGCGCCGCTGGCATCAATGGCGACAGGTTCGCCTTCCGGCGGCACGATGAGCCAGAAGCCATCGCCGCCCAGCCCGTTCATGTGCGGATAAACCACGGCAATGGTGGCCGCCGCGGCGACCATTGCCTCTATCGCGCTGCCGCCTTCGCGCAGCACCGCCAGCGCGCTCTGGCTGGCGAGATGGTGGGGCGCAACGGCCATGCCGTGCGTGGAGACATTACTTTGCATGAAGTGTCCTCGTAACCCTGAAAGTCACAAGGTGCTGCAAAAGCTGTTCCAGTTCTGAAAGAAAAGTTTCAGTAAACTGGCACGTATAATGAATACGCAGAATAAAAGGTACAATGTAATGAAACAAAAGTTACAGAGGCGCTATGGAACAACTGGATGAACGTCTGAAAGCACAGTACCCGTCGCTGTCGCCGCAGGAGCAGCGGGTGGCGGATTTTATTTTCGATCATTTTGACGACCTGATTAGCTACAACAGTGCCGAGCTGGCGCAGCTGAGCGGGGTGTCGAAAGCCACGGTCAGCCGTCTGTTTAAGCGTCTGGGCTATGAGAAATATAAGGACATGCGCGACGAGCTGCGCACCCTGCGCCAGAGCGGGATGCCGCTCACCGATAACCGCGATGCGGTGCAGGGCAATACGCTGCTGGCGCGCCACTATAAGCAGGAGATGGCGAACCTGACCCAGTGGGTCAATGCCCTCGACGCGCAACAGTTTGCCGACGCCATGGCCTGCATGGTGAAGGCTCGGCGCATCGTCATTATCGGCATGCGTAACGCCTATCCGGCGGCGCTGCACCTGCGCCAGCAGCTGCTGCAGGCGCGCGGTCAGGTGCTGGTGCTGCCGCAGCCGGGGCAGAGCCTGAGCGAAGAGCTGGTGGATTTAACGCCCGACGATCTGGTGGTCATGATGGCCTTTCGCCGCCGCCCGCGCATCATCCGCCCGCTGATGCAGCACCTTCAGAACAGCGGTATTCCGGTGCTGCTGATGTGCGAGCCGCAGGCGCACAGCCTGTTTCCGCTGGCGAGCTGGCAGCTCTGCGCCCCGCTGGACAGCGTCTCGGCCTATGACAGCTACTCCTCGGTCAACAGTCTGATCAACCTGCTGGCGAATGCTTTCCTGCATGAAATTCTTGATAAAGGCCGTCCGCGCATTCACGACATTGCTTCCCTCTACCAGCAGCTGGACGAACTCGAACAGCGATAATGGGGCATCAGACTGGTGCTTTGCATTAAAATGGTGCAGTTGTCGGGTCGGGAAAACGCACGTTTTTTCGACCCGTCCTTGTTTTATCAGGCTTTACAAGAATATTCCCCGCTTCGCCTTATCTGGCACATTAGTTGCAAAATCACATTCAAAGAATCTTTTGTTTCATGTTAACGTTACGGGGAAGCACCATGAAAAAATTGTTGATTGCACTGGCCGGGGCCGCATGCCTCTTCACACAGCTGCCGGCAAAGGCTGACCAGCTTCAGGATATCGAGAAGCGCGGCACCATCCGCATTGCCGTTCCGCAGGACTTCCCGCCGTTTGGCTCGGTGGGGACCGATCTGCAGCCGCAGGGCTATGACATCGACATGGCGCGCTATCTGGCCAAACAGATGAAGCTCAAGCTGCAGCTGGTGCCGGTGACCAGCGCCAACCGCGTGCCGTACCTGCAAACCGATAAGGTGGATCTGGTCATTTCAAGCCTCGGTAAAAACCCGGAGCGCGAGAAGGTGATCGACTTCAGCCGCGCCTACGCGCCGTTCTTCCTCGGCGTGTTTGGTCCGAAAGGGGCCGAGCTGAAAGACGCCGCCGCGCTGAGCGGAAAAACCATCGGCGTGACGCGCGGGGCGGTGGAGGACATGGTGCTGACCGGCCTGGCGCCGAAAGACGCGGACGTGAAGCGCTACGAAGACAACAACACCACGCTCTCCGCCTACCTCTCCGGCCAGGTGCAGTACGTGGCAACCGGCAACCTCGTGGTGGCGGCCATTTCGCGCCAGAACGCGGATAAAGCCCCGGTGCCGAGCTTTATGCTGAAAGATTCGCCGTGCTTTATTGGCCTGAAGAAAAACGAACCGGCCCTGAAGGCAAAAGTGGATGCGCTGATTGAGCAGGGCATTAAGGACGGCACGCTGAACGGCCTGTCCGAGCAATGGCTGAAGGCCCCGCTGCCGGCAAGCCTCGGCGTTTAAGGCTATGGCTGAGCAACTCGATTTTTCAGCGCTCTGGCCGTACTGGCCGGAGCTGCTGGCGGGGCTGTGGGTCACCGTTCAGCTGACGGTGATGGCAACCGTCGGCGGGCTGGCAACAGGGGTTTTCGGGGCGGCGATCCGCAGCGGACGCACCACCTGGTTCAGCCGGCTCTGGGGCGCGTACGTGGAAATCATCCGCAACACGCCGTTTGTGGTGCAGTTGTTTTTCATCGTCTTCGGCCTGCCGAATCTGGGGCTGAAGATGACGGCGGGAGAAGCGGCGCTGTTGGCCATGGTGGTGAACCTTGGCGCGTACAGCACCGAGATTATCCGCGCGGGCATTCAGGTCACGCCGAAAGGGCAGTGGGAGGCCGGACGCGTGCTGGGGCTGACCCGCCTGCAGACCTTTATTCGCGTGGTGCTGCCGCCCGCGCTGCAGCGCATTTACCCGGCGCTGGTGAGCCAGTGCATCATCGTGATGCTCGGCTCGTCGGTGGTGTCGCAGGTCTCGTATGAAGAGCTGACCTTCGCCGCCAACCTGATCCAGTCCAGAACGTTTCTGAGCTTTGAGGTTTATCTGGTGACAACCGGCATTTACTTAGCGCTGTCGATTACCCTGCGCCAGCTGATGATGGCGGCGGGACGCAAATGGCTGGGGGTGCAGGCATGATGACCACCTTTACCGACTGGGACATTATTCGCAACCTGCTGCTGGCCGGGCGCTGGACGGTGCTGCTGTCGCTGGTGGCGTTCGTCGGCGGCGCGGCGGTGACGCTGCCGCTCCTGCTGCTGCGCCTGACGGGCGGGCGCGCGGTGAGGCGCATCATCCGCGGCTACATTGAGCTGTTCCAGGGCACGCCGCTGCTGATGCAGCTGTTCCTGGCCTTCTTTGGCGTGGCGCTGTTCGGCATCGACGTTTCGCCGTGGACCGCCGCCTCGCTGGCGTTAACCTTCTACACCAGCGCGTTTCTGCTCGACATCTGGTTTGGCAGTATTCGCGCCTTGCCAAAAGGGCAGTGGGAAGCCTCGCGCTGTCTGGGGCTGACCTTTGGCCAGACCCTGTTTCGCGTGGTCGCCCCGCAGGCGCTGCGCATCGGCATTGCCCCGACGGTCGGTTTTGCCGTGCAGGTGATCAAGGGCACCGCGCTGGCGTCGATCATCGGCTTTATCGAGCTGACCAAGGCCGGGACCATGCTGACCAACGTGACGTATCAGCCGTTTAAGGTCTTTGCGCTGGTGGCGCTCGGCTACTTTATTCTGTGTTATCCGCTGTCGCGCTACAGCCGCTATCTGGAGACGAAATTCAATGCCTCTCATCACCATTAATCAGGTGCAGAAGTACTACGGCGATAACCACGTGCTCAAGGGCGTCGATCTGGATATCGACATGGGCCAGGTGATCTCCATTATCGGGCGCAGCGGGTCGGGCAAAAGCACGCTGCTGCGCTGCATTAACGGACTGGAAGGCTATCAGGACGGCAGCATCAAGCTGGGCGGCATGACCATTACTGACCGGGATTCTCAGGCGCGTGAAATCAGCCGCTCGGTCGGGATGGTGTTCCAGAGCTTCAACCTGTTCCCGCACATGACGGCGCTGGAAAACGTGATGCTCGCCCCGCGTCGGGTGCTGAAGAAAAGCGCCGCCGAATGCCGCGAGCTGGCGCAGCGCATGCTGGAAAAAGTCGGCCTCGGTGACCGTCTGGATTACTACCCGTCGAGCCTCTCCGGCGGCCAGCAGCAGCGCGTGGCCATTGCCCGGGCGCTGGCCATGTCGCCGAAAGTTTTACTCTGTGACGAGATCACCTCCGCGCTTGACCCGGAGCTGGTGGGCGAAGTGCTCAAGGTGCTGGAGCAGCTGGCGGCCGAGGGGATGACGCTCATACTGGTTACCCATGAAATGAATTTTGCCCGCGAAGTGGGCGACCGCGTGGTGTTTATGCACCAGGGGAAAGTCTGGGAGCAGGGCGACAGCAAAACGCTGTTCGCCAACCCGCAGACCACGGAACTGAAGCAGTTCATCTCCTCCGTGCGCGGCCTCAACTGATAAGGACTTAACAATGGATATCGCACAATTTCCGCAAATCAATCCGCCCCAGCGCCTGCTGATGGGGCCGGGCCCGATCAACGCCGACCCGCGCGTGTTGCGCGCCATGTCGAGCCAGCTGATCGGCCAGTACGATCCGGCCATGACTCACTACATGAACGAGGTGATGGCGCTCTATCGCGGGGTGTTCCGCACCGAGAACCGCTGGACGATGCTGGTGGACGGCACCTCCCGCGCGGGAATTGAAGCCGTTCTGGTCTCCGCCATTCGCCCGGGAGATAAGGTGCTGGTGCCGGTCTTTGGCCGCTTTGGTCATCTGCTGTGCGAAATTGCCCGCCGCTGCCGCGCGGAGGTGCATACCATCGAGGTGCCGTGGGGCGAGGTGTTTACCCCGGACCAGGTCGAGGATGCGATTAAGCGTATTCGTCCGCGCCTGCTGCTGACCGTGCAGGGCGACACCTCCACCACCATGCTGCAGCCGCTCGCGGAGCTTGGCGCGATTTGCCGCCGCTACGACGCGCTGTTTTACACCGACGCCACCGCGTCCCTCGGCGGCAACGCGCTGGAGACCGACGCCTGGGGGCTGGACGCCGTCTCGGCCGGGATGCAGAAGTGCCTTGGCGGCCCGTCGGGCACGTCGCCGATCACCCTGAGCGCGCGCATGGAGGAGGCGATCCGCCGCCGCAAATGCGTTGAGGAAGGCATTCGCACCGACGCCCACCGCGACGGCGACGAGGAGATGATCTACTCCAACTATTTCGATCTTGGCATGGTGATGGACTACTGGGGGCCGGAGCGGCTGAACCACCACACCGAAGCCACGACCGCGCTGTTTGGCGCCCGCGAATGCGCGCGGCTGATCCTGCAGGAAGGGCTGGATAACGGCATCGCCCGCCACAGGCTGCACGGCGATGCATTGCTGAAGGGCATTCAGGCGATGGGGCTGGAGACCTTCGGCGATCTGAAGCACAAGATGAACAACGTGCTGGGCGTGGTTATCCCGCAGGGCGTCAACGGCGATCAGGTGCGCAAGCTGATGCTGGAGGATTTCGGGATTGAAATCGGCACCTCGTTTGGCCCGCTGCACGGCAAAGTGTGGCGCATTGGCACCATGGGCTACAACGCGCGCAAAGACTGCGTGATGACCACCCTGAGCGCGCTGGAGTCGGTGCTGAACTACCTGAAGTTCTCCACCACGCAGGGGGCCGCCATGCAGGCTGCGTGGGACCACTATCGCCGCGAGACGCCGCAATGAGCCCGGCGGCAGAACGGGTGATGGCGCGTGCCGACGCGCTGGCCGCCATCAGCGAAACCCCGGATGCGCTGACAAGGGTATACCTCTCGGCGCAGCATCTGCAGGCCAACCAGCTGGTCGGCGAGTGGATGCGCCAGGCGGGTATGACCGTCTGGCAGGACAGCGTGGGCAATATCTGTGGACGCTATGAGGGCGCGCAGGAAGGGGCGCAGGCGGTGCTGCTCGGCTCGCATCTGGATACCGTGCGCAACGCCGGGCGCTACGACGGCATGCTCGGGGTGCTCACCGCCATCGAAGTAGTGGACGGCCTGCACCAGCAGGGGCGGCATCTGGCCCAGGCCATCGAGATTGTCGGCTTTGGCGACGAAGAGGGCACCCGTTTTGGGATCACCCTGCTTGGCAGCCGGGGCATTACGGGCACCTGGCCGCAGGGCTGGCTGGAGACGTGTGATGCCCACGGCATCAGCGTGGCGCAGGCGATGGTGCAGGCGGGGCTCGATCCCGCCCGCGTGGCGCTGGCGGCACGCCATCAGGACGATTTCAGCGCCTGTCTGGAACTGCATATCGAACAGGGACCGTGTCTGGAGCAGGAAGGGCTGGCGCTGGGCGTGGTGGAAGCCATCAACGGCGCGCGCCGCCTCAGCTGCCGCTTCACCGGGGAAGCCGGACACGCGGGTACCGTGCCGATGAATCACCGCAAGGATGCCCTTGCCGCCGCCGCCGAGTGGATGGTGCTGATCGAAAATACCACCCGACAGCGGGGCGGTCATCGCGTGGCGACGGTCGGGGAACTGCGCTGCCTGCCCGGGGCGGTCAACGTGATCCCCGGTGAGGTTGCGCTCTCGCTGGATATTCGCGGTCCGCAGGATGCCCCGCTGGACGCACTGCTCGCGGAACTGCTGGCGCAGGCGCAAACCATTGCCGCTCGTCGCGGGCTGAGCTTCAGCGCCGAGGAGTTTTACCGTATCGCCGCCACGCCGTGCGATGCGCGTTTGCAGGAGCTGCTGGGGCAGGCCGTTGAATCGGTGCAGGGGCGCTCATTATCGCTGCCGAGCGGTGCCGGGCATGACACCATCGCGCTGGCAGAACGCTGGCCGGTCGGCATGCTGTTTGTGCGCTGCAAGGGGGGCGTCAGCCACCATCCGGCGGAATCGGTGATGGCTGAGGATGTTGCCCTGGCGATCGAGGCGTTTGGGCGGGCGGTGAGAACGCTGGCTGACGGTGGCGCGCGTTAAGCCACCGAACGCACCGCATCGTCGATATCCGCGCTCACCCGGATATCCTGCTCGTCAAAGACCATGCAGTGGCGATCGTCGAAGGCCACGTCTATCTTCTGCCAGGGCGCGAACTTCACGTCGCCCGGCAGCAAAATCTTCACGTTGTCATGGCCATAGCATTGCCCAAACAGGTAAGTATTGTTTCCCAGTCGCTCCACCACTTCACAGTTAAATTCCAGCCGCGTGCCGCGGTGAAGATCGGTGGTTAAATGTTCCGGACGGATGCCCAGCGTGACCTGACTGCCCGGCTGCAGCGGTGTGGTGGTTATCGCGAGCGTGAGCGACTTCTGCTGTGATAGCCTGACGCTAAGCTTGCCCGGCTGCCAGGCTTCAACGGTCGCCGGCAGAAAGTTCATCTTCGGCGAACCGATAAACCCGGCGACAAACTTATTCGCCGGCTTGTAGTAGAGATCCATCGGCGCGCCCATCTGCTCCACCTTGCCGTAGTTCATCACCACAATTTTATCGGCCAGCGTCATGGCCTCAATCTGATCGTGGGTGACATACACCATGGTAGTTTTCAGCTCCTGGTGCAGGCGAGCGAGGTGCAGGCGCATCTCCACGCGCAGTTCGGCATCCAGGTTGGAAAGCGGCTCATCGAACATAAAGACGCGCGGGTTACGCACGATAGCGCGGCCAATCGCGACGCGCTGGCGCTGGCCGCCGGAGAGCTGTTTGGGTTTGCGGTCCAGCAGGTGGGAGAGCTGCAGCGTTTTGGCGACCATCTCAACCTGATGGCGGATCTGATCTTTCGGCACTTTATTCACCTTCAGCCCGTAGCCCATGTTTTCGGCCACCGTCATATGCGGATAGAGCGCGTAGGACTGAAAGACCATCGCCACACCCCGATGGGAAGGGGCGATGTCGTTCATCACCTCGTTACCGATCAGCACTTCACCCTCGCTTATCTCCTCCAGCCCGGCAATCATGCGCAGCATAGTGGATTTGCCGCAGCCGGAAGGCCCGACGAATACGGCAAACTCACCGTCCTCAATATCAAGATTAACGTTGTGGAGCGTGACGGTGTCGCCAAAGCGCTTGGTGACATTCCTCAATTGTATGTTCGACATCAGTGTTCCCCAGGTAAACCGCCGGGTATGTTTTACGTATAACAATTTTGTTCAACGTGGCCGGACGGTGCAATTTGTCTGCCTTGACTATAACTTCCAGCATTCATGCGCCCTATATAGATATTCCATTAATGTTATGACGATCACACAACTTACAGTTTTATGTAGAGTTATCATGATGTGAAGGGTAGCGTATAACAAACCAAAGGCATTTGGTGTCAGACGTACAACGCCAGTTTTATCAGGATATATAGCGGGGTTTGTAGGGCATCAGATGCAATAACAACCATAAAATTGTTATACCTTCACATGAGGTTGATAATGAAAAAGAACATACTCGCTGCTCTGATCCTCTCTACGCTCGCGGTACAGGCTCACGCCACCGCGCAGCTTAACGTCTGGGAAGACATCAAGAAGTCGTCCGGTATTAAAGATGCGGTCGCGGACTTTGAAAAACAGTACGACGTCAAGGTTAACGTGCAGGAAACCCCTTACGCACAGCAGCTGGAAAAACTGCGCCTGGACGGCCCGGCAGGCATTGGCCCGGACGTGCTGGTCATTCCTAACGATCAGCTGGGCGGCGCCGTCGTGCAAGGGTTATTGACCCCCCTGAATCTGGAGGCTAAGCAGACCGAACAGTACACCCCGGCCTCGATTAACGCCTTCAAAATGGATAACGCCCTCTACGGCGTGCCGAAAGCGGTTGAGACGCTGGTGCTGATCTACAACAAAGATCTCATCGACAAGCCGCTCAACTCGCTGCAGGACTGGTATGACTTTTCTAAACAGCAGCGCGCAAAAAACCAGTACGGTCTGCTCGCCAAGTTCGATCAGATTTACTACAGCTGGGGCGCGATCTCCCCGATGGGAGGCTACATCTTCGGTCAAAACGGCAAAGGCGGCTATAACGCCAGCGACGTCGGCCTGAACAAGCCGGGTGCGGTAGAAGCCGTGACGTACCTGAAAAAATTCTACGCCGACGGGATCTTCCCGGCCGGGATAGTCGGTGACAACGGCCTGAACGCCATTGACTCCCTGTTCACCGAGAAGAAAGCGGCAGCCGTCATCAACGGGCCGTGGGCGTTCCAGCCGTATGAAGCGGCAGGCATCAATTACGGCGTGGCGCCGCTGCCCACGCTGCCGGACGGCAAGCCAATGAGCTCCTTCCTCGGCGTGAAAGGCTACGTCGTTTCCACCTGGAGCAAGGACAAAGCGCTGGCGCAGAAATTTATCGAATTCATCAACCAGCCGCAGTACGTGAAAACCCGCTACGTGGCCACGCGGGAGATCCCGCCGCTGACCGCAATGATCGACGACCCGGTAATCAAGAACGACGAGAAGGCGAGCGCCGTTGCGGTGCAGGCCGCGCGAGCCACCGCCATGCCGGGTATCCCTGAAATGGGCGAAGTCTGGGGGCCGGCCAACGCCGCGCTGGAGCTGAGCCTGACCGGTAAACAGGATCCCAAAGCCGCGCTGGACAGCGCAGAGAAACAGGTCCAGATGCAAATCGAAGCCATGCAGGCCAGCAACCAGTAATTTTCTGACGTCGCAGAACGGGAGGCCGCTCTCCCGTTTTATTGAAAGGAGTTGTCTGTGAGTATCATCCCGGAAAATTTTGCCAGACCGCACGGGGCCGGGCGTCACGCCTGGACCGGCCTGCTGCTGGCGCTCATCCCCGGCTTCGGCCAGTTCTATCACCGCCAGTGGCTGAAGGGCGTTATCTTCCTGGTGCTGCTGGCCAGTTTTATCGGCGTTTTTGCCGATTTCCTGCGCGAAGGGCTGTGGGGGCTGGTGACGCTGGGGGAGGAAGTGCCGCGGGATAACTCCATCTTCCTGCTGGCAGAAGGGATCATTAGCGTACTGATCGCCGCATTTGGCGTGATGGTGTATTACCTGTCGATGCGCGATGCCTGGGTCAACGGTCGAAAACGCGATGAAGGGCTGGGGCTAAACAGCGTGCGCAAGCAGTATCAGATGCTGCTGAGCGACGGCTTTCCGTATCTGATGATCACGCCGGGCTTTATTCTGCTGGTGTTTGTGGTGGTTTTCCCGATCCTCTTCGGTTTTGCCATCGCCTTTACTAACTACAATCTTTACCACACGCCGCCGGCTAAGCTGGTGGACTGGGTTGGGTTTAAGAACTTCATCAATATTTTCACGCTCTCCATCTGGCGCTCAACCTTCTTTGACGTCCTGCAGTGGACGGTGGTCTGGACGCTGCTCGCCACCACGCTGCAATGTACCGTGGGCGTACTGCTGGCTATCCTGGTGAACCAGAAAGACCTGCGCTTTAAGCCGCTTATCCGCACCATCTTCATTCTGCCGTGGGCGGTGCCGGGCTTTGTCACCATTCTGGTGTTTGCCGGAATGTTCAACGACTCTTTCGGTGTGATAAACAATGCCATTCTTGCCTTCTTCGGCATTGCGCCGAAAGCCTGGATGACCGATCCGTTCTGGACCAAAACGGCGCTGATCCTGATGCAGACCTGGCTCGGTTTCCCGTTTGTTTTCGCCATGACCACCGGCGTGCTGCAGGCGATCCCTGACGATTTGTACGAAGCCGCCACCATGGACGGGGCCAGCAGCGCGACCAAGCTGCGCACCATCACGCTGCCGCTGGTGCTTTATTCCATTGAGCCAATACTGATTACCCAATACACCTTCAACTTCAATAACTTCAACATCATCTACCTGTTCAACAACGGCGGGCCGGCGGTGGTGGGGTCCAATGCGGGTGGGACAGATATCCTGGTGTCGTGGATCTACAAGCTCACCATGTCGTCGTCGCAGTACGCGATTGCGGCGACCATCACTATCCTGCTGTCGATCTTTGTCGTCGGCCTGGCGCTGTGGCAGTTCCGCGCCACCAAATCTTTCAAAAACGACGACATGGCGTAAGGGACGTAACAATGGCTCAATCACAAAGTATTAAACGTGAGAAGTGGGTACGCCTCTCGCTCTCCTGGCTGGTTATCGTGCTGGTGTCGACGATTATCATCTACCCGCTGGTGTGGACGGTCGGCGCGTCGTTTAACGCGGGTAATAGCCTGCTCAGCTCCTCAATTATTCCAGAGAACTTTTCGGTGCAGCACTACGCCGACCTGTTTAACGGCCAGGTGAACTACATGACCTGGTACTGGAACTCGATGAAAATCAGCTTCCTGACCATGGTGCTGACCTTAATCAGCGTCAGCTTTACCGCCTATGCCTTTTCGCGCTTTCGCTTTAAGGGACGCCAGAACGGGCTGATGCTGTTCCTGCTCCTGCAGATGATCCCCCAGTTCTCGGCGCTCATTGCCATCTTCGTGCTGTCGCAGCTTTTGGGCCTCATCAACAGCCATCTGGCGCTGGTGCTGATCTACGTGGGCGGCATGATCCCGATGAATACCTACCTGATGAAAGGCTACCTCGACGCCATCCCGAAAGATCTGGATGAATCCGCGCGCATGGACGGGGCCAGTAATTTCCGGATTTTCATCGAAATTATCATGCCGCTATCGAAGCCAATTGTGGCGGTGGTGGCGCTGTTCTCTTTCACCGGGCCGCTGGGGGATTTCATCCTCTCCAGCACGATTCTGCGCACCCCGGACAAATACACCTTACCCATCGGGCTCTATAACCTGGTGGCGCAAAAAATGGGTGCCAGCTACACCACCTACGCGGCAGGCGCGGTGTTGATTGCGGTGCCGGTAGCGATCCTCTATCTGGCATTACAAAAATACTTCGTCTCCGGCCTGACCTCCGGGAGTACCAAAGGATAATCATGAACAGACTCAAACCTGCTTTACTTGCCGTTTGCCTCTCATGTGGCCTGGCCGCGAGCGCGTTTGCTGCGGACGGGGTGCAAACGCGTCCTTTTAACGCCATGCCCGCGGACTTTATCAAGGGCGCGGATATTTCGACGCTGCTGGAAGCGGAACAACATGGCGCCAAATTTTATAACCAGAGCGGCCAGCAGCAGGACGCGATGGCTATCCTCAAAGCTAACGGCGTGAACACCGTGCGCCTGCGCCTGTGGGTTGATCCGCAGGATGCCGACGGCAACACCTACGGCGGCGGCAGTAATAATCTCGAAAACACCCTCGCGCTGGCGAAGCGCGTAAAGGCGCAGGGCCTGAAGCTGCTGCTCGATTTCCACTACAGCGATTTCTGGACCGATCCGGGCAAACAGTTCAAGCCAAAAGCCTGGGAGAAGATGGACTACCCGCAGCTGAAAACGGCAATTCATGACTATACCCGCGACACGATCGCCCGCTTTAAAAAAGAGGGCGTATTGCCGGACATGGTGCAGATAGGAAACGAAATTAACGGCGGCATGCTGTGGCCGGAAGGGAAAAGCTGGGGGCAGGGCGGCGGCGAATTTGACCGCCTGGCCGGGCTGCTCAACGCCGCGATTGGTGGGCTAAAGGAGAACCTGACCGACGGCGAGCAGGTGAAAATCATGCTCCATCTGGCCGAAGGCACCAAAAATGACACCTTCCGCTGGTGGTTTGATGAAATCACGAAGCGCGACGTGCCGTTCGATATCATCGGCCTGTCGATGTACACCTACTGGAACGGCCCGATTAGCGCGCTGAAGGCCAACATGGATGACATCAGCAGGCGCTATAACAAAGACGTGATTGTGGTGGAAGCGGCCTACGGCTACACGCTGGAGAACTGCGATAACGCCGAGAACAGCTTCCAGGCCAAAGAAGAAAAGGACGGCGGCTATCCCGGCACCGTTCAGGGTCAGTACGATTATATTCACGATTTAATGCAGTCCGTTATTGATGTGCCTGACCGTCGCGGCAAGGGCATTTTTTATTGGGAACCGACCTGGATAGCCGTTCCGGACACCACGTGGGCCACCAAAACCGGCATGAAATATATCCATGACGAATGGAAAGAGGGGAATGCCCGCGAGAATCAGGCGTTATTTGATTGCCAGGGTAAAGTGCTGCCGTCAATAACGGTATTTAACTAGTTTAATCTCCATTCAGGACGTTTTAAATATGAATAAATTTGCGCCTTTAAGTCCAAAGGTCGCGGCGTTATTGCATGGCGCCGACTATAACCCGGAGCAATGGGAGAATTACCCCGGTATTATTGAAAAAGATATCGCCATGATGCAGCAGGCGAAATGTAATGTCATGTCGGTGGGGATATTTAGCTGGGCGAAACTGGAACCGCATGAAGGGGAATATGATTTTGCCTGGCTGGACAGCATTATTGAAAAACTCTATGCGGCAGGCATTCATATATTTCTCGCGACGCCGAGCGGCGCGCGTCCGGCATGGATGTCGCAAAAATATCCGGAAGTGCTGCGCGTCGGGCGCAACCGCGTCCCCGCGCTGCACGGCGGGCGTCATAACCACTGCATGTCGTCTCCGGTCTACCGCGAAAAGACGATGAAAATTAACAGCCTGCTGGCGGCGCGTTATTCGCATCATCCGGCGGTGCTGGGCTGGCATATCTCCAATGAGTACGGCGGCGAATGCCACTGTAGCCTGTGCCAGGAACGCTTCCGCGACTGGCTAAAGGCGCGCTACAAAACCCTCGATGCGCTGAACCATGCGTGGTGGAGCACCTTCTGGAGCCATACCTACACCGACTGGTCGCAGATTGAGTCCCCCGCGCCGCAGGGAGAAATGTCGATTCACGGCCTGAATCTCGACTGGCGCCGCTTCAATACCGCGCAGGTCACCGATTTTTGCCAGCATGAGGTGGCACCGCTGAAGGCCGCCAATGCCGAACTGCCGGTGACGACCAACTTTATGGAGTATTTCTACGATTACGACTACTGGCAGCTGGCGAAAGCGATCGACTTCATCTCCTGGGACAGCTACCCGATGTGGCACAAGGAGAAAGACGAAACGCAGCTGGCCTGCTATACCGCCATGTACCACGACATGATGCGCAGCCTGAAGGGCGGTAAACCCTTTGTGCTGATGGAGTCCACGCCGAGCACCACCAACTGGCAGCCGACCAGCAAGCTGAAAAAACCGGGAATGCATATTCTCTCCTCTATTCAGGCGGTGGCGCACGGGGCGGATTCTGTGCAGTACTTCCAGTGGCGTAAGAGCCGCGGGTCGGTGGAGAAATTCCACGGTGCGATTATCGATCACGTGGGGCATCTTGATACCCGCGTCGGGCGCGAAGTGACGCGTCTGGGGGAGATGCTGGCGCGTCTGCCTGAGGTGGTGGGGTGCCGCACCGACGCGCGCGTGGCCATTATCTTTGACCAGCAAAACCGCTGGGCGCTGGACGATGCCGAAGGCCCGCGCAACATGGGGCTGGAGTACGAAAAAACCGTCAACGAACACTATCGTCCATTCTGGGAAAAGGGCATCGCGGTCGACGTCATCGACGCTGACGGCGATCTGAGCCGCTACGCGCTGGTGATTGCCCCCATGCTCTACATGGTGCGCGAAGGTTTCGCCGAGCGGGCGGAAGCCTTTGTGGCCGCGGGCGGGCATCTGGTGACGACCTACTGGAGCGGGGTAGTAGATGAGACCGATCTCTGCCACCTCGGCGGTTTCCCGGGCCCGCTGCGCAAGCTCCTCGGCATCTGGGCTGAAGAGATAGACTGCCTGGGCGAGGGGGAGAGAAACCTGGTTCAGGGGCTGGCGGGCAATGCGGCGGGCCTGCAGGGGCCGTATCAGGTCAGGCATCTGTGCGAGCTGATCCATACTGAATCCGCGCAGGCGCTGGCGACCTACCGGGATGATTTCTACGCCGGTCGCCCTGCGGTGACGGTCAACCGCTTCGGCAAAGGCAAGGCGTGGCACGTGGCGTCGCGCAACGACCTGCCGTTCCAGCGCGATTTCTTCGCCGGGATTATCGACGAGCTGGCGCTGCCGCGCGCAGTCGAAGGGGATTTCCCTCCGGGCGTGGTCGCCACGGCGCGCACGGATGGCGAAACCGCCTGGGTGTTTGTGCAGAACTACACGGCTCAGCAGCAGCTCATCACGCTGCCGCAGGGGTATACCGACTGCATGACCGACGCCGCCGCGGCGGGCGATACCGTGTTGCTGGCGTGGGACTGTCGGGTGCTCAGGCGTAAAGCGTAGTTGATTTTCTCCCTCTCCCTGTGGGAGAGGGTTGGGGTGAGGGCATCAGACCGCACCGTCCCGGCAACAAGGCACAAAACGCCTGCTCCCCGAGCAGGCATTTTTTTATCTGCATAAAAGAGAGGCGTATTATGGACAGTCAAATTACCCAGCGTTTAATTCCGGCATTTGGCGGCGACGATAATATCGAGCACGTCGAAGCCTGTATTACCCGCCTGCGCGTGACGGTAAAAGATTTAAATAAGGTCGATTCACAGGCGTTACAGAATGAGGGGGCGCTGGGGGTGATTATTATCGGTCAGCAGGTGCATGCTATATTCGGCAGGCAGTCTGATACATTACGGAAATTATTAGACGAACATTTTAATCAGTAAATATAAAAAAGGGATAGCCAAAGTAATGGCTATCCCAAAGCAGTAAAATAGACTGCAGGTTGTTGGAGATACGATAACGATTAACGCAAATTATGAATTAAGACTTACCACCAGGCCTCGACCTGCACACCAAAGTTCCAGGTATTGTTGGCCGTGCCATCCTCGAAGGATTGCCCTTTTTCGGAGTCATTCAGATAGGAGGCGAAGACGCGCAGTTCAGGACGTGACATAAACTCAGGACCGTCTGCCAGGCCCAGCGCGAGGGTGTACTTCTCGCCGCTCTGCTTGTACTTAGTGCCGTCGGTGTAAGTATCTTCCTGGTAGAATCCGCCCACTTCGCCAATCAGACGCACGTACTCGGTGAACTGATACTGCGCGCGCGCCACCAGCGATACCAGGCGTGATTTGTCCGTGTACTGCGTGGTGTCGTCTGCCGAGCCCCATGTCAGGACGTGGTTAAAGGAGAACTTGTCGGTAATCGGAATTAAGCCGGTGTTAATCACGCGGTAGCCGGTGGCGTCGTTCACGTAGTTCCACATGTCGTACCAGCCCCCACCCTGTGAAACCATGTTCTGGGCCAGACCTTTATTGGCGTACTGCAGCACCAGCTTGTTATAGCCGCCAAACATATCCTGGCTGATCTCACCGGTGACCATCACGCCGTTATCGGCCTCGTACAGCCCGCCGTACTCTTTCTGCTTGTTGGTCGGGTTTGGCATGGCGTAATCAATACCCACTTCCGTCCACGCGCCCGCCCACGGCTTCCAGCCCGCATAGCGAAGGTCGATGTAGTTGATGTTAACGTCGCTGTCGCCATCCACGCGGTAGTCCACGTCGTTGGCATCGCCGCGGATCCACGCAACGGAGACTGCGCCCGGGCCAAGCGTGTAGTTCTCGATACCCGCACCGGAGCCGGAAATATTCCAGTATTTGGTATCAATGATGTGCAGGTCATGGCGCTGGTAGTAGCGCTTACCGCCCCAAATCACCGCATTGGGATCCCCGGGGATCAGCCCCTTGATCTGCAGGTTAAGCTGGCGCAGGCCGAACTGGGCATCGTCATCTAAGGTGGTTTCATTGTCGTTGGAGCCGTCTGATACCATGCTCACCATGCTGTCGAGATAGAAACTGACGTCGTTCTTTTTGTATACCTCAGAGCCTAGCTCCAGCTCGCCGTAGGTGTCGGCCTCGTTACCCAGACGGCCAATTTTGTTTTTTTGCCACTCCTCCATCCCACCATCCCGTGAGACGCCCACGCCGGAGCGAAGATATCCATGAAAATCAATCGGTACTGAAGACGCTGCAAACAGCGAAGGCGATGCCAGCGCGGCAGCCAACGCAACAGATACAGAGCGGATCGTCGTGTTCATTGTAACCCTCTTATTGTTTTGTAATACGTTCACAAATCCGCTGTCATAAAATGCCTAAACCCGTTGGCTGGCAATTGCACGATCTGAAATGTGTGATTAACTGCAAATAAAATAGACAATTTTGTTACGAGTAATGAGATTGGACACAAATTATGGCATTGTGAGCGTCATACTTTTTGATGGTGTTATGCCCGCAGCGAGAGGGTGGTAAGCGTTTTTTTTCAGCACCCCTGTTACAATCAGCGCATAACAACATAAGGAACCGGACCATGAAGTCGAAAAGCGCAACGTTAGAGGACGTGGCACGCCATGCGGGCGTCTCCTATCAGACCGTGTCCAGGGTACTGAATAAGTCTGCCAATGTATCCGACGCCACGCGCAGCAAGGTGGAGAAATCCATAGAGTTATTGCGGTATGTACCCAACCGACTGGCTCAGCAGCTGGTGGGCAAGCAGAGCCAGACCGTTGGGCTGGTGACCATTTCGCTGGCGCTGCACGCGCCTTCGCAGGTTGCGGCGGCAGTGAAACGCTATGCCAATGTGGAAGGCTACCAGGTACTGATCTCAATGATTGATGAGAACGTCAACCACAGCATCCAGGATTCCATCAACGAGCTGAAATCCCAGCTGGTGAGCAAAGTGATCATCAACGTGCCGCTGGAGGCTGAAGCGGCGCAGAAAATCGCCACCGACAACGACGACATTGTCTGCCTGTTCCTCGACGTGGACCCGTACAGTTCCGTGTTTAACGTTTCGTTTAACCCGGCGGACGGCACCCGCGCCAGCGTCAAATATCTTTACGAACTGGGGCATCGCGACATTGCCCTGCTGGCGGGGCCGACGTCTTCCGTCTCGGCGCAGCTGAGGCTGAAAAGCTGGATCGAGACCCTGAAGGGCTACGGCCTGGAGCCAGCATCGGTCATTCGCGGCAACTGGGATGCGCAAAGCGGTTATTCGGGAGCGTTGCAAATGCTGCGGGAAACGGCGCAGTTTACCGCCGTGCTGGTGGCTAACGACCAGATGGCGCTCGGCGTGCTGAGCGCATTCCATCAGCAGCAGATTTCAATTCCGGGCGAGAAGTCGGTGATTGGCTACGATGACACCTATGAAAGCTCGTTCTTCTACCCGGCGCTGACGACGGTATCGCTGGATTTAGATCTGCAGGGTAAAGAGGCGGTGCGTCGTATTCTCGACAGCGGTGAAGAGAATGCCCAGCGCATGTCCTCGATTTTACCTGCCCGTCTGGTGGTGCGTCAGTCCACCGGGCCAAAAGGAGAGAAGGGGAAAAACCTGCAGGCGCTTGCCCAGCAGCTGCGTGAGATCGCGCATCAGCTCGGCGATGCGTAGCGAAGTGAGCACCTCAATCACGTGAATGAGGTGCTCGCAAGCTTACTCTAGCCCCAGCGTGTACTGGGCAATTTTGAAGTAGATAATCAGCCCGGTCCCGTCAATCAGCGTGGCGATAAACGGTGCGGACACCACGGCAGGGTCGATCCGGCAGCGCTTGAGCACCATGGGGATCACGGACGACACAATCGCACTCCACAGCGTAATACACACCAGCGTCAGGCTGACGATAAGCGTGATCTCCAGGCCGATACCCATCATCCAGGCACGGATACACCCGGCGATACCGAGCGTGGCGGCAATCATCAGCGAGGTGGTCATCTCTTTGCGCAGCACGCGCCCGACGTCGCGAAGGTGGACTTCCCCCAGCGCCATCGCGCGCACCAGCGTGGAGGTGATCTGCGTCCCGCTGTTGCCGCCCGTGCCAATCAGCAGCGGAATAAAGAACGCCAGCGCAATGGCGGACTCCAGCGCCTCCTCGAAGTGCTGGATCACCGAACTGGTATACGCTTCCGCGACAAACAGCAGCAGCAGCCAGACGGAGCGTTTTTTCCACAGGCTATACGGGCTGGTTTCCAGATACGGCTTTTCCAGCGGCAGCGTTGCACCCTGAAGCTGAGCATCTTCGGTGACGTCATCTTCCAGCAGATGGGCGATCTCGCGCTCGGTCAGGCAGCCGACGAGCTTGCCGTGGGTGACCACGGGCACCACATCCGCCCCGGCGTGGGCCAGCACGCCTGCCACGTCCGCACGTTCATCTTCGGGTTTAACCTGAATAAATTCCGAAATCATCAGCGCCTTAACGGACTGCAGCGTATCGGTAGTCTGCAAGAGTTTGCGCACGGCAATCATGCCCGCGAGGCGACCGTTATCTTCAATGAAAATATGCGACGGAATATCGTCGTCTTTTAATTTTTCGAAGAATTGCTCGCGCGCCAGCGCCACGCATAATGAAATATCAAGGACGATAAAATCAGTATTCATATATTGCGCGATCGCGCTGTCATTGAATGCCAGATTTTGGTTGTGAATAGCGTAAGACATAGTGAATTCCCTTTGAATAATAACATCTCTCAGGGGCGAGCAAGACAGGGCATGTCGAAGAGGAGATCCCCACGTCCTGGGTTCAGCACTGTACACCGTATCCCGTAAGGGAAGTTATACTGACAAAGCCTTGATTCGACAGTGCCTGTTTTACCCTGTGCCGGTTCTCTCGAACCCACCAGAGCGATAACGTGTATTTGTACAGGAGCCTCGCCATAACGAGATCGTTGTAAAACGAGAGGGATAATACGCTTATTTCATTTTGCCGCTCAGAAAATTAAATAATGTTTAAGAATGGTTTAGGAGAATTTTATTAATTAAACGTTGAGGGTTTATTTAAGGTGATTCATTTCTAATAAAGGATTAAATAATCAATGGAGGAGAGGAAAATGGCGTGGCTTGATAATCTGCTGAATCATTTTGCCCTCTATCCGGCACATCTTTTCGCGCTGTTATTCGTGATGGCGCTGAGTAAATCCACGGTGCTGGTCTCCTCCGTGCTGCCGCCCGCCTCGGTGATGCTGCTGGCGGGCATCAGCGTCGGCCAGGGGAGCATGCATCCTGCGCTGGCGTGGCTTGCCGTGGTGATGGGGGCAACGGCGGGGTCGGTGCTGAACTACCATATCGGCCAGCTGATGGGGCATACCCGGCTGGTCACGCGTTTCACGTCGAAGCACGCCGATAAGTTCTTGCGGGTACAGCACCAGCTGCAAAAGAACGGTGTCATCGTGCTGTTTACGTCGCGCTTTCTGGCGGTGTTACGTTACGTCGTGCCGCTGGCGGCGGGGATGCTCAGGCTGAATGCAGTCAAGGTCTACGCCGTCAGCCTGCTTTCCGCCTGTGCGTGGGCGGCGCTGTACGTCGGCGCGGTCACCGGCATCAGCGCCTTTTGATTTACAAACTTCCCATTCCGCCGTCCACCAGCAGCTCCGTTCCTACCGTATAGCTCGACTCGTCGGACGCCAGATAGAGCGCGGCTTTTGCCAGCTCCGTGGTCGAGCCCATTCTGCCGAGCGGGACCAGCTTGATGACCTCTGCCATCATCGCGTTAAGCGCCTCATCGCTTAGGCCCGTCTTCGTAAACGCCGGGGTTTCCACCGGACCGGGGCTCAGACCGTTGACGCGGATCCCGCGCGGCAGCAGCTCCGCCGACAGCGTACGCGCCAGAGACAGCAGGGCGGCCTTGCTCGCGGCATACACGCTGCTGGTGGGCAGGCCGATGCGCGCGCTCACGGAGCCGCAGAGGATAACCGACGATGGGTTATTAAGCAGCGGCAGCAGCGCCTGAATTAAAAAGAACGGTCCCTTCAGGTTGATGCCCATCAGGCGGTCCCAGGCATCCTCCTGCCAGGCTTCCAGCGGCGCGTGCGTCACGTCGCCAGCGTTGAGAAACACCGCGTCGAGGCGCGGCCAGCGAGCGGCGAGAGTGTCCGCCAGCGCTTTTTGCGACGTGATATCTCCCGCATCGGTCGGGATCACCCAGGCCTTATCGCCAAGAATACGTTCTGCTTCGGCGAGGGTGTCCGGGTTGCGTCCGGTCACGGCGACGCGCGCGCCTTCGGCGATAAACGCCTGCGCGGTGGCAAGACCGATGCCGCTGGTGCCGCCGGTAATCAGCGTATATTTATCTGTTAAACGACTCATGTTCTTCTCCTGAAATGTCTCTGGAGAAAGCACTATAGAAACGTTAGTATCTAAAAGAAACCAGGTACCAAATAGATACTAACGAGGCAAGAGGTGTGCTATGGCAGAAATGCTTGAGGTGTGCTGTGAAAAAAAATCTGAGGCGTATACCTGCCCGATGACGCAGTTTGTGAACCTGATATCCGGTAAGTGGGCGATCCCCATTCTCTACCGCCTGATTGTGTTCAATACGCCCGTACGCTTTGGCGATCTGCTGCGGGCCGCAGCCCCCATCACGCAAAAAGAGCTGACGAAGCAGCTGCGCCTGTTTGAGCAGCGCGGGCTGGTGACGCGGACGGTCTATCCGGAGATCCCGCCGCGCGTGGAATATCAAATTACCGCGCTCGGGCTAACCCTGCAAAATGCGCTTTCTCCGCTGGCCGCCTGGATGAGCGAGTACGGCGACCAGCTGGAGCGTTAGGCTAGCGTTTTACGTAGCGCGGTGCCGGAATGCCGGTGCGCGCGCTGTTGAACAGCTCAAGGCGCGCCGCTTCGTAGCGCTCCCATAGCCCTGCGTCATGCATCGGCGGGATGGTGATCGGTTCACCCTGATCCAGACCCGCCAGCGATGCATCCACCATATCGTCGGTGGTCATCACCGATCCTTCCGGCAGATCGTTCACCGTGACGCCCGAATGGCTCCAGATTTCTGTCGCCGTGGCGGCGGGCAGCACGGCCTGAATGCGCACGCTGCTGTCGGCAAATTCTTCCTGTAACCCACGGGTAAAGCTCAGTACCCACGCCTTGGTGGCGCTGTAGAGCGCGCTGCCCGCCCGTACGTGCAGGGCCAGCACCGACGCGATATTGATCAGCGTGCCGCGATTGTTTTGCGCCAGGCGGGGCAGGATGGCGTAGGTTAAGCGCATCAGCGCGGTGGTGTTCAGCGTGTTAATGGCCTGATGCTGCGCCACCTCGCCCGCGAGGAACGGTGCCATCTGCGCGGTGCCCGCGTTGTTAATGAGCGTATCAATGGCGGTATTGCTGCGCAGCTCCTCTTCGACGGCGCGGATCCCGGCTTCATCGGTAAGATCGGCCACCAGGATTTCGACGGCCACGCCATAGCGCGCGCGCAGGTCGGCGGTGAGGGTTTTCAGGCGATCCTCGCGGCGGGCGACCAGCACCAAATTAGCGCCGCGCGCGGCAAGACGATCGGCATAGACGGCACCGATCCCGGAAGAGGCGCCCGTAATCAGGGCGGTGGTGATTTGCGTAGTCATCATGTGTTACCTCAAGACAAAGTGGGTTATTTGGTTTCAAGATGAAACTGGATTAACTCTCTGTCATTTGGTTTTATAATGCAACCATTTTGGTGAGCATTTTGTGCTTTTGCCATCGGGAACGATCAGGAGGGGAGTTTAGCCACGATCTCTTCTGGCGTCAGTTCGCGCCCATCGTCGGCAATAAGCGCCAGCCTGCGCAGGGGTTTGCGCTGTTCGCTATCGACCAGCACGGTGCCGCATTCGTTTTCAGCAAACAAAAATTCATTCCCCCACTGGGACAGCGCAACCAGCACCGTTTGCAGGGCGCGCCCTTTATCGGTCAGGACATACTCCTGCCAGGCGCTGCCGTCGGACGCGGGCTGAAGCGTAAGAATGCCTTCGTCGACCAGCAGCTTCAGCCGCGTGGTCAGCATGTTTTTTGCGATACCGAGGCTTTTCTGGAACTCGCCGAAGCGTTTAATCCCGCGCAGCGCATCGCGCACGATCAGCAGCGACCACCAGTCGCCGATGATATCCAGCGAACGGGCGACGGGGCAGGTGCTCTCTTTAAGGCGGGTACGTTTCACGGTCAATTCTCCGGTAGGGTGTGGTTTTATTATAAAACTAATCTGCGCGCGTCGTAAGCACGTTAATCATCACTTTGAGAAATGCTTCCCGAAAAAGCTGTCACGAATGTGTCACACTCGCCGCAACAATAAAACGCGTGAGGAATAAGGGATGAGAAAAGCACTACTCGCAGTTGCAGTCGCAGGTACTCTTTCAGTGACCTTTGGCGCACAGGCGCAGGAGACGCCAGACGGATATCAGCTGGAGCAAGTTTTAATCATGAGCCGTCACAACCTGCGCGCGCCGCTCGCCAATAACGGCAGCGTGCTGGAGCAGTCCACGCCGAAGCAGTGGCCGGAGTGGGAAGTGCCGGGCGGTCAGCTCACCACCAAGGGTGGCGTGCTGGAAGTCTATATGGGCCATTACATGCGCGAGTGGCTGGCGCAGCAGGGAATGGTAACCACCGGAGAATGTCCTCCAGCGGATAGCGTTTATGCCTATGCCAACAGCCTGCAGCGCACCGTCGCCACCGCGCAATTCTTTATCACCGGCGCGTTCCCGGGCTGCGACGTTCCCGTGCACCATCAGGAAAAAATGGGCACCATGGATCCGACCTTTAACCCGGTGATTACCGATAACTCGCCGGAATTCCGTGAAAAAGCGCTGAGGGCGATGGAGACCGAGCGGCAGAAAATGCAGCTTGGCGAAAGCTATAAGCTGCTGGAGCAAATGACGAACTACGCGGATTCTCCGTCCTGCAAAGAGAAAAAGGTCTGCTCGCTGGCAGACGCGAAAGACACCTTCAGCGCCGACTATGAAAAAGAGCCTGGCGTATCCGGGCCGCTGAAGGTGGGTAACTCGCTGGTGGATGCGTTTACGCTGCAGTATTACGAAGGCTTCCCGGCCGACCAGGTGGCCTGGGGCGAAATTAAGACTGACCAGCAGTGGCGCGTGCTGTCGAAGCTGAAGAACGGCTATCAGGACTCGCTGTTTACCTCCACCGAGGTGGCGCAAAACGTGGCGAAGCCGCTGGTGAAGTACATTGATAAAACCCTGGTCACCGAGCAGGCGAAAGCGCCTAAGATCACACTGCTGGTGGGGCATGATTCGAACATTGCTTCCCTGCTCACCGCCCTGGATTTCAAACCGTATCAGCTGCACGACCAGCAGGAACGTACCCCGATTGGCGGCAAGATTGTCTTCCAGCGCTGGCATGACAAAAATGCCAACCGCGAGCTGATGAAAATTGAGTATGTCTACCAGAGCTCAGAGCAGCTGCGTAACGCCAGCGTGCTGTCACTGCAGTCGCCTGCGCAGCGCGTGACGCTGGAGCTGAAAGGCTGTCCGGTGGATGCGAACGGCTTCTGCCCTGTCGATAAATTCAATGCGGTCATGAATAACGCGGCGAAGTAAAAGAGAACCCCCCGCTGCGGCGGGGGGAAACGCTTAGACGTTTTTACGTTCGATGGTTTGCTCACCCCAGAAGAGCGAGTCTTTATCCGTTTTTTCGAAGGCGCGCACCAGCACCTCATCGTTACCTTCCTCCCAAATCTGCTCGGCCAGCTTTTCATCGTATTTCGCGACTTCAAAGATAGCTTCGGCAATCTCCGGAGAGGTATTGCGTAAACTTGCCCATTCGCCCACGTGGTGAGCTTTGGATTCTTGAGTTGGCATGCTTGTCCTCCTGTTGGGTGTTAGCCGTTCAGTTTTTTGGCCAGACCCGCGACGTGTTCACCCTGATAGCGGGCGATAGCCAGTTCTTCATTGCTTGGCTGGCGTGAACCGTCCCCACCGGCAATGGTGGTTGCACCGTAAGGCGTACCGCCGCGCACCTGGGAAACGTCAAACAGCTCCTGCGCGCCGTAGCCAATCGGCACAATCACCATCCCATGATGAGCAAGGGTAGTCCAGGTTGAGGTAATCGTCTGCTCCTGACCGCCGCCGGTGCCGGTAGAGCTGAATACGCTGGCGAGTTTGCCGTAGAGCGCCCCGGATGCCCAAAGTCCGCCGGTTTGATCGAGGAAGGTGCGCATCTGACCCGACATATTGCCGAAGCGGGTTGGGGTGCCGAAGATAATGGCATCATAATCTGCCAGCTCCTGCGGGGTGGCGACCGGGGCGTTTTGCGTTTTCCCCCCGGCTTTCGCGAAGGCTTCCGCCTGCATGGTTTCCGGTACGCGTTTCACCACAACCTCCACGCCATCAACCCTGTTTGCACCTTCTGCTACCGCGTGAGCCATGGTTTCAATGTGTCCATACATGGAATAATAGAGCACCAGAACTTTTGCCATTTTGCATCACTCCTCGTTTGTTTTTTCTGACAGCGGATCGCTGCGTTCTTTTAAAGATATGCCATCACAGCCAGACTGCAAAAATGAACGGCATTTCTTTGATATATAACAATATGATTACAAAAATGGCTTTGTAGCAAAATGAAACAACTTTCTCTCAGTCGAATTTTGAAATGATAAGAAAGGTTTATGAGTCACCGTCGCGTCGTCTCACCCAAAAGACTGAGATCATGTTGTAGAATATTACCTCTGGCTTGCTGGATAGCCGCATTCCACTAAGCTTAGTTTCACGCGGCACAGATAAAGGCACTGTCCTTGAGTCGCGAGGTGAAAGAATCCTCTTTTACTGAATGCAATATGATGTCTAATGTTTCACACTCTGGAGGTTAGAGATGGCAAACCATCGTGGTGGTTCAGGTAATTTCGCTGAAGACCGTGAAAGAGCATCAGAAGCAGGTCGTAAAGGTGGCCAGTCCAGCGGGGGTAACTTCAAAAATGACCCTCAGCGCGCATCAGAGGCTGGTAAAAAAGGGGGCAAAAACAGCCACGGCAGCAATAAGTAACACGCCGGGTTGAACCCCTGCCGCCGGGATTTCCCGGCGGTTTTTTTATTTCTGCAACATTGAACTGTAACCAAAGGCAACGCACACTAGAGAATTGATTTTAATTGCGAGTGCCGCATGTCTGTCTCACGCTTCAAATTCTCCGTAAAACCGCAGGAAGCCATCCTCATTCTCATCACCATGTTCTGGGGCGGGACGTTTCTGGCCGTCCAGTACGCGGTGACCCTCAGCGATCCGTTCTTTTTTGTTGGCCTGCGCTTTGCGACGGCGGCGCTTGCCGTAGGGCTGATTTCACTGAAAACGCTGCGGGGGCTGACGCTTAAAGAGCTTAAGGCCGGCGTGGCGATTGGTGTGGCGATAGCGATGGGCTACAGCCTGCAGACGTGGGGTTTACAGACTATCTCCAGCAGCAAATCCGCGTTTATTACCGCCATGTATGTGCCGCTGGTGCCGCTATTGCAGTGGCTCTGTCTCGGCAGAATTCCGGGCCTGATGTCCTGTATTGGCATCGTGCTGGCGTTTATCGGCCTGATCTTACTGGCCGGACCGGAAAACAACCTGCTGGCGTTGGGGCCGGGCGAAATCATCACCCTGATTGGGGCGATTGCCATTGCGGCGGAAATTATTCTGATTAGCGCCTGGGCGGGCAAGGTCGACGTTAAGCGGGTGACGGTGGTGCAGCTCGCCACGGCGTCGCTGGTGGCGTTTGCGACAATGGTGCCGGCAGGCGAGTCCGTACCGCCGATGTCCACCGGGCTGGTTGTGGTCGCACTGGGGCTGGGTATCTTCAGCGCCATTATTCAGGTCACCATGAACTGGGCGCAGCGCAGCGTATCGCCAACCCGTGCGACGGTGATTTATACCGGAGAACCGGTCTGGGCGGGCATTTTCGGGCGGCTGGCCGGGGAGCGTCTGCCGCTGCTGGCCCTGGTGGGCGCGGCATTTATTGTCGCCGGGGTGCTGGTGAGCGAGCTAAAGTTAAAAAAACGACGTAAGTCGATTGCCGGGTTGGGCACTGAACAAGGGGCAGATAGCTAACAACGCGCACGCTGCCCGTTTTGCCCGGCGGCGCTTCGCTTGCACGGGCCTACAATTGGCATGTAGGCCGGGTAAGCGTAGGGTATGAACCGGAAACATGGGTAACACTTTAGACCGGATACATGGGTAACAGTTATAACTGGCATAGAAGAGGAGACTCGCTATGCCCTGGACTGAGACCCGACCTATGCAACGCCTTGATTTTATCCGTGCCTGCCATGCAGGTACGGACTCCTTCTCCGCGCTTTGCCGTCTTTTTGGCATCAGCCGTAAAACCGGCTATAAATGGCTTCAGCGTTTTGACCCCGCTGACCTGTCATCTCTCTCTGACCGGTCGCGCGCGCCACACTCCCACTCCCGGACGGTTCCTGATGATATCGCCGGACAGCTTACGGCCCTGAGGCAAAAACACCCTGACTGGGGTCCGAAAAAACTGCGGATGTGGCTGCTCAATCATCATGTCGATTTTACCGTACCTGCTGCCAGCACTATCGGCGATATCCTCAAGCGTGAAGGCCTGGTTCCGGATAAAAAGCGAAAACGCAGGACCCCGGGCAATCGCCAGCCCCTGACCACCATCAGTGAGAACAATCAGGTCTGGAGCGCTGATTTTAAAGGCAAGTTCAGGCTGCTGAGCAGAGAGTACTGCCATCCCTTCACCCTGACCGACAATCACAGCCGGTATCTTCTGAGCTGCCGGGGAACCGACCGGGAGAGTGAGCCCTTCGTCAGACAGTGCCTGACGGATGCGTTCCTGGAATACGGTCTGCCGGAAGTGCTCAGAACCGATAACGGTCAGCCCTTCGCGGGAACAGGGATAGCCGGACTAAGTCGTCTTGCCGTCTGGCTAATCAAGCTGGGCATCAGGCCTGAGCGTATCAGGAAGGGGCATCCGGAAGAAAATGGCCGTCATGAGCGAATGCACCGCTCCCTGAAAAGTGCGGTGAAACAGGGCAACACCTTCATGACGATGGAAGAACAACAGCGGTGGTTCAGTGACTACCGGGAAGAATTTAACCACGAAAGGCCGCATGAAGCTCTGGCGGGTGCAACGCCCGGAACGGTATGGCACCCCTCGAACCGACACTGGGATGGCCGTGTTCCTGAATACGCGTATCCGGAAGGCGGTACGGTCTACAGGGTGAAATCGAGGGGGACACTCTATATGGGGAAAAAGGGGACGGTGTTCCTGAGTGAAGCGCTGACTGATGAGTACATCATGCTGGAAGAACAGGATGATGGCCTTGAGGCCATCATCTTTAACGGAATAACGCTTGCGTACTACGACCGAAAAACCGAGAGTGTGCTCCGGATAGACTGAAAAGTGTTACCTATGTTCCCGGTCTGATCTGTCACCTATGTATCCGGTCATACAGTAGCGTCACCCGGCTATTTCAGGTTCAGGGGGTGATGGCTTCCGCTTGCGCTTCATCCCCTTTGCGGCGGCTCAGCAGGGCATTAAGCAGAATTGCCCCAAAGGTCGCCGTGCCAATCCCGCCAATCGTGAATCCGCCCAGCGTCAGGGCGAAGTCGCCTGCGCCCAGCACCAGCGTGACCGCCACCATAATCAGGTTGCTGTTCTGGCTGAGATCGACGCGGTGCTGCACCCAGATGCGCGCCCCGGCCACGGCGATCAGCCCAAACACCACAATCGATGCGCCGCCGATGACCGGTGACGGAATGGTATGGATCAGCGCGCCGAACTTCGGTGAGAAGCCGAGCAGTATCGCCATCACCGCCGCTGCGACGAAGACCAGCGTGGAGTAGACTTTGGTGACCGCCATCACACCGATGTTTTCGGCATAGGTGGTGACGCCGCTGCCGCCCACGGAACCGGAGAGCATGGTCGCCAGCCCGTCACCGACGAACGCGCGGCCCATGTACGGGTCCATGCTGCGTCCAGTCATGCCCGCCACGGCCTTCAGGTGGCCCAGGTTCTCCGCCACCAGGATAACGGCGACGGGCGCGATAAGCATCATCGCCTGGGTGTTAAAGGTGGGCGAGGTCACCTGCGGCAGGCCGAACCAGGCAGCCTGGTGCAGCAGCGTAAAATCAACCGGTTTGCCCAGGCCAAAAACGTTCGCCAGCAGGGCGTAGACCAGACAGGCGACAATCAGCCCAACCAGGATAAGCAGACGCTGGATCATGCCCCGCGTAAACACCGCCACCACGCCGATGCACAGCACCGTGATCACCGCCATCCAGCTTTCAAACGGCGAGGCGGAGACGCTTCTGACCGCAATCGGAGCGAGGTTCAGGCCAATCGCCATCACCACGGCACCCGTCACGACGGGGGGCATCATTCGCTCTATCCAGCGCGTGCCGATTTTCATCACCACCAGACCAATCAGGGTGTACACCAGGCCGCAGGCGATGATGCCGCCGAGGGCCATGCTCAGGTTGGGGTTGATCCCCTGGCCGTTAAACCCGGTGGTGGCGATAACCACCCCGACAAAGGCGGCGCTGGAGCCAAGATAGCTGGGCACGCGCCCGCCGGTAACAAAGAAGAACAGCAGGGTACCGATACCCGACATCAAAATAGAGAGGTTGGGATCGAGTCCCATCAGCATCGGCATCAGCACCGTCGCGCCAAACATGGCAACCGCGTGCTGTACGCCCATCACCATCGTCTGCCCGAGCGGGAGGCGTTCATCCGGCGCGACCACGCCTGCTTCTGTGGAGGTCGATTTCAACTGCCAGTGGGGAAATCCGAACATGGTCTGTCTCCTTAAGGCGGGTTAACAGGCGGGTCGCATAAGCGCGTGGTAGCCGCGGTCAAACCACACCAGCCCTTGCGGCGCGGGGTGGCGAATAATCGAAACAATGTCGCAAAACAGAATGTCGTGGGTACCGACGCTGACCACCTGGCTGATGCGGCAGTCAAACGAGGCCAGCGCATCCTCCAGCCGCGGGCAGCCCGTGTCGCCCGTCTGCCAGCGGGCGGCGGCAAAGCGTTCCTCCATCGGCGTTTTCCCGCCAAACAGATTGGACAGCGGCTCCTGTCCGGCGCTCAGGGTATTCACGCAAAGGGTGCGGTTTTCGCTAAACGTTGGCCAGACGGACGCCCCGCGGTTCAGGCACACCAGCAGGGTGGGCGGTGAATCCGTGACGCTGCACACCGCGCTGGCGGTGAAGCCTGCCATCCCCGCCGGGCCGTCGGTGGTGATGATATTGACCGCCGCGCCGACGCAGGCCATGGCGTCGCGAAAGGTTTGTTTATCCGGTGTCATGACGATCGCTCCTTTACGCCAGCCCGCAGGCATCGTCGAAGGTCAGACGCGGCAGGCGCCCGTAAAGTTTGCTGGTATCGCCATAGCCAATGTTGATCAGCAGATTGCTTTTAAGCGTGGTGCCGGTGAAGAAGGTCTCGTCGACCTTTTGCCGGTCAAATCCCGACATCGGGCCAGTGTCCAGCCCCAGGGCGCGACAGGCGAAAATCAGGTAAGCAGCCTGCAATGAGCTGTTGCGAAAGGCGGTCTCTTCCGCATGCGCGGGGCTGGAGGTAAACCAACTCTTTGCATCGCCGTGCGGGAACAGCTCGGGCAGGCGCTCGTAGAATTCACCGTCCCAGGCGACAATGGCTGTGACCGGGGCGGTGAGCGTTTTCTCGAGGTTGCCGCTGGAGAGCGCCGGGCGCAGCTTCTCTTTTCCCTCTGCGCTTCGCACAAACACAATTCGCGCCGGGGAGCAGTTCGCGGACGTTGGCCCCCATTTCATCAGGTCGTAGATTTCGTGCAGCGTTTCGTCGCTGACAGGCATATCCAGCCAGCCGTTATGGGTGCGGGCGCCGGTGAACAGCGTTTCCAGCGCGGCGGGCGTAATGGCTTCGCTCATTAAAGCTCCTTATAAAACGGGTTCAGGACTGTGCAGCAGGCTGGCAAGCCCGTTCAGCAGCAGGGTGTTAAAGGTGTCCGGCTCGGTGACGTTGCAGGCATGCCCGCCCTGGCGCATCACCACGCTGTGGCTGTGTGGGATCGCCGCCTGCAGCTCGGACGAGCAAACAGCGGGCACCAGCATGTCGTCGGCGGAACAGATAATGTGTACCGGGCAGCGAATGCGCGCGGTATGGCGTCGGAAGTCGGCTTTTTTTAGTGCGCTGAGCCTGCGCAGCAGATTGGTTTTACCCTGGAAATGGGCCAGCGCCAGCGCTTCTTCTGCCTCCAGGCGAGGCGCGCGGGCGGCCATCCAGTCTGCCGGGTAGAGAAACAGCGGCTGCGCCTCGACCCAGGCCTGCGCGCCGCCGGAATGCAGCAGACGCTCGCGAACGTCAAAACAGCGGCGGGTATGGGCATTGAGGGTGAGCCAACCGTTAATACACACCAGCGCAGAAACCGCGTCGGGTTTGTCGATCGCCAGCTGCAGGCCGACCAGCGCGCCCAGCGCGTGGCCCACGACGGTGTAGCGTAAGATCCCGGCATCCGTAAGCGCCTGAGCCAGTTCATCGGCCATCTGCGCCAGGCTATAGCCTTCAGGAAGGGTATCCGGGTTATTACCCGTCCCTCGCTGGTCATAGCACACCACCTGATACTCCTTTTCCAGCGCGGCGAACTGGGGCAGCCAGTAGCTACCGCTGCCTCCAAGTCCGGCAATCAGCACGACCACGGGCGCGCCCTCGAACGGGGGCGGCGAGAGAGAAAGCTTCATGGCAGCCTCACTTCGCGATGTGCGCAACGGTGGCGATTTCAACCAGCGCCTCGGGCTTCACCAGCCCGCACTGAATGCAGAACCGCGCCGGTTTATCGCCGGGGAAGAACTCGGCGTAGATCTCGTTAATCGCGGCGTAGTTTTTCCAGTCGGTGATAAAGATGCTGTTGAAGGTCACATCCTCCATCGTGCCACCCGCCGTTTCGATCACGGTTTTGATCGTCTCCAGCACGTGGCGGGTTTGCGCCTTTGGGTCGTTGATAAACACCACGTTGTTGTCTTTATCAAACGGCAGCGTGCCGGAGACATACACCACGCCGTCGGCGAGGGTGCCGGGGACAAACGGGGCGATGGGCGTGCTGGTGCCCGGCGGAATAATCACGGATTTTGGCATCAGGTGTCTCCTCAGGCGATACGGGCGAGCGGGGGAGTCAGGGCGTCGCAGAAATCATTGACGTTACTGACCCAGCCAAAAAAGGTTTCGATATTGAACAGGGCGGCTTTCTGGGCGAATTCCGGCCCGGCCTGGTGGGTCGCGTCTTCCAGCACCACGCCAAAATACTCGAGGAAAAAGCCGTCGCGCAGGGTCGACTCCACGCAGACGTTGGTGGCGATGCCGGTGAACACCAGATGGCGAATGCCCCGGCTGCGCAGCAGGCTGTCGAGCGGGGTGTTGAAAAAGCCGCTGTAGCGCGGTTTCGGCAGAACGATATCGCCCGCCTGCGGTACCAGCTCATCCACCAGCTGATAGTCCCAGCCGCCTTTCGCCAGCAGCTTGCCCTGCAGTTCGGGCCGTTTACGCATGGTTTTCAGGGCGTTCGACTTGTGGAAGTTGGGTGAGCCGGGACCGCCTGCCTCGACGTACTGGTCATCCCAGCCGTTCTGGAACCAGATGATGAGCATCCCCGCAGCGCGCGCGGCGGCGACGGCGGTTTTGATGTTCGCGATCACCGGCTGCGTGGTGGAGACGTCGAACCCCGCCAGGTCCAGATAGCCGCCCTGGCTGGCGTAGGCGTTTTGCATATCCACTACGATCAGCGCGCTCTGCTCTGGCGCAAAGGTGATGGCTTCCGGGCGTGCGTTGAGGGTCGTCATTACGCCACCTCCTTCGTGACGGCAGGGATGTGGGCGCGGCACTGCATCAGCGGCTGGATGCGCTCGCCGAAGGTCTCCACGCCGGTCAGGAAATCATCGAAGGTCAGCAGGACGCCTTCCGCGCCGGGGACGGCCGCCACTTCGTCGAGCATTCTGGCCACGCTGGCATAAGAGCCGACCAGGGTGCCCATGTTGATATTCACCGCAGAGGTGGGGTCGGCCATCTGGCGCACGTTGGTATCCGCCCCGGAGCGGGTATCCTTCTGGCTCTGCTCGGTGAGCCAGCTCAGGGCTTCCTCGTCGGCACCGTCCTTATAGCGCTCCCATTTCGCGCGCGCGGCGTCGTCGGTTTCGTCGGCGATCACCATAAACAGCACGTAGGAGCCCACGTCGCGTCCGGTCTTGTCGGCGGCCTCTTTCATTCGCGCGGCAGTCGGGGCGAAGGCGGCAGGCGTGTTCACGCCTTTACCGAAGCAGAAGTTGAAGTCGGCGTATTTGGCGGAGAATTCCATCCCCGCGTCGCTCTGCCCGGCGCAAATCACCTTCATCGGCACCGACGGCTGCGGACTGACGCGACAGTCGTTCATGGTAAAGAAGTCACCCTTGAAATCGCTTTTGCCCGTACCCCACAGATCGCGCAGCACCTGCACGTATTCAGTCAGGTAGTCATAGCGACGCGAGAAGTAGTCGTCACCCGGCCAGAGCCCCATCTGCTCGTATTCGGGTTTTTGCCAGCCAGTGACCAGGTTAACGCCAAAGCGCCCGCCGGAGATGGAGTCGATGGTGGAGGCCATGCGCGCTACGATCGCTGGCGGTAAGGTGAGGGTGGCGGCGGTGGCGTAGATTTGGATCCGCGAGGTGACCGCGGCCAGCCCGGCCATCAGGGTAAAGGACTCCAGGTTGTGATCCCAGAATTCGGTTTTGCCGCCAAAGCCGCGCAGCTTGATCATCGAAAGCGCAAAGTCGAAATGGTAGTGCTCCGCTTTCTGCACGATGGCTTTATTAAGCTCAAAAGTCGGCATGTATTGCGGTGCGGTGGTCGAGATAAGCCAGCCGTTGTTGCCGATGGGTACAAATACGCCAATTTTCATCACGAACCTCTCTTCATTACGTCGCAGGTGTAAGGATGTTTTGCAAAGGGAATGCCAGTTTTGAAAATGACAGTGTTATTAATGTGTTAACCAGAAGTTGGTGGATTGATGCGTCTAAATGTGGACTAAATGGTCAAAAACATTGCACAGAAAACAGGCATTCATGCGCGATCGGAGTGCAGGATATCGTGGCGAGACGGGGGTTTTGCTATGCTGAGGGCAACGCAGAATAAGGAGAGCGGGAATGACACAAGGCGCAGTGAAAACACCAGGTAAACGTTCGCAGGCGGTGAGTGCGAAAAAGCAGGCTATTCTGAGCGCGGCGCTGGATACGTTTTCGCAATTTGGCATCCACGGCACGCGCCTGGAGCAGGTGGCGGAGCAGTCCGGGGTATCCAAAACCAATCTGCTCTACTACTACCCATCGAAAGAGGCGCTCTATATTGCGGTGATGCAGCAGATCCTCGATATCTGGCTGGCACCGCTGAAAGCGTTCCGCGCAGAGCTGGCCCCGCTGGTGGCGATCAAGGAGTATATTCGCCTGAAGCTGGAGGTGTCGCGCGATTACCCGCAGGCATCAAGGCTATTCTGTCTTGAGATGCTGCAGGGCGCGCCGCTGTTGCAGGCGGAACTCACCGGAGATTTAAAGCAGCTGGTGGACGATAAGTCGGCGATTATTGCTGGATGGGTCGCCAGCGGAAAGCTGGCCCCGGTCGATCCGCATCATCTGATCTTTATGATTTGGGCCTCCACCCAGCATTACGCTGACTTTGCGGCCCAGGTTGAAGCGGTGACCGGTAAAACGCTCCAGGACGAGGCGTTTTTCCAGAGTACGCTGGATAACGTGCAGCGGATGATTATTGAAGGGATCCGCGTGCGCTAGTTTCCCGGCGGGAGAGGGCAGCTTAAGTCGCCCTCTTCACACTGCATCAGCGAAGCCAGAAACGCTTCGCGTTCCACGGTTTTTTCCGCCAGGCACTGGTTAACAATCATTGGCTGGACGCTTCCGCCTTCCGTCCCCGAACCGATAAACGCGCAGTCCGCGTCGCGCAGGGTAATCCACGCCTGCTGCGCTTTTTTCAGCAGGTCGCGCTGGGTGGCCGCCGCGCGTTTGATGGCGGCCTGATAGGTCTGGTTGAGTTTTTTATCGGCAGCCTGGTACTGCTGCGCGCTACAGGTATTCAGTTCAAGCTGGGTGGTCGCTTTGTCGCACTCGTCGGCCAGCGCGCTGGCGCTCATTAGCAGTGCTGCGCCTGTGATAAGAAATCGTTTCATACACTCCCCAATAAAATAAGGCTCCGTCTCCGGAGCCTTATTAGCACAGCGTTAGCCGATTGTCATCAGGCTGGCGTTACCCCCCGCCGCCGCGGTGTTGACGCTGAGCGAGCGCTCAACGTACAGACGCTCCAGCAGCAGGTTGGTTTCCCCGCGCGCAAAGCCCTGCACGGAAACGATGGCACCGCTGCGGGCCGCAACCTGCTCGCACAGTTCGCGCAGCTGGTCGGAATCACCGTGGTAGATCACCGCATCAAACGGCTGCGTCAGCAGCGCATCGGCCTTCGCAAAGCGAATGCGGGCCGAGACCGCTTTCGGCAGCTGTTTGGCGAGATCGCGATGCAGCGCATCTTCCGGCCACAGCACTTCACACCCGGTTGCCATTGCGGCAGCCAGCTGCACCAGCGCGTCCTGCTCGTTATCGGCCACGCACAGTACGCGCTCGCGCGGCATCAGCGTCCAGGTGTTGCGCTCGCCGGTTGGACCCGGCAGCAGACGCTGGGTGCCCGCCTGCGCCAGTTCGCCGTACTGCCGGGCGACGGCACGCAGTTCAGGACGTTTTTCCGCCCAGGCGATCAGCGCCTCCAGCGGCTGGGTCAGCACGGTTTTCACCTGCGTATCCACCGGATAGTGTGCGTCCTGACGCGCCAGGGTCACGCCCAGCGCGTTCTCCGGACGGTTAGCGAGCAGACGGTACAGGTAGAGCGGGCCACCCGCTTTCGGACCGGTGCCGGAGAGACCTTCACCGCCGAACGGCTGCACGCCCACGACCGCGCCAACCATGTTGCGGTTGACGTACAGGTTGCCGACTTTGGCATTGCCGGTGACCTGCGCAATGGTTTCGTCGATACGGGTATGCACGCCGAGCGTCAGGCCGTAGCCGGAGGCGTTGATCTGCTCAACCAGCTCGTTCAGGTTGTTACGGTTGTAGCGCACCACGTGCAGTACCGGACCGAAGACCTCTTTTTTCAGCTCATCGAAGCTGGCCAGCTCAATCAGCGTTGGCGGCACAAAGGTGCCGGTCCGCCATTCGCGGGCATCTTCGCTGTTCTCGCGCACAGCCTGGAACACCGGACGGCCTTTCGCGCGCATGGCCTGAATGTGGTTTTCGATATTGGCTTTGGCTTCCGCGTCGATCACCGGCCCGATGTCGGTGGTGAGACGGCCCGGGTTGCCCATGCGGCATTCGGCCATCGCGCCGCGCAGCATCTTCAGCGTGTGGTCCGCCACGTCGTCCTGCAGGCACAGCACGCGCAGGGCGGAGCAGCGCTGACCGGCGCTGTCGAACGCAGAGGCCAGCACGTCGACCACCACCTGCTCGGTGAGCGCCGAGGAGTCAACGATCATGGCGTTCATCCCGCCGGTTTCCGCGACGAGCGGAGTAGGACGCCCCTGCGCATCCAGACGGGTAGCAATGTTGCGCTGCAGCAGGGAGGCTACTTCGGTCGAACCGGTAAACATCACGCCGCGCACGCGGTTATCGGAGGTCAGCTTAGCGCCGACGGTTTCACCGCGGCCCGGCAGTAGCTGAACCACGCCCGCTGGCACGCCCGCTTCCAGAAGAATGTTGATACCCTGCGCGGCAATCAGCGGGGTCTGCTCTGCCGGTTTTGCCAGCACGCTGTTGCCTGCGGCCAGCGCGGCGGCAATCTGGCCGGTGAAGATCGCCAGCGGGAAGTTCCACGGGCTGATACAGACGACCGGACCCAGCGGACGGTGGGTTTCGTTATCGAAATCATCGCGCACCTGACCGGCGTAGTAATGCAGGAAATCGACGGCCTCGCGCACTTCGGCGATGGCGTTGCTGAAGGTTTTACCCGCTTCTCGCACCAGAATGCCGATGAGCGACTGCATCTGGTCTTCCATCAGCACCGCGCGTTCCAGAATGGCGGCACGCTCCTGCGGCGGCGTGGCGAACCAGATTGGCGCGTTGTTCACCGCGCTGTCCAGCGCCTGGTCCACCTCGGCTTCGGTGGCTTCACGCACGTAGCCGACGATATCTTTTGGCTCTGCCGGGTTAATGACCGGCTGCATTTCGCCGTCAGCAACGGAATGTTCCAGGATCGGCTTCGCCTGCCATTTCTGCAATGCGCTGTTGAGCAGGGCAGAGGAGAGCGACGCCAGACGATGTTCGTTGGCGAGATCCAGACCCGCCGAGTTGACGCGGCCTGCGCCATACAGCTCGCGCGGCAGGGCAATCTTCGGATGCGGCAGGCCAATCTGGCCTTCCTGCGCCGCCATCTTCTCTACGGCCTGCACCGGATCGGCAACCAGCTCGTCCAGCGGCAGGGTGGTGTCGGCGATGCGGTTAACGAAGGAGGTGTTCGCGCCGTTTTCCAGCAGACGACGCACCAGGTATGCCAGCAGGGTTTCGTGGGTTCCCACCGGGGCATAGATGCGGCACGGGCGGTTCAGCTTGCCGTCCGCTACTTTACCGGTGACCTGCTCGTACAGCGGTTCACCCATGCCGTGCAGGCACTGGAACTCGTACTGGCCCGGATAGTAGTTCTGTCCCGCCAGGCTGTAAATTGCCGCCAGGGTGTGGGCGTTATGGGTAGCGAACTGCGGATAGATCAGGTTCGGCACGCCGAGCAGCTTTTTCGCACAGGCGAGGTAAGAGACGTCGGTGTAAACCTTGCGGGTATAGACCGGATAGCCTTCCAGACCTTCCATCTGGGCGCGTTTGATTTCGCTGTCCCAGTAGGCGCCTTTCACCAGACGGATCATCAGGCGACGGCGGCTGCGGCTTGCCAGGTCAATCAGGTAATCAATGACGAACGGGCAGCGCTTCTGGTAAGCCTGGATCACGAAGCCGATGCCGTTCCAGCCTGCCAGCTCCGGCTCGAAGCACAGTTTTTCCAGCAGATCGAGGGAGATCTCCAGACGGTCGGCCTCTTCGGCGTCGATATTAATGCCGATGTCATACTGGCGCGCCAGCAGGGTCAGGGACTTCAGGCGCGGGTAGAGCTCTTCCATCACCCGGTCGTACTGCGCGCGGCTGTAGCGCGGGTGCAGGGCGGAGAGCTTAATGGAGATGCCCGGGCCTTCGTAAATACCGCGACCGTTGGACGCTTTACCGATGGCGTGAATCGCCTGCTGGTAAGAGACCATGTAGGCCTGCGCGTCGGCGGCGGTCAGCGCCGCTTCGCCCAGCATGTCGTAGGAGTAGCGGAAACCTTTATCTTCCAGCTTGCGGGCGTTCGCCAGCGCTTCGGCAATGGTTTCCCCGGTGACGAACTGCTCGCCCATCAGGCGCATCGCCATGTCCACGCCTTTGCGGATCAGCGGCTCGCCGCTCTTACCGATAATGCGGTTCAGGGAGCGGGAGAGGTTGGCTTCGTTATGGGTGGAGACCAGTTTGCCGGTAAACAGCAGGCCCCATGTCGCGGCGTTGACGAACAGCGACGGGCTGCGGCCAATGTGGGAATGCCAGTTGCCGTTGCTGATCTTGTCGCGGATCAGCGCGTCGCGGGTGGCTTTATCCGGAATACGCAGCAGCGCTTCCGCCAGGCACATCAGCGCCACACCTTCCTGTGAAGAGAGGGAAAACTCCTGCAGCAGACCCTGAACCATCCCGGCGCGGCCGGTGGCGGTTTTCTGGTTGCGCAGCTTGTCGGCTAACTGATACGCCAGGCTGTGCGCCTGTGCGGCAATGGCTTCCGGCAGGCGAGCTTGCTCCAGCAGCATCGGCACGGCGTCGGTTTCGGCGCGGCGGTAGGCGCCAGTAATGGCGGCACGGCTGACGGACTGCGGCAGGATCTGCTCGGCGAATTCGAGGAACGGCTGATGGTTCTCGTCGCCAGCGGCTGGCGCTTCCTCGCTTTCGTTCGCTGCACCGGCCAGCAGGGCAGGCAGTTCCGGCAGACCTTCATCGCTCTCGAGTCTTTCGAGATAGTTAAAAATCGCCTGCTTAATTAACCAGTGCGGCGTGCGGTCAATGCGGGTTGCTGCGGTCTTAATCCGTTCGCGGGTGGCGTCATCCAGCTTAACCCCCATGGTGGTCATACCCATGCCAAAGCTCCTGTTGTTCTTTCATCGTGTTTGGTCGTTAGCGTGAAATATCCCCCATGTTGCAACTTTGTGCAACCGTGTTAAATGTGACCTGGTTTGCAACCCGGAAAATGAATGGATTGTTAACGAATGGTTAGCTGGAAAAACGCACTGGCTTTTGGGCGGGAAGCCTGTTTTTATGCGGGAGTTAACACTTTTAAAAGGTGCAACCCGTAAAAGCGTGAGCGAGTGCAACCTATAGGAAACTCGTATCAAACCAGGGATGAAATTGATGTAAATGCAGTGTTAAATCGTTTGTCAGCGGGATGCGCATACGGCAGGATAGCGCGCCCAACAGAAACACAAGATACATTCACCTCGTTCCGGTGATCATATAACAAGGCAGCCCGGATGGTTGTCGCTCGACATTTTGGAGAATTTGAATGGCTATTAGCACACCGATGCTGGTGACATTTCTCGTTTATATATTTGGCATGATCCTGATAGGGTTTTTGGCATGGCGTTCAACAAAGAACTTTGACGACTACATTCTGGGCGGACGCAGTTTAGGCCCAATGGTGACCGCGCTCTCTGCGGGCGCTTCCGACATGAGCGGCTGGCTGTTGATGGGCCTGCCGGGCGCGATTTTCATCTCCGGTATCTCTGAAAGCTGGATCGCCATCGGTCTGACCGTCGGCGCGTGGATCAACTGGAAGCTGGTGGCTGGCCGTCTGCGCGTGCATACCGAGGCCAACAATAACGCCCTGACGCTGCCGGATTACTTCACCGGACGCTTTGAAGATAACAGCCGCGTTCTGCGCATTATCTCCGCGGTGGTTATCCTGCTGTTCTTCACCATCTACTGTGCCTCCGGCATCGTGGCCGGCGCGCGCCTGTTCGAAAGCACCTTCGGCATGAGCTATGAAACCGCTCTGTGGGCCGGTGCTGCGGCGACCATCCTTTATACCTTTGTGGGCGGTTTCCTGGCCGTGAGCTGGACCGACACCGTGCAGGCGAGCCTGATGATCTTCGCCCTGATCCTGACCCCGGTGATTGTGATTTTCACCGTTGGCGGCTTTGGCGAATCGCTGGAAGTGATCAAGCAGAAGAGCATTGAAAACGTCGACATGCTGAAAGGGCTGAACTTCGTTGCCATCGTCTCCCTGATGGGCTGGGGCTTGGGCTACTTCGGTCAGCCGCACATTCTGGCGCGCTTTATGGCGGCGGACTCTCACCACACCATCGTTCATGCCCGTCGCATCAGCATGACGTGGATGATCCTGTGTCTGGCAGGGGCGTGTGCGGTCGGCTTCTTCGGTATCGCGTACTTCAACAACAACCCGGCGCAGGCGGGCGCGGTCAACCAGAACGCCGAGCGCGTGTTCATCGAGCTGGCGCAGATACTGTTTAACCCGTGGATTGCCGGTATCCTGCTCTCTGCGATCCTGGCGGCGGTAATGTCCACCCTGAGCTGCCAGCTGCTGGTCTGCTCCAGTGCGATCACCGAAGACCTCTACAAAGCCTTCCTGCGTAAAAACGCGAGCCAGAAAGAGCTGGTCTGGGTAGGGCGCTTTATGGTGCTGGTGGTGGCGCTGATTGCCATCGCGCTGGCGGCCAACCCGAATAACCGCGTGCTGGGTCTGGTGAGCTACGCGTGGGCGGGCTTCGGTGCGGCGTTTGGTCCGGTCGTGCTGTTCTCCGTGCTGTGGTCACGTATGACCCGTAACGGCGCGCTGGCGGGGATGATTATCGGTGCGGTGACCGTTATCGTCTGGAAACAGTTCGCGTGGCTGGGCCTGTACGAAATCATTCCGGGCTTCATCTTCGGCAGTATCGGTATCGTGGTGTTCAGCCTGCTGGGTAAAGCACCGTCTGCTTCTATGCAGAAACGCTTTGCTGAAGCCGACGCGCATTACCACACTGCGCCGCCTTCTAAGCTTCAGGCAGAATAATTTTTCTCGCTGCACAATGCGGGCCGGGTGAGCGCAAGCGCACCCGGCTTTTTTCTTGCCAAAATCCGTAATTTCCTGTGATATCCATGTACTTATAACAATGAGGATAGCGAAGCATGACAATCAAAACATGGGTAATGGCAGCGGCATTATTGATGCTGGCGGGCTGCACTGCGCCATCGCAACACGTAGCGGTCGAGACCTGCAAAGCGGATAACCAGATGCAGCAAACCACGCTCTATTTCGGCCTAAATCGTCCTGCCGGGGCGCAGATTACCGGCAACGAATGGCAGCAGTTTGTTGATCAGGACGTGACGCCGCGTTTCCGCGATGGCTTGACGGTGTTTGATGCGCGCGGGCAGTGGCTGGGGAACGACGGGAAAGTGGCGCGTGAACCCAGCAAAGCGCTGATGCTGATCCACGGTAAAGATGCGCAGAGCGAGAAGAACATCGAAGCGTTGCGCGGGATTTATAAATCACGCTTCGCGCAGGAGTCGGTGATGCGGGTCGACCAGCCGGTGTGCGTGCAGTTTTAATGAAAACGGCGGGATAACCCGCCGTTGTTGTATCGTAGTTGTTTTGTAGGCCGGGATCGCTGCGCGCCACCCGGCATTGCATCAGAGCACCAACCCCGCAAAGCTCGCCGACAGCAGGCTTACCAGCGTCGCGCCGTACACCAGACGCAGACCAAACCGCGATACCACGTTGCCCTGCTGCTCGTTCAGGCCCTTAATCGCCCCGGCGACGATACCGATTGAGGCAAAGTTAGCAAACGACACCAGGAAGACGGACAAAATACCCAGCCCGCGAGGGGACATCTGATGGGCGATTTTTTGCAGCTCGATCATCGCCACAAATTCATTCGCTACCAACTTGGTTGCCATAATACTGCCCGCGTTTAAGGCATCGCTCAGCGGGATCCCCACCAGCCAGGCCAGGGGATAAAACACATAACCCAGGATCTGCTGGAAGCTCATGCCAAATACGCTGGAGAAGAGGGCGTTAACGGCGCTAATAAGCGCGATAAAGCCAATCAGCATCGCCAGAATAATCATCGCCACCTTAAAACCGGCCAGAATATACTCGCCGAGCATTTCGAAGAAGCTCTGCGATTCATGCAGCTTTTCCAGCTTGATATCCGGCTCCGCTTCCGGGCGCGCCGGGTTGATGACGGAGAGAATAATAAAGGTGCTGAACATATTCAGAATAAGCGCCGCGACGACAAATTTGGCGTCGAGCATGGTCATATAGGCACCGACTATCGACAGGGAGACCGTCGACATGGCCGTGGCCGCCATGGTGAAGAGACGACGAGAGGAGAGATCGCCCAGCACGCCTTTGTAGGCAATGAAGTTTTCCGACTGACCGAGGATCAGCGAACTTACCGCGTTAAAGGATTCCAGCTTGCCCATACCGTTCAGTTTTGACAGCAGTGTACCGATGACGCGAATAAAAATTGGCAGGATCCGCCAGTGCTGAAGAATACCAATCAGTGCGGAAATAAAAATAATCGGACACAGCACGCCGAGGAAAATGAAGGCCAGCCCTTTTTCACCCATTCCGCCAAAGACGAAATTCGTCCCTTCGGCCGCAAATTTAAGCAGCGATTCAAAGAAACCGGAGACATATTTAATAATAAAAAGTCCACTTTCTGCGTGCAGGAAAAAGAATGCCAGCGCGATTTCAATAACAATCAGCTGTACAACAAAACGAATGCGAATTTTTCGGCGGTCGAAACTCACCAGCCAGGCAAGTGCAAGAATAATCACCAGCGCCAGCAGGAAATGGATAATCTTAAACATGGTTTATTTTCAGTTAGTTTTCGAGGTGGATATTTAGCCACAGCGCTGATTAACCGTAAATGGGCATTTTCGTTATAACTTATAAACGCAATCGTAACGGATAGAATTATTATCCTGCGATGCGGTTACAACTCGTCATCAAAAGGCCACATATTTCGCTTGTTTTTCTTCTTGCCGTAATGATAATCACTATCACAAGAATTTACCTTTCTTTGCATCAGTTGACCGCGATAAACATTTAAGGTGTCGGCATGTTTGTTCCATTTCTCATTATGTTACGTGAAGGCCTTGAAGCGGCCCTGATTGTCAGCCTTATCGCCAGCTATCTGAAGCGAACCCAGCGCGGACGCTGGATTGGCGTCATGTGGGTTGGTGTCTTCCTTGCCACGGCGCTCTGCCTGGGCCTTGGTATCCTCATCAATGAAACCACCGGCGAATTCCCGCAGAAAGAACAAGAGCTGTTCGAAGGGATCGTCGCCGTGATTGCGGTGGTGATCCTCACCTGGATGGTGTTCTGGATGCGTAAAGTCTCCCGCAACGTGAAGGTGCAGCTGGAGCAGGCGGTGGACAATGCCCTGCAGAAGGGGAACAACCACGGCTGGGCGCTGATCCTGATGGTCTTTTTTGCCGTTGCGCGTGAGGGGCTGGAATCGGTCTTCTTCCTGCTGGCGGCGTTTCAACAGGATGTCGGCATCTGGCCGCCGGTTGGCGCGATGCTCGGGCTGGCAACCGCGGTTGTGCTGGGTTTTCTGATCTACTGGGGCGGCATTCGTCTCAATCTGGGCGCCTTCTTCAAGTGGACCAGCCTGTTTATTCTTCTGGTGGCGGCAGGGCTGGCGGCAGGGGCGATACGCGCCTTCCACGAAGCGGGCCTGTGGAACCACTTCCAGGACGTGGCGTTCGATCTCAGCAACGTTCTCTCCACCCATTCACTGGCCGGCACCCTGCTCGAAGGTATCTTCGGCTACCAGGAAACGCCGAGCGTCAGCGAAGTGGCGATGTACTTTATCTATCTGGTTCCGGCGCTGGTGTTGTTCGCTATGCCGCCGCGTACCGGCACCCAGGCGTCGCGCGTTGCGCCGTAATGTGTAATTTAGTTACAACATACTTTTAAAGGGAAGAGTCATGGCAATTCAGTTCCGTCGTAGTGCGTTATGCGCAGGCATTGCCGCGCTGTTCGCTTCTTCATTCTCTGCCTGGGGCGCTGATGTTCCTCAGGTCAAAGTGACCGTCAATGATAAACAGTGCGAGCCGATGACCATCACGGTCAACAGCGGCAAAACCCAGTTTATCATCCAGAACCACAGCCAGAAGGCGCTGGAGTGGGAGATCCTCAAAGGCGTAATGGTGGTGGAAGAGCGTGAAAACATCGCCCCTGGCTTCAGCCAGAAGATGACCGCCAACCTACAGCCGGGTGAATACGACATGACCTGCGGCCTGCTGACCAATCCGAAAGGCAAGCTGATCGTCAAGGGCAACGCCACGAAGGATGCCGCGAAAGGCGAAGCGCTGCTGAGCCTGGGCGAGGCCATCACCGCCTATAAAGCCTACGTCACTAAAGAGACGGCGGACCTGGTTGCGGGCACCAAAGCCTTCACCGATGCGGTGAAAGCCGGGGATATCGAAAAAGCGAAATCCCTGTACGCGCCAACCCGTCAGCACTACGAGCGCATCGAGCCGATTGCCGAGCTGTTCTCTGACCTCGATGGTAGCATCGATGCCCGTGAGGACGATTACGAGCAGAAGGCCGCCGATCCAAAATTTACCGGCTTCCACCGACTGGAAAAAGCCCTGTTTGGCGACAACTCCACCAAAGGGATGGAGAAATACGCCGGGCAGCTGAACGGCGACGTGCTGGAGCTGCAAAAGCGCATCAGCGAGCTGGCCTTCCCACCGTCGAAAGTGGTGGGCGGCGCGGCCGGTCTGATTGAAGAAGTGGCTGCCAGCAAAATCAGCGGTGAAGAAGATCGCTACAGCCACACCGACCTGTGGGACTTCCAGGCCAACGTCGACGGCGCGCAGAAAATTGTCGATCTGCTGCGTCCTCAACTGCAAAAAGAGAACAGCGAACTGCTGGCCAAAGTGGATGCCAACTTCAAAAAAGTCGACACCATCCTGGCGAAGTACCGCACCAAAGACGGGTTCGAAACCTACGACAAACTGACCGACGCTGACCGTAACGCGCTGAAAGGCCCGATTACCACCCTGGCGGAAGATCTCTCCCTGCTGCGCGGCGTTCTGGGTCTGGACTAAGCACAATGAACAAGCATGACGAGCACGACGTGGCCGAACCTTCCCGACGTCGTTTGTTAAAAGGGGTAGGGGCGCTGGGCGGTGCGCTTGCCCTGGCAGGCGGCTGCCCGGTGGCGCATGCGGCTAAACCGCAGAGTGCCCCCGGCACGCTGTCGCCGGATGCGCGCATGGAGACGCAGCCGTTTTATGGCGAGCATCAGGCGGGCATTCTGACGCCGCAGCAGGCCTCCATGATGCTGGTGGCGTTTGATTCGCTGGCCAGCGATAAAGCCGATCTGCTGCGTCTGTTCCGCCTGCTGACAACGCGTATTGCGTTTCTCACCGCGGGCGGTCCGGCACCGGAAACGCCAAATCCGCGTTTGCCGCCGATGGACTCCGGTATTCTCGGGGCGTTTATCGCCCCGGATAACCTGACCATTACCGTGTCGGTGGGCGAGTCGTTGTTTGATGACCGCTACGGCCTGGCAAAACAGAAGCCGAAAGCGCTGCAAAAAATGACGCGCTTTCCAAATGATTCCCTCGACGCGGCGCTGTGCCACGGCGATCTGCTCCTGCAGATTTGCGCCAATACCCAGGACACGGTGATCCACGCCCTGCGCGATATCATCAAGCACACGCCGGATCTGCTGAGCGTGCGCTGGAAGCGGGAAGGGTTTATCTCTGACCACGCTGCCCGCAGTAAAGGCAAAGAGACGCCGGTGAACCTGCTGGGCTTTAAGGACGGCACGGCCAACCCCAACAGCAGCGATGCGGCGCTGATGAAAGACGTGGTGTGGGTGACAGCGGATCAGGGTGAACCGGCGTGGGCGGTGGGCGGCAGCTACCAGGCGGTGCGCATTATTCAGTTCCACGTGGAGTTCTGGGACCGCACGCCGCTGAAAGAGCAGCAGACCATCTTTGGCCGCGACAAGCAGAGCGGGGCGCCGCTGGGCATGCAGCACGAGCACGATGTGCCGGACTACGCGAGCGATCCTGACGGGAATACCATCGCACTCGACAGCCACATTCGCCTTGCGAACCCGCGCACCAAAGAGACGCAGTCGAGCCTGATGATGCGTCGTGGCTACAGCTATTCGTTAGGCGTGACCAACTCTGGTCAGCTTGATATGGGGCTGCTGTTTGTCTGCTATCAGCACGATCTGGAGAAAGGGTTCCTCACCGTACAGAAGCGGTTAAACGGCGAAGCGCTGGAAGAGTATATTAAGCCCATCGGCGGCGGTTATTTCTTTGCCCTGCCTGGCCCGCGCGACCAGAACGCCTACCTCGCTCAAGGGCTGATCGAAGCCTGATAATCGTCCCTGCGATAGTTCGCGGGGACATTATTTTTTCATATGACTATCTTGTTGTTATATTTCTGTAATATTTCTATATAAGACTGAATCCACTGCAGGTGCAGTCTTAAAAGTTGCATTCAGGTAAAATAAATGTTGCATTTATGATAACTCCTGATGTACTTAAGATAAGACAGCGGTAGTTCCCGGCAGTGATGCTGAATCACTATGGAGATCGCGAATGGTTGGGTCCTATACTGGACAAGGTAAACATAACAACCGCAGCACCCGGCGCGGAGGCTCAGACTCCGGCAGCGATTTCCTCACCACTAAATTCTCCCCTTCACCTCAAGAATCTGATTCCACCGACGTGCAGACTGGTGCGCGTAGCTATTCTGTATCGTCATCCGGTAAAGCAAGCAATGGCTTACAAGGAAGCCAACCCTCTGATGTTCGTGCGCATAATCGTGCCGAAGCTGGCGCGTGTGATGAATACCAACAACTCAAGGTGCTATCCATGGGAAGACAAAAAGCAGTGATCAAAGCTCGTCGCGAAGCAAAACGTGTGCTGAGACGGGATTCACGTAGCCATAAACAGCGTGAAGAAGAATCGGTCACCTCGCTTGTGCAGATGAGTGGCGTAGAAGCAATTGGCATGGCCCGAGACAGCCGTGATAATTCTCCAATTGTTGCGCGCAATGAGGCTCAGGCGCACTACCTGAATGCTATCGAGAGTAAACAGCTCATCTTTGCAACCGGTGAAGCCGGATGCGGGAAAACCTGGATTAGTGCAGCCAAAGCGGCAGAAGCGCTGATCCATAAGGACGTGGAGCGCATTATTGTTACCCGTCCGGTACTGCAAGCTGATGAAGATCTCGGCTTCTTGCCCGGAGATATTTCGGAGAAGTTTGCCCCGTACTTCAGGCCCGTTTATGACGTGCTGGTGAAGCGACTGGGTGCATCCTTTATGCAGTACTGCCTGCGACCAGAGATTGGCAAGGTGGAAATCGCGCCGTTCGCCTATATGCGCGGACGTACATTTGAAAATGCGGTCGTTATTCTTGACGAGGCTCAGAACGTGACCGCAGCGCAAATGAAAATGTTCTTAACGCGCCTCGGGGAGAACGTGACGGTTATCGTTAACGGCGATATTACCCAGTGTGATCTGCCGTCCGGCGTGAAATCCGGATTAAGCGACGCCATGTCACGTTTTGAGGAAGATGAGATGATTGGGGTGGTACGTTTCACCAAAGATGACTGCGTGCGCTCGGCGCTCTGTCAGCGCACGCTGCAAGCGTATTATTGAGTTCGCTGTTGTGTTCAAGGCCCGGGAAACCGGGCTTTGTTTTTTGTGCGGGCTTTTTGTCGGGTGGCGCTGCGCTTACCCGACCTACAATACCCGTAGGCCTGGTAAGCGCAGCGCCACCAGGCATAAAGAGCGCAGGGAGTCTCAAGGTTCGAATCCCCAGGTGCGATCCAAAAGAAAAAAGCCCGCATTTTCATGCGAGCTCTTCTTTAAATATGGCGGTGAGGGGGGGATTCGAACCCCCGATACGTTGCCGTATACACACTTTCCAGGCGTGCTCCTTCAGCCACTCGGACACCTCACCATATTGTTTTGCTGCCTGACCGCTTGGGGGGCAACGGGGCGCTACTATAGGGAGTTGCGCTAAAACGGTCAAGCAGATTTTCTGTATTCGTGTGCGTTCGGTTAAGCCTTAATCAGCTCTTGTCGCAGCACGGGCTATTAACGCTGTGAATCGAGCACTTCGCTGTTTTTCACTACTTCCTGTGCTTTACCGTAGCTTTCGATCAACAGCTGGTAAGCCGGGAAGATGTGGGTGTATACCTCAGCCCACTCAGCCGCGTCTTCACGATTCCATGTCCGCTGGATCTCAGAGGCCACCGCCGCCGTATCCATTGGCACCACGCCAGCCTGAACGACTCGTGCCAGAGTGATCTCCTGCGCCATCTTACTGTAAGTGCCGGAGGCATCAATCACCGCAAACACTTTATAGCCATCCGCAACCGCGCTGATTGACGGGAAGGCCATGCAGACGCTGGTGATAGTGCCCGCGATAATCAACGTTTTACGTCCGGTCGCTTTCACCGCGGCCACGAACTCCGGGTTGTCCCAGGCGTTGATTTCACCTTTACGGGCAACATACTGCGCATGCGGTGCGTTGGCGTGGATCTCCGGGATCAGCGGTCCGTTCGGCCCCTGTGGAACGGACGCCGTAGTGATAACCGGGATTTTCGCCAGGGTAGCGATTTTCGCTAACGCCGCCGCACGAGCACGCAGCTCCGGCATTGGCATGTCACCAACGGTCTGGAACAGACCGCTCTGGTGATCGATAAGCAACATCACCGCATCGTTAACATCAATGACCGGACGTGCTCCATTAAAATTGGCAGGTGTGGACATGTTCTTCTCCTTTATTACGATTACGATCGGATCTGGCCGAAGCGGCCGGAGTTGAAATCACGAATAGCTTCCGCGATCTCGGTTTTAGTGTTCATCACAAACGGGCCATAGCCGACGATGGGTTCATTGAGCGGCGCGCCGGCCATCAGCAGCACTTTGGCATCGCTGCTTGCCTCAAGGTGCAGTTTGTCGCCTTCCTGACTCAGCACCACCAGCTGGGCTTCTCCCGCTTGAGCAGTGCCATTCACCGTAACGTGACCTTCCAGCACCACCAGCGCCGTGCTCCAGCCCTCCGGCTGAGCGAGCGTAAGATGGCTTCCCTGATTAAGGGCAAGATCCCAGACGTTCAGCGGCGAAAAGGTGTGCGCAGGGCCGGTAATAGCGTCGTAGCGTCCAGCGATAACCCGCACCGTTCCGCTGTTGTCCGGTAACGCCACAACCGGGATGTCGCTTTTGGTGATGCTCTGGTAGCCCGGCGTCGCCATTTTGTCTTTGGCTGGCAGGTTGACCCAAAGCTGCATCATTTTCAGTTCGCCGCCTTTCTGCGAGAACGCGCTGGAGTGGAACTCCTCGTGCAGGATGCCTGCACCTGCCGTCATCCACTGCACGTCGCCGGGGCCAATGACACCACCTTTACCCGTGGAGTCGCGATGCTCCACTTCACCGGAATAGACGATGGTGACCGTTTCAAAACCCCGGTGAGGGTGTTGGCCTACGCCGCGTTTCTCCCCATCTGCCGGAAAGGTGTACGGACCTGCGTAGTCCAGCAGCAAAAACGGACTCAGCGGCTCGCCGTGGGTTTGATAAGAAAACATCGAACGAACCGGGAAACCATCGCCAACCCAGTGCTGGCGGGGAGCGGTATAAACGCCTGTTACGTTTTTCATGATTAACTCCTGATGTTCTGTTGATGTAATTAGCTTATATTCAGAGTTAATATCCCGGTAGATAGTGAAAATGGCATTCACTGTTCCGAAAATAGAACGATGGGGTTTTATGCAGGATCTCAATGACTTTGTCTGGTTTGTGAAGGTGGTCGACCATGGTGGGTTTGCGGCGGCGGGAAGGGCGCTTGACCAACCCAAGTCCAAACTGAGCCGCAGGATCGCGCAGCTGGAAGAGCGGCTTGGCGTGCGGTTGATACAGCGCACTACGCGGCAGTTTACGGTGACGGAAGTGGGGCAGACCTTCTATCAGCACTGTAAGGCGATGCTGATAGAAGCAGAAGCGGCAGAGGAGGCCGTTGCTGCGCTGCAGGCTGAGCCGCGCGGCGTCGTCAGGATCACCTGTCCCGTCACGTTACTGCACGTCCACGTAGGACCGATGCTGGCACGGTTTATGGCGCGCTACCCCGGGATTAATCTCCAGCTTGAGGCCACCAATCGGCGGGTCGATCTTGTGGGCGAAGGCATTGATGTGGCGATCCGCGTGCGTCCGCGTCCGTTTGATGACAGCGATCTGGTCTTAAGGGTGCTGGCTGACAGGGGGCATTGCCTGGTGGCGAGTCAGCAGTTGATTGAACGTATGGGTAAACCCCGAATGCCTTCTGAGCTCAGTGAATGGCCTGGTTTAAGTATAGGGGCCGGTAAACAGGTGCATAAATGGGAACTCAGTGGTCCAGAGGGGGCGAAAGCGGAGATCCACTACGCACCGCGCTTTATTACCACCGACATGCTGGCACTGCGGGAAGCGGCGATAGCGGGCGTGGGCGTTGTACAGTTGCCGATATTGATGGTGAAGGATCAGCTTGCGTCAGGAGAACTGGTACGGGTGCTGGACGCGTGGGAGCCCCGACGGGAAGTGATTCACGCAGTTTATCCTTCACGGCGCGGCATGCTGCCGTCGGTCAGGACGCTGGTAGATTTTCTGACCGAAGAGTATGCGCGGATGGTGGAGGAGTAGTTTTTCGTAGGTCGGGTAAGCGCAGCGCCACCCGACATAAAGAGCGCAGGGAGTCTCAAGGTTCGAATCCCCAGGTGCGATCCAAAAGAAAAAAGCCCGTACTTTCGTACGAGCTCTCATCTTAAATATGGCGGTGAGGGGGGGATTCGAACCCCCGATACGTTGCCGTATACACACTTTCCAGGCGTGCTCCTTCAGCCACTCGGACACCTCACCATATTGTCATCCCGTTGTTGCCGGGACGGGCGCTAATGTAAGGAAAAGCCGAACTGGCGTCAACTCACTTTTTCAGTAATTTAGCGCGTTTAGACAAACTTCAAGCAACCTGACTCCTAAATGTGCACAAAGCGCCTCTTTTATCAGCAACGCGGTTTACTGATAAATTTGTTATGCTGGCAATCCATTTGAAAATGAAAACAAAACAGCGCACTAAAAGGCAGGAATGACCATGGATATTCTCTTCTATCACCCTACATTTGATACCGCTTACTGGATCGAGGCACTTTCGGCGGCGCTGCCCGGCGCACGCGTACGCGAGTGGAAGCGTGGCGATAATGAACATGCCGACTATGCGCTGGTCTGGCACCCGCCGGTTGAGATGCTGCAGGGCCGCAAGCTGAAGGCGGTTTTCGCCCTGGGTGCGGGGGTTGATTCGATCCTCAGTAAACTGAAAGCGCATCCAGAAATGCTGGCTGACAATATTCCGCTGTTCCGTCTTGAAGATACGGGAATGGGCCAGCAGATGCAGGAGTATGCCGTAAGCCAGGTGCTGCACTGGTTCCGCCGCTTCGACGATTATCAGGCCTTTAAACAGCAATCCCACTGGGAGCCGCTGCCGGATTATCGACATGAAGATTTTACCGTTGGGATCCTCGGCGCGGGTGTGCTCGGCTCAAAAGTGGCAGAAGCACTTGCCCCGTGGGGCTTCCCGCTGCGCTGCTGGAGCCGCAGCCGTAAGGATTTTCCGGGCGTCGAGAGTTTTGCCGGAACGGATGAGCTTCCTGCGTTCCTGAAAGGGACTCGCGTGCTTATCAACCTGCTGCCGAATACCGCCGAAACGGTGGGCATTATCAATAGCACTCTCCTGAACCAGTTAGCCGAGCAGAGCTATTTGATGAACCTCGCGCGCGGGGTCCATGTCGTGGAGGGCGATCTGCTGAACGCGCTGGACAGCGGAAAGCTTAAAGGTGCCATGCTGGACGTTTACAGCCGTGAGCCACTGCCAGCGGAAAGCCCGCTGTGGGCGCACCCGCGCGTCGCGATGACGCCACACGTGGCTGCCGTGACGCGTCCGGCAGAAGCGGTGGCATACATATCCCATACCATCAGCGAAATGGAAAAGGGTAACGCGGTCACCGGACAGGTCGACAGACAGCGCGGCTACTAACGGAAACCCGGCGTTCGCCGGGTTTTTGCTAATATTCGCCGCTGATAACTGCTATCCTTTGGAAAAACCGCAGAGGAGAGAAAGATGTATCCCGTAGACCTGCATATGCACACCGTCGCCAGCACCCACGCGTATAGTAACCTCCATGATTATATCGCCCAGGCAAAGCTCAAGGGCATCAAGCTTTTTGCGATTACCGATCATGGCCCGGATATGGCGGATGCACCGCACTACTGGCATTTTGTGAATATGCGGATTTGGCCACGTCTGGTGGACGGTATTGGGATACTGCGCGGCATTGAGGCGAACATCAAAAATACAGACGGTGAGATCGACTGCACCGGCCCGATGCTGACCTCTCTTGACCTTATCCTTGCCGGTTTCCATGAGCCGGTCTTTGCGCCTCAGGATAAAGACACCAACACCGCGGCGATGATTGCTACCATTGCCAGCGGCAATGTGCACATTATCAGCCACCCCGGTAACCCGAAGTATCCGATTGATATTCAGGCTGTCGCGCAGGCGGCAGCGAAACACCGCGTGGCGCTGGAGATTAATAACTCCTCCTTTGTTCACTCGCGTAAGGGCAGTGAAGCCAACTGTCGCGAAGTGGCTGCCGCCGTGCGTGATGCGGGGGGAATGGTGGCGCTGGGGTCCGATTCTCATACCGCGTTTACGCTGGGTGATTTCAGTGAGTGTATGAAAGTATTAAATGACGTTGGTTTCCCGGAAGCGCAAATCCTGAACGTGACGCCACGCCGCATGCTCGATTTCCTCGAGTCGCGCGGCATGGAGTCGATTGCCGAATTTGCCGATCTTTAATTGTGTAATGGAATAAAAATGAACGAGTTCTCCATCCTTTGCCGCGTGCTGGGTACACTCTATTATCGCCAGCCGCAAGACCCGCTGTTGGTTCCGCTTTTCACGCTGATCCGTGAAGGCAAGCTGGCGCAGAACTGGCCGCTGGAACAGGATGATTTGCTGGAACGTCTGCAAAAAAGCTGCGACATGCAGCAGATTTCAACGGATTACAATGCGCTGTTCGTCGGTGACGAGTGCCGTGTTTCGCCGTACCGTTCTGCCTGGCAGGAAGGGGCGACGGAAGCAGAAGTGCGCGCGTTTCTCTCCGAGCGCGGAATGCCGCTGAGCGATACGCCAGCCGATCACATCGGTACGCTGCTGCTTGCGGCCTCCTGGCTCGAAGACAACGCCGGTGACGACGAAAATGAAGCCATCGAAACCCTGTTTGAAACCTACCTGTTGCCGTGGGTTGGGACGTTCCTGGGTAAAGTTGAAGCCCATGCCACCTCGCCATTCTGGAGAACCCTGGCACCGCTGACGCGTGATGCGATTGCTGCGATGTGGGATGAGCTCGAAGAAGAAAATGAAGAGTGATTTAGATCACAAAAATTATGCAACGATACATTTCAACTTGCACATAATGTGCTTCTGATCGCATTTCTATGGCGCGCTTCTGCTAAGATGCGCGCCATGAACATATTACTTTGTATTGCACTGACAACAGGCATTCTCTCCGGACTCTGGGGATGGGTGGCCGTGTCTCTCGGATTGCTCAGCTGGGCCGGGTTCCTCGGCTGCACCGCCTATTTCGCCTGCCCGCAGGGTGGCGTCAAAGGGCTATTCATCTCCGGCTGTACCCTGATGAGCGGAGTGATTTGGGCGCTGGTGATCATGAAGGGCAGCGCGCTGGCGCCTCACCTGGAGATCCTGGGCTATGTCATGACGGGCGTGGTCGCATTTTTAATGTGCGTTCAGGCAAAGCATTTGCTGCTATCGTTCGTACCGGGCACGTTCATGGGAGCCTGCGCGACCTTTGCAGGGCAGGGGGACTGGAAGCTGGTCGTTCCCTCGCTGGCGCTGGGACTTCTCTTCGGCTATGCCATGAAAAACAGCGGCCTGTGGCTGGCAGCGCGGCGAGAAAAAGCGCAAAACATCACTGCGGTGAGTGAATAAAAAAAGGCGAGACAGGGGTCTCGCCTTTTTTATGCGCTTTCGATCAGGATTCCGGCGGCACCGACATATCGCGGTATTTTACCAGTACTGGGTTTTGCGCTTCTGATTTGTTCTGCAGATCCCACAGCCCGCGATCGATACCATCGTTAATCAGGAAGATAACCCCGGTTTCGATAGCCGACATCAGACACAGCATCACCGGTTCGTTAGAGGTATACCCAATTTCACCCTCCAGCAAACGCTGATAGTCGATAAAGCGGAATACCCCGGCCTGAACTTCATACGAGAGAATGGTTTTGCTGGTGTTCACGGAGGATAAGATCTCACCCGTGCTCACGTTAACCACGCGCAGGTTGACGGCAATCTGGTCGAGTTGATACTGGGTGTCAGCACCGATACCGAAGTAACGCGCACCTGCTCCCCCCGATTTCACGTTACTTTCGTAACCGATAATCGAGCCTTCCACCATGATATTGGCTGCGGTAAGCGACTGAAGTGGCATTCGATTATTCACGCCAACGGTTCCGTTTTCCTGTGCGGCGCGGATGATTTTTCGTTCATTCAGCAGGTTTTGCAATCCCTGGCGTTCCAGAGGAATAAACCAGCGTGAATCCTTCAGGGCAGTGACCAGCATGGCGGTTGCACTCTGCGGCACGGCCGTAGAGAAGTTACTTGCCGGATACGGTTTAAACTGTCCTGTTTCATCCTGAATGTTATATACCGAGACAAATATCTTACCGGTTGGTGTCGGCAGATGGGTTAAATCGCGGTAGCTTTGTGCCCGAGGCATTAATGTTGGCTTAGCGGCTTCTTTAGGTGGAGCAGTTAAACAACCGCTCAATAAGCACACTGCAACAAAGATCAAAAAGCGCTGCATGATAATTGTCCTTATTTTGGGGTTGTTTAAAAATCAGTCGAACTGGTTTGCAAACCCGACACCTGGATTGTCGATGTTTTTCCGGTTTTGCGATCCGTTACATTCAGCTGAAGCTGCCCATCTTTGTTGGCGATATCGACGATAAAGTCGTTAGTCACCATGCGGCCGGGTTTACCGGTATTAATATTGGTTAATAAGCCACCTAATATTTGCGACTGGATGGCCTGGGTGAAGTTATCCAGCGCTGACGGGGTTTCGATACCGAAATCGTCGTCAAAGCTTGGGTCTTTGTAAGAGTTTTGAGCCTGGGCTTCGTTAAGCATGAATGCCCCGTTGTTCGGGTTGCCGCCAAAATTAGGGTTGCGGAACTGGAAGGTCATATTCCCGGCCCAGCTTAGCGGTGCAATGAGCATTAACGAAATCACTGTGTGTGCGAGACGCATTACAGCCTCCGAAATAAGTATCGTTGCTAGAACTCATCTTTTGCTAAATCGCCTGTACTCAGCAGGGCTTTATCTAACTGCAGACGATTAATAGCTTCTTCTGTTTGTGCCAGGGCAAAAGCGACGTTCTGATCGAAGTCTCTTTTGGTGGGGAACAGGAAGGTCTGGTAAATAACATCCTGATTGGCTGTTATTGTGATCCAGCTTCCCCACCGTGCACTGGGCCGTTCGTTGATTGTTAAGTTACCGGGATAGTCACTTTCCCATTTATCACTGAAGGCGCGGTAGAAATCGTGCCCGATAGATGTGACGGTGTGGTCGGTTAACAATCCGGGAACCTCAACTTCCACTGCCTGGAGATTCCCGGCCGCAAGCAGGAAACCTGCTGCAGCAATCCAACTCAACGTGCGTTTCATGCTATTAACGCCTGAGGTTATCGTTTGCCCATGAAACGGCCTGAGTCCGGTTTTTAACAGCTATCTTCTTGAAAAGATTATAAAGGTGCGTCTTGACCGTATTTTCGCTGATAAATAACGAACGGGCGATTTCAATGTTTGAAGCACCAATGCGCAACTTGTTCAAAATCTCTTTCTCACGATGCGTCAGCAGTGCAGACTCTGTACTGTTGTAGCGATAATTTCCGGAGTGTGTAATGAGGTAGCTGGCAAGCTTTTGCGAGAAATAGCATTCGCCTCGCAATATGCCCTGCAAGCCTTCCACGACACGATTCTCTTCTTCAGTGACGTAGAACACGCCATTGATATGCGGCCAGCTTTCTATGTCTCTAAAAGGATACTCATCAGGGGTATTCAATAATAACACGCGGATATTATTGTTTTTCCTGCTTAAGTTATCTTGCCAGTAATGGATCAGCTTTTTATCCGCTTCCATCATATCGAGAAGAATGATACTGCCAGGTGCAATGTCATCAAAAGAACGTTGAATATTATGCAATTTCCCGTTCAATGAAAGAGATTGCTTTAAATGCTGCAATAATGCTGTCGCTTGTAAAGAAGGTTTGGTGATCAACAATAATGTATGACCATGTAAACTATGGACTTCATTAAACATGATGAAACCCCACTTTATTTATGACACCTGGCAGCTATCCCTTGTTAATAGATAAGGAATACCAGAAGCACTGACAGATGTGGCACTGCTGTGTGTAGAATCAAACCATTCCTCCAGAGGAGGACGGAAATAAAAATAAAATGACTTACTACTGTTTTCAATCTAGCTATTACAAACGTTAAAGCAAGTGTTAATCATGTAACTAAATGTAAAATTCAATATTAAATTGTGTATTTAGGGTAATAAATTAGTTTTTGTTTAAGAGAAAAGTTGTACATGAGAATAACACTGCACACATTTTAAAAATCATACAAATAATTATAACTGCATGAAAAAAATGTGGATTTATAATTCTTACCCCACCGGTGAAAGGTATGAGATACATAAGAAAACTAAGCCTTCCTTCATCAGGCGATTCCTTCTTAAGAAAACTCACCCTGTGTGACAAGGTTTTCAAATTGTCTCGCGTGGGTGTGGTGAAGCCAGGCTACGTAAGGCTGGACAAGGAACCTGCCATTGTACAGGATCTGAGAGGGACGATTTTTTTCTCGCGCTAAACCTAACGTCTTTCAGCGTATTTTTACCGGAATTAATACTTTGAGGTGAAGTCATTAATTAAAATAAGCCGCGCGGGTGAGATATTTAAATTGTTTCGGCGGACATACTCTTTTTCGTAACGCGACGTTAACAAAAAAACGATTCGCGTTTATGCATGAAGAAACGTTATTTTGTGTATAGCCAGGTCCAGGGTGACAACATGAAAAACAGAACGTTATTTATGATGTTTACATTACTGGGTGTGCCTGGATTTGTAACCGCAGGCGGTTCGGACTTAGCCGGTTCTGAATATAACTTTGCGGTTAATGAATTAAGTAAGTCCTCCTATAATCAGGCAGCCATTATTGGTCAACAAGGTTCAGGTAATTCTACTGATATTCGTCAGGACGGTTCCAAATTAATGTCCGTTGTCTCTCAGGAGGGAGGAGGCAACCGAGCGAAGGTTGATCAATCAGGAACTTATAACCTTGCTTATATCGATCAAGATGGAAATGGTAATGACGCGAGTATTAAGCAGGACGCTTTTGGTAATACCGCAATGATTATCCAAAAAGGGTCGGCTAACAGAGCGAGTATTACGCAGTATGGTACGCAGAAAACAGCAGTTGTAGTGCAGAGACAGTCACAAATGGCCATCCGCGTTATTCAACGTTAGGGCGTTGTGGCGACTTAATCAATCCGATGGGGGTTTACCATGAAACTTTTTAAAGTGGCAGCAATTGCAGCAATCATCGTTTCTGGCAGTGCTTTCGCAGGTGCGGTACCTCAATTTGGCGGCCACGGTCATGGCCACGGCGGTGGCGGTGGTAATAGCGGTCCTGACTCAACCCTGAGCATTTACCAGTTTGGTGGCGGCAACTCTGCCCTTGCCTTGCAAACGGATGCAAGAGATTCAGAACTGACAATTACCCAGCATGGCGGCGGTAACGGTGCTGATGTTGGACAAGGATCTGATGACAGCACCATCGATCTGCTGCAGAAAGGCTTTGGTAACAGCGCAACCATTGACCAGTGGAACAGCAAAAACTCCGTCATCGATGTTAAACAGTACGGCGGCGGCAACGGTGCGGCAGTGGACCAGACAGCATCTGGATCAACTGTTACCGTGCATCAGGTCGGCTTTGGCAACAATGCGACCGCACATCAATACTGATTTCAAATCTGTGCTACAAAAAAACAGGGCATTTGCCCTGTTTTTTTTCGGGAGTTCATCATGAATACCTTAATTCTCCTTGCCGCGCTTTCCAGCCAAATAACCTTTAAAACATCGCAGCAGGGAAATATGACCACCATTATTCCGCAGGTCACCCTGACACACGCGTGCGATTGTCAGGTTCAAATTTTGTCCGTTCGCCAGGGGGAGGGAGGACAAAGTACCTCACGCCAGCAAAATACCTTTTCTATACCCGCTAATCAGACGATTGATTTGATGAGACTGAGTTTAAATATTGGCACAGGGGATACGGTGAACATTACGGTCACCGTCTCTGACGGAAAATCGCTGCATTTATCACAACAATGGTCGCCTGCAGAACGCTCGCTTTAATCATTCATAAAATCAATGATTTGGGAATGTGGCGGGAGTTGAAAGGTGTAACTATGATGTTATCAGGAGCTGAACACGTTTCGCTGTTCAATTACCGGCTACCGCGTTGTCATACTGGAGCGCTTTTACCCCTCAAGGATGATTTATTTTGAGGAGTACAACTTGTGACCAAATCTACCGCTCTGCTCATCTCAGGTTTTAGCCTGATCGTCTCGGCTTATATGACACCCGCATTTTCAGCAACGATTGTTGAAGGCGGTGTTATCCATTTCCGTGGTGCCATTGTTGCCGATCCCTGTGAGATTACCCCTCAACATCGTCAGTTTGCGATGTCCTGCCCGGAAAATAACCGTATCCAGACCCGGATGGTCAGCTATGAGGATGCACTGAATGGGCGTTCCGCCTATCCAGGACTGGCAACCGTGAGTATGCAGTACCTCAATCCTGAAAAAACGCTGGCCGTAGTTAAGGTGGAATATCGCTAGCCGTTTTAAACGATAGTTTTTTCTGACCCTCCCCTCTGCGATACACTTAAGAAAAAGGCGGGTAGCAGGGGGAATGTATGAGACCGCAAATCGAGATTATTCACGGCGATATCACAACGTTACATGTTGATGTGATCGTCAATGCAGCGAATTCCTCGTTGCTGGGGGGAGGCGGCGTGGATGGCGCTATTCATCGCGCTGCCGGGCCGCAATTGCTCGAAGCTTGCAAGGCCGTGCGTCAACAACAGGGGGAATGCCCGCCGGGGCATGCCGTGATTACGCTGGCAGGGGATCTGCCCGCCAAAGCCGTTATTCACGCCGTGGGACCGGTGTGGCAGGGGGGCGAGCACCACGAGGCACGGATCCTTGAGGATGCTTACCGTAACTGCCTGCGCCTCGCTGCGGATAATGGCTATAAAACCCTGGCGTTTCCTGCCATCAGCACCGGTGTTTATGGCTATCCCAAAGCGGCTGCCGCGACCATTGCGGTGAATACCGTGTACCACTACCTTTCCCTGAAGCCCATGCCGGAAAAGGTCATCTTTGTCTGTTTCGACGAAGAAACGACACATCTCTACCAGAGACTTTTGACCCAGCGTGGAGAAGAACTGGACGGCTGATACAAAAGCGGCACCGTATCGGCGCCGCTTTTTCGATCAGGCTTTAACCTGCGGTTTCCCGGAGAAGAGGAACCGCAGTAGCGGGATACGCAGGTGGATCTCGTACAGCACGATGGCAATCCCGATCACGAAGACCAGCCCGGTGAAGAAGCCCAGCGTGTTGGAAGCAATATGCGGAGTGATGTAAGCGCCGAAGAACAGCGTCAACGGGTGATGCACCAGATAAATGAACAGTGATGCATTGACGAAATAGGTAACGCGGCTGGATTTAAAGTTCAGCAGGCGATGACCGAGTGCAAACACCACGTTCACCATCCACAAGCCCAGCAGCATGGTAATGACACTCTCCGTTTCGTACATCCACGCGTCACCGCTGCCGTAGCGCTGATTGAGAAGATAGGCTGCGAAGGCAAGGGCTGCGCCGACGGCACACCAGGGCGACGGTTGGGTAAACAACGCTTTTAACTGCGGATAGACAAACGCCAGCGCTCCCACCAGGAAGAAAGGAATGTAGAACAGCGACTGCATCACCACGAAATTAAACAGCCCGTCGCTCAGGATGGGTGGATAAACAATGAACAGCGTGCGTCTGATGGCCGCGTAGACAATCCCCAGCACCAAAAAGAGCAGGGACAGTTTACCGAGCGTGATGTTGGCAAAGAAAGCGTCTGACGTAGTGCTTAAATGGCGGCGCAGACGGCTGAAGATGACAAGACTGACAGTGGTAAGAACCACCAGAACCAGCAGGAACCAAAGGTGTGAAACCAGCTCCCAGACCAGCGTATTGTACTTTTCATACAGCGACAGGTTAGGCCAATTTTCCGCTTTGCCTTTCACATACTGCAGCATAATGAATTGCGGCAGCGTCAACAGCGGGATGGCGGTGAGCATCGGTATGCCGACGCGCTCTACGCGCACCTTCCACCATCGCTTAAGCGGGTAGCGCAAAAACAGCATATAAGAGAAGTAGCCGGATATGACAAAAAACACCTGCATACGGAAGGCGTGAATGAAGTCATTAAACAGCGTCAGCCACCAGGAGGGCATTTGGCTGTTCACGTGCCAGGTGTGGCTGGAATAAATCAATGAAATGTGAAACGGGATCCCCAATAGCATCAGCCATGCCCGGATCGAGTCGAGGAAATATTCACGTTGTACGGGTGTTGTGCTCATATAACTCAGTACATTCTCAGACTAATCGCCTTATCCCTAAGACGCATAATGGTTACATTCGAAGCCAACCCTACACCAAGACCGACACCCTGTCTCCAGGATAAGCACGCAAAGTGAAAAGCGGGTTCTTTCATTTGCTTAATCCCTGAGCCAGCGAGCTGAACAAAGCAGTGATAATGTTGTCGGATTGCCTGAGTTTCCATTAAAATGGATCGGATCGAATTAAGCACACAAAGGGGGAAGTGCTTACTTATTATGAAACATAAATCACAAATGATGAAAATGCGTTGGTTGGGTGCGGCAGTGTTGTTGTCCCTGTATACCTCATCGGCCTGGTCCTTTACCATCGATGACGTTGCTAAACAGGCCAAGTCTATGGCTGGCAAGAGCTACGAAGCGCCAAAAAGTAACCTGCCCTCCGTTTTCCGTGACATGAAGTACGCGGACTATCAGCAGATCCAGTTCAATCACGACAAAGCATACTGGAACAACGTTAAAACCCCGTTCAAGCTTGAATTTTATCATCAGGGTATGTATTTCGACACGCCTGTTGCTATCAATGAAGTGACGGCAACCGCGGTACGGAAAATCAAGTACAGCCCGGATTATTTCAATTTCGGCGATGTGCAGCACGACAAAGACACGGTTAAGGACCTGGGCTTCGCCGGCTTCAAAGTGCTCTACCCAATTAACAGCAAAGATAAAAACGACGAAATCGTCAGCATGCTCGGTGCCAGCTACTTCCGCGTGATTGGCGCAGGGCAGGTGTACGGGCTTTCCGCGCGTGGTCTGGCTATTGATACCGCGCTGCCATCAGGTGAAGAATTCCCACGTTTCCGCGAGTTCTGGATCGAGCGTCCTAAACCAACGGATAAACGTCTGACAATCTATGCGCTGCTGGACTCCCCTCGTGCAACCGGCGCATACCGCTTCGTGATCATGCCGGGACGCGACACTGTCGTTGACGTGCAGTCCAAAGTTTACCTGCGCGATAAAGTGGGCAAGCTGGGCGTTGCACCGCTGACCAGTATGTTCCTGTTCGGGCCGAACCAGCCGTCTCCGGCGACCAACTTCCGCCCGGAGCTGCATGACTCTAACGGTCTCTCTATCCATGCTGGTAACGGCGAGTGGATCTGGCGTCCGCTGAATAACCCGAAACACCTCGCGGTGAGCAGCTTCGCGATGGAAAATCCGCAGGGCTTTGGTCTGCTGCAGCGTGGCCGTCAGTTCTCTCGCTTTGAAGACCTGGATGACCGTTACGATCAGCGTCCAAGCGCCTGGGTAACCCCGAAAGGTGACTGGGGTAAAGGGAAAGTCGAGCTGGTTGAAATTCCAACTAACGACGAAACCAACGATAACATCGTCGCTTACTGGACCCCGGACCAGCTTCCGGAAGCCGGTAAAGAGATGAACTTCAAATACGCCATCACCTTTAGCCGTGACGAAGACAAACTGCATGCGCCGGATAACGCGTATGTGATGCAGACTCGCCGTTCAACGGGTGATGTGAAGCAGTCAAACCTGATCCGTCAGCCTGACGGTACCGTGGCTTTCATCGTGGACTTCGCGGGCCAGGACATGAAAAAACTGTCCCCGGATACCGCCGTGACTGCGCAGGCGAGCATCGGTGATAACGGTGAGATCGTTGAAAATGCCGTGCGTTACAACCCGGTAACGAAAGGGTGGCGTTTGACCCTGCGCGTGAAAGTGAAAGATCCGAAACAGACCACTGAAATGCGCGCCGCGCTGGTCAGCAACGATCAGCCGCTGAGTGAAACCTGGAGCTATCAGCTACCTGCCAATGAATAATACATCTGAATATATTGATGCCATGCCGCTGACGGACATTGAAAAAGCGGCACTGCCTAAAAGCGACATCCGTGCGGTACACACCGCGCTGGATGGCGATCATCGTCAGTTTACACGTGATGATGATACGCCGCTGGGGTCAGTAAAGGCGCGTCTGGAGCAGGCCTGGCCAGACTCGCTGGCAGAAGGACAGCTGATTAAAGACGACGAAGGGCGCGACCAGCTTCAGGCGATGCCGAAAGCCACGCGTTCTTCTATGTTTCCCGATCCATGGCGCACCAACCCGGTGGGTCGCTTCTGGGATCGCCTGCGCGGACGTGACGTCACGCCGCGCTATCTGTCGCGTCTGACCAAAGAAGAGCAGGCCTCAGAGCAGAAGTGGCGTACCGTCGGAACGATCCGTCGCTACACGCTGTTACTGCTGACGCTGGCGCAGACGGTGGTGGCAACCTGGTACATGAAGACCATTCTGCCGTATCAGGGCTGGGCGCTGATCAACCCGGCTGACATGGTAGGCCAGGATATCTGGGTCTCCTTCATGCAGCTGCTGCCGTACATTCTGCAAAGCGGCATTCTGCTGTTGTTTGCCGTTCTCTTCTGCTGGGTCTCGGCGGGTTTCTGGACCGCGCTGATGGGCTTCCTGCAGCTGCTGATGGGGCGTGATAAATACAGTATTTCAGCGTCAACGGTCGGGGATGAACCCCTCAATCCTGAGCACCGTACTGCGCTGATTATGCCTATCTGTAACGAAGACGTTGACCGCGTGTTTGCGGGCCTGCGCGCAACCTGGGAGTCTGTTAAGGCGACCGGTAACGCCGAGCATTTTGACGTTTACATCCTGAGCGACAGCTACAACCCGGATATCTGCGTAGCAGAACAAAAAGCCTGGATGGAGTTGATTGCGGAAGTGCAGGGCGAAGGCCAGATCTTCTATCGTCGCCGTCGCCGTCGTGTGAAGCGTAAAAGCGGTAACATCGATGACTTCTGCCGTCGCTGGGGTAATCAGTACAGCTACATGGTGGTCCTGGATGCCGACTCCGTGATGAGCGGTGACTGTCTGAGCGGTCTGGTCCGCCTGATGGAAGCCAACCCGAACGCCGGTATCATTCAGTCCTCGCCGAAAGCGTCCGGAATGGACACGCTTTACGCACGTTGCCAGCAGTTCGCGACCCGTGTGTACGGCCCGCTGTTTACGGCTGGTCTGCACTTCTGGCAGTTGGGTGAATCCCACTACTGGGGCCACAATGCGATTATCCGCGTGAAGCCGTTCATTGAGCACTGTGCGCTTGCGCCGCTGCCGGGTGAAGGGTCTTTTGCCGGGTCGATTCTGTCGCATGACTTCGTGGAAGCAGCGCTGATGCGCCGCGCAGGGTGGGGCGTCTGGATTGCCTACGACCTGCCAGGCTCATACGAAGAACTGCCGCCGAACCTGCTGGATGAGCTCAAGCGTGACCGTCGCTGGTGCCACGGTAACCTGATGAACTTCCGCCTGTTCCTGGTGAAAGGGATGCACCCGGTTCACCGTGCGGTATTCCTGACCGGCGTGATGTCCTATCTCTCTGCACCGCTGTGGTTTATGTTCCTGGCGCTGTCTACTGCCTTACAGGTGGTTCATGCCCTGACGGAGCCGCAATACTTCCTGCAACCGCGCCAGCTGTTCCCGGTGTGGCCGCAGTGGCGTCCGGAGCTGGCGATAGCGCTGTTTGCATCGACAATGGTGCTGCTGTTCCTGCCTAAGCTGCTCAGTATCATCCTGATCTGGTGCAAAGGCTCGAAAGAGTATGGCGGTTTCTGCCGCGTGACGCTCTCGCTGCTGCTGGAAGTGCTGTTCTCCGTGCTGCTGGCGCCGGTGCGCATGCTGTTCCATACCGTGTTTGTGGTCAGCGCGTTCCTGGGCTGGGAAGTGGTCTGGAATTCACCGCAGCGTGATGACGACTCCACCCCGTGGAGCGAAGCCTTCATGCGTCACGGTTCGCAGCTGCTGCTCGGTCTGGTGTGGGCTGCGGGGATGGCGTGGCTGGATCTGCGCTTCCTGTTCTGGCTGGCGCCGATTGTCTTCTCGCTGATCCTGTCGCCGTTTGTGTCCGTGATCTCCAGCCGTTCAACGGTGGGGCTGCGTACCAAACGCTGGAAGCTGTTCCTTATCCCGGAAGAGTATTCCCCGCCGCAGGTGCTGGTGGATACCGACAAGTACCTGGAGCAGAACCGCAGCCGTTCGCTGGATGATGGCTTTATGCACGCGGTGTTTAACCCGTCATTCAACGCCCTGGCGATGGCAATGGCGACCGCGCGTCACCGCGCCAGCCAGGTGCTGGAGATCGCCCGCGATCGCCACGTTGAGCAGGCGCTGAACGAGACGCCGGAAAAACTCAATCGCGACCGCCGTTTGGTGCTGCTGAGCGACCCGGTTACCATGGCGAGGCTTCACTATCGCGTGTGGTCTGCACCGGAGAAATACTCTTCGTGGGTGGGCTACTACAAAGAGCTGAAGCTGAATCCGCTGGCGCTGAAGGCGAAGTAAGCTGCTAAGTAGGGCGGGTAAGCGAAGCGCCCCCGCCAGATAAAATACCGGCTGCGAGGCCGGTATTTTTTTAGAGGTAATGAATGAAAATAATTGTCGTGGTGTTGATGACATGCCTGCTCAGCGGCTGCGGCAGCATTATCAGCCGCACTATTCCGGGACAAGGTCACGGGAATCAGTATTATCCCGGCGTCAAATGGGACGTACGAGATTCCGCCTGGCGCTACCTGACCGTGCTCGATCTGCCGTTTTCGCTGATCTTCGACACGCTATTGCTGCCCATCGACGCCAGCCACGGGCCTTACGAGTAATGAGCGCTTAACGTTCGTCCCACTCATCGGCTGCGGTCTGGCCCTCTTCGGTATCCAGCGGCGGTTCGAGTTGAAATTCGCCCTCATCCCATTCATGCAGGGTATTTTCTTCAAGCCATTCCTGGCGTAATTCAATTTCGTCGTAATCGCCGTCAAAGACGGCCTGAGCACCTTCACCGCTCAATATCGGCAAACATTCTCCCTCTTCACCGTCATCGGCAAAAAATTCGGCCTGCCACATAATATCGCCGTCCTGCAGGACATACTTTTGGATATTGAGTTGTTGCACGTCAGCATCTTCTTCCTCAATACCGGGGTTATCGGCGAGGAATTCTTCACGAGCGGCATCAATAGCTTCTTCCAGCGTGGCGTACATGGTCATCGGTGTCTCCCTGTTATTCATGAAGGTATTCAGGGAAAGAATAGCTGATTCTCTGATTTTGCAAGTATGAATGCGAAAATAAGCCGTCAGGCATTTGTCTTATTCAGTTCAGAACGCATCGTCCGGGATAAACTGAACCAGGAGTAAATGGCGTTAAACAGCACGACACCGGCCGTGACGATAAAAACGGCGCGAAAGCCAAAGCTGGCGGAAATGCCCGCCCCGACAAGCGGCCCGGTGACGTTGCCGATATCACGAAACGACTGGTTATAGCTAAAAATACGTCCGGCGATTTGGTTCGTTGAGTTGTAGACCAGCAGGGTCTGTACGGCAGGTAATAACGCACCGTCTGCCGCGCCGAGCAAAAAGCGCAGCAGGCCGAGTTGCCAGGGAGACTGCACCATCGCCATCGGGATGAGTAACAGAACGGAAATCACCAGGGCACAAATCAGGATCTTTTCGGGCCCAACACGGTCGCCGAGTTTTCCCAGCCTTGGCGCGCTGAGCAGTGCCGCCACGCCAGGTACTGATGCGATCAGCCCGCTGATAAAGGCAATGTTGTTGACGTTGCCCGCCAGATCGCGCACGTACAGCGTTAAAATCGGGGCGATCGACCCGGTCGCCACCTGAATAATCATGGTCGTCACGAACAGGCTCAACACCAGTTTGGGGTTTTTCAGCGAGGTAAGAACATCCCGGGCATGAAGCATCTCTTTTTTGGTGACCGGCGTGAATTTTTCACGGATACAGAGCAAGGTGACGACAAAGCAGAGGAACAGCACGCTGGCGGTGATGAAAAAGACGGGCCGCAGGCCGTAGCTATCCGCCAGTAAGCCGCCCGCCAGAGGTCCAAGCAGCGCACCGCTGACGCCACCCGTTGAGAGCGTACCGAGAGCCCAGCCGCTTTTATGGCGTGGAATTTGTGTGGCAATCAGGGCGTTGGCATTGGGAATGAATCCGCCCAGCAGGCCAAGCAGTGCGCGCAGCACCAGGAACTGCCAGACGTTTTGCGCCACACCCATCAGCGCCATAATAATAGCCATCCCCAGCGCTGAACGTAGCAGCATAATTTTTCGCCCCTTGCGGTCGGCGAGGCCGCCCCAGAATGGCGAAGCGATAGCGGAAAACAGAAAGGTGATGCTAAACACCAGACCTGACCACATATTGAGCGCGCTGTGGCCCGTAACGCCAAGCTGTTCAACGTAGAGAGGCAGGAAAGGCATGACCAGGCTGAACGCCGCGCCCGTCAGAAAGCAGCCGAGCCAAGCAACCGCGAGGTTACGTTTCCAGTTTATGGGAGCATCTGAGGGTGACATAACTCTCCGCAAATTAAGATACAGTGCGCCGGGAAGGGGAAGTAATAAGCGTGCTAATTATGCGCCTGGGTCAGGATTGCCGCAATGTGGGGGAGCTTTTAAAGCTAAAACAGCATGCGGCCCGGAGGCCGCATGACAATCAGTATCGGGAGGGAACGCCTTGCGGGCGCGTTTTAAAGCGGCGGTGGAGCCACATGTACTGCTCCGGTGCCATCATGATGCATTTCTCCACAATATCGTTCATCCAGCGCGCGGTGGTTTCTGCGTCGTCCAGAGGAGGCGTGCGTTCTGGCTCAAGCATGATGAGCTGATAGCCTGAACCATCCGGCTTGCGGCGTGGGACAAAGGGAACAATAGCCGCTTTAGACATTCGGGCGAGCATCCAGGTCCCCGTGGTGGTCGCCGCTTCTTCGACGGCAAAAAACGGCACAAACACGCTGGATTGCGGGCCGTAATCGTGATCGGGGGCGTACCAAACCACCTCACCGGATTTGAGGGCGCGGATCATGCCCTTCAGATCTTTACGGTCAATCATGCTTTTGTTAGAGCGCATGCGGCCATTGGTCTGGATGAGATCGATGACCGGGTTGTCATTCGGCCGATATACGCCAATACCAGGCGCCTGCATGCCAAACATACGCGCGCCAATTTCAAGCGTCAGGAAATGGACGCCAATCAACAGTACGCCGGTCTGATTAGCCTGCAACGTGTGCACGGGCTCCATACCTGTTCCGGCAACCTCCGTCCAGCGGGCCATTCTTTTGTCCGACCAGAACCATGCAATGCCTGTTTCCATCAGCCCCATGCCAACGGATTCGAAATTTTTAACCACCATATCGTGACGTTCTGTCTCACTCATCTGCGGAAAACAGAGTTCGAGGTTGCGGTAAGCAATCCTGACGCGGCGTTTCATGAATTTCCGGGCAACGTGGCCGATCCCTTTACCGAGGCGGAAAATAACCGGGTAAGGAAGTTGTACGATAAGCCACAACAAGCCTATGCCAATCCAGGTCAACCAATAGCGGGGATGCAAAAGGGCGGCAGTAAATTTCGGTAACTGGGTCATGTCTGTCCTGTGTTCTTACGTCCTGAATGGCTATTCTCGCATTTTTTAGTACGTAGCCAAAATGTCTGTCATCGAAACGTGCACGAATCCAGCATTTGTTAATCCTGGTAAATCAGGTAGGCTGAAATGTAGCGTAAATTGTGTGGATGTAAATTAGCTTTGTTTGCTATATGATGCCGACCGATTTTAATTCTCTAACGATTGCAGGACTTGTACACCATGCCAGTGTTACACAACCGCGTATCGAATGAGATGTTGAAGGCGCGTATGTTGGCTGAAACCGAACCGCGCACGACCATCTCATTCTACAAATACTTCACTATCAACGATCCACAAGCGACCCGCGATGAACTCTATCAGGCATTGACTGCGCTCAATGTCTTCGGGCGCGTCTATCTGGCGCGTGAGGGCATCAATGCACAGATCAGCGTGCCGGAAAGTCAGGTGAACGCCTTCCGTGATTTTCTTTACGGCTTCGATCCGGCGCTTAATGGCTTACGCCTGAACATTGCGCTGGATGATGACGGGAAATCGTTCTGGGTTCTGCGCATGAAAGTGCGTGAGCGTATCGTGGCTGACGGTATTGACGATCCCAGCTTTAATGCGGGTGACGTCGGGGAATACCTGAAGGCCGCTGAAGTGAACGCCATGCTTGACGATCCTGATGCGGTCTTTATCGATATGCGCAACCACTATGAGTATGAAGTGGGCCATTTCGAGAACGCGATGGAAATTCCGGCTGATACCTTCCGCGAGCAACTGCCAAAAGCGGTTGAGATGATGCAGGAACATAAAGACAAAAAGATCGTGATGTACTGCACCGGCGGGATCCGCTGTGAGAAAGCCAGTGCGTGGATGAAGCACAACGGTTTCAACAAGGTCTGGCACATCGAAGGTGGCATCATTGAGTATGCTCGCCGTGCGCGTGAGCAGGGCCTGCCGGTGCGCTTTATCGGCAAAAACTTTGTCTTTGACGAGCGCATGGGGGAGCGTATTTCCGACGACGTGATCGCCCACTGCCACCAGTGCGGAACGCCTTGCGATACGCATACCAACTGCAAAAACGACGGTTGCCACCTGCTGTTTATTCAGTGTCCAACCTGCGCTGAGAAATTTAACGGCTGCTGTAGTGAGCTGTGCAGCGAAGAGAGCGTGTTGCCGGAAGAAGAGCAGCGTCGCCGTCGCGCAGGTCGCGAAAACGGGAACAAGATTTTTAATAAATCCCGCGGACGTCTGAATACCAAACTGGGTATTCCCGACCCTGAGTAATGTTTATGCCCGACGGAAAATACCGCCGGGCATATTTTTATCCCTTCTGCTGAACGCCTTCCACGGAAATAATCAGTTCAACATCCTGAGATGCCGGGCCTAAATCCGTGGTGATGTTAAAGTCTTTCAGGTGAATTTTACCTGCAGCTTCAAAGCCTGCACGTTTCCCGCCCCACGGATCATCACCCTGACCAAGCAATTTCGCGTTAAGAGTGACGGGTTTCGTTACACCATTAAGCGTCAGGTTGCCGGTAATATCCAGCTTGTCGCCGTCCTTTTTCACGCCGGTAGAGGCGAATGTCGCCTGCGGGAATTTCGATACGTTCAGAAATTCTGCACTGCGTAAATGTTTATCACGCTCGGCGTGGTTAGTATCCACGCTATTGGTATTAATGGTGACATTGACTTTATCCGCTGCCGGATTTTTCTCGTCAAAAGTAAAGGTGCCATCAAAATCGTTAAAGGTGCCATATAGCCAGCTATAGCCAAGATGCTGAATACGGAAATTGACGAAGGCATGTTGGCCCTCTTTATCAATTTTATAATCAGCCGCAACAGCAGAACCGGTGGTAAATAACAGTGAACCTAAGGCGATGCCCAGCAGGTGTTTTTTCATTTTATGCTCCAGAGTCAGAAGACGAACGGCCAAGCATGCGCTTCAGCGTGTCGTCTTTATCGATAACATGATGTTTGAGGGCCGCGAGTCCGTGAAGGACAGAAAGAATAACCACGCTCCAGGCCAGCCACAGATGGACAACGCCAGCGGTATCCGCCTGGACGCCAGCATCGCTGAGCGTGGCGGGAACGTCAAAAAGACCAAAGACGCTGATCGGCTTGCCATCCGCTGTTGAAATAAGGTATCCGCTAATCAGAATGGCAAAAAGCAGGGCGTAGAGCGCAATATGGGCCGCGACAGCGCTCACGCGCGTGAATTTACCGTGGGTTTTCGGCGCGGGTGGCGGCGGGGAAATATGTCGCCAGACGACGCGAACAACCAGACCCATCATCAACAGGACACCTATGCTTTTATGCAGTTCCGGTGCCTGGTGATACCAGCCGTCATAATAGCTTAACGTGACCATCCAGAGCCCAAGCCCGAACATAGCATACACCGCAAGCGCGAATATCCAGTGCAAACCTATGGATATTATTCCGTAGCGATGGGGGGTATTACGCAATTGCATAAGAGATACCACTCAAAATCATTCGAGCAATAAAAATGAACGGGAAAAGAGGATATTGCAACTGAAATAAGTAGATAACGTTTTTAATTTAATTTATTTCAGCGTATTTGAAGGTGTTGCGTGGATGTATTTCAAAAGCTTCGAGCAATATAACTCAGGCGGAATCAGCGGATGCGTTAAAAAATAATTAACCTCAACAAGTGTCAATAAACGTAAGCGTTTCTTTTCAATAAAATACAATGTAAATAACATCAATGATGGCCAGCAGCGCCCACAACAACAGATAGAGCATAAAATGCTCGCGAATATTATTGACGAGTAAATCGACGATCCTGCGCATCATTTTTCCTCAGATAAAAGAGGCTCCGGGGGACCGGAGCCTGGCGGGTATTATCCGTTAAAACGTGAGAGCGAGAAGGGCTGCAGATCAAATGGCGGTGTAATACCCTGCGCAAACTGCGCGGCAATTTCGCCAAGCACGGAGGCGAACTTGAAACCGTGGCCGCTGAGCCCGGTAATGAGCAACGTGTTGTCATGTCCCGGCAGGGTATCAATGATGAAATCTTCATCAGGCGTATTGTCATAGGTGCAGGCTGCGCCGTAGAGCAAGCCGCCAACGCCCGGCAGGATAGTACGCAAGAACATGAACGCTTCTGAACCATCCTGAGGGTATGCGCCATAGGGTTTGCGCTCCTCAGGCGTGGAGATAATTTGTCCGCCGTTGTGTTTGCCAATCTTAAGCGCGTCCTTTTCTGACGGGAAGCCGTAGAACTGATCGCCGTTCGGTAACTCGCCGGTGAATGCCGGGAATTTATTCTGCGCGCTGTAACGCCCGTCTGACTGGAACCAGGAGAAGACTTTGCGCACGGGCTGAATGGGCAGATCCGGGAGCAGTTTTGTTACCCAGGTTCCGGCGCTAATTAGCAGCCGAGACGCAGAATAGTCTCCGTCAGCGGTGGTGACGGTGACACCGTCAGCATGATGGGTAATGCCGCTTACGGGGCAGTTGAACAACTGGGCACAGCCGGCTTTTGCCGCCAAATCAATCCAGGTCTTAATGGCCGCTTCACAATGCAGTACGCCCGAGTTGGCTTCAAACAGCCCGATGTAATCATCCGGAACGGCGATCTCCGGCCAGCGTTGCATAATGCCGTTCGCATCCAGACGTTCAACATCAAGATTAAATTCCTTCGCGCTCTTTTCCACGTTCGCAAGAAATGCAGAACTGGCCGGGCCAAGGTTGATAATCCCCGTGCGGTCAAAAATGCGTTCTTCGGTCAGCGTTGCCAGTTCATCCCACAGCGTCTGGGCACGTAAGACCAGCGGGACATAACGCTCTCCTTCACCATAGGCGTGGCGAATAAGACGGGTATCACCGTGATGGCTACCTTCCGCGTGCGGAGGAAGATGGGCATCAATCATCAGAACCTTCAGACCGGCCTGCGTTGCGTAATAACCGGCAGCAGAACCTACAGAACCGCTGCCAATAATGATTAAGTCGTATCTCATATGCATCTCGTTAACTCACGCTTTGTTAGCAGAGTAATTAACTATGCGGGCTGATACAAGGGAGAAATAAATAAGGCACCACGTGGGTGCCTGTTGAGTGAAAAATGGGCATTGTACTAATGCCGTTTATACTCATTTTCCTGATAGTCGCCAGATTCTATTTTTGCGATACCTGCTTCTAAAATAGAAATAAACTGACGGGCGACGTCTGTTGTAAGCCACAGCGTCTGTCCAACTTCCGCTTCGTCACGGTTGAGTTGATTTGGGGTCTGGTAGTGCAAACGCAGCATCAGCGCATCGTAGCTATCTACGGTACTGATATCCCAGCCGACAAGCGGATGGGTCTGGATGACTTCACTATTCTTTTCCATTATAACCCCCTAAATGCGTGTTAGAAGACAACGGCTTTGAGGTTCAATGCATGTTTTTCTGAAAGCATCTTCAGTATACAAGTAATAAGGGTTCCGAAGAGAAAAATAAACAGCTGGCAACACATTTTTCTGCGTTTTAGGATTCTTCGAACAATAAAACACCGTCTTGTTCACGATTTTCTAAGAAGATGCTGAAATAATTTGAACTTATCCAGGATAAAAAACAAAAAAAGCCGGGGCGACCCGGCAAAACAAAACAATGAGGGAGCAAGGTTAATCCGTTATGAACCAGTCGTCGGCGCTTTCCCACGTTTCCTGCAGGATGTCGCGGATACGATCTTTGTCTTCTTTTGCACCGCCGATGACGGAGAGGTTGTTTGCGGCCGCGTAACGTACCGTTACGGCGCCATCATTTTCAGGAAAGGTGCTGTGAATACGACGGGATAACTCGCCCGCCAGCGCATCGAGTGCGCCAGCAGGCAGAACGGTTGTTTTGGCAATGGTGACTTCAATACGCATAAATGCCCCCTGTGTAATATACTGTTTATATATACAGGTATATTATGGATTTGACAACAAGAGGCATTGATTTTTTAACGTTTTACCGTCCAGTGTACGGTTTCACCGGCCAGGAACGGGATCAGCGTGTCATCCGTCAACGGAATCGCGTCGTCCACCTGGCTTGCTTTGCGCTCCAGTTCGATGAAGCTCTCATTGATCGGCAGACCATAGAAGCGTGGGCCGTTGAGGGAGCAGAACGCTTCAAAATGTTCCAGCGCATTCATCTCTTCAAACACGGTGGCATAGCTCGCCAGCGCAGTCGGAGCGTTGAAGCAACCCGCGCAGCCGCAGCTGGCCTCTTTACGATGACGCGCGTGCGGGGCGGAGTCGGTACCCAGGAACGCGCGGGAGAAACCGCTCGCAACCAGCTCGCGCAGGGCTTGCTGGTGGATATTGCGTTTGAGGATCGGCAGGCAATAGAGGTGAGGGCGCACGCCGCCAACCAGCATATGGTTACGGTTAAACATCAGGTGCTGAGGCGTGATGGTGGCGGCGATAAGATCGTTGCCATCGCGAACATATTCCGCGGCGTCTTTGGTTGTGATGTGTTCAAACACCACTTTGAGGGCAGGCAGACGCTGGCGCAGCGGTTCCATTACCGTTTCGATAAACCGGGCTTCACGGTCGAAGATATCAATCTCGGCGTGCGTCACTTCCCCGTGTACCAGCAGCGGCATGCCCAGTTTTTGCATCCGTTCCAGAACGGGCATGATGGCATCAATGCTGGTCACACCGTGGCTGGAGTTGGTGGTGGCATTGGCCGGATAGAGTTTCGCCGCGGTGAAGACGCCTTCGTTAAACCCACGTTCTACTTCGTTCGGGTCGAGCGAATCGGTCAGGTAGCAGGTCATCAGCGGGGTGAAATCATGCCCCGCCGGAACGGCGTCAAGAATTCGCTGGCGGTAAGCCATTGCGGCATCGACGGTCGTGACTGGCGGAACCAGGTTAGGCATAACAATCGCGCGGCCATAAATTTCGCTGGTGTAGGGCACGACGGTTTTCAGCATATCGCCATCGCGCAGATGGATATGCCAGTCGTCAGGGCGGCGGATTTTAAGAACCTGGGGTTGTGCAGTCATGGAAGCTCCGGCTTGTCAGGAATCAGTCATAAGGATGGCTGTTTTTGCCGGACACAAATCATAAGCGGAAACGTTTTCGTTTGCACACTTTTCTGCGAAAAAAAAGGGCGCTTCCGCGCCCTTCAGGTTAATCGGTGAAAGGAATAATGATTTCTCCCGGTTTCACCTCTATCCCTTTTGCATATTTTTTCGCGAGCGCTTCACCCTTGCTCTTGTCTTCGCTCAAGACATAGGCGGGTTGCTGGTTGAAGTAATTACGCAGCGACTGATTCAGATAAGGCATCAGGGTTTGCAGTACCGGCTTCATTTTGTCCGGCGTGACGACCGCATCGACGATCTCCATTTCCTGCAGGAAAATGGCCCCTTTCTCTTTGTTGAAGACCGGCAGCGCCTTGAGCTTCAGCTTAATATCGGCTTTCTGGTTGCCAAATAATGAGGTCATATCCAGCGTGGCGTCACCGGAAAGGGTGACTTTGTTCGGTTCTTCACGTCCAATCTGGCTGGCGAGATTGCTGAGGACGATATGGGCATCGGCAAGGCCCGGGACGCCGATGTCTTTGGCAAAGTTATTATGTTTTTCCAGCGCCTGATTAATTTCCTGCTCACTGACGGTGTACTGCGTAAGCTGGTTACAGCCTACCAGCAGGCCACTCACAATTAACGCAGCGGCAATGACAATCTTCTTCATAGTGTTCCTCAACGAAAAATCGGCGCATCTGTCCTGATACGCCAGTATGTCAGTGTGAATAGGGAGAAACCAGCAGAAAAAACTGAGAATTGAGGCGGGAAATGACGCCCGCCAGAAAGAAGAACTAGGCGCCGGGTTCGAGCATGCCGCTCGCGCTGCGCTTCTGGCTGAATTGCCACCACAGGGCCAGCAGGGTCATAAAGCCTACCACGCCGAGCATCATCCACGGCAGTTCCGGCTGGTTCAGCGCTTTACCAGCGTCGAACAGCCAGCCGCCTCCGGCGTAGCCCAGCGCGCCGCCAAGGGCGAGCCCAAGTCGACTGAACCCCATATAGCTGCCACGCGCGCGTGCATCGGCCAGCGAGGCACTCAGCGTCTCACGCGCGGGTTCGGCAACGATCGAGCCGATGTAGAAGGTGCAAATCAGCATGAACAGCTGCTGCAGCGAATTCACGAGCCCGATGGGCATCATGCTCAGCGTCATCAGCAGAAGCCCTGCCATCAGGCGATGCTCCAGACGAAATCGGCGCTCGCTCCAGCGGGCTATCGGGTAGAGGAGCGTCAGTGACAGGCAGGCCTCAATGGCATACATCCACTTCACGGCGGCAGGGGTGCCTGCAATGTCGTTAACCATGATCGGCAGCATCAGCATGACCTGCACCGCCAGCATGTAGTACCCCGTCAGGGTGAGCACATAGGTGACAAAGCGTTTGTCGCGCAAAACGCGGCCCAGACCTTCTCGCACCGGTGCTTTCACCGTCGACAGCTTCCACGCGGGCAGGAACAGGCCATTGAACAAGGCGCAGAGAATAAACAACACCGCCCCGGTCGCACAGACCAGACGGAAATCATACTGCAGGAGCCAGCTGCCCAGCAGTGCGCCAATCACCGCGCCAGCGCTATCCTGCATCATCAGAATCGAGAAGAAGCGTCCCCGGTGCTGCGGGCGGATCAGCTTCACTACCAGCGCGGTGCGCGGCGGATCGAAGAGGGTGCCGCCAATCCCGGAGAGGAAGCAGGAGAACCACAGCAGCCAGGGCTCGTGGGCGATTGCCATCGTGGCAAAGCCTGCCGCGCGTAACAGCATGCCGGTAACGATCATCGGTTTAGCGCCGAAGCGGTCAGCAATGGCTCCGCCAAAGACGCCCAGACCCTGCTGGACAAACTGGCGCAACCCCAGTGCAATGCCAACCATTAATGCCGCCCAACCCATCTGATCGACAAAGCGGATCGAAATAAGCGGAAAAACGACAAAAAAGCCGAGCACGACCAGCATGTTATCGACGAGCAGGAAATATTTACCCAGGCTCCTGGCCTGTGATACGCGGGACATTTTCCCTCCAGGGAAAATAAGAAGGTGAGCACGCTAACATTCTGCGGTGTCGCCGCGTTTTTTCCCACCCCCGGGCGTGACAATATTTTTTTATCAAAAGGGTGCTTTGATAGAGAGTTCTCATCGAAAAATGTGAAAAGAGGTCAAAATGGTATGTCACTGTTTTCACAGACGGCGCAGGCGCAGGTATAGTAAAGCTAATCGGTAGAACAGAAGTGACGGGAAGGAGTGGTATCGATGTTTGGCTATCGCAGCAATGTGCCAAAAGTGCGTCTGACAACGGACAGGCTCGTCGTTCGTCTGGTGCATGAGCGTGATGCCTGGCGTCTGGCGGATTATTACGCCGAGAATCGCCAGTTTTTAAAACCCTGGGAACCCGTTCGGGATGAGAGCCATTGTTACCCCTCCGGCTGGCAGGCGCGTCTCAGTATGATCGCGGAATTTCACAAACAGGGCAGCGCGTTTTATTTCGCGCTGCTGGATCCGGAAGAAAAAGAGATTATCGGCATCGCCAATTTTTCTAACGTGGTGCGCGGATCGTTCCACGCCTGTTATCTCGGCTACTCCATCGGTCAGAAATGGCAGGGGCAGGGGCTGATGTTTGAGGCGTTAACGGCGGCGATCCGCTACATGCAACGCACGCAACATATCCACCGTATTATGGCGAACTACATGCCGCATAATCAGCGCAGCGGGGATTTGCTGGCGCGCTTAGGCTTTGAGAAAGAGGGCTACGCCAAAGACTATCTGCTTATCGATGGCGAATGGCGCGATCATGTCCTCACCGCATTAACCACCCCGGACTGGACTGCAGGTCGTTAAGGAGAAAAGATGAAATATCAGTTAAGCGGTGCAGAAGCGCGCGTTGTCGGCAGCCTGCTGGAAAAACAGGTCACCACGCCGGAACAGTATCCGCTTTCGGTCAACGCCGTGACGATGGCCTGCAACCAAAAAACCAACCGTGAGCCAGTGATGAACCTCAGCGAGCATGATGTTCAGGACGTGCTGGATGCGCTGGTCAAACGCCACTACCTGCGCACCGTCAGCGGCTTCGGTAACCGCGTCACTAAGTATGAACAGCGCTTTTGTAACTCCGAATTTGGCGACCTGAAGCTGAGCAGCGCGGAAGTAGCTGTCATCACCACGCTGTTGCTGCGGGGGGCACAGACGCCGGGGGAACTGCGAACGCGCGCTTCCCGTATGCATGAGTTCAGCGATATGCAGGAGGTCGAACAGACGCTTGAAGGGCTGGCGGCGCGTGAGGATGGCCCTTACGTGGTGCGTCTGGCGCGCGAGCCGGGAAAACGCGAAAGCCGCTATATGCATCTGTTCAGCGGTGACGTTGACGCCGCAAGCGCGACGGCTGAATCGGATCGCCCTGAACGCAATGACAGCCTTGCCGCGCGCGTAGAGGCCCTGGAAGAAGAGGTCGCCGGGCTAAAACAGCGTCTGGATGCGTTGCTGGCACATCTGGGAGACTAACAGTGAAAAAATTACGCATTGGCGTGGTCGGTCTGGGCGGTATCGCGCAAAAAGCGTGGCTACCGGTTTTGGGCGCAGCTTCTGACTGGACGCTGCAGGGAGCCTGGTCGCCCACGCGCGAGAAGGCCGAGCGCATCTGTGAAACCTGGCGCATTCCGTATGCCAGCTCGCTTCAGGCGTTAGCCCGCGAGTGTGATGCGGTATTTGTGCATACCTCAACGGCAACGCACTATCAGGTGGTGAGCGAGCTGCTCAACGCGGGTGTCCACGTCTGCGTGGATAAGCCGCTGGCAGAGAATGTTCAGGATGCCGAACGGCTGATTGAGCTTGCCGCGCGCAAAAAGCTGACGCTGATGGTGGGCTTCAACCGCCGCTTCGCGCCGCTTTATCAGCAGCTTAAGGCGCAGTCGGGCACGCTTGCCTCGCTGCGGATGGATAAGCACCGCACCGACAGCGTCGGGCCGAACGATCTGCGCTTCACCCTACTGGATGATTATCTTCACGTTGTGGATACGGCGTTATGGCTGACGGACGGCAATGCACAGCTGAAAAGCGGCACTCTGCTGACAAACGATCAGGGGCAGATGGTCTATGCGGAACACCACTTTGCCGTTGAGCATCTTCAGGTGACCACCAGCATGCACCGTCGGGCCGGTAGCCAGCGTGAATCCGTGCAGGCGGTGACCGACGGCGCGCTGGTCGACATTACGGACATGCGTGAGTGGCGAGAAGAGAAGGGCAACGGCGTGGTGACGCTGCCCGTTCCCGGCTGGCAGAGCACGCTGGAGCAGCGCGGTTTTGTCGGGTGTGCTCGTCACTTTATCACCTGCGTACAAAATCAGACGGTTCCTGAAACCTCCGGCGAACAGGCGATTCTGGCGCAGCGCATTGTAGAAAGGCTCTGGCGCGACGCCATGAGTGAATAACTCGCTGTAACATCTGCGGATAGTAATTCGTTGAAATCCGGTTAGACTAAGCGCCGCTTGTTGGCTTTGCCGGGTGGCGCTTACGCTTACCCGGTCTACAAATCCGTATGGTTCTGGAAATTCACGTTAATGAACTTATTAAAATCGCTGGCGGCCGTCAGCTCGATGACCATGTTTTCCCGCGTGCTCGGCTTTGCGCGCGACGCCATTGTGGCAAGGGTATTTGGTGCAGGGATGGCCACGGACGCCTTTTTCGTCGCGTTCAAATTGCCGAACTTATTACGCCGTATTTTTGCGGAAGGTGCGTTTTCCCAGGCCTTCGTGCCGATTCTCGCAGAATATAAAAGCAAGCAAGGCGAGGACGCGACCCGCGTTTTTGTCTCTTACGTCTCGGGGCTGCTGACCCTGGCGCTGGCGGTGGTGACCGTCATCGGGATGCTGGCCGCGCCCTGGGTGATTATGGTGACGGCACCGGGCTTTGCGGATACGGCGGATAAATTTGCCCTGACCTCGCAGCTTCTGCGCATTACCTTCCCCTATATTCTGCTGATCTCGCTGGCCTCGCTGGTGGGGGCGATACTCAATACCTGGAACCGCTTCTCCGTCCCGGCGTTTGCGCCGACGTTTCTTAACGTCAGCATGATCGGCTTTGCGCTGTTTGCCGCACCGCATTTCAACCCGCCGGTGCTGGCGCTGGCCTGGGCCGTGACCGTGGGCGGCGTGCTGCAGCTTGCTTACCAGCTGCCGCACCTGAAGAAAATCGGCATGCTGGTTCTGCCGCGTATCAACCTTAAAGATGCCGGGGCGATGCGCGTGATCAAGCAGATGGGACCCGCCATTCTTGGCGTCTCCGTCAGCCAGATCTCGCTTATCATCAACACCATTTTTGCCTCTTTCCTGGTGTCTGGCTCGGTCTCCTGGATGTACTACGCTGACCGCCTGATGGAGTTTCCGTCCGGCGTGCTGGGCGTGGCGCTGGGGACCATCCTGCTGCCGTCGCTCTCCAAAAGCTTTGCCAGCGGCAACCACGATGAGTATTGCCGCCTGATGGACTGGGGGCTGCGTCTCTGCTTTCTGCTGGCGCTGCCGAGCGCGGTGGCGCTGGGGATTCTGGCGAAACCGCTGACGGTGTCGCTGTTCCAGTACGGTAAATTTACCGCCCATGACGCCGCCATGACCCAGCAGGCGCTTATTGCCTATTCGGTAGGGTTGATGGGGCTGATTGTCGTGAAGGTGCTGGCACCGGGGTTCTATTCACGCCAGGACATCAAAACGCCGGTGAAAATCGCCATTGTGACGCTGATTATGACCCAGCTGATGAACCTGGCGTTTATTGGTCCGCTGAGACACGCCGGGCTGGCGCTGTCGATTGGTCTGGCGGCCTGCCTGAATGCCGGGCTGCTGTACTGGCAGCTGCGTAAGCAGGATATTTTCACGCCGCAGCCGGGCTGGTCGCGTTTTCTTGTGCGTCTGGTGATCGCGGTGCTGGTGATGTCGGCGGCATTGCTGGGCATGCTGTATGTGATGCCGGACTGGTCAGCCGGCACTATGCCATTCCGCCTGATGCGCCTGATGGCCGTTGTGGTGGTCGGCGTGGTGGCATACTTCGCCACGCTCGCGGTGTTGGGATTCAAGGTGAAAGAGTTCACCCGCCGTACGGCATAAACGCCAAAAGGGGAGTTCACCTTATGGTGCTCCCCACAGCCTGATTTGCCGCTAAGGCGTCAAATCGAAATCTTTTTCCCGCCCGTAATGCGTGCCGTGGCCGTCTGACCATCCGCACCGTACAGCCCCGGCTCTTTATGGGGCTTTAATACTTCCAGAGCCTGCTGATTACGCACCATCTGTCCCTCAAGTAACCAACCGTTATGCTGGTTGAGATCGCGCAGATGCTGGGTTTTTTCCGTAATCGTTTGCCAACGTTCGACAATTGCATCGTTGGCGCTGCGCTTCTGATCCTGTTCAGCGCGTCGCTGCTGCTCAAGGTAATCCAGCGTCGCCAGAAGCGAACTTTTGTCTTCAGTAATGCGTTGCAACGCGCTGCCGTTGATTTGACCCGAAGACAGGTGTTGTTGTTCAGCATCCATTACCGTTTTCAGGTCGTTCAGGACAACCGTCATCTGATCCAGTATTTCTGACAGTCGACTCATACGGTTATTTACTCTGTAAGAAACTCTGCGCTTCCTCGATCAGCGCGTCAGCGATTTTGCTGGTATCCATTTTCAGCTCGCCGTTACGAATGGCCGTTTTCAGCGCTTCAACACGTTCCATGTTGATATCGCTGCTGCCCGGCTGCATCAGTTTGGACTGCGCGTCGCTCAGGGTCACGCTGGTGCTGTTAGCCGTAGACGGTTTTTCCAGACGCGTTTTCTGCGCGGGAGCGTCATTCGTTTCGCGAGGTTGTACAGTGCTAACCGGCTTCAGGGCTGATGTACGATCAATGCTCATAGTGTTGTCCTCATCGAGGGTTCGCGGCGTTTGCGCCTGACATCATCATTAGTTGAATATTTATCGGCAGGCACCGCGAAATCTTTAAAAAGATTATAGGTTAATCAGAATATTCCCATCAGAATCGACAGTTCCGCTAACCACCTGGCCTGAAGACATTCTGACCCGGGCATTTTGCGCCACGGCGGCATTGTTTAATGCCTTACCTTCACTGTTGATACTAAAGCCGTCTCCGTTGGCGACCACCATCACCTGCTGACCCGCTTTCACCCGCCACGCTTTACGCAGCATGGAGAGCTGAATGGCCTGACCTGGTGCCATATCGCGCAGGCTGACCGCGTCCTGTGCCTGGTTTATGTCCAGCATCGTTCGCGGCGGAAGCTGATCCAGTCGACCGCGTTTAAGCGTCACGCTGCTAGCCTGCAATACGCTGCCGCGGGCAATGGGCGCGGCGGCAACAACATAATTGCCCGTCGCCTGAACCGCAACCTGTAAATAGCGTTTTTCGTTGGCGCAGCGCGCCAGCACGTTCACGTTACCCCACAGCTTTGTCGTGCCGGTCACGGTGAATGAGGGCTGTTCGCAGGAGGGATAGAGATTAGTCGGCGTGCGAACGGTGACGCTGACTTCATCACTAAAGCCCGCCAGCTGCTGTGCAAAAAAAGTCGTCAGCTGAGCCTGTAAGTTTTCAGCCTGCGCCAGAGGGCTTAAAAGCAATAAGGTTGCCGCCAGGCCTCGTTTTATCGTCCGCATTGCACATCCCACCGTTTCCAGAATTGAGAGGATTCTACCCGCAGTGGTTTTACATCAACGCAATAAATAGCGACGCATTTTGCGCTTATTCCGTCGATAGGGGAGACGGGGTGAGATTTAAGCTGTGAACTGAAATTTTGCCATCAGCGGAGGAGACATGCTCGATAAACTCGACGCCGCGTTACGTTTTCAGCAGGAAGCGCTCAATTTACGCGCCCAGCGGCAGGAGATTTTAGCCGCCAATATTGCCAACGCCGATACCCCGGGGTATCAGGCGCGCGATATTGATTTTTCCAGTGAACTTAAAAAAGTGATGGAGCGTGGACGTGCCGAAGGAACGGGTGTCGCACTTGCACTGACATCCTCACGCCATATTCCTGCTCAGGCGATGACCGCGCCCACGACCGATTTACTTTATCGCATTCCCGACCAGCCATCGCTTGACGGCAATACCGTCGACATGGACCGGGAGCGTACGCAGTTTGCCGATAACAGCCTGCAGTACCAGACGGGTCTGACCCTACTCGGCGGACAAATTAAAGGCATGATGACCGTCCTGCAAGGGGGCAACTAATCCATGGCTTTGCTGAATATTTTTGATATCGCCGGTTCGGCGTTAACGGCACAGTCCAAGCGTCTGAACGTTGCCGCCAGTAACCTCGCTAACGCCGACAGCGTAACCGGTCCTGACGGACAGCCCTATAAAGCAAAACAGGTGGTCTTTCAGGTCGATGCTGCACCGGGTGCGGCAACAGGCGGCGTGAAAGTCTCTGACGTGGTGGAGAGCCAGGCACCTGACAAGCTGGTGTATGAACCGGGCAACCCGCTCGCCGATGCCAGTGGTTACGTGAAGATGCCTAACGTGGATGTGGTCGGTGAGATGGTGAACTCGATGTCCGCCTCGCGCAGCTATCAGGCAAACGTCGAAGTGCTCAACACCGTGAAGAGCATGATGCTCAAAACACTCACGCTCGGCCAGTAAAGGAGACACGCATGTCCATTGCCGTCAGTATGAATGACCCAACGAATACGGGGGTCAGCAGTGCCAGTACGACCTCCGGTTCCAGCTCCCTGACCGGAAGCAGTGCTAACGATCTGCAAAGCAGCTTCTTAACGCTGCTGGTGGCGCAGCTGAAGAACCAGGATCCTACCAACCCGATGCAGAACAACGAACTGACCACGCAGCTTGCGCAGATCAGCACCGTGAGCGGCATTGAGAAACTGAATACCACGCTCGGCTCCGTCTCCGGTCAAATCGACAACAGCCAGTCTTTGCAGGCAGCCAACCTGATTGGTCACGGGGTGATGATCCCGGGGACCACCATTCTGGCGGGCACCAGCACCACCGATGGCACCTCAACCACCACCACCACGCCGTTTGGCGTTGAGCTGCAGCAGGCGGCTGACAAAGTGACCGCGACGATCACCGACTCGACCGGTGCCGTGGTACGCACCATCGACATCGGTGAGTTGAAAGCCGGTGTGCATACCTTCACCTGGGATGGCAGCCTGACCGACGGCACCAAAGCGCCAAACGGTTCCTATAAGGTGGCGATCAGCGCCAGCAGCGGGACCACCCAGCTGGTTGCGCAGCCGCTGCAGTTTGCACTGGTTCAGGGCGTCATCAAAAGTAGCGATGGCAACAAACTGGATTTGGGTACCTCTGGTACCACCACACTCGACGAAGTTCGGCAGATTATCTAAGCCTTTACACTTATCAGGAGTAAGTCATGGCCTTTTCTCAAGCGGTCAGCGGCCTGAATGCTGCGGCCACCAACCTGGACGTCATTGGCAACAACATCGCCAACTCCGCGACCTATGGTTTTAAATCCGGTTCGGCCTCGTTTGCCGATATGTTTGCAGGCTCTAAAGTCGGCCTGGGCGTTAAAGTCGCGGGTATCACTCAGGACTTTACCGACGGTACAACCACCAATACCGGTCGTGGTCTGGACGTTGCCATCAGCCAGAACGGTTTCTTCCGTATGGTGGATTCCAACGGCTCTGTGTTCTACAGCCGTAACGGCCAGTTTAAGCTCGACGAAAACCGTACCCTGGTGAACATGCAGGGGATGCAGTTGACCGGCTATCCGGTTGCAGGTACGCCACCAACGGTGCAGACCGGTGCGAACCCACAGGCGATTACCATCCCTAACACCCTGATGGCCGCGAAGGCGACCACAACGGCAACCCAGCAGATCAACCTGAACTCCACGGATGATGCGCAGACTGCCGCGTTCGATGCGACTAACCCGGATACCTACAACAAAAAAGGGACCGTGACCGTATTCGATACCCAGGGTAACGCCCACAACATGTATGTCTACTACGTCAAAACAGCGGACAACAAATGGGATCTGTACACCCAGGACGGTAGCGTTGCCGGTTCTCCAGCAACCAAAGCCGCTCAAATGAACTTTGACAGCAATGGTAACCTGGCGGGCGTGTACAACTACAACGCGGCTGGCGTACTGAGCGCGACGCCAAACGCCACCCCGGCCATCAACATCACCACCGGTTCAGTGAGCGGCGCGACGCCTGCGACGTTCTCCCTGAGCTTCCAGAACTCCATGCAGCAGAATACCGGTGCCAACAACGTTGTCGGGACCACCCAGAACGGCTACAAGCCGGGCGATCTGGTGAGCTATCAGATTAACGACGACGGTACCGTTGTGGGTAACTACTCCAACGAACAGACGCAGGTTCTGGGTCAGATCGTGCTGGCAAACTTCGCTAACAACGAAGGCCTGAAATCTGAAGGCGACAACGTATGGTCTGCAAGCCAATCCTCCGGCGTTGCGCTGCTCGGCACGGCGGGTACCGGTAACTTCGGTACGCTGACCAACGGCGCGCTGGAAGCCTCTAACGTGGACCTGAGTAAAGAGCTGGTGAACATGATTGTCGCGCAACGTAACTACCAGTCGAATGCGCAGACCATCAAAACGCAGGATCAGATCCTCAACACGCTGGTTAACCTGCGTTAAGCGGCTAACAGGAACGCGCAATGGATCACGCAATATATACAGCGATGGGCGCGGCAAGCCAGACGCTCAATCAGCAGGCCGTTACCGCCAGCAACCTGGCAAACGCCTCCACGCCGGGTTTTCGCGCACAGCTTAATGCGCTGCGTGCGGTGCCGGTCGAAGGGCTTTCATTGCCCACGCGTACGCTGGTGACGGCATCCACTCCCGGTGCCGATATGACGCCGGGCCAGATGGATTACACCTCGCGTCCGCTGGACGTTGCCCTTCAGCAGGACGGCTGGCTGGCGGTGCAAACGGCAGACGGCGGCGAAGGCTATACCCGTAACGGTAATATCCAGGTGAGCGCAACCGGGCAGTTGACCATTCAGGGTCATCCGGTGATGGGCGAAGCCGGCCCGCTCACGGTGCCGGAAGGCTCAGAGCTGACCATCGCGGCAGACGGCACCATCTCGGCGTTAAACCCGGGCGATCCGGCCAATACCGTTGCGCCCGTCGGGCGTCTGAAGCTGGTTAAAGCGGAAGGCAAAGAGGTGCAGCGCGGCGATGACGGCATGTTCCGTCTGACCCAGGCGGCACAGACCACCCGTGGCGCTACGCTCCAGGCTGACCCGAGCATTCGCGTGATGTCCGGCGTGCTGGAAGGCAGTAACGTCAAGCCGGTTGAAGCCATGACCGACATGATCGCCAGCGCCCGCCGTTTTGAAATGCAGATGAAAATTATCAGCAGCGTGGATGAAAACGCGAGCAAGGCTAACCAACTTCTGGCTATGAGTTAACAGGACTCCTTATGATCAGTTCTTTATGGATCGCGAAAACAGGCCTGGACGCGCAGCAAACCAACATGGATGTGATTGCCAACAACCTGGCAAACGTCAGTACCAATGGTTTCAAGCGTCAGCGTGCGGTTTTCGAAGATTTGCTTTACCAAACCATTCGCCAGCCGGGTGCTCAGTCTTCTGAGCAAACGACGCTGCCGTCCGGTCTGCAGATTGGTACCGGCGTGCGTCCGGTAGCGACCGAGCGTCTGCACAGCCAGGGCAACCTGTCTCAGACCAACAACAGTAAAGATGTCGCCATCAAAGGGCAGGGTTTCTTCCAGGTGCAACTGCCTGACGGTACCTCAGCCTACACCCGTGACGGCTCATTCCAGGTGGATCAAAACGGCCAACTGGTGACGGCGGGCGGCTTCCAGGTTCAGCCTGCAATCACCATTCCGGCGAATGCCCTGAGCATCACCATCGGGCGCGACGGTATCGTGAGCGTCACCCAGCAGGGTCAGGCCGCGCCCGTTCAGGTTGGACAGCTCAACCTGACCACCTTCATGAACGATACCGGTCTGGAAAGCATTGGTGAGAACCTCTACACCGAAACCCAGTCCTCCGGTACGCCAAATGAGAGTACGCCGGGGCTGAACGGCGCGGGTCTGCTGTATCAGGGTTATGTTGAAACCTCGAACGTTAACGTGGCGGAAGAGCTGGTGAATATGATCCAGGTTCAGCGCGCGTATGAAATTAACAGTAAAGCAGTGTCGACGACCGACCAGATGCTGCAGAAACTGACGCAACTCTAAGGTGCAGCCCGGTGCGGTCAACGCCGCACCGGCTCCCTGTTTTCGAAGATGAAGGCAATGCAAAAAAACGCGGCGTTTCGTTATCCGATATTGACTGTTCTGGCCGTCACCCTCAGCGGGTGTGCCTGGATCCCGTCTAAACCATTGGTCGAGGGTGCGACTACCGCCCAGCCCGTTCCCGGCCCCGCGCCCGTGGTGAACGGCTCCATTTTCCAGACCGCACAGCCGATTAACTACGGCTATCAGCCGCTGTTTGAAGATCGTCGCCCGCGTAACATCGGCGATACGCTGACCATCGTGCTGCAGGAAAACGTCAGTGCGAGCAAGAGCTCGTCGGCGAACGCCAGCCGCGATGGCAAAACCAATTTTGGCTTCGACACCGTTCCACGCTATCTGCAGGGCCTGTTCGGCAATGCGCGTGCGGATGTTGAGGCGTCTGGCGGCAATACCTTTAACGGTAAAGGTGGTGCGAACGCCAGTAACACCTTCAGCGGTACGCTGACGGTGACGGTTGACCAGGTACTGGTTAACGGCAATTTACACGTTGTGGGTGAAAAACAGATCGCCATTAACCAGGGCACTGAGTTCATTCGCTTCTCCGGTGTGGTTAACCCTCGCACCATCAGCGGCACCAACACCGTACCGTCCACCCAGGTGGCGGATGCGCGCATTGAATACGTCGGTAACGGCTATATCAACGAAGCGCAAAATATGGGCTGGCTGCAGCGTTTCTTCCTTAACTTATCGCCGATGTAAGCGAGGTGACCCATGTTTAAAACGATCTTCGCCGTGGCGCTGGCGCTGGTGGCAACCTTCGCTCAGGCTGACCGTATTCGCGACCTGACCAGCGTTCAGGGCGTGCGCGAGAACTCGCTGATTGGCTATGGCCTGGTGGTGGGGCTGGACGGTACGGGTGACCAGACCACCCAAACGCCGTTCACCACCCAGACCCTGAACAACATGCTTTCGCAGCTTGGCATTACCGTCCCTGCGGGGACCAACATGCAGCTGAAAAACGTGGCGGCGGTGATGGTGACCGCGTCCTATCCGGCGTTTGCGCGTCAGGGGCAGACCATCGACGTAGTGGTCTCCTCCATGGGTAACGCCAAAAGCCTGCGCGGCGGCACGCTGTTGATGACGCCGCTTAAGGGCGTCGACAGCCAGGTCTATGCCCTGGCGCAGGGTAACATTCTGGTTGGCGGTGCGGGTGCCTCTGCGGGCGGGAGCAGCGTGCAGGTCAACCAGTTGAACGGCGGGCGTATCACTAACGGGGCCATCATCGAGCGCGAGCTGCCGACCCAGTTTGGCGCAGGAAATACCATCAACCTGCAGCTTAATAATGAAGATTTCACGATGGCGCAGCAAATTGCCGACACCATCAACCGCAGCCGCGGCTACGGGAGCGCCACGGCGCTGGACGCGCGTACCGTGCAGATCCGGACCTCTTCGGGTAACAGTAACCAGGTGCGTATGCTGGCGGATATCCAGAATATGGAAGTGAACGTGCCGGTGCAGGATGCCAAAGTCATCATCAACTCACGCACCGGGTCGGTGGTGATGAACCGCGAGGTGTCGCTGGACAGCTGTGCCGTGGCGCAGGGTAACCTCTCCGTGACGGTGAACCGCTCTGCCAACGTCAGCCAGCCGGACACGCCATTTGGTGGCGGTCAGACGGTGGTAACACCGCAAACGCAAATTGATTTGCGCCAGAGCGGCGGCTCGCTGCAAAGCGTGCGTTCCAGCGCGAACCTGAACAGCGTGGTGCGTGCCCTGAATGCGCTGGGCGCGACGCCGATGGATCTGATGTCGATTCTGCAATCGATGCAAAGTGCAGGCTGCCTGCGCGCCAAACTGGAAATCATCTAATGCTGACCGATAGCAAACTGCTGACCGGTGCCGCCTGGGATGCCCAGTCGCTGAACGAACTGAAAACCAAAGCAGGCAAAGACCCGGCGGCGAATATCCGCCCGGTCGCCCGCCAGGTGGAAGGGATGTTCGTGCAGATGATGTTGAAAAGCATGCGTGAGACCCTGCCGAAAGACGGGATGTTCAGCAGTGATTCCACGCGGCTGTACACCAGCATGTATGACCAGCAGATTGCACAGCAGATGACCGCCGGTAAAGGACTCGGACTGGCTGACATGATTGTCAAACAGACCGCTGCCGCACAGGGTATTCAGCCTGAGGATCAGCCGCAGCAGGTGCCGATGAAGTTCGACATCGAAACGGTGACCAGTTATCAGAACCAGGCGCTGACGCAGATGGTGCGTAAGGCCATGCCGAAGCCCGCAGAGACGCGCGACGAGCCGCTCTCCGGCGACAGTAAGGACTTCCTGGCGCAGCTTTCTCTGCCAGCGCGACTGGCCAGCGAGCAGAGCGGGGTACCGCATCACCTGATCCTGGCCCAGGCGGCCCTGGAGTCGGGCTGGGGCCAGCGTCAAATCCGTAAGGAAAACGGCGATCCGAGCTTCAACATCTTTGGCGTGAAAGCCACCTCCAGCTGGAAGGGGCCGACAACCGAGATCACCACCACCGAATACGAAAACGGCGCGGCAGTGAAGGTTAAAGCCAAATTCCGCGTTTACAGCTCCTACCTTGAAGCATTGTCAGATTACGTCGGCCTGTTAAGCCGAAACCCGCGCTATACCGCTGTGACGCAGGCATCGACGCCGGAGCAGGGCGCGCAGGCATTGCAGAATGCGGGATACGCTACCGATCCGAACTATGCGCGCAAGCTCACCAGCATGATCCAGCAGCTGAAATCGATGGGTGAGAAGGTGAATAAAGCCTATAGCACCGATATTGAAAATCTGTTCTGAAAGTTCTCAAGTCCCGGTGGAGGCTGCCGATAACCTTCATCAGGACTCGTGTCTGAAAGTATAAAAGGAACCCCCATGTCCAGTTTGATTAACAGCGCCATGAGTGGCCTCAGTGCGGCACAGGCGGCACTTAATACCGTAAGTAATAATATTTCAAGCTATAACGTGGCAGGTTACACCCGCCAGAACACTATTCTGGGCGCGGCTAACAGCACGCTGACCGGCGGTGGCTGGGTGGGGAACGGGGTTTATGTCTCCGGCGTGCAGCGTGAGTATGACGCCTTCATTACCAACCAGCTGCGCGCCGCACAGACGCAGAGCAGCGGGCTGACAACGCGCTATCAGCAGATGTCAAAGATTGACGACGTGCTCTCCGATACCACCAACTCGCTTTCGACCACACTGCAGGATTTCTTCAAGAGCCTGCAAACGCTGGTGAGTAACGCCGAAGATCCGGCTGCGCGCCAGACGGTGATCGGCAAAGCGGATGGACTGGTAAACCAGTTTAAAACCAACGATCAGTATCTTCGCGATCAGGATGCGCAGGTTAACACCGCGATCACCACCAGCGTGGATCAGATCAACAACTACGCGAAGCAGATAGCCAACCTTAACGATCAGATTTCCCGTCTGACCGGCGTAGGCGCGGGCGCATCGCCGAACGAACTGCTCGATCAGCGCGATCAGCTGGTGAGCGAGCTGAATAAGATTGTGGGTGTGGACGTGACCGTGCAGGACAGCGGTACGTACAATATCTCCATCGCGAACGGTTACACCCTGGTGCAGGGCAGTACTGCCAGCCAGCTGGCTGCGGTGAAATCCAGTGCTGACCCATCGCGCACCACGATTGCCTACGTAGATGCAGCGTCTGGAAACGTTGAGATCCCGGAAAAGCAGATCACCACAGGGTCACTGGGTGGACTGTTGACCTTCCGTTCTGAAGATCTGGATAAAGCGCGTAACACCCTTAACCAGATGGCGCTGGCGTTTGCCGACGCGATGAACACACAGCATGAAGCCGGGTTCGACGCCAACGGCGACGCGGGCGGCAAGCTGTTCGACTTCGGTTCACCTTCCGTACTGAGTAACAGCAAAAACACCGGCAGCGCGTCGGTAACGGCGAGCGTAACGGACAGCTCTGCGGTGCAGGCGACGAACTATAAAGTTGAGTACAACGGGACCAACTGGACGGTCACGCGTCTGTCTGACAAAACCAGCTTTACGGCCACGCCGGACGGCAGCGGTAACCTGTCGTTTGACGGTCTGAACGTGAACATCACCGGTGCGGCCAACCAGAAAGACAGCTTCATCGTGAAACCGGTGAATGACGTCATTATGAATATGGACGTCGCGATTAGCGATGAATCCAAACTGGCGATGGCCTCCGCCAGCGACAGCGGCGATAGCGACAATACCAACGGCCAAAAACTGTTGGATCTGCAGAGCGCGAAGCTGGTGGGGAATAACAAAACCTTCAACGATGCCTATGCGTCACTGGTCAGTACGGTGGGGAGTACCACGGCATCGCTGAAAACCAGCAGCGCCACGAAAGACAACGTGGTAACGCAGCTGACCAAACAGCAGCAGTCGATTTCCGGGGTTAACCTGGATGAAGAATACGGCAACCTGCAGCGCTATCAGCAGTACTACCTGGCGAATGCGCAGGTGCTGCAAACGGCGAGCACGCTGTTTGATGCGTTGATCAACATTCGCTAAGGCCGGGGTTAAAAAATGCGTATTAGTACTCAAATGATGTATGAGCAGAGCATGCGCGGAGTGACGAACTCCCAGAGTCTCTGGCTGGGCTATGGCGAGCAGATGTCAACCGGCAAGCGCGTAAACCGTCCTTCCGATGACCCGATTGCGGCTTCTCAGGCCGTTGTGCTCTCCCAGGCGCAGACGCAGAACAGCCAGTATGCGCTGGCGCGTTCTTTCGCCACGACCAAGGTGTCGCTGGAAGAGAACGTGCTGAAAGAGGTGACGAATGCGATTATCACCGCGCAGGAAAAAGTGGTTAACGCCGGTAACGGAACCCTGAGCGATGATGACCGACAGTCGCTTGCCACCAACCTGCAGGGGATCCGCGATCAGCTGATGAACCTGGCAAACAGCACCGACGGTAATGGACGCTATATTTTTGCGGGTTACAAAACGGAAGCGGCGGCCTTCGACGAGACGACCGGCACCTATAACGGCGGCTCTACGCCAATCAGCCAGCAGGTTGACGCCGCGCGTACCATGCAAATCAGCCACACGGGCAGTGAAGTTTTCGATACCTTCACCAGTAACGCGAAACCGGAGCCGGACGGCAGCGCGCCGGAAACCAACCTGTTTAAGATCCTGGATACCGCTATCGCTGCGCTGAATACGCCGGTTGAAGGCGACCAGACTAAAGCCGATGCGTTTACGGCGGCGATGGATAAAACCAACCGCGGCCTGAGCAACTCGCTGAACAACGTGCTGACCGTGCGTGCAGACCTGGGGATCAAACTGGACGAGCTGGGCAAACTGGATTCGCTGGGCGATGACCGTGCTTTGGGCCAAACGCAGCAGATGAGCGACCTGGTCGATGTGGACTGGAACTCGGTGATCTCTTCTTACTCCATGCAGCAGGCGGCTCTGCAGGCCTCCTATAAGGCGTTTAGCGATATGCAGGGGATGTCCCTGTTCCAGATGAACAAATAACGTCTTGACCTCTTAGAACATGTCTTGAAACTGGGCATGTTTTGACTGCCCAGCCCGTATGGACTGGGCATTTTTTTACACGGTTTCAGCCTGAGCGGAGGTTACCCGGGCGTTTTCAATCAGTCTGATGACCAGGGCAATAACGCCGCACAGGGTTGCCAGCGCCACCACGCCAGGCCAGCCTGCCATCGTATAAATTTTGCTGCCGAGCGCCGAGCCTAGCGCCATCCCGATAAACACCACCGTAAAGAGCAGGGCGTTCAGGCGACCGCGTGCCTGCGGTTCAAGGCTGTAAACCAGGTTCTGGTGCGCCACCAGGCTTGACTGCAGGCCAAGGTCAAAACCGACGGCGGAGATGGCAATCAGAATCAGCTGCCCATGGACGCCGAGGGCGGGCATCAGGAACATCAGCGCAAACGAGACGGTGACGAGCGCGGCACCCAGCTGCGTCACTTTTCCTGCACCCAGTTTATCCGCCAGTCCGCCTGCCAGCGGCGCGGCTAATGCCCCGGCGGCACCTGCGATACCAAACCCGCCCGCCACGGCGCTGCCGAGGTGGTCGCGTTCCAACAGCATCACGGCCAGCGTTGACCAGAATGCGCTAAAGGCAATCGACAGAAAACCCTGAGCCAGCGCCGCGCGACGCAGTGCCGGGTAACGACGCCACAGGTGCTCCATGGAACGCATCAGCGCGGGATAGCTCAGCGTGGAGTGAATAGCAAAACGTGGGAGTACGGCCCACATCACCGCGCCGACAAAGGCAATGCTTGCAGCAGCCAGCTGATACATCACCCGCCAGCCAAAGGCTTCACCGACCACGCCGCTGACGGTTCTCGACAACAATATGCCCAGCAGAAGACCTGTCATGACGGTGCCCACGGTTTTCCCCTGCTTACCTTCAGGGGCGAGGATAGCAGCAGCGGGAACGATATCCTGCGCCATGGTGGCGGCCATGCCAATCAGCAGGCTTGCCAGCAGCAGCGAAGGGAGTTGCCCGGTGAGACTACAGCCCAGAAGAAACAGCGCCAGGGCAGCACTTTTAATCACAATCAGCGTCCTGCGGTCATGACGATCGCCAAGCGGCAGCAGGAAGAGGATGCCGAGCGCGTAGCCAGCCTGGGTCAGCGTCGGAACCAGGCCCATTCCTTCAATACTCAAATGAAGGTCTGCGCCCATGAGAGGCAGCAAAGGCTGTGCGTAGTAAATGGATGCCACGCTGAAACCAGCACCCAGAGCCAGCATTAATATCACCCAGCGGCTCACGGCATGGGAGGCAGTTGTTGTGTTCATAAGACGTTCCTCAGTCATAGTGTGAGGCTATTTTTTATCACTACGCCTTGCGGCGGTAGACGGGCCGATGGTAAAACGCTTATACGTTAAGCGTATGACAGAGGAAAGTATGAAGCGAGTTGAGCGTATAGACAGGGTGGAACTGATGCGAACTTTTGTTCGCATCGTGGAAACCGGCTCGCTCTCGGCAGCGGCAAGGCAGCTTTCGACGACTCAGGCCACGGTAAGCCGACGTTTGCAGTCTCTGGAAACGTTGCTGGGGGCTCGCCTGCTGCTGCGAACCACCCATGCCACCAGGCTTACTGACGACGGTGAACGCTGCTATCAGCATGCCCGGCGGGTGATTGATAGCTGGCTGGCGCTGGAAGATGAAGTCGGGCAGGCGGAGGATGAACCGGTTGGGGTATTGCGGGTGCGGGCACCGCACGCCTTTGGTCAGGAACAGCTCCTGAAACCGTTGACGGAATTTTTGCAGCGCTACCCTCAGCTTTCCGTTGAGTGGATGTTGAACGATAAGTCGGTGGATTTCCTCAGCGACAATATTGATTGTGCGATCCGCGTGGGTGCCGAGGTCGATCCCGCCACGGTTTCCGTACAGCTGGCAGAGGTGCCGCGCTCCATCGTCGCCTCTCCGGCGTTGCTGGCACGCTTCCTAAAGGTTAGCAAGCCAGAGGATTTGCAGGCGCTGCCCTGGATTGCCATCAGCACCTTCTACCAGCGACACGTTGAGCTGTTTGATGGTGCAGCGCAGCCGACACGCATTGCCATTACGCCGCGTCTGAGCACGGACAGCCTGTACGTGGCGCGAAATACGGCCCTGACCGGGCTGGGGGTGGCGCTGGTATCAAGCTGGACGGTGAAAGAGGATATTCAGGAAGGGCGCTTAATCCCTCTTCTGCCCGAGTGGCAACCCACGGCACTGCCCGTCCATCTGGTTTATCCGTGGTCGCGATACTATCCTGCGCGCTTGCGACGTTTTCTGGAGATGATGAAGCAGGTGATGCCGGGTATAGCCGGAATGAGAAAGCCAGCAAATGCGCAATAAAAAAGCCGACCCTGAGGTCGGCTTTTCGTCTTAACGCGTATTACTCAACAGACTGGGGGCGGGTTGCCGGTGCAGTCGCCTGATGCGTCGCGCTGTGACCACCTGCGGAACCTTTGCCGTCAAAGTTGAACTCCGGGCGAACCCAGTCGCTTTGACGCGGTGCTTCCGGCACATACTCAGGTGCAGGTGCGCGAGTCATGGGTGCCGTTGCAACGTGTGCTGCCGCTGGCGCAGTAACCACTGGTGCAGCAACCACTGGCGCTGGTTTCACCTCAGGCGCTGGAGCTTCTTCGGCTTCACGAACCGGTTCAACGTCAAGTTCAACGTCCTGAACCACCTCTTCTGTCACCGTTTCGATAACAGCGTCAGCGGTGTCTTCAACCGGCGCGGCGGCTTCAACTTCTTCAGCAACCTCTTCGGCCACGACCGCGTCTTCTTCGGCGATGAACTGCGGTGCGGCATCAACCGGGGCAGCAATCACTTCAGGATGGGTGGTTTCCACTTCAACCGCCTGTGGGGCTTCGGCTTCCACAGCCTGCGGCTCAACCACCGTCGCTGCTGCCGCCACAACTTCTTCAGCTGCAGCTACAGGTGCAATCACCTCTTCGGTGACAGACTGTTCTTCAACAATCTGCTCCGGGCGAGCAACCGGGTAGCGGATCCAGACTTTACCGGATGCCATTTCAGGCGACGCACACGCGATGGCTAACGGCATTGGAGACTGAGTCGGGTAACGCTCGTCACGATAACGGCGACGACGCTGACCGCTCACGCGCAGGTGACGAGGAGAACGACGTGAACGACGCGGCATGCCTGCGTTATCACGACCTTCGCCGTTATCGTCCTGCTCGGCGTTGTTCTCTACCACCGCTGGCAGATCAACTTTCGCCAGTTGGGTCTGCGGCGCGCTTTCGGCGACGGTTTCCGTAACAACAGTTGTCTCTTCGGTCGTTTCAGAAGCAAAACGGACCTTCTGATTCAGCTGGCGCTGCTTACGACGCGGCATAACCTGAGTACGTTCTTCCTGCTCAGCGTCTTGCTGTTCAACAGGCTCTTCGCGGTTCAGGTTTTTAACTTCCTGCTGCGCCTGACGCTTCTCGTCGTTGCGACGACGATTACGCTCGCGGCGAGGTTGCTGCTCGTCGCGCTGTTTGCTCTTCTCGGACTCATCGCCCGCCGGTTGGCGAATTTCGCGATCTTCAACATTCTGCTGCTGTTTCTCGCGACGGTTGCGACGGTTATCTTCGCGTTGCTCACGGCCTTCGTTGTTGTCAGAACGGTTGTCGCGACGCTCGTTACGGTCGCTGCGGTCGCTGCGGTCATTACGATCGCGGCGGTTGTTCTGGCGCTTACGACGATCCTGCTGACGCTCAGGCTTCGCTTCTTTCGGTGCTTCTTTTGGCTGCTCCGGCTGAACTTCTTCGCCAGCAAACATCTTCTTCAGCGCGCCGAAGAAGCGGCTCAGAAGACCTGGTTGCTCTGGCTGGGCTTTCGCCACGTCTGGCGCAGGTTTTTGCGCAGCAGGTTTAGCCGCTGGTTTTTCCAGCACGGCTTCCGGCGGCGCTTCCGGCATAATGAAGGTGGCTAATGCAGGCTGCTCAGGCAGTTTACGCTCGGCAGGCTCTTCATCGGATGGCAGTGCCATCTCTTCTTCATGCAGCTTCGGCAGCAGGTAGCTGAGGGTGGTCGTCTCTTCGCCCTTACGTACACGCAGCACGTGATAGTGCGGAGTCTGCATCTGGTCGTTTGGCACGATGATGCAGCGAACGCCGCCCTGACGTGCTTCGATTGCGCTTACCGCTGCACGTTTTTCGTTAAGCAGGTAAGAGGCAACGGGCACCGGCACAATGGCGTGAACTTCTTTAGTGTTCTCTTTCAGCGCTTCTTCTTCAATCAGACGCAGAATAGAGAGGGACAGCGATTCGTTATCACGCACGGTACCGGTACCGGAACAGCGCGGGCAAACGTGATGGCTGGACTCACCCAGTGATGGGCTCAGACGCTGACGGGACATCTCCAGCAGGCCAAAGCGAGAGATATGGCTGATCTGAATACGAGCACGGTCCTGGCGCACCGCTTCGCGCAGACGGTTTTCAACCGCACGCTGGTGACGAACAGGGGTCATGTCGATGAAGTCGATAACGATCAGACCACCCAGGTCGCGCAGGCGGAGCTGGCGGGCGATTTCATCAGCGGCTTCAAGGTTGGTGTTGAAGGCGGTCTCTTCGATATCACCGCCGCGGGTTGCACGCGCGGAGTTGATGTCGATAGCGGTCAGCGCTTCGGTCGTATCGATAACGATAGAACCACCGGATGGCAGACGCACTTCACGCTGGAAGGCGGATTCAATCTGGGATTCAATCTGATAGTGGCTGAACAGCGGGATTTCACCGGTGTACAGTTTGATTTTGCTGGTGAAATCCGGACGACCCAGCGCGGCGATGTGCTGGCGAGCCAGCTCAAGCACTTTCGGGTTATCAATCAGAATTTCGCCGATGTCCTGACGCAGGTAATCACGGAAGGCACGCACGATAACGTTGCTTTCCTGGTGGATCAGGAACGGAGCAGGGCGGCTTTCTGCGGCTTTCTGGATGGCTTCCCAGTGTTTCAGACGGAAGCTTAAGTCCCACTGCAGCGCTTCGGCAGATTTGCCCACGCCTGCGGTACGAACGATAAGCCCCATGCCGTCCGGCAGTTCAAGACTTGCCAGTGCTTCTTTCAGCTCGGTACGGTCATCACCTTCGATACGGCGAGAGATACCACCCGCACGCGGGTTGTTTGGCATCAGAACCAGATAGCTCCCCGCCAGGCTGATAAAGGTCGTCAGTGCGGCACCTTTGTTGCCACGCTCTTCTTTATCAATCTGGACGATAACTTCCTGACCTTCACGCAGAACATCTTTGATGTTTGGGCGGCCATGGGCGTTGTAGTTTGCAGGGAAATATTCGCGGGCGATTTCTTTAAGAGGGAGGAAACCGTGACGCTCAGCACCGTAATCGACAAATGCAGCTTCAAGGCTTGGTTCAATGCGGGTGATTTTACCTTTGTAAATGTTCGCTTTTTTCTGTTCGTGTCCAGGACTTTCGATATCCAGATCGTACAGGCGCTGCCCATCCACAAGGGCGACACGCAACTCTTCTTGCTGAGTTGCGTTGATTAACATTCTTTTCATCGTAACTTACTCGTTATTCTTACATTGACGACAAAGCTGCGGGCAAGGTGACGCTTTCCGGGGTATGAACCGATGGCCTCGTGTCTGTTCACGTCGCCAACCTCACGGTTGTCGCTCGCTTAAGAGGCGCAGAGTGTCGGTTGCCTGTATTTCATACGGAAACACAGCGCAATTATCAGGGGAATTGCCTGGGTAGAACTCTCCAGAAAACAATCCTTATACCGGGAAGTACTGCAACCCGCAGCCCGCTAACTGCCTGAAAGATCAATACGTCTTACGCCATTGCTGCGTGGATGATCGGTCAGACAAAATTGGTCATTCCGTCGACATCCTTACTTAACCAGGATTTAACACGGAAAACAGCCTCATTATTCCACTGCTCGCCGGGTTATAGCAAGATGACTTTTACCAATTATCACCCGGTTACTCACAGTTTCTTCACTTCGAGGTGGTGATTGGTTTAATAACCACCAAATCGATTGCGCGAAACGGGGCGCAGGCCGGATAAAAGTAAATATAAGCATAGAAAAATGAGTGGCGCTAATGGCTGACGATATTTAGAATCGCCAACCATGAAAACAGAGACTCCAGCCGTAAAAATTGTTGCTATCGCGGATGACTATGCGGGGCAACGCATCGATAACTTTTTACGCACCCAGTTGAAAGGCGTGCCAAAAAGTATGATTTACCGCATCCTGCGCAAGGGCGAGGTGCGGGTTAACAAAAAACGCGTGAAGCCTGAGTATAAGCTCGAAGCCGGTGATGAAGTGCGTATCCCGCCGGTGCGCGTGGCTGAACGTGAAGAAGAGGCGGTTTCGCCTAAGCTGCAAAAAGTGGCTGCGCTGAGTGACGTCATCCTTTATGAGGATGACTATATCCTTGTACTGAACAAACCGTCAGGTACAGCCGTACACGGCGGCAGCGGCCTGAGCTTTGGCGTGATTGAAGGGCTGCGCGCGCTTCGACCGGAAGCCCGTTTCCTGGAGCTGGTGCATCGCCTGGATCGTGATACCTCCGGCGTGCTGCTGGTGGCGAAAAAGCGTTCTGCGCTGCGTTCTTTGCATGAGCAGCTTCGTGAAAAAGGGATGCAGAAAGACTACCTGGCGCTGGTTCGCGGGCAGTGGCAGTCCCATGTAAAAGTGGTGCAGGCACCGCTGTTGAAAAATATTCTGCAGAGCGGTGAGCGCATTGTGCGTGTGAATCAGGAAGGGAAACCGTCCGAGACGCGCTTTAAAGTTGAAGAGCGCTATGAATTTGCCACGCTGGTGCGCTGCAGCCCGGTGACGGGGCGTACCCATCAGATTCGCGTGCATACCCAGTTTGCCGGGCATCCTATTGCGTTTGATGACCGCTATGGCGACCGCGAGTTTGATAAACAACTGGTGGGCACGGGGCTGTCGCGTCTGTTCCTGCATGCGGCTGCGCTGAAGTTTACCCATCCAAACACCGGTGAAATCATCCGTATTGAAGCGCCGCTGGATGAGCAGCTGAAACGCTGTCTTAAGGTCCTTCGCGGCTGATTATGCGCCGGGTGGCGCTGCGCTTACCCGGCCTACGAAACCCGTAGGCCCATGCAAGCGAAGCGCCGCTGGGCAAAAGTCACGCCGTCAGTGGATTACACTCTTCTCGCCTTAACATCTGACACAAGGCAATCAGCGGTAACCCCACTAGCGTGTTGGGATCGCGACCGTCCAGCTTGTCGAATAGCGCAATCCCCAATCCTTCACTTTTAAAACTTCCTGCACAGTTGAGCGGACGTTCCCGGCGGACATAATCCGTTATTTCCTGCTCGCTGAGATGGCGAAAGTGCACGTCGAACGGCTCGCATTCCGTTTGCAGGTGGCCTGAGGCGGAGTTATAGAGCGCCAGCCCTGTATAAAAGGTCACGATAGTGCCACGTGCACGCAGAAGCTGCTGGCAGGCGTTCTCTTCCGTATGCGGCTTGCCGGTGATCTCTCCGTCCAGTACACAAACCTGATCGGAGCCTATAATCAAATGGGCGGGATAACGTGCGGCCAGCGATTGCGCTTTCTCTTGTGCGAGACGCGTCACCAGATGACGCGGGGATTCGCCCGGGTGTGGCGTTTCGTCAACGTCGGGGGCAGCGCATTCGAACGGGATCCCGAGCTTTTCCAGCAGCATTCGACGGTAGGGTGAAGTGGAGGCGAGAACGAGATTTGGCATATTTTTATCACCAGATATAGCGTATCGATGCCAGCCATTTTAAACTACAGGCCGCAATGTGTGCGAATAATTGGCAAAAGGCAGCTCTGGTTGCCTTTTTCTTTGACTCTATGACGTTACAAAGTTAATATGCGCGCCCTATGCAAAAGGTAAAATTACCCCTGACTCTTGATCCGGTTCGTACGGCTCAAAAACGCCTTGATTACGAAGGAATCTATTCTTCCGATCAGGCTGAGCGTATTGCCGAATCCGTAGTCAGTGTGGACAGTGATGTAGAATGCTCCATGTCGTTCGCTATCGACAACCAGCGTCTCGCCGTTTTAACCGGTGATGCAAAGGTAACGGTAACCCTCGAATGTCAGCGTTGCGGGAAACCGTTTGTACAGCATGTTCACACAACGTATTGTTTCAGTCCCGTTCGTTCTGACGAGCAGGCTGAAGCACTCCCGGAAGCGTATGAGCCGATTGAGGTTAACGAATTCGGTGAAATCGATCTTCTGGCTCTGGTTGAAGATGAAATCATCCTCACCTTGCCAGTGGTTCCGGTGCATGATTCTGAACACTGTGAAGTGTCCGAGGCGGACATGGTCTTTGGGGAACTGCCTGATGAAGCGCAAAAACCAAACCCATTTGCCGTATTAGCCAGCTTAAAGCGTAAGTAATTAAGGAGTAAGGTCCATGGCCGTACAACAGAATAAACCAACCCGTTCCAAACGTGGCATGCGTCGTTCCCATGACGCGCTGACTGCAGTTACCAGCCTGTCTGTAGACAAGACTTCTGGTGAGAAACACCTGCGTCACCACATCACCGCTGACGGTTTCTACCGCGGCCGCAAGGTTATCACTAAGTAATCACGCGTTAGCGTGATTAGGCTTAGTGAGGATTTCCCCGTGCAAACGGGGAAGTTACCGAACCAGGCTGCGACGATACCTTGACACGTCTAACCCTGGCGTTAGATGTCATGGGGGGAGATTTTGGCCCTTCCGTGACAGTGCCTGCAGCATTGCAGGCACTGAATTCTAATTCGCAACTCACACTTCTTTTAGTCGGCAATCCCGACACAATCACGCCATTACTTGCAAAAGCTGACTTCGAACAACGTTCACGTCTGCAGATTATTCCTGCACAGTCAGTTATTGCCAGTGATGCCCGGCCATCGCAGGCTATTCGCAATAGCCGTGGCAGCTCTATGCGGATTGCACTGGAGCTGGTGAAAGAAGGGCGAGCGCAGGCTTGCGTCAGTGCGGGAAATACCGGTGCACTGATGGGGCTGTCGAAATTATTGCTCAAGCCCATTGAGGGCATTGAGCGCCCGGCGCTGGTGACGGTGTTGCCGCATCAACAAAAGGGCAAAACGGTGGTGCTGGATCTCGGTGCTAACGTTGATTGTGATAGTACAATGCTGGCTCAGTTTGCTGTGATGGGGTCGGTGCTGGCTGAAGACGTAGTGGGAATTCACAATCCCCGCGTTGCGTTACTGAATATTGGTGAAGAAGAGACCAAAGGCCTGGACAGCATTCGTGACGCTGCCGAATTGCTCAAGCAGGTTCCCTCCATCAACTATATTGGTTATCTCGAAGCCAATGAGTTGCTGACGGGAAAGACCGATGTATTAGTGTGTGATGGCTTCACCGGAAACGTAACGTTGAAGACTATGGAAGGGGTGGTGCGAATGTTCCTTTCTCTGCTGAAATCGCAGGGGGAAGGTAAAAAAAGCGCCTGGTGGCTGATTTTATTAAAGCGTTGGTTACAAAAAAGCCTGACGCGGCGATTCAGTCACCTCAACCCCGACCAGTATAATGGCGCCTGTCTGTTAGGATTGCGCGGCATCGTGATTAAGAGTCACGGTGCGGCCAATCAGCGAGCCTTTTCCGTCGCGATAGAACAGGCAGTGCAGGCGGTGCAGCGACAAGTTCCTCAACGGATTGCCGCTCGCCTGGAATCTGTATTAGCTAAAAGTGACTGAGCGTACATGTATACGAAGATTTTAGGTACCGGCAGCTACCTGCCAACACAAGTGCGTACCAACGCCGATCTTGAAAAAATGGTAGATACGTCTGACGAGTGGATTGTCACGCGCACAGGTATCCGTGAACGTCGTATCGCCGCGCCAGACGAAACCGTGTCCACCATGGGTTACGAAGCCGCACAGCGCGCTATCGAAATGGCTGGCATCGATAAAGAACAGATTGGCTTGATCGTGGTCGCCACCACGTCTGCCACGCATGCCTTCCCAAGCGCAGCGTGCCAGGTGCAGAACATGCTCGGCATTAAAGGCTGCCCGGCATTTGACGTTGCTGCCGCGTGCGCAGGTTTCACCTACGCGCTGAGCGTTGCCGATCAGTATGTTAAATCTGGCGCCGTGAAGTATGCGCTGGTGATCGGCGCTGACGTGCTGGCGCGCACCTGTGATCCAACCGATCGCGGGACGATCATTATTTTTGGTGATGGTGCGGGTGCGGTGCTGCTCGGGCAGTCCGAAGAGCCGGGCATCATCTCCACGCATCTGCATGCCGACGGTAGCTACGGCGAGCTGTTGACCTTGCCAAACGCCGATCGCGTTAATCCGGAAAGCTCCATTCACCTGACAATGGCAGGTAATGAGGTGTTCAAGGTGGCGGTGACTGAGCTTGCACACATTGTTGATGAAACGCTGGAAGCGAACAACCTTGAACGCTCTGCGCTTGACTGGCTGGTGCCGCATCAGGCTAACCTGCGTATTATCAGCGCAACCGCGAAAAAGCTGGGCATGTCGATGGATAATGTTGTGGTGACCCTTGATCGCCATGGCAACACCTCTGCGGCGTCGGTACCGTGCGCATTTGATGAAGCGGTACGCGATGGACGAATCAAACGGGGCCAGTTGGTCTTGCTTGAAGCCTTCGGTGGCGGGTTCACCTGGGGTTCCGCGCTGGTTCGTTTCTAGGATAAGGATTAAAAAATGACGCAATTTGCTTTTGTGTTCCCGGGGCAGGGCTCTCAAACCGTTGGGATGTTGTCTGAAATGGCAGCACACTATCCGGTAATTGAAGAGACTTTCCGTGAAGCTTCTGATGCACTGGGTTATGATCTGTGGGCGTTGACTCAGCAGGGTCCAGCCGAAGAACTGAACAAAACCTGGCAGACTCAGCCAGCACTGCTGACCGCGTCCGTTGCGCTGTGGCGTGTATGGCAGCAGCAGGGCGGCAAAGCGCCTGCACTGCTCGCGGGCCACAGCCTCGGTGAATACTCTGCACTGGTGTGTGCGGGTGTGATCGCCTTTGCTGACGCGGTACGTTTGGTAGAACTGCGCGGTAAATTCATGCAGGAAGCGGTGCCGGAAGGCACGGGTGGCATGTCTGCTATCATCGGTCTGGATGATGCTTCGATTGCAAAAGCGTGTGAAGAATCTGCTGAAGGTCAGGTGGTTTCACCGGTAAACTTTAACTCGCCGGGCCAGGTCGTTATCGCCGGTCATAAAGAAGCGGTTGAACGTGCTGGTGCTGCCTGTAAAGCTGCTGGCGCGAAACGTGCGCTGCCACTGCCGGTCAGCGTTCCGTCACACTGCGCGCTGATGAAGCCAGCCGCCGACAAACTGGCGGTTGAGCTGGAAAAAATTACGTTTAACGCACCGACGATTTCTGTTGTAAACAACGTCGATGTGAAATGCGAAACCGCGCCGGAGGCAATCCGTAACGCGCTGGTTCGCCAGCTTTACAGCCCGGTACAGTGGACCAAAACCGTTGAGTTTATGGCGTCACAGGGCGTTGAGCATCTGTATGAAGTCGGTCCAGGTAAAGTCCTCACCGGCCTGACAAAACGTATTGTTGATACCCTGACTGCCTCGGCCATTAACGAGCCGGAAGCACTGTCAGCGGCACTCGCGCAATAAAAGAGGAATACCATGAGTTTTGAAGGAAAAATCGCACTGGTTACCGGCGCAAGCCGCGGTATCGGGCGTGCAATTGCTGAAACACTGGTTGCGCGCGGCGCGAAAGTGATTGGTACAGCAACCAGCGAGAATGGCGCTCAGGCCATCAGCGAGTATCTGGGTGCGAACGGTAAAGGTCTGGTACTCAATGTGACCGAACCTGCATCTATCGAATCTGTTCTGGAAAATATTCGCGCAGAGTTTGGCGAAGTCGATATTCTGGTCAATAATGCCGGGATCACGCGCGACAACCTGCTGATGCGAATGAAAGATGACGAGTGGAACGATATTATCGAAACCAACCTGTCATCTGTATTCCGTCTGTCAAAAGCGGTAATGCGCGCTATGATGAAAAAGCGTCATGGTCGTATTATCACTGTTGGTTCTGTGGTTGGTACCATGGGAAATGCTGGTCAGGCTAACTACGCTGCGGCGAAAGCAGGTCTGATTGGCTTCAGTAAGTCGCTGGCACGTGAAGTCGCGTCCCGCGGTATTACTGTAAACGTTGTTGCTCCGGGCTTTATTGAAACGGACATGACGCGTGCGCTGACCGATGATCAGCGTGCGGGTACGCTGGCGGCAGTTCCGGCGGGTCGTCTTGGCGACCCTAAAGAAATCGCCAGCGCGGTTGCATTTTTAGCCTCTGACGAAGCGGGTTACATCACTGGTGAAACCCTTCACGTCAATGGCGGGATGTATATGGTTTAATCACGATGAAAAATATTTGCGTTATTGTAGGGCTTGGCCTCAAAATAACGTAAAATCGTGGTAAGACCTGCCGGGATTTAGTTGCAAATTTTTCAACATTTTATACACTACGAAAACCATCGCGAAAGCGAGTTTTGATAGGAAATTTAAGAGTATGAGCACTATCGAAGAACGCGTTAAGAAAATTATCGGCGAACAGCTGGGCGTTAAGCAGGAAGAAGTTGTGAACTCCGCTTCCTTCGTTGAAGACCTGGGCGCAGATTCTCTTGACACCGTTGAGCTGGTAATGGCTCTGGAAGAAGAGTTTGATACTGAGATTCCGGACGAAGAAGCTGAGAAAATCACCACCGTTCAGGCTGCCATTGATTACATCAACGGTCACCAGGCGTAAGTGAACATCTCCAGGCGGTCATTCGACCGCCTGAGTTTTATCTTTTTTAGTCCCACGAATCTCTTTTTTATCCCTCCCTGGAGGACAAACGTGTCTAAGCGTCGTGTAGTTGTGACCGGACTTGGCATGTTGTCTCCTGTCGGCAATACCGTAGAGTCCACCTGGAAAGCTCTCCTTGCCGGTCAGAGCGGCATCAGCCTAATCGACCATTTCGATACTAGCGCCTATGCAACGAAATTTGCTGGCTTAGTAAAGGATTTTAACTGTGAAGAGATCATCTCGCGCAAAGAACAGCGCAAGATGGATGCCTTCATTCAATATGGAATTGTCGCTGGCGTTCAGGCCATGCAGGATTCTGGCCTTGAGATTACGGAAGAGAACGCATCCCGTATCGGCGCCGCTATTGGCTCCGGGATCGGCGGTCTTGGCCTGATCGAGGAAAACCATACATCTCTGATGAATGGCGGACCGCGTAAGATCAGCCCGTTCTTCGTTCCGTCCACGATTGTTAACATGGTGGCAGGTCACTTGACCATTATGTTCGGTCTGCGTGGGCCAAGCATTTCCATCGCTACCGCATGTACGTCCGGCGTACATAACATCGGCCAGGCCGCGCGTATCATTGCGTACGGCGATGCAGATGCTATGGTTGCAGGCGGTGCTGAAAAAGCCAGTACCCCACTGGGTGTAGGCGGTTTTGGTGCGGCGCGTGCGCTGTCTACCCGTAATGATAACCCGCAGGCGGCGAGCCGTCCGTGGGATAAAGACCGTGACGGCTTCGTGCTGGGCGACGGTGCGGGTATGATCGTACTGGAAGAGTACGAACACGCGAAAAAACGCGGTGCGAAAATTTATGCTGAAATCGTTGGTTTCGGCATGAGCAGCGATGCTTACCACATGACGTCTCCTCCGGAGAACGGTGCGGGTGCTGCGCTGGCCATGGAAAATGCGATTCGTGATGCGGGTATTACCCCAGCACAGATTGGCTACGTTAACGCGCACGGTACTTCTACGCCTGCAGGCGATAAAGCTGAAGCACAGGCGGTTAAGTCTATCTTCGGTGAATCTGCCAGCCGCGTAATGGTGAGCTCCACGAAATCCATGACCGGTCACCTGTTAGGTGCGGCGGGTGCAGTAGAGTCAATCTACTCCATCCTTGCGCTGCGCGATCAGGCTGTTCCGCCAACCATCAACCTGGATAACCCGGATGAAGGTTGCGATCTGGACTTCGTTCCTCACGAAGCGCGTCAGGTTAGCGGTATGGAGTACACCCTGTGTAACTCCTTCGGCTTCGGTGGTACTAACGGCTCTCTGATCTTCAAAAAGGTCTGAGCCTGACTGCACGATGGCTATTAAAAAAGGTCCGCTAGTCGGGCCTTTTTTATTAAGCGTAATCCCCTTGTCCGGTTAAAGACATCCTGCCAGACTGAACCCCCACGCATCAGGAGACATCATGTTTTTGATCAATGGCCTTGAGCAGGAGAATCTGCCTGCCAGCGACAGAGCAACGCAGTTTGGTGATGGCTGCTTTACGACGGCGAGAATTATTGACGGGCAAGTATGCCTGCTCGACGCGCATATCCGCCGTCTGCAAACGGCCTGCGAAACCTTAATGATCCCCTTTCAGCACTGGGGCACGCTGCGACGTGAGATGAGCCAGCTGGTGTCAGAGAAGAGCAGTGGTGTGCTGAAAGTCATCATCAGTCGCGGCAGCGGAGGGCGGGGTTATAGCGGGGCCAGCTGTGAGAACCCCACGCGCATACTCTCCGTATCCGCTTATCCCGCACATTATGAAAGCTGGCGCAAAGACGGCGTCACGTTGACGCTGAGCCCGATACGACTGGGCCGCAACCCCATGCTGGCCGGAATTAAACACCTCAATCGCCTTGAACAGGTGCTGATTCGTACTCATCTTGAACAGACGGACGCTGATGAGGCGCTGGTTCTTGACAGCGAAGGGTTCATTACGGAATGCTGTGCGGCTAATTTACTCTGGCGGAAGGGCCGTGATGTCTTCACACCTTCACTGGAGCAGGCTGGGGTGAAGGGCATTATGCGTCAGTTTTGTTTGCAACAGTTGGCACACTCGGGTTTTCGCGTTGTCGAAGTTAACGAAAGGGAAGAGGCGCTACTGACCGCTGATGAAGTTATTGTTTGTAACGCGTTGATGCCTGTTTTACCCGTCCGCGCCTATGGCCAACAGGTCTGGTCATCGCGCGAACTGTTTCAGTTTTTAGCCCCGTTATGTGAGCAAACCAGATAGTCATGAAGAAAATGTTGCGCTTTGTTCTCCTCCTCATCGTTGTGCTGGGTATTGCTGGCGGCGCGGGAGTGTGGAAAGTCCGTCAGCTGGCGGACAGTAAAATCCTGATTAAAGACGAGACGATTTTTACCCTTAAAGCCGGTACCGGGCGCATTGCGCTGGGTGAGCAGCTTTACGGGGATAAGGTTATTAACCGCCCGCGCGTCTTCCAGTGGTTACTGCGCCTTGAGCCTGAACTGTCTCACTTCAAAGCCGGTACGTACCGCTTTACCCCTGGTATGACCGTCAGGCAGATGCTGCAGGTGCTGGAGAGCGGCAAAGAAGCCCAGTTCCCGCTGCGGTTTGTTGAGGGGATGCGCTTAAGCGATTACCTCAAACAGCTGCGTGACGCACCCTATATCAAACACACGTTAAAAGACGACAGTTATCAGACGGTCGCTGAGGTGCTGAAATTCGAGCATCCTGAGTGGGTGGAAGGCTGGTTCTGGCCGGATACCTGGATGTACACGGCGGGCACAACCGACGTTGCTATTCTGAAACGCGCACATAAAAAAATGGTCGCGGCGGTGGAGTCAGCGTGGGAAGGGCGTGTAGATGGCCTGCCCTATAAAGATCAAAACCAGTTCGTCACCATGGCCTCGATCATTGAAAAAGAGACTGCCGTTGCGGCAGAGCGCGATCAGGTCGCTTCCGTATTTATCAACCGTCTGCGCATCGGTATGCGTCTGCAAACCGATCCCACCGTCATCTACGGTATGGGCGAGAGTTATAGCGGCAAGATATCCAGAAAAGATCTGGAGACGCCTACAGCGTATAATACCTACGTGATCGCAGGCCTGCCTCCAGGCCCGATTGCGACGCCGAGTGAAGCCTCATTACGAGCCGCGGCGCACCCGGCCAAAACACCGTACCTCTATTTTGTGGCTGACGGAAAAGGGGGGCATACCTTTAATACCAACCTTGCCAGCCATAATCGCTCTGTTCAGGACTATCTGAAGGCACTTAAGGAAAAAAATGCGCAGTAAATACATTGTCATTGAGGGACTCGAAGGGGCGGGTAAAACCACCGCCCGCAACGTAGTGGTTGATACGCTAAAAGCGCTTGGCGTTGCGGACATGGTGTTTACCCGTGAACCAGGCGGTACGCAGCTGGCTGAAAAGCTGCGTAGCCTTGTGCTGGATATCAAATCCGTTGGCGACGAGGTCATCACTGACAAAGCCGAAGTGTTGATGTTCTACGCGGCGCGCGTGCAGCTGGTAGAAACGGTGATCAAACCTGCACTGGCAGAAGGGAAATGGGTGATTGGCGATCGTCATGACTTGTCGACCCAGGCGTATCAGGGCGGTGGTCGGGGGATTGACCAGACGATGTTAGCAACGCTGCGCGACGCCGTGCTCGGTGATTTCCGTCCCGACCTGACGCTCTATCTGGACGTGACGCCCGAGGTCGGCCTGAAGCGTGCCCGCGCGCGCGGTGAACTGGACCGCATCGAACAAGAGTCTTTTGACTTCTTCAACCGTACCCGAGCGCGCTACCTTGAACTGGCGGAGCAGGATGCTTCCATTCGCACTATTGATGCAACACAGTCTCTGGACGAGGTGACGCGCGCAATTCAGAAGACGGTCGCGCAGTGGCACCAGGAGCAACAGGCATGAAATGGTATCCATGGTTGCGCCCGCACTTTGAACAGTTGATCAACAGCTATCAGGCGGGGCGGGGCCATCATGCGTTACTGATTCAGGCATTGCCAGGAATGGGCGATGATGCGCTCATTTACGCTATCACCCGTTTCCTGATGTGTCAGCAGCCGGAAGGGCATAAAAGCTGCGGTAAATGCCGTGGCTGCCAGCTGATGCAGGCGGGCACACATCCGGACTATTACACGCTGGAGCCTGAAAAGGGCAAAAGCACGCTCGGGATTGACGCCGTGCGTGAAGTCAGTGAAAAACTGTATGAACACGCGCGGCTTAACGGGGCCAAAGTGGTCTGGCTGAAAGATGCCGCGCAGCTTACCGAGGCGGCGGCGAACGCGCTGCTCAAAACCCTGGAAGAGCCACCGGAGAAAACCTGGTTCTTCCTGTCATGTCGTGAACCGGGACGATTACTGGCGACACTGCGCAGTCGCTGCCGTCTTCATCACCTCGCAGTACCTCAGGAAGCATGGGCGCTCACCTGGATTGAACGCGAAGTGACGGTGTCACAAGACGCTGCACTGACTGCGCTGCGGCTGTGCAGCGGCGCGCCAGCGGCGGCCCTGGCGTTGCTTCAGGCGGATGTCTGGTCGCAGCGTGAAACGCTGTGTCGTGCCGTCGAGTCTGCACTGGATAGCGGCGACTGGTTGAGTTTGCTGCCTGCCCTGAACAGCGATCAGGCGACCGAGCGCCTGCACTGGCTGGCCGCTTTACTGCTGGATGCGCTCAAACTTCAACAGGGGGCAACGCTTCTGACCAACCTTGACGTCTGGTCGCTGGTGAACACCCTGGCGAATCGCCTGTCGGGCGTCTCGTTGCGCGCTATCCTTCATGATGTTTGCCAGAGTCGCGAACAACTTTTGACAGTAACCGGTCTTAATCGCGAGCTTTTACTGACAGACCAGTTACTGCGTATCGAACACTACCTGCAACCCGGCGTCACACCGCCTGTTTCCCATCTCTGAGAGAGACATTATGTTTTTAGTCGACTCACACTGCCATCTTGATGGTCTGGATTATCAATCTCTGCATAAAAACGTCGATGACGTGCTGGAAAAAGCCGCCGCCCGCGATGTCAAATTCTGTCTGGCCGTGGCAACCACGCTGCCGGGCTACCGCTCCATGCGCGAACTGGTTGGCGTTCGCGATAACGTCGTCTTCTCTTGCGGCGTTCATCCACTGAACCAGGATGACGCGTATGACGTGGAAGATTTACGTCGTCTGGCGGCAGAAGAGGGCGTGGTGGCGATGGGTGAGACCGGGCTTGACTATTTTTACACGCCGGAAACTAAACCACGCCAGCAGGCGTCCTTCCGTCACCATATCCGCATTGGCCGCGAGCTGAACAAACCCGTCATCGTGCATACCCGCGATGCGCGCGCCGATACGCTGGCGATCCTGCGGGAAGAAAAGGTGACGGATTGCGGTGGCGTACTACACTGTTTCACAGAAGACAGAGAAACGGCGGGCAAGCTGCTTGATTTAGGGTTTTATATCTCGTTTTCGGGGATCGTAACGTTCCGTAATGCTGAGCAGCTGCGTGATGCTGCGCGTTATGTTCCGCTCGATCGCATTCTGGTGGAAACAGACTCGCCGTATCTGGCACCGGTACCGCATCGCGGTAAAGAGAACCAGCCAGCGATGACGAGAGACGTGGCTGAGTATATGGCCGTTCTGAAGGGCGTCAGCATTGAAGAGCTGGCTCGTGCGACGACGGAAAATTTCTCCACGCTGTTCCACATCGACCCCGCCCGCCTGCAATCTGTCTGATACACCTGTTTTTTTTAGGCTCGTAATTAATAAATAAAGCGAGTAAAGTTCACCGCCTCATTTGGGGCGGTGATGGTGTTTTTAGACACATCCAGACATGCTTTTTGTAAATATCTGAAAGTTTTTTGGCCGTCTTGAACTGAAACGTGATAGCCGTCAAACAAACCCAGAGGGAATTATTTTACTCTGTGTAATAAATAAAGGGCGCTTAGATGTCCTGTCCACGGCACGGTACTCCCCCCGGGCCAATGCGTGAAAGCGTAAAAAAAGCACAAATACTCAGGAGCACTCTCAATTATGTTTAAGAATGCATTTGCTAACCTGCAAAAGGTCGGTAAATCGCTGATGCTGCCAGTATCCGTACTGCCTATCGCAGGTATCCTGCTGGGCGTCGGTTCTGCTAACTTCAGCTGGCTGCCAGCCGTAGTTTCCCACGTGATGGCCGAAGCAGGCGGTTCTGTTTTTGCTAACATGCCGCTGATCTTCGCGATCGGTGTTGCTCTGGGCTTCACCAATAACGACGGTGTATCTGCACTGGCTGCAGTGGTTGCCTACGGCATCATGGTGAAAACCATGGCGGTGGTTGCGCCGCTGGTTCTGCATTTACCGGCTGAAGAGATCGCCGCGAAACACTTGGCGGACACCGGTGTTCTGGGCGGTATCATCTCCGGTGCGATTGCAGCGTATATGTTTAACCGCTTCTATCGCATCAAGCTGCCTGAGTATCTGGGCTTCTTCGCGGGCAAGCGTTTCGTTCCGATCATCTCTGGTCTGGCAGCGATTTTCACTGGTGTGATCCTGTCCTTCATCTGGCCACCAATCGGTTCCGCTATTCAGACCTTCTCTCAGTGGGCTGCTTACCAGAACCCGGTTGTGGCGTTCGGTATCTACGGCTTCATCGAGCGCTGCCTGGTACCATTTGGTCTGCACCACATCTGGAACGTTCCATTCCAGATGCAGATTGGTGAATTCACCAACGCAGCAGGTCAGGTATTCCACGGCGATATCCCACGCTACATGGCAGGCGACCCAACTGCAGGCAAACTGTCTGGTGGCTTCCTGTTCAAAATGTACGGTCTGCCGGCTGCTGCGATTGCAATCTGGCACTCTGCTAAACCAGAGAACCGTGCAAAAGTGGGCGGTATCATGATCTCCGCGGCGCTGACCTCGTTCCTGACCGGTATCACCGAGCCGATCGAGTTCTCCTTCATGTTCGTTGCGCCGATCCTGTACATCATCCATGCTGTACTGGCTGGCCTGGCGTTCCCAATCTGTATCCTGCTGGGTATGCGTGACGGTACGTCCTTCTCTCACGGTCTGATCGACTTCATCGTTCTGTCCGGTAACAGCAGCAAACTGTGGCTGTTCCCAATCGTGGGTGCGTGCTATGCCGTTGCTTACTACACCATCTTCCGCGTGCTGATCAAAGCACTGGACCTGAAAACTCCGGGTCGTGAAGATGCAACTGAAGACAGCAAAGCAGGCGTGACCAGCGAAATGGCTCCAGCACTGGTAGCCGCGTTCGGTGGTAAAGAGAACATCACTAACCTGGACGCGTGTATTACTCGTCTGCGTGTGAGCGTTGCCGATGTCGCAAAAGTTGACCAGCCGGGCCTGAAAAAATTGGGCGCAGCAGGTGTTGTTGTTGCAGGTTCTGGTGTTCAGGCAATCTTCGGTACCAAATCCGATAACCTGAAAACCGAAATGGATGAGTACATCCGCAACAACTAAGTTGTGATGTGGGGAGACTGAGGCAGCCGAATGGCTGCCTTTTTTATTTGTGCGGCCTGTTCAGCCCGGTGGCGGCTACGCCTTACCGGGCCTACGTGAAACGAATCGTCACCCGGCGAGAAGCGCGAACAAAAAAAGGGAGCCATTCGGCTCCCTATTAATACGTCTGAGCGATCAGAACTGGTAGCTTGCCGTTACGCTGACGTTTCGGGGTTCACCATAAACCAGTGAGCCCTGAACGTTGGTATCGTAAGTCTTGTCGAACAGGTTGTTCAGATTCCCCTGCAGAGAGAAATTCTTCGTGACCTGATAGCGGGTGAAGAGATCAACCAGCGCATAGCTGCCTTGTTCCGCGCGCCATGTACCGTAAGGTGTGGCAACGTCGCTGTAAACGCGGTTTTGCCAGTTAACACCGCCACCCACGGTCAGCGCAGGCATCGCTGGCAGACGGTAACTGGTGAACAGTTTAACCGTCGTGCGCGGTAGGTAAGGGTTAACGTCTTTACCGGCGCTGTCTTCAGCCAGGTAGCGCGTCGCGCCAAAGGTCATTTGCCAGTTGTCCGTCAGCGCGCCGTTAATTTCAAATTCAACGCCTTTACTTACTGTGCCGTCTACGCCTTCATAAGCGGTATCGGTTGACCCCTGAATCACGCGCCCCGTACTCTGCGCCACGTTATCCTGCTCGATGCGGAAGACAGAGAGCGTTGTGGTCAGTCGGCTGTTCATCCAGTCCGACTTCAGGCCCACTTCATAATTGTTGCCGGTGATTGGGTCGAGATACCTGCCGGTACTGTCACGGTAGTTCTGTGGCTGGAAGATGGAGGTATAGCTGGCATAGGCGGACCAGTTATCATCAATGTCATACACAAGACCCGCATACGGCGTGGTATGGTTTTTTTCCATACCATAAGTCATTGTGTCGACGCTCCAGTTCGTATAGCGGGCACCGAGAATCAAATGCAGAGGATCGGCCAACGAAATCCGCGTCGCGGCATAGAGCGATTTCATATTCGTTTTGTCGTCCTGGGCCAGCGCCTGCGATCCCCAGTTTGTTTCCGGGAAATGCCCATCATAGTCGTAGAAATTACCGAATTCGTCCGGATACACGTTCGCCCACGCGTTGGTGTAACGGTTCGTTTGACGACTGAAGCTGCCGCCGAACATCACGGTATGCTGGCGGCCAAACAGGTCATAGCCACCATCGGCAAACAGATCGACAGCATCGACCTTACGCTTCCCGCTGTTCCAGCCCGTCCCGCCGATGTAGCCGTAGTCCGGTCCGTAATTCGTATAAGGCCCAACCAGCATGCCGGTTGATTTGTCCACATAGGCGTCGAGGTACAGGGCTTTACTGTCGAATTTGGCCTCGGTGTGGGTGGCATTCAGCGTGGCCTGCCAGGTGTCGGCAAAGCGCTGCTTGAAGGTGGCGAAAACTTTATTGAACTCTTTGTCGTTATAGGCCCAGTCAGGCGCGGTGCTGTGGGCGCGATCGTAATGCCTTACGCTACCGTCGGTATTCCAGCGCGGTAAGCCGCCCCAGGTCTGGTTGTTTACGTCAATGCGCTGGTATTCGTAACCTGCCGAGAATGAGGTGGTATCGCCCAGGTCCGCATCAAGAATGCCGGAGAAGAACGTTTTCTTTTGATTGTAGTTATCGAGCCAGGAGTCATTATCCTGATAGCCCGCCACGATGCGAGCACGCACATTGCCATCGTCGGTTAACGGGCTTTGCAGATCCATAACGTAACGCTGTTTGTTCCAGCTGCCGTATTCCGCAGACAGATTGCCTTTGAACTCGCGGCTGGTGGCATGTTTACGCACCATGTTGATCGCTGCCGACGGGTTACCCGTGCCCGTCATCAAGCCGGTCGCCCCACGCACCACTTCCACGCGCTCAAACAGGGCGGTATCCGAGAGGGCATCCCCGAGGTTCCAGCGAGATTCGAAATAGGTGGGGATACCATCAATCATGTAGTTGTCGATCTCGAAACCACGTGAGTAATAGCTGCTGCGATCGGAGTCTGCGGTGTTTTTGCTGATCCCCATCGTGTTATCCATCACATCTCCCAGCGTTTGCAACTGCTGATCTTCCATACGTTGTTCACTGACAATGGAGACTGACTGGGGGATATCGCGCTGGACCATCTGCATTTTGGTGCCGATGGTGGTGGTTTTGACGCTGTAATCCTGCTCTTCGCTGGACGCGTCTGGCTGGGAAGTACCGTCAACGACGAGTGTTTCCTCGTTTGGGGCGGCGAAACTTACGGTTGGCATCAGTGCCATAGCAATGCAGGCTGCCAGCAACGAAGGCGTTGCAACAGGCTGACGTTGCCCATCCCTGGTATGATTAATGAAAGACATCATCAAACCCTTAGTGAATGGTGAAGGTTGTATGCGTCAGTCCCTTAACCGGGCTGGCGTCGTATTCTTGGTTAAAAACGCGCATGAAAATGCAAATGCGAAATATACGCATTGTTATTAGCACTGTAAACAGATGTTTCGGACGAAACTGAAATAATGTTTCAGAGGAAAAATGTCGTCTGGCGGTCACTCTCCCGCCAGCTGGTGAGGGATCGGGAAAGAAATCGAGGGAGAAGGTTGAAAGGACAGGAGAAACTCGCTCATACTCTTGCGTTGTATCACACTGTCGTAAAGACTGTATGTGTGAATAGCGGACGCATCACGCCAGATTAATCAAAAAAGGAAAAGGTCATGGCCGAAGAAACGATTTTCAGTAAAATTATCCGCCGCGAAATCCCGTCGGATATCGTCTTTCAGGATGAGCTGGTGACGGCTTTTCGGGACATTTCACCTCAGGCGCCGACGCATATCCTTATCATTCCAAATATTCTGATTCCTACCGTCAATGATGTGAAAACCGAGCATGAAGTGGCGTTAGGCCGTATGCTAACGGTAGCCGCGAAAATTGCTGAGCAGGAAGGCATCGCTGAAGACGGCTATCGTTTGATCATGAACTGCAATCGCCACGGCGGTCAGGAAGTTTATCATATCCATATGCATCTTCTGGGTGGGCGACCACTGGGACCGATGCTGGCACATAAAGGTCTTTGACATGTTAAGAGGGCGTATTGCAGCGCTGATGATAACGCTGGTGATAGCAGGGTGCAGTGCGCGTCCTGCGATCCCCGTCAGCGACGAACAGACGCTGGTGATGGAGTCCTCAGTCCTTGCTGCAGGCATTACGGCAGAGCAGCCTTCGCTGACCATTAGCGAAATCCAACCTTCTGCTTCCTCTACGCTCTATAACGAAAGACATGAGCCAGTGACGGTACATTACCGCTTCTACTGGTATGACGTAAGAGGTCTTGAAATGCATCCGCTTGAGGCGCCGCGTAGCGTGACCATTCCGGCAAGATCGTCGGTGACGCTCTATGGCAGCGCTAACTATTTGGGTGCGCATAAGGTGAGACTTTATCTTTATCTGTAAGGGGTGATCCTTGATTAAAAATATGAGCCGTTATGTGCTCTTAAGTGCGTTTGCACTTTTCCTCGCAGGGTGTGTGACGCGTACAGAACAGCCTGCGCCAGTGGATGAGGCGAAGCCGGGTACGGAACAGCCGACACAGCCAACGCAGCCGGTGCCAACGGTGCCTTCTGTCCCGACCATTCCGGCGCAGCCTGGCCCAATTGAGCACCCGGACCAAACGTCCCAACCTGCGCCGCGTGTGCGTCACTATGACTGGAATGGCGCAATGCAGCCTATGGTGGGCAAAATGTTGCAGGCTCAGGGCGTGACGCCGGGAAGCGTACTGTTGGTGGATAGCGTAAATAACCGCACCAATGGTTCACTCAACGCGGGCGAAGCGACGGAAACGCTGCGTAATGCGTTAGCAAACAACGGCAAATTTACCCTGGTCTCGACACAGCAGCTGGCAGTAGCCAAACAGCAGTTGGGCTTGTCGCCGCAGGATAGCCTGGGCTCGCGCAGCAAAGCGATAGGCATTGCGCGCAACGTTGGCGCTCAGTATGTCCTCTATTCTAACGCCACCGGTAATGTGAACACGCCTTCGCTGCAGATGCAGCTGATGCTGGTTCAGACGGGTGAAATAATCTGGTCAGGTAAAGGTGCCGTTACGCAACAATAGCTGCACGCGTGACGAGATTCTGACGCGTTATTTTCCTCAGTATCGCCTTATCGCGCCGCAGGCCCACTCCGGGCTTGGCGGCGCGAGCTGCATCATTGAGCAGGGCGAACATCGGCTGGTGCTGCGACAGCATCACGATCTCTCTGCCCCTGCCTCCCACTTTCGCCGACAGTTTCGTACGCTGAGGCGCTTGCCTGCGGATCTCGTGCCGAAGCCCTGTTTTTTTACGCAGGGCTGGATGGCGGTAGAGTATCTTGCGGGGGAGATCAAAAGCACGCTTCCGCATACTCCCACGCTCGCCGTGATGCTGTATCATCTTCACCGCCAGCCTCGCCTGGGATGGCGGGTCACGCTGTTACCGCTGCTGGAAAAATACTGGCAGCAGGCCTCGCCCGACAGACGAACGCCATTCTGGCTTGCGCAGCTTAAAAGGATGCGAAAGCGAGGGCAACCGCAACCCTTACGGCTTTCGCCGTTGCATATGGACGTCCACGCCGGGAATATTGTACACACGCCCGCGGGAGCCAGGCTCATCGACTGGGAGTATGCCGGAGATGGCGACGTGGCGCTGGAGCTGGCGGCGGTCTGGATGCCGGATGATGCCTCCCGTGAGCAGCTTATAATGGTCTATGCCCGTGAAGCGCAGATGGATGCGTTGACGCTTATGCGGCAGGTCAGGCGCTGGCGACCCTGGGTATTCATGCTGATGGCGGGCTGGTTTGAAATGCGCTATCAGCAATCAAACGACAAACACTTTATTACGCTGGCAGATGACGTCTGGCGTCAGTTACAAACTAAAGGATAAGAGAGGTTCGTGTGGGTCCAGTCATGTTGGATGTCGAAGGGTTTGAGCTGGATGCGGAGGAGCGCGACATTCTGGCGCATCCGCTGGTAGGGGGGCTGATTCTGTTTACCCGCAACTACCACGATCCGGCGCAGTTGCGCGAACTGGTTCGTCAGATCCGCGCGGCATCCCGTAACCATCTGGTGGTCGCGGTGGATCAGGAAGGCGGGCGCGTGCAGCGCTTCCGCGAGGGGTTCACCCGCTTGCCTGCCGCACAATCTTTTGCTGCGCTGCTGGGTACAGAAGAGGGCGGTAAACTGGCGCAGGATGCTGGCTGGCTGATGGCGAGCGAAATGATTGCGATGGATATCGACATCAGCTTTGCTCCCGTTCTGGATGTGGGCCATATCAGCGCGGCGATTGGCGAGCGTTCATACCATGAAGATCCGCGCATTGCGCTGGCAATAGCCACCCGTTTTATCGACGGCATGCACGCAGCGGGCATGAAAACCACCGGCAAACACTTCCCGGGACATGGCGCAGTGACGGCAGATTCTCACAAAGAGACGCCGCGCGATCCGCGTCCGGCAGCGGAAATCCGTGCCAAAGATATGTCGGTGTTCCGTTCGCTTATCACCGATAACAAGCTTGATGCCATCATGCCTGCACACGTGATTTACAGCGATGTCGATCCGCGCCCGGCCAGCGGTTCACCGCACTGGCTGAAAACGGTGCTTCGTCAGGAGCTCGGTTTTAACGGCGTGATTTTCTCCGACGATCTGTCGATGGAAGGGGCGGCAATTATGGGCAGCTACACGGAGCGCGGGCAGGCATCCCTGGACGCAGGTTGCGATATGATCCTCGTCTGCAATAATCGTAAAGGGGCCGTCAGCGTGTTGGATAACCTGTCGCCGATCAAAGCAGAGCGTGTTACACAATTGTATCATAAAGGTTCATTTAGCCGTCAGGAGCTGATGGATTCGGCGCGCTGGAAGACGGTCAACGCCCAGCTTGAAGCACTGAATGAGCGCTGGCAGGCACATAAAGCCAGCCTGTAAACCCTCCCGGAAGGCGTAGCGTGGTGAGAAGACAATGATCATCTATTTACACGGTTTTGACTCAAACAGTCCTGGTAATCATGAGAAGGTGCTGCAGCTGCAGTTTATCGACCCGGATGTACGGCTGATCAGTTACAGCACGCGTCATCCGAAGCATGATATGCAGCATCTGCTTAAGGAAGTGGACAAGATGTTACAGCTCAACGTCGATGAACGCCCGCTGATCTGCGGCGTGGGGCTGGGGGGCTACTGGGCCGAACGCATTGGCTTCCTGTGCGACATCCGCCAGGTCGTGTTCAATCCCAACCTGTTCCCGAACGAGAACATGGAAGGCAAAATTGACCGCCCGGAAGAGTATGTCGACATTTCCACCAAGTGCGTGAGTAACTTCCGTGAGAAAAACCGCGATCGCTGTTTAGTGATCCTCTCGCGCCAGGATGAGGCACTGAACAGCAGCCGGGCGGCAGAACTGCTGCATCATTACTATGAAATTGTCTGGGACGAGGAACAAACCCACAAGTTCAAGAATATCTCCCCGCATCTGCAGCGCATTAAAGCCTTCAAAACGCTGGGCTAAGCCACAGCCTGCCACCCGAAACCCGGTACGCCTTTGCGACCGGGTTTCTTTTTGTCCAGAATTGTCTACTTTTAAGCCATCAAAACTTGATGCATATCAATTTTGGTATGACCAATGCGCCTGACGTGTTATTCTCAATTCACCTGAATGGTTTCAGTGCTGTAACCTGTTGTTAATTAAGGGTTATTTTTATAACTTTTACTTAACAATTGGTTAATAATTTGAGGGGGTCACGTTGACTACGCCATTGAAAAAGATAGTGATTGTAGGCGGTGGTGCTGGCGGGCTGGAGCTGGCCACACAGCTGGGTAAAAAGCTGGGTCGCGGCAAAAAAGCCAAAATTACGCTGGTGGATCGCAACCATAGCCACCTGTGGAAACCGCTGCTGCACGAAGTGGCGACCGGTTCGCTGGATGAGGGCGTCGATGCGCTGAGCTATCTGGCGCATGCGCGCAATCACCATTTCCAGTTCCAGCTGGGATCCGTGGTGGATATCAACCGTGAAAGCAAAACCATTACACTGGCCGAACTGCGTGATGAAAAAGGCGAACTGCTGGTTCCTGAACGCAAGCTGGCGTATGACACGCTGGTCATGGCGCTGGGCAGTACCTCTAACGACTTCAACACGCCGGGCGTGAAAGAGCACTGTATCTTCCTCGATAACCCGCACCAGGCGCGTCGTTTCCATCAGGAAATGCTAAACCTGTTCCTGAAGTACACCAGCAATATGGGTGCCAATGGCAAGGTGAACATTGCTATTGTCGGCGGCGGCGCGACGGGCGTTGAGCTGTCTGCAGAGCTGCACAACGCGGTGAAACAGCTGCACAGCTACGGTTATAAAGGGCTGACTAACGAAGCGCTGAACGTGACGCTGGTTGAAGCCGGTGAACGCATTCTGCCTGCGCTGCCGCCACGTATTTCCGGTGCGGCGCACAATGAACTCACCAAACTGGGCGTGCGGGTGCTGACGCAGACCATGGTGACCAGCGCTGACGAAGGCGGCCTGCATACTAAGGACGGCGAGTATATCAAAGCGGATCTGATGGTCTGGGCGGCGGGCATCAAAGCGCCTGATTTCATGAAAGAGATCGGCGGGCTGGAAACCAACCGCATTAACCAACTGGTGACAGAGCCGACGCTGCAAACCACGCGCGACCCGGAAATCTTCGCTATTGGTGACTGTGCATCCTGCGCGCGCCCTGAAGGTGGGTTCGTGCCGCCGCGCGCTCAGGCCGCTCACCAGATGGCGAGTCTGGTGCTGCACAACATCCTGGCGCAGTACAAAGGGAAGCCGATGAAGTCGTATGTCTATAAAGACCACGGTTCGCTGGTGTCACTGTCTAACTTCTCTACCGTGGGTAGCCTGATGGGTAACCTGATGCGCGGCTCGATGATGGTAGAAGGGCGGATTGCACGCTTCGTGTATATCTCCCTTTACCGTATGCATCAGATTGCGCTGCACGGCTACTTCAAAACCGGTCTGATGATGCTGGTTGGCCGAATCAACCGCGTGATCCGCCCTCGACTGAAGCTGCACTGATATTTCTCTCCCTCCGGGCCATCCGGAGGGGTTTTTTAGCATTTCATGCTGTACATCACACTTTGCGTGCTTAAGAGTTCTCTCAAACACGATATATCTCCCCCAGACGCCCATTTTTTAATCCTTTGTCTTATTGGCGAGGACTGACCCCTGCTGCAAAATAGTTTCCAATAGCAACAAAGGAGGAAGTCCCGTGAATAAATCAATGTTGGCGGGTATAGGGATTGGCGTCGCTGCTGCGCTAGGTGTGGCTGCCGTAGCCGGTCTCAACGTACTTGATCGTGGCCCGCAGTATGCGCAGGTCGTTTCCGCTACCCCGATTAAAGAAACCGTGAAAACCCCTCGTCAGGAGTGCCGCAACGTCTCCGTGACTCACCGTCGACCTGTGCAGGATGAAAACCGCATTGCCGGTTCCGTTCTCGGTGCCGTAGCCGGTGGCGTGATTGGTCATCAGTTTGGTGGCGGGCGAGGCAAAGATGTGGCGACGGTCGTGGGTGCGCTGGGTGGCGGCTATGCCGGTAACCAGGTGCAGGGCGCAATGCAGGACAACGACACGTACACCACTACGCAGCAGCGCTGCAAAACCGTTTATGACAAGTCCGAAAAAATGCTTGGCTATGACGTAACCTACAAAATTGGCGACCAGCAGGGCAAAATCCGCATGGATAAAGACCCTGGCACCCAGATCCCTCTGGACAACAATGGTCAGCTGGTACTGAACAACAAAGTGTAAAAAAGATGTTCTCTGAACTTAGCTCCTCATGCGCTCAGGCTGAGGAGCTTTTTTTTGCCTTAAAGTTTAAGCAGTTCAGGCCACAAACGCAGCGTGGTTTGCGTAATGCTCTGCAGTTTTTCCAGCGTAGCCCCTTCACGGGCGCTGATGGACATGCCCTGTAAAATACAGCTCAGGTATTGCGCCAGCTCCTGCGGGCGGCAATGCGCCGGGATTTCACCGCGCTGCTGCCGCTGGGCCAGAAACGTACTTAACGTCTCCTCCTGCATGGCATGGCGTGATTTCACCGTATTGGCAATCTCTTTAGACGACGCAGCAAGCGTGGCGGAGGTGTTGATCATAAAACAGCCCGCGGGTGTGTCTTTGCTGGTAAAGCAGGTCGCGACGGCACAGAAATAGTCCTGCAACGCCTGCTCAACGCTTTTCTCTTCGCAAAAAAGCTGCGCTTCGTGTTTTGCCGCAAAGCGCGAGATGTATCTGTCCAGCACTGCCCTGAACAGCCCCTCTTTATTGGTAAATTCCGCATACAGCGTGGGTGCCTTGGCGCCGGTCGCTTCTACCAGATCGGAAAGCGAGGTCGCTTCGTACCCATGCTGCCAGAAGAGTGTCATGGCCTTATCGAGCGCCGCATCCCTGTCGAACACTTTTGGTCGGCCACGGCTTTTCTTTGCGCAACTCGTGACTTCGGTTGTCATTTGCCGTTGGTCCTCAGTTGGTTTGTTGAATGACCATTATAAAAATAAACCCATCCCGCGACCAGCGTAGTTTGCTTAAAAATAAATTAATCATATAGGTATGAAAATTAACGAAAATAAAATTAATTTAACGGTCGTTATAAAAACATGTTGACGTGTGAGCTGGATCACATCTATCATTTACCTATCGATCGTTAAGTAAATAACTTACGACGCCCAATTCATCTGCCTAAAGGTAAAAATCATGAAAAACGTAAAAACCCTGATCGCTGCTGCTGTACTTAGCTCACTCTCTTTCGCAAGCTTCGCCGCTGTAGAAGTTCAATCTACTCCTGCTGATCAACAAAAAGTGGGTACCATCTCTGCAAACGCGGGGACAAACCTGGGCTCACTGGAAGATCAGCTGGCGCAGAAAGCGGATGAGATGGGTGCGAAATCGTTCCGTATCACCTCAGTGACCGGCCCTAACACCCTGCACGGTACTGCGGTTATCTATAAATAAGCCTGGCTAAACCCTCATTTATGCCACTGCTATAAAAAACGCCCTGCATTTGCAGGGCGTTTTTTTTGTACTTACATTGACTGCGGAGTGACATCGCCATGTCGGGTGACGTCGATTGGCATTCCTGACCGGGCTTCCATCGCGCGCTCCATCACCAGGCTATCGGTGTTGGTATTCGATTTAAAGCCCACCATCGCGGCATTCAGTGGAATGGGCAGCGTCTGCGGATCGTCACCGAGGTGTTTTGATAATGGCTGGTGAATTTCGACCAACCGTACGCTACCGGGCTCTTCCGAGGCCTTAATCGGTGTATTGATAATATTCACTTTTGTGCCCGGCGTAATCACGCTGTAGAGCGTCTTGATGTCGTCATCCCGCAGACGAATACAGCCGGAGCTGACGCGCATACCGATGCCGAAATCCGCATTCGTTCCATGCAGCAGATAAACCCCACCATATGCCGCGAGGCGGATCGCGTGATGACCCATTGGGTTGTCCGGGCCCGCCGGCACGACGGTGGGCAGATCGATACCCTGAGCTTTATAGCGTGCGCGAATATTTGCCGTGGGTGTCCAGGTTGGGTTAGCACGTTTATCCGACACGGTAGTGACCATGGTTGGCGTCAGCGTATCGCCGCCCAACTGGCCGATACCGATTGGATAAACGGTCACTTCTTTTTTACCCGGCGGATAATAGTAAAGTCGAAGCTCGGCAAGGTTAATCACGATCCCCTGTCGTGGTGCATCAGGAAGAATGGTCTGAAGCGGGATCGTCAGCACGCTGCCAGCGCGCGGCACGTAAGGATCGACACCGGGGTTGGCCTGCAGCAAGGCCAGAAAGCCGACGTTATATTTTTTGGCAATGGCCTCCAGCGAACCCCCGTTATCTTCAACAACATGAAAACGGTTTTGCCCGACAACGTTGCTGCCAGGGGGGGAAGGGGCCAGGTGTTTGCGCGTGCAGGCAGCGCAACGGCTACCGTAGCGGCAAGCGCAAGCAGGGTGATCCAGCGAGTTAAACGCGAAGCGGTCATTATCATAATCCCTATAAATGATAAGGTTATTGTTTTATAAAGGGTTAATGATAATTATGGCGAAGAGGTGTGTCGGGAAGATCGGGTGAAGTGCAAAGAGTTTGTAAATTCTCCCCCGTCAGCCAGGCGCTAACGGGGGAGAAAGTTACGCGATAGCGTTCTCTTCAAGCTGGCGCATAAAGTTACGCACCCAGTCCATGCGGGTTTTGCGTTCTGTCAGTTCCTGAGTAAAACGCAGACGCGTTGGGCCGTCCAGGCGGAAGTGCTGCGGCTGTTTTTGCAGCAAACCAATCAACCACATCGGATCGACATGGTTTTTTTCCGCGAACTCAATCACGCCGCCTTTTTCATTCCCTTCGAGCTTACGAATGCCCAGCTTTTGCGCCTGCTGACGGAGTCGCGCGATATCCAGCAGATTTCGCGCGGCATCCGGCAGCAGCCCGAAGCGGTCGATCAACTCCACCTTAATCTCTTCCAGCTCGTTTTCTTTTTTCGCGCTGGCGATACGTTTGTAGAATGACAGACGGGTATTCACATCAGGAATGAAATCATCCGGCAGCAGGGAAGGCATACGCAATTCCACCTCGGTCTGCTGGCTGGTCAAATCTTCCAGCGACGGCTCGCGTCCGGCCTTCAGCGCATCGACGGCATTTTCCAGCAGTTCCATATAGAGCGAGAAGCCGATGGTCTCCATCGAGCCGCTCTGGTCTTCACCCAGCAGTTCACCGGCACCGCGGATCTCGAGATCGTGTGTCGCCAGCGCAAAGCCTGCGCCAAGGTCTTCCAGTGAGGCGATGGCTTCCAGACGCTTTTGCGCGTCGGTGGTCATCGCTTTCGGATGCGGCGTCAGCAGCCAGGCGTAGGCCTGATGGTGTGAACGCCCGACGCGACCGCGCAACTGGTGCAGCTGCGCCAGACCAAAGTGATCCGCGCGTTCGATAATAATCGTGTTCGCGGTCGGGATATCAATACCGGTTTCAATGATGGTGGTACACACCAGCACGTTGAAGCGCTGGTGGTGGAAATCATTCATCACCCGCTCCAGCTCGCGCTCGCGCATCTGTCCGTGACCGATAGCGATACGCGCTTCCGGCACCAGCTCCGCCAGCCTGTCCGCCGCTTTTTGAATGTTCTCTACGTCGTTGTAGAGGTAGTACACCTGGCCGCCGCGCAGCACTTCACGCAGGATCGCTTCGCGCACCACCAGATTGTCATACTCGCGGACAAAGGTTTTTACCGCCAGACGGCGCGCCGGTGGCGTGGCGATAATCGACAGATCGCGCATGCCGCTCATCGCCATGTTCAGCGTACGCGGGATAGGCGTTGCGGTCAGGGTCAGGATGTCGACGTCGGCCCGCATCGCCTTGATGCGCTCCTTATGGCGCACCCCGAAGCGGTGCTCTTCGTCGACGATCAGCAGCCCCAGATCTTTCCACTTCACGTCGCTTTGCAGCAGCTTGTGGGTGCCGATCAGGATATCGATTTTACCTTCGCTTGCCTGTTCCAGAATTTGCGTCTGCTCTTTGGCGCTGCGAAAACGTGAAAGCATTTCGATGCGCACCGGCCAGTTGGCAAAGCGGTCGCGGAAGTTGTCGAAGTGCTGCTGGGCAAGCAGGGTAGTGGGAACCAGCACCGCCACCTGCTTGTTGTTCTCCACGGCCAGGAAAGCGGCGCGCATGGCGACTTCAGTTTTACCGAAGCCCACATCACCGCACACTAAGCGGTCCATCGCCAGCGGCTGGCACATGTCGCTCAGCACCGCGTTAATGGCCTGCGCCTGATCCGGCGTGGTTTCAAACGGGAAACTGTCGCAGAACAGCTGATACTGCTCTTTATCATGCTTAAACGCATAACCTTCTTTGGCCGCGCGCTGGGCATAGATGTCCAGCAGCTCGGCCGCCACGTCGCGCACTTTTTCCGCCGCCTTCTGGCGCGCGCGCGCCCAGGCGTCGCCGCCCAGCTTGTGCAGCGGTGCATTATCTTCGGCACCGCCTGCATAGCGGCTGATCAGGTGCAGGGACGAGACCGGCACATAGAGTTTGGCGTCGTTGGCGTAGGTCAGCATCAGGTATTCGCCTTTGATGCCGCCCGCTTCAAGGGTGGTCATCCCCTGGTAGCGTCCGACGCCGTGCTCGAGGTGAACAATCGGCTGGCCCGGATGCAGTTCGGCCAGGTTACGGATCAGCGTGTCCGGGTTGATGGTGCGACGGCTATCCTGACGGCGGCGCGCCACGCGCTCGCCGAGAAGGTCGCTTTCGCAAATTAGCGCCAGGTTGTTGAGCGTGTCGATAAACCCATGCTCAGCGGCACCGATCATCAGATAGCGGCCCGTTCCGGTGGCATCGTCCAGCCGCAAAATACGCTTTGGCGCGATCTTAATGCGGCCAAGCAGTTCGCCTAACGCTTCGCGACGACCTTCGCTCTCAACGGAGAACACCACCGGCCCGGTAAAGGATTCCAGGAACTTGCGCAGATTATCCAGCGGGGATTTTTGCTGCGCCTGAACGGAGAGGTCCGGCAGCGTTTGGAACGCCAGGTTGGTATTGGCCGCTTTATCCGCGAGCGAGTCGGTTCTGAGCTGCATGCGCGGCCAGCGCTTCAGTTCGGCGTTGAGCTCGTCGGTGCGCAGCCAAAGCGTTTCCGGCGGCAGCAGCGGACGCATCGGATCCACGCCACGGTTTTCGAAGCGAGCGCGGGTTTCACTTTCAAAGCGGCTGGCGCTGGCCTCGATATCCCCGGTGTTGACAATCAGCGTGTTCGCCGGGAAATAGCTGAACAGCGCGGGTAGCGGCTCGTTGAAGAACAGGGGCTGCCAGTATTCGATCCCGGCAGGCAGCGTGCCTTTGCTGACCTGCTGATAAATGTGCTCGGCATCGCGCTTCACGTCGAACCTGTCGCGCCACTGGCTGCGGAACAGCTCGATAGCGGTTTTGTCCGTCGGGAATTCATGTGCGGGCAGCAGGTTGATGGATTCCACTTCTTCCAGCGTGCGCTGCGTGTCGGCGTCGAACACGCGCAGGCTGTCGATTTCATCATCAAAGAAATCCAGGCGGTACGGCTGGTCGCTGCCCATTGGGTAAAGATCGAGCAGCGCGCCGCGGGTGGCGTATTCCCCGTGCTCCATCACCTGATCGACATGGCGATAACCGGCACCGTCAAGCTGCGCGCGCAGGGCGTCACGTGACAGGCGCTGGCCTTTTTTCATTACCAGCGCGTGGCCGTGAAGATAGCTGTGCGGGCAGACGCGCTGCATCAGCGTATTGACCGGCACGATTAACACGCCGCGCTGCATGGTCGGAAGCTGATACAGCGTTGACAGGCGTGAAGAGATGATCTCCTGATGCGGGGAGAAGCTGTCATACGGCAGCGTTTCCCAGTCGGCCAGGCTGGACACCAGGCTATCGGTAAATTGACGGATTTCGTCATGCAGGCGCAGGGCATTTTGCATATCCGGGGCAACCAGCACCACCGGGCCGGGATGGCGCTCAGCGATTTCTGCCACCAGCGTGGCGCACGCCGCGCCCGTGAGTTCGCCCAGCTGGCGTTGGTCGCCTGCTTTAACAGGCAAGGTAAAGCGATAGTGTTCAGGCATGGCTATGTCAGAGTCTCTTATGGATATACCAACAGTATTGGGGCATATCACTGATACGCAATGTCTTTATTATCCTCGATCGTTTTGCATTAGCAAATCGTAAGCGTATGGGCGGCAATTCGCCCCCGAAAAGGGGGCGAAGAGGGCATCAACGGGTGGCGGTTGATGGGGAGAGCGTAGCGGGTGGGGAGAAAAAGAGATCGCCAAAGAGAGAGGTGGAAATCTTGCGTATGCCAAGCCCTACAAGGGTGCAGACCAGCAGGCTGGCGAACGGATAGACCAGAATCAGCGTTAACTCGGCCCACACCGGCCAGTACGCGGCATTCATTTCACCAATCAGGAACAGGCTGAATGCCTCTATCAAGATGCGATGCGTAGTGTAAATCGCAATGGTATTCGAACCCACCACATTCAGCAGGTTGCCGGGATGGACGGCATAACGTTGCTCAACGCTGTAGAAAAGCTTCATGATCAGCACAATCGACAGCAGTGAGAGCGGGAGAGGGACATTTGCAAACCACAGGACTACGGAGACCGCTCCGAACGCGACCAGCGCCAGCCAGACGCGACCTATTTCCAGCCCCTTCATCCAGGCCATAAGCTGGGCACCGTACCACGCGCCCAGGCTGTAGTAGATCATATTACGCACGACGCTGTTCATTCCCCACCACGGCAGCGGCAGGAAGTTAATGGCAATGCTCGCCAGCGCCAGCAGGCCCAGAACCGGCAGCTTCCAGCGGCTCAGCAGTTTACACAGGGTGAAATAGACCACCAGGGCATACAGATACCACAGGCTGGTGCTGGCAGTGAGCATACCCAGAATAAAGCCCGAGACAGAGTCGGCGTAGGCCGCATTCGAGGACGTTGCCAGTTCACGTTCCGGTGCGAGCCAGGCATTGAGGTGGGTTAGCGCCTGCCACTGAAGTATTCCCCATAGCGCCAGCACCCAGACGATGCTCCAGATGCGCTTGTCGAGGCTGGTGCGCCAGTCCACTTCATCAATGTATCGGCGGATTAGAAAGCCGGAGATAAAGAAGAACACCGGCATGCGGAACGGTGCGAGATACAGGTTAAAATAGACCCAGCATTTGGCGAGAAGCCCTGACAGCGGATGCTGCAGCCCGCTGAGATGAGGATAAAAGGTGATGACCGAGTGGTAAATCACCACCAGGCAGATGCACAACCCCTTTATCTGATTAATCCATAATGCTTTTTGTTTCATCGGTAACCAATACCTGTTTTGCCATAAACGAACGGGCAATTGTTCTAAAACGACAGCGAGATGTAACGGGTAACTGTCTGTATCGGGACGTTTTTCGGAAAAGGTGGAGGGTGTGCAGAGAAGAAACCGAAAGTACCACCCTGATTTATCTGAGTTTTTCGGAAAAATGATTACCAAAGCTTACGGTTTCAGTCATTTACGCTTAACGGATTCGCTTATATACTCGTGGGTCTGCTATCAGCAAACAGACGGATTTCATGTATCAACCTGTCGCACTCTTCATAGGCTTACGTTACATGCGTGGGCGCGCCGCGGACCGCTTCGGTCGTTTTGTCTCCTGGCTTTCGACTATTGGCATTACGCTTGGCGTGATGGCACTGGTGACGGTGCTTTCCGTCATGAATGGCTTTGAGCGTGAGCTGCAAAACAATATCCTGGGGCTGATGCCGCAGGCCGTTCTCTCCTCAACCAACGGTTCCGTGAACCCGCAACAGCTGCCGGAAAGCGCAGCGAAGTTACAGGGTGTCACGCGCGTTGCGCCATTAACGACCGGCGATGTCGTGCTGCAAAGCGCCCGCAGCGTGGCGGTCGGCGTCATGCTGGGGATTGATCCTGCCCAAAAGGATCCGTTGACGCCGTATCTGGTTAACGTGAAGCAATCCGATCTGCAGCCCGGTAAATACAATGTCATCCTCGGCGAACAGCTTGCCGGACAGCTCGGCGTCAACCGTGGCGATCAGCTGCGCGTGATGGTGCCGTCTGCAAGCCAATTTACGCCGATGGGGCGCTTGCCAAGCCAGCGCCTGTTCAACGTGATAGGTACCTTTGCCGCCAACAGCGAAGTCGACGGCTATCAGATGCTGGTTAACATCCAGGATGCGTCGCGCCTGATGCGCTACCCGGCGGGAAACATTACCGGCTGGCGCCTGTGGCTCGATCAGCCGCTCAAGGTCGATACCCTCAGCCAGCAAACGCTGCCGGAAGGTACCAAATGGCAGGACTGGCGTGACCGTAAAGGCGAACTGTTCCAGGCCGTTCGCATGGAAAAAAACATGATGGGGCTGCTGCTGAGCCTGATCGTCGCCGTGGCGGCATTTAACATCATCACCTCGCTGGGCCTGATGGTGATGGAGAAGCAGGGCGAAGTCGCCATTCTGCAAACCCAGGGGCTCACGCCGCGCCAGATCATGGCGGTCTTTATGGTTCAGGGGGCAAGCGCAGGCATCATCGGCGCGCTGCTCGGTGCCGTGCTGGGCGCGCTGCTTGCCAGCCAGCTGAATAACCTAATGCCGATCATCGGCGCGCTGCTTGATGGTGCGGCGCTGCCGGTGGCTATCGAGCCGCTGCAGGTGGTCGGTATTGCGCTGGCCGCGATGGCCATTGCGCTGCTTTCTACGCTTTATCCTTCCTGGCGCGCTGCCGCCACTCAACCCGCTGAGGCTTTACGTTATGAATAAGATCCTGTTGCAATGCGACAACCTGTCCAAACGCTATCAGGAAGGCACTGTGCAGACCGACGTGCTGCACAATGTGAGCTTTAGCGTGGGTGAAGGCGAGATGATGGCGATTGTCGGCAGCTCCGGGTCCGGCAAAAGTACGCTGCTGCATCTGCTGGGCGGGCTGGATACGCCAACTGAAGGTGACGTGATCTTCTCCGGCCAGCCGATGAGCAAGATGTCCTCCGCGGCGAAGGCCGAGCTGCGTAACCGCGAGCTGGGCTTTATCTACCAGTTCCACCACCTGCTGCCGGACTTCACGGCGCTGGAAAACGTGGCGATGCCGCTGCTGATTGGCAAAAAGAAACCGGCAGAAATTAACGCCCGCGCCAGCGACATGCTGAAAGCGGTAGGGCTGGGCCATCGCGGGAACCACCGTCCCTCAGAGCTTTCCGGTGGCGAGCGCCAGCGCGTGGCGATTGCCCGTGCGCTGGTGAACAATCCGCGTCTGGTGCTGGCGGATGAACCTACCGGTAACCTGGATGCGCGCAATGCGGACAGTATTTTCCAGCTTCTGGGCGAGCTGAACGCCTCGCAGGGCACCGCGTTTCTGGTGGTGACCCACGATCTGCAGCTGGCAAAACGCATGGGTCGCCAGCTTGAGATGCGCGACGGCCATCTGAACGCGGAACTGACCCTGATGGGAGCAGAGTAATGGCGTCACCGTTATCGCTACTCATCGGTTTACGTTTTAGTCGTGGTCGCCGTCGCGGCGGCATGGTGTCACTCATATCCGTGATCTCCACCGTGGGTATCGCGCTCGGTGTGGCGGTATTGATCGTGGGCTTAAGCGCCATGAACGGCTTTGAGCGCGAGCTAAACAACCGCATTCTTGCGGTGGTGCCGCATGGGGAGATCGAGCCGGTTAACCAGCCGTGGACGAACTGGAGCGATGCGCTCACAAAAGTCGAAAAAGTGCCGGGCATTGCCGCGGCCGCGCCCTACATCAACTTTACCGGGCTGGTGGAGAGCGGGGTAAACCTGCGCGCCATTCAGGTGAAAGGTGTCAACCCCGTCCAGGAAGCGCGTCTCAGCGCGCTGCCACAATTTGTGCAGAACGGCGCGTGGGCCAACTTTAAGGCTGGCGAGCAGCAGATCATCATGGGCAAAGGCGTTGCCGATGCGCTGAAGGTGAAGCAGGGCGACTGGGTATCGATCATGATCCCGAACGCCAGCGCCGACCACAAACTGCAGCAGCCTAAGCGCGTGCGCCTTCACGTTGCCGGCATTCTTCAGCTGAGCGGGCAGCTCGATCACAGCTTCGCCATGGTGCCGATGGAAGACGCGCGCCAGTATCTCGACATGGGCGACAGCGTGACGGGCATTGCCATTAAGGTGAACGACGTCTTTAACGCCAACAAACTTGTGCGTGATGCGGGCAGCGTGACCAATAACTATGTCTACATCAAAAGCTGGATCGGCACTTACGGGTATATGTACCGTGATATCCAGATGATCCGCGCCATTATGTATCTGGCGATGGTGCTGGTGATTGGTGTAGCGTGCTTTAATATCGTCTCGACGCTGGTGATGGCGGTCAAGGATAAGAGCGGAGACATCGCCGTGCTTCGTACCCTCGGGGCGAAAGACGGCCTTATTCGCGCCATCTTCGTCTGGTACGGTTTGCTGGCGGGCCTGTTCGGCAGCCTGTGCGGCGTGGTGATTGGCGTGGTGGTTTCCCTGCAGCTGACCCCAATCATCAACGGGATTGAAAAGCTGATTGGCCACCAGTTCCTGTCGGGTGATATCTATTTTATTGACTTCCTGCCGTCTGAACTGCACTGGCTGGATGTTTTTTATGTGCTGGTTACAGCGCTTTTACTGAGTCTGCTGGCAAGCTGGTATCCGGCGCGTCGCGCAAGCCGAATTGATCCGGCGAGGGTACTAAGTGGCCAGTAATTTCGTCATGGTTTAGCGGTCTTTAGGCCGCTGGATCAAACAGAGGAATGCATCATGTATTACGGATTTGATATTGGCGGCACCAAGATTGCGCTCGGCGTGTTTGATAAAGACCTCAAGCTGCAGTGGGAAACCCGTGTTCCCACGCCGCGCGAAAGCTACGACGAATTTTTAACCGCCATTGCCGCTCTGGTGGCGCAAGCCGATGAACGCTTTGGCGTGAAAGGCAGCGTCGGCATCGGCATTCCGGGCATGCCCGAAACCGACGATGGCACGCTGTATGCCGCCAACGTGCCTGCCGCCAGCGGCAAACCGCTGCGCGCCGATCTCTCTGCTCTCCTTGAACGCGATGTGCGTTTAGATAACGATGCCAACTGTTTTGCCCTCTCCGAAGCCTGGGACGATGAGTTCCGTCAGTATCCACTGGTGATGGGGCTGATCCTCGGTACCGGCGTCGGCGGGGGAATTGTGATCAACGGTAAGCCGATTACCGGGCGCAGCTACATCACCGGCGAGTTTGGTCACATCCGTCTGCCGGTGGACGCGCTGGAGGTCGTTGGGCGTGATTTTCCGCTCACCCGCTGCGGCTGCGGCCAGCATGGCTGTATTGAGAACACCCTCTCCGGTCGCGGGTTTGCATGGCTTTACGAACACTTCTATCATCAGAAACTTGAAGCCCCCCAAATCATTACCCTGTGGGAGCAAGGGGATGCGCAGGCGCGTGAGCACGTCGAGCGCTATCTTGATCTGCTGGCGGTGTGTCTGGGAAATATTCTCACCATCGTCGATCCGGATCTGCTGGTGATTGGGGGAGGGCTATCAAACTTTACTGCGATTACGGAACAGCTGTCCGGGCGTTTGCCCCGACATTTATTGCCGGTCGCCCGCGTGCCGCGTATTGAACGCGCGCGACACGGGGACGCGGGAGGCATGCGCGGAGCCGCATTCCTTCATCTCACCGATTAGTCTACGAGGTTTCTATGCTGTCGCGTCGCCAGGGTCGACTCAGCCGTTTTCGCAAAAACAAACGCCGCTTGCGTGAGCGCTTGCGCCAGCGGATCTTTTTCAGAGACAGAATGATGCCAGAAGCGATGGATAAACCCAGAGTGGTGGTGCTGACCGGCGCGGGGATCTCCGCCGAGTCAGGAATTCGAACCTTCCGCGCGGCGGACGGGCTGTGGGAAGAGCACCGTGTCGAGGACGTGGCGACGCCGGAAGGTTTCGCCCGCGATCCGGACCTGGTGCAGGCGTTTTATAACGCCCGCCGCCGTCAGCTTCAGCAGCCTGAGATTGCGCCGAATGCGGCGCATCTGGCGCTGGCTAAGCTGGAAGAGGCGCTGGGGGATCGTTTTCTGCTGGTGACGCAGAATATCGATAACCTGCACGAGCGGGCGGGTAACAAGAATATCATCCACATGCACGGCGAGCTGCTCAAGGTTCGCTGCGCCTGGAGCGGTCAGGTGCTGGACTGGAAAGAGGACGTGCTGCCGGAAGACAAATGCCATTGCTGTCAGTTTCCTGCGCGTTTACGCCCGCACGTAGTGTGGTTCGGCGAAATGCCGCTGGGCATGGATGAGATCTACAGCGCGCTGGCGATGGCGGATGTGTTCATTGCCATCGGCACGTCCGGGCACGTCTATCCGGCGGCGGGATTTGTTCACGAGGCTAAACTCCAGGGCGCGCATACGGTAGAGCTTAATCTGGAGCCGAGTCAGGTGGGCAGTGAGTTTGAAGAAAAACACTATGGCCTGGCAAGTGAAGTGGTGCCCGCTTTTGTGGATAAACTCCTGAAGGGGCTGTAGTTGTGACGGGCGACATCGCGTCGCCCGTCATATCTCAACGACCTGCTTTTAACTTCTGATAATACTCTTCATAAAGACGGCTCGCGTCACCCACGTCGTTCTGCCATTCGCCTTTGCTGACGGTATCAACATCAGGGTACAGCGATTTATCATTCGCGACTTCAGGGCTTAACAGCTTGCGTGCAGCCAGATTTGGCGTCGGGTAGCCGATGGTTTCAGCCACCTGTTTCGCCACGTCGGGGCGCAGCAGGAAGTTAATCAGCTTCAGCGCGCCGTCCACGTTTTTCGCGTTGGCCGGAATCGACAGGCTATCCATCCAGAAGATCCCGCCTTCTTTCGGCCAGACGACCTCCAGCGGCGTACCGGCCTGGCGGGCGACATACGCGGAGCCGTTCCACACCATCCCCAGATTCACTTCGCCTTCCATATACGGGTTTGCCGGGTTATCAGAGTTGAATGCCGCCACGTTAGGCATCAGCTTTTTCAGCTCGTTGTAGGCCGCTTCGATCTCTTTCGGATCGGTGGTGTTACCGGAATAGCCGAGTTTACGCAGCGCTATCTGGAACACCTCACGCGCATCGTCGGTTAACAGCAGGCTACCTTTGTATTCCGGTTTCCACAGATCGGCCCAGCCTGTAACCGTTTTCGGATCGATGGCATCGCTGTTCACGCCAATCGCTGTCGCACCCCAGATGTAAGGAATGGAGTAGTCGTTATTGGGATCGAACGGTTTGTTAAGCATCTCCGGATCGAGGTTTGAAAAATGGGTTAGCTTCGTTTTGTCGATCTTCTGGATCATGCCCTCTTTGCGCATTTTGTCGACAAAGTAGGTGGAAGGCACGACCAGATCGTACGCGCCGTCCTTGTAGGTTTTCAGCTTGGCGTACATGGTTTCATTCGACTCATAGGTCGAGTAGATAACCTTGATGCCCGTCTCTTTGGTGAACTGTTCCAGTAGCCCTGGCGGCACGTATTCGGTCCAGTTGTAGAAGTAGAGCGTTTTGCTGTCATCAGCGTGCGCGGCACCCATGCCAAGCACCAGCGCCGCAGCGGCGAGCATTTTTTTCATTTCATTGTCCCCTGAGATTTTGTTTTATCACGAGCAATAACCTGGCTGGCAATCACCAGAACCAGCGACAACACCAGCAGAATGGTCGCCAGCGCGTTCACCTCAGGTGAGACGCCGACTTTCACCATTGAATAGATCTTCAACGGCAGAATTTCATAGCTCGGCCCGGTCACGAAGGAGGAGACCACCACGTCATCCATCGACAGAGTAAAGCTGAGCAGCCATCCGGCCGCCACGGCAGGCATTGCCAGCGGCAGGATGATTTTACGCAGGATGGTCATCTCGCTGGCGCCCAGATCTTTCGCCGCCTCCAGCATACGCACGTCGAACCCTTTAAGACGCGCAAAGACGGTCACTACCACAAACGGCAGGCAGAAGGTGATATGCGAGAACAGCAGCGACCAGAAGCCAAGCTGTACGCCCAGCAGCATAAACAGCACCAGCAGCGAAATGGCCATGACGATATCCGGCGACATCATCACTACAAACAGCATGCCGCTGACGAACGGTTTGCCGCGAAAGCGGTAGCGGTAGAGCGCGACGGCGGTGAGCGAGCCAATCAGCGTCGCGAAGGTGGCGGAGACGATCGCCATCGTCAGCGAGTGCTGAGCGGCCTGCAGCAGGCTGTCGTTGTTCATCAGCAGGCTGTACCAGTTGGTGGTAAAGCCCTGCCAGTTAATCCCGAACCGCGAGCTATTGAATGAGTTCACGATCAAAATTACGATCGGGATATAGAGCCAGGCATAAATGGCGGTCATGAAACCGCCGCGAAGCAGTCGACCGATCATTCGAGCTCCACCTTTTTATTCAGCAGGCGCGAGGCGCGCCAGTAGACCAGCAGCATCAGGCCCATCACCACCGTCAGCGTAATGCTGGTGGCCGAGCCGAACGGCCAGTCGCGGATGTTGAGGAATTGACTCTTGATCACGTTACCGATCAGCAGGTTTTTCGCACCGCCCATCAGATCCGACACATAGAACAAGCCCATCGCCGGGAGCATCACCAGCAGACAGCCTGCAATAATACCGGGCATCGTCAGCGGAATAATGATGCGGATAAAGGTCTGCAGCTTACTGGCACCCAGATCTCTTGCCGCTTCCAGCAGCGGTTTATCCAGCTTCTCGATGCTGGAGTAGAGCGGCATCACCATAAACGGCAGCAGGATATAAACCAGGCCGACAATCACCGCGCTCGGCGTGAACATAATACGGATTGGCGTATCAATCACCCCCAGCCACAGCAGAAACTCGTTGAGATAGCCTTTCGTGCTCAGGAAGATTTTCAGCCCGTAGATGCGGATTAACGAGTTGGTCCAGAAGGGAACAATCAGTAAAAACAGCAGCAGGGGGCGTACCTTTTGCGGCAGGCCCGCGAGGAACCATGCGAAAGGATAACCCAGCACCAGACAGGCGAGGGTGGCAATCAGCGCCATATTGAGCGAGTGCAGCAGCACGTCAAAATAGAGCGGATCGAGCAGGCGCGTGTAGTTGTCCAGCGTAAAGACCAGCGAAACGAAGTTAGCGTCGTCGCGGGTCAGGAAGCTGGTCGCAACGATCATCAGGTTGGGTAAAAAGACAAACAGCACAAGCCAACCGACGATCGTGGCGATCACCACATTCTGGAATTTACTTGTGTTCTTCATCAGCCAGCACAACCTCCCAGCTTTCTACCCAGTTGATAACCATTTTCTGGTCGAGAGAGTGGTCGAAGTCAGGGTCATCCTCATTAAAGAACTCGCTGACCATCACCATCTTGCCGTTTTCCAGCTCAACAACGGACTCCAGCGTCATCCCTTTGTAGTTGCGCTCGCGGATATAGCCGATTAACCCTTCGGCCTCGGTATTGCCATGAATTTCCTCGACGCGCAGATCTTCCGGGCGCAGCAGGACGTGAAGCTTTTGTCCCTTTTCAACGGGGAAATTCACCGTGATAGTGCACTCACGGCCTTCAACGCTGGCGCGCACACGCTGGTCGTCCAGGCGTTCAATCACCGTGGCGTCGAAGATATTGATCTCACCGATGAAGCTGGCGACAAACAGATTCTTCGGCTCTTCGTAGATTTCGCGCGGCGTGCCGTCCTGCTCGATTTTTCCGTCACGCATCACCACGATGCGGTCGGACATGGTCAGGGCTTCTTCCTGGTCGTGGGTCACAAAAACAAAGGTAATGCCCAGCTTACGCTGTAAGGCTTTCAATTCGTTCTGCATCTGCTTGCGCAGCTTGTAATCCAGCGCGGAGAGGGATTCATCCAGCAGGAGCAGACGCGGCTTGTTGACCACGGCGCGAGCGATGGCCACGCGCTGCTGCTGGCCGCCGGAAAGCTGATGGGGTTTACGCTGGGCAAACTCTTCCAGTTGCACCATCCGCAGGGCTTCGGTGACGCGCGGTGGGATCTCGGCGGCAGGTGTTTTTTGCATCCGCAGACCAAACGCGACGTTCTCAAACACGGTCATGTGCGGGAACAGGGCGTAGCTCTGAAAGACGGTATTGACGTGTCTGTCTTCTGCGGGAACCTGGGTAATATCCTGGTTCTCAAGATGGATATGGCCGTTATCAACGCTTTCAAGCCCGGCGATAAGGCGCAGTACGGTGGTTTTGCCGCAGCCAGAGGGGCCAAGCAGCGTCAGAAACTCACCGTCGTTGATGGTGAGCGTGAGGTCGGAAATAACGTCTTTACCATCAAAGTTTTTACGAATTCGTTCCAGTTGCACCAGCGGTGAACGTGAACGGGATTGTGTATTCAATTTTTGCGCTGTCCCATATAGACGCCTCAGGCAGCAGACCGAAGCGGGGTTTGTGTGTAACCACCTTGGTGACTCGTAATGAGGGCGGACATTCTACGGCAATCCCCTGCAATCGCCAATCCTTGTCACTGATTCATAAGCTACATTTATTAACGCATAACGATATAAACGGAAAATATTCTCGTTTGCGGGATAAAAGTGACCTGACGCAATATTTGCGTTTTGATGCTTATTGATAATGTTGTCACAAAAAGTGAGGGTGACTGCATGGATAAATTACTTGAGCGTTTTTTACAGTACGTTTCGCTGGATACCCAATCTAAACCGGGTGTTCGCCAGGTGCCGAGCACCGAAGGCCAGTGGAAGTTATTAAACCTGCTTAAAGAGCAGCTTGACGCCATGGGGCTGGTCAACGTCACGTTAAGCGAGAAAGGCACTGTGATGGGAACGCTGCCTGCCAATGTCGACGGGGAAATCCCGGCGATTGGCTTTATCTCCCATGTCGACACCTCTCCGGATTTTAGCGGTAAACATGTGAACCCGCAGATTGTTGAAAACTACCGCGGCGGCGATATCGCGCTGGGTATTGGCGATGAAGTGCTCTCGCCGGTGATGTTCCCGGTTTTGCATCAGCTGCTGGGCCAGACGCTGATCACCACTGACGGCAAAACGCTGCTGGGGGCGGATGACAAGGCGGGCATTGCGGAGATCATGACGGCGTTGGCGGTGCTGAAAGGCAAAAATATCCCGCACGGTGATATCCGCGTGGCCTTTACGCCAGATGAAGAGGTGGGCAAGGGCGCAAAACATTTCGACGTCGAGGCCTTCAATGCGAAGTGGGCCTATACCGTTGACGGCGGCGGCGTCGGTGAACTCGAGTATGAGAATTTTAACGCCGCGTCGGTGACGATCAAGATTGTGGGGAACAACGTTCACCCAGGCTCCGCGAAAGGTGTGATGGTGAATGCGCTGTCGCTGGCGTCGCGTATTCATGCTGAGGTTCCGGCGGAAGAGAGCCCTGAAATGACGGAGGGGTATGAAGGTTTCTATCACCTGACCAGCATCAAAGGCACCGTGGACAGCGCGCAGATGCACTACATCGTACGCGATTTCGACCGCAAGGCCTTTGAGGCGCGCAAGCGTAAGATGATGGAGATCGCCAAGAAGGTGGGGAAAGGGTTACACCCTGATTGCTATATTGAGCTGATCATAGAAGACAGCTATTACAATATGCGTGAGAAGGTGATGGAGCATCCTCATATCCTCGACATCGCTCAGCAGGCCATGCGCGACTGTGACATTGAACCGCAGCTGAAGCCGATTCGCGGTGGTACTGATGGCTCGCAATTGTCGTTTATGGGATTACCTTGCCCGAACCTGTTTACCGGCGGGTATAACTACCACGGCAAGCATGAGTTTGTGACGCTGGAAGGAATGGAAAAAGCGGTGAAGGTGATTGTGCGGATAGCTGAACTGACGGCAAAACGCTGAGAAAACGCCCGGTGGCGCTTCGCTTACCGGGCCTACGGTATCACGCTTTTGTAGGCCGGGTAAGGCGAAGCCGCCACCCGGCTTTTAGGCAAGGAACGCCAATGTCAAACTATCGTCGTCATTACGTCCCTGGCGGTACCTGGTTCTTCACCGTTAACCTTCAAAACCGCCAAAGCGATTTGCTTACCCGTCACATTGATAGCCTGCGTGCTGCCACCTCTATGGTTAAACGCGCGAAGCCCTTTACCATAAACGCCTGGGTTATCCTTCCCGAACATATGCACTGTATCTGGACCTTACCGGAAGGCGACAGTGACTTTTCGGCCCGCTGGCGGGATATTAAAAAAACGTTTAGCCACAACATCGACATGCGCCACATATGGCAGCCGCGTTTCTGGGAGCACACCATTCGCAATGAACAGGATTACCGGCGGCATGTGGATTACGTCTATATCAATCCGCTGAAGCATGGCTACGTCAGTAAGGTTCGCGACTGGCCGTATTCAACGTTTCATCGGGACGTACGGGAAGGGTTATATCCAGAGGATTGGGCCGGAGAGATCGAGGATTTTGCGGCAGGTGAGAGCAGATAAAAACGCCCGGTGGCGCTACGCTTACCGGGCCTACGGGATCGTGCTTTTGTAGGCCGGGTAAGGCGCAGCCGCCACCCGGCAAATATCACCGATCAGTCCTCAAAGAACCAATACCCACTGTTCACCAGCGCGGCCAGCATCGCGAGGAATGACGGGTCTTCCAGCGCGTCGCCAAACGTTTCGGCGTGCAACACCTGATGGCTGGCGATGGCTTCCAGCGCCGGACGGTGCGGAGAGTCCAGCTTTTCGCCGTTCACGAAGACATCTTCACCAATGCGCAGCACGCGTAACCCACCGAGGCGAACCAGCTTGTCACCCTGTTGCAGGGCATCATAAATCTCATCGGCCTGATACGGTGGCTCCGGCGGCGCAACGTCCAGCTCGTGGCGTGACTGGCTGACAAACTCACCAAACCACTGTTTGAAATGTTCCGGCTCGTTGATCAAATCCAGCATCATGCCGCGCAGCTTATCAAGCTCTTCCGGCAGGATGTCAGCAGGGTGTTCACGCGATGGCACGTCCGGGTCGCTGTAGCGGTAGCTGCCCAGCTCGCGCTGCAGAACATAGTCAGCGAAGCCGCTGATCATCTCGCGACCGCTTGGCGCGCGGAACCCCACGGAGTAGTTGAGCGAGTTTTCCAGGGAGTAACCTTCGTGCGGGAATCCCGGCGGAATGTAGAGAATATCACCCGGCTCCAGCTCTTCGTCGATGATCCCTTCAAACGGGTCAACCTGAAGCAGGTCCGGATGCGGGCAGTGCTGTTTCATCGGCACTTTGTCACCCACGCGCCAGCGACGGCGGCCGGTACCCTGAATGATAAACACGTCGTACTGATCCAGATGCGGGCCAACGCCGCCACCGGGAACGGAGAAGGAGATCATCAGATCGTCCATTCGCCAGTCGGGCAGGGCGCGGAACGGGCGCATTAAGGCGGCGGTAGGCTCATGCCAGTTGTTGACCGCCTGCACCAGTAAAGACCAGTTATTTTCGCCCAGGTGATCGTAGCTTTCGAAAGGACCGTGGCTGACCTGCCATTTTCCGTCCTGGTGGCTCACCAGGCGGCTGTCGACTTCATTTTCCATGGCCAGGCCGGCCAGCTCGTCAGGGGAGATAGGGTCGACAAAATTGCTGAACCCGCGTTTGAGAACCACCGGGCGTTTTTGCCAGTAGCGCTCGATAAACTCGGGCCAGTTAAGTGCTAAGTGATATTCCATATTTTTTTATTCCGCAGGCTCTTATTGAGTCGGATTATAACGGAAGCTCAGGAGCCTGAGTGCGAGATCCGCGCATTTTTCACATAACGGGTCAAGTATCGTTCGATGTGGGATGCTGGCGGCCAAAAATAGCCTCCATTCGCGCACCGCCCAGCAGGCTTTCACCCGTTTCAATTTTGCCATCGTACTGATCGACAATCTCACGGGCGACGGCTAACCCCACTCCCTGACCCGGACGCAACGTATCGGCGCGTTGACCCCGATCAAACACGACTTCACGTTTATTGCGGGGAATGCCGGGCCCATCGTCTTCAACGATGATGTGCAGCTCGTTATCCGTCTGACGTGCGGACACTTCCACAAACTCCAGACAATATTTACAGGCGTTATCGAGCAGGTTACCCATCACTTCCATGAAATCATTTTTCTCGCCCACGAAGCTGATTTCCGGCGAGATATCGAGGCTGATGTTCACCCCTTTACGCTGATACACCTTGTTCAGCGCGGAAGTGAGGTTGTCCAGTAAAGGCGCCACCGGATGCAGCTCGCGGCTCAATAACGCACTTCCTGAACGCATGCTGGCGCGATGGAGATAATAGCCAATTTGCTGCGAGATGCGACTGATCTGCTCAAGCATCACAGGCTCTGCATCATCAACGCTGAGCGTTGAGCTACGCATGGAACGCAGCGTGCTCTGCATGACCGCCAGCGGCGTCTTAAGGCTGTGCGTCAGGTCGGTGAGCGTGGTGCGGTATTTATCATAGCGTTCGCGCTCGCTTTTCAGCAGGCGGTTAAGATTACGCACCAGGCTGGTGAGTTCGCGCGTGGTTTCCGGGTTGAGCTTTTCACGATGATGTTCTTCCAGCTCGCGAACCTCTTTGGCCAGTGATTCTATCGGACGCAAACTCCACCATGCTGCGACCCACAGCAGAGGGATAACCAGCAGAAGATTGGCGGCCAGAACATACACGAACCAACTCCAGACCATGTAAGAACGTTTAAGCTCAACCGGAATGGTGTCGATCACCACGATGGTCAGTTGCGGCATGTTCATGGTAGCGGGATAGAGATTAATGGCGACGGAGTGGGTCATCTCCGTGTCGTCGTCATCCTCGCGTATCTCATTCAGCTTTTGCTGAAGGGCGCGATCGTCATGCAGCAATGCGCTGGTTGAATTGAGATCGGCCTCAATCTCATGAAAACCATTCGTCCTGAGCCATTCCGGGCGAATGCGTTTTTTCAACCAGGGGACGTCGCGCTGAGCCCACAGCAGTTTGCCTTTTTCATCATAAATTAACGCCAGCGTTGGGCTTTGCTGATTGAGGTGCTCAGGCATATCCACGGTAATGTGGTTATCTTCCCACTTCGCCAGGGTATAAAACAGGTTACTTTCGCCGCGTAACAGACGGAAGGTTGTTTTATCGAAGCTCACGCTATACCCGACCAGCGCCACTAATCCATAGGAAAGAGAAAGCACCAGCACCACGGCAGCGGTTGCCAGCAGAAAGCGAACCCGCAGCGAAAGGGGCAGAAAGTGACGTGAAATCCCTTTCATTAGCGTAATTCGAACAGGTAACCCTGACCACGAACCGTGGTGATCACGTCCTGCGGGTATTGCGCCTGAATTTTTTTGCGCAAACGTCCCATCAGCACGTCAATGGTGTGGCTCTCCCGTAGCTCGGCATCCGGGTAAAGCTGGAGCATTAAGGAATCCTTGCTCACCACTTTGCCATTATTGCGGATAAGCGTCTCCATGATGGTGTACTCGAACGCCGTCAGCTTGACCACTTCATTATTAATAGAAAATTCGCGGCGGGAAAGATCAACCTGGAATGGCGGAAGGGAGATAACCTGTGAGGCATGACCGCTGTTGCGACGTAACAGCGCCTGCATGCGCGCAGCGACTTCTTCGATATGAAACGGCTTCGTCACGTAGTCGTCCGCACCCGCGCTGAGCACTTCCACTTTATCCTGCCAGCCTTCACGGGCGGTCAGGACCAGCACCGGCAGAGAGACGTCATGGCTGCGCCAGCGACGGATCAGCGAGAGACCGTCTTCATCCGGCAAGCCTAAATCGACAATGGCGATATCCGGCAGGTGTTCATTGAGATAATAATCGGCTTCTTTTGCATCTTCAGCATCGTCCACCTGATGTCCCATCTCCTGAAGCTGAACTTTCAGGTGATGACGTAGCAATGCGTTATCCTCAACAACCAGTACGCGCATCATCTCTTCTCCCTAAATAATTGGTATGAATAGTTTAACGCTGATTATGTTGTTGTGGTGATAAACATTGACTAAACCGGGGAAAAGCATCCCCCTTTTCGGGCGAAAAGGGGGAGAAGGGGTTACTTCAGCTCGTCAACCATCGTGACGGCGCGACCAATATAGTTCGCCGGGGTCATCGCCTTGAGACGCGTTTTCTCGTCCTCCGGCAGTTCCAGACCGTCGATAAACTGCTTCATGCCTTCAGCGTCCACGCGTTTGCCGCGGGTCAGCTCTTTCAGCTTCTCGTACGGTTTTTCAATGCCGTAACGGCGCATCACGGTCTGGATTGGCTCCGCCAGCACTTCCCAGTTGTGATCCAGTTCGTCCAGCAGACGATCGCGGTTCACTTCCAGTTTGCTCACGCCTTTCAGGGTGGACTGATAGGCGATCAGCGCGTAGCCAATGCCTACGCCGAGGTTACGCAGTACGGTGGAGTCGGTCAGGTCACGCTGCCAGCGGGAAACCGGCAGTTTGCTCGCCATATGCTGCAGCATGGCGTTCGCCAGGCCCAGGTTGCCTTCGGAGTTTTCGAAGTCAATCGGGTTCACTTTGTGCGGCATGGTGGACGAACCGATTTCACCGGCGATGGTTTTCTGTTTGAAGTGGTTCAGCGCGATATAGCCCCACACGTCACGATCGAAGTCGATCAGGATGGTGTTGAAGCGGGCGATGCAGTCAAACAGTTCCGCGATGTAGTCGTGCGGCTCGATCTGGGTGGTGTATGGGTTCCACTGAATGCCCAGAGAGGTCACGAACTCTTCGCTGAACTGGTGCCAGTCCACTTCCGGATAGGCGGCGATGTGGGCGTTATAGTTGCCAACGGCACCGTTGATTTTGCCGAGGATCTCAACCTGTTCCAGCTGACGATACTGACGCTCCATACGGTATGCCACGTTCGCCATCTCTTTACCCATGGTAGATGGGGTAGCTGGCTGGCCGTGGGTACGGGAAAGCAGCGGAATGTCGCGATATTCCACAGACAGCGCTTTCACCGCGTCGATGATTTTACGCCAGTATGGCAGCACGACTTCTTTGCGCGCGGTGGAGAGCATCAGCGCGTGAGACAGGTTATTGATGTCTTCAGAGGTACAGGCAAAGTGAATGAATTCAGACACGGCGTGCAGGGCAGGAACGCTTTCCACTTTCTCTTTCAGGAAATACTCAACCGCCTTCACATCGTGGTTGGTGGTGCGTTCAATGGTCTTAATGCGCGCAGCATCTTCTTCATTGAAGTCAGCAACGATTTTATCAAGGTAATCGTTTGCCTTTTCGTCAAAAGCAGGAACTTCCTTGATTGCTGCCTGGGCGGCCAGCTTCTGCAGCCAGCGTACTTCAACCTGAACACGGAACTTCAGCAAACCATATTCGCTGAAGATCCCGCGCAGCGCGCTGACTTTATCGCCGTAGCGTCCATCGACAGGGGATACGGCGGTCAGTGAGGATAATTCCATAATTCGCAACTCCGGGAGGTTAACAATGAGCAAGAATTTGTTTTGCCTGAGTGGTCAGGCGATTACGAGAAAACATTAACTGCAGGCGGCCGCCGCCGACCTGATGCCACAGCACGGCGGCGCGGATGCCCGCCAGCAGCGAGGCGCGAACCTTCGCCTGAACCTGTGGGCTTTGCAGTACCGCAGGAGAGCCGGTGACCTGAATGCGCGGGCCTAGCGGGCTGATGACGTCGACATAAATCCCCGCCATCGCGCTCAACAGCGTTTCCGACTGCAGGTCAAAATGTTCGAGCTGACGCTGCAGCCCGGCAATGCGATCGCCCAGCGTATTCATTGCGCCTTTTGCGGCGTTCAGCTTACGTTCCAGTACCATCAGGCTTAGCGTGTAGCGGGTTAATTCTGCGTTTAACCCCTGACGGTTGCTGGCATTGAGCACGCCGAGCAGAGTTTCAAGACCGAGACGAAGATTGGCTTCACTGCCGCCGAAAACACCCAGCGTAGAGCCCGGGTTGAGATCGATAACGCTGTTAAGTGAAACGTGCAGGGCATCGGCGTCGCAGTGACCCTGGTGCGCCAGCTGTTGCACCAGACGGGCTGACTGGCAAATTCCCGCCAGCGCCAGGGTGATGTCATAGTAGTTCTTCGCCACACGGTCTCCTTTATGTGTGCAATCGTATTAAACAGCAGGCAGCGGCAGGCGCTGTTCAATGATCCCGCCGCCCAGGCAGATCTCACCGCTGTAGAAGACAGCGGACTGACCCGGGGTGACGGCTGCGACCGGCTCGTCGAAACGCACGTCAATGCGATCGTCATCAAGCGCGGTAATGGTGCAGGGAATATCGGTCTGACGGTAGCGTGTTTTCACCGTGCAGCGGAGCGTGCCTTTCAGCGGCTCGCGATCGACCCAGTGCAGCTGCTGCGCGATAAGCCCAACGGACATAAGACGCGGATGATCGTGGCCCTGGGCGACAACCAGAATGTTGTTTTCAACATCTTTGTCGACGACGTACCACGGATCTTCACTACCTTCTTTGGTCCCGCCGATACCCAGACCTTTACGCTGGCCGAGCGTGTGGTACATCAGACCCTGATGCTGGCCAATCTCTTCACCGTCGACGGTGACAATTTTACCCGGCTGTGCAGGCAGGTAACGTCCCAGGAAATCGCGGAATTTGCGCTCGCCGATGAAGCAGATGCCGGTGGAGTCTTTTTTCTTGGCGGTGATCAGGTCCAGCTCTTCGGCGATTTTACGCACTTCCGGCTTTTCCAGCTCGCCGACCGGGAACAGGCTTTGGGCAATCTGTTCGTGGCTCAGCGTGTAAAGGAAGTAGCTCTGATCTTTATTGCCGTCCAGACCGCGCAGGAGCTGGCTTTTGCCATTCACATCTGCGCGACGCACGTAGTGACCGGTCGCAATGTAGTCTGCGCCCAAATCTTCTGCGGCGAATTCCAGGAAGGCTTTAAATTTGATCTCTTTGTTGCAGAGAATATCGGGGTTCGGCGTGCGGCCCGCTTTGTACTCTTCCAGGAACAGTTCAAAGACGTTGTCCCAGTATTCCGCCGCAAAGTTTACGGTGTGCAGTTCAATGCCAAGCTTGTCGCACACGGCCTGCGCATCGGCGAGATCCGCAGCGGCAGTGCAATATTCCTCACCATCATCTTCCTCCCAGTTCTTCATGAACAGGCCTTCCACCTTATAGCCCTGTTGCTGTAACAGGTAGGCGGAAACGGAGGAATCGACACCGCCGGACATGCCGACGATCACTTTTTTCTGGCTATTATCTGACATGGAATACTCACGACATTGAACTTCAAGGCGGCGTATTCTATCACGCCCCCCCACCGTTGACACCCTCTGTAAACGGCCAGTTAAATTCTCCGATGACATCCAGCGGCAGGCGAACCGCAGACTGCCAGCAGCGGATGCTTTCCGCAACCAGCGGCGAGCGCAGGTTTGGCGCGTTCAGGATCTCGTCGGCGGTCACCCACAGGCAGCGATCGATATCGTCATCGTGCGGTTCAGTGGCGCACGTTTCGCTAAGCTCAACGGTGAATAAAAAACGCAGGAAGGGGGTGCTATCGGGCGCGATCCACTGGTGCATACGGATGAAATGCTGGGGCTCAGCGTGAATGCCGGTCTCTTCCCACAGCTCACGCTTCGCTGCCTGGAGTAGGGTTTCATTGGCTTCAAGATGCCCGGCAGGCTGGTTCCACAGCGCTTTGCCGTTGATGCTCTCTTCAACAACAAGGAATTTGCCCTGGGCGTGAACCACACAGGCGACCGTAACATGAGGTTTGAACATCGTTTCTCCTTAAGGGACAGCGTCCCGCCATTCGCCGTTCGCCAGTGAATCCAGCGTGTAGCTGCCCATGGCGTAGCGAATCAGACGCAGGGTAGGGAAGCCAACGTGTGCCGTCATCCGGCGAACCTGACGGTTGCGGCCTTCGTAAAGGGTAATTTTAAGCCAGCTTGTCGGAATGGATTTACGTTCACGAATCGGCGGGTTGCGCGGCCATAACCATTCCGGCTCATTCACGCGCTCAATACCCGCGGGCAGGGTGGGACCGTCATTTAACGTCACGCCGCTGCGCAACGTCGCCAGCGTCGCGTCATCCGGTTCGCCTTCAACCTGCACAAAGTAAATTTTGCCGGTACGTTTGCCCGGTTGCGTGAGCTTTGCCTGCAAGGCGCCGTCGTTGGTTAAGACCAGTAGCCCTTCGCTGTCGCGGTCCAGTCGCCCGGCGGCGTAAACGCCCTGCACGGGGATGTAGTCCTTCAGCGTGCTGCGCCCGGCCTCGTCGGTGAACTGCGGCAAAACATCGTAGGGTTTATTGAACAGAATCACCCGCGTCGGCTGGGTTTCTTGCGGTCTTCTGGTGGCTTGTCGCGAGCTGAATCGCTCAACCCGGTGTTTTGTAAAAGAAGTTTTCTTCATGGTATTTTCAGGCGTTATCAATTGCCGCATTATAGCCTAATAACGAAGACCTTTCATGGCGTCGGACATTCAGGTACTATCGAAGGGCTCATTACAATTTATTAACATAAGATCAGTAACAACCAGAAGCGCTCGAAGGAGAGGTTAATGGAAAGCAAAGTAGTTGTTCCGGCGGAAGGTAAAAAGATCACCCTGCAAAACGGCAAGATTAACGTTCCTCACAATCCGATTATCCCGTTCATTGAAGGCGACGGTATCGGTGTAGACGTTACCCCGGCAATGCTGAAAGTGGTTGATGCCGCTGTTGAGAAAGCCTACAAAGGCGAGCGTAAAATTTCCTGGATGGAAATTTACACCGGTGAGAAATCGACTCAAGTTTATGGCCAGGACGTCTGGCTGCCAGCAGAAACGCTGGACCTGATCCGCGACTACCGCGTTGCTATTAAAGGCCCACTGACGACGCCAGTTGGCGGCGGTATCCGTTCCCTGAACGTGGCGCTGCGTCAGGAGCTGGACCTGTACGTGTGTCTGCGTCCGGTTCGTTACTATCAGGGCACCCCAAGCCCGGTTAAGCACCCTGAACTGACCGATATGGTTATCTTCCGCGAAAACTCAGAAGACATCTACGCGGGTATCGAATGGAAAGCTGACTCTGCTGACGCAGAAAAAGTGATTAAATTCCTGCGCGAAGAGATGGGCGTGAAGAAAATTCGTTTCCCTGAGCATTGCGGTATTGGCATCAAGCCATGCTCTGAAGACGGTACCAAGCGTCTGGTGCGTGCGGCCATCGAATACGCGATCACCAACGACCGTGACTCTGTGACCCTGGTTCACAAAGGCAACATCATGAAGTTCACCGAAGGCGCGTTCAAAGACTGGGGCTACCAGCTGGCGACCGAAGAGTTCGGCGGTGAGCTGATCGACGGCGGCCCATGGCAGAAGATCAAGAACCCGAACACCGGCAAAGAGATCATCATTAAAGATGTGATCGCCGATGCGTTCCTCCAGCAGATCCTGCTGCGTCCTGCTGAATACGACGTGATCGCCTGTATGAACCTGAACGGTGACTATATCTCTGACGCCCTGGCAGCGCAGGTTGGCGGTATCGGTATCGCCCCTGGCGCGAACATCGGTGACGAGTGCGCCCTGTTCGAAGCGACCCACGGTACTGCGCCAAAATACGCAGGCCAGGACAAAGTGAACCCAGGCTCTATCATCCTGTCCGCAGAGATGATGCTGCGTCATATGGAATGGTTCGAAGCCGCAGACCTGATCGTAAAAGGTATGGAAGGCGCGATTAACGCGAAAACCGTCACTTACGATTTCGAACGTCTGATGGAAGGCGCTAAGCTGCTGAAATGTTCAGAGTTTGGCGACGCGATTATCGCGAATATGTAATCCAGATTCTGGGTTAAACAAGAGCGGGGGCCTGAGGGTTCCCGTTTTTTTTGCCTTTGTGACGTTGACTCCAGGCTTTGGTCAGGGGATATACTCGCTACAATCCTCTTTAACTGTCAGACTCAAGAATGATTATGAACAACGAAATCCCACTTAAATTTTATGACATCGTCGATGAATACTCGACGGAATCGGCTGAAACTGTGAGCGACTCTGAGCGTGACGGCCTGGCACATTATTTCCAGCTGTTGCTTACCCGTTTGGCAAATAACGAGGAGATCAGCGAAGAAGCCCAGCAAGAGATGGCCAGCACAGCAGGGATCCGCACGATGCGTATAGATGATGTTGCGAACTTCCTTAACCAGTGGGGCAACGAGTAACGCCGGGGTGCTGTCTGAATGAGTGTTGCATGCCAACGTCATCTATTAATGTTTTGATGTCGGAAGATATTAATTCCCGATAATTAACTTCCTGAATATGCATACTTGCTAACGCATTTTTTAGTGCGTTAGCCAGTTATCAATGCCCCAGGAATCTTATTCCGTGAATACTTCCAGATTAAAACCAATACGGGTGGTTTCATTTGCATGGCTTAAGTACAATTTATTTTCCTCTTATACTGACCTTTGCTACAGTGACAAGAGTTGTCAGCCAGGGATATCAGGCGTGATAAGGTGGATTAGCTCGTGCATGTGAAAAACGCGTTTAACACAACAACCATTACCGTCATCATCGTCTCACTGATTATTTCGCTGTCGCTTGTCGTTCAGATCGCCACATCCAGACAGCAATCAATTCAACAAATTAATACCAGCGTTGCCAACCTGAGCCATACCCTTGATGTGTACACTGAGGGGATTATGCGCCAAAGTGAAATGTTGATTACCACTGTCTCTGACATGATTGAAATTTATGGCATGACGCCGCAGCAGGCTGTGAATATTCAGCGGATAATAACAAATCAGGATGATTTACTTTCTCAGATAAATAATGTCGTCGTCTACGATGCGAAAGGGGATATCTTCACGGCATTGCATGAGGGGTTTTCCGGTTCCCGTAAAGGGGCAGACAGGCCATTTTTCGTCTATCACAAAGAAAATAAAAATTCGCAGATTTTTATTGGTCAACCTGTGGTGAGCAGAACAAACGGTAAATGGGTGATTACCATCAGTCGACGCCTGGAAACGCACTCGGGAGCCTTTAACGGGGTTGTCGTGGTTACGCTGGGTATCGAAAACTTTCTTGCGCTGTATGGACAGATTGACATTGGTCATTCTGGGGTTATTGGTTTAACGACGCAAACAGGCGTATTACTGGTTCGGCACCCTTTTAAAAATAACTATATTGGCGCGATTGTTTCTGACTCACCCCTTTTTAAGGAGTATCTCAAGGTACAGAACGCCGGGATAGCCAGTTCCGTCTCGCGGTTTGATAAAATCGAACGCATCTACGCGTTTGAGAAAAACAAACGCTATGGTTTGGTGACGACCGTGGCGGTCAGCAAGGAGGAGGCGCTGTCTCCCTGGCGCAAGCAGGCCATTCAGCTCGCCGTCGTTATTCTTATTTTAACCGCCGTGCTCATCGTGGCTTCCTACTTTTTGTATGTAGACTTATCCAGAAAAAACCGGGTTAACAAAGAGCTTCAAATCATTGCCTCTGAAGATGCATTGACCGGGCTTTTCAATCGCCGCGCATTTGATGAAAAGATCCTGTCTGAAATTGCGCGCTGTGCGGCTGACAATTCCCCGATTTCGGTGCTGATCGTGGATGCGGATTTCTTCAAAAAATACAATGACAACTACGGGCACCCGGAAGGGGATCGGTGTCTTAGCCTACTGGGAGAGTGTCTCAGGAAAAGCCTTACCCGGAACAACCAAATTGTGGCGAGATACGGCGGTGAGGAATTTGCGCTCATCTTGCCTGACACCGATATCGAGGAGGCGTGTCGCCTTGGCAAATCGATTATTCGCAATGTCTGCTCCCTGAATATTGAACACGATTTCAGCCCCTTTGGGCGGGTAACGGTAAGTGTAGGGGTCTCAACCGCGCGTGCCGTGGAGATTGCAGGTAGCCAGCAGAACATTATTATTGCTGCCGATCGTGCGCTCTATCAGGCAAAACGGGCCGGACGAAACCAGCACGCCTTTATTGCGGTATGATGTGTCTGTCTTGCAGGCAAAAAAAAAGCCCACTCAAGAGTGGGCAAGAAATACTGGAAGCAATGTGAGCAATGTCGTACTGAATACCTGAGTGTTTCACTCAACTATTCAGTGTTGAGAAAGATAATCTTTCTCAACAAAAGATGCAACCCCACATTTCATGTGGAACGGCATTTTTTATAGCTCAGATTTTACTCAATCAAACCCTGTGATGCTTATCACAAATTTCCTTTCTTAAATCCTGTGCTATCCTTTTCTGTGTCGTTGATTTAATGACAAAAACCATACAGAGAGGAAAGCTATGGGAATTTTATCCTGGATTATCTTTGGGCTGATTGCGGGGATCCTGGCGAAGTGGATTATGCCGGGCAAAGATGGTGGTGGGTTCTTCGTAACCGTCATACTGGGGATCGTGGGTGCAGTCGTTGGCGGCTGGATCAGTACCCTGTTCGGGTTTGGCAAAGTAGATGGCTTCAATTTTGGCAGCTTTGCCGTCGCGGTGATTGGCGCCCTGGTGGTTCTGTTTATCTACAGAAAAATCAAAAGCTAAATCTGTTATTTGCTGAAAAAGGCTGCCAGATGGCGGCCTTTTTACATTGGAGGTTTACCACCAGCCGAACTGTGAACCCGCGACAGCTACGATTGCCACGACCAACATAATGATGGTTGTTTTTCTCATTTATGCCCCCGGCGCAGCGTAACCGCCAATGAAAAACCAGGCTAAAAAAATCACCGCCGTTATAAAAATAACAACCGGGAAGAGGATCCCTATTCGCATGCCATCACCTTTATCGTTTTACGTAACGCCGTAGAGTGTACGGCGTTAATCCATCGTGAGAAAGCGTGTTTTACTTTTTCCTTTTTTGTCTTGATACATCGCCATATCTGCCGCCTGTAACGCGCTGTCCGCATCGGTGCTCGCGGGATCAACTTCGACGATACCCAGACTCGCACCCGGATACACAATATGAACCTGACCGAGCCAGTATTCACCCGCAATGCGAGCGCTAAGCCGGGTTTTCAGCAGATTAATCTGCGTCCTTTCGGCTTCTTCTGTGCTTTGACTCAGACAGGCTACCAGAAACTCATCGCCGCCTAATCTTCCGACGATCTCGTCCTCGGTCTGTTCGTCTGTGAGTCGCTTGCCTACTTCGATCAGGAATCGATCGCCCGTCTCATGCCCGAAGCGATCGTTAATCAGTTTGAAATCATCCAGATCGATAAACGCAATAATGGCGTTGCGTTTAAGGTGTTTAGCTAAGGAAAACAGGGTAGTGAGATTCTCGAAAATCGCCCGACGGTTGGGCAACCCCGTGAGGGCATCGGTATACGAGTGGGCGATGAGCGCTGCATTGGCTTCACGAAGCTGGGCCACCAGGGACTCTTTCTGAATATACTGGGCAATTAAACCGGCAAACAGTTTTAGCACTTGCTCACCGCGTTCACTAAGCTGCTTTTTTTCCGTGCTGGTCGCGCAGAGGGTTCCGTAAATCGAACCATCAGCCAGGTGAATAGGGATACTCATGTAGGTTGTAATCCCAAGCGCTTTTGCGGCTTCGCAATCAGGCCAGCGACCCGCCACGTCGTTGCTGAACAGAGTATCGCTGTCTATCGCACGCTTGCACAGGGTATCCCCCCACGGAACGCTCAGCCCTTCAGGGATCTGCATCTGCTTACTGTTGCGGGCATAAAGAATGTGCTGCAACCGCGCGTTGATATCCACCTTTGTCAGGTAGGTGGATTCCATTTCGGTCACAATTTCCAGCATCTCCAGCAGCTGGCGTACAAGACTTTCTAAGGATTGCTCGGTGGCGAGTGTTTCAGAAACACGGGCAAGGATAATATCCGACATGACGTGGGTTGACTCCCATACAGAAGACGTCTGCATCTGCATGTTATGCTGAAATTTTCCAATTTCGACATAGTAAAACATGAATATAACAAATTTTATACATTCTCCGGGGCGATTCTGGAGACAAAAAGGCCCCGGTGCAGAGACCGGGGCAAAGACATCTTGATTACGGAATGATGTTCTCTGGTCATATCGAGAACACGCTGCACTGTAAGGGGCAAAAGTGCAGTTACGATGGAGAAATCATGGAGAAAACCCTCCTGACCCGTTACCCTGACGTTTTCAGGACGCTTTAAGGATTGCGATGATGAAATATCTGTTACTGGCACTGGCGTTACCGCTCGCAGCTTGCACAACAAAAGCCACTCAACCTGACGCCCCTATGCCGCCGCATGCGGCAGGTATGGCGAACCCGGCCTCCGTTTACTGCCTGGAGAAAGGTGGCGAACAGATCCCGGTGCAAAGTCCGCAGGGTGTGCGTACCGAGTGCAAACTGCCTGGCGGTGAAGTGATTGATGAGTGGGATCTCTACCGTCGCGATCATCCGCAACCTGCCAGGTGACAGCGGGATACTCTCTGCGATACACTTCTCTTTAGGATTATTCTTAGCCAATTTTTGGCGATATTGACCGCGAGAGAAGTATGTTTCAGTTAAAGCCGGGCAGCCTGGCGATAATCATTGGCGCGCGTACGCCAGCTGGCCGCCGCAACGTTGGAAAATCAGTGGAGCTGTTTGGTCTTTGCCAGCCAGGTCAGCGTTTTGTTAATCCAGTAAACGGCGTGATGACGCAGCTGCCTGCAACGGCGGACCGTGCGCTGTGGCTGGTGACGGGAGATGTCTATGCGTTTGATAATCAGCATGGCTTTGCGTTTGTCCGCCCGGAACATCTGCTGCCGCTGACACCGGACGAAACATCGCAGACCTGTGATGAACTGACGATCGGTTGATTACAGATGGCGCAGCCAGTCAGCCAAAACCAGGGCATGATTTTGCGCCTCGTCTTTAGCGCCGTAGAGCAGGGTTAAGGTCTGCCTGTTTGCCAGAGCTGCCAGACGCTGGCCTTCGTCCTTATGCTGCGCCAGTTCTTCCCGATACGCCTTACTGAAGGCAGTGAAATCAATCGTTTCGCTATGAAATGCTTTGCGCAATTCAGTTGAAGGCGTGAGCGTTTTACACCATTCATCATACGCGAGGTCTGTTTTTTTCACCCCGCGTGGCCACAACCTGTCCACCAGAACCCGATAGCCGTCGTCCTGACTGGCCCGATCGTACAGGCGCTTGCACTGAATCATATTTCACCCCTCCCAATTTAAGGTATTGTGATAATTGCAGAAGATCGGTAGTCTGAGGTTCCTTATGTTATCTGATAATTCTTTGGCATAAGGACTCCCTCATGGAACACCTCCCGGTTAAAACGACGCTGCGCATTGCCCTTGTTGGCGATTATAACGCTAATGTGGTCGCGCATCAGGCGATCCCACTGGCAATTGACGATGCCGCTGCTGTACTGGATCTCACCGCCGATTATGACTGGCTTGCAACAACGGAGCTGACCAGCCCGGAAGACCTGGTAGGCTATGATGCCATCTGGCTGGTGCCTGCAAGTCCCTATAAGAACACCGAGGCGGCCTTCATCGCCGCACGCTACGCCCGTGAAAACAGTATTCCCTTCCTCGGGACCTGCGGTGGATTCCAGCACGCATTGATTGAGTACGCGCGCAATGTGCTGGGCTGGAGCGATGCGGCTCACGCCGAAACGGATACCGAAGGGACGATGGTGATTGCGCCGCTGACCTGCTCGCTGGTGGAAAAAACCGATGCCATTGAACTGCGCAACAATACGCTGATCGCGAAAGCCTACGGAAAGCCGGAAATTGTAGAGGGTTATCACTGCAACTATGGCGTGTCGCCAGAATTTGCGCAGCAACTGGAGAGCGGTGATATGCGCGTGACGGGCTGGGACGAGCAGGGCGACATTCGCGCAGCCGAACTGGTTACGCATCCGTTCTTTGTGATCACCTTATTCCAGCATGAACGTGCAGCGCTTGAAGGGCGTCCGGTGGTGCTGGTGCAGGCGATGCTGCGCGCGGCGCGCGGATAAAACAAGGGCAGACTATCGGGTCTGCCCTTGTCATTAGCGGGGTGTGATCTCCCGGTCACGCCCGGCAAGCACGCCGCAAACCGCCATCACCGCGGCGGCCAGCGCGCAGGCCATCAGTGGAATGCGCCAGTCCCCGGCCGTGTCGTGAATTTTCCCCATCAGCGGTGGCCCGCAGGCGGCCAGCAGATAACCAATCGACTGCGCCATACCGGATAACGCCGCCGCCTGGTGCGCAGAGCTGGCGCGCAGACCGATGAAGGTCAGGCCGAGGATCATGGTCGCACCCGAGCCAAAGCCAAACACCAGAGTCCATATTACCGCCATGTCAGGCGCAAACCAGAACCCCGCCGCGCTTACCGCGCACATCAGTGCCACGATACCGGCGATCCCGCGCTGATCGTTCAGGCGATGGAGGAGCAGTGGGATAGCAAGACCCGGCACGGCGGTGGCCAGCTGTAGCAGGCCGTGCATCGAACCTGCCTGTGTTTCACTGTAGCCGTGACTGAGTAAAATCGCCGGTAGCCAGCCGATTATCACGTAGTAAATCAGCGAGTTGATTCCCAGAAACAGAGTCACCTGCCAGGCAAGGGCAGAGCGCCAGATGGCGCGATTGTGCAACGCACCTGCGCCGGTCACGGTGGCGGCAGGGGTCTGACGCCACTGCGGCAGCCACAGCAGCAGGGCTACCAGCGGGAAGATCATCAGCATCAGCAGCGCGCCGTGCCAGCCCGCATCACCCAGCGCCAGGGGAACAATCAGCGCAGAGCCTAACGCAGCAGACGCCCCCATTGTCAGGGAATACGCTCCGGTGAGCTTAGCCACCTGTCCCGGGAAGTCGCGCTTGATTAACCCCGGTAACAGCACATTGCCCAGTGCGATACCACAGCCGATGACCGCCGTACCGATAAACAGCAGAGAGGCCGAAGGCAGGGAACGCACGCCAATTCCGGCGCAAATCAGCAGCAGGGCGAGAAACAGGCTGCGCTCCATGCCGATACGGCGGGCGACACCTGCGGCGAGGGGAGAGATTAACGCGAATGCCAGCAGAGGCAGCGTGGTGAGCAAACCCGTTTGGGCGGTGGTTAAGCCGTAGTCCTGACGGATGGTGTCAAGCAGCGGCGCCGCCCCGGTAAAGGTGACGCGAAGCGTGGTGGCAATCATCAGGATGCCTGCAATCAGCAGCGCGCCGTGTTTTCCTGACGTTCGAATAGCTGTAGTCATTATGTTCTCATACGTTCAAGCGAGCGCACACAATACCGATTTTCAGCCTGGTTGAAATCAAGCTAAAATGACAGTTTATCGCTAATATCGGACAACTTTATGATCGGTCTTGGGCTGGATGGCTACGATCCGGATAGCCAGCACGACCCTGCGGTGGCGTTTCGCATCCGCGTGGTGGCTGAAGAACAGCATATTCCGCTGCATCATCACCGCAAAGGTCAGCTGATTCTGGCGCTGGGGGGCGCGATCACCTGCGATGTGGAAAACGCTATGCTGATGGTGCCGCCACAGTATGCCGTATGGGTTCCGGGGGAGATGCCGCACAGCAATAAGGCCACGCCAGGCGCACAGCTGTGCTTCTTATTTATTGAACCCGGCGCCGTCAGTTTGCCCGATCGCTGTTGCACCCTGAAAATCTCCCCGCTGGTGCGGGAACTTATTTTGTCGCTGGCGGATAAATCGCGTGAAGCGCTGCGCCTTGCGGCCACATCGCGCCTTGTGGATGTCCTGTTTGACGAGTTACCGCTCCAGCGTCAGGAGCATCTGCAGTTGCCCGTGTCGCCCCATCCTAAAATTCGGCTGATGAGCGAGAAGATGGCAGAAGAGCCTGCCGCCTGGCAAACGCTGGCGCAATGGGCGAGTCACTTTGCCATGAGCGAGCGCAACCTGGCGCGGCTGGTCGTAAAAGAGACGGGGTTAAGCTTCAGGCGCTGGCGACACCAGCTGCAGTTGATTGTCGCCTTGCAGTTGTTAATTAGCGGGAACTCCGTGCAGCAGGTAGCACAGTCACTGGGGTATGACTCTACCACCGCCTTCATTACCATGTTCAAGAAAGGGTTGGGGCAGACGCCTGCTCGCTATATTGCCAGTCTGACTACGACTTCCCAATAAACAGCGAAACCAGCCCGGCGGCAATCAGCGGCCCCACCGGCACGCCGCGGAACAGCGCTACGCCGAGCACGGTGCCTACCAGCAGGCCCGCCACCAGCGAGGGCTGGCTGCTCATCAGCGTCACGCCGCGTCCACCCAGCCACGAGACAAAAACACCCACCGCGATCGCCACCAGCGATTTCCAGTTCATGAACGAATGCAGCAGTGTCGAGGCAGGAAGCGTGCCGCTGGCGATCGGAGCCATCACGCCGATGGTCAAAATGATAATCCCGATGGTGAGGCCTTGTTTTTCTATCCACGGGAAAAAGGTATTGAGCGGGGTCACGCGCACAATAATCAGCACCAGAATCGAGATGGCGACAGTGGTGTTATGGCTGACAAAGCCGAGCGCGGCGAGTGCCAGAAGAATGAGCAGAGTAGGGTCAAACATAGGGAGTCCTTGCCAAAATAATTAACCTGCTTACTGTACGCGCAAACGCGACGCAGGACAGTTTTAAAAAGATTTTGTTGTTGTCATAACCTTGTCATTTACGCGGATTAAAACGGAGGCAGATATCGCAAAAGGGGTCGCCATCATGAACGATCACATGTTTGTTGAAACGCTGATTATCTCCTCATCGTTTTTCGCTATTGCCGTGATTCTCGTCGCCTCCGTACTGTTTCTGGAAAGAAAAGGCTGACGGGGGCGTCAGCCTTAGCGGTTACGCTTTATGGAAGGTCACCAGCTCGGGACGGGCGATGCGCAGGTAATCCTGGGTATCCATAATGACGGATTTCTCCAGCAGGCCAGCGTTAAACGCGATTTCGTCGAAGCGCTCGAACAGCAGCGGGTCGGCCACCAGCGCCAGGTCAGGATGGAAGCTAAAGGGCGGGATAGCGCCGAAAACGCAGGCGGTCAGGGTATCGACTTCCGCCGGGCTGGCGAGCGAGGCCTTAAGCCCGCCAAAATGGCTGGCAAGCTGGCTCAGGTCGGCCTGCAGGTCGGCGGCCAGGATCGCCAGAACGTGTTTTTTTACGCCGTTGCCTTTTACTTTGCACACCAGCGCTTTTGCGCCTTGTCTTAGATCGGTCCCGCGAATTTCACTTACCGCTTCACATTTCCCCACCGCCTCGTGCTCCATCACCCGAAACCGCGCGCCCTGCTCGGTAAGTAAGGTAATCAGCTGCTGGTGAGTTGCCGTCCCAATAACATCTTCAGACATAACGATTTTCCCGGTAATAAACCCATTTGCAGCTTGCTAGATTATCACGGGATGAACGGGGTCGAAAGAAAACAGCCAGCGGATTCGCTGGCTGCTGGGTTATGCATTGCTGGTGGCAGACTGCTTGTGGAACAGCTCCCGGAATACCGGATAGATATCATCCTGATCGCGGATATGCTGCATGGCAAAGTTATCGAACATCGACTGCAAATGTTCATACTCCCGCCACAGAGTCTGGTGCGCGCGGCGGGTGATTTCGATATAGCTGTAGTAACGCACGACGGGCAGAATTTTCTTCGCCAGAATTTCATGACACAGCGGCGAGTCGTCTGCCCAGTTATCGCCATCCGACGCCTGCGCGGCATAGATGTTCCACTGCGCCGGGTCATAACGCTCTTTCACCACTTCATCCATCAGCTTCAGGGCGCTCGATACAATGGTCCCACCGGTCTCTTGTGAGTAGAAGAACTCGTGTTCATCCACCTCTTTCGCCTGAGTGTGGTGGCGGATATAGACCACCTCCACGTTCTTATAGGTTCTGCTCAGGAACAGGTAGAGCAGAATATAAAAACGCTTCGCCATATCTTTGGTGGCCTGGTCCATTGAACCGGAAACGTCCATCAGACAGAACATCACCGCCTGGCTGGATGGCTCTGGACGTTTTTCGTAGTTCTTGTAACGCAGGTCAAAAGTATCAATAAACGGCACGCGGTCGATTTTTGCCCGTAGCTCGGCAATCTCTTTGCGCAGGCGCTCCTCTTCCAGCAGTTGCGCCGGTTCCGTGTTTTCCACGACCTTCAGGCTGGTTTCCAGCTCGCGCAGTTCACGTCGTTTACCTGCTGTCATCGCCGTCCGTCGCGCCAGTGAGTTCTGCAGCGAACGCACGACGCTGATATTGGCGGGCACGCCGTTTGCGGTATAACCCGCGCGATGGGTTTTGTATTCGTTAAGCTGGCGGTGCTGGTTCTTTTTCAGATTAGGTAGCGCCAAATCCTCAAACAGCAGGTCGAGATATTCATCTTTCGAGATCTGGAAGACAAATTCATCCTGACCTTCACCGTCCTGGCTGGCTTGTCCCTGACCGCTTCCAGAACCGCCGCCACCGCCTTGTGGACGCTCGATTCGGTCATTCTGAACAAAGTGATCGTTACCTGGGTGGACGCGATGGCGCAGACCGCCTCGCCCCTGATGAAACATCGGTTCGCTGATGTCATCAGTGGGGATGGAGACAGACTCGCCGCTGTCTACGTCAGTCACCGAGCGTTTGTTGATGGCCTCGGAGATCGACTGTTTAATTTGCGCTTTATAACGACGCAAGAAGCGCTGGCGGTTCACCGTGCTCTTGTTTTTGCCGTTAAGACGCCGGTCAATAAACCAGGTCATATACCCCCCGTACTGCATTTGCCAACTTGCATTTTGTAGGCCCGGTAAGCGTGAACGCTACCGGGCACTTGTTTTAAGACGATTTGCGCACGCGCAGGTACCATTCGCAGAGCAGGCGGACCTGTTTGCGGGTATAGCCTTTCTCCATCATACGGTCGACAAAATCGTCGTGCTTTTTCTGCTCGTCGGTTGAGGTTTTGGCGTTAAACGAAATAACCGGCAACAGCTCTTCGGTATTGGAGAACATTTTTTTCTCAATGACCGTGCGCAGTTTTTCGTAGCTGGTCCAGTTCGGGTTACGCCCGTTGTTATGCGCTCTGGCGCGCAGGACGAAGTTGACAATCTCATTACGGAAGTCTTTCGGGTTGCTGATACCGGCAGGCTTCTCAATTTTTTCCAGTTCCGCGTTCAGGGATTCACGGTCAAACAGCTGGCCGGTATCCGGGTCGCGGTACTCCTGATCCTGGATCCAGAAGTCAGCATAGGTGACATAACGGTCGAAAATGTTCTGCCCGTATTCTGAATAGGATTCCAGGTAGGCGGTCTGGATCTCTTTGCCAATGAACTCGGCGTATTTCGGGATCAGGTAGCCTTTCAGGAACTCAAGGTAGCGTTCAGCCTGCTCCTGCGGGAACTGCTCGCGCTCGATTTGCTGCTCCAGGACGTAGAACAGATGCACCGGGTTGGCCGCCACTTCCGCATGGTCAAAGTTAAAGACGCGGGAGAGGATCTTAAACGCGAAACGCGTGGACAGACCGTTCATCCCCTCGTCGACGCCAGCGTAATCGCGGTACTCCTGATAGGACTTCGCTTTCGGGTCGGTGTCCTTCAGGCTTTCACCATCATAGACGCGCATTTTCGAGTAGATACTGGAGTTTTCCGGCTCTTTCAGACGCGACAGAATGGAGAAGCGAGACAGCGTTTCCAGCGTTCCCGGTGCGCAAGGTGCGTGCACCAGCTCACTGTGGTTAAGCAGTTTCTCGTAAATTTTGATCTCTTCCGAGATCCGCAGGCAATAAGGCACTTTGACAATGTAAACACGGTCGAGGAACGCCTCATTGTTTTTATTATTACGGAAGGTGACCCACTCAGATTCGTTGGAGTGCGCCAGAATGATGCCGTTAAACGGCAGGGCGGAAATACCTTCCGTCCCGTTGTAGTTCCCTTCCTGGGTGGCGGTCAGCAGTGGATGCAGCACTTTAATCGGTGCTTTAAACATCTCGACGAACTCCATAATCCCCTGGTTTGCACGGCACAGGGCGCCGGAATAGCCATAGGCATCCGGGTCGTTTTGCGCGTGATGTTCCAGCTTACGAATATCGACTTTACCGACCAGGGCCGAAATATCCTGGTTGTTCTCGTCGCCGGGCTCCGTTTTGGCGATGGCAATCTGTTCCAGAATTGACGGCCAGACTTTGACGACGCGGAATTTGGTAATATCGCCACCAAACTCGTGCAGGCGTTTTGCCGCCCACGGTGACATAATCGTGCCGAGATAGCGATGCGGGATGCCAAACTCTTTATCAAGGATCTGCGCATCTTCCTGCGGATTAAACAGGCACAGCGGATGGTCATTGACCGGGCTGCGTTCCCCGTTGGCACTCAGCACGTAAATCGGCACGCGTTGCATCAGCGCTTTAAGGCGCTCGGCAAGCGACGATTTACCGCCACCCACAGGACCCAGTAAATAGAGGATCTGCTTCTTCTCTTCCAGACCCTGAGCAGCATGCTTCAGGTAGGAGACGATCTGCTCGATGGCATCTTCCATGCCATAGAACTCTTCAAACGCCGGATATCGGGCGACAACCCGATTCGAAAAGAGACGGGAAAGCCGTGGCTCCAGGGCAGTATCAACCATGTTAGGCTCACCAATAGCCATCAATAGCCGTTCTGCCGCATTGGCATAGGCACTGCGATCTTGCCGACAAATGGTAAGAAACTCCTGCAGTGTGAACTCTTCGTCCTTGGCAGCTTCGTAGCGCTGGCGATAGTGATCGAATATATTCATGGCATGCCGTCCTTTCGTTTTTTAGCACAGGATAAGAGCCGTTCGTATGAGTAGTGGAGGCTCCCGGAAGAGAATTTCTCGCACCTCACTGCCAGAGCAGCAACCTGTGTGCCAGGTCAGACGCTAAGAAGTGCGGGGGTGTGCAGCAAAATCTCTTCTTAAATTAAAGCGTAGATGGCATTTGCAAAACTTGCATGCTGAGAAAATCTAATTTCAATGACATATCAATAACTCATCCAAAAATTCCCACGTGCGTAATAAGGCGAAGCCGCGTTTTTCATTCAGGGTTCACATAAATGAAAGCAGCCTGTCATCTGAAAAGTAAAAAATAACGGGTTAATCAGACTCATTAGTCAGCAAAAAATTTTGGGATGAACGGGAATGGCGGTTACACTTCACCCGCTGATTATTTGACTACAGGAAAGAATGGATTGTGACCAAACTCAAACTTCTGGCATTGGGCATCCTTGCCGCTACCGCAGTGAACACCGCACAGGCAGAAAGTCAGTGGACTGTTGGCGCGGGCGCGGGTGTCATTAACAGCCCGTACAAACAGTATGACCGCGACGTGTATCCCGTTCCCGTTGTCACCTATGAAGGCGATAACTTCTGGTTCCGTGGCCTGGGCGGCGGCTACTATCTGTGGAACGATACGGCTGACAAGCTGTCGATCATGGCGTATTACGATCCGACGCACTTCAAGCCAGGTGACAGCGACAGCAACGCGCTTCGCCAGCTGGACAAGCGCAGAAGCTCGCTGATGGCGGGTCTTTCTTACGTACATAATACCCAGTATGGCTTCCTGCGTACTGCGCTGGCGGCGGATACGCTCGACAACAGCAACGGCTTTATCTGGGATCTGGCGTGGCTTTATCGCTACACCAACGGTGCGCTGACGCTGACGCCGGGCATTGGTGTGCAGTACAGCAGCGAGAACTACAACGACTACTACTACGGCGTCTCTAAAGCTGAATCTCGCCGTAGCGGTTTGAACAGCTACAGCGCGGATGATGGCTGGGATCCGTACCTGGAGCTGACCGCGAGCTATAACTTCCTCGGTGACTGGAATGTCTACGGTACTGGCCGTTACTCCCGCCTGAGTGATGAAATCAAAGATAGCCCGATGGTCGACAAATCCTGGGCAGGCATCTTCTCTGTGGGTGTGACCTACAAGTTCTGAGTGCGCATCATTAGCGTGCATTCTGTGCATCAAAACGGGGCGCTTGCGCCCCGTTTGTTTTATTTTGGTGCGGCAGAACAGTATTAACGTTTCACAATCTTAATCGTCTGGCCTAAACGGGACGGTTTTTCTTCGCTTGCTTTCTGCGGCGTGCTCACGCAAGCGGTTTCTACGCAAACAAAGGTTTTATAACCGTCATCTGTTACGTCCGCCATGCTGACAGAAAGCGCCGGGCCTGGGTTCCAGCCGACTACGTCGCTGTGATGGTGATGAACCACTTCAATACCGCGATTCAGGGCACCGTCATGGATCACGCTGCACGCTTCAGGATGCTGGTAAACGCGGTCGGTACGATCGGGGAACGTTTGCACGCCGTCGCTCAGTTTGCCCTGCTGCGCGTTATCCACCTTGTCGATAAAGGTATCACCAAGACCGCTCACTTTTACCGCGCTAATATCACCCACGTTGAAATAGGTGTGCAGGGCTGACGTGGTTTCAAACTCGCCATGGGCTTCCAGCTCAATTTCGCAGGTTTTCGCCAGCTTGAAGCGGGCATAAAGGGTGAAATCGTGCGGCCACAGGGCGCGAGTTTCATCGTTTGCCTGCAGTTCAAAGGTCAGCACCGCGCCGTTATCATCTTCGTTGTGTGCTTTCAGCGTCCACTGTTGATTACGGGCAAAACCGTGAGACGGCAAACCCGGTTGCGCGGAAGGGCCGAACCACGGCCAGCAGATCGGTACGCCGCCACGGATCGCCGCCCCTTTTTTGAATGAGGTCGCATCGCTCAGCCATAAGCCTTCCACTTCTCCTTCCGGTTTCCAGGAGAGCAGGTGAGCGCCGTTCAGCGCCACGGACGCTTTCACGCGCGGATGGTCTACAACGATAATATCAGCACCGTCGATCTGACGGCGGGAGAGCACAGGGGTAAGTTGTTCGACTACCGGAAGTGCAAAAATTTTATTAATCATTAAGCAATCCTCTGTCTTAAAACAATAAAAAAGGCGACCGAAGTCGCCTTTTTGGATCAAACACTCATCTCAACTTATTTGGAGATGTGAGCGATCAGGTCCAGTACTTTGTTAGAGTAGCCGGTTTCGTTGTCGTACCAGGAAACCAGTTTAACGAAGTTGTCGTTCAGTGCGATACCAGCTTTAGCATCGAACACGGAAGTGCACACTTCGCCGTTGAAATCGGTAGATACAACGTCGTCTTCGGTGTAACCCAGAACGCCTTTCATTGCGCCTTCGGAAGCAGCTTTGATTGCTTTCTTAATTTCTTCATAAGAAGCAGCTTTTTCCAGACGAACGGTCAGGTCAACAACGGATACGTTAGGTGTTGGAACGCGGAACGCCATACCAGTCAGTTTACCGTTCAGCTCTGGCAGTACAACGCCTACAGCTTTAGCAGCACCGGTAGAAGATGGGATGATGTTCTGAGCTGCGCCACGGCCGCCGCGCCAGTCTTTGTGAGACGGGCCATCAACAGTTTTCTGAGTAGCGGTAGTTGCGTGAACGGTGGTCATCAGGCCTTCAACGATACCGAAGTTGTCGTTGATAACTTTAGCCAGTGGAGCCAGGCAGTTGGTGGTGCAGGATGCGTTGGAAACGATGTCCTGGCCAGCGTATTTTTCGAAGTTAGCACCACGAACGAACATTGGGGTGTTGTCTTTGGAAGGACCAGTCAGAACAACTTTCTTCGCACCAGCGGTGATGTGTTTACGTGCGGTTTCGTCGGTCAGGAAGATACCGGTAGCTTCAGCTACAACGTCAACACCAATTTCGTTCCATTTCAGGTTAGCTGGGTCTTTCTCAGCAGTAACGCGGATGGTTTTACCGTTAACAACCAGGTGGCCGTCTTTCACTTCAACGGTGCCGTCGAAACGACCGTGAGTTGAGTCGTACTTCAGCATGTACGCCATGTATTCAGCGTCCAGGAGATCGTTGATACCAACGATTTCGATGTCAGAACGTTTCTGAGCAGCACGGAAAACAATACGGCCGATACGGCCAAAACCGTTGATACCTACTTTGATAGTCATATATTCCACCAGCTATTTGTTAGTGAATAAAAGGTTGCCTGTAAAATTACAAAAACCTTACGCAGCGTCAAGCGGAATCGTGTCAATCATTGCGACAAATCAATCCTGTGACTAACGTTTGTGCGACTGACTCGCCTCACTTTCCCTTTGAGCTAGCAACCACATGGGGGCTGCGGCCGGAATTTTAAAGGCCTCGCAGGATAAAAATGTGAAACAGATCACAATTGCCTGACCGCCTTTTCGCGACACATAAGTTTAGAACAAAAGTGCACGCAAGGGTGTTAATGTTTTGTTAGAATTCGGGTCAGAAGATGTCTGTTTCTACAGCGAGATGTAAGCATATGTCGAACCAACGTAACCCCGACGATTTGAAAAAAAACCTCACAGAAATGCAGTTTTACGTGACGCAGAACCACGGAACGGAACCGCCATTCACCGGGCGTTTACTGCACAACAAACGAGACGGCGTCTACCACTGCCTGGTGTGCGATGCGCCGCTGTTTAATTCGCAAACAAAATATGATTCAGGCTGTGGCTGGCCGAGCTTTTACGAGCCGGTGAGCGATGACGCGATCCGCTATCTGACGGACTCCTCGCACGGCATGGTACGCACTGAAATTCGTTGCGGAAACTGTGATGCGCACCTCGGGCATGTCTTCCCTGATGGGCCTCAGCCAACGGGTGAGCGTTTTTGCGTGAATTCAGCCTCGTTAAGCTTCACTGATGACGAAAATGGCGATCACACTAAAGGTTGAAAAATCGATTCAGCAAATTATTCCTTTAAAAGGGAGACATCATGAATATTGATGACATGATTAGCGGTATGACACCGGAGGTTTATCAGCGTCTGGTGACGGCCGTTGAACTGGGAAAATGGCCAGATGGTGTGGCGCTCACCCCGGAGCAAAAAGAGAACAGCCTGCAGCTGGTGATGCTGTGGCAGGCGCGCAATAATACCGACGCGCAGCACATGACGATCGACACCAGTGGACAGATGGTGATGAAGAGCAAGCGCGAGCTGAAAGAAGACTTCGGCATCACGCCGAAGCCGATTGCGACTTTCAAATAATGCTCTCTGTGTAGGCCGGGTAAGCGTTAGCGCCACCCGGCACACTACACCTTAGTGTGGGATCCCGAGCGACGCCGCCAGCTGCTTCGCTAACTGGTTGTTGTCGTCCGCGCCGTACTCCCAGAACATCGCCCCTGCCAGACCTTTCTCTTTGATGTAGTCCGCTTTGATGGCAACGGAACGCGGGTTCTCATAGGAAATCGCAAACAGCGCCTTCCCGTCGGCAGAATTCACCGACAGCCACGGCACCTTAGCCTGGTCATCCCAGTGCTCAGTAAAGCGCTTCTGCGGATCGTTCAATAGCTTCTTCACGATATCGTTGTACTTCACGTAGGTATCTTTGGTCAGGTCATAGCCGAGTGACGTGAACAACCCGATCTCCTGAGGTCCGAAGTAGGGCTGGGTCACCGGATTTTTTTGCGCATCCGGTTTCGTCCAGTCGATCCCCGGCTCGACGGCGCGTTTCGGCACGCGGCCATAGAAACCGATCCCGAGGTTCATCTGCTGTGGCTTCAGCCCGGCGGCCAGATAATTGTTCACCACAAAATCGACGCTGTATTTATCGGCCGCGGCAACCGTCGGCCAGGTGCTGGAGTCATACAGGTTCGCGTTGAAATACTGCGTCCCGTACGCCATGTCGTAGGTCATCAGGTTGATGTAGTCGAGCAGCGGGGCGATAGCTTTGACATCCACCCAGCTTTTCGGACTTTCCGCATTCGCGCCTACCGCTATAGTGACCAGTTTTTTCTGCCCGAACGCCTCACGCATCTCTTTCAGCAGCGCGGTGAAGTTATCCCGGTCGGCAGGCGTGCTGGCAACCAGCCCCCACGCGCCGTTGACCGGATACTCCCAGTCGAGGTCGATCCCGTCCAGACCGTATTTATCGACGATCTCCTGCGCAGAGCGGATAAACACCGCGCGCGTCTCTTTAGTCGCCGCTGCGCCAGAGAAGCCACGCGCCCCCCAGCCGCCAACAGAAAGCAGCACTTTGAGGTTCGGGTTTTGTTTACGCAGGGTCGGGATGAGGGCCAGATCGGAGGCGACTTTTGGCGATAGCCAGATCTGATGCAGCTTTGCCGGATCTTTTAGGGCGGCGTTGGTTTCATCTTTCTCATCGTTATAGACAAGGCCAAACGAGTAGTTCAGGTGGGTGATCTGGCGAACGTCCAGCTTATTGATGTCGCCACCCGGTCCGGCGGTGACATCGCCACCCCCGTTAAAGTAGCCTACGGACATCAGGGTACTGGCGGAGGCAACTGACGCGCAAACCAAGGGTAATGCTGCCAGCAAGGGCAAACGTTTCATACAAGTTCCTCTTTGACTTAATAAAAGTAACCACGCCACAGAAAGGCGTGGCGAAAAAACAGCCTGAAAAGAATAGCATTGCCGCTTCGCTGAGGATGCGAGGGAGTTCACTTTATGGGGATTGGGGAAGAAATGCCGGGTGGCGGCTGCGCCTTACCCGGACTACGGGGAAAGGTAGGCCGGGTAAGCGTCAGCGCCACCCGGCTAAAAAGGCTTACGCCTGCGTTTCCAGCCAGTCTTCCAGCGTATACAGCGTCGCGCCTTCGGCGGCCATATCCATAAACGCCTGGGCGCTGTCCTGCGGGTTAATGTTCACCCCGCGGCAGCCGTCGGTGATGACGCTGACGGTATACCCCAACTGGAGCGCGTCCAGCACGGTAAACTTCACGCAGTAATCCGTCGCCAGGCCCAGCACAATCAGCTCCGCGATTTCGTGGTGACGTAACCATGCGTCCAGCGCCGTTTTCTGGCGATGCCCGTTATCAAAAAACGCGCTATAGCTGTCGATAGTCGGGTTTTCCCCTTTATGGAACACCGCATCGATGGCCTTATGATTCAGGAGCGGATGCAGCTCCGCGCCTTCCGTCTGCTGTACACAGTGATCCGGCCAGAAGGTTTGCGCCAGCCCGTCGAGTTCACCCTGGGTGAAGGGCGCAACGTCGTGCTGGCTGGCAAAACTGCCGTGGTTCGCCGGGTGCCAGTCCTGGCTTGCGACAACCGCCTCACCGCGGGCTTTGCACCAGTCAATTAGCGTATTCGCCACATCAACGGTGCTGTCACCTTCCGCGACGGCCAGCGCGCCGCCCGCGCAGAAATCATTTTGCAAATCGACCAGTAACAGGGCGCGTTGCTTCATGTGGCCTCCTTATTCGTCCGGGGTCAGCTCGCCGCGCAGGTTTTGCATCATCGCGCTACGAATGGACTGGATGTCCAGACCCTGGCTCAGTAAATAGTGAAGTTTAGTCAGCGTTGCCTCAACGGTCATATCGAAGCCGCTGATGACTCCGGCATGTGCGAGCGCGTTGCCGGTAGCGTAGCCGCCCATGTTCACCTTGCCGGACATACACTGGGTCAGGTTCACCACCACGATCCCGCGCTCGCTGGCTTCCTGAAGCTCTTTCAGGAATTCGCCGTTCTGCGGGGCGTTGCCGACGCCGTAAGAGCGCAAAATCAGCGCTTTCACTGGCTGACGCAGGAAGTTACGTACCACGTCCGCAGAGATCCCAGGGTAAATCGTCACCACGCCAATCGGTTGTGGGGTAATCGGGTGCACAATCAGCTCACCGGCGGTGTTCGGCGCAGGCGGCGTGCCCAGACGACGGATATGAATACCCGCCTCCAGCAGCGGCTGCAGGTTAGGTGAGGCGAAAGCGTCAAAGCCGTCGGCGTGCGCTTTGGTAGTGCGGTTCCCGCGATACAAACGGTTATTGAAGAACAGAGACACTTCATTAATCGGATAATTCGCCGCAACGTACAGTGAATTAAGCAGGTTGATCTGCCCGTCCGAGCGTAGCTCCGCCAGCGGGATTTGTGAGCCGGTGACGATAACCGGCTTGCCCAGATTCTCCAGCATGAAGGAGAGCGCGGAAGCGGTAAACGCCATGGTGTCGGTGCCGTGCAGGATCACAAAGCCGTCGTACTGGTCGTAATGGGCTTTAATATCATCCGCGATGTGCTGCCAGTCTTCCGGCGTCATGTCGGAGGAGTCCATCAGCGGCTCGTATTCGTGGATGGTAAAGTCAGGCATTTCCGGGCGGTGGAATTCAGGCATCAGTGCAAGCTGACGCTGCAGGTGGCCGGAGACAGGAATATAGCCGTTTTCAGAGCGCTGCATCCCGATGGTACCGCCAGTGTAGGCTACATAAATCGATTTCTTCTGCATGGGTGTGAGTTCTTGTTCTTCAAAAGAAAAAATCCCCTCTTCGCGGGAAGAGGGGACGGTTTTTAACGGACGTTCGCGCAGGTCAGGCAAAACGCGTAACGACTTTGTGGATCATTAAAGGCCGCGAGCTTATCGCTTTCCGCCTTCATCGCTTTCGCCGCCGTGGCAACAGGCGCAGGCAGGTAAGCCTGCAGCGCCTCCGGCAGCATGGCGCGAACGGAAACGGACATGCTGTCCATCACCATATCGAAGAACGACGGCTCGTCCTGATAATACTCAACGTGCCACTGCTTGAGCTTCGCCAGTTCGGCCGCTTTCTTAACGGCGTCGTCAAAGTCACCCAGACTGTCGACCAGACCGTTGTTCTTCGCGTCCTGTCCGGTCCAGACGTGGCCCTGCGCAATCTGATCAATCTGTTCTGGCGTCTTTTTACGCGAGTCGGCAACCAGCGTGATAAAGCGCTTGTACCCGTTTTCAATGCTGAGCTGCATCATCTCAGAGACTTCAGGCGGCAGAGATTTCGTCACCGACACATCCGCCAGCGGAGACGTGGAAACGCCATCGGTATGCACGCCCAGATAGTCCAGACTGTTTTCAACAGTATTGATCACCCCGAAGATGCCGATAGAGCCGGTCAATGTGCTTGGGTTGGCGACAATGTAGTTCGCTGGCGTCGAGATCCAATACCCGCCCGATGCGGCCATTCCGCCCATTGATACCACCACCGGTTTGCCAGCGGCGCGAGCCGCGGCCAGTTCCGCGCGGATCACCTCAGAAGCGCTCACGCTGCCGCCCGGGCTGTTTACGCGCAGAACAATCGCCTTCACTTTCGGGTCAAGGCGCGCATCGCGGATTTGCGATGCGGTGGTGTCCCCGCCAACGTTCCCCGGGGTCTCCTGTCCGTCCATGATAGCGCCGTTAGCAAATACCACGGCAACGCTGTCGCCGGTCTCATCCGGTTTTTTTGCTGCGTAGTCATACATGCTGATGGCGCTGAAGTTTTTATCCTCTTTGCTCCAGCCAAACTGTTTGGTCAGCGCTTTTTCGACATCCGCACTGGAGCCCAGCGCGTCAACCAGCTTGTTGTCGAGCGCATATTTCGCGGTATCGCCGTCAACCTTACGCAGCCCGTCCAGCATGCCGCGCGCGCCAGGGAAGACCTGTTCAGCGGTAATCTGACGGTTGGCGGCAATGGTGCCGAGATAGTTCTGCCACAGTTCGCCAATCCAGCGGCTGTCCGCTTCACGGGCAGCAGGGGACATATCGTCGCGGATAAACGGCTCAACCGCAGACTTATAGGTACCGACGCGGAAGACGTGGGTGGTGACTTTCAGCTTGTCGAGCAGCGACTTGTAATACAGCCCATTGGTGGCAAAACCATGAAGGTCGACCGTACCCTGCGGCGAGAGCCAAATTTTATTGGCAAAGCTCGCCAGATAATATTGCCCCTGGCTGTAGCTGTCGCCCACGGCAATCACCGGTTTGCCACTGTCGCGGAACTCGCGCAGCGCTTTACCGATGTACTGCATGGAAGGCTGATCGCCTCCGGCAAAATCTTTCAGATCCAGCACGATCCCGGTGATGTTGCGGTCGTCTTTGGCCTGACGAATGGTATCGACGATATCGAACAGGGAGTTTTCCTGCAGACGGTCGGATGTTGCGCCAAACAACTGGCGGCCAATCACGCCCAGACGGTTGCTGGTAGAAGGTTTATCAACGATGACGCCGGTGATGTCGAGTAACAGCGCCCCGCGGGTCGAATGTTGAGCCTGGTTGGCGTTGCTGATGTGCATCCAGACGCCTACGCAAACCAGTACCAGGAAGATGAAAAAGATGTTCATCACCAGGTTGCGGACGAAGTTGAGCAGTCGCCACGTCCATTTAAAGAAACCGGCAAAGATTCGCCAAAGGGTTCGCATGTATTCTCCCTAACCAGAAAATGACTGTTTCCGTCGCCACGTGACGGTAATGTTGGGCTATCGTAATGACCCAACCGCCACTTGTCAGCAGGAATCGCCTGACACGCTGTAACAAAATCTGCCGTCGTGTTAATTTTGTGAGTAAATTTCAAGAAAGGAGTTAACCAATGGATGCACTTGAACTGCTTGTTAACCGCCGTAGCGCGTCGCGTCTGGCCGAGCCTGCTCCAGCGGGCGAGCAGCTGGAAAACATTCTGCGTGCGGGCCTGCGCGCGCCGGATCATGGCACGCTCCAGCCCTGGCACTTCTTTGTGATTGAAGCCGAAGGCCGCGACCGCTTCAGTGCGTTACTGGAAAAAGGCGCGGTTGCTGCTGGTCAGGATGAGAAAGGGATTGATAAAGCCCGCAGTGCGCCTTTCCGCGCGCCGATGATCATCGCTGTCGTGGCGAAATGTCAGGCCGACCATAAGGTGCCGGTCTGGGAGCAGGAAATGTCCGCAGGCTGCGCGGTAATGGCGATGCAAATGGCCGCCGTCGCGCAGGGCTTCAATGGCATATGGCGCACCGGACCGCTGACCGAGAGTTCGGTCGTGCGTGATGGCTTTGCCTGTGGTGAGCACGATAAAATTGTCGGCTTCCTCTATCTTGGCACCCCGCAGCTTAAAGCCTCCAGCACCATCAGCGTGCCGGACACCACGCCTTTCGTCAGCCGTTTCTGATAACCCGCGCTAAACTGTCTGGATTCTGAGCATCCGCCGCAGAATTCAGACAGTCATACTTACCTCTTTATGGAATGAGCGCTACCATAGCGCGATTGAGATGACAGGAGACGTCCATGAGCGAGCAAACCATTCGTTTAACGCAATACAGCCACGGAGCCGGTTGCGGTTGTAAAATTTCCCCGAAAGTGCTGGAGACCATCCTGCACAGCGAACAGGCGAAGTTTGTCGACCCGAACCTGCTTGTCGGTAACGAAACGCGTGACGATGCAGCGGTTTATGACTTAGGTAACGGCACCAGCATTATCAGCACCACTGATTTCTTTATGCCGATTGTCGATAACCCGTTCGATTTCGGGCGCATTGCGGCGACTAACGCCATCAGCGATATCTTCGCGATGGGCGGTAAGCCGATCATGGCGATTGCCATTCTGGGTTGGCCGATTAACACCATTCCACCTGAGATTGCCCGCGATGTGATTGCGGGCGGGCGCTTTGCCTGTCAGCAGGCGGGGATTGCCCTGGCCGGTGGTCACTCTATCGATGCGCCGGAGCCGATCTTCGGCCTGGCCGTTACGGGCGTGGTACCGACCGAGCGCGTGAAGCGCAACAGCACCGCGCAGGCGGGCTGCAAGCTGTTCCTCACCAAGCCGCTGGGCATTGGCGTACTCACCACCGCCGAGAAAAAATCCCTGCTGAAGCCCGAGCATGTGGGTCTGGCAACGGAAGTGATGTGCCAGATGAACCTCGCGGGTGCGGCTTTCGCCAACATCGACGGCGTGAAGGCGATGACCGACGTGACCGGTTTTGGTCTGCTGGGGCACCTGAGTGAAGTCTGCCAGGGCGCTGGCGTTCAGGCGCAGGTCTGGTATCAGGACGTGCCGAAGCTGCCGGGCGTGGAAGAGTATATTGCTCAGGGCGCGGTGCCGGGCGGTACCCAGCGCAACTTCGCCAGCTACGGTCACCTGATGGGCGAGATGCCTGAAGCGTGGCGCAACCTGCTGTGCGATCCGCAAACCTCCGGCGGCCTGCTGCTGGCGGTTACGCCGGGATCCGAAGCCGACGTTCAGGCGACCGCCGCTGAGTTTGGCATCACCCTGACGGCGATCGGCGAGCTGGTGACCGCGCGCGGCGGCCGACCGATGATTGAGATCCGTTAATTCGATGCGGTTGTTTATTGCCGAAAAGCCGAGCCTGGCCCGCGCCATTGCCGATGTGCTGCCTAAACCGCATCGCAAAGGCGACGGCTTCATCGAATGCGGTAACGGGCAGGTGGTCACCTGGTGTATTGGTCACCTGCTTGAGCAGGCGCAGCCGGATGTCTACGACAGCCGCTATGCCCGCTGGAACCTGAACGATCTGCCCATCGTGCCGGAAAAATGGCGCCTGCAGCCCCGGCCTTCGGTCACCAAACAGCTCAACGTGATCAAGCGCTTCCTGCATGAAGCGGCTGAAATCGTGCATGCGGGTGACCCGGACAGGGAAGGGCAGCTCCTGGTCGATGAAGTGCTGGACTACCTGGAGCTGGCGCCGGAAAAGCGTCAGCAGGTGCAGCGCTGTTTAATTAACGACCTCAACCCGCAGGCCGTCGAGCGGGCAATCTCGCGCCTGCGCGCCAACAGCGAGTTTATTCCACTGTGCGTTTCGGCTTTAGCCCGCGCCCGCGCCGACTGGCTGTACGGTATCAATATGACTCGCGCCTACACCATCCTCGGGCGCAACGCGGGCTATCAGGGCGTGCTCTCCGTGGGCCGCGTGCAGACGCCGGTGTTGGGGCTGGTGGTTCGCCGTGATGAAGAGATTGAAAACTTCGTCGCCAAAGATTTCTTTGAAGTGAAAGCGCATATCGTCACCCCAAAAGACGAGCGCTTTACCGCCGTCTGGCAGCCGAGCGACGCCTGCGAGTCATACCAGGATGAAGAGGGGCGTCTGCTCCATCGTCCGTTGGCCGATCACGTGGTTAACCGCATTACCGGGCAGCCCGCTATCGTCACCAGCTATAACGATAAACGGGAATCAGAACCCGCGCCGCTGCCATTTTCGCTCTCTGCACTTCAGATTGAGGCGGCCAAAAAGTTTGGCCTGAGCGCGCAGAACGTACTGGATATCTGCCAAAAGCTCTACGAAACCCATAAGCTCATCACCTATCCGCGTTCGGACAGCCGCTATCTGCCGGAAGAACACTTTGCCGGACGCCACTCGGTGATGAACGCCATCGGCGTGCATGCGCCGGATCTGCTCCCGCAGCCAACGGTCAACCCGGACACCCATAACCGCTGCTGGGATGATAAAAAGGTGGATGCCCACCACGCGATTATCCCGACGGCGCGTGCCAGCAGCGTCAATCTGACCGAGAACGAAGCGAAGGTGTACAACCTGGTCGCCCGTCAGTACCTGATGCAGTTCTGCCCGGACGCGGTGTTCCGTAAATGCGTCATTGAGCTTGAGATTGCCAAAGGCAAGTTTGTCGCCAAAGCGCGTTTCCTTGCGGAAGCGGGCTGGCGCACGCTGCTCGGTAACAAAGAGCGCGACGAGGAGAACGACGGCACGCCGCTGCCGGTTGTCGCTAAAGATGACGAGCTGCTGTGCGAGAAGGGCGAAGTGGTTGAACGTCAGACCCAGCCGCCGCGCCATTTCACCGACGCGACGCTGCTTTCCGCCATGACCGGGATCGCCCGTTTTGTGCAGGATAAAGATCTGAAGAAGATCCTCCGCGCCACCGACGGTTTGGGTACGGAAGCAACCCGCGCGGGGATTATCGAGCTGCTGTTTAAGCGTGGTTTTCTCGAGAAAAAAGGGCGCTATATCCATTCGACAGAGCCGGGCCGGGCACTGATTCACTCCTTGCCAGAGCTGGCCGCGAGGCCGGACATGACCGCGCACTGGGAGTCGGTGCTGACGCAGATCAGCGAGAAGCAGTGCCGCTATCAGGACTTTATGCAGCCGCTGGTCGGGACGCTTTACCAGTTGATCGATCAGGCGCGCAGCACGCCGGTGAAAACGTTCAGAGGGATGGTTGCACCCGGTGGTGGCGCGAAGAAAACGTTTAAAAAGAAAAAGAGCGCGGCAGCCTCTTAAACCGTAGGCCGGGTAAGGCGCAGCCGACACCCGGCGAAAAGCAGCTCTGCGGCCTTAAAAAAGCCCGGTGGCGCTAACGCTTACCGGGCCTACAAGGGTGAGAATGCAGCGAAAGCTTAAATCACGCCCTGCCCAATCATCGCATCCGCCACCTTCACGAACCCGGCGATATTCGCCCCGCGCACGTAGTTGGTTTGCGATGCTTTACCGCCGTACTCCACGCAGGCATGGTGAATATCCAGCATGATGTGGTGCAGGCGCGCATCCACTTTCTCCGCTTTCCAGCCCATACGCGCGGCGTTTTGCGCCATCTCGAGGCCGGAGGTCGCCACGCCGCCCGCGTTAGCGGCCTTGCCCGGCGCAAACAGCACGCCCGCGTCCAGGAACAGGTCCGTCGCGTCGATGGTGGTCGGCATATTCGCCCCTTCAGCTACGGCTTTCACGCCGTTGCTAATCAATGTACGCGCGGCTTCAACATCCAGCTCGTTCTGCGTTGCGCACGGCAGGGCGATATCCACCGGCACGCCCCACGGCTGTTTCCCTTCCAGGTAGGTCAGGCCAAACTCTCGGGCATAATCTGCCACGCGACCGTCGCGGCTGGCTTTGATTTCACACAGGCGCGCCAGTTTCTCCGCCGTGAAGCCCGCTTCATCCACCACCGTGCCGCTGGAATCAGAGGCGGTTACCACGCGAGCGCCAAACTGCATCGCTTTCTCAATAGCGTACTGCGCCACGTTACCGGAGCCGGACACCGCGACGCGCATCCCTTCAAAACCTAATCCGTGACGCTTGAGCATAGCTTCGGTGAAGTAAACCAGGCCGTATCCGGTCGCTTCCGGGCGGATCAGACTCCCGCCAAACGACAGCCCCTTGCCGGTAAAGACGCAGGCGCTGTTATTAGAGAGTTTTTTCATCATCCCGGCCATAAAGCCCACTTCACGTCCACCGACGCCGATATCACCGGCAGGAACGTCGGTGTCAGGACCAAGATGACGATACAGTTCGGTCATTAGCGCCTGGCAGAAGCGCATCACTTCGCCTTCGCTTTTGCCTTTCGGATCGAAATCGCTGCCGCCTTTCCCGCCGCCCATCGGAAGCGTGGTGAGGGCGTTTTTAAAGGTCTGCTCGAAGCCGAGGAACTTCAGAATCGACAGGTTTACGGACGGGTGGAAGCGCATGCCGCCCTTAAACGGGCCAATGGCGGAGTTAAACTGTACGCGCCACGCACGATTGACTTGCACCTGATTGCGATCGTCAACCCATGTCACGCGGAATTGGATCACGCGTTCTGGCTCGACAAGGCGTTCAAGCAGAGACATCTGACGGTAGCGCGGATTTTGTTCAAGGAAGGGCCACAGCGTGGTCATCACTTCACGAACGGCCTGCGCGAACTCGCTTTGGTGCGGGTCGCGCTGCTGAACATGGGCAAGGAAACTTTCCAGAGTGCGTGTCTGATCCATAGATATAAGAACCTCTTATAGTAATTTATGTGTGTTGCTTATGCGATTTGTGTTGTTTTTTTGACTATACCACCCGTACCGCTTTGTGAGGCAAGCAGAAATGTGTGCCGAAAGGGAAATTCATGAGAGAGGGCGGGTCATAACCAAAAGCGATGACGAGATAAATTAAAGGTTCTGCTCAGGTTTACCGTTATAGTCAATATCAGGACACAACAGGAAGACAAGTCGATGAACCGTTACGTGATGACCGCGTTATGTTTGATGTTTACCGCTGGCGCTCAGGCTGACCGCATTCGCCCGGATGTGGAAGTGAACGTGCCGCCAGAGGTTTTTAGCTCCAGCGGCCCGCGCGCGCAGCCGTGCAATCAGTGCTGCATCTATCAGGATCAAAACTATTCTGAAGGGGCGGTGGTTAAAGCGGACGGTGTTTTACTGCAGTGCCAGCGTGATGAACGCACCATTAGCACGAATCCGCTGGTCTGGCGTCGCGTAAAAGAATAAAGGCCTCCAGCAGCGGAATATCCGCCGGGGCTAAGTCGTAGGCGAACGCCTCTTCCGGCGTACACCACACCAGCGCGCTGTGGTAGTGCGCCGTGAGCTCTCCACTGAAGACGGGAACATGCCAGGCGTGCAGGTTGATTAATCGCTGCGACACTTCGCGCTGGTGGCTTGCCACGTAGTGCGCAGGCTGAGCCTCAATACCCAACTCTTCACGCAGTTCGCGGATCAGCGCCTCGGGCTGGGTTTCACCGGCTTCGACTTTCCCGCCTGCAAATTCCCACATTCCCGGCTGGTCGGCGTGGGCAGGGCGCTGCGCCAGTAAAATGTTGTCGTCTTTTTCGATGATGGCGGCAACGACATCGAGTGTTTTCAGCATGGTCGTCAATAATTGTTAGCAAAAAAAGACATATTATCGTGCTCTTTCTCAGAGTCCAGCTATCAGGAGAATCAGGTGAAAAAGACCACCACCTGGGTTGCCCCCATCGAATCCCTTCCCGCCAGCCTTAAGCCGATTGCCGCCATGCAGAAAAAAAATTTTGGCGCGGTGCTTAATCCCACTCGCTGGTGGGGACGGATGCCGCGTCTGTTCTGGCTGGTGGCGCTGTTCGTCGGTTATCTGGAGCGCCGCAAGGCACCTCTTTCCCCGGTGCTGCGTTCACTGCTGATGACACGCGTGTCGCAGCTGTGTCACTGCGCATTTTGTATTGATGCCAACAGCCTGCGGCTTGCCGAGCGGGCGGGCGCGCTGGATAAAGTTCAGGCGGTGAGCCACTGGCGTGAAAGCGATGTATTCAGCGACGAGGAGTGCGCTGCGCTGGCGTATGCCGAAGCCGTCAGCGCCACGCCGCCTCAGGTGGATGACGTGGTCAAAGCGCAGTTGAAGCGCCACTTTACAGACGACGCGATTACCGAAATGACGGCGTTGATTGCGTTTCAAAACCTCTCGGCACGTTTCAATGCCGCGCTCGACATTCCTGCTCAGGGGCTGTGCGCTACCTTTAAAGAGAAACCCCATGCTTGATAAACACCTGCATCCTCGCCTGAAACCTCTCCTTAACCAGCTCGTGGCCGTGCTGGATAAATCCTTTATTACCCCTGATGGCCTGACGTTAACGGGATTTGCCGTCGGCGTGCTGGCGCTGCCGTTTCTGGCGCTCGGCTGGTATTTTGCTGCGCTGGTCGCCATCGTATTCAACCGCCTGCTGGATGGTCTGGACGGTGCGCTGGCGCGCCGCAGGGGATTAACCGATGCGGGAGGGTTTCTGGATATCGCGCTCGATTTTCTGTTTTACGCGCTGGTCCCGTTTGGCTTTGCCCTGGCTGCGCCCGCCGAGAATGCGCTGGCCGCCGCCTGGCTGTTGTTCGCGTTTATCGGCACCGGCAGCAGTTTTCTGGCGTTTGCGGCGCTGGCGGCGAAACACGATATCGACAACCCCGGCTATGCGCACAAGTCGTTTTATTACATCGGTGGGCTAACGGAAGGGACGGAAACCATCGCGCTGTTCGTACTGTGCTGCCTGTTTCCGGCGCACTTTACGCTGTTTGCGTGGATATTCGGCGCGTTGTGCTGGCTGACCACCACAACGCGCATCTGGAGCGGCTATGTGACGCTGAAGTCACTCAACGCTTAGAGGGTACTCTCAGGCCCGCGTTTGCCGGTAGAGACCGGATTTTGCGGATGACTGCTCCATTCGTACCAGCCGCCGTCATAGACGGCGACGTTCTTCCAGCCCATCGCGCGGGCGTACATAAAACTTTCTGACGCCCGCCAGCCGGTGCCGCAGTAAAACGCGACGTGCTGCTCAGGCTGGATGTGCCAGGTCTTCCACATAGCGGCTATATCATCGGCGCTGCGCATGGTGCCATCCGGGTTATGGAAATCTTCCATGTGGGTCGCGTCGCTGCCCGCGTGACCCCAGCGCGCCCCGGCAATTTCACCTTTGGGCTTGATGTAGCTGTAGCCGCTGGTGTCACCGATAAACTCCGGCCACGAACGAATGCTGACCAGCGAGGCATCCTGACGGTGTAGCATGCCGCGCGCCTGTTCCATATCCACCATTAGCTGAGGCTGGCCGGGGATCGGTGCACCGAAATCCGGGGCGGGCTTCACGTTTGCGGGCATACCGCGCTCAACCGGCAGGTTGGCCTCTGACCATGCTTTCCAGCCGCCGTCGAGAATGCGAACATCCTTCACCCCCGCATACAGCATGATTTGCGCCACGCGCGCGGCGGCGTAAACGTCACGGCCATACAGAATGACGGTGGTATCGTGACGGATCCCGTGCTTCGCCAGCATCGCTTTCAGCGCGTCGTCAGAAACCTTATTCCACAGCGGCTCGCTTTCCACCTCGTTGGTGTCGATGTAACCCGCGCCGGGGATATGGTTCAGCAGGTAAAACTTCGGTGCGCCCCAGGCGGCTTCAATCACTTTCCAGTCGCCCGCCGGGGCGGCGGTGACCGGTTTGCCTTGTTGTAGCTGGTGGATCCACTGCGGGTAGACAAGTTGTTCAAAGTGCGGCAGGCGCTGTAGGCGGTCGGGCGTTTGCAGGGCATCGCTGAGAAGCGACACATGCGTGTATCCGGCCTTCTCCAGGCGGGCTTTAACGGCCTGGTTGTCGGCATCGCGACCGTAAAGGGCAATGGGCATGGACGAGGTAAGCTGGTGCTGTTTTATCCACGCGCCAATCTGCCCGTCGCTCATGGCTCTAAGCCAGGAGGCCGCCAGGTTGAGCGCGGCGGGTTCATGCCCGGAGGGGCCGCTGAGCGTTTGCGGCCAGCCGTTGTAAAACGCGCTGGGGCGGGTGTCGATGGCTTTGCCCTGTTGTGCCTGCAGTTCGGCCAGCGTAAGGGAAGAGGACATATCAGCCGCCACGGCGGAGAGTGAGGCGAGGCCGCAGAGCAGGGCCAGCGCGGTCAGTTGAGAAACACGTTTCATCGAATAACCTGACGTCAGTAAAAGGGGGGCATTGTCGTCTCTCCCGGATCTGAAAACATTGCGTTAGCACATTATTGCCAGCGAGAAATCTCGATCACCTCGCCACCGGGCGGAATGTCTTCCTCATCATGGGTGACCAGCACCACAGGAATATTACGCGCACGAACGGCGTCAAACACCCATTTTCGAAACGTCGTTCGTAACGCTTTATCGAGGCGGCTGAACGGTTCATCCAGCAATAATGCCTGCGGCTCCGCAAGCAGGGCGCGCAGCAGGCTGACCCGGGCGCGTTCTCCGCCGGAAAGCGTAGCAGGGTCGCTGGCAGAGTAATTTTCCAGCCCGGCAGAACGTAGCGCCTGCTCAACGCGTTCTCGACGCGCCTCGCCTTTAATGCGGGAAGGCAGGGCGAGCATCAGGTTTTGCCCGACGCTGAAGTGGTCAAACAGCAGGGCGTCCTGAAAGAGGATCCCTAAACCACGCGTTTCCACGGGCAAGGTGTCACAGCGGCGTTCTTCAAGCCACAGTTCTCCCTGCGCCTTAAAATCAGAAGATAACGCCCCCACCATCCAGGAGAAAAGTGTCGATTTCCCGCTTCCGGACGGCCCCATCAGGGTCATTATCTCCCCGCGCGGTACACAAAAATTGACCTGCCGGAAAAGCGGTTCAATGGTGAGATTTTGCACCTTTAACATTATCGTAATCCTCGACGGTAGCGGCCTGCCAGTCTGGATAAGAGGGCGGCGGTGCCAAAAACGATGCCCGTCACTAACAGTAATCCCAGCGCGCGGGTAGCCAGGACTGGAAGACTTCCTCCGCTGCTGAGCGCCACGGTTTCAGTGGTCAGCGTGGCAAAACGCCCGGCACCCAGCCACAGTGTGGGCATGTATTGCGCCATGCTCACCGAAAACCCGGTGGCAAAAGCCAGTAACGCCGGGCGTACCAGCAGGGGGCATTTTAGCATCCAGAATATTTTCATCCGTCCCCAGCCAAGCGTTCTGGCGGAGAGGAACAGTCGGGGATCCAGCTTTTGCCAGGCAGGTTGCAGCACCAGCAGCGTCCAGGGCAGCACCCACAGCAGGTGCCCCCAGAGCACGGCAGCGAACTGCCCGTCGATGCCCAGCGTGAGCGCAACGGCATATTGACCGGAGACAAGAGGTAGAGCGGGCAACGCGAGCGGCAGCCAGATCCACAGCGCGCGTCTTTTGGGCCCCCATTCGAGCCAGAGAAAACTCAGCCCAAGCGCCAGCACGCCAGAGAGCATCCCCAGCGTAAGGCTGGTGGTTAACGGGGACAGCGCGGCCGCTTCGGGACGCGCTAAACCGAGCAGCACGATGGCGCAGAGGATCCCACATCCCGGTAGCCACCAGGCGAGCGACTTTTCCGGTACCGGCAGGGACGCGCGGCGCCTGACGCCGGAGAGGTTTGGCAAGGTGCGTCGCCAGACTTTCCAGATGCCGAATCCCACGCCGGCCAGCAGCGCCAGAGTCAGGAGTAAGAGAAGGCAAACGAGCGTTCCCTGCGCCTGCTGCTGCGCATCGCCCTGGCTGAGCCACTGCCAGGCCAGCACCGCCAGCGTGGGGGGATTACCTGGCCCCAGAATAATGGCAACATCCACCACAGACAGCGACCAGGCCAGAACGGCCAGCATCACGGCCCCCAGCGCGGGGGCAATGGTCGGCAGGACCAGCCAGCACAGGCGCTGAAGGCGTCCGTAACCGAGGGTACGCAAAACCACATTCTTCTGCGCCAGCTGCGCTTCAGGCAGCGCGGCATAGAGTGCCCACAGGACAAACGCGCTCTCTTTGACTGCGAGCGTTAGCCCCAGCCCGATGCCATAACGATCGAGTTGCGGTGAGCAGAAAGTGCAGACCTGATAAAACAGCCCTCCCTCGGCAAACAGGAGTAACGCGCTGGTCGCGAAAGCGACGTGGGGCACCGCCAGCATCCAGGGTAACTGCGTGCACAAGCGACGCCAGCGTTCGCCGGGCCACAGCAGCGTGATGAACCCCAGGGCAATCACCAGCGAACCCAGCGTTGCCAACAGCGTCGAGACCAGCGTAGCGGCAAACGCCTGCGGCAACTGGGGGTCGTCAGCCAGCGCCTGCCAGCTATCGAGCGACAGCGCCGGGGTAAACAGCATAGCGACGGCAGGAAGCAGCGGGAGATAAATCACCGCCATTACCAGCCAGATCGCCGCGCTTAGCGGGTGCCGTAGCGGCGAAGCCATTCCTGCTCCAGCGCGTTAACCCAGGCGGCGTGCGGTTCAGGAAGAACTGCCGGTAACGCTTCTGGCGTGTGGCTGCGAAGCCGCTTCGCCTCATCGGCGGGTAGCGTTCCCGGGTCCAGCACGCTCGGGTCACCCCACACGGCCGGGTCGGCTTTGCGGATCTGCGCCTGCGGTGAAAGCAGGAAGTTTGCCACCACTTTTGCCCCCGCACTGGCGCTGGCATTCGCCGGAATGGCGACAAAATGGACGTTACCGATCGTACCGTTCTTAAACCCGAAGCTGTAGCTGTCGGCAGGGAGTTCACCGCTGGCGACCTTTTGCCGGGCATGTGCCGGGTTAAAGGTCATCGACAGAGCCAGGTTGCCGCTGGCGAGCAGGGCATCCATGCGCGCGGGCGAGGGAGGAAAATCTTGCCCTTTACGCCACAGCAGTGGATGCAGCGTGTCGAGGTAGCGCCACAGCGGCGCGGTAACCTGCTGGAAGGTATCATCCGGCGCTTTTTTTAGCGCGTCAGGCTGCGTGGTGAGCGTCAGAAGCAGCTGTTCCAGGAACGCCGTGCCGGTAAAGTCAGGCGGGCGCGGATAAGTGACGTAGCCCGGATGCTGCTGCGCCCAGGCCAGCAATGCCTGAGGGGTATCTGGCGGCGCGGGCATGCTTGCTTTACGGGCGATAAAGGTCAGCTGCGCGCCGCCCCACGGCGATTCTGCTCCCTCGATTGGGATGGCAAAATCCTCCGTAACCGGTTTACGCGTATCAACGTATCGCCAGTTCGGCAACTGCTGTGCCCATTCGGTTTGCAGCAAACCCGCCTCTTTTAGGGTGCGGAAATTTTCTCCGTTAACCCAGAGTAAATCGACCGAGCCGTTGTGGTTTCGCCCTGCGGCATGTTCCGTCTGGATGCGTTTTACCGCATCGGCGGCATCCGCCAGACGAACAATCCTGAGGTCAATCGCGTAGTGCGTTTTCATTTCGCCGCTAACCCAGTCCAGGTAGCGGTTTACCACCGGATCGCCACCCCAGGCATTAAACCAGACGGTCTGGCCTTTTGCCTGTTGTTGAAGGGATTGCCAGCTGTCTGCAGAAAAGGCTGGCGTCGCCAGTAGCAGGCTTGTCAGAAACGCGCAAAAACGCACACGGCGCATAATGCCTCACTTTTTGAACGAAGAGGTGTAACGGGAAAAGAGCCAGCGGGTGGCCAGCGGGAATAACCCCAGTAGTGTAAAGGCGAACAGCACACTCGGCGACAAAATATCGCGCAGCGATGTCACTCTTCCAAGCTCGCGCCCGGCGTTGAGAAAGACAACCGTTGCAGGCAGCATGGCGGCCTGACTTACCCACCAGTAGCGACGCACCGTGATGCGGGTCAGCCCCATCATCAAATTCACCAGGAAAAAAGGAAATAGCGGCATCAGGCGAAGGGCAAAAAGGTACCCCGCGCCGTCACGCGCCATCCCGGCATTGACCGTTTTCATCTGTAGCGTAAAACGCCGTTGCACCCCGTCGCGAAGCAGATAACGGCTGGCGAGCATCGCCAGCGTGGCGCCGAGCGTGGACGCAAACGACACCAGCAGTACGCCTTCCCACAAGCTGAAAAGTGCACCACCCAGCAGCGTCAGGATGGCTGCGCCAGGGATCGACAGGGCGCTTACCACGACATAGATAACAAAAAAGGTGAGCGCACTTCGCAGGGGGGCATGTTCGACCTGCGTGAGCAACGCCTGCTGGTGCGTTTTTATCACGTCGAGGGAGAGCGTACCCGGTGGCAGGAGGAAGAACGCCAGCGCAAAGGCGCCCAGAAAGGCGCACAGGAAAAGTGTTTTTTGAATGTTCACACAGGGTTATAGCTTGAATTTCGCCCACACCGGCGCGTGGTCAGACGGTTTTTCCATGCTACGGATATCGTAGTCAATACCGGTTTCGATGCAGCGTTCTGCCAGCGGGGAGCTGGCCAGCAGCAGGTCGATGCGCAGGCCGCGGTTGTCATCAAAGCCTTTTGAGCGATAGTCAAACCACGAGAAGCGATCCTGCGTCTCCGGGTTGGCGGTACGGAAGGTATCCACCAGGCCCCAGTCCAGCAGGCGCTGCATCCACTCGCGCTCTTCCGGCAGGAAGGAACATTTGCCGGTACGCAGCCAGCGTTTGCGGCTGTCTTCACCAATGCCAATATCCAGGTCGGTCGGGCTGATGTTCACATCACCCATAATCAGCACCGGGTTGTCTTTGTTCAGTTCGGTGGTCAGATAGTCCTGCAGATCCTGATAAAACTTGGCTTTGGCCGGGAATTTGGTCGGATGGTCGCGGCTTTCGCCCTGGGGAAAGTAACCATTGATCACGGTGATGTTCCCCAGCGGGGAAGGCAGCTCCGCCATGATGATGCGGCGCTGTGCTTCTTCGTCATCGCCGGGAAAACCACGGCGCACAGAAACGGGCGTCTCTTTGGTCAACAGCGCAACGCCGTAATGGCCTTTCTGCCCATGATAAAAGACGTTGTAACCGAGTTTCGCCACCTCTTCGAGGGGGAACATGTCGTCGTGAACCTTGGTCTCCTGCAGGCCGATCACATCTGGCTGATGTTGCTCAACAATGGCTTCAAGCTGATGAGGACGGGCGCGCAGGCCGTTGATATTAAAAGAGACAAATTTCATAGTCGCTGCCAGTGCAAGGTGAATAGTGCATGGATGGTAGCAGAAATTGTGTCGTCTGTTATCCGCTTCGCCCAATTACTGCGACAGATAATGCCAACGGTGCAATTTTTGCACCATTCTGACGCACCTTGCCCCCAAACAGAGCGTAAATGGTCAATAAATTTCGCGAGCGATCACAATTCCAGAATTATATTTGGCCTGTGCATACTCTTTCTGATTTTCATGCGGCAAAGCGCCGCTCGTCGTAAAAATATTCACTTTTTATGCATTAACAGTGAATAACTCCATATCGTAACCTGTTGATATTCTGTCTTGCTATCCCGTTTATGCATTTTTATCGCTGGCTGGCACGAAGCGTGCAATCTACATTCACAGTGCAAACACCCAATTATTTAACATTCAAATAACTTTTTATTTACCGGATGAGGTCGCTATGTCTCTGTCAATTACGCGTGAAAATTTCGATGAATGGATGATGCCGGTTTACGCTCCGGCGGCTTTTATTCCGGTACGTGGGGAAGGCTCGCGCCTGTGGGATCAGCAGGGCAAAGAGTACATCGACTTTGCGGGGGGGATTGCGGTGAATGCGCTGGGCCATGCGCACCCGGCGCTGCGTCAGGCGCTGAACGACCAGGCGGCGAAGTTCTGGCATACCGGTAACGGCTTTACCAACGAGCCTGCGCTGCGCCTGGCAAAAAAACTGATCGACGCGACCTTTGCCGAAAAAGTGTTTTTCTGTAACTCGGGGGCGGAAGCCAACGAAGCGGCGCTGAAGCTGGCGCGTAAATATGCCCACGACAAGTTTGGCACGCACAAGAGCGGGATTGTGGCGTTTAAGAATGCCTTCCACGGCCGCACGCTGTTTACCGTCAGCGCAGGCGGTCAGCCTTCTTACTCTCAGGACTTTGCGCCGCTGCCACCGGATATCCGTCACGCCATCTATAACGATCTGCAGTCCGCCAGCGAGCTGATTGACGACACAACCTGTGCGGTGATCGTCGAGCCGATGCAGGGCGAGGGTGGCGTACTTCCGGCGCAAAAAGCCTTCCTGCAGGGGCTGCGCGAGCTGTGCGATCGTCACAATGCGGTGCTGATTTTCGACGAAGTGCAGACCGGCGTGGGCCGCACCGGTGAGCTGTATGCCTATATGCACTATGGCGTTACCCCGGACGTGCTCTCAACCGCCAAAGCGCTGGGCGGCGGCTTCCCGATTGGGGCAATGCTGACCACCGATAAATTTGCCAGCGTGATGACCGTGGGCACGCACGGCACCACCTACGGCGGTAACCCGCTGGCTACCGCCGTCGCCGGGCAGGTGCTCGACATCATTAACACCCCTGAGGTGCTGAAAGGCGTTAAGCAGCGTCACGACTGGTTTGTTGAACGCCTGAATGCCATCAACAGCAAAATGGGGCTGTTTAAAGAAATTCGCGGTCTGGGGCTGTTAATCGGCTGCGAACTCACGCCGGAGTTTGCCGGAAAAGCTAAACTTATTTCACAGGAAGCGGCAAAAGTGGGCGTGATGGTGCTGATTGCCGGTGCCAACGTGGTGCGGTTTGCCCCTGCGCTGATCGTCAGCGAAGAAGAGGTGAGAACTGGCTTAGACCGTTTTGCACTGGCCTGTGAACAGGTGAAATCCGGGGTGTCATCATGATGGTCATCCGTCCCGTTGAGCGCGGCGATCTCGCCGGGCTCATGCAGCTTGCCGGTAAGACAGGAGGCGGGCTGACCTCGCTTCCTGCCGATGAAAAAACGCTGTCGGCGCGCATTGAGCGCGCCCTGCAAACCTGGCAGGGGACGTTGCCAAAAAGCGAACAGGGGTATGTGTTCGTGCTGGAAGAGACCGACACGGGCACCGTGGCCGGGATTTGCGCTATTGAAGTGGCCGTCGGGCTTAACGACCCGTGGTACAACTACCGCGTCGGCACCATGGTTCACGCCTCGAAAGAGCTGAACGTCTATAACGCGCTGCCCACGCTGTTTCTCTGTAATGACCACACGGGTGCCAGCGAGCTATGCACGCTGTTCCTCGATCCGGCGTGGCGCAAAGAGGGCAACGGCTATCTGCTCTCCAAATCGCGCTTTATGTTTATGGCCGCCTTCCGCGATCGCTTTAACGAAAAAGTGGTCGCCGAGATGCGCGGCGTGATTGATGAGACAGGCTACTCGCCGTTCTGGGAGAGCCTGGGCGAGCGCTTCTTCTCGATGGAGTTCAGCCGGGCGGACTATCTCTGCGGCACGGGCCAGAAAGCCTTTATTGCCGAACTGATGCCGAAACATCCTATCTATACCCATTTTCTCACCCCGGAAGCGCAGGCAGTGATCGGCGAAGTGCATCCGCAGACCGCGCCCGCCCGCGCGGTGCTCGAGAAAGAGGGGTTCCGCTACCGTAACTATGTCGACATCTTCGACGGCGGCCCAACGCTTGAGTGTGACATTGACCGCGTGCGCGCCATTCGTAAAAGCCGTCTGGTGACGGTCTCCGAAGGACAGCCCGCGCCGGGCGAGTGGCCAGCCTGTCTGGTCTCCAACGAAAATTACAATAATTTCCGCGCCATGCTGGTACGTACTGACCCTAAATGTGAGCGTCTGGTACTGACGGCGGCGCAGCTGGATGCGTTGAAATGTAACGCGGGCGACTCGGTTCGCCTGGTGCGTCTCTGCCCTGAGGAGAAAACAGCATGACTTTATGGATTAACGGTGACTGGGTAACGGGTGAAGGCGACCTGCGGGTAAAAACCAATCCGGTCGGCCAGGCGGTGCTCTGGAAAGGAAATGATGCCAGTGCCGGGCAGGTAGAGCAGGCGGGCCAGGCTGCTCGCCGCGCGTTTCCGGCATGGGCAAAACAGCCCTTCGCCGTGCGCCAGGCGATTGTGGAAAAATTTGCCGGGCTGCTGGAGGCGAATAAGGCCGAACTGACGCGCATCATTGCGTCTGAAACCAGCAAACCGCGCTGGGAAGCGACCACCGAAGTGACGGCGATGATCAACAAAATCGCCATTTCGGTGAAGGCCTACCACACCCGCACCGGTGAACAGCATACCGAGATGCCGGACGGCGCTGCCACGCTGCGCCACCGTCCACACGGCGTGCTGGCGGTATTTGGCCCGTACAACTTCCCGGGGCATCTGCCGAACGGCCACATAGTGCCCGCGCTGCTGGCGGGCAATACCGTTATTTTCAAACCGAGTGAGCTCACGCCATTAACCGGCGAGGCGGTGGTGAAGCTGTGGGAACAGGCCGGTCTGCCGCCGGGCGTGCTGAACCTGGTGCAGGGCGGGCGCGAAACCGGTCAGGCGCTGAGTGCGCTGAGCGATATCGACGGCCTGCTGTTTACCGGCAGCGCCGGAACGGGCTATCAGCTGCACCGCCAGCTGGCAGGGCAGCCGGAGAAAATTCTGGCACTGGAAATGGGCGGCAACAACCCGCTGATTGTCGAAGATCCTGATGATATCGACGCTGCGGTGCACCTGACGATTCAGTCCGCCTTTATTACCGCCGGACAGCGCTGTACCTGTGCCCGCCGCCTGTTGGTCAAGCGTGGCGCGCAGGGGGAGGCCTTCCTGAAGCGTCTGGTAGAGGTGAGCGCGCGTCTGGTGCCTGCCGCGTGGGATGCCGACCCGCAGCCGTTTATCGGTGGGCTGATTTCCGAACAGGCCGCGCTGAACGTGCTGAAAGCCTGGCAGGAGCACGTCGCGCGCGGCGCGAAAACCCTGCTGGAGCCGAAGCAGGTTCAGCCTGGTACCTCGCTGCTGACGCCGGGCATTATTGAGATGAGCGGCGCGAGCAACGTGCCGGATGAAGAGGTCTTTGGCCCGCTGCTGTGCGTCTGGCGCTATGACGATTTTGATGCGGCCATTGCGATGGCGAATAACACCCGCTACGGCCTGTCGAGCGGGCTGATTTCACCGCATCGCGAGAAGTTTGATCAGCTGTTGCTGGAAGCGCGCGCCGGGATTGTGAACTGGAACAAACCGCTTACCGGGGCGGCAAGTACCGCGCCGTTCGGCGGCGTGGGCGCGTCGGGCAACCATCGCGCCAGCGCGTGGTATGCCGCCGATTACTGCGCGTGGCCGATGGCGAGCCTGGAAACGCCGGCGCTGACGCTGCCGGAGACGCTTAATCCTGGACTGGATTTTACCGGAGGGGATCGTCATGAAAGCGCGTGAGGTCAACTTTGACGGGCTGGTGGGGCTGACGCACCACTATGCCGGTCTCTCATTCGGGAATGAAGCCTCGACGAAGCACCGTTTTCAGGTCTCCAACCCGAAGCTGGCGGCGAAGCAGGGGCTGCTAAAAATGAAGGCGCTGGCGGATGCCGGTTTCCCGCAGGCGGTCATCCCGCCGCAGGAGCGCCCGAACGTGGCTGTCCTTCGCCAGCTTGGCTTTAGCGGTACTGATGAACAGGTGGTGGAAAAAGCGGGGACGCAAACGCCGCACCTGCTCTCTGCCGCAAGCTCCGCGTCGTCAATGTGGGTGGCAAACGCGGCGACCGTCGCGCCGTCAGCCGACACGCTGGATGGCAAAGTCCATCTGACCGTGGCGAACCTGAATAACAAATTCCACCGCGCCACCGAAGCGGAAACCACCGAGCGCGTGTTGCGCGCCATTTTCCAGAATGACGCCCGTTTCGAGGTGCATCAGGCACTGCCGCAGGTGGCGATGTTTGGCGACGAAGGGGCGGCCAACCACAACCGGCTGGGCGGTGATTATGGCGATCCTGCCGTGCAGCTGTTTATCTACGGGCGGGAAGAGGGCGGTCACAACGCGCCCACGCGCTATCCTGCACGCCAGACGCTGGCGGCGAGCCAGGCGGTTGCCCGGCTGAACCAGGTCAATCCGTCACAGGCGATCTTTGCCCAGCAAAACCCGCAGGTGATCGACCAGGGCGTATTCCATAACGACGTGATTGCCGTCTCCAACCGTCAGGTGCTGTTCTGCCATGAACAGGCGTTTGCGCATCAGGAGAGGTTGCTTGCCACGCTGCATGAGCATGTACCCGGTTTTACGCCGATTCAGGTACCCACACAGGCGGTGAGCGTGCAGGATGCGGTAGAAACCTATCTGTTCAACAGCCAGCTGCTGAGCCGTGACGATGGCAGCATGATGTTGGTGCTGCCGCAGGAGTCCCGTAATCATCAGGGCGTGTGGCGTTATTTGAGCGAACTGGTGAAAGCCGATAATCCGATTGATGAACTGCGCGTCTTTGATCTGCGTGAAAGCATGGCCAACGGCGGCGGGCCAGCCTGTTTACGTCTGCGCGTGGTGTTGACGCAGGATGAAATGCAGGCGGTAAACCCGGCGGTCATGATGAACGATACGCTCTTTGCGCGGCTGAACGACTGGGTCGATCGTTACTATCGGGATCGCTTGACCCAGGCCGATCTGGTTGACCCGCAGCTTCTGCGTGAAGGGCGCGAGGCGCTGGATGCGTTATCGACAATCCTGCAGCTGGGATCGGTTTATCCGTTCCAGCGCTAGGGGGCTGATATGGAAAATTTACTGGCGCTGACGCTGGCAGACGAAACGCCCGAACAGACTGAGGGCGATGGCCCCTCATTCCACTGGCGCTGGCTGGGACGGGGCGTACTTGAACTGACGCCGTTTGCGCAGAGCGACGTATCGCTTCTGCTGTCGAGCGGTATTCACGGCAACGAAACTGCACCCGTTGAGATTGTCGACCTGCTGCTGCGCGCGTTGTACCGTGGAGAGATTACGCTCGCGTGTCGCGTGCTGGTGGTGTTTGGCAATCCGCCAGCGCTGGCGCAAAACAAACGTTACCTGGTGAGTGATATCAACCGGATGTTTGGGGGCCGCTGGTCGCAGTTCCCCCAAAGCGATGAAACGGCGCGCGCGCAGTGGCTGGAGAGCGTAGTGACGACGTTTTTTGTCACCGCGGGGGGAACGCGCTGGCACCTCGACCTGCATACGGCTATCCGTGCCTCTTATCATGTGCGTTTTGGCGTCCTGCCGCAGCGCAGTCAGCCCTGGGATGAAACCTTTCTGAGCTGGCTGGGGGATGCGGGGCTGGAAGCCCTGGTCTTCCATCAGTCGCCGGGCGGTACGTTTACCCATTTTACGTGTGAAAACTTCGGCGCGCTGGCCTGCACGCTGGAGCTGGGAAAAGCGCTGCCTTTCGGGGAAAATGATCTGACGCGCTTTGCTCCGACGCACTCTGCGCTTCGGGCGCTGCTCGGCGGCACCGCACCGGAACATGCGCAGGAGCCCGTCGTGCGTTATCGGGTCGTGCAGCAGATCACCCGTCGCAGCGATGCCTTCCTTCTCCATATGGCGGCCCACACGCTGAACTTCACGCCGTTCCGTCAAGGGGCACTCCTGGCAGAAGACGGTGACGAGCGATACGAGGTGCAGAAAGCCACAGAGTATGTTTTATTCCCCAATCCGTCGGTGGCGTTTGGTCTGCGAGCCGGACTGATGCTGGAAAAATTAGCCTGATAACTTCCCCTCTTGAAGTAAGAGGGGAAATTATTTTCTTAGCAATGAAGGCGGTTATATCTCTTTTGCAGAATATTCCTGGATAATTGCTTTATTAATAAACGCCACTTCGTTATACTTCTGCATAATCTCTTTAAAATCAGCATATTGAATATTTATGTTTCACCTCTCCATGTTTTATCCTTAATTCCTCCACATTTGGCGAAAAATTGTTTTTTACACTTTCATTGTTTTACCGTTGCTCTGATTAATTGACGATAAACCCCGTAAAGTGAATATCGTCAACACGGCATAGCGCCGAAGAATAACTGAAAGTAAGGAAATACATTATGCGTAAGTTAACTGCACTGTTTGTTGCTTCTACCCTGGCTCTGGGCGCTACCAGCATGGCGTTCGCCGCAGATACCGCCGCCACGACCGCCGCGCCAACTGAAGGCAAAATGATGATGCATCATAAAGGCAAGCCGGGTATGCACCATGAGATGATGATGTTTAAAGACCTGAATCTGACCGACGCGCAGAAACAGCAGGTTCGCGACATCATGAAAGGCCAGCGTGACCAGATGAAACGTCCTCCGCTGGAAGAGCGCCGCGCGATGCATGACATCATTGCCAGCGACAGCTTCGATAAAGCGAAAGCGGAAGCGCAGATCGACAAAATGGCCGAGCAGCATAAAGCCCGCATGCTTGCCCACATGGAAACCCAGAATAAGATCTACAACATTCTGACCCCGGAACAGAAAAAACAATTTAATGCCAATTTTGAGAAGCGTCTGACAGAACGTCCGGCGCCGGAAGGTAAAATGCCAGCACCAGCCAAATAATCGGTTCACCCTCTTAAGACCGCCGGGATCCTGTTCACATAAGCAAAAACGCTGTGGACAGGACCGGCGGTTTTTTCTTTCTGCCCACCTCTTGCCTGCCGCCGCCAGCGCGGTATTCTCCTGTAGTCGCGTCAGAGATTTACTAAGGTTTGCCCACTCTGCTGCCGATAATACGTCTGTAGATTTCCAACGATAATAAACAAGACAGCAATGACAGCAATGTCTTTGCCCTGGCGCAGGTTGCGCCCCTCAGGAGTGGTGATGGAGTTCTTTGATATCCGTAAGATGCCGGTCAGTCTCTGGCGTAATGGCGCTGGCGAAACACGCGAAATATGTTGTTTTCCTCCCGCGACGCGTGATTTTTACTGGCGCGCCAGCATTGCCTCTATTGCCAGCAATGGCGAGTTCTCGTCATTTCCCGGCGTCGATCGGGTGATCACCCTGCTGGAAGGGGGAGAGGTCACGCTGGATGCCGGTCAGGCATTTTTCCATACGCTGAAACATCACCAGCCCTACAGTTTTGCCGGCGATCTGCCGGTGAAGGCGCTGCTGACGGACGGGCAGATGTCGATGGATTTTAATATTATGACCCGGCGGGATTGCTGCCAGGCGAAGGTTCGCGTCGCGGATCGGACCTTCACCACCTATGGCTCCCGCGGTGGCGTGATATTTGTGTTAAGCGGGGCATGGCAGCTTGGCGAAAAATTGCTGACGGCGGATCAGGGAGCCAGCTGGGAGGAGGGCACGCATACCCTCCGGCTGCTGGAATCTACAGGGACGCTGTTGTTCAGTGAAATTACGTGGCTGCCAGGTCATTAAGCGAAATGATCTCGTACTTGCCGGTTAACACGGGTTTACAGAGTATTTTGTAGCCGTCGTGGTCGAATCCGGCGGGGGTACGCAGCAGGGTTGCGGCGTCTTGCAGCGTATCAACGGCGCCCAGCCAAAGCCAGTTGTGGACGATGTGATACTGCGTCATCAATTCCCCCACTTCCTTCAGGGCAACGGCACCTTCCCATGGCCAGCATTTGACGCTGATGGCCCCCAGCCCGGCGAGCAGTCGGGCATTATGCTCCTCGATGCTCTCTTTCCCACAACAGGCACCCGCGCAGCGTTTCAGCGCCGAGCGGAAACAGGCGCGGCCGCGCGTGGTGCCCTCTAAACCTAAAAGGCTGTAGCAAAGCTGTAAATCGTCGGCGAGCGCCTGCAAAGCCTGCAGTGCCGCGCGTTTATTGGCGAACAGGCCATAGAGGTTCGGCTCATGGGAAAAATCAACGTCACGGGCGTACACAACCTGTGGTTTGCCGTTGCTGATCTGCAGGGAACAGAGCTGGCGATTGCGCCGAAGCCGCTTATTGAACAGCGGCTGCTGCTCTTTTATCAACCGAGCTTCCAGCAATAGCGCGCCCATTTCACCCGCAGTCGGAAACCAGGTGATGCGTCTCGACTGGCGGAGCATCGCGGCTTCGTCCGGCGTGCGCAGATGGGATAATACCCGGCTGCGAATATTCACGCTTTTACCGATATAGAGCGGTAGGGTGTCGCTTTCGCCGTGAAAGATGTACACACCCGGCTGTTTAGGCAACGCTTCAAGCCAGGGGCGAAGATGTTCGGGATATTCATAGATAGCCGCCGCTTCAAACTCAAGACGCGGGGCGGATTGACGCCTGCTCACATACTGCTCCATATACTGTTCAGGTATACAGTGTAACAGGTGTGTGGTGGTTAAAAAAGAGTCGGGTGGCCTGATGCCCTCACCCCAACCCTCTCCCACGGGAGAGGGTGCAAACACTAAAAACGGTAACCAGTTACCGTTTTGCTTTATTTTTTCCAGAAGTCGTCGAACACCGTAATCGGCGTGTGACGCTTGTGCTCGGTTTTCAGATACCAGCCTTCGATAATCTTCGCAGTACCTTCATCCAGCTGTTTGCCTTCCAGATAATCGTCAATATTGTCATAGGTCACGCCCAGGGCTGCTTCATCAGGCAGGGAAGGGCGATCGTCTTCCAGATCGGCGGTTGGCGCCTTCTTGTATAAATGCTCCGGGCAGCCAAGTGCGGCGAGAAGCTGTTTACCCTGACGCTTGTTGAGGCGGAAGATCGGATTAATGTCGGTGCCGCCGTCGCCGTATTTGGTAAAGAAACCGGTGACGGCTTCCGCTGCGTGATCGGTGCCGACAACAACACCTTTGGTCATGCCCGCAATGCTGTACTGCGCTTTCATACGCTCACGCGCTTTTTCGTTGCCGCGGACAAAATCGCTCAGCTCGATACCGGCTTCGCGCAGCGCCTGCTCGCTTGCCAGCACGGAACCTTTAATGTTCACGGTCAGAACACGGTCGGGCTGAATGAAGGTAATCGCGTCCTGGCAATCTTGTTCGTCGGCCTGCACACCATAAGGAAGGCGCACGGCGATAAATTGCAGCGCATTATCACCCGTTTCTTCACGCAGCTCTGAAATGGCCATCTGGCACAGTTTGCCGGTCAGCGTAGAGTCCTGGCCGCCGCTGATGCCCAGCACCAGAGACTTCAGGAAAGCGTTTGTTTTTAAGTAGGACTTCAAAAAATCAACGCTTCGGCGGATCTCTTCATTTGCATCTACTGCAGGTTTCGCGCCCAGCGCCTGGATAATCTCTTGTTGCAGAGCCATTACGCCCTCCCTATGCAGAACGAGACAGAAAAATGTTATCTGTTAAAACTAACCCTTTGGGCGTAAAACGACAAGGATCACAGTTTCGAGTGCGCTAAATTGCGGCGCTTTAGCAGCTTATCGTTGTTTTATTAGAATTTTCCGAAATTCGTGTGGCGTAACTCGCAAAGTTGAACAATAGTATTTTTTATCCCATGCTTAGTTAACACGCTGATAAACAAGAGGACGGAATATGAACAAGAACGTAGCAGGAATTTTAAGCGCAGCGGCGGTACTGACTATGCTGGCAGGGTGTACGGCTTACGATCGCACCAAGGATCAGTTTACCCAGCCAGTTGTAAAAGACGTCAAAAAAGGGATGACGCGTTCACAGGTTGCTGCAATTGCAGGTAAACCTTCTTCTGAAGTCACCATGATTCATGCTAAGGGAACCTGTCAGACCTACATACTGGGTCAACGTGATGGTAAGGCAGAGACCTACTTTGTCGCGCTGGATGATACCGGTCATGTGATTAACTCCGGCTATCAGACCTGTGCAGAATACGACACCGATCCACAGGCCCCTAAGGCGCAGTAACCGCGCTTGCCTGAGGATGTTAACTAACCGGCCTGGTGGCCGGTTTTTTTATGCATACGTAAATCTTATTTCTTTGCGCGAATTATTTGCCCGAAATGTGAAGAGAGTCAACAAGCCAGGTCAATGAGAGACAATTTGACCCTATCCAGAATTATCCCCTCCTTGTACCATTGCGTATACTCGTTTCAACGACAAACAACAGTAAGTAACCTACCCGTCAGCCGGGATAGCAAGTCGAGTGATAGCGCGACGGCGGGGGGCACACAAGAGGGAAGTTATTATGGAAAAGAAACATATCTATCTGTTCTGTTCTGCGGGCATGTCAACCTCACTTCTGGTTTCCAAGATGCGTGCGCAGGCCGAAAAGTATGAAGTTCCTGTGGTGATCGAGGCGTTTCCAGAGACGCTGGCGGGCGAAAAGGGCCAGACAGCAGATGTTATTTTACTGGGGCCGCAAATCGCTTATATGTTGCCAGAAATTCAGCGTTTGCTGCCTCATAAACCGGTCGAAGTCATCGACTCGGGGCTGTACGGTAAGATTGATGGTTTAGGTGTATTAAAAGCTGCTGTTGCAGCTATTAAAAAAGCTGCTGTTGCAGCTATTAAAAAAGCTGCTAATTAATTATTTATTTTTCCCGTCAAAGAGTTATTTCACACACAATACGCCGTAACATGCGTTACGGCATTTAAGGGTATTTTCCTATGAGTAAAGTCATCGCTTCACTTGAAAAGGTACTCCTTCCTTTTGCTGTTAAAATAGGAAAGCAGCCTCACGTTAATGCCATCAAAAACGGCTTTATTAAATTAATGCCGTTGACGCTGGCCGGGGCAATGTTCGTTTTAATTAACAACGTTTTTCTGAGCTTTGGTGAAGGTTCCTTCTTTTATTCATTAGGAATTCGGTTAGACGCTTCCACTATTGAAACCCTTAATGGTCTTAAAGCCATCGGCGGCAACGTATACAACGGTACGTTGGGTATTATGTCGCTGATGGCGCCTTTCTTTATCGGGATGGCGCTGGCGGAAGAGCGTAAAGTGGATCCTCTGGCCGCAGGTTTACTCTCTGTCGCAGCATTTATGACGGTTACCCCATACAGCGTCGGCGAGGCTTATGCTGTCGGTGCTAACTGGCTGGGTGGCGCTAATATTATTTCGGGTATTGTTATCGGTCTGGTCGTTGCGGAAATGTTCACGTTCATTATTCGCCGCAACTGGGTTATCCGTCTGCCGGATAGCGTACCGGCATCGGTATCTCGTTCATTTTCCGCGTTGATTCCAGGCTTCATTATTCTCTCCATTATGGGGATTATCGCCTGGGCGCTCTCTCACTGGGGCACAAACTTCCACCAGATCATTATGGACTCTATCTCTACGCCGCTGGCGTCAATGGGTGGAGTGGTGGGTTGGGCGTATGTCATCTTTACCTCCCTGCTGTGGTTCTTCGGCGTGCATGGTTCACTGGCACTGGCGGCGCTGGACAGCGGTATCATGACCCCTTGGGCACTGGAAAACGTTGCGCTTTATCAGCAGTACGGCTCCGTTGATGCGGCGCTGGCAGCCGGTAAAACCTTCCATGTGTGGGCGAAACCGATGCTTGACTCCTATATCTTCCTGGGCGGTACCGGGGCGACATTGGGTCTGATCATCGCGGTCTTTATTGTCTCTCGTCGTGCCGATCATCGTCAGGTTGCGAAGCTGGCGCTGCCGTCAGGCATCTTCCAGATTAACGAACCGATTCTGTTTGGTCTGCCAATCATCATGAACCCAGTGATGTTCATTCCATTCATCCTGGTGCAACCGCTGCTGGCGGCAATCACCCTGACCGCGTACTACCTGGGCATTATCCCGCCGGTGACCAACATTGCACCGTGGACCATGCCTGCCGGTCTGGGCGCGTTCTTTAACACCAACGGTAGCGTTGCGGCATTCCTGCTGGCGATATTCAACCTCGGGATTGCAACCCTGCTTTACATGCCATTCGTGGCAATAGCGAACAAAGCGGCAACCGTTATCGATGAAGAAGAGAGCGAAGAGGATATCGCCCTCGCACTGAAATTCTAAAATTGCACGGCGCGGGGCAACCCGCGCCAGCTAAAAGGAGCTTAACGATGTTAGATTTGGATAGTATTGTCGCAGACGAAACCGTAGAGAACGATCTGGAAGAAGTGGTTATGGGGCTTATCATCAACTCTGGACAGGCACGCAGCCTGGCGTATGCCGCGCTGAAGCAGGCCAAGCAGGGTGATTTCGCCGCAGCAAAAACCATGATGGACCAGTCCCGTCTTGCACTGAATGAAGCGCATCTGGTGCAGACGAAGCTCATCGAAGGCGACCAGGGCGAAGGGAAAATGAAGGTGAGCCTGGTGCTGGTACATGCCCAGGATCATCTGATGACCTCCATGCTGGCGCGCGAGCTGGTGGCAGAGTTAATCGAGCTTCACGAGAAGATGCAGTAAGTCAGGTCAGGCAGCAGGAGGTCAGCACGATGGAAATTAAAACCGCACTTGAGCAGCAGCTGTTTAATGGCAAGAATTTTCACGTGGTTATTTACAACAAGACGGAGAGCGCCAGTGGTCTGCACCAGCATGACTACTACGAGTTCACGATTGTTCTGACCGGCCGCTACTACCAGGAGATCAACGGTAAGCGCGTGTTACTGGAGCGCGGAGATTTTGTCTTCCTGCCGATGGGGTCCTATCATCAGAGCTTTTACGAGTTTGGTGCCACACGCATTCTGAATGTGGGCGTCAGCCGACGCTTCTTTGAGAAACATTATCTGCCGCTGGTACCGTTCTGCTTCGTGGCGTCACAGGTCTATCGCGTCAAAAACGAGTTCATGACCTGGATCGAAACGGTTATTGCCTCACTCAACTTCCGCGACAATGAGTTCGACGAGTTTATTGAAACCGTGACGTTTTATGTGATGAACCGCCTTCGCCATCATCGCGAAGAACAGCAGGTCATTGATGATATCCCACAGTGGCTTCGCAGCACCGTTGAGCTCATGCACGACAAAGGGCAGTTCAGCGACAACGCGCTGGAAAATATGGTTTCGTTGTCGGGCAAGTCGCAGGAGTATTTAACCCGCGCGACGCAGCGTTATTATCGTAAAACGCCTGTGCAAATTATTAATGAAATCCGCATTAACTTTGCCAAGAAACAGCTGGAAATTACCAATTACTCTGTCACCGATATTGCTTATGAGTCAGGTTACAGTAGCCCCAGCCTGTTTATTAAAACGTTTAAGAAGTTTACTTCGTTCACACCAAACAGTTACCGCAAAAATCTGACGGTAATTAATTAATATCCGGCGATTTTATTCGCCACGAATATTGACGTAATTGCTTGCCCAAATAGCGGGAAGAGAACGCTATACCTTGCAGGCGGTTAACCTGATACGCTAAGGGAGATATTATGCAACAGAAATTAAAAGTCGTAACCATTGGTGGCGGCAGCAGCTATACCCCAGAATTACTGGAAGGTTTCCTGAAACGTTATCATGAATTACCGGTCAGCGAATTATGGCTGGTGGATGTAGAAGAAGGTCAGGAAAAGCTGAATATTATTTTCGACCTGTGTAAACGTATGGTTGAGAAAGCCGGTGTGCCATTGACCGTACATAAAACGCTGGATCGCCGTCTGGCGCTGAAAGATGCTGATTTCGTTACCACCCAGCTGCGCGTCGGCCAGCTGAAAGCACGCGAGCTGGATGAGCGTATTCCGCTGAGCCACGGCTATCTGGGACAGGAAACCAACGGTGCGGGTGGTCTGTTTAAAGGTCTGCGTACCATTCCGGTGATTTTCGACATCATCAAAGACGTGGAAGAGATTTGCCCGAATGCGTGGGTGATTAACTTCACCAACCCGGCGGGAATGGTGACGGAGGCAGTCTATCGCCACACCGGTTTCAAACGCTTTATCGGCGTCTGTAATATCCCGATTGGCATGAAGATGTTTATTCGCGACGTGCTGGCGCTGACCGACAACGACGAGCTTTCCATCGATCTGTTCGGCCTGAACCACATGGTGTTTATCAAAGACGTGATCGTTAACGGCACGTCGCGCTTTGCCGAACTGCTCGACGGTGTTGCTTCGGGTCGACTGACCGCCGCATCCGTGAAGAACATTTTCGATCTGCCATTCAGTGAAGGGCTGATCCGCTCCCTGAACCTGCTGCCGTGCTCGTACCTGCTCTACTATTTCAAGCAGAAAGAGATGCTGGCTATCGAAATGGGCGAGTACTATAAAGGCGGCGCGCGTGCCCAGGTGGTACAAAAAGTTGAGAAGCAGCTGTTTGATTTGTATAAAGATCCAAATCTTAATGTTAAACCGAAAGAGCTGGAGCAGCGCGGCGGGGCATACTATTCCGATGCGGCCTGCGAAGTGATTAACGCCATTTATAACGACAAGCAGGCTGAGCACTATGTCAACGTGCCGCATCATGGCCACATTGATAATATCCCGGCTGACTGGGCCGTTGAGATGACCTGCATTCTGGGTCGCGACGGCGCGAAACCGCACCCGCGCATTACCCACTTTGACGACAAAGTGATGGGCCTGATCCACACCATTAAAGGCTTTGAGGTGGCAGCAAGCAATGCGGCGTTGAGCGGTGAACTGAATGATGTGCTTCTGGCCCTGAACCTCAGTCCGCTGGTGCACTCCGACCGTGATGCGGAGCAGCTGGCGAGTGAGATGATCCTGGCGCATGAAAAATGGCTGCCAAACTTTGCTGCAACGGTTGAGAAACTGAAGTTCACCCACCGTTAAGAGGATGTACGATGGAAAACCTGCTGATCGTAAACGCCGATGATTTTGGCCTGTCGAAAGGGCAGAACTACGGCATCATTGAAGCCTGTCGTCGGGGTGTGGTGAGTTCAACCACGGCGTTGATTAACGGCGAGGCGGTTGAACATGCGGCTCAGCTAAGTCGGGACGTTCCCGAGCTGGGTGTGGGCATGCATTTTGTTCTGACGCTGGGTATGCCGCTTTCACCGATGCCGGGCCTGACGCGTGACGGACAGTTAGGGAAATGGATTTGGGAAATGGCAGAGCAGGACGCTCTGCCGCTCGAAGAGATTACCCGTGAACTGGATTGCCAGTTTAACCGCTTTGTTGATGTGTTTGGCAAGGAGCCGACGCACATCGATAGCCATCACCACGTGCACATGATCCCGGCGATTTTCCCGATTGTCGCGGAGTTTGCACAGCGTAAAGGCGTCGCGATCCGCGTGGATCGTGAGGTGCCCGGCGTGCCGGACTGCGCTGTGAAATCAACAGATGGATTCAGCAGTGCATTTTACGGAGACGAGATCGACGAAGCGCTGTTCCTGAAGGTGCTGGATGAGTCCGCCGCTCGCGGTGAAAAATCCGTAGAGGTGATGGCGCACCCGGCATTTGTCGATAATACCGTGCGGAAAAGTGCCTACTGCTGGCCGCGTCTGGTGGAACTGGATGTGCTGACGTCAGCGTCGCTGAAGTATGCGATTGCCGAGCGCGGGTATCGGTTGGGGACGTTTGGGGATTTGTGAGTAAAAAAAAAGCCGGGTGGCGAGGTAAAAGCAAAACGGTAACCTCGGTTACCGTTTTTTGTGTTTTCTCCCTCTCCCGTGGGAGAGGGGCGGGGTGAGGGCATCAGGCCGCACAATCGGGTACGGCTTTTTTTATGCCGGTATCTGGTCAATCTTACTGCTGCGCGACCAGACGCGGTGCGCGGCGAGTAAATCAAACAGCTTCGTCATAAAGGCATCGTCAACGTTATCGCCCTCGACAATGCCGTCCTCACCCTGATCGGCCACCTTCAGCTGCGCCTTAAACTGTCGCGCATCGCCTGCCAGGGCGATAGGTTTCAGATGCTTATAGGCTTCCAGCAGATAATACACGGCGTCACCGTTGGTCAGCAGGCTGTCAATATCTCCACACGGCACAATCACCGCATCAACGGTCAGCGAAGGCGCCCCGGCAAAGGTCGCCGCCACCGGCAGCACGGAGCCATCATCGGCGGTCACTTCGCCCATACGGGAATAAAGCAGTTTCGCATGCACGCCCTGGGTTTTCAGCGCCTGCATAATCCCCAGCACGTCGCTGGCGCGGGTTTTATCGTTCAGCAGGATGGCGACCACGCGGCCCTTAATCGATCCGCCCGGTACGGCGTACAGGCTTAGAGACGGATCCTTTTTCAGCCCGTTAACGTCTTTCGGTGGAGCTGCGTTACGTTGCTCATCGGTCAGGGTAATACCGAGGTTATCGGCGACGCTCTGCGCAAGCTGGATATCGATTCGCGCCAGCTGATCGACCACGCGCTCGCGGATGTAAGTGCGCACCACCTTGCTCAGCTCAAAGCTGAAGCCGCCGATGATATGCTGCTGCTCAATCGGGGTCTGGCTGTTCCAGAAGAGGCGAGGATGGGCGTAATACTCACCGAAGGATGGGCTGCGTTCACGAATTTTGGTTCCTTCGACGCGCTCCTGATACGACTCAAACCCGCCACGTTTCGGGCCCGGTGGTGTTTCACGCGGCCAGTTATCGTTGATCGAGTTCGGTTCGTAGTTCGCCGGGTTGGTGTCGATATCCTGGCGATGCATCCCGTCGCGCTGGAAATTGTGATACGGGCAGGTGGGGCGGTTAATGGGGATTTCGTGGAAGTTCGGTCCGCCGAGACGGCTAATCTGCGTGTCGGTGTAGGAGAACAGACGACCCTGTAACAGCGGGTCGTTGGTGAAATCCAGACCGGGGACAATATGGCCCGGGTGGAAGGCGGCCTGTTCATTCTCGGCAAAGAAATTATCCGGATTACGGTTGAGCACCATTTTCCCTACCAGCTGAACCGGCACCAGTTCCTCAGGAATGAGTTTAGTCGGATCAAGCAGGTCGAAATCAAATTTGAACTCGTCCTCTTCCGGAATCAACTGTAACCCCAGTTCGTATTCCGGGAAGTCTCCGGCTTCAATGGATTCCCACAGCTCGCGGCGGTGGAAATCGGGATCGCGGCCAGTCAGCTTCTGCGCTTCATCCCACACCAGCGACGCTTTACCCGCCACCGGTTTCCAGTGGAAGCGCACGAAAGTGGCTTTGCCTTCCGCGTTAATCAGGCGGAAGGTGTGGATGCCAAACCCTTCCATGGTGCGATAGCTGCGCGGAATGCCGCGGTCTGACATTGCCCACATCACGTTGTGCAATGTTTCTGGCTGTAGCGAGACGTAATCCCAGAAGGTGTCGTGCGCACTTTGTCCCTGCGGTATGGCCCAGTGTGGCTCCGGTTTTACCGCATGGACAAAGTCAGGAAATTTATGCGCATCCTGAATGAAAAACACCGGGGTATTGTTGCCGACCAGGTCGAAAATACCTTCTTCGGTATAAAATTTGGTGGCAAAGCCGCGGATATCGCGCACCGTGTCGGCCGAGCCTGCGCCACCCTGCACGGTAGAAAAGCGCACAAACACCGGGGTGATTTTATCCGGGTCGGAGAGGAAATCCGCTTTGGTAATGTCTTTCAGACTTTTATAGGGCTGGAAGTATCCGTGCGCAGCCGAGCCGCGCGCGTGAACGATGCGTTCCGGTATGCGCTCGTGGTCAAAATGGGTAATCTTTTCCCGCAGGATGAAATCTTCCAGCAGGGTCGGCCCACGCGTGCCTGCGCGAAGGGAGTTCTGATCGTCAGCAATACGCACGCCCTGATTGGTCGTGAGCGCAAAACCTTCGCTACCTTTACGGTGTGGCTCAAGCGATTCCAGCTTCTCGTTCCCCGTATCCGGCGATTTCATGCTTCCCGGTGCGGTAGGCTGCTCGCCAGGCGCGGAAGGGCCCGGTGAGGGGCGGTGAGAGCCGTCAGCTGGAGCGAGAGAGTCCATACCCGGTTGCGATTCTTCAGTGCCATGAATCGGTGATTGATGTGTTTTATCTTTGTTCGACATTGCACGTTTCTCCTTTATCCATTGCTAAAAACCCTATTAAGGATAGAACAATGTCGTGAGATGGCTCGCCAACTAAGAGTTTTCACATGCCGTCATTAACGAAAGGAGCCATCTCACCCACTCTGAGCGCGACGGAAGGTAGTCGGATCGGCTATCATAGAATTTTCCTGCTTCAAGAATTTGCTTTAGTGAACCCGTCGCTTATGAAACCTCTTCGTCAACAAAACCGCCAGGTTATTAGCTATGTGCCCCGCGTTGAGCCCGCGCCGCCTGACCATGCCCTGAAAGTGGATGGTTTTCGCGACGTCTGGCAGTTACGGGGTAAATACGTGGCCTTTGTGCTGATCGGCGAGCATTTCCGCCGCTCTCCCACGTTTACGGTGCCGGAGTCAGCGCAACGGTGGGCGATGCAGATCCGCCAGGATGAAGAGGTTGAAGAATAACAGCCATAAAAAAACCGCCATCAGGCGGTTTTTTTATTTCAACAGTGATTAACGGTGCGCCAGTTCGGCGTCGTCTTCACTGTCCAGAATCGCTTTGTCGGTCTGCTTCAGCCACTGGCTGGTTAGCGTACCGGCGGTCATGGAGCCACTCACGTTCAGCGCGGTACGTCCCATGTCGATCAGCGGCTCAACGGAGATCAGCAGCGCAACCAGCGTCACAGGCAGACCCAGCGCAGGCAGCACAATCAGTGCGGCGAAGGTTGCACCACCACCGACACCCGCAACGCCTGCGGAGCTGATGGTCACAATGCCCACCAGGGTGGCAATCCACACCGGATCCAGCGGGTTGATACCCACAGTCGGCGCGACCATTACGGCCAGCATTGCCGGGTACAGGCCCGCACAGCCGTTCTGTCCAATGGTGGCACCAAAGGAAGCAGAGAAGCTGGCGATGGACTCAGGAACGCCCAGGCGACGCGTTTGCGCTTCCACGTTCAGCGGAATAGACGCGGCGCTGGAACGGCTGGTAAACGCGAAGGTCAGCACTGGCCACACTTTACGGAAGTATTTCAGCGGGCTGACGCCGTTCACGCCCAGCAGGATGCCGTGCACCACAAACATGATGCCCAGACCCAGGTAAGAGGCGACGACAAAGCTGCCCAGCTTGATGATGTCCTGCAGGTTTGATCCCGCAACCACTTTGGTCATCAGTGCCAGCACACCGTAAGGCGTCAGCTGCATGACCAGACGGACCAGCTTCATTACCCAGCTCTGCAGGGTATCGATAGCGGTCAGCACGCGTTCGCCTTTTGGCGCATCGTCTTTCAGCAGCTTCAACGCAGCCACACCCAGGAACGCGGCGAAGATCACCACGCTGATAATGGAGGTCGGGCTTGCACCGGTCAGGTCAGCAAACGGGTTTTTAGGAATAAAGGAGAGCACCATCTGCGGAACCGTCAGGTCGGCCACTTTGCCAACATAGTTGGTTTGAATCGCCGTCAGACGCGCGGTTTCAGCCGTACCCTGGACCAGGCCTTCAGCGGTCAGGCCCAAACAGGTTGGTCACCAGCACGCCCACCAGCGCGGCAATCAGCGTGGTGAACAGCAGCGTACCGATAGTCAGGAAGCTGATTTTCCCCAGCTGAGTCGCATTATGCAGACGGGCAACGGCGCTCAGAATAGACGCGAACACCAGCGGCATCACAATCATCTGCAGCAGCTGCACGTAGCCGTTACCGACAATGTTGAACCATTGAATGGAATCTTTCAGTACCGGGTTATCGGAGCCGTAAACAGCGTGTAATGCCAGACCAAAGGCCACACCCATGACCAGACCGACCAGCACTTTTTTCGCCAGGCTCCACTGTTTGTGGCGCGCCTGCGCGAGAAGCAATAGCAATACAACGAACACAATAATGTTCGCGATGAGTGGAAAATTCATCCCCGTTCTCCTGATTTATTATACGGTCGGTTTTTACCGATCCTGATGGCGCAAGGTTAGCAGAAGTGTGATGCAGCGCTTATATCCAAATGGAATGGTTTATGACAAACGGGATTATTTTGTTTGTTTACTGTTCAATCTGGTGATGAATGAAACGATTGAACTGAAATTGCAGCGAATTGATCATCTGCGATGACCAGCGGACTGCACCATTTTCGGGCAACGTCTGCGGCATCCAGACGGCGTACGCGAAGAGTGCCATGCACAAAACGCGCTCCAGCTGATTGCCTTTTTGCGGGGCGAGAATGGGAAAACGGAAACGCCACCGGCAGGGCCACAGGAGGGGGACACCGGCAGGCGTCAGCATATCGGCAAGAATATGGCTTAAATAGCCGAGCACCATCCCCTGTATGGCATCTGCCGGCACTATCCAGCTTTCAGGCACTTTTAAATAGAACAGGGTAAGCAGGGCAAACACGGCCAGCAGGCTGTGGGTAAATCCCCGATGACCAAACGCTCTGGCAATGGGTTTGGCGATCCACTTCAACCGTTGTCCAAGAAACGACTTCGGGTGATCGATGTCCGGCAGGAGACAGGTTAATACGGCGGAAGGGACGATATGCCACCAGTCACCCTGTGCCAGCACAGGGGTCAGTTCAGCGTTTTTGGCAAACACTGCGCATGCAATTGAAAAAAGCAGGTGGCCTTCCGCCGTCATGATAAAACCCAACAAACTGTCAATTCATACAGTATAGGGTTTTTATACAGTGTACGGAAGAGGTGACGGTGTAACTCTTTGTCACAAAGCGGCGTCAGCGCGCCAGCCAGCCACCGTCTACGGCCAGGGTGTGACCGTTGACATAATCCGATGCAGCAGAGGCAAGGAAAACAACCGGACCTTGCAAATCCTCCGGCAATCCCCAGCGCCCGGCCGGGATACGCTCCAGGATCGCCTGGCTACGCTGTTCATCATCGCGCAACTGCTGTGTGTTATTGGTCGCCATATAACCCGGCGCAATGGCGTTCACGTTGATGCCATGCGTAGCCCATTCGTTGGCGAGCAGGCGCGTGATACCCAGAACACCGCTTTTAGACGCGGTGTAAGAAGGCACCCGGATCCCCCCCTGGAATGAAAGCATCGAGGCAATATTGATGATTTTCCCACCCTGACCCTGCTGGATAAACTGTTTGGCCACCGCCTGAGAGAGGAAAAAAACCGATTTGAGATTCAGGTTAACAACGTCGTCCCAGTCTTTTTCACTGAATGCCAGGGCATCCTCCCGCCGTATGGTCCCGGCGTTATTCACCAGAATATCGACGCGTCCCATCTCGGCGACAGCGCTATCCACTACGCGCTGAATGCTCTCTTGTTGACCGAGATCGGCCCGAATCGCCATAAATCGACGCCCGAGAGCGGTGATGCGCGCGGCCGTTTCGTCGGGAACTTTACGGTTCACGCCAACAATATCGCATCCGGCTTGTGCGAGCGCCACGGCCATGCCCTGTCCCAGCCCGGTATCGCATCCCGTGACGATGGCCACTTTTCCTGCAAGAGTGAAGGACTCCAGTATCATACGCGCCTCAGAAGTAAGGTTATTGTCATTCTGAAGGTAAGAATAGGAGGTGAAAGCGGGAAATGCAATTAAATGAAACGATGTTTTATTTTTATTTCAGGCAGCGAAGGGCTGCCTGAAAGAGAAGGTCACTCGCCGCGCAGATGGGCAACCGTAAGGTCTTCCAGCGAGGCCAGTTTCACATCCGCCAGGGCAAAGCGGGGATCGTGGCGGCCTTCTTCGGCAGGCACAACGATAGAGCGCATGAGTGCGGCTTTGGAGGCCACCATGCCGTTAACGGAATCTTCCAGCGCCACGCAGGTGAGCGGATCCAGACCCAGTTTTGCGGCGCAGTCCATATAGACCTGAGGGTGCGGCTTGCTGTAGGGCAGTTTCTCGGCTGAGGCCAGCGCGTCGAAGCTGTCGCGCAGTTCGAACAGGGACAGCACTTTTTCCAGCATATGCAGCGGCGAGGCGGAGGCCAGTCCGACCTTCAATCCTTGCGCCTTGCACAGGGCGATCGCATCACGCACGCCCGGAAGCAGGGGCTTCTGCTCTTCAACCAGCGTAATGGCGCGGTTAATAATACGCGCGGTGACTTCATCACGACCGGGGCCAACCCATGGCTGGTGGGCATACCAGAGGTCTACAACCATATCAATGCGAAGTCCCAGCGTATCGGGAAGTTCGTTCCGGCGGCTGATATCGACGCCGAGGCTCGCCATCACATCCAGTTCAGCCCGATCCCACAGCGGTTCGGAGTCAATCAGCAATCCGTCCATGTCAAAAATGGCGGCAAGTATTTGGCGCGGTGTCGACATCACAACGTCTCCTTATCTCAGGTGTTCGACAGACGATACGTGCTAAGCACAATCTGCAATTTAGCATAATGCTTTTAAAGAACGGGCGAAAATGATGGGCAGCAGGTAGACTTAGGCAAAAATAACGCGTCTTTTTGAAGGGGAACGAATGACGTATCAACAAGCTGGACGCATCGCTGTCTTAAAACGTATTGCCGGTTGGGCCATTTTTATTCCGGCTGTAATTTCCACGCTGATTTCCGTACTCAAATTTATGTACGATCACAGTGAAAAGCAGCCGGGTATCAATGCGGTAATGCTGGATTTCGCGCATGTGATGATTGAAATGATGCGTTTTAACACCCCGTTCTTAAACTTTTTCTGGTTTAACTCACCGACACCGAATTTTCATCAACAGGCGAATGTTGGCTTTTGGGTGATTTACGCGCTGATTTTTATCGCGATGGCATTGCAGGCATCAGGCGCGCGCATGAGTCGCCAGACGCGTTTTTTACGAGAAGGTGTGGAAGACCAGCTCATTCTTGAGCAGGCGAAAGGGCCGGACGGGATGAGCCGCGAGCAAATCGAATCCCGCATCGTTGTTCCGCGGCACACGATTTTCCTGCAGATTTTCCCGCTCTATGTATTACCGGTAGTCATCATCGTGGCCGGTTATTTCTTTTTCTCACTGCTCGGTTTTATCTAGAGCCACAGCGGGTGGTGCATGACCGCCCGCTACGCCGCCAGTACCCGCTCCAGTGCGCGCTGCGCATTCACCAGATGTTGACCACCAAACAGAATTGCCCGATTCAACAGGGTATAAAGTTGATACACCGGCTGGCGGTCGAGGAAGTCAGGCGGCAACGGCGAGACCGACTGGTATCCGTCATAAATCTGCGGCAGCTGTTCAGGATGCAGTGGCAGCATAGCGAGGTCGCACTCTCTGTCACCCCAGTAACAGGCAGGGTCGAAGATATAAGGGCCGTTCGGACCCAGCGCACAGTTATCTGACCACAAATCCCCGTGCAACAGCGAAGCCTGAGGCTGGTGCGCGGCAAGACGCTGCTGCACGTGTTCGACAATGGCATCAATGTTGCCAAATTCCAGCCCTTTCTCTGCCGCCAGTTCCAGCTGCCAGCCTATACGTTGCTCTGCAAAGAAGATCGACCAGCGGCGTTGCCAGGCGTTCGGCTGCGGTGTGGTGGAGAGATCGTTGTCGAAATCGAGTCCAAACTGCGGTTGGTCGCTCCACTGGTGCAATCGCGCTAGCTGCTGGCCAAGAATAAACGCGTTATGGGCATCCAGCGGGCGAGCGGGGAGATATTCCATGACCAGAAAACTGTAGTCGCGGTCACTGCCCACGGCCCAGACGTGCGGGACGGTGACCGTTTTGCTGCGCGACAGCAGATCCAACTGATCGGCTTCGGCAGTGAAGATGGGGAGAAGTTCACGTTCATCGCATTTAACGAAAAGGTCGCGCCCCGCGTAGCGTAAATGCCACGCGGCGTGGATCTCACCGCCAGGCAGTTCATTACGCAGTTCAATTTCACCTTCACCTAATTGCTCGCTTAAAAGATGACTGATAGCCTGCCACATGATATCTCTCCCATGTTGTCTGCCAGATCATAAAGTTAGCGCAAAACGGCTGTTAAAAAATACGAACTAACGCACACCTGAGCGGTTTAAATTCATACAACGCACTTATTGTTCTTTTTTTCGCCAGCTTTCCCAGGTATCTACCTCAATATCCGCGTCCTTATCGGTCACACTCTCGGCCAGACTGCTTGCCAGGGCGTGAACTTCCTCGTCGCTGAGGGCGCTTATCAGGCCAAATGTCAGCGTGCCTAAATCATGAATATTGCCCTCGTCGTCCGTGAGGGTGAGCAGAAAATTTGCCCGTGTAAAAGCGTTGTTGAGTTCATTGAGCTCGGTCAGTGACGCTTCATGAATGTTGACGGTAATGACGTAGCGGGTGATGTCACCACTGCTCATAGTTCACCTCATTGTTATCATGAAAGTTTTCTTAGCATAGTCGATAGTACGTTTTTGGCGACTATGGCTCGTCTTTCCCCTCTCCCCGTAAGAGAGAGGGGGACGGTTAATTTTGGGACAGATAATCAACAATTTTCTCGGTGTCAGGCAGCGAACAAAGCCGCGTTCCCTGATTGATGGTTGCAGCGCTACCTGCTGCAACGCCGTAGCGCGTCATCTCCAGCAGCGACGCACCCTGCGCCAGCTTCAGCGTCATCGCCCCCACCATGCTGTCGCCTGCGCCAACGGTGCTCTGGCTTTTCATGGGGGGTGGCACGACCTGCACATAGCCCGTTCCATCCACGGCCAGCGCACCCTGAGGGCCAAGGGAAACCACCACGCGCAATGCCTTGCCGCTGCGTATTAGCTCTTGCGCAGCGTTACGGACGTCATCCGGCTGGGTGAGTTCACGATTCACCAGCGCGCTTAGCTCTTTCTGATTAGGTTTGACCAGCTCAAGGTTGCCCGGCTCCAGGGCGGCTTTTAACGCCTCGCCGGAACTGTCGACAATGCACCGGATGCCCCGTTGCTGGGCTGCACGAATTAATGCTGTGAGTTTCTCTGTGCTCACGCCCGGCGGCAGGCTGCCGCTGATCACCAGCAAAGCACCCCTCTCAATTGTCAGAACCTTCTCCTCAAGCTGACGAAACTCATCATCACTCAATTTTGCCCCCGGCATAACGAAACGGTACTGCTCGCCGCTGGACTCAACGTGAACGTGCAGGTTCTGACGCGTCCAGTCGCTGGCCTCGACGGTTTGCACGGCAACCTGTTCGTCTGCCAGCAGAGACACCAGATGTTCACCAGTGGCGCCACCGGCAGGAAAAATCGCCGTCGCTTTGCCTCCAAGGTGGGTAATGGCGCGTGCGACGTTGATACCGCCACCACCGGGCTCAAACACCGGGGCGCTACAGCGTAGTTTACCTTCCGGGTAAATCTGTGCGGTTAAGGTAGCGGAATCGAGAGAAGGGGAGAGCGTCAGCGTGTAGACAGGAACCATCATAACCTCCTTTTTGCATGGGTTCCTTTAAGCCTGGCACCAATCGACAGGAAGGCAACGTAAATAACAGTATGATTTTAAATATGAATGCTGACAAAAGGGCGGGATTGTTTTTATAAAATAAAAGTCGTTTTGAGATCGTTCTTATTCAAAAATGAAATAAGAAAACATTGCTATGTTATTTGCGGCTTTTTATAATTTGTTACCTTTCTCTGGACGCCTTGTCATTGATCCTCAAGAAAGTTTCCGAGACCGTGATGGTCTCTTTTTTGTTGTATGGACTCCTTAATAAAATGAAGCTTTTGAAGACAGTACCCGCTGCAATGATGCTGGTGGGTGGCGTGTTTGCGTCAATGAATGCAATCGCCGATGATACCGTTTTTACTGTCATGGACGATCCCTCCACAGCGCAAAAACCTTTTGAAGGTAACCTGAATGCAGGGTATCTGGCGCAATCCGGCAACACGAAAAGCTCTTCCCTGACCGCAGACAGCACCTTGACGTGGTATGGCAACACCACCGCCTGGTCACTGTGGGGGAATGCCAGCAACACCTCAGCGAATGACGAACGATCGTCAGAGAAATACGCCGTAGGCGGGCGTAGTCGTTACAATATGACCGATTATGATTACCTGTTCGGTCAGGCAAGCTGGCTAACCGACCGCTATAACGGCTACCGGCAGCGTGATGTCTTCACTGCGGGTTATGGTCGCCAGTTCCTGAATGGACCGGTACACAGCCTGCGTTTTGAATTCGGTCCAGGCGTACGTTATGACGAGTACACCAACGGCGATACCAAAACCCAACCGCTGGGCTATGCCTCTGGTACTTACGCCTGGCAGATGACCGACAACACCAAATTCACGCAGGGTGTTTCGGTATTCGGTGCTGATGATACGACGCTGAACTCCGAGACGGCGCTGAATGTAGCCATCAATGAACACTTTGGGTTAAAGGTGGCGTACAACGTGACATGGAACTCTGAACCGCCTGAATCTGCGCCTGATCATACTGACCGCAGGACGACAATTTCTTTGGGTTATAAAATGTAATCTGAATGGGCCGACATTATTTCGGCCCTTTTTTTATTTTTAGAAATTGTGCTGATTTATATTAAACGGCGTTTTAAAATAATTGGTCCGAAAATATCTCCATACTTTCTCCATAATTACACCGCTCCCCGAATATTCAGATTATTTGACACGAATTGATAAATAAACTGACTATGCAAAAGTGTGATCCAGATCTACACTGACACTACAGGCAAAATTCAGCCTTAGGTCTTTATGCTCTAATTAAGTATGAGAATAATCATGATGAAAAAAATCAAAACTGCAGCAGCAGCAATGGTGCTTTCAGCACTCTCTTTTGGCGTATTCGCTGCTGATCGCACGGGTATTAGCACTGCCTCTGATGTTGAAGCGGGTTCAAACATCGCCCCGGCGTCACAGTCTACCGGTCAGTCAATGAATGATGCGTTTGACGTGCATACACTGGTAGCCGGTGAGTGGTCCTGATACGTGTTTCAATTTTAAACCTCATCGTAAAAAACCGGATTGTGATGTACCGGTTTTCATCACATCAATGCTGTAAAGATATTCAAAGATTTTTCAGGGTTTGATGTCTTATTACTTTTGCTTGCAATGCGTTAACACTAACCCCATATCATTGCAGCCCAGCGCAATAACAACATTGCACCGCAGATTGCAATTAATACGACCACCATTTTCCAGTGCTTCGCGGCAAAGCGTTTTGTTGGCATAACCTCTTCCTTGTCAGTTTATTGTTCCAGTCTACCAAAAAAATGCGGTAAAAAGCGCATTATTCGGGACAACGGGTTATGCCACGGCATTGATTCATGTCAGAACCAATGGAATCTGTCGGCAAGAATCAACACTAAACCGGCAGCTGAGAGTAGATTCAATATCACAACGGTTCTACTGGACACATTCATGTGATGCCCCTTGGGTGTGTAAGGACCTGTTCAAGAATAGCTCAGCACTTTTGAATTGCGAGCCATGGTTCGCGAAAGTTCGTTCACTCATACCGATGAGTGAAGGTTCAAACTGGTCGCAGCAGAGGGTGCATTCGCCCTTTCATTAGTGTTACCATTAGGGTGCTTGCCGTAAATCCGCATTTGTCTGAAATCGGCGGGAGCATGATGACGAGCCAATTTGACGATTGTTGGTCAGATGGCTTCGCAATCTATTGTTAAATAATGATTATTTTCTTTGTATATGCTCTTATGTGTGGGGCATCACTGCAAATAAGGATATAAAATGCCTGTAATTACTCTTCCTGATGGCAGCCAACGCCATTACGACCACGCTGTTAGCCCAATGGATGTTGCCCTGGATATCGGCCCTGGACTCGCGAAAGCGACCATCGCTGGCCGTGTAAATGGTGAGCTGGTTGATGCGTCCGATCTGATCGAGAGCGATGCGAAGCTGTCTATCATCACCGCGAAAGACGAAGAAGGTCTTGAGATCATTCGTCACTCCTGCGCGCACCTGTTAGGCCATGCCATCAAACAGCTGTGGCCAAACACCAAAATGGCGATCGGCCCGGTTATCGACAACGGCTTCTACTATGACGTTGACCTCGATCATACCCTGACCCAGGAAGATATCGACGCGCTCGAAAAACGTATGCACGAGCTCGCCGAAACCAACTATGACGTCATCAAGAAGAAAGTCAGCTGGCACGAAGCGCGTGAAACCTTCGTGAAGCGCGGCGAGAACTATAAAGTCTCTATTCTTGACGAAAATATTTCGCATGATGACAAGCCTGGCTTGTACCATCACGAAGAATACGTCGACATGTGCCGTGGACCGCACGTGCCGAACATGCGCTTCTGTCATCACTTCAAGCTGATGAAGATCGCGGGCGCCTACTGGCGTGGCGACAGCAACAACAAGATGTTGCAGCGTATCTATGGTACCGCATGGGCAGATAAGAAAGCCCTGAGCGCGTACCTGCAGCGCCTTGAAGAGGCTGCGAAGCGTGACCACCGTAAAATCGGTAAGCAGCTTGACCTGTATCATATGCAGGAAGAAGCGCCGGGTATGGTGTTCTGGCATAACGACGGGTGGACTATCTTCCGTGAACTGGAAACCTTCGTTCGCTCCAAGCTGAAAGAGTACCAGTACCAGGAAGTGAAAGGCCCGTTCATGATGGACCGTGTGCTGTGGGAAAAAACCGGCCACTGGGACAACTACAAAGATGCGATGTTCACCACCTCGTCTGAGAACCGTGAGTACTGCATCAAGCCAATGAACTGTCCGGGTCACGTTCAGATCTTCAACCAGGGTCTGAAATCCTACCGCGACCTGCCGCTGCGTATGGCGGAGTTCGGTAGCTGCCACCGTAACGAGCCATCAGGTGCGCTGCACGGTCTGATGCGCGTTCGTGGCTTTACTCAGGATGATGCGCATATCTTCTGTACTGAAGATCAGGTCCGTGACGAAGTTAACGCCTGTATTCGTATGGTCTACGATATGTACAGCACCTTTGGCTTCGAGAAGATCGTGGTCAAACTCTCAACGCGTCCGGAAAAACGTATCGGTAGCGATGAGACCTGGGATCGCGCAGAAGCGGATCTCGCCGTGGCGCTGGAAGAGAACGGCATTCCGTTCGAATACCAGCTGGGCGAGGGCGCATTCTACGGTCCGAAAATTGAATTTACCCTGTATGACTGCCTCGATCGCGCATGGCAGTGCGGTACTGTACAGCTGGACTTCTCCCTGCCGCAGCGTTTAAGCGCCTCTTATGTTGGCGAAGACAACGAGCGTCAGGTACCGGTAATGATTCACCGTGCGATTCTCGGTTCACTGGAGCGCTTCATCGGCATCCTGACCGAAGAGTTCGCGGGCTTCTTCCCAACCTGGCTTGCGCCAGTGCAGGTCGTGGTGATGAACATTACCGATTCTCAGGCGGATTACGTTAAAGAATTGACGCAGAAACTACAAAATGCGGGCATTCGCGTAAAAGCAGACTTGAGAAATGAGAAGATTGGCTTTAAAATCCGCGAGCACACTTTACGTCGTGTCCCGTATATGTTGGTCTGTGGTGATAAAGAGGTGGAAGCAGGCAAAGTTGCCGTTCGCACCCGCCGTGGTAAAGACCTGGGGAGCCTGGACGTAAGTGAAGTGATTGAGAAGCTGCAACAAGAGATTCGCAGCCGCAGTCTTCAACAACTGGAGGAATAAGGTATTAAAGGCGGAAAACGAGTTCAAACGGCACGTCCGAATCGTATCAATGGCGAGATTCGCGCCCAGGAAGTTCGCTTAACAGATCTTGAAGGTGAACCACTGGGAATTGTGAGTCTGAGAGAAGCGATCGAAAAAGCTGAAGAAGCTGGAGTAGATTTAGTTGAAATCAGCCCTAACGCCGAACCGCCAGTTTGTCGTATCATGGACTACGGCAAGTTCCTTTATGAAAAGAGTAAGTCTTCTAAGGAACAGAAGAAGAAGCAAAAAGTTATCCAGGTTAAGGAAATCAAATTCCGTCCTGGTACCGACGATGGCGATTATCAGGTAAAACTCCGCAGCCTGATTCGCTTTCTGGAAGATGGCGATAAGGCCAAGATCACACTGCGTTTCCGCGGTCGTGAGATGGCCCACCAACAGATCGGTATGGAAGTGCTTAACCGCGTCCGTGAAGATCTGAGTGAACTGGCAGTAGTCGAATCCTTCCCTACGAAGATCGAAGGCCGCCAGATGATCATGGTGCTCGCTCCTAAGAAGAAACAGTAAGGCCTTCAAGCAGCAAAATCTGTGGAGCCTTCGGGTTTCATAGGTTTTGTTCGCCTATGTTTCGTTTATTTAACAATGCGAAGTGGAAGTTATTAAGATGCCAAAAATTAAGACCGTACGCGGTGCTGCTAAGCGCTTCAAAAAAACCGGTGGTGGTGGATTTAAGCGTAAGCACGCAAACCTGCGTCATATTCTGACCAAAAAATCTACTAAGCGTAAACGTCACCTGCGTCCAAAAGGCCTTGTTTCTAAAGGCGATCTGGGTCTGGTTATCGCGTGCCTGCCGTACGCATAAGCCGTTAACGTTTAATTTTTTTACTAAGAATATAGATACAGGAGAGCACACATGGCTCGCGTAAAACGTGGTGTAATTGCACGTGCACGTCACAAGAAAATTTTGAAACAAGCTAAAGGCTACTACGGTGCGCGTTCACGCGTATACCGCGTTGCCTTCCAGGCTGTTATCAAAGCAGGTCAGTACGCTTACCGTGACCGTCGTCAGCGTAAGCGTCAGTTCCGTCAACTGTGGATTGCGCGTATCAACGCAGCAGCACGTCAGAACGGTATTTCTTACAGCAAATTCATCAACGGCCTGAAAAAAGCCTCTGTTGAAATCGACCGTAAGATCCTGGCTGACATCGCAGTATTCGACAAAGTAGCGTTCACCGCTCTGGTCGAAAAAGCGAAAGCAGCACTGGCATAAGCCAGTTGAGAGAGGGAGCTTTGCTCCCTCTTTTGTTTTAACATCATCAGAACATTGACTTTTACCCGTCCAGGCTTTTCAATAAGGTCTTTACGGTTTTTACCACATAAGGTAACGCAAGCATGAATGCTGCTATTTTCCGCTTCTTCTTTTACTTTAGCACCTGAATTCAGGAGGCTAGCGCGTGAAAGATGAAACGAAAAACAGCGCCAGATAAGCCTCCCGATGGAGGCTTTTTTTGTGTCTAAATTCGAGAGAATAAGTCCACCAAATCGGTGTCTGCACCGACATAATGAGGAAAACCATGTCACATCTCGCAGAGCTGGTTGCCAGTGCAACGGCCGCCATTAACCAGGCCTCAGATGTTGCCGCGTTAGACAATGTCCGCGTCGAATATCTGGGCAAGAAAGGGCATTTAACCCTTCAAATGACTACCCTGCGTGAGCTGCCGCCGGAAGAACGCCCGGCAGCGGGTGCGGTGATTAACGAAGCCAAAGAGCAGGTACAGCAGGCGCTGAACGCGCGTAAAGCTGAACTCGAAAGCGCGGTGCTGAATGCGCGTCTGGCGGCGGAAACCATCGACGTTTCTCTGCCCGGTCGCCGTATTGAAAACGGTGGTCTGCACCCGGTTACCCGCACCATCGATCGCATTGAAAGTTTCTTCGGTGAGCTCGGCTTTACCGTGGCGACTGGCCCGGAAATTGAAGATGATTATCACAACTTCGATGCCCTGAATATTCCTGGCCATCATCCGGCACGTGCTGACCACGACACTTTCTGGTTCGACGCTACGCGTCTGCTGCGTACTCAGACCTCCGGCGTACAGATCCGTACCATGAAGGATCAGGAGCCGCCAATCCGTATTATCGCACCGGGCCGCGTCTATCGTAACGACTACGATCAGACCCACACCCCAATGTTCCACCAGATGGAAGGTCTGATTGTTGATAAAAACATCAGCTTCACCAACCTGAAGGGTACGCTGCACGATTTCCTGAACAACTTCTTTGAGGAAGATCTGCAGGTTCGTTTCCGTCCGTCCTACTTCCCGTTCACCGAACCGTCTGCGGAAGTTGACGTGATGGGTAAAAACGGCAAATGGCTGGAAGTGCTGGGCTGCGGTATGGTGCATCCAAACGTGCTGCGCAACGTGGGTATCGATCCGGAAGTGTACTCCGGCTTTGCCTTCGGTATGGGCATGGAGCGTCTGACCATGCTGCGCTACGGCGTGACCGACTTACGTGCATTCTTCGAAAACGATCTGCGTTTCCTCAAACAGTTTAAATAAGGGCAGGACAGAACAATGAAATTCAGTGAACTGTGGTTACGCGAATGGGTGAACACGACGCTCGACAGCGAAGCACTTTCTAACCAGATCACCATGGCGGGTCTGGAAGTTGATGGCGTCGATCCTGTCTCGGGTGCTTTTACCGGCGTGGTGGTGGGTGAAGTGGTCGAGTGCGGCCAGCACCCTAACGCCGACAAACTGCGCGTGACGAAAGTGAACGTGGGTGGTGACCGTCTGCTGGACATCGTCTGCGGCGCGCCAAACTGTCGTCAGGGGCTGAAAGTGGCCGTGGCGACCGTCGGTGCAGTGCTGCCGGGCGATTTCAAAATTAAAGCGGCTAAGCTGCGCGGCGAGCCGTCTGAAGGCATGCTGTGCTCCTTCTCCGAGCTGGGTATTTCCGACGACCATAACGGCATTATCGAACTGCCGCTGGATGCGCCGATCGGAACCGATATCCGCGAATACCTGAAGCTTGATGACAACACCATCGAAATCAGCGTGACGCCAAACCGCGCCGATTGCCTGGGCATCATCGGCGTGGCGCGCGACGTTGCCGTGCTGAACCAGACTGAACTGAACGCGCCGGATATTGCGCCGGTTGAAGCGACCATCAGCGACACGCTGCCAATCCAGGTTGAGGCTGCGGATGCTTGCCCGCGCTATCTGGGCCGCGTGGTGAAAGGTATTAACGTTAAGGCGCCAACGCCGCTGTGGATGAAAGAGAAGCTGCGTCGCTGTGGTATCCGCTCAATCGATGCGGTTGTTGACGTAACCAACTACGTTCTGCTGGAGCTGGGCCAGCCGATGCACGCGTTCGATAAAGATCGTATCGACGGCGGCATCGTTGTGCGCATGGCGAAAGAGGGCGAAACCCTGGTTCTGCTGGACGGCAGCGAAGCCAAACTGAACGCCGATACGCTGGTGATTGCTGACCACAGCAAAGCGCTGGCAATGGGCGGTATCTTCGGGGGTGAACACTCTGGCGTGAACGATGAAACGCAAAACGTTCTGCTGGAATGCGCGTTCTTTAGCCCACTCTCCATTACCGGCCGCGCACGCCGCCACGGTCTGCATACCGATGCCTCTCACCGCTACGAGCGCGGCGTTGACCCGGCTCTGCAGTACAAGGCGATGGAACGTGCGACTCGCCTGCTGATCGACATCTGCGGCGGCGAAGCGGGTCCGGTTATCGACGTGACCAACGAAGCGACGCTGCCTAAGCGTGCCACCATTACCCTGCGCCGCAGCAAGCTGGATCGTCTGATTGGCCACCACGTTGCCGATGCACAGGTTACCGACATTCTGACCCGTCTGGGCTGTGAAGTGACCGAAGGCCAGGACGAGTGGAAAGCCGTTGCGCCATCATGGCGTTTCGACATGGAAATTGAAGAAGATCTGGTGGAAGAAGTGGCCCGCGTTTACGGCTACAACAACATCCCTGACGAGCCGGTACAGGCGGGTCTGGTGATGGGCACCCACCGTGAAGCCGACCTGTCCCTGAAGCGTGTGAAAACCATGCTCAACGACAAAGGCTATCAGGAAGTGATCACCTACAGCTTTGTTGATCCTAAGCTGCAGCAGCTGATCCATCCGAGCCAGGAGGCGCTGATCCTGCCAAGCCCGATCTCCAGCGAGATGTCCGCGATGCGTCTGTCCCTGTGGACCGGCCTGCTCGGCACTATCGTGTATAACCAGAATCGTCAGCAAAACCGCGTGCGCATTTTCGAAAGCGGTTTACGCTTTGTACCGGATAATCAGGCAAATTTAGGCATCCGTCAGGATCTCATGCTGGCGGGGGCGATCAGCGGTAACCGCTATGAAGAGCACTGGGATCTGGCAAAAGGTACGGTTGATTTCTACGATATGAAGGGCGATCTGGAAGCCATTCTCGATCTGACCGGTAAATTATCTGAAATTGAATTCCGCGCAGAAGCGAATCCAGCCCTGCATCCGGGCCAGAGCGCGGCGATTTATTTAGACGGTAAACGCGTTGGTTTCATTGGAGTTGTTCATCCGGAGCTGGAGCGTAAGCTGGACCTGAATGGCCGTACCATCGTGTTCGAGCTGGAGTGGAACCCGGTCGCAGACCGCGTCATTCCTCAGGCGCAGGACGTATCACGCTTCCCGGCGAACCGCCGTGATATCGCGGTTGTCGTCGCTGAAAACGTGCCCGCAGCAGATATTTTGGCCGAATGTAAGAAAGTTGGCGTAAATCAGGTAGTTGGCGTAAACTTATTTGACGTGTACCGCGGCAAGGGCGTAGCAGAAGGTTTCAAGAGCCTCGCTATTAGCCTTATCCTTCAGGATACCAGCCGTACACTCGAAGAAGAGGAGATTGCCGCTACCGTTGCCAGATGTGTAGAGGCATTAAAAGAGCGATTCCAGGCATCATTGAGGGATTGAACCTATGGCGCTTACAAAAGCTGAAATGTCAGAATATCTGTTTGATAAGCTTGGGCTTAGCAAACGGGATGCCAAAGAGCTGGTAGAGCTGTTTTTCGAAGAGATCCGTCGTGCTCTGGAAAATGGTGAGCAGGTAAAACTCTCCGGTTTTGGCAATTTTGATTTGCGAGACAAAAACCAACGTCCGGGTCGCAACCCGAAGACGGGGGAAGATATTCCCATTACAGCCCGCCGCGTGGTGACCTTCAGACCCGGCCAGAAGTTAAAAAGCCGTGTCGAAAACGCAACGCCTAAAGCAGAGTAATATGAACTAACTAAAAAGGCCGCTATTGCGGCCTTTTTTCTTTGCGCTCTTCTGCAAACCCACCGTAAAATCAATTACATCTCACGTGACTAAAACCATACCCATGCTTGATTTTGCCCATCGCCAGCACCGTTCCGATCGACGTCGCCTGCTTCTGCTTGCGCTGCTGCTCATTGTGGCCGCTGTCGTTAGCCTGTGCGCGGGCGACAGGTGGCTGGGCCCGGAAAGCTGGTTGGGTCCGGATGGCCAGCTTTTTGTCTGGCAAATACGCCTGCCGCGCACGCTGGCGGTGATCCTGGTGGGGGCCGCGCTGGCGCTGTGCGGCACCATCATGCAGGCGCTGTTTGAAAATCCGCTGGCGGAGCCCGGGCTGCTTGGCGTGTCGAATGGGGCTGGCGTGGGGCTGATTGCGGCTGTCATGCTGGGGGGCGGGGCGCTCTCAGCGTGGGGCATTAGCTTTAGCGCTATTCTCGGCGCCTTGCTGATAACCCTCATTCTTCTGCGTTTTGCCAGACGACATCTGTCGACCAGTCGCCTGCTGCTTGCCGGGGTGGCGCTGGGGATCATCTGCAGCGCGTTAATGACCTGGGCGGTCTATTTTTCAACGTCGTTCGATTTGCGACAGCTAATGTACTGGATGATGGGCGGATTCGGCGGTGTCGACTGGCGGCAGGGCTGGCTGATGGCGCTGTTGATCCCGGTCATACTGTGGACCGCTTTTCAGGCACAGCCGCTGAATATTCTCGCGCTCGGCGAAACGTCGGCTCGCCAGCTCGGCATGCCGATTAGCTTCTGGCGCAATGCGCTGGTGATTGCCATTGGCTGGATGGTGGGGGTGAGCGTGGCGCTGGCGGGGGCGATTGGCTTTATCGGGCTGGTTATCCCACATATGTTGCGTCTGTGCGGTATTACCGACCATCGGACGTTACTCCCGGCCTCGGCGGTTGCCGGGGCGGCAACGCTGCTGGTGGCTGACATCATCGCCCGACTCGCCCTGAGCGCAGCCGAACTGCCGATTGGTGTAGTGACCGCTACGCTGGGCGCGCCGGTATTTATCTGGCTACTCTTAAAAGCTGGACGTTAAATCACTACCCGTAAGACAACCTGAGGGAATGCTATGCAGACTGATATTCTGAATACCGAAGTGACCACCATTGACGGCGAGAAAACCACGCTGGAAGGCTACAAGGGCAACGTGTTGCTCATCGTCAACGTGGCATCTAAATGTGGCCTGACGCCGCAGTACGAACAGCTGGAGAACATTCAGAAAGCCTGGGAGAAAGACGGTTTCACCGTACTGGGCTTCCCGTGCAACCAATTCCTAGGTCAGGAGCCGGGCAGCGAAGAGGAGATTAAAACCTTCTGCAGCACCACCTATGGCGTGACGTTCCCGCTATTCAGCAAGATCGACGTCAACGGTGAAGACCGCCACCCGCTCTATGCGAAGCTGGTGGCCGCAGCGCCGACCGCCGTGGCGCCAGAGGGCAGCGGTTTCTATGAGCGTATGGCAAGCAAGGGGCGTGCGCCGCTCTATCCTGACGATATTCTGTGGAATTTTGAAAAATTCCTGATTGGTCGCGACGGCCAGGTTGTCCAGCGTTTCTCACCGGATATGACGCCTGAAGATCCGATCGTCATGGAGTCTATCAAGCTGGCGCTGGCGAAATAATGACGTTGCTGATGCAGCTCACGGACGTCGCCGATAAGGGACGTCTGGAGCCGGTAACCGGTGCTATCAATGCCGGAGAAATCCTGCATTTTGTTGGGCCAAATGGGGCCGGTAAAAGCACGCTGCTGGCACGCATGGCGGGCTTGACCTCTGGTCCGGGTGAGATCGTGCTGCAGGGGCACGCCCTTGCCGACTGGTCACCGGTATCGCTGGCACATCGGCGTAGCTATTTAGTTCAGCAGCAGGTGCCACCGTTTGCGATGCCGGTCTGGCACTATCTGATGCTGCATCTGCATGATAAAAACAGCGCCACGCTGCTCTCGGATGTCGCGACGGCGTTAGGGTTAGACGATAAACTCACCCGTCACGCCAGCCACCTCTCCGGTGGGGAGTGGCAGCGCGTGCGTCTGGCCGCGGTTATCCTGCAGATCCATCCGGCAGGAAATCCTCACGGACGCTTGCTGCTTCTGGACGAGCCGATGAGCGGTCTGGATGTCGCCCAGCAGGCGGCGCTGGATACCCTGCTAAGCGGGTTGTCCCGTCAGGGGATAGCCGTCGTCATGAGCAGTCATGACCTGAACCACACGCTGCGCCATGCCCACAGGGTCTGGCTGCTGTCGCGAGGCAAAATGATTGCCAGCGGCGCGCGTGACCAGGTTCTTACGCCACCAAATCTTGCCCGCGCGTACAATATGTCGTTCCGCAGGCTGGACATAGAAGGGCATAAGATGCTGATTTCTACCGCGCAAGAGTAACCGTTTCTTGCCTGGTAGCCTACTTGCACGCTAAATTACAAAAAGAATAAAAAAGCAGAGGATTCGTCTGGACATGCGATTCTGGTTTCTCTTTGTGGCAGCGCTCTTTCTTGCGGGATGCAGTAGCCATCGTGCGCCACCCCCTAACGCCCGGCTCTCGGATTCAATCACCGTGATTGCCAGCCTGAACGACCAGTTAAGCAACTGGCGCGGCACGCCTTATCGCTACGGCGGTATGAGCCGCGGCGGCGTGGACTGTTCTGGTTTTGTGCTAATGACCTTCCGCGATAAGTTTGATTTGCAGCTTCCGCGTGAAACGCGCAAGCAAGCTGAAATAGGCACGGAAATCGACAAAGATGAGCTACTGCCTGGCGACCTGGTCTTTTTCAAAACCGGTTCGGGTGAAAGCGGTCTCCATGTTGGCATTTACGATACGGATAACCAGTTTATTCATGCTTCGACCAGCCGTGGGGTGATGCGCTCTTCGCTCGATAATGTCTACTGGCGTAAAAATTTCTGGCAGGCGCGGCGTATTTAGTCGCGCCTTGACGGCTTAACGCTGGCGGCAGGGTAACTAATAAACTATGCCGCTTTTAATCATATAAGATGATTAAAGTTAAATTTACGAAGAATTAGTTATGTCCAGATGTATCTGTTTTATCTAAAACTGGCTATTACACAGCAACCAGGATAAGATTAATTTAGATTCAGGGATAAATCTGAAAAATATTACGGAACTGATGAAATTAATCTTATTAAAATCAAGACAGTGGAATTGTGTCGTCAATTGCTCCAGGATGTCCTCTCTCATCTTTAATGCGGGGCGAGTGCAATGATTATTACGCTAGATAATGCCTACAAGTCTGAACTTTTGCTGCAGCCTGCGCGTAATAGCGCTGGGGAGCTTAAAGGTTTAGAGCTTGTGGTTAACTTTGCTGGCGTTGACACGGAAGTGAGGATCCCTACTGAACTGGTTATCCCGCGTCTTTCACCCGCAGAAGAGTTAGTGCTGTTTCAAGAGAAACTGCAATTGCTCGACACCTGTAAACTGTTCTTTATTCAGCACCAGTTAATTGCATGGATCAATATTACACCTGTAATAGTTGAGTTTTTATTAACGAATGGAAATGCTGTTTCATTACTTGAGCGCTATCCTTTTCTTGAGTTTACTGTTAATGAGAACTATCCAGGTTTAAATAATGGAAAAGATGATCTGAACCTGGCGAGAATGGCAATCCATTTTCCTTTAGTGCTGACAAACTTTGGCGCAGGTGCAGCATCTCTCAAAGCGGTTTATGACGGTTTGTTTAAACGCGTAATACTGGACAAAGGTTTTATCCAGCAGCGGGCTGCAGCGCTTTCTTTTGAGCCCTTTATGCGCGCTATTCTCTGGCAAATCACCCCCCACTGCCAGTCGGTTATGGTATCCGGGATTGACGATCACAGCCTGTTGCAGCGCGTGCTGACGTTTAATTTTGGCGCGATGCAGGGAAGTCTCTGGCCTGCCGTACCGGCAGAGCAGGTGACAACGCTCGTTCAATGATAACCCTTCTCTTCGCCCGTGTTTAAGACCCGCTAAACCCTCTACACTAAAAGCAGGAGGACCTATGACCCTGTCTTTTACTGCACACTGGCATGACGAGTTGCCTGGCTTTTATACCGCACTCAAACCTACACCGTTACACCATTCCCGTCTTATCTGGCATAACGCGCCGCTGGCTGACGAACTGGCGATCCCGCCTGACCTGTTCCAGCCTGCAGAAGGGGCTGGCGTCTGGGGCGGCGAAACGCTTTTGCCGGGCATGCAGCCACTGGCTCAGGTCTACAGCGGCCACCAGTTTGGCGTCTGGGCGGGGCAACTGGGTGACGGCCGGGGGATCCTGCTCGGTGAACAACAGCTTCCCAACGGGGAGACGGTTGACTGGCATCTGAAAGGTGCAGGTCTTACCCCCTATTCGCGAATGGGCGACGGGCGCGCGGTGCTGCGCTCAACGATCCGCGAAAGCCTGGCATCGGAAGCCATGCATGCGCTGGGGATCCCTACCACGCGCGCGCTGTCCATTGTTACCAGCGATACGCCGGTTGCGCGTGAGACGATGGAGCAGGGGGCAATGCTGGTCCGCATCGCTGAAAGCCATCTGCGCTTTGGTCATTTTGAACACTTTTACTATCGCCGCGAGCCGGAAAAAGTCCGACAGCTTGCAGACTATGCCATTCGCCGCCACTGGCCACAGTTGCAGGGTGAAGCGGAAAAGTATGTTCTCTGGTTCCGCGATATCGTCTCCCGTACCGCCTCAATGATTGCCCGCTGGCAGACCGTCGGGTTTGCACACGGGGTCATGAATACCGATAACATGTCCCTTCTGGGACTCACCTTCGATTACGGTCCGTATGGCTTCCTTGATGATTACCAGCCGGGTTACATCTGTAACCATTCGGACTATCAGGGACGCTACAGTTTTGATAATCAGCCTGCTGTAGGGTTGTGGAATCTACAACGCCTTGCGCAAAGCCTGTCGCCTTTTATTGACGTCGATGCCCTGAATGATGCGCTCGACGACTATCAGGAGGTTCTGCTGCGGGAGTATGGTGCGCTGATGCGCAACAAGCTGGGCCTGCTGACCCAGGAGAAAGGCGATAACGAATTACTGAACACCTTGTTTGCGCTGATGGCGCGGGAAGGCAGTGACTACACCCGCACCTTCCGGATGCTGAGCCAGACGGAGCAGAACAGCGCGGCGTCACCGCTGCGTGACGAGTTTATCGACAGGCAGGCGTTTGACGACTGGTTCACGCTCTACCGCTCGCGGCTTCAGCAGGAGCAGGTGGCCGATGCAACCCGCCAGGAGAAGATGAAGGCCGCGAACCCCGCAATGGTATTGCGCAACTGGCTGGCGCAGCGGGCGATTGAGCAGGCAGAGCAGGGACAGTACGACGAGCTACACCGCCTGCATGTGGCGTTGCGCACGCCGTTTGCCGACCGGGACGATGACTACGTCAGCCGCCCGCCTGACTGGGGCAAGCGGCTGGAAGTGAGCTGCTCAAGCTAGGGGGCGAGAAACACCTGCGGCGCGGTGTGAGCCGGATGTTGACCCACGTGCAGCTGTGCGCCATACCAGTGGGCCAGCGCATCGGCCTGCAGGACCGCCTCCGGTGTGCCTCCGGCGACCAGCCTGCCGTTATGCAACAGCAGGATCCTGTCTGCCCACAGCGCCGCCAGATTGAGATCGTGCAGCACTACGCAGACGTGCAGATCCTTTTGACAGGTCAGCGTTCTCAACAGCCGCAGCAGATACTGCTGATGGTAGAGATCCAGCGCGGAGGTGGGTTCATCCAGGAACAGCCAGCCGCGCGGAGCACCGTCGCACCAGAGTTGCGCCAGCGCGCGCGCAAGCTGGACACGCTGCTGTTCGCCACCGGAAAGCGCCGCAAATTGCCTTCCGGCAAGCGGTAAACATTCGGTGATCCGCATGATTTCCTGAATCACTGCCGCTTCAGGCGTGCGCGTCCACGGGGCGCGGCCCATGCCGATAACGGCCTCCACCGGCCAGTCAAATCCCAGCTGCGTGTTTTGACGCATTACCGCCCGCTGGCGGGAAAGCGCGTCCGGACGCCATGCGCTGAGGGGTTTCCCCGCCAGAAGACAGTGCCCGCTGGCAGGCTTGAGATAACCCGTTAACAGCCGTAATAACGTTGATTTCCCGGCACCGTTCGGGCCAATTAACGCGATCAGTTCACCCTGCGACAATGACAGCGAAATGTCGTTGATTATCGTGCGTCGTCCCGCCTGAAAAACAATATTTTCAGCGCAATAGCGGTCAGCCATGTTGCCCTCCACGACGGAAGATAAGCCAGAGAAACCAGGGAGCTCCAAGAAGGCTGGTCAGCAAACCGACCGGCATTTCTGCTGGCGCGACCAGCGTTCGCGCGGCCGTATCCGCAACCAACAGCAGCGAAGCTCCGGCGAGGACCGAGCCGGGGATCGCGGCCCGGTGATCCGCGCCCAGCCACATACGCATCAGATGCGGCACCACCAGCCCCACAAAGCCGATCACGCCGCTGACCGCCACTGCGGCAGCAACCAGCAGGGCGCTGCACAGCAGCAGGATCCGCTGTACGACGGCGACATCCACACCCAGGTAATGCGCTTCCTCATCACCGAGTTGGAGCACGTTGAGCGCGTTCGCCAGCCGCCAGATAACCAGAACGGTGGGCACCATCAGCGAGGTAACGGCCAGCAGTGTAGACCACTGCGCCTGACCGAGGCTGCCCATTCCCCAGAGCGAAAGCTGGCGAAGCTGCGCATCGTTACTCACCCAGGAGAGGACGCCGACCGCCGCGCCGCACAGGGCGTTTATCGCAATGCCCACCAGTAACAGACGTGACAGGGAGCTGTTACGCTGCTGGCTGAGCAGGAAGATCGCAACGGTCGCTGCCAGCGCGCCGAGAAAGGCTGCCAGCATCGGGGCATAGAGCATCACCAGGGCAGGTAACGAGAGCGGAAGAACGACCCACAGCGCGACCGCCAGCGCCGCGCCGCTGCTGATGCCGAGCAAACCCGGATCCGCCAGGGGATTGCGAAACAGTCCTTGCATCACACACCCCGCCAACGCCAGAGACCCGCCGATGACCAGCGCCAGCAGCACGCGAGGCAGGCGGATCGTCAGCCAGATTTGACGCAGCGCCTCGTCGCTGCCGTTCCACAGCAGGCTGACCGGCAGGTGCAACGCACCAAAGCCGGTGGCCGTGAACGTCAAAAGGGAGAGCAGGGCAGCCAGCAGCCACAGTGAAACCGTAACCCGTCGGGACATCAGGGGAGTTGCTCCGCTTTGGCGCGCAGCTGCTGGATCGCTTTCGGCGTTCGCACGCTAAAGCCCAGCAGCGCCATGTCATCAATCGCCAGCACCTGTCTGTTCCGCCCGGCTGGCGTTTGCGCCAGACCCGGCAGCGTCCACAGATTTTCTTCACCGCCCAGCGCCCGCACGCCGTCCTGCGAAATCACCACTAGGTCGGGCTGGCTGGCAACCACGCCCTCCTGCGACAGCGGCTGATAGCGGGAAAATCCCTGCATAGCGTTCTGTAAACCTGCCGCACGGATGGCGGCATCCGCGCCGGTCTGCTGCCCGGCAGCCATGGCTGTCATCCCGCCGTGGTTAAGAATAAACAGCACCCGCTTGTTCAGCGACGACGTGGGCAGTGCGGCCAGCTCCGCACGCAGCGTTTTGCGCAGGATTTCTCCCTGCGCCTGCTGGTGCGTTGCGTCGGCGATCGTCCGGACTTTCTCGTCAATCACGCTCAGGGCGTTACTGGCGGGAACGGTGACCACCCTGACGTGGCTTTGCTCAACCTGCTTCAGCGCCAGAGAGGGCTGAGCCTGAGCGCTCGCCAGCACCAGCGTGGGACGCATGGACAAAATCCCCTCTGCATTAAGCTGGCGCAGATAACCCACGTCTGGCAGGCCGTTCGCCGCCTGCGGCCACTGGCTGGTGCTGTCGCGCGCGACCAGAGAAGACTGTGCGCCAAGGGCATAAACGATCTCCGTGACGTCGCCGCCGAGGGTGACAATTTTCTCCTGCGTGGCGGCAAACGCCACCAGAGGCAGAGCGCTTAGCAGGGCAAACCAGCTTTTCATGCGGCTATCCCTTTTGGCGTCAGGGCGTCAATCTGGCTGCGCCACTGGCTCTGCTCCGGCTCGCCTTCGGTACGCTGGCCATACAGCTGGGCGATTTGCGTACCGTCGGCGGCAAACAGTTCCAGGCTGGTGACGTGACCATCTGCGGTAGGCTTGCGCGTAACCCAGCTCTCCGCGACGGCGTCTTCCAGCAGATGCAGCGTAAAGGCGGGGTTAAAGATATTCAGCCAGCCTTTCATCGGTACGACTTTTTCCACCGCGCCGGTGAAGATCTGCACGCAGCCGCGGTTGCCCACGAAGACCATGATTTCGTTACCGTCCTGACGTGCCGTTTCCAGCAGCTGCCCCAGCGCGCTGTTCTCCACTTTGCAGGCGAGGTCGTCGCCCACCAGACGAAACGCCTGCTGACGGCTGAGGTTATGGCGCTTCAACAGGCTGAAGAACTGATGAACGTCGGTCATGGCGCGCCACTCTTTGTCCACACGCGCGGCATCCGCATTCTCAGCGTGAGCCGGGGCATCAGCGGCCTTCAGCTCAAGCGGCGGGTTATCGGCAAAGATAAAACGGGTCAACACGTCGCCCCAGGCAGAGACGTCGGTATTGTCCGTGGTATACACCTTCAGCAGGGCATCGCCCTGACGATCGAAGAACTGAATGCTCTGACGCTCACCGCGTGCGGTGGTTTCGCTGATGTGAAACACGCTCGCCCACTGGTTGAGGAACAGGCGCAGATCCAGCGCGCGCGGGTTCAGCACCAGCCCGGCGTGGCCGTTCAGGTGCTGGTTGGTAAAGCTCCCGACCTGCTCGTGCACGGCGTATTCGTTGCGGCAGATACATTTGGTTTCGCCCACAGCCTCCAGCGCGCCTAAAATCTCGCGGATTTCACCGTGCAGTCGCCAGGCGTCGTGACCTACGCGGGCAAAGGCCAGCTCCGCTTCGCTGATGTTCATTAACCCTGCGATGTCACGCGCGTATTTACCCGGATTGTCTTCTTTTAACTCAAGCCAGCGTGTGTAGTGATTCATTGTCTCTTCCTTCTCAATATGCGTTACCACTGATAACTCACGAAAATCTTACCGTTACGACCGTCCTGCGGGATCCCCTGCGGTGACCAGTACGCTTTGTCGAAGGCGTTGCCCAGCACCAGCGTGGTGGTCACGCCTTTGAGCTGTTCCTGACCTTTATAGCTGACGTAGAAATCATTGACCGCATAGCCCGGCTGTTTACTGTAGCTGCTGCTGATATGCGTTGAGCGATCGACAAAAGTACCGATCCAGCCGACGGAGAACCCGCTTTGCGCCACCGGGATATCCAGCTTGCTGGTGACGGTGTCCGGGTTAATGCTGGAGATATACTCGCCGGTGTTGGTGTCTTTGCCGCGCGTGCGGTTGTAGGCCACGTCGAGGTTGAACAGGTCGGCGGCGTATTTTGCCATTACGTCCCATCCCCAGATTTTGGCGTCGGGGACGTTATAGGACATGGTGGTCGCCGCGGCAAAATCGACGGTGGTGGAGATGTAGTCTTTGGCTTTGGTATCGAAATAGCTGGCCTTAAACTCCAGCGCATCGTTGGCAAGCATCAAATCGTCAAAGCGCAGACCAAAACCGAACTCCTGGGTTTTGTTGGTTTCCGGTCGCAGGTTCGGGTTGGGTACCCAGTAGTTGGTGTAGAAGCTGCCGATGGAGAAGTGTTTCGCATCGTTATACATCTCGCCCATGGTCGGCGCGCGGAAGGCCTGCGCATAAGAGCCGAACAGCATCAGCCAGTCGGTTGGGCTGACGGTTAACCCGGCGCGGGATGACCACTTATCGGCTTCCACATCGTCGTAACCCTCGCTGCTGCCGCGATAATTGTCGTAGCGCGTACCGCCCAGAAGGGTCACGGGCAGATCGCGCAGGGTGATCTCATCCTGCAGCCAGCCGGAGCTGAAATCGATTTTGGCATTCGGGAAGCCGGTTGTCGCACCGCCCGGGCGTTGCTCCTGACGATAGTATTCGCCGCCGTAGGTCAGGAGATGAGACGCAAAGGAGTCGCTGAACAGACGGGTGCGGTTTTCCACTTTGCCGCCTTTGGTGGTCTGCTTGCGGAACTCGCCGGTGCCGTCGACGTTCTGGGCGTTAATGCGCGCTTCGGACCAGTAGACTTTTGCATCGGCGTTCAGCCAGTCGTTACCTTCCGGGGCAATGTGGTAGCCAAGCTGCGCATCACGCTGGATGGTGGAGCGGTCGGTCATGGGATTGCTGCTGTCGGACGCGTCGGTGGTTTGCGGGTTTTTCGGCTCCTGCGCGTCGTTGTTGTAGTAGCGCAGGGAGCCGCTCAGGGTTTGAGCCGGGTCGATTTTCCAGCTCCCTTTTGCCAGCATGTTATTAATGGATTCGTCGTTAGGCGCCGTTGCACCGTTACTCTGGCGAATATCACCGCGATCCCGGCTCGACCACGCCACCAGACCGTCCAGCGTCTCGGTACGGCCGTAGGCGCTGGCACCCATTCCGATGCTGCGATCGCCCGTCGCGCCCGTACCAAACACGCGGTAGCCGCTGTTCTTGCCAGGCTCGAGCAGATCGTTGGCGTCGGCGGTGTCATAGGAAATCACGCCGCCCAATGCGCCGCTGCCGTAGAGAAGAGCGGAAGGACCGCGCACCACTTCGATACGTTTGATCAGCGCCGGGTCGAGGAAGGTGCTGTTGAGGTGGCCGGTATCGGTTCCCTGACGCACGCCGTCGACCAGGACCAGCACGCCGCGACGGTCGTAACCGCGCAGGTTGACGTCCTGACCGTTCGTGCGGCCGGTGCCGTCCAGCGTCAGACCGGGGACCTTGCGCAGCAGGTCAGCGGCAGAGCTGGCGGTCTGGTTTTCCGGGGCGGTGGCGTCAATGACGCTGACCATCATCGGCGCCTCAAAGGCGCTGCGGGCGTTGCCGGTGGCGGTTACGGTGATGTCGTCTGTGGCGGCAAACGCAGCCCCCGGCAGGGTGCTGACAATCGCCAGCGCCAGAAGTGACGGACGTAAAGATGCGGAAGGCAGGTGTGGCATAGCAACTCTCCATAAGAATTGAAAAGCGCTGGCTGCCTGGGGATCACCTGGGTGGCTGGCGAAATTATCGTGTTGTTTATTTAGTCAGGATCAGTTTTCCAGCATGGGTCTGGCGCAGAAGATAGTGCTGGCCGTCATGCTCGATAATGACCCGCCCCTCATCACCGAGCAGGGTTTTGCTGTCGATACGGCGATCGGTGGAGGTGGGGGAAGGCGCTGTGTGTGTTTTTATTGGCGTTGCCGCGCTGTAATCCGTACGTGACATAATGTTTATAAATAACAATCAATGTAACAATGATAATCATTATCAATAAACTGCAAATTCACGGCAAGCGTTTTTGTGAAAATTGTGTGACGGGATCAAATTTGGGGGAGGTGCAGTCTGATGCCCTCTCCCACAGGGAGAGGACACGGATCGTAGGTCGGGTAAGCGCAGCGCCACCCGACAATAACATCAGAAGCGAGAATCAACCGCAGCTGCCAGCTTCTCCAGCAGCAGCTCGCTGTCTTCCCAGCTCAGGCACGGGTCGGTGATCGACTGGCCGTAAACCATCTGCTGTCCGGTAACGATTTTCTGCGTGCCTTCTTTGAGGAAGCTTTCCGCCATAATGCCTGCCACGGCGGTGGAACCGCTGCGGATCTGCTGGCAGATCTCATCGCAGACGTCCAGCTGGCGACGGTGCTGCTTCTGGCAGTTGCCGTGGCTGAAATCCACCACCAGGTGTTCCGGCAGGTCGAACTCGGCCAGCGTTTCGCAGGCTGCTGCGATATCTTGCGCATGATAATTCGGTTTTTTGCCGCCGCGCATAATGATATGCCCGTACGAATTACCGCTGGTCTGGTAGATGGTCATGTGACCGCTCTTATCCGGCGACAGGAACATATGGCTGGCACGCGAGGCGCGGATCGCGTCGACCGCAATTCGCGTGTTGCCATCGGTCCCGTTTTTAAAGCCGACCGGACAGGAGAGAGCGGAGGCCATCTCACGGTGGATCTGGCTTTCGGTGGTGCGTGCGCCAATTGCGCCCCAGCTGATCAGATCGGCGATAAACTGCCCGGTCACCATATCGAGAAACTCGGTCGCCGTCGGAACGCCCAGCTCGTTGACCTGTAAAAGCAGCTTCCTCGCCAGCTCAATACCGTGGTTCACGCGATAGCTGCCGTTGAGGTCAGGATCGGAAATCAGACCCTTCCAGCCCACCACGGTGCGCGGTTTTTCAAAGTAGGTGCGCATGACGATCTCAAGGCGATGCTGATACTTCTCACGCATCCCCTGAAGACGTTTTGCGTAGTCCATCGCGGCATCCAGGTCGTGAATGGAGCAGGGGCCAATCACCACCAGAAGGCGCTTGTCTTCGCCGTTCAGGATTTTTTCAATGCGGCGGCGGGACGCCGTTACATGTTCCGCAACGCCTGCGGAAACGGGGTGCCGCTGGGCCAGTTCAGCCGGAGTCACCAGGCTATCAATGCGCGCAGTGCGGAGTTCGTCGGTTTTGTTCATGGAATGTCTCAGAATTTTTGTGCTTCATCGGCAGACTACCGGGAAGTGATGGGCATCACCTTAAACCAATCCCTGCTGATTTCAAGTTCGGGGCAAATTCGCCCCGATGATGCCCATTATGATAACTGAAACTGGATTAATGTACTAGCATATTAGTACATGCGGCGATTCAGCCCCATGATGTCGAGGATTTTGGTGGCAATTTCTTCTACGGAATAGTTGGTGCTGTTCAGCCACGGGATCTGGTTTTTGCGGTACAGCGCTTCAACCTCGGAAACTTCCATCCGGCACTGGCGCATGGAGGCGTAGCGGCTGTTCTCGCGGCGCTCTTCGCGGATGGCGGCGAGGCGCTCCGGGTTAATGGTCAGGCCGAACAGCTTGTGCTGCAGCGGCTTAAGGGCGGCGGGCAGCACCAGGTTGTCCATATCGTCGGCAATAAACGGATAGTTTGCAGCGCGAATGCCAAACTGCATGGCCAGATAGAGGCTGGTCGGAGTTTTGCCGCAGCGCGACACGCCCAGCAGGATCACCTGCGCCTGGTCGAGATTTCGCAGAGAGATACCGTCATCGTGGGCGAGGGTGTAGTCAATGGCGGCGATACGCGCATCGTACTTGGTCAGGTTGCCGGGGTTCAGCCCGTGTGTACGGTGGGCGATGGGCGTGGGGTCGAGCTTGAGCTCGCTCTGCAACGGTGCCACCAGCGCCTGCACGATGTCCTGGCAGAAGCCTTCACTTTGCAGAATGATGCTGCGAATTTCCGGGATAACAATCGAATAGAACACCAGCGGGCGCACGCCGGTTTGCTGGAAGATGGCGTCAATCTGGTCTTTCACCGCTTTGGCGCGGCTCTCATTTTCCACAAAGGGCAGCGTGATGCTGTTAATCGAAACGGGAAACTGCGACATCACCGCGTGCCCCAGCACCTCGGCGGTGATCGCCGTACCATCAGAAATATAAAAAACGTGGCGATCGACAGCACTATCCATTTTATCCACCCTGAATATCAGACCTAATTGACTGAAAGCATAAATTAAAAAAGTAAATTACACAGCAAAGAACTTAACATAATAATAATTGAAACGGTGTTTTTGATTTTCCTGAAAAGTAGATTTCATTTTTCAAATAGCGACTTTATTTCTGTGGTTTTTGGTTGAATATAGAGGAATCATCGGTTTAGCGAGTGATGGGAAAGTATCCGAAAAGTTGAAAATTTAAATTGCTTACACGATTCACCGTTTTTTTAGCGGAAGTAAATATGCCAGTATAAATACGTAGTCAGGTGTTTCTTACTCCGATCAAATATCACAAAAGGATTGTTTCGATGTCCAACAATGGCTCGTCACCGCTGGTGCTTTGGTATAACCAACTCGGCATGAATGATGTAGACAGAGTTGGGGGCAAAAATGCCTCCCTGGGTGAAATGATTACAAATCTGTCCGGTATGGGTGTTTCCGTACCAAACGGGTTTGCCACCACTGCCGATGCCTTTAACCTGTTTTTAGACCAGAGCGGTGTTAACCAGCGCATTTACGACCTGCTGGATAAAACGGATATTGATGACGTCACCGAGCTTGCCAAAGCCGGGTCACAAATCCGCCAGTGGATCATCGACACACCTTTCCAGCCGGAACTGGAAAAAGCCATTCATGACGCGTACAACCAGCTCTCCGCTGACGATGCGCAGGCCTCCTTTGCCGTGCGTTCTTCTGCAACCGCAGAAGATATGCCCGATGCCTCGTTCGCCGGACAACAGGAAACCTTCCTGAACGTTCAGGGTTACGATGCGGTGCTGGTGGCGGTGAAGCACGTGTTTGCTTCCCTGTTTAATGACCGCGCCATCTCCTATCGCGTGCACCAGGGCTACGACCATCGCGGCGTCGCGCTCTCCGCTGGCGTGCAGCGTATGGTTCGCTCGGACGTAGGTTCTTCCGGCGTGATGTTCTCCATCGATACCGAATCCGGCTTCGACCAGGTGGTGTTTATCACCTCCGCGTGGGGCCTGGGCGAGATGGTGGTGCAGGGCGCGGTAAACCCTGACGAATTCTACGTCCACAAGCCTACGCTGGCGGCTAACCGTCCGGCAGTGGTGCGCCGCACCATGGGCTCGAAAAAAATTCGCATGATCTATGCCCCAACCCAGGAGCATGGCAAGCAGGTTAAGATTGAAGATGTGCCGCAGGAGCAGCGCGACCGCTTCTCCCTGACCGACGCCGAAGTGGAAGAGCTGGCGAAGCAGGCGGTGCAGATCGAAAAACACTACGGTCGTCCGATGGATATCGAATGGGCGAAAGACGGTAACACCGGCAAGCTGTTTATCGTGCAGGCGCGTCCGGAAACCGTCCGCTCTCGTGGTCAGGTGATGGAGCGTTATACGCTGCACGCGCAGGGCAAAATCGTGGCGGAAGGCCGCGCCATCGGTCACCGTATCGGTGCTGGTCCGGTGAAAGTGATCCACGACATCAGCGAGATGAACCGCATTGAGCCAGGCGACGTGCTGGTGACCGACATGACCGACCCGGACTGGGAACCGATCATGAAGAAAGCGGCGGCCATCGTCACCAACCGCGGCGGTCGTACCTGTCACGCGGCGATCATTGCCCGCGAGCTGGGTATTCCTGCGGTTGTTGGCTGCGGTGATGCCACCGAGCGCATGAAGGACGGGCAGAACGTGACCGTCTCCTGTGCCGAAGGCGATACCGGCTACGTGTACGCCGATATTCTGGACTTCAGCGTGAAAAGCTCCAGCGTGGATACCATGCCGGACCTGCCGCTGAAGATCATGATGAACGTCGGTAACCCGGACCGTGCGTTTGACTTCGCCTGCCTGCCGAACGAAGGCGTGGGCCTGGCGCGTCTGGAATTCATCATCAACCGTATGATTGGCGTTCACCCGCGCGCGCTGCTGGAGTTTGACGACCAGGATCCGAAGCTGCAGAACGAAATCCGCGAGATGATGAAAGGCTACGACTCACCAAGAGAGTTCTACGTCGGCCGTCTGACCGAAGGGATCGCGACGCTGGGCGCGGCGTTCTACCCGAAACGCGTGATTGTGCGTCTGTCAGACTTTAAGTCTAACGAATACGCCAACCTGGTGGGCGGCGAGCGCTACGAGCCGGAAGAAGAGAACCCGATGCTGGGCTTCCGCGGGGCCGGACGCTACGTGTCCGACAGCTTCCGCGACTGTTTCGCGCTGGAGTGTGACGCGGTGAAACGCGTGCGCAACGACATGGGGCTGACCAACGTGGAGATCATGATCCCGTTCGTGCGTACCGTGGACCAGGCGAAAGCGGTGGTAGACGAGCTGGCGCGCCAGGGGCTGAAGCGCGGCGAGAACGGGCTGAAGATCATCATGATGTGCGAAATCCCGTCCAACGCCCTGCTGGCCGAGCAGTTCCTGGAGCACTTCGACGGCTTCTCTATTGGCTCGAACGACATGACGCAGCTGGCGCTCGGTCTGGACCGCGACTCTGGCGTGGTCTCTGAGCTGTTCGACGAGCGTAACGAGGCGGTGAAAGCGCTGCTCTCCATGTCCATCCGCGCGGCGAAGAAGCAGGGGAAATACGTCGGGATCTGCGGTCAGGGTCCGTCCGACCATGAAGACTTTGCCGCCTGGCTGATGGAAGAGGGGATTGATAGTCTCTCCCTGAACCCGGATACCGTGGTGCAAACCTGGCTGAGCCTGGCGGAACTGAATAAGTAACCGCGTAAAAACGGAAAAAGGCGAGGAGATATCTCCTCGCCTTTTTTTATTTCCGCCCGAATATGCTCCCCATCACAAATAAAACAAAAAACCAAATATCATAATTTGTCTGTTAATTTAGACAATTGTTAGCGCGCAAAGCGTTGCTAATACTTGAGCCTTACTGCGCACTTCCCTTCAGATGATGCGCAACTGGTTGAAATACGTTTTAACCTGATAAAAAGGCAAATAACAATGACAATCTCCTCTGTATTACGTACGAAAGATAAAATAGGTTATGGCTTAGGCGATATGGCCAGCGCGCTGGTCTGGCAAACGGCGACGTTATTTCTCGCCTATTTTTATACGGACGTTTTTGGCTTGCCCGCCGCGATTATGGGCACCATGTTTTTAGTGGTGCGCGTGGTCGATGCATTTATCGATCCCTGCATTGGCGCACTCGTCGACCGCACGCAAACGCGCCACGGTCGTTTTCGCCCCTGGCTGCTGTGGTTTGCTATTCCGTTTGGCGTCAGCTGTCTGATTACCTTCTATGTACCGGACGTCGGGCCGACCGGGAAAATCGTCTATGCCTGCGTGACTTACGCCATTCTGAGCCTTATCTACTCGGCGATTAACGTGCCTTACTGCGCCATGCCGGGGGCGCTGACGCTGGATCCCCGCGAACGTCACTCTCTGCAATCCTGGCGCTTTGGGTTGTCCTTTATCGGCGGGCTGATCGTGACGGTGATTGCCCTGCCGCTGGTGTCACAGCTGGGGCAAGGTAACGTACAGAAAGGCTATTTCTATGCCATGAGCCTGATGGGGCTGCTGGGTATTGTTTTATTCTTCTGCTGCTTCCTGATGACCCGCGAACGTTATTCACCACGAAATGATACCTCCGGCTCCATGCTGACGGATTTAAAACTGCTGGCCAAAAACAGCCAGTGGCGAATTGTGTTCGTGTTTAATATTTTGCTGTTAACGGCGGTCGTGACGCGCGGCTCTGCCACCATGTATTACGTCAACTATGTGCTGCTGCGCCCGGAACTGGTCTTTGCCTTTATTGTTTCAGGCATGGTGGCCTCATTAAGCGGGGCATTATTATCTGAACGCCTGCTCGGAAAATTTGATCGCGTTCGCGCCTATCAGTGGACCATTATGACGTTCGTCATTTTCGGGGCGCTGATTTTCTTCATTCCGCCTTCGCAGGTCTGGCTGATATTCGGCCTCAACATCGTTTTTAGCTTTATTCAAAACCTGACCACGCCGCTCCAGTGGACCATGTTCTCCGACGTGGTGGATTACGAAGAGCATCGCAGCGGTCGTCGTCTGGACGGTCTGGTCTTCTCTACCGCGCTGTTTGCCATCAAGTTTGGGCTGGCGCTGGGCGGGGCCGTGGTCGGTTGGGTGCTTGGCATGGTGGATTACGCCCCGGGCCAGGTGACGCAGGCGCCGCACGTGCTCTCTACCATCAACGCGCTCTTTACGCTCATTCCTTGCGTGCTGTTCCTCTGCATGGTGGCGCTTCTTTCCATTTACAAACTCAACAGTCGGCTGGTGGATTCCATTGCTCGTGAACTTGCGGGCAAGCGTGATGTGCGTCCCGACGCAGGAAAGCTCAGCCCGGCAACCCATTCTGCAATACAGGAGTAAAACATGACGGCTATCTATAAGGACGCAGGACGTCCGGTACACGAGCGCGTCGCCGATTTACTGGCGCGCATGACCCCGGAAGAGAAGTTTGCCCAGATGCACGCGTACTGGCTGATCCTCGATGAAAACGGCAATCACCGCGAACGGAGCGATCTCAGCGATGAGTTCGCAGACGTGAGCGAGCAGGCCTCGCTCAGCGAACGGCTGAAGCTGGGTGTGGGGCAGATCACACGTCCGCTCGGCACGCATATTGTTGATGCGAAAACGGGCGTGCGCGCGGCCAACCGACTCCAGCGCATGATGATGGAAGAGACGCGTCTTGGCATCCCGGCGCTGTTCCACGAGGAGTGTCTGGTGGGGCTGCTGTGCAAAGACGCAACACTGTTCCCGTCTTCGCTGAACTATGGGTCGACCTGGGACCCGGAGCTGGTGCAGCGGGCGGCGGAGCAGATTGGCAAAGAGGCGCGCTCCGTCGGCTGTCAGCAGGGGCTGGCGCCGGTGCTGGACGTGTCCCGCGACGTGCGCTGGGGGCGTACCGAAGAGACCTTCGGCGAAGATCCCTGGCTGGTGGGGGTGATGGCGACCGCCTACGTGAAGGGGTTACAGGGCGATAAACGCGACCTGCTGGCGACCCTGAAACATTACGTTGGCCACTCGTTTAGCGAAGGGGCGCGCAACCACGCGCCGGTGCACCTCGGGTTTAGCGAGCTGAATGATACCTTCCTGCTGCCGTTTGAAATGGCGGTGAAGCTGGCCAACGCCGGTTCGGTCATGCCCGCCTACCACGACATTGATAATCAGCCGGGTCACAGCGACAGCTTCCTGCTTACCACCGTCCTGCGAGAACAGTGGGGATTCGATGGGATTATTGTGGCGGACTACGGCGGCGTCAGCCTGCTGCATCAGCACCACGGGATTTCCCACGACGCGGCCGAATCTGCTGCGCTGGCCTTTAACGCCGGGCTGGACGTTGAGCTGCCGAAAGATGACTGCGCGCGCCATCTGGCGGAAGCGGTAGAGCGTGGGCTGATTTCGATGGCGAAGGTGGACGAGATCGTGGCGCGTACGCTGACGGAAAAATTCCGCCTTGGCCTGTTTGAACGTCCCTATGCCAATGAGCAGGGCAGCGATCTGCAAAATGAGACGACCCGGCAGGTGGCGCGTGATGTCGCGACAAAGTCGATCACGCTTCTGGAAAACAATGGCATCTTGCCCCTCGGTGGAAAGCCTCGCGTTGCGCTGGTCGGCCCGACGGCAGACGATCCGCTGGCGTTACTTAGCGGTTACAGCTTCCCGGTACACCTGATCATCAGCGACATGGTAGAAGAGACGTCGCAGGTGACGACCCCGCGCGCGGCGCTGGAACACTATCTGGGTGCATCTAACGTGCGCTATGCCATAGGGTGCCACATCATTGAAAAACGGATGGCGGGCGCGCCGGTCTTCCCCGGTGACAGCGGCGGTAAGCCGATGCAGCAGTCGCCGGTTTCACTGAGCACCGCACTGATCCCCGAGGCGGTAGACGCCCCGCAACAAAGTGACGTGGTGGTGGCCTGCGTTGGCGATCTCGCCGGGCTGTTCCAGAGCGGCACCGTGGGTGAAGGCTCAGATACTGACTCATTGAATCTGCCTGGCGTGCAGCAACAGCTGCTGGAAGCGCTGGTCGCCACCGGTAAACCGGTGATCGTAGTGATGACCGGCGGGCGCCCGTACAACCTTCAGGGCCTGGAAGATAAGGTCGCGGCGCTGATGATGGCCTGGGCACCCGGGCAGGAAGGGGGCTGGGCGATTGCGGACGTGCTGACGGGGCGGGCGGAGCCGCAGGGGCGTCTGGTGGTGAGCGTGCCGAAAAGCGCCGGAGCAATGCCGTATTACTACAATCACAAGCTCAAAAGCGGCGGCACGCCGTTTGCGTTCCATTTCGGTTCGCGTTACCCGTTTGGCTTCGGCCTCGGCTGGACGCAGTTTAGCTGGGGAGCGACAAAAGTGGCGGCATCCAGCGTGCCGGTCGACGGCGAGGTGACGCTGAATGTGGATATCACCAATACCGGTGAGCGCAGCGGCAGCGAGGTGGTACAGGTTTACGTCAGGGATAAGGTCGCCACGCAGGTGCGACCGCTTCAGGAGCTGAAGGCCTTCCAGCGCGTCACGCTCTCGCCGGGCGAAACCGCCACGCTCACCTTTACGCTACCGGTTGAGATGTTCAACTTTACCCGTCGCGACGGGAAACGCATCGTTGAGCCGGGTGAGTTTGAACTGCAGGTTGGCGCATCGTCGGCGGATATTCGCGAGGCGGTGACGGTCAATGTGACAGGGGAAACGCGGGTACTGCCTGCTGAGTGGCGGATGCTCAGTACCTGTGAGGTTAAGCGCGCGTAGTCAGGATAAAAAAAAGCCCATCGTGGGAGATGGGCAAAGACTACACACAGCAATTCGTTGTTTCACTCAGGGGATTTCCATGCTTATAAATCAAGGTGTTGATTTATAACCGTGTCCTAATAGTAGGCATGTCGGCTTTTAGCGTCGATCAGATTCGTCTCAATAGTTAAAGAGACGTAAAGATTTCTTGAGGTTAGCAGCGGACTTGCTGCTGAAATGGCGGGTCTGACCAGTGAGTAATGAATAAATACTTTAGCAGCGTTAAAGTATTGTGAGGGGGAATGTAGGCCGGGTAAGCGTTAGCGCCACCCGGCCAAAAGGCTTAATGCGTGTTCTTCTCTTCCAGCTCTTCCAGTTCGCTCAGGATCACATCAGGATCTGTTCCCGGAGGGGGAACTTCATGCACCCAGGCCGAGAAGAGACGCCATGTCACTGCGAGCAGCACCGGGCCAATAAAGAGGCCGATCATTCCAAATGCGATTAACCCGCCGATAACGCCTGACAGGATCAGAATCAACGGTAAATCAGCCCCCATGCGGATCAGTATCGGGCGAATGACGTTATCCATGGTGCCGACCACGCAGCTCCAGACCAGAAGCACGGTGCCCCAGGTGGTATCGCCCGTCCAGTAGAGCCAAATGATGGACGGCACCAGCACCAGCAATGGTCCCAGTTGCGCAAGACAGGTCATCAGCATGACAACGGTGAATACGGTAGCGTACGGCACGCCGGAAATCGCCAGGCCGATACCGCCCAGCACCGCCTGCACCAGCGCGGTCACCACCACGCCCAGCGCAACGGCACGGACGGCTTGCGCAGCCAGCAGCACGGCGGCATCGCCGCGTTTACCCGCCAGTCGGGTGGCAAAATGACGCACCCCAAGGGCAACCTGCTCACCGCGCCAGTACAGGAGCGCGCTAAAGACCAGCATCAGCGCACAGTGCATCATAAAGCGACCAATATGCGCCGCCTGACCGACAAACCAGGTGGTGGTGGTGCCAATATACGGCCGCACTTTCGCGATCAGCGCGCTGCCGCCCATCTCCAGCAGGCTGTGCCAGCCGCTGTAGAGTTTCGCGCCGACCAGTGGAATGCTATTAAGCCACGCGAGATCCGGCAACGTCAGATCCCCGCTGGTGGCGGCACGGATAACCGGGCCACTGGAGTCGACAAGACTATTTACCAGCAGGGCAATCGGAATAATAAACAGCATGAACAGCAGCAGCGTCATGACCAGCACCGCCAGGCCACGGCGGCCAAACAGCAGTTTCTGCAGTCGTAATAGCAGAGGCCAGGTGGCGACGACAACGGTAGCGGCCCACGCAAAGCCAAGCACGAAGGGTTGAACAATCCACAGACACGCAATAATCATCAGGGCTAAAAACAGCACCGACAGCAAAATTTGCGCAACATCCCTGGGCTGACGAAGATTGACCATAAATGTAACTTTCCTTAAATGAACACCAGCATGGCTGGCGAGAACGTGAACCGCCTTTCTCTAATCATTAGTGATATCAGCGATTTTTGACAGGCGGATTTTGCCCGTAATTCTGCTGAGCGCATAAGAAAAAAATGTGATAAAAAGTTGTGATACAACGCAAACGATTTCCACAACAACTCTAATTAGGGTCGACAGTGATGATCCCACAGATTTCTCAGGCACCTGGCGTCGTTCAGCTGGTGCTTAATTTTTTGCAAGCACTGGAGCAACAGGGTTTTACAGGTGATACCGCCACGAATTATGCCGACAGGCTGACAATGGCGACCGATAACAGTATCTACCAGCTTCTCCCCGATGCCGTCGTTTTTCCACGCTCTACAGCGGATGTGGCGCTGATTGCCCGTCTGGCCTCGCAGGAGCGCTTTACCTCCCTGGTTTTCACACCCCGTGGCGGCGGTACCGGCACCAACGGGCAGGCGCTGAACCAGGGCATCATCATCGATATGTCCCGCTATATGAACCGCATCATTGAAATCAACCCTGAAGAGGGATGGGTGCGCGTGGAAGCGGGGGTTATCAAAGATCAGCTTAATCAATTCTTAAAACCGTACGGCTACTTTTTTGCGCCGGAACTGTCGACCAGCAACCGGGCGACCATTGGCGGGATGATCAATACCGACGCATCCGGTCAGGGCTCTCTGGTCTACGGTAAAACCTCCGATCACGTGCTGGGCGTGCGCGCGGTGCTTCTGGGGGGCGACATCCTCGATACCCAGCCAATGCCGGTCGAGCTGGCCGAGACGCTGGGTAAAGAGAGCACGGCGAGCGGGCGGATTTATCGCACCGTGCTGGAGCGCTGTCGCGATAACCGTCAGCTGATCCTCGACAAATTCCCGAAACTGAACCGATTCCTGACGGGTTACGATCTGCGTCACGTCTTTAACGACGACCTGACCCAGTTCGATTTAACCCGCGTGCTGACCGGTTCGGAAGGTACGCTGGCGTTTATTACCGAAGCGCGTCTGGATATCACCCGGCTGCCGAAGGTGCGTCGCCTGGTGAACGTTAAATACAACTCCTTCGATTCTGCTCTGCGCAATGCGCCATTTATGGTGGATGCGCGGGCGTTGTCGGTGGAAACCGTTGACTCAAAAGTGTTGAACCTGGCAAGAGAAGATATCGTCTGGCATTCGGTCAGTGAGCTGATTACCGATGTACCCGACAAAGAGATGCTCGGTCTGAACATCGTTGAGTTCGCTGGCGATGACGCCGAACTGATTGAACGTCAGGTTAGCACGCTGTGCCAGCGGCTGGACGAACTGATTGCACGCGGTGAAGGCGGCGTGATCGGCTGGCAGCTGTGCAACGATCTCTCCGGCATTGAGCGTATCTACGCGATGCGTAAAAAAGCGGTGGGGCTGCTCGGGAATGCGAAAGGGGCCGCGAAGCCAATTCCGTTTGCCGAGGATACCTGCGTGCCGCCGGAACATCTGGCGGATTACATCGTTGAATTCCGCGCGCTGTTGGACAGCCACGGCCTGAGCTACGGCATGTTTGGCCACGTGGACGCGGGCGTGCTGCACGTGCGTCCGGCGCTGGATATGTGTGACCCGCAGCAGGAGATCCTGATGAAGGAGATCTCCGACGACGTGGTGGCCTTAACCGCCAAATATGGCGGCCTGCTGTGGGGTGAGCACGGCAAAGGGTTCCGCGCGGAGTACAGCCCGGCGTTCTTCGGGGAGCAGCTCTTCGGTGAACTGCGTAAGGTCAAAGCGGCATTCGACCCGGATAACCGCCTCAATCCCGGTAAGATTTGCCCGCCGGAGGGCGTTGACGCGCCAATGCTGCAGGTGGATGCGGTCAAGCGCGGCACCTATGACCGACAAATCCCGATTGCGGTGCGCTCTTCCTGGCGTGGCGCGATGGAGTGCAACGGCAACGGCCTGTGCTTTAACTTCGATGTGAAGAGCCCGATGTGCCCGTCGATGAAAATCACCAGCAACCGTATCCACTCGCCAAAAGGGCGTGCGACGCTGGTGCGCGAGTGGCTGCGACTGCTGGCGGACCGCGGCGTCGACCCGCTCAAGCTCGAGCAGGAACTGCCGGAAAAACGCGCCAGCCTGCGTTCCCTTATCGAACGCACCCGCAACAGCTGGCATGCGAATAAAGGCGAATACGACTTCTCGCATGAAGTGAAAGAGGCCATGTCCGGCTGCCTGGCCTGCAAGGCCTGTTCGACGCAGTGTCCGATCAAAATCGACGTGCCTGAGTTCCGCTCGCGCTTCCTGCAGCTGTATCACACGCGCTATCTGCGACCGATGCGCGACCATCTGGTGGCGACGGTGGAAAGCTACGCCCCGCTGATGGCGCGTGCGCCGAAGACCTTTAACTTCTTTATCAATCAGCCGCTGGTGCGCAAGCTTTCCGAAAAACATATCGGCATGGTGGATCTGCCGCTGCTCTCGACACCGTCGCTGCAACGCCAGCTGGTGGGACACCGCTCGGCAAACATGACGCTGGAGCAGCTTGAAGCCCTGAGTGATGCGCAAAAAGCCAACGTGGTGCTGGTGGTGCAGGATCCGTTTACCAGTTATTACGATGCTCAGGTGGTGGCCGATTTTATCCGTCTGGCGGAAAAAGTGGGCTACCAGCCGGTTGTGCTGCCGTTCTCCCCGAATGGCAAGGCGCAGCACATTAAGGGCTTCCTGACCCGTTTTGCGAAGACGGCGCAGAAAACGTCTGACTTCCTCAATCGCGTGGCGCAGCTTGGAATTCCCATGGTCGGCGTCGATCCGGCGCTGGTACTGTGCTACCGCGATGAGTACAAGCAGACGCTGGGCGAAAAACGCGGTGATTTCCACGTCATGCTGGTACACGAGTGGCTGCCTTTAGCGCTACAGCAAACTGCCGCACGTGAGGCCAGCGGTGAGCCTTGGTATCTCTTTGTTCACTGTACTGAAGTTACGGCACTGCCGGGCGCACCTGCCCAGTGGGCCGCTATTTTCGCCCGTTTTGGCGCGAAGCTGGAAAACGTCAGCGTGGGCTGCTGCGGTATGGCAGGTACCTACGGACACGAAGTGAAAAACCACGCCAATTCGCTTGGGATCTATGAATTATCGTGGCAACAGGCGATGCAGCGTCTACCGCGTAACCGCTGTCTGGCCACGGGGTATTCGTGTCGCAGCCAGGTGAAACGCGTTGAGGGTAACGGCGTTCGCCATCCATTACAGGCTTTGCTGGAGATTATCGGATGATCTGGAAACGTGCGGTGACGCTGCAGGCGTTAAACGCCATGGGCGAAGGCAATATGGTGGGGCTGCTGGACATCCAGTTTACCCGGATTGGTGAGAATGAGCTGGAAGCGACGATGCCCGTCGATAGCCGCACGCATCAGCCGTTCGGTTTGCTGCACGGCGGCGCGTCCGTTGTGCTGGCCGAAACGCTGGGTTCGGTTGCGGGCTATCTCTGTACCGAAGGGGAGCAGAAGGTTGTCGGGCTGGAGGTGAACGCTAACCATATCCGCTCTGTTCGCAGCGGGCGCGTGCGCGGTATTTGCCGCGCGCTTCATGCCGGGAGCCGTCATCAGGTGTGGCAGATCGATATTCTCGATGAGCAGGAACGCCTGTGCTGCTCCTCAAGACTGACGACGGCAGTTGTGTAAAGTTTCCTGATGTTTTTGCTCGTGGTCAAAAGCTAGCCAGCGCGTTGTGATATACTGGTCAGGATTTGTACATAAGCGAGGACATCATGGATACTGAAATAACCCCAACCCAACTGGCAATTGAATATTTACGTCGCGATAAGAGCAACCTGTCTCCGGCGCAGTACCTGAAAAAACTGAAACAACTTGAGCTGGAATTTGCAGATTTGCTGGCGCTCTCTTCAAACGAGCTGAAAGAAGAGATCTATTTTGCCTGGCGGTTGGGCGTTCACGTCCATTGAGTGCGAATGAAAAGGCCGCGTATGCGGCCTTTTTTGTGTCTGGAGTTCAGTATTTGGCGGGAAGCTTATTGATTTTTATCAGCCTGCCTTCATCGATTTCAATAAATCCGCCTGTTTTGAGATCGGCCAGAATGCGCATAACGCCACTGCGCGAAAGCTGCGTTTTTTCCCTGATATACCTTTCTGCCGTCACGCCGAGCCGATAAGCCTCATCTTCCTCCATCAGCTTAACAAGCTGCTGGCGAATCATCTCATACGCCGTCGGTGCGCCTTGTGGCATCACGTTGTTATACAGTCGGCTATAGACAAACATCAGCTGGTTAGAAAGCAGGCCCCATAACGCTTTCTCTTTAATAATTTCACTGACCTTCTCGGTAGGGAGAATGCCAATCAGGCATGGGCTCACGGTTTTGATGTAATCATTGAAATAAATGTCCGTCAGATTTGCGAGACCAAACAGAGCAGGGCTGCGGGCGGTGGAGAGCATCATGTCATCGCTTCTGCGGTAGACGGCAATTGTCCCCTCCAGAATTAAATAACAGATCCCCTTGCCGTCGACCTGAAGATCGAATTGTTCGCCACGGCCTGTTCTGCGCGTGGTGCAGTACGGCTCTAAATAAGAGATCAGTTCCTGGGCGTAGGGAGAGCCGCGATGTTGTTGTGCTGAAGACATTGTCTGAAACCTGAAAAAAGACCGGACTGATTATAGTGTCGCTCTTATCCTCCACCTTCTCCAGATATAAATGTGAGCTCAGTACTTTCGGGGTAAGTGATGGATATCCATCAGCACGCCGCGCACCATAGTGATGTATTTACCCGTTCGTAACTCCGCCAGAATACGCATAATACCGCTACGCGAAAGATAGGTCCGGCTTTTGATATAGGCCGCGGCGGTCGTATTGAGCCTTATCGCCTCAGGCTCCTGCATCAGTTCAACAAGCTGAAAGCGGATGATGTCGTAAGCCGACATTTGCGATATCTGGGCACAGTGTTCATAGACGCGTGAGGCGGTATAGATCAGCAGGTTAGAAAAATGCTCCCACAGATTTTGCTGCGCAACGATGCAATTAAAACGCTCCAGCGACACAGCTGCGACTTCGGAGGTTTCCAGCGCCCTGACATAAAGATGCTCAGAGGAGAACTGGCTGCTTACACCCAGAATAAAGGGCGCTGATTCAGAATTTAAGACAATACCATCTCCACGGCGGTGTAAGGCCACGCTCCCCTGGATCAGTAAAAAACACTGGCGAATATCGCTCTTGTAATAGTGAACCACTTCCCCTCTGGACAGTATTTTCCTTTCTGCTGAAGGAAGTAGGGTATCGATAATTTTTTCAATGTGCTTATAGGGTTTTAGGTGGAGCACGGTGGAATTGTCTTTACTACATTCTATAGCCATTCGGGTATTCATCAGATGCCTCATTCACGCATGCGATCATTTTTTGATCGGCATAGAGAATTATCTTAAAAAACAGCATCTCAGGGAATGACCGAAGCAGGTCTAATAATAGACTGGAGGATGTGTAAAATCTAATCTTATGAATTTAAAGGCTTTGTATTAAGAGTCTAAAAGTAGACCCATGAATAACATGTCTAAGGTTTATCTAAAGGGAATGTTTCGTGATTGTTAAATGTAAGTCTACAGCTAGACCTCAATTAGATTGTGCGCTGAATAAGAGTTGGTTAAATTTTGACTCGTCGACAGGAATGCTCAGACTTCTATTTGTGAGTCATTTATCGGGTTCCTGACAAAAAATAAAAGGCAACGCTCAGGTTGATTGAAACTTGTGGGGAACGTTTGCCCGGATTTCAGTAATAAATAAAGTGATACAGGGTTGGATATTATGAAAAAGAAAATGATGATGGCAATGCTGGCAGTGAGTTCTGCACTGCCGATGACGCAGGCTTTTGCTGCAGCGGGTACCGTTAATTTTAACGGTAATATTCTGGATTCCGCCTGCGACGTTGATGTGGCGTCTCAGAACCAGGTCGTCGTATTGGGCGATTATTATAAAACTGAATTCCCGACAACGGGAGCCAGAACCGCTGCCACACAATTCAGTATTGTATTGAAAAACTGTCCGGTCACGGTGACTAACGCGAAAGTGCGCTTTGACGGTACGCCTGATTTAAGCAACGCCAGCCTGCTGGCGATTGACTCCTCGGTGGCGGGGGCGGCAACAGGGGTGGCAATCAACCTGATGAGCGCCGATAAGGCCGATCTGCCTCTGCATGGCAGCAACAGCTATTCCTATGCACTGAGCAGCACCGCAGATAATACGCTGAACTTCTATGCGCAGTATATTTCGACCGCCGCGTCAGTCACTGCCGGTCCGGCAAACTCGGTCGCGAACTTCTCCGTAGTTTACAACTGAGTTTTTGCAGCAATCAGTAGGGGGCTAACCCGGCCCCTTTGTTTTACGAGGTTTTTTCCCATGCATTTTATCAGAACAACAGGGCTGGCGGTGGCGCTGTTACCGTTGGCATTAATGACGGCCAATGCCGGGGTGATTATTGGTGGTACGCGCGTTATTTTCGAGGGTGCGAAGAAAGAAGCCACAATCAATATTACTAACCCTGACAATACTCCTTATTTAATCCAGTCGTGGATAGATATGCAGGATGGGGTGTCGGGTAAAACGCCGTTTATTATTACGCCGCCGCTGTATCGCCTGGACGGTGGACAAAAAAATCTTGAGCGTATTGTAATGACGGGCTCCCTGCCTCAGGAGCAGGAAAGTTTATTTTGGTTGAATATTAAAGCGATTCCCTCAGCCTCACAACAGATGAACGCCCTGCAAATTGCGGTAAAGACGCGGATTAAATTAATTTATCGACCTGATGGCTTGCGGGCGTCAACGCCGGAAGAACAAGCGACTAAATTAACGTGGCAACAATCCGGGAATGCGATTCAGGTGAATAATCCCACGCCCTACGTAATCAATTTCAATGAGATTACCCTGGGCGGGCGAAAACTTGATGATGTGACCTATGTTTTACCCGGCGCATCAGCCCGGTTTTTATTACCTGAAGGGGTGAGTGGTCATTCTCTCACATTTAAAGTCATTAATGACTATGGCAGTCCTGGCACCGCACATCAAGCCAGTTTCTGATGTTCGTGCATTCATTAGGTTTCCTGCAATGACATCATCAACACATATGATACGGCCTGCTCGTCTGGCGATATTTATCGCCTGTGCACTTGCCGGTTCATCACAGGCACTTTATGCCAGTGAAACGTTTAATACGGAACTGGTTGAGCTGGATAATCCTGGAATGGGCAAAGCAGACCTGTCGGCGTTTGAAACAGGCTCTCAGGCACCGGGAACGTACCATGTTGACATCATTCTTGACGACCAGTTAATGGAGACCCGCGATATCACCTTTGCCGCAGTTAAAAGCGACGACGGGAATGAGATATTGCAGCCTTGCCTGAGCATCGACCAGTTAAAACAGTGGGGAGTGAAAACCGCGCTATTTCCTCAGCTTGCTTCGGGAAAAAGTGACTGCGCGGATCTTCAGGCCATTCCGCAAGCAAGTACCGATTTTCAGTTTGGCGCTCAGCGCCTTCTGATCAGCATTCCACAGGCGGCGATCGATCTGCCCGCGCGAGGCTATGTGTCGCCAGAGATGTGGGATGAGGGGATCGCGGCGGCCATACTCAATTACAGCCTGAGCGGCGCGAACACCCGGGCGAGCCACGGTGAAGGCAACAGCAGCGACAGCCAGTATGCCAACCTGCGTCCGGGGATCAATATCGGTCCGTGGCGTCTGCGCAATTACTCCACGTGGTCACGGGACGGTTCCGGTCAGGACCGGTGGGACACCGTCTATACCTACGCGCAGCGTGCCGTGATCCCCCTGAAAGCACAGCTGACGCTTGGAGACAGTTCTGCACCGGCTGACGTGTTTGACAGTATGCCGTTTCGCGGCGCTCAGCTGGCATCTGATGACGACATGTTGCCAGATTCCCTGAAGGGGTATGCCCCTGTCGTGCGGGGTATCGCGCGCACCAATGCGCAGGTTGTGGTGCGTCAGAATGGTTATCAGATCTACCAAAGCTACGTAGCACCCGGTGCATTCGAGATTACGGATATGTATCCGACCGGAGGGGCTGGCGATCTGGACGTGACGATCAAAGAAGCCGACGGCAGCGAGCAACATTTCATACTGCCGTACGCGTCGTTGCCGGTACTGCAGCGCGAAGGCCGTCTGAAATATGCCCTCACCGGGGGGCAATATCGATCCTATAACCACAGCGTTGACAACACGCCTTTCGGGCAACTTACCGGCATTTATGGCCTTAAGCACGGGATTACCCTCTATGGCGGAGTGCAGGGCTCAAGCAAATATCGGTCGCTGGCGCTGGGGGTGGGAAGAACATGGGCGATTTCGGCGCGCTCTCAGCAGACGTCACGCAGGGTTGGTCAACGCCGGATAACACAGCCAAAACCAACGGTCAGTCCTTGCGCGCGAGGTATAGCAAGAATTTCGTGAATACCGGGACGAATTTTTCCATCGCGGGATACCGCTATTCAACACGCGGTTATTACGGGATGCAGGAGGTGCTGGATTCTTACGGAGACAGCAGCGCGCTTCAGGAAAGGCGGCGTAACCGTGCAGAGCTGACGATGAGCCAGACGCTGGGCGGCGACCTTGGGTCTCTAACCCTTAGCGCGGCGCGGGAAGATTACTGGAACACCGGTAAGTCGATGGCTTCCTGGAGTGTCGGATACAACAATGACTGGCATAACATCAACTACGGGGTGACCTGGGCATACAGCAAAAATGCCAGCGCAGCGGCATACGGCAGCGGCAGCGGGAAAACCTATGACCATGACCAGCAGCTGGCATTCAACGTCAGCGTGCCGCTGGATAAATTCCTGCCGCGGACGTGGGCCAACTATGACATGAGTGCCAGCAAGAATAATGGCACCACGCACAACATCGGCATGAACGGCGTTGCGCTGGAAAACAGCGCGCTCAGCTGGAACGTGCAGCAGGGTTACGGCACGAACGGCGTGGGTTACACCGGCAACATGAACGGTGATTACAAAGGCACCTACGGCGAACTGACGGCGGGCTATGGCTACGACAAAAACAGCGAGCGTCTGAATTACGGGCTGCAGGGGGGCATACTCGCCCACGCCGATGGCGTCACGCTTTCTCAGCCGCTGGGTGAGACGAATGCCCTGATTAAAGCGCCCGGCGCACGGGGTGTCGATATCCGTAATCAGTCCGGAGTACGTACGGATTATCGCGGTTATACGGTGGTCAGTAATTTGTCCGTGTACCGAAAAAACGATCTCATCCTCGATCCGGAAAATATGCCTGACGATGTTGAACTGGAGATCAATACCCGTACGGTCACCCCGACGCGCGGGGCCGTGGTGAGAGCAGACTACCTTTCCAGAGTCGGACGCCGGGTGCTGATGACCCTGACAGACAACAACCGTCCCGTCCCGTTTGGGGCCGTGGTCACCCTCGCGGGTGACCGTAACAACAGTTTCATTGTGGGCGACCGCGGCCAGGTGTATTTAACCGGCATGAGCGAGCAGGGGACGTTAGTTGCGACCTGGGGAAACCAGGACATCCAACAGTGCCGTGCTGATTTCAGTCTGCCGAAACAATCAACCTACAGTGGAATAACGGACGTGAGTGCCACGTGTCGCCAGGAGCATTAACATGAAATTCATTCAGGCTATTTTACTGCTCTGTTTACTCACGTGCTGGAATAACAGCGTGCGTGCAGGGACCTGCACGACAATAACACCGCAAGTGTCCACGCTGTCGGTGGGCACGATTAATGTCCAGCGCGATGCGCCTGTCGGCACGGTGATATTTTCCGGCGCAGCCACCTATACGGGATCCTATCTTACCGGGTGCAGTAATCCATTAATGCTCGGATTTAGCATGCGCTATAACAACGCCACGTTGAGCAGCTATGGCAACCATGTTTACAACACCAATATCAGCGGGATTGGTATTCGTTTTTCTTCGAATAACTACTTTGAAAATCCGACCAATACGTTTTCTTATAATGCGCAGACCTCTTATGTTGACTGGTACGGCGGTAGAGTTGAGCTGGTGGTCACCGGTCAGGTATCGTCAGGTGCCTTAACGCCTGGAGTCATAGGCGTAGTGACACTTCAGGGGAACGACGGCGTCTACCGCGACGGCCTGACGACCCAGCTCACCAGCGGGACGATTAACGCGCTTGCATGCAGTATTACCACGCCTCCGCTGACGTTCCCCATCGGCGATATCTCCGCCTCAGCGTTTGGCACGGCGATCGGCACCACCCCCACGGGCGCGCAGAATACGCAAAATCTGGGGTTAACCTGCACCCCCGGAACCAATATTAGCGTTTCGCTTGGCGGAATTCAGAACCCGGACAGCACCAATACCAGCGTAATGGCGCTAACGGGACAGGGGATGACCGGTACGGCAAAAGGCGCGGGCGTGCAACTTTTATATAACGGCACGCCGCTGGTGCTGAATAGCCGCCTGCTATTAAAACAATCTTCGGGTGGACTAGAGACGCTGCCGTTAACGGCGCGATATTACCAGACGTTAACGTCTGTCGAATCCGGCGCGGCCAATGCCTCTGCCACGCTTAATTTGACCTACCAGTAGCAGGTAAATGATGAAAATATCGCAGAAGAAACTGGCCTTTCTCGCCTTATTGAGCTGGAGGGCTTTTTCCGCCGATAACGTGAATCTTGACGTGACGGGAAATATTGTGGCCTCGCCCTGCATATTCAATGGCGGGAATACGCAGCTGGATATTAATCTCGGCAATATTCAGGCGACAAACATGGTGACGCCGGGATCATCCTCCGACCCGGTGACGTTTAATCTGCAGTTTACGCAATGTCCCGCGGGGACGCGCAGCGTGACGGTCTCCTTCACCGGAAACCCCGATCCGGTAGCTGGGGCGGACTACTACATGAACAGCGGCTCGGCAACGAACGTGGCGGTGGCCATGCGTGAGGCGGGGACCGGCACGCTCAAAGGAACGGGCTCTAGCATGACGCAAAATATTGCAGCAGACCGAACGGCCAGCATGCCCATGCAGGCATCGGTGATATCCCAGACCGGTGGTGCGACGCCGGGAAGCATCAGCGCGGTTGTTGTGATGACGATGCAATACAACTGAATGCCGGAAAGCGCATTTATCATGAGACATGGGGGATCTATGTTGAATATCCTGATTCAGGAAACGGATTTATTTTTTCAGGCCGGGCTGCGGTATTTTTTCGAAGATTTTTTTGAGCATAATTTTCATCGATCCATCCATTTTAACGCTGGCCTGACCGAGGACAACGTCATTCAGGCCGATATTATTGTCCTTTCGCTCTGTCAGGGGGAAACGCTGACCTGTTTTCCTGAGTTACAGGTCCGGGAAAAAGGGATTGTGATAGGTCTGGTGGATGATGAGCACCGTTTTTCCGCGTTGCCCTCCTGCTTTCAGGACATTATTTTTCTCTCTCGCCGCGCTTCGCTCGATCGTATAAGCGGGGCATTGTTTATCGCCTTGTTCAGGACGCAATTACCGGGCTACGCCTGGAATAAAAAATCCTGTTTCGAATGCCAACATAAAGTCCTGTCACCGCAACAGATTCGAATTATGGTGAATTTCTATCAGGGACACTCGGTTGTGCAGACCGCCAACATATTAAAGATGAGTGATAAAACGGTCTTTACCCATAAATATATGATGATGCAGAAGTTTAACCTGCGCAGTGATTACGAGCTGATCCTTCTGCTCAGAAGGTTAATGGAGAAAAAGAGTCGGCCAAACCCGCTGCGCGATTACCTGGAAAATAATTATGCATGAGCGGTAATTTGATATTGCTGCAGAGAATATGCCGGGCAAGCGTAGCGCCGCCCGGCAGTACATTCACACGTTTACCGCACTGATTAACCGCGACTTCATGGACTGGTAGGCCGACGCCGCAAAGTCCTCGGCCCAGCGCTGATCCTCAATCGCCTCCAGCTGCACCGCGCAATACTTCGTTTCCGGCGTTTTGGAGACGGGGTCGAGGTTATCCTGGGTCAGCTCGTTGCAGGCGCCAATCCACCACTGATAGGTCATGTAGACGGCTCCGGCATTGATGCGTTCGCTGATGCTGGCGCGGGTTATCACTTTACCCCGGCGTGAACGTACCCAAACCAGTTGGCCGTCTGCAATTCCCAGTCTATGGGCATCGGCAGGGTTCATCTGGACGCGTCCAGGCTCGTCGGCCAGGCTTTGCAGCGCCGCGCAGTTTCCGGTCATGGAGCGACAGGAGTAGTGCCCCACCTCGCGTACCGTGCACAGCACCAGCGGGTAATCCTCATCCGGGGTTTCCGCTGGCGCGCGCCAGGCGGCGGCAAAAAGCTGCCCTTTGCCCGTTGGGGTGTCGAACTGATTGTCCTTGTACAGGTAGGGCGTACCGGGGTGATCGAGCGTCGGGCACGGCCACTGAACATGGCCCATCTCGCCCATTTTTGCGTAGGTCACGCCGTAGAACAGCGGGCACAGTTCGCGCATTTCGTCCCAGATCTGCTGGTTGTCGTCGTAATGCATCGGGTAGCCCATCTCCGTCGCCAGCAGGCTTATGATCTCCCAGTCGCGCTTCACGTTGCCGCGGGCTTCAATAGCTTTTCCGAAGCGCTGGAAGCCACGATCGGCGCAGGTAAAGACGCCGCCGTGTTCACCCCATGACGTGGCCGGTAACAGCACGTCCGCCACTTCCGCCGTTTTGGTCATAAAGATGTCCTGAACCACCACGAAATCGAGCGCGTCGAAACCGCGACGGACCAGGCCGAGATCGGCTTCTGTCTGAAGCGGATCTTCCCCCATGATGTAATACGCTTTGACCTTACCTTCCAGCGCAAGATGCGGCACTTCGGTGATGCGCGTTCCGACGCGATCGTCCATTCTGCTGACGTCTATCTTCCACGCATCGGCAAATTTCTGTCTGACCGCTGGGTCCGTTACCTCCTGATAGCCGGGGAACATATTGGGTAGAACGCCCATGTCACACGCGCCCTGAACGTTGTTTTGCCCGCGCACCGGGCCAACGCCGACCGCCGGACGGCCCAGGTTGCCCGTCAGCAGCGCCAGGCTGGAAAGGCCTTTCACCACATCGACCGCCTGACCAAACTGGGTAACACCCATCCCCCACATTACCGTCGCTGACGGTGCCGCCGCGAACGTGCGCATTGCCTGACGCACATCGCGCGCGGGGATGCCCGTCAGATGCTCTACGCGCTCTGGCGCGTAATCTTTGACGATCTGTCGGTACGCCTCCAGCCCTTCCGTAAAACGTGCGACGTAGTTTTTGTCGTACAGTTCCTCTTCCAGCAGCACATAGCCAAAGGCATTCACCAGCGCCATGTTGCTGCCGTTTTTCAGCTGAAGATGCTGATCGGCAATGCGTGCCGTTTCAATGCGACGCGGATCGCAGACGATGATTTTTGCGCCATTCTCACGCGCTTTCAGCACGCGCCGGGCGACGATAGGGTGAGAGTCTGCGCAGTTATAGCCGAACACCAGCAGGCATTTTGAGTTTTCAATGTCGTTGATCGAGTTACTCATGGCGCCGTTACCGAGCGTCTCCTGCAAACCGGCAACCGAAGGGCCATGGCAGACGCGCGCACAGCAATCGACGTTGTTGGTATTAAGCACGGCACGGGCGAATTTCTGCATGACATAGTTGGTCTCATTACCCGTTCCTCGCGAGGAGCCGGTGGTCATGATTGATCGTGGACCGAACTGTTCTTTGATGCTCTTGAGCCTGTGGGCGGTATAGCGAATGGCCTCTTCCCAGGTGACGGGGGTGAACGCCTCTCCTTTGTGGTAGCGGATCATGGGCTGCGTCAGGCGGGGGGTGAGCAGGCGGGTGTCGTTAAGGAAATCCCAGCCGTAGAATCCTTTCAGGCAAAGTGTGCCCTGATTGGTGACGCCGTCTGCTGCTTCGGCTCGGATAATACGGTTATTTTCAACAACGAGGTTAAGTTTGCAGCCTGCACCGCAGTACGGGCAGACGCTGGCGATTTTTTTCATCAATAACAGACCTGTTAAGAAATGAAGCAATGTTTAACTGGAAAGCCCAGTCCCTTATTAGCTTAAGCAGGAACCATGCCACATTGCTTGTGCTTGATTTACAGGGTGTTATGGAGGGAGTGCGTGTCATCGTCAGGCTGTTCGTCAGAATTGACGATGACACGTTCGCTTTTTGTGAGGAAGGGGGGTCAAAGATCGTCCATGGTGTAGCCGACGACGATTTCCAGCGTCTTGCGGATCACATCCGCCTGAACGACATCGTCAGTGGCTTCCAGCGTCTGGATCAGCCAAAGGATAATGGCCTTATTGGTCAGATGCCCTTCAGAGGCAAGGACACAGCGTACTGCAGTAGAAAAAACAGCGGACTCTTCAGCAAAACGTTCGCCTGCATGACGGAAGTACTCCGATAACGCACTGTCTAAAAAGGCAAAATGAAATTCGGGTTGAAGCTGAATATTTTGTCTCATTTGTTCTCACCGTAGCTGTATGGTTGCAGTCAATGTATCTTCTTTGGATCGGACGGTTTTCCATTACCAAATAACGGCACTACATTGTCTCGACTCTCTTTGAGAGATCCCTCTCTTTTTGGTCGTCCGTGTGCGGTTCTGCGACGTTTAAAGGCGAGGTCATTTGAACCGATTTCGGCAATCACCCTCGCAAGTGTCTCCCGCCGCTGGGGATCCTTTTCACGTGCTTTCATATTGCGCAGACGCTGGATGAGACCTTCGGTTGTCACGGGGCCACGCTCTCTCAGAAGAGAAAGAACGGCTTCACCGATTAGCTGGTCGATCAGGCGATCTGCGTCACTACTGTTCATCAGGTTACCGTTCGAAAAGCAGTCCAAGCAGCATGTGATAATGCTGTTCCTCTTCCGGGCCTTCAGCCCTTTCGAGACGACTTAAAAGTTTGGTACAGAGCGATTTGCGATTGAGATGTCGCCCGTCGCTAAGAATTTCAACAACCACCTGACCCAGCGTCTCCTGTTGGGTAGGTAGCGCGGCTTTCTCGAAGTACTGCGCGATTGCTGCTGCTGAATCTGCGACATAACCGTTCTGGTTCATGTTTCGCTCCTGTAAATATCCGTAATCAGTAACGTTACAATTAAGGTATACATATTTTTCAAATCTGTACATTCAAAATGTACAGATTTTTAGATTTTTCTTGATATATTTTATAATTTTTATAAATATCAGTTGGTTGTGATTGTATCATTCAGCGTTATCGTTGCAGGATATATTGTACAATCTCTATTGTGCTCAGAGAGTTGTACAACACCAAAACCCGGCTTTGTAAATGCGCTAAATCATTGACGTGTAAATTATTTGTTAAGCAATGAATGTGCTATAACAACACTCTATCCACGATCTTTTCGTGGCCGAACCTATAAACCCCCAGGAATAGCATGCTAACAACCATCATTTACCGCAGTCATATCTGCGAGGACGTTCCGGTGAAAGCGCTGGAAGAAATGGTAGCTGCTGCAAATCGTAAAAATCGGCACTCCGATGTCACGGGGATCTTGCTGTTTAACGGCACACATTTTTTCCAGTTACTTGAAGGGCCAGTTGATAATGTGACGGCCATCTATCAGCATATCTGCCGTGACCCGCGACATCATAATGTGGTGGAACTCATGTGCGATCATGGTCCCTTCCGACGCTTTGGCAATGTGGGTATGGAGCTTTTCGATTTGCGTCAATTTGATACAGACGAAGTGCTCCAGCAGGTGCTTGATAAAGGGACGACGAAGTACCGGTTGACGTATAGCGACCGTGCCCTGCAGTTTTTCCGCACCTTCGTTGAGGCCACCGAAAAAGCCAACTATTTTGAACTGCCTCCGGCGAACAGCTGGGAATTTATTCCCGAAGAGACGCCTTTATCCGCGCAGTCAGAGGTTGTGGCAAAAGGTGCAGATTGCAGCTTTGCGTTTCAACCTATCGTCGATCCCTTTATGCAACAGATTGTCTCCTGGGAAGCGCTGATTCGTACGCCCGAAGGGGACTCACCTGCTGCCTATTTTCAGACTCTGCCGCGAGACGCGCTTTATGAGGCCGATCTGAAGAGCAAGCAGGTGGCACTGTCGATGGCCAGCGCGCTGGGGCTACACACCCAAACGCTGTCCCTCAATCTGCTGCCGATGACGCTGGTTAACGTCCCTAACGCGGTTGATTTCCTGCTCACGGTCATTGAGGCGAATGGTTTTGTGCCGGAACAGATCGTTGTCGAGTTCACGGAGAGTGAAGCGATCTCCCGCTTTGACGAATTTACACATTCAGTCAGGCAGTTAAAGAGCGCGGGTATCAGCGTGACGATCGATCACTTTGGCGCAGGGTTTGCCGGGCTGCAGCTGCTGGCGCAGTTCCAGCCGGACAGAATTAAGATTAATCGGGATTTGATCGCCAACGTGCACAAAAGCGGCCCGCGCCAGGCGATTGTACAAGCCATCATCAAATGCTGCGCGTCCCTGGAAATCCAGTTCTGCGCGGTGGGGGTAGAGCTGGCTGAGGAGTGGATGTGGCTGGAATCCGCCGGGATTTCGCAGTTTCAGGGGCATCTGTTCGCCAGCCCGCGCCTGGGCGGGATCCCGGCTGTTGCCTGGCCTGAAAAAAAGAACGATTTTTAAAAACCTGTACATGACACCCGAGAGTTAACTGTACGAACAGAGAAATTTGGACAACAATAGATAAACGAGTGAAAGGATTTGACCCCTTTCACTTGTCTCATAACGGGGAGTTGTTTATACAAATGCGTTATACAATCTGATAAGGTTGGTGCGGTTAGGTATGGAAGTGTTGAGCGTGAGGGAGTTAATGGCCTATTACAGTATCGGCGAAGTCGCCGAACGATGCGGTATCAACCCCGTTACGCTGCGCGCCTGGCAACGCCGTTATGGTTTGTTGAAGCCGCAACGCAGCGAAGGGGGCCATCGTCAGTTTGACGATGAGGATATCCTGCGTATCGAAGAGATCAAGCGCCTGATGAAAACCGGCGTCTCGGTCGGAAAAGTCAAAGCGTTACTGGAAAATAAAGAAGAGCTGACGCAGGGCAACTGGGCCTCTTTCCAGGAAGAGATGATGACGGTTCTGCGTTACGCCAGCCCGGGTAAACTGCGCGCCAAAATCGGCGAGTTCCGGCGCGATCATGCGATGGATGCGCTGATTGATAACATTATTTCTCCGGTCCGACAGCGAATGAACCAGGACCAAAATACCGTGCGTCACATGGCGAGTCTGTTTGACGGCGTACTGATCGAATTCGCGGTTGCAAGCCTGGCGGAATCCCGCAAGAAAGCCGGTAAAGACGCTCTACTGATTGGCTGGGAATGCGATGACCGCACCCACCTATGGCTGGAAGCCGCGCGCTTATCGCAGAAGGGCTGGCACATTGACGTCTTGGCTGAACCCATCGATTCACCGCGTCCTGAACTGTTCCCGGGGCAAAAAATCTTCGTCTGGACGGGGAAATCCCCCACACCTCGCCAGCAGGAACAGCTCGATCACTGGCGCGAACAGGGGTTTGCTGTTTCATTTCATCACTGATCGTAAGAGGCCTTGAGGGCCTTTTTTTGTTTTTGTCACTTCCTGAGCAAAAGTTAACTTCGCATGTTTAATGGGCCGAGGCGTCATCAGGAGCGTGAAAGGATGAGCACCATTACCAGATAATTCACAAAATAATAGGTGGTGGTGCTCCTTATTATTACTCAGCTTGTATGGCGCTCATTCCATGCATCTGAAAATTGGATATTACCGTCAATAATTCTCCAGGTGATTTTTTCATATTGAATGCTGACACTTTCAATATGATTCATTTTATCGTTGCCCGCAAGCTTAACATTTGGAACGCTACAGTGGACGCCCGTTAATTTCACATTCTCCATAAGAACGGTGTAATAGCAAACCTCCTGACCTGCATCATTGATGTGATAAAACCTGATTTCTGCGCTTTTCAACGTCTGCCCGGTTGCTGCAGCCTTGTAAAGATATGGTGTAGCGCTATCAACTTCTTTTTCAATCATCATGGATGAGTGCTGGCGGGTGCCGGTGATTTTGCCGTTTGCGCTGTCAACGGGCAAGTTTATGCCATGGCTCAGGCCGATAATTTCAATACTTCCTTCACGATCTTGTACGTCAACAGATCCTTTGATATCTGCACCGCCATCGTCTTTAAGCCACATATAGGGAGGTATAGGCATTTATTTATTCCTTATTTTTTCGAGTAAATTCATTGTTATAATATAAAAAGGGATGATGATAATTAGCATTGTAACCCAGTCAATAAATGAGTAGGCGTCATACATTGATTCTGCATTCTCATTTCCGGTGATAATCATGGCTGTTGTTCTGACTAAATCATAGTTAATATATATCTCAGGGCCTGGTAGTATATGACCTACAGTGAGTAATAAAATGAGAAAATAAATAATTTTACATGCCCTACGAGCAAGGTTTTTTAATGTGGCCACCAGCTACGACCTCCACCCATCCCCGCGCCATTAATGACCTCATGCATGGGACCTGAATAAGTGATGTATTCATTAGCGCGTTATGAATCATCGCAAAAACAGACATGTTGGCGATAGTTATGCAACCTTTTGAAACCGTGCCTGGTGGAGTCGGAAATTTCCACGTTTTACGCTTTCTACCCATGTGTAATCATCAATACCCCAGTCATCACGCCACAAAGCAAACCAGTCCGATTTACCAAAAGCATTTCTGCCAATAAATCTGTTAGCTCCATCGTGAATTTCCTCTTTTTTTTGCGAAAACCAGTTACCCTCCCTGCGATCTACAATCCAGTATTTCCCTAAGGGAATAGGACCCGTATTGGCGACATGTCCGCAACTGGCATTGTTTCTGCTGGCCCCCAACCCTGAGTGCGCCATGAACACGCCCACCCCATACAAATCGAAAGGCGCGTAATCTGCGCCGTTCAGAATCATCTTTCCCTGTAACGCCATATGACACCTATTTTCCATTAAATGTGTATGGTTAATGCTACAGCGATTGATAATGTGATCCAGAGGGACTGCATGATTTTCAGAAAAAGACTCTGATTATCCGATTGTTTGCTGCTGGGGTAGCACTTGTTTCTGTGCGCCAAAGCGCATTCGTTTGACTATGTTTACGACAGCTAAAGAAGCTATCTTAAAAATAGGCATTTCCGATGCATATTTTACTTTTCTCCTCATCGCCACAAATGCCGCGGCGAAATGCATTATTTATCAATGCATTGAACAATTAAATCCATCCTGCCTGCATCCTTCTACAGGGTCTATGCTTAATAAAAGTAACCAAAAAGGGCGGTTTACCCGGATGCCCCTACTGACAGGGGGTTGAAGTGATAATCGTTATCACTAACATGGTGTTATGCCCTGATGGCTATTCAGACGAGGTGGACCTATGGAACTGCATTCAGAAACCTTTAATCCGGCCGATTTTGCCTGGCGCGGTTTAACGCTCACGCCAGCGGCGGCGGCACACATTCACGAGCTGGTGGCGAAAAAGCCCGAGATCCTTGGCGTGCGTTTAGGCGTCAAACAGACCGGATGCGCAGGTTTTGGTTACGTGCTTGATACCGTCACCGAACCCGAGAAAGATGACCTGGTCTTCGAAACCGACGGCGCGAAACTGTTCGTTGCGCTGCAGGCGATGCCCTTTATTGACGGCACCGAAGTGGACTACGTCCGCGAAGGCTTAAACCAGTTATTCAAATTTCATAACCCGAAAGCCCAGAACGAATGCGGCTGCGGCGAAAGCTTTGGGGTATAGGCGGTACTATGTCTCGTAATACTGAAGCAACGAGTGATGTGAACACCTGGAGCGGCGGACACCTGAATTATAAAGAAGGGTTCTTCACGCAGCTGCAGACCGATGAGCTGGCGAAAGGCATCAACGAAGATGTCGTACGGGCGATCTCGGCCAAACGTAACGAACCCGAGTGGATGCTCGAATTTCGTCTGAGCGCCTTCCGCGCCTGGCTGGAAATGGAAGAGCCGCACTGGCTGAAAGCGCACTACGACAAGCTGAACTATCAGGATTACAGCTACTACTCCGCGCCCTCCTGCGGCAGCTGTGACGACACCTGCGCCTCGCAGCCGGGTGCGGTACAGCAAACCGGCGCAGAAAACAGCTTCCTGAGCAAAGAAGTTGAAGAAGCCTTTAATCAGCTTGGCGTGCCCGTTCGCGAAGGAAGAGAGGTGGCGGTGGACGCCATTTTTGACTCCGTCTCGGTGGCGACCACCTACCGCGAGAAGCTGGCAGAGCAGGGGATCATTTTCTGCTCCTTCGGCGAAGCGATTCACGATCACCCGGAACTGGTGAAAAAGTACATTGGGACCGTGGTGCCCTCTAACGATAATTTCTTCGCGGCGCTCAACGCGGCGGTAGCCTCCGACGGCACCTTTATTTATGTGCCGAAAGGCGTACGTTGCCCGATGGAGCTGTCGACTTATTTCCGTATCAACGCGGAAAAAACTGGCCAGTTCGAACGTACCATTCTGGTGGCCGATGAAGGCAGCTACGTCAGCTATATCGAAGGCTGTTCCGCGCCGGTACGAGATAGCTATCAGCTGCACGCGGCGGTGGTGGAAGTCATCATCCACAAAGACGCCGAGGTGAAATACTCCACGGTGCAAAACTGGTTCCCGGGCGACGGCAACACCGGCGGTATCCTGAACTTCGTCACCAAGCGCGCACTGTGCGAAGGCGAAAACAGCAAGATGTCCTGGACCCAGTCGGAAACCGGCTCGGCCATTACCTGGAAATACCCGAGCTGCATCCTGCGCGGGGATAACTCCATCGGTGAGTTTTACTCGGTGGCGCTGACCAGCGGCCATCAGCAGGCCGATACCGGCACCAAGATGATCCACATTGGTAAAAACACCAAATCCACCATTATCTCGAAAGGGATCTCCGCCGGGCACAGCCAGAACAGCTATCGCGGGCTGGTGAAAATCATGCCGACGGCCACCAACGTGCGTAACTTTACCCAGTGTGACTCAATGCTGATTGGCGCTGACTGCGGCGCGCATACCTTCCCGTACGTCGAGTGCCGTAATAACACGGCCCAGCTTGAGCACGAAGCGACCACGTCGCGCATCGGGGAAGACCAGCTCTTCTACTGCCTGCAGCGCGGGATCAGTGAAGAAGATGCCATTTCAATGATTGTGAACGGCTTCTGTAAGGACGTGTTCTCTGAACTGCCGCTGGAATTCGCCGTTGAAGCACAAAAACTCCTCGCCATTAGTCTTGAACACAGCGTCGGTTAAGGAAAGCACATGTTAAGCATTAAAGATTTACAGGTTAGCGTGGAAGAGAAAGCCATCCTGCGTGGCCTCAATTTTGACATTAAGCCGGGTGAAGTTCATGCCATCATGGGGCCGAACGGCTCCGGGAAAAGTACGCTTTCCGCGACGCTGGCAGGACGCGAAGATTACGAAGTCACCCACGGCTCCGTCGAGTTTAACGGCAAAGATCTGCTGGAGATGTCGCCGGAAGAGCGGGCCGGGGAGGGCATTTTTATGGCCTTCCAGTACCCGGTAGAAATTCCGGGCGTCAGCAATCAGTTCTTCCTGCAGACGGCGCTGAACGCGGTGCGCAAATATCGCGGTCTCGACGCGCTGGACCGCTTCGACTTCCAGGATCTGATGGAAGAGAAGATCAAGCTGCTGAAAATGCCGGAAGACCTGCTGACCCGTTCGGTCAACGTCGGCTTCTCCGGCGGTGAGAAAAAGCGTAACGACATTCTGCAGATGGCGGTGCTCGAGCCCGAGCTGTGCATTCTTGATGAGACCGATTCAGGCCTGGACATCGACGCCCTGAAGATTGTCGCGGACGGGGTGAACTCGCTGCGTGACGGCAAGCGCTCGTTTATTATCGTCACCCACTACCAACGCATTCTTGACTACATCAAACCAGACTACGTCCACGTGCTTTACCAGGGGCGCATTGTGAAATCCGGCGATTTCACGCTGGTTAAACAACTGGAGGAGCAGGGTTATGGCTGGCTTACCGAACAGCAGTAATGCACTCCAGCAGTGGCACCGGCTGTTTGAAACGCAGGGGCAATCGCGTTCTGAACAGGCTCAGCAGCACCTTCAGCAGATGCTGCGTCTGGGTCTGCCCACCCGTAAGCACGAAAACTGGAAATACACACCGCTCGATGGCCTGCTGAACGGCGAGTTTGTCACGCGCTCGGCGGACGTCACTCCGGCCCAGCGAGACGGGCTGGCGTTACCTGTGGATGCGCTGCGCCTGGTCTTTGTCGACGGCGTGTTTCACCCGGAACTCAGTGACGAGACGCAACACAGCGGCTTTGAGATCGCCGTGAATGACGTTCATCAGAGTCTGGCCGCACCGGTTCAGCCGGAGGTCTTCCTGCATCTCACCGAAAGTCTGGCGCAGTCTGTGACGCATATCAGCGTGAAACGTAACCAGCGTCCGGCGAAGCCGCTGCTGCTGATGCACATCACTCAGGGGCTGGACGGTGACGAAATCAACACCGCGCACTATCGCCATCATCTTGAACTGGCGGAGGGGGCAGAGGCCACGGTGATTGAACATTACGTCAGCCTCAACGAGACGCGCCACTTTACCGGCTCGCGTCTGACGATGAATGTGGCGGCCAATGCCCAGCTTCACCACATCAAGCTGGCGTTTGAGAACCCCCAGAGCCACCACTTTGCCCATAACGACATTTTACTTGGGCAAGATGCCGCGGCCTACAGCCATAGCTTCCTGCTCGGCAGCGTGGTGCTGCGCCACAATACCAGCACCCAGCTTAACGGTGAAAATACCACGCTACGTATTAACAGCCTGGCGATGCCGGTCAAGTCTGAAGTGTGCGACACGCGCACCTGGCTTGAGCACAACAAAGGCTATTGCAACAGCCGTCAGCTGCATAAAACGATCGTCAGCGACAAAGGGCGCGCGGTGTTTAACGGCCTGATTAACGTGGCCCAGCACGCCATTAAAACCGACGGACAGATGACCAACAACAACCTGCTGCTGGGGCGTCTGGCGGAAGTGGACACCAAACCGCAGCTGGAGATCTACGCCGATGACGTGAAATGCAGCCACGGTGCGACGGTCGGGCGGATTGACGATGAGCAGATGTTCTACCTGCGCTCCCGCGGTATCGATCGGCAGGCGGCGCAGAAGATGATCATCTACGCGTTTGCCGCCGAGCTGACGGAAGCGCTGCACGATGGCGCGTTAAAACAGCAGGTGCTGGCCCGTATCGGTCAGCGTCTGCCTGGAGGCGAAGCATGAGTTTTCCCGTCGAGAAAGTACGGGCAGATTTTCCCGTTCTGACCCGTGAAGTGAACGGTCTGCCGCTGGCCTATCTGGACAGCGCGGCCAGCGCGCAGAAACCGAATCAGGTGGTGGATGCAGAAGCCGAATTCTATCGTCACGGCTATGCCGCCGTGCATCGCGGTATTCATACCCTGAGCGCCGAGGCGACCCAGCGTATGGAAAACGTGCGCACGCAGATTGCCGCTTTCCTCAATGCGCAATCGCCTGAAGAGCTGGTCTTCGTGCGCGGCACCACCGAAGGGATCAACCTGGTCGCCAACAGCTGGGGCAACGCACAGGTGCATGCGGGCGATAACATCGTCATCACGCAAATGGAGCACCACGCCAATATCGTGCCGTGGCAAATGCTCTGTGAGCGCGTTGGTGCGCAGCTGCGGGTGATCCCGTTGAATGCCGACGGGACGCTTCAGCTTGAGCAGCTTGACGCGTTGCTGGATGAGCGCACGCGGCTGGTGGCCGTCACCCAGGTCTCTAACGTACTGGGGACTGAGAACCCGGTGGCGGAGATTATCGCAAAGGCCCATCAGGCAGGGGCGAAGGTACTGATTGACGGCGCGCAGGCGGTGATGCACCACGCGGTTGATGTCCAGGCGCTGGACTGCGATTTCTACGTCTTCTCGGGACACAAACTCTACGGCCCGACCGGGATTGGCGTGCTGTATGTGAAAGAAGACATCCTGCAGGCGATGCCGCCGTGGGAAGGGGGCGGGTCGATGATCGCCACCGTTAGCCTCTCAGAAGGGACTACCTACGCCCGCGCGCCGTGGCGTTTTGAGGCGGGCACGCCCAACACCGGGGGCATTATCGGGCTGGGGGCGGCGGTCTCCTACGTTTCTGCGATTGGCCTTGATGCCATTCAGGAATATGAACAGCTGCTGATGCACTATGCGCTTGCCCAGCTTGCCAGCGTACCGGATTTAACCTTATACGGCCCGGCTGACCGACAGGGTGTGATTGCGTTTAATCTGGGTAAACATCACGCCTATGACGTGGGCAGTTTTCTGGATAATTATGGCGTGGCGGTCCGTACCGGGCATCACTGCGCCATGCCCCTGATGGCGTTTTACCAGGTGCCGGCAATGTGTCGCGCGTCGCTGGTGATGTACAACACAACGGAAGAGGTCGACAGGCTGGTGGCGGGGCTTAAGCGCATTCACCAGTTGCTGGGCTAACGGAGAGGCGAAAGATGGCAGAACTGCCGGATAAAGATAAATTGCTGCGCAACTTCGGGCGTTGCGCTAACTGGGAAGAGAAATATCTCTATATTATTGAGTTGGGGCAGCGTTTAGCGCCGCTCAGCGAAGAGGCGCATAACCCGGATAATATTATTCAGGGCTGCCAGAGCCAGGTGTGGATTGTGATGAAGCAATCTGCCGATGGCACTATCGAATTACATGGCGACAGCGACGCTGCGATTGTGAAAGGGCTTATTGCCGTCGTCTTTATTCTCTATCACCAGATGTCGGCGCAGGACATTGTCGCTTTTGATGTTCGTCCCTGGTTCGAAAAAATGGCACTCACCCAACATCTCACCCCGTCCCGATCCCAGGGACTGGAAGCGATGATCCGCGGCATTCGCGCCAAAGCTGCAATCCTTAGCTAGACTTACAGAACAGCATTCATTCTGTTTCGCGAGGTGGTTCCCGCCTCGCTGGTTTTTCAGCTTTCTGGCGTTCTGTCAGTGAATAAGGAATCTCAGCATGAAGCGCGCGTCTCTAATAACTCTATTACTCCTTGGTTCGCTCGGTGTGCTTAATTCGGCCCGGGCGGTGGATTATCCGTTGCCGCCCGCAGGCAGCCGTCTGATTGGGCAAAATCAAACCTACACGATTCAGGAAGGCGACAATAAACTGCAGGCCATTGCCCGCCGGTTTAATACGGCTGCTCAGCTTATTCTTGAAACCAATAATACCATTGCACCGGTGAACCCCGCGCCGGGGACGGTGATCACCATTCCTTCTCAAATGCTGCTGCCGGATACCCCGCGGGAAGGGATCGTGGTCAACCTGGCTGAGCTTCGGCTTTACTATTTCCCGCCGGGGGAGAATATCGTTCAGGTCTTCCCGCTCGGTATCGGGCAGCTGGGACTGGAAACGCCGGTGACGACCACCCGCGTGAGTCAGAAAATCCCTAATCCAACCTGGACACCGACAGCGGGCATCAGGGCGCGCTCTCTGGCGCAAGGAATTAAATTGCCGCCGGTCGTGCCAGCAGGGCCAAATAACCCGTTAGGACGCTTTGCGCTGCGTTTAGGCGTAGGGAACGGTGAATATCTCATCCACGGCACCAGCGCGCCGGACAGCGTCGGTTTACGGGTCAGTTCAGGCTGTATGCGGATGAACGCGCCGGATATCAAAGCGCTTTTTGGGCAGGTGCGTGTTGGCACGCGGGTCCAGATTATCAATGAGCCGGTGAAGTTTGCCGTCGAGCCGGACGGGAAACGCTACATCGAAGTACACCGTCCGTTGGCGCAGGTCGAGGGGGAAAACCCACAGGTAGCGCCCATTAGCCACTCCGAAGATTTCGCGACCTTCGTGTCTCAATCGGGGAGTGATAAAGCGCTGATCGATAAAGCCCTGTCACGTCGTGCGGGGATCCCTGTTGTGGTGTCTGCCGGTAATGGCCCGTCAGCCAGCAACAGCGTGTTGTCGGTGCAGAACAGTCGGGTGTCAACTGCGGTAGCGGAAGACGAAGGGGAGAAGGTGACGCAGTAGGGGTTTGACGCAGGCAAAAAAAATGGCGCACAATGTGCGCCATTTTATTAACAGGTACTATTACTTACGGTATTTAGTAGCCTGGTTGTCCAGACGCTGGTTAGCGCGAGCTGCGTCGTCTTTAGCAGCCTGAACGTCGGAACGGATTGCGTTCACGTCGTTGCTCAGCTGGTCAACTTTAGCGTTCAGAGTCTGAACGTCAGAAGACAGCTGATCGATTTTAGCGTTGCTGGAGCAACCTGCCAGCAGAGTAGAACCCAGGATTACCGCGCCCAGTACCAGTTTAGTACGATTCATTATTAATACCCTCTAGATTGAGTTAATCTCCATGTAGCGTTACAAGTATTACACAAAGTTTTTTGGGTTGAGAATATTTTTTTGATGGGAATACGCCTATTTTTGATCGTTCGCTCAAAGAAGCAACGAATTTGGCCTTTTTGTCGAAAAAGCCATGTTAAAAAAGGCATTTTTCATCGGATTCATCTTAGATAAATCGCAATTAAATAGAAAAACCCGATTTGCAATTTGAATGACTTTGGCTAATGCCGAGAATAAAAAAAGCGCCCGGCGGGCGCTTTTTATCAAAATTAATTCGTTCGGGAATTATTACAGCACGTGAACAGATGCAGTGTTAGTGGTACCTGCTGGAACCAGAGCACCAGAAACCATCACCACAACGTCGCCTTTCTGTGCCAGACCGCTTTCCAGCGCCATCGCTTTACCCTGAATGTAGAAATCATCGGTAGACGCGATCTCTTTCACCAGATGAGCAACCACGCCTTTACTCAGCACCAGCTGACGCGCGGTGGTTTCATTGGTGGTCAGGGCCAGGATGGTGGCATCCGGGAAGTATTTACGCACTGCACGAGCAGATTTACCGCCCTGGGTCGCTACCACGATCAGCGGTGCGTCCAGTTTCTCAGCGGTTTCAACTGCACCGCGGCACACAGCTTCGGTGATGCGCAGTTTGCGGCTGTCGTTGTTGAAGTCCAGACGGCTGGTCATCACGCGGTCAGTACGCTCGCAGATGGTCGCCATGATGCCGACCGCTTCCAGCGGGTATTTACCCTTAGCTGACTCACCGGACAGCATCACTGCATCGGTACCGTCGAGGATGGCGTTCGCCACGTCACCTGCTTCAGCGCGGGTAGGGCGTGGGTTTTTGATCATGGAGTCCAGCATCTGCGTTGCAGTGATAACCACTTTACGCGCGCGAACGCATTTCTCGATCATCATCTTCTGCGCGAAGATCACTTCTTCAACGGGGATCTCAACGCCCAGGTCGCCACGTGCAACCATGATGCCGTCTGACGCTTCGAGAATTTCGTCGAAGTTGTTCAGGCCTTCCTGGTTTTCGATTTTGGAGATGATCTGGATCTTCTCGCCGCCGTGCGCTTTCAGGTGCTCACGGATCTCAACCACGTCAGAACGCTTACGGATGAAGGATGCAGCAACGAAATCAACACCTTGCTCGCAACCAAAGATCAGGTCCTGTTTGTCTTTTTCAGCCAGTGCTGGCAGCGCGATAGAAACGCCCGGCAGGTTAACGCCTTTGTTTTCGCCCAGGTCGCCGTTGTTCAGCACTTTACACACAACGTTTTTGCCTTCGATAGCGGTGACTTCCATACCGATCAGGCCATCGTCCACCAGCACGGTGTTGCCGACGGACAGATCGCTGGTGAAGCCTTCGTAGGTCACTGCAACGATTTCGCTGTTACCAACAACAGATTTGTCGGTGGTGAAGGTGAAGGTCTGGCCCGCTTTCAGAGAAACGTCGTTACCGCCTTCCAGTTTGATGGTACGGATTTCCGGACCTTTGGTATCCAGCAGAATAGCGGCTTTTTTGCCGGTCTTGCTCATCACGTTGCGCAAGTTCTGGATACGCTGGCCGTGCTCAGCATAGTCGCCGTGGGAGAAGTTCAGACGCATCACGTTCATGCCGGCATCCAGCATTTTGCTCAGCATCTCTTCAGATTCGGTTTTCGGGCCGATAGTACAAACAATTTTCGTCTTTTTCATGACAGTCTTAGTCTTTAAGTTGGGAAGGATATGGAAATCTCGCTCCGGGGGCGCACCGCCGCGGAGTCAAACCTGTGTTGCAAAAGAGTATATGACACGCACTAAGGATAGGAGACATCAAATGAGCGTGCAGAAGAAAGTGTGCCTGTGTGTCAGCCCAACGAAGGAGAGGAGAAGTTGTACGTTGTTTTTTGTATTCCAAGCGCTGAAACCATTCACCAGGGATTTGGCGCGCATTATACGCTGATTTTAAGATAAAAGGAAAATGGAAACAGCGCTTCAAAAATAATCTGTGCAGATTCACATAAGTTTGTTATCAATGCGTTAAGGCATAATGACAACTTATGGCGGCAGGTGCCTGACCTGCCGCGTTTTGCTTATTTTTGCAGCGCCTGGCTGAGGTCGGCAATCAGGTCTTTCGGATCTTCAATTCCGACTGACAGGCGGATCAGCTGCGGCACTATGCCGTTGGCCAGGCGTTGTTCCAGCGGAATCGACGCGTGGGTCATGCTGTAGGGCTGGCTCACCAGACTCTCCACCCCGCCCAGGCTTTCCGCGAGGGTGAACAACTTCAGGTTGCGGATCACCTCGGTGGCGCGTTGCGCATCGCCTTTCACCACGACGGAAATCATCCCGCCCGGCAGCGCCATCTGCGTACGGGCAAGCTGATATTGTGGATGCGATTCCAGACCGGGATAGAAAACGTTTTCCACCAGAGGATGCTGATCGAGCCATTGCGCAATCGCCAGCGCGTTGGTGCTGTGCTTTTCGACGCGCAGCGCAAGGGTGCGAATACCGCGCAGCGTCAGGAAGCTGCTGAACGGATCCAATACGCCGCCCACCGCGTTTTGCAGATAACCCAGCTTATCCGCCAGTTCCTTGTTGTCCCCGACAATTGCCAGCCCGGCCACCACGTCTGAGTGGCCGTTCAGGTATTTGGTGGCGGAGTGCACCACGATATCGAAACCTGATTCCAGCGGACGGTGGATCACCGGCGACGCGAAGGTGTTATCCGCCACGCTGATGACGTTATGACGACGGGCAATTTGCGCAATAGCCGCCAGATCCGCCAGCTTCAGCAGCGGGTTGGTTGGCGTTTCAACCCACACCATGCGGGTTTCCGGACGAATGGCGGCCTCAAGCCCGGCCAGGTCGTCCGGTTTAACCCAGCTGACCTGCAGACCGGTGCTGCGCTTGCGCACGTTTTCAATCAGGCGATACGTCCCGCCGTAAACGTCATCAATGGCGACAATATGGCTGTCTTTATCGAGCAGTTCGAGCACCGTGGAGATGGCCGCCAGACCGGAGGCAAACGCGTAGCCGCGCGAGCCGCCTTCCAGTTCGGCGATGGCGGTTTCCAGCGCGTGGCGGGTGGGGTTGCCGCTGCGGGAATACTCATAGCCGGTATGCTCGCCGGGTGACGGTTGCGCAAACGTCGAGGTAGCGTAAATCGGCGGCATGACGGCGCCGTGCTGGTCGTTGAACTCGCCGCTGTGAACGCTCAGGGTTGCCAGGTTTTTCATCTCTTATTCCTTTATTGTTGTAGACGGTTGCGCCAGGCGGTCAGGACGTCGCTGCGCGTGATCAGACCCAAAAAGCGGTCGTTGTCATTAATAACGGCCACCAGGCCACGGTCGAAAATAGCGTTCAGGGCGCTCTCAGGGGCGTGTTTATCAAGGAACTCCACCTGACGCGTCATGGCTGCCGTTACCGGAAGGGCGAAGCGATCGCCATCGCCGCCGATATGCCGCAGCAGATCCCACTCGTCGATGATGCCCACCACCTTGCCGTTCTCCAGCACCGGAAGCTGGGAGATGTCATACAAACGCATGCGCGCCAGTACGGTTGAAAGCGTGTCATCCGGGGCGGCGGTGACGGTGGCACCTTCATCGTGACGCAGGGCAATATAGTCGGAGAGATCGCCAGCCTGAGGACGCGTGATGAGCCCTTGCTGACGCATCCAGTCATCGTTGAACATCTTCGAGAGATATTTATTGCCGCTGTCGCAGGCGAAGGTGACCACGCGTTTCGGCGTGTCTGCGCCTGACAATATTTCAGCGCCGCCGCCAGCAGCGTGCCGCTGGAGGAGCCCGCCAGAATGCCTTCCGTTTTCAGCAGATCGCGTGCGGTGGTGAAGGCTTCGCGGTCGGTGATGCGCCAGGCGCGATTCACCCCTTCGATGTGGGCCAGCGGCGGAATAAAGTCTTCGCCAATCCCTTCAACCAGCCATGAGCCTGCATCGTGATAGCGTCCGGTTTCCACCTGATCGGCCAGAACCGATCCGGCCGGGTCTGCCAGGACAAACTCCGTATCGGGGGAATGTTCCGCAAACCACGCCTGTAATCCGCCCAGCGTGCCGCCAGAGCCCACGCCGACAACAATGGCGTCGATCCGCCCATCAAGCTGTTCAAACAGTTCCGGCGCCGTCGTGGTGCGGTGCGCCAACGGGTTGGCCTCATTATTGAACTGGTCGATGTAAAACGCGCCGGGCAGCTCGTTGGCCAGACGCTGGGCGTAATCCTGGTAATAGGCCGGATGCCCCTTATTCACATCGGAGCGGGTCAACACCACCTGAGCCCCCAGCGCGCGCAGGTGGAAAATCTTTTCGCGGCTCATTTTGTCGGGTACTACCAGGATCAGCGAGTAGCCTTTCTGCGCGGCGATCAGGGCCAGGCCGAGGCCGGTATTGCCCGCCGTCGCTTCTATAATCGTGCCACCCGGCTGCAGTTGGCCGGTGCGCTCCGCTTCGTTGATCATCGACAGCGCAACGCGGTCTTTAATCGAGCCGCCGGGATTTTGGTTTTCCAGCTTCAGAAACAAGGAGCAGGGACCGGTATCGAGTTTGTGCAGCTGGATAAGCGGCGTGTGGCCAATCAGTTCGGTGACGGAGTGATAAATCGTCATGGTCTTTTTCCTTTAACGAGGTCATGACCGGATGATAGGACCATGAAAATTTCTCAATAAAGAACGTTTCACTGCCTTTTAGAACAGAAAGGAATATTCAGCATGTTTTCGGATGTAAGGACAGCAAGACGTAAAGTTGTCTGGATGTGAGGATGGCTATATCGGGATAAAATGCTGCAAAAATGACCATTTTTTCAGCGGGTCAGCCATCGAATATGCGTATGGCAGATAATCATTGCTGAAAATGATCTAAATGCTTTCCAGCCGTTAAATTCACGGTTTATTTCCGAAAGTTATAACACATTCTTTTTTGTTCATTTAAAACCTGATAACGCCTGTTTACTATCGTTTGGACATCCATACTGCTAAACCGCCATGAGCGGAACGGATAACGAATAAGAATGATTGTACTGAGCAATATTTCGAAGGTTTTTGACAACGGAAAGGTGGCACTGACAGCCGTTGATAATGTCAATTTGACGATAGCGCAGGGACAGATTTACGGGATTATCGGTTACAGCGGCGCCGGGAAAAGTACGCTTATCCGCCTGCTGAACGGTCTGGAAAAACCCAGTACCGGCAGCGTAACCATCAACGGGCAGAATATTTCTGCCGCTAAGGGCGAAGCCTTACGACAGGCGCGACTGAAGATCAGCATGGTGTTCCAGCATTTCAACCTGCTCTGGTCGCGAACGGTTAACGAGAACATCGCCTTCTCGATGCAAATCGCGGGCGTGCCTAAAGCCAATATCAAGGCGCGCGTTGCTGAGCTGGTGGATTTGGTCGGCCTGAAAGGGCGCGAGAATGCGTACCCGTCCCAGCTGAGCGGCGGGCAAAAACAGCGCGTGGGCATTGCGCGCGCGCTGGCCAATAACCCGGACGTGCTGCTCTGCGACGAAGCCACGTCGGCTCTTGACCCACAGACCACCGATCAGATCCTCGATCTACTGCTGGATATTAACCGTCGTTTCAAACTCACTATCGTGCTGATCACCCACGAGATGCACGTGGTGCGCAAAATCTGCGACCGCGTGGCGGTGATGGAGAATGGCAAGGTGGTGGAAGAGGGCGACGTCCTGAGCGTCTTTACCCATCCGCAACAGCCCATCACGCAACAGTTTGTTCGTCAGGTGAGCCAGTACGCCGAGGAAGAGACCTTCAACGCTGAGCTGGCAAATGAACTGGAAGGCACGGTTATCAAGCTGACCTTTACCGGACATAGCACGCATAAGCCTGTTGTCGGTGAATTAACGCTGCGCTATGGCCTGCCGTTTAACATCCTGCACGGAAAAATGACGCAAACCGCCCACGGTGTTTTCGGGCAACTCTGGGTGCACGTAGTGGCATCTGATGAACAACTGAACAATATCCTCGCCGACCTGCAGCACAGCGATATTGAAGGCGAGGTGATTAAACATGGCTGAGGATCTCTTTCCGCATCTGAAGTGGGACCAGCTGTGGGCAGCAACCCAGGAGACGCTGTACATGACCGCGCTCTCCGGCGTGGCGACCTTTGTTCTGGGGCTCGTGCTCGGTCTGGCGCTGTTTTTAACCGCGCGCGGCGGGCTGTTCCATAACCGCACGGTCTACAGTGTGATTTCGATTGTGGTGAACGTTTTCCGCTCCATTCCGTTCATCATCCTGATTGTATTGCTGATCCCGTTCACGAAAACCATCGTGGGGACCATCCTTGGCGCCAACGCGGCACTCCCGGCGCTGATTGTGGGCGCAGCACCGTTCTACGCACGCCTGGTGGAAATCGCCCTGCGTGAAGTGGATAAAGGCGTTATAGAAGCAACGCGCTCGATGGGCGCACGACTGAGCACGTTAGTGTTTCGGGTTTTACTGCCGGAATCATCACCTGCACTGGTTTCAGGTATTACGGTGACGCTGATTGCGCTGGTGAGCTACAGCGCAATGGCGGGGGTGATTGGTGCCGGCGGTTTGGGAAATCTGGCTTATCTGGAAGGATTCCAGCGCAACCATGGTGACGTCACGCTGGTGGCAACGGTGACCATTTTAATCATCGTTTTCATTATCCAGTTCTGCGGCGACATCATTACTTCACTGTTAGATAAAAGATAAACACGAATAACACACAGGAACCATCATCATGAAAAAGACACTGACACTGATCGCCGCAGCAACCCTGATCGCCTTGAGCTTCGCCTCCTGGGCTGACACGCTGACCGTAGGCGCGTCCAACACGCCGCACGCCGAAATTCTGGAGCAGGCGAAGCCGATTCTGGCGAAGCAGGGTATCGACCTGGAGATTAAACCGTTCCAGGACTACATTCTGCCTAACACCGCGCTGGCGGGACGTGACATCGATGCGAACTATTTCCAGCATATTCCTTACCTGAACAGCGTGCTGAAAGATCATGCGGGCGATAAAGACTACGATTTTGTCAGCGCAGGCGCGATCCACATTGAGCCAATCGGTATCTACTCTAAAAAATACAAGTCGCTGAAAGACCTGCCGGAAGGCGGCAAGATCATCATGCGTGACGCGGTCTCCGAAGAGGGTCGCATTCTCTCTATCTTCGAGAAAGAGGGCGTGATCAAGCTGAAGCCGGGCATTGATAAAGTGACCGCGCGCATCAGCGATATCGTCGAAAACCCCAAAAAACTGCAGTTCACACCTAACGTCGAAGCGTCTCTTCTGCCGCAGATGTATAACAACGATGAAGGCGCTGCGGTGGTGATCAACGCCAACTACGCGATTGATGCAGGTCTGGACCCGGTTCACGATCCGATTGCGGTAGAGAGTGGTGAAAATAACCCGTACGCCAACATCATTACCGTACACCGCGGTGATGAGAAGAAAAAAGATATCGTTGCGCTGGTGAACGTCCTGCACTCCAAAGAGATTCAGGACTGGATCCGCACCAAATACAAAGGCGCGGTCATTCCCGTAAACAACTAATTAGCTGATTTTTGAGATGAAGCCCGGCGAGTCTCTCGTCGGGCTTCTTTTTTGTATCCAGCCGATGAATCATTTAAGCTGGCGCTTTAGGGCAATGGAGTGAAGGCAATGGGCAATGTGACCAAAGACGAAGCGCTGTACCAGGAGATGTGTCGGGTGGTCGGCAAGGTCGTTCTCGAAATGCGTGATTTAGGGCAGGAGCCAAAGCATATTGTGATTGCTGGTGTGCTGCGAACCGCGCTGGCGAACCAGCGCGTCAAACGCAGTGAATTGACAACCGAAGCGATGGAAACGGTGGTTAAAGCGCTGGCCGGGTAATGCGCCAGCGCTTCGCGAGTTGCTCAAGCGAGCAGCACAGCAGGTAGTAAACCACCCCCGTAAAGATAAAAATGGCCGCCGGGTAGATTTGCACCCGGTTGTTCACCTGGCCCGCCACGGTGGTCAGTTCAGGTACGTTCACAATAAACGCCAGCGACGTATCCTTCAGCAGGCTGATAAATATCCCCACCAGAGACGGCAGAATATTGCGCATCACCTGCGGGAGCAGCACGCGCCACAAGGTTTGCCGCGTGCTGAATCCCTGAGTCAGTGCCGCTTCATATTGCCCGGCGGGCAACGCGTTTAGTCCGGCGAGTACCGAATGCATAACCGATGCCGCCGTGAACCAGGCCAGCGCCAGCGTCACGGTAAGGGCGCCGGGCAGATCGCCGCCGGTCATCAGCGGCAGCAGATACCACATCCAGAAAATCACAAAGATGAGCGGAATGCCGCGTATCAACTCTGCCCACAGGAACAGCGCCTTACGCACAAGCCCGGGATAGCGCCACGCGGCGCACGCCAGCGCAATTCCGCAGGGCAGAGCAAGTATGGCGGCTCCTGCGGCCATCAGCAGCGAGAGCAACACGCCACCGGGTTCACCCGCAGCAGCACGTCCCCACAGCAGATAATCCAGGTTATCAACAATCACGTTAAATCCGGCAATCATGCTGAGTCCTCCCTGCGCGGGGGCCGAGTCGCGTCAGTAGCATACCCATTAGCACGCCGGTAAGCAGATACAGTGCGGTTCCCACGGTAAAGGCCTCCAGCGCGTGCGCGTTATAGCTTTCAATCTGCCGCACCTGATAGGTGAGTTCGGCAAAGCCAATGCCGCTGGCGAGCGAGGAGAGCTTCATCAGGTTGAGATACTGACCGACGACAGGCTGCCAGGCATTCGCCAGTCCTTGCGGCAGCAGAATGTAGCGGAATAACCGCCAGGCAGAAAACCCCTGCGCCAGCGCCGCCTCCCGCTGTCCGTTGGGGACGGAACGCAGCCCGGACTCAATCTCCTCAATTAAAAAGGCCGAGGTGAACACGCCCAGCCCCCAGGCAGAACATAAAAATTCAGGCGTGAACCACCAGACGTCACCGGGCAAAATCGACCAGGCGTGATCGGCATTCACGACCTCCCGAAACCCGAGCGGCAGCCCGTTCCAGGCGGCGAAGTACCAGAACAGGAGCTGCACCAGCAGCGGCGTGTTGCGAAACAGCGAGACCCACCCGCTGACGACGGCATGACCGAACCGTCCTGCGGAGAGGCGAAGCAGCAGAAAAAACAGCGCAAGCAGGGTGGCAAGTACCACGCCCGCGAGCGTGACCCACAGCGTGGTGAGAAAACCGGATACTATCCACTGCAGGGGCTGCCCGGTCAGCACTCCCTGCCAGTCGAGCGCGGCCATTACAGCGGCTCCTGGTGAAGCGGGTCGAGCACTTTTTGCAGGAACCGCTGGGCGCGTGGATGCGACGGTTGACTGAAAAATTGCGCAGGCGGGGCGGTTTCGAGAATGTGTCCGCCGTCGATAAAGACGATCCGGTCAGCAATCTCCCGGGCAAACTGCATTTCGTGCGTCACCACAATCATGGTGATCCCACTGTGGGCGAGGGCTTTCATCACATATAACACTTCGCCAATCATCTCGGGATCGAGGGCTGACGTCGGTTCATCAAAGAGAATGATTTGCGGCGACGAGGCCAGCGCGCGAGCAATCGCCACGCGCTGCTGCTGGCCGCCGGAAAGCTGTGCGGGAAAATGATGGGCTTTTTCCAGCATCCCGACCTTTTCCAGCAGCGCCAGCGCGCGCTCCTGGGCGGGCTGCGGCTTCCAGCCGTGAACGTGCTCCAGCGCCAGGGTAATGTTCTGGCTGGCGGTGAGGTGGGCGTAAAGGTTAAATTGCTGGAACACAAAACCGACGCGGCTGCGTAACTGGCGCAGTGCCGCAGTGGCAAGCCGGGCGGTGGGTTTGTTATCAATCAGAATGTCGCCGTCACTGAGGGTTTCAAGCTGGTTGATAAGACGGATCAACGTCGATTTCCCCGAACCGGATGGACCGAGGATCGCCACCACTTCACCCGGAGAAATGCTGAGGTTAATGCCTTTTAATACCTCATGGTCGCCGTAACGTTTTACGACGTCACGAAACTCGACGCTGGCGTGTTCCAGATGTGAAAAATCCGCGGCACCGGCCGCGGAGTGTGAAAATAAACCTGAGAGCATATTACTGGGCTTCTATTTTAAAGGCGCGAGGCTGTGGAGCGGGCGTGTTTGGGCCAAACCAGACATCGTAGATTTTTGCCGCCTGGCCGTTCTTCTCGAGATTAACCAGTTCGTCGTTAACGGCCTTCAGCAGCGCGGTTTCACCTTTTTTCACCCCAACGCCAATCTCTTCCTTGCTGAGCAGATCGGGCAGGATTTTAAAGTTCGCTTTATCCGGGGCCTGTGCCAGCAGGCCTGCAAGAATAGTGCTGTCCTGGGTGATGGCTTGCACGTTGCCGTTGCGCAGCGCCGTCAGCGCCAGAGGAATATCATCATAAGAGAGCACGCGAGACTGCGGGAAACGCTGGTGCAGCGCCTGCTCGCCCGTTGTCCCTTTCACCGCACCAATGCGTGCCCGGCTGTATTCATCCAGCTTATCGGGTGATTTGGCGGGGACCAGGAACTGTTGGCCGGTCACGAAATAGGGGGTGGAGAAATCAATCACCTGTGCGCGTTCCGGGGTGATGGTGATATCCGCCACGATCAGATCTGCTTTACCGGACTGAAGCAACGGAATTCGGTTCGCCGGATTGGTGGCAACCAGTTCAAGCTTCACGCCGAGTGATTTTGCCAGCGCTTTGGCAAAGTCCACGTCGTAACCCACGATGTCGTGCGTCTTTGCATCAATAGAGCCAAACGGCGGATTGGCGTCAAAGGTGGCGACTTTCACCACCCCTGCGGCCTTAATATCCGCCAGCTGATCGGCCTGTACCTGCGCTGAAAGCAGGCTCCCGGCTGCCAGTAATCCCAGAACCCATGTCCGTTTGTTAAACCCTTTCGTTTTTGCTGCCATAGTCATACGTCATCCCGTCGTTTTTTGTTTTGTCCCTTTACGCTCCCATAAGCGAAAGCTATCGCCAAATAAGAAATCGTTCTTTGCTATAAGCAAAAAAGCATTAGTGAACAGGGTGTTATGAACAGGTAAATGAAAGGGGACGCTATTTGCAGATACTGCACATGAACAGACGATATTGGTATTTCCCTCGCGCCGAAGTTGAGTGTTTAACTGAGGTCAGGCAAAGCGAAGAGGGGTAAAGACAATGAAAAAATGGATAAGCACGTTACGGCGGTTTTTTGCGACCCGGCAGGTCAATGCGGAGAACAGCGCGCAACGGGTTCTTGAGTCGATACTGCCTGTCGCCAGCCTGTATGGCGTGGACGTTGCCAACATCGATCCGGAGTGGTTCTATGATAAAACGTCACGCTGAGTTGCGCCGGACGCGCGAAATGTACTGGAATGAGCTGTGCGTGATGACTGTAAAGCAGGGATGAGCGGAAAAATACGCAGGCAAATCCTCGGTAAACGATAGCCGTTTTGTTACCACTATCTCCTTTCAGAGATGGAGATGATAATGAAACGGACAGTATTAACCACCACACTTACAACCACCGCATTACTGATTGCCATGCAGGCGGCGCACGCTGCACCACAGGCGCACGTCGTCTGCGGTTACTCCCACACGCTCGGCGATGATGCCATTATGATGTACGGCATGCCCAACGAGGCCATGCTGCACGATTTTTTTGGCAACGTGCAAACGGATGCCTTCTCCAGCCGCGAATCGCTGCGTAGAGATGAAAAGACCACCTGTGATAACAAAGCCGACAGCTCGGCCTACTGGGCACCCTCTCTGAGGTTGCCTGACGGAACGGTGGTCAAACCCGCCTATCAAAAAACCTACTATCAGGCCTCGAACGTTGACGCCTGGCCGCTGCACCCTTTCCCGGCGGGGCTGTCGCTGCTGGCGGGCGATCATCATGGCACCGCGCCGAATCCCCATATTACGTTCTTATGCGCCAACGGCAAAGGCTACACCACCAAAACGGGCGAAGTGTGCGGCTTGCGCAAGGCGAACGATGCCGTGCAGTTTAATATCGGCATTCAGTTTCCGAACTGCTGGGACGGGGTCAACCTGAAGCCCGCTCACGGGATGAACAACGCCACCTACGACACGAAAGGGCAGTGCCCGTCTGCTTTCCCGGTGAAAATTCCGACCGTGAACATGAATATTGCGTACGTGCTCCCGACGATTAGCGCTCTGGATACCAGCAAAGCGCAGCTTTCTCTCGACCCTATCATGCACGGCAGCGAGCGCGAAGAGCGGTGGGGAAGCCTGTACACGGCGCATGCGGACTTCATGAACGGCTGGACGGAGGACGCCGCGCGCTTTATGACCGATCTCTGCATGAACCGCGGGATAGACTGCGGCACCACCGTTCCGTATGGCTACTCAAAAGCGAAGGCCAACGTCTGGCTTAGCAGCCTGGAGCCAGCGCTTTCCCAGCCGGAACCACAGGTCCTGCTGGTGCAGGATAACTGGCAGAACGGCGGGCGCACGAAAAACAGCGAAACGCTGTCGCTGGTGAAGTTCAACATTCCGCCGCTGCCTGTCGGGCAGGAACCGTCGCAGTTTAAATACCGCGTGCGTATTTATGGCGGGAAAGTGGAAACCAACGGCGCGGATCAAATTTTCTTCTATCCGGCGAGCAATGACTGGGATCCGACCCGCGTGAGCTGGCATACGCGGCCAGCCTGCAACTACCGTTCGGATGCGGTGCTTTACCTTAACCACTCCCGCGAATACCGGATGGTGGACGTGGATAAAGCGGTGCGCAAGGCGCTGGCAGAAGGGAAAACCGAGATTTCGTGGTATATCGGCGGCGATCGTCAGGGAAATCATTACCAGTTTGAGACGGCGTCATCTCCGCAAAGTATGCTCCTGATGCTGACCGGCTTTAGCAAAACGCCGGAGATCTAATACCGCCCGCGTTTTTTGTTCTCATCAACGTTAACTGGTAATGTCGGTAGCCTGAATGACGGTGCCAGTTAACGCGATGAGTATAAAAAAGATGATAAAGCGCAGCATCGCCGTATGGGTGGCGATCTGTCTGATAAGCAGTGTGTTGCTATATGTGGAACAGATCCGCCGTCAGTTCTGGGAGCGCGATCGCGAGTATTCGGTGCTCTTTTCTGAGATTAGCGCCGTCCTTACGCAGAACGAGTCTGTCTTGCCGCTACTGAGCGGTAATGAAGACATCACGGCACTGAATAAAAAATTCCCCCATCTTCTTGCGCTGGAGAAAACAACCGGACGCGCGCTGGACGCCGCCCGCGTTGAGCCCGCCAGCGATCGACAATACTGGCTCTACAATCCCTGGCGGCAAATCCGTGTACGGGTGGATCTTGCCCCACTACTCAATACGCATCATGCCTTTGAGCGCCTCGACGTCTCTTATTCGAAGCGTAGCGAACTACACTCTTCAGATGCCTTCTGGCACTGGGCACGCTCCTTCCCACAGGTAACGCAACCCTTCGTGCTTTCAGCCGATGCTCAGCCGGACTGGCTCGGGATTCAGTGGTTTATCTTCCTGGCCGTCTTTCTCGGATGGGGAATGGTCATTGCGGTGGGCAGCGTGGCGCTCTGGCAGCGCAAGGCAAGACGAGACGCAGAGCAGCGCGCTTTGTATTACCAGCATGCCCGACTCAACACGCTGGGGGAGATCACTGCGGGTATTGTCCATGAGATCAACCAGCCGCTCACGGCCGTGCAGACCTGGATCCAGGGCGCGCAGCGGCAGCAAAAGCTGGACAATCCACAGGCGGTGTCCCAGGCACTGGCAGCAGCGCTGGTGCAAACACAGCGTATCAGCGCCCTGTTAACCCGTTTTCGTGAACACGTGGTGCAGGAGAAAGTGACGCTGCGCGAAACCGACCTGGCGCAATGCTGGCAGCAGGTTGTGAATTTACTGGAGCACGAGAGACGCGCTGAACATATTATCGTCACCCATGCGTTTACACCGGAGGCAACGACGGTTCTGGCTGACAGACTCTGGCTTGAGCAGGTACTGCACAATCTGCTCAGCAATGCGATTCAGGCTCAACAGGCGAACGCGCAGGGTTGGGTGCGGATCGAAAGCCGGAAAGGCGCAAATGGCATTCAGGTCATCGTGACGGATGGCGGCCCCGGTTTTAGCCCGGAGGCGCTACAGAATGCCTTTATGCCGTTTTACAGCGGCAGAGAAGAGGGAATTGGCCTGGGGATGACCTTAACGGAGTCACTGATGACGCGCATGAACGGATCGATTACGCTGGGGAATTCGCCGGAGGGAGGGGCGCGAATCGTCCTGCAACTGGCTAATGGAAAGGAGACGACGCATGGATAATATCATCTGGCTGATCGATGACGATGAATCCATCAGAGAATCGATGGCATTTTTACTTTCGGGCATGGGCTGGGAGGTGAAGACATTCGGGAGTATCGACGCGTTTACCTCGGCCCATGTTAAGGACTCAACGCTCGTCGGCTGCCTGCTGCTGGATATGCGCATGCCGGGAAAAGGGGGGCTGACGTGGCTGGAAGAGGGCGAGTGGCCGTGGCCGCTGCTGCCGGTAATTATCATGACCGGACACGGCAGCGTCGACGCCTGCCGCCGGGCGTTCCGTAACGGCGTCTTTGAGTTTTTCACCAAGCCGCTGGATGCGGACAAGCTTATCGAATCCGTGGGGCTGGCGTGTGAGGAGAGCCAGAGACGGTTCGCCGACTGGCAGGCGATCTCACGCATAAAAGTGCGCTTTGAACAACTCACCGCGAGGGAACATGAGGTATTGGCGGTGTTGATGGAAGGGCTCAGCAATAAAGAGGTGGCGGCGCGGCTTAACCTGTCGCCGCGCACGGTGGAAGCGCATCGTGCAGCTGCGTTTGCCAAGCTGGGCGTCACGAGCCTGGTTCAGGCAAGCCGCGAGTACGATAAATTGCAATCCGTATAATTACCAGGATGCGTGCGTAATCAACCGAATTACGCGTCGTTGCCTGTCCCGGTATCCTCGAAGGGTTTTCAGTTATTCTATTCGAGGTTATGCAATGAAAAAGTTAATGATGGCGGCAGCGCTGGTCGCGGGTAGCGTAAGTCTGACTGCGCAGGCAGATTCCGTGAGCCAGAAAAATCTCTCCCTGGCGCAGGCCAATGCGCTGGCAAACTCTGCCGTTCAGGCGTGTCTGGCGAAGAACTATCAGGTTTCGGTGACCGTGGTTGACCGTGCGGGTGTGGTGAAAGCGGTACAGCGCACCGATAATGCGGGCCCACATACGGTCAAAGCCAGTGAAATGAAAGCCTTCACGGCGCTCAGCGCGAAGAATGCCTCAGGCAAAGTGATGGAAGCGGCGCAGAACAACGCGGGTGCGCAGAATATGCGTGATATCCCAGGCTTCCTGCTGCTGGCGGGTGGCTTACCCGTTAAAGAGGGCGATGAGGTGATCGGGGCGATTGGTATCGGCGGGGCGCCGGGCGGTCATCTGGATGAGGCCTGTGCTCAGGCAGCCATTGACGGGCTGAAGAAGTAACATCAAAAAAAGCACCGGCTTTACCGGTGCTTTGCAATCAGATCTTGCAGGCGTCGCCGCAGTCATCATCGGCAACCATCGCCTGCGCTTTTTTGTCTGCGTCGTCCAGACGTTCGGCGTTACGCTCTTCTGCTTCATCCAGTCCGTTAAAGACCAGGTTATCGAGATCAATTTCCATGTGGCACCTGCTATGTTCAGTTTTTGATACTGGCACAGTATAGGGCAAAAAAAACCAGGAATGTACCTCGCAGCACATAAGGATAATCCCTGCCATACTCAGTGCGTTGTCACTGAGGAAAGCACATGATTATACTCTGTAAAGCCTGCGGGACCTCGTATGCGTTCCAACCCGACAGATGCCCTGTCTGCGAGGATGAACGCCAGTATGTTCCAGTTACCGGGCAGGCGTGGACCGAACTTGAAACCGTCACTGCCGCGCATACCAACAAATGGCAGCAGCTTGAACCGCAGCTCTTTAGCATCAAAACGGTGCCCGCCTTTGCCATCAATCAACGGGCACTGCTGCTGCGCACCCCACACGGCAACATTTTGTGGGATTGCATCGCCAACCTCGACCCGGCAACCCGAACGCTGATCGCCGCCCTCGGGGGTATCAGTGCCATCGCCATTTCACACCCTCACTATTACACCACCATGCAGGACTGGGCGGAGACGTTCGACGCGCCGGTGTATCTTCATGCGAGCGATCGGGAGTGGGTCATGCGCGACAGTCCGGCCATTCACTTCTGGCAAGGCGAAACGCTGGAGATTGTCCCCTCCGTGACGTTGCTGCGTCTCGGCGGCCACTTTGCGGGCGGAACGGTGCTGCACTGGCAGGAGGGCGATGGGGTTTTGCTGGCGGGGGATATCCTGCAGGTCACGCCGGGGAAAGACGCCGTTTCATTTATGTGGAGCTATCCGAATATGCTTCCGCTACCCGCCCACACCGTTGCGTCCGTCACCCATCGCCTTGAAGGCAGAAAATTTGAGCGTCTGTATGGCGCGTTCGAGGGGCAGAACATCCAGGCTTTCGCGGACGATATTGTGCAGCGGTCGGGCCAAAAATATATTGCTTGTCTGAAGTAAAGCACGGTGGGTAAACTTTACGAGTGTGATCGCGATCATACCTAAACTACAACAGATAAAAGAGAAATTGCTATGCAACATATCATTGAAGGTTTTCTCAGCTTTCAAAAAGAGATTTTCCCGCAACGTAAAGAGCTCTTCCGCAGTTTAGCGTCCAGCCAGAATCCCAAAGCGCTGTTCATCTCCTGCTCCGACAGCCGACTGGTGCCAGAACTGGTCACGCAACAAGAGCCAGGACAACTCTTTGTCATTCGTAATGCTGGCAATATTGTGCCGCCGTTCGGGCCAGAGCCGGGCGGCGTTTCCGCCACTATCGAATACGCGGTTGTGGCGCTGGGCGTGACCGATATCGTGATATGTGGCCACTCTAACTGCGGTGCGATGAAAGCGATTGCCGACAATGCCAACCTGGAGCCGATGCCTGCGGTCTCCCACTGGCTGCGCTACTCTGATGCGGCGAAAGCCGTGGTGGAGAAGAAATCCTGGGACCAGCCAATCGATAAAGTGAATGCGATGGTGCAGGAGAACGTGTTTGCGCAGCTGAGCAACATTAAGACCCACCCGTCCGTCGCGGTGGGCCTGCGTAATAATTCCATCCGACTGCACGGCTGGGTGTACGACATTGAAAGCGGCGACATTCGCGCGCTGGATAAAGCGACGAAAACCTTTATCTCTCTGTCTGAAAACCCGGAGGTTTTCTTCGAGTAATCAGACCGTTCAGGGCAGGGAGGCCCTGTCAGTTTTCCATAAAAGGTAACTTTTTGCGCGTAACCGACGCAGGTTTATTTGCCGCTTTTGCCATTGCTTCCCCAATCTCTGCGCACTCTGCCAGCCCCTGTACAAAGGGGCGGTCGTGCATCAGCCACGGTATCGCACCAAAGGCAATACGTCCGCGAAGCGTATCGGGCGCCAGCAGCGTGTAATCTTCACCAACATCGGGTATATCGTCGCCTGTCGTTTGTAGCAGTTTACGCAAGGACGGGAAGGGTAAATCTTTTGTCTTGAGGGGTTTCTGCCCGCGCGCATCAATAAAGACGTCGAAGCGGTAGCGGTGCTCTTTGGTGGTAATGACCGTTTGAGCACTACCGATATCCAGAGTGTAATCCTCACCCAATGCCACTACGCTTATGAGCCCCGCCTCGCGCAGGGCAAGCAGCCTGCGAATAGACTGAGGGGGGATGGCGGCATAGTTATCAATAAACACGCGCTCCAGCCCGGCTTTGAACCGCGCTCTGTCCTTTTCGTTCAGGGCGGGTACGATTTCTGCAACGATCTCGTGCAGGCGAAGTACGGTATAGCGCCAGGCCACGGTGCGCCGTTCACGTTTGTTTCGCTCGACCTCTTTGAGATTCTCTTCCGCCCAGGTAAAGGGACCGTGCTGTTTACGCTCTTCAAACCACGCCTCGCGAAGGCTGTCTGCGTCCTGTTGCCACAGCGATATGGCCTCGCACCACGCCGGGTCGGCAAGTTCAAGCTCTTTAACCATCAGGGCGAAGATGCGGTCCAGCAAGCCGTCTGCTCCTTTGGCAATCTCGGTTTGAACCACGAATTCAGTCAGTACCGACAGCGGCTCGTAAGGGATCGGGCAGTAAAAATCGGCCTCTGGTAAAATGCCGGTCCGGGACATCAGGACAATTTTTAGCGCCTCGCTTCCTTTATCCAGAATGAACGCGTCGTCCACAAACTGACCATGCTGCATCACCACCGCCATGGCCGCGTCCAGACCGCTCAAAGACGTTCCCATAATGCCAACCTTACAGGGGCGGATTTCGGCGTCCATGAGTCCTGACCACGGGCTTGGGAAGAACGTGCGCGTGGCTTCATCTTCGTCTGGCCAGACGTGACCGGTGGCGATAACCGCAAGGTCATACCGATCGGCGAACGCATCACCGTTAACTGAAAGCGTGATGGCGTTTGAGTTGACCTCGATATCTGTGACTTCCGAGGATTCGTGGATCTCGACCTTGAATCCTAATTTTTTAGCCTCTTTTACAACCGTGAGAAAGCTGTCGCGGAAATACTCACCCAGCAGGAGCCGGGGCAGGAACTGCCGGTCATGCAAACGGGCTTTATCAACCTTAAAGCGCGCCAGATGGGCTTCGCTCTGGCCCTTAAGCCAGTCGAGATAGGTCATAAAAATGGGCGGGATTTCAATGCTTGCAATGTTCGCCAGCATCAGACGAGAGTTTTCGTCGTCGTTATAGGGCATACCCACGCCAGCTTCATCAGCTTGTTCAAAGACGGAGATCGAAAGCGGCTGCGGATTTTTAAGAAGTGCGTAAAAGGTGTAAATCCCTGTTGGGCCGGAGCCAATAATCGCGATTTTCTTCATCGGCGTTCTTCCTGCTTTTTTTGTCATGAGAAAAGCGTAGCAGGAGAATAATTAAGAAATCAGGAGATTGGGATAATTCAGAACATAAAGAGAGGATTTGCACCATTTCAGGACTGAAATGGTGCGTCCGAGTGGACTCGAACCACCGACCCCCACCATGTCAAGGTGGTGCTCTAACCAACTGAGCTACGGACGCAGAATGGTGCGTTCAATTGGACTCGAACCAACGACCCCCACCATGTCAAGGTGGTGCTCTAACCAACTGAGCTATGAACGCAACGTGTTGTCGGTGACAACGGGGACGAATATTAGCGGCACAGCATCTTTGAGGCAAGAGGGAAAACGCATTTTTCTCTCTGAATTCACGCGATTGCTTCATTACCGCGCAAAGTGAAGAGAAAGTAGCCGCCAGCTGGCGGCTACTGCCTGTTTAACGTGCGGCGCGTTGCAAAATGACCATGGAAGGCTGGCGTTGCAGAAAACGCATACGCAGCATCATCATGATGGCCGCAGAGGTCAGACCGATGATAAAGCCCATCCAGAACCCTGCCGGACCCATGCGATCAACCACCAGATCGGTAAGCGCCAGGATGTAGCCTGTCGGCAGTCCCAGCACCCAATAGGCGATAAACGTTATAAAGAAAATAGAACGCGTATCTTTATATCCGCGCAGCACGCCGCTGCCAATCACCTGGATGGAGTCAGAGATCTGGTAAATTGCGGCCAGCAGCATCAGGTGCGACGCCAGCGTGACGACTTCCGGGTTGTCGTTGTAGAGCAGCGCAATCTGCTCGCGTAATGCAACGGTAAAGAGCGCCGTACAGACGGCCATGCAGACGCCGACGCCCAGCCCGGTCCGGGCGGCCGTTTGCGCATCCAGCGTTGATCCCTGGCCCAGACGGAAGCCTACGCGAATCGTCACCGCCGCGGCCAGTGACATCGGCAGGACGAACATCAGGGAACTGAAGTTCAGCGCAATCTGGTGGCCCGCGACATCAATAATGCCCAGCGGGGAGACCAGCAGGGCGACCACGGCAAACAGGGTCACTTCGAAGAACAGCGCCAGCGCGATAGGCAGCCCTAACTGCACCAGGCGCGTCATGATGTTCCAGTCCGGCGTGCTAAATCTTTTCTCGTTGCGAATATCGCGCATGGAACGGGCGCGTTTTACAAAGGTGATCATTGAGAAGAACATCACCCAGTATACGGCTGCCGTCGCCACGCCGCACCCGACGCCGCCCAGCTCCGGCATGCCGAAGTGGCCGTAAATAAAGATGTAGTTCACCGGGATATTGACCAGCAGACCGATAAAGCCCATCACCATACCGGGCTTGGTTTTTGCCAGACCTTCACACTGGTTACGCGCCACCTGGAAAAAGAGGTAGCCAGGCGCGCCCCAGAGCAGGGCGCGCAGATAGCCCACGGCTTTATCCGCCAGCGCCGGGTCAATGTTGTCCATTGCGCGAATGATGTGCCCGGCGTTCCAGAGCACCACCATAATCAGCACGGAGACAAACCCTGCCAGCCAAAAACCCTGACGAACCTGGTGGGCAATGCGCTCGCGGCGGCCCGAGCCGTTCAGCTGTGCAATAACTGGCGTGAGCGCGAGCAGTAAACCGTGACCAAACAGGATGGCCGGTAGCCAGATAGAAGTGCCGATTGCCACGGCAGCCATATCGGTGGCGCTGTAACCACCTGCCATTACCGTATCCACAAATCCCATTGCGGTTTGGGCCACTTGCGCGATGATCACTGGTATAGCCAGTGCCAATAACTGGCGCGCTTCATTCATGTACTTCTGCACGTGAACACCTTTATTTTGTAGTTATTTGAGAGACTAAAAAAGCCGCCGAAACGGGCAGCAAGAAGAAAATGCAGGGGGGTGCCAGCTATTGTAGCGGGCTTTAACTATTTATCTAGTGAAAAAATCGCCAGAAAATGCGCTCCACTGGCAACCTGTTTTTCCAACTGTTATTGTGATGGGATTAAACGGTGTCACCACCGTCCGGAAAAAACAGGAGTTGTAAGCATGTTTACTGGTATTGTGCAGGGCACCGCCAAAGTGGTGTCCATTGATGAAAAACCCAATTTCCGCACTCACGTGGTTGAGCTGCCGGAATATATGCTCGACGGCATAGAGACCGGCGCCTCGATTGCACATAACGGCTGCTGCCTGACGGTGACCGAAATTAACGGTAACCAGATTAGCTTCGATTTAATGAAAGAGACGCTGCGTATCACCAACCTGGGTGAACTGGTGGTGGGGGATACCGTCAACGTTGAGCGCGCGGCGAAGTTCAGCGACGAGATCGGCGGCCATCTGATGTCGGGCCACATCATGACCACCGCCGAGGTCGCAAAAATTGTGACCTCGGAAAATAACCGTCAAATCTGGTTTAAAGTTCAGGATCCCGCATTAATGAAATACATCCTGTATAAAGGATTTATTGGTATTGATGGGATTAGTCTCACGGTCGGAGAAGTGACGCCGACGCGCTTTTGCGTGCATTTAATTCCCGAAACGCTGCAGCGCACAACGCTGGGCGCAAAAAAATTGGGGCATCGCGTGAATATCGAAATCGATCCGCAAACCCAGGCGGTTGTGGATACCGTTGAACGCGTCCTGGCGGCAAAAGAGGCGGCGATAATAAAAGCCGTTGAGGAAGAATAAAAAATAACCCCGGATATCCGGGGTTATTTTTTTAGCGGGCGACACGTAATCCGTGTTCAATGCCGCGACTGAAAACAACCTGCCAGAGCTGAATATCCCGCGCACGGAACGCACCCGCACAGGCATTCAGGTAATAGCTAAACATGCGTTTGAACCGTTCGGAATAGTTGTCTGCAATCTCAGGCCAGGCTTCCTGAAAACGGGAGTGCCATGCCATCAATGTGGTGTCGTAATCCGCGCCGAAGTTATGCCAGTCTTCCACAATGAAGTGGGGCTCGCTGGCGTTAGCAATCTGGCGCACGGACGGTAAACAGCCATTCGGAAAGATGTATTTATTGATCCACGGGTCGACGTTATTGTCGGTGCGCTTAGAACCAATGGTATGGAGCAGGAAAATACCGTCAGGCTTCAGGTTTCGGTCGGCAACGTCAAAATAGGTTCTGTAGTTTTTCGGACCCACGTGCTCGAACATGCCAACGGAAACGATGCGGTCGAACTGTTCGTTCAGGTCGCGGTAGTCCTGAAGCCGAATATCGACATCCAGCTCCTGGCAGCGTGCCTGCGCCATTTTTTGTTGCTCAGCTGAAATCGTCACGCCCACAACGCTGGCACCGTAATGCTTCGCCATAAAATACGCCAGACCGCCCCAGCCGCAGCCGATATCCAGCACGCGCATACCCGGTTTTAACTGCAGTTTCTCGCAGATTAGACGCAGTTTATCTTGCTGCGCCTCTTCAAGCGTTGTGGCCTTTTTCCAGTAGCCGCAGGAATATTGCATTAAGGGATCAAGCATACGGCTGAACAGGTCATTACCGAGATCGTAGTGCTCTTTACCGACGATCCATGCCCGCTTTTTACTTTGCAGATTGAACAGTCGAGCGGAGGCGATACGCAGCGTATCTTTGAAGTGGCGAGGGAGCTGATTTTCAAGACCGGCGCGCAATACGCTGGAGAAAAACATGTCCAGACGTTCACACTCCCACCAGCCGTCCATATAGCTTTCGCCCAGGCCTAACGATCCCTCCTGCAAGACGCGTTTAAAAAAATCGGGATGTTTGACCTGCGGATCGGCGGGGGAAGACCCATTAATCGTGATGCCCGCACGTCCCAACAGTTCACTGACGATCCGGGACCAGTTATCGTCCGGAACGCTGACTTCTTCTATACACGATGAACTCATAGCTTCTCCATCACCTTGCTGTGATCAGAACCTTAAAACAGCGTAGACGCTTTTTGGGGTTTGTGAGAAATCTCACGGTAAATGCCCGCGAGGCTAATATCCGACGTAGAACAGAGGAAGGGAGATAACCCTTGCCGAAAAGCCTTCCATGGTAAAACGGGAGCACTCCGGCTCCCGTTAACACTTAATATTTATCGTATTTAATCGAACCAAATTTAGTATAGGCCTCAAAATTTGGTGATTCAATAGAAAATTCTTAGCAACCTAATCACTATGTCTTAACATAATTTCTGGCGCGATTATGCGTGCGATGTTTCCACCTTCTGACGCGCATTCTGCTCGCGCTGAGCGGAAGACTGCATACGGTAGCCAAGGGCAGCCAGCGCAACGGTCACCAGCATCACGCTGGTGGTGGTCAGGAGCGGCGTGGCAATCAACGCAGAGACCACCAGACTCGCCAGGAAGCACAGACCCAGCTGTAACGTGTTCTGCAGCGCGGCGGCGCGTCCCGTCGCCTGTGGGAACGGACGTAACGCCTGCGCCACCACGATGGGGTAAATAGCACCGTTAGCGACTGCCATGACGCAGAACGGAATCAAAATTTCGGTCAGGCCCGTACCCGGAATAAAGCCGACGGCCCATGTGCCGAAAACGCTTAACGCGAACAGCACCAGCAGCCAGGGCAACATCTGCTGGCCTTCCCACTTCTGCAACGCTGCACGACAGCCGTAGCCGCCGACCAGGAAAGCGATGGTCTGTGGAACATAACTCAAGCCGATTGCCGCCGGGCTGTATCCCATATCGTGCAGAATGAATGGCGAGCCAGTCAGCCACGCGAAGAAACTGGCGGAACAGGCCGCGTAAATCAGGACGTTGCCGCGATAGGCTTTTGAACGCAGCAGCGAGGCAAAGGTAATCGGCTTCGCGTCAGGATGTGTCTCTTTTTTATGTGCAGGCTTGAGGAAAAACGCAGGCAGCATTAATACCAGCGTGATGGCAAAGAGCGTCGCAAAGATCGCCTGCCAGTCGAAATGGGCCAGGATCCAGCTTCCGAGCAACGGTGCGAGGGCAGGCGAGAGACCGACCAGCGGCATAATGGTGGCGAAAATTCGGTTAGTGCGGGATGCCGGATAATAATCGGTCACCAGCGCCTGCCAGGTGACCGCTGCAGCACAGACGCCAACGGCCTGAATGAATCGCAGTACCAGCAGCCAGGTGGCGTCGCGTACCCACAGCATGCCCAGGCAGCCCACGGCAAAAATAGCCAGACCCAGCAGCAGCACCGGTTTACGACCAAAGCGGTCGGAGAGCGGTCCCCAGAGCAGCTGTGCGAAGGCAAAACCGGCGAGGAACAGGCTCAGGCTGGCGCTGATAGCGGCTGCGGGGGTTTGCAGATCTTCCTGCATCGCGGCAAAGGCGGGCAGATACATGTCGGTCGCTAAAAAGCCCAGCACGCTTAAGCCGCCGAGCCAGACTAAAAATCCTTTCCTGGGTTGCATTGTTTTATTCTCCTGAGGAGGCAGGTGTACGTTTGCGCAGAGTGTAGGGAGTGCAAAGCGGCTTGTGAAACGCTAATATTTGCTGAGTGCATTCAAATTTTTTGCAGGCAGAACATGTGGTCAGATTATTCTCTTGAAGTGGTGGATGCTGTTGCCCGTAACGGCAGTTTCACCGGTGCCGCGCAGGAGTTACACCGCGTACCCTCGGCGATCAGTTACACCGTGCGTCAGCTGGAAGAGTGGCTGGCGGTTCCGCTGTTCGAGCGGCGTCATCGCGACGTGGAATTAACGCCTGCAGGGGCGTGGTTTTTGAAGGAAGGGCGTTCTGTCATCAAAAAAATGCAGATCACCCGCGAGCAGTGTCAGCAGATCGCTAACGGCTGGCGAGGCCATCTCTCCATCGCGGTGGATAATATCGTTAAGCCGGAACGGACCCGGCAAATGATCGTGGATTTCTATCGTCATTTTTCTGATGTCGAACTGCGGGTCTCTCAGGAGGTGTTCAACGGCGTCTGGGATGCGCTGGCAGATGGCAGGGTGGAGATGGCGATTGGGGCAACGCAGGCGATCCCCGTTGGGGGACGCTATGCGTTTCGCGATATGGGGATGCTGAGCTGGACCTGCGTTGTCGCCCGCGATCATCCGCTGGCGGCAATGGAAGGCCCTCTCAGCGATGACACGCTGCGCAACTGGCCATCGCTGGTGCTGGAAGATACCTCGCGCTCGCTGCCCAAGCGCATCACCTGGCTCCTGGACAACCAGCGCCGCGTGGTGGCCCCTGACTGGGAATCGTCGGCAACCTGTCTTTCTGCGGGGCTGTGCGTGGCGATGGTGCCCGTTCACTTCGCGCGTCCGCGCATTGATACCGGAGAGTGGACAGCGCTGACGCTGGAAAATCCGTTCCCGGATGCGGCCTGCTGTCTGACCTGGCAGCAAAACGACGTGTCGCCTGCGATGGCCTGGCTTCTGGATTATCTGGGAGACAGTGAAACGTTGAATCGGGAGTGGCTACGGGAGCCAGCATAACTGGCTCCGTAAGCGATTAACGACGATAGTCGCGGAACGGACCGTCCGCCACGGAGCGGCGCTCGATGAGGCGTGGGTGAACTTCAATCGATTGCGATTCTTCACGCTTGTTGACGATCCTGTCCATCAGCATGTTGAAAGCCGTTTCGCCCAGCGAGTCTTTTGGCTGGTGAATGGTGGTCAGCGCCGGGGTGAAGAAGCGCGCGTTACGCACGTTGTCATACCCGATCACGGAAATATCCTGCGGCACCCGCAGGCCCAGCTCGTCGGCGGCGCAGAGTGCGCCCATCGCCATAATATCGCCACCACAGAAAACAGCCGTCGGGCGATGCGGTTGGGAGACAATCTGCTGCATTGCGCGGTAACCGGATTCCGGCTCAAAGTCGCCTTGAACGATCCAGTTTTCCGGCACGGTGATGAGTGCCTCTTCCATTGCCTTCATAAACCCGGCCAGACGGCCCGCACCGGTGTTGCGCTCCAGCGGACCCGGGATCACGCCAATCTCGCGGTGGCCGCGTTCGATCAGATAACGACCGGCCATATAGCCGCCTTCAAAGGCATTATCGATAACGGAATCGGTGAAGTCCGCGCGCGCTTCGCCCCAGTCCATCACCACCATCGGGATGTGGCGGTACTCTTCCAGCATGGACAGTACGGACTCTGGGTACTCGGAACACATTACCAGCAGGCCATCGACGCGCTTTTGCGCCATCATCGACAGGTAGGCGCGCTGCTTCTCAATGCTGTTCCACGCGTTGCCCAGAATCAGCGTATAGCCTTTCTGGAAGCAGTTTTTCTCAACGGCTTCGATGATTTCGGCAAAATAGGCCGCTTCACTGCTGGTCGCCAGCAAGCCAATCGACTTGGTGTGATTCACCTTCAGGCTGCGCGCAACCGCACTTGGGGAGTAATGTAACTCCTTGATCGCCGCCCAGACGGCGTTGCGCGTCTCTTCCGCGACGAAGCGGGTTTTGTTAATTACATGTGATACGGTTGTAGTGGAAACGTTTGCGCGTTTTGCTACGTCTTTTATTGTTGCCATTCAATGTCACTCCAGACCATATCCTAAACTCCTGAAAAACTTGAAGGTAAACGTTTGCCTTCTCTCACCCTTATTACGCAATCTTGAGTTGCGACACGCCGGGAAAACGACACAGGACGTCAGGAGGGGGTCAATGGCCGGTACGCTAATAAATTTAGCGTGGAATTTTGTCCTATCTTGATGAAAAGGGGAAGAGCTAAAGTGGATATCAGTTTAAATCCAGGAAGATTTTTGACGTAAACTGTGTAAAAATGAGCAAGCTCACTTTTCGTGGGGTGATTAAAAGGAGAAAAATTGATGAGTTCCGATCTGAAGTTTTCGCTGGTGACCACCTTTATCGTGCTGGCATTGATTGTTGCCGGTGGTTTGACGGCTGCGCTGCACTGATTTACGCGGGGGGAGAGTCCTCTCCCTCTTCATTTGCTTCCTATTGTTACCTCTCCGGCAAAAATCTTTTGCCAAAATGTTAACTTCTCAAATTTTGTGATTGATGTCATGCTTTTGACTTCTTAGTTCTGTGTCGTGTGATGACACGGCATCCGGAGTTGACTCATGAAAATCAATTTTCCTCTGCTGGCCCTGGCGATTGGCGCCTTTGGGATTGGCACCACTGAATTCTCCCCGATGGGGTTACTGCCTGTTATCGCACGCGGTGTAGACGTCTCTATTCCTGCGGCCGGGATGTTAATCAGCGCCTATGCCATCGGCGTGATGGTCGGGGCCCCGCTGATGACGCTGCTGCTGTCGCACCGCGCGCGTCGCAATGCGCTGATATTTTTGATGGCGATCTTTACGCTGGGCAACGTGCTCTCCGCGATTGCGCCGGATTACACCACTCTGATGCTGTCGCGTATTCTGACCAGCCTGAACCACGGCGCATTTTTCGGTCTGGGCTCGGTTGTTGCGGCAAGCGTGGTTCCGAAGCACAAGCAGGCCAGCGCGGTGGCGACCATGTTTATGGGGTTGACGATCGCCAACATAGGCGGTGTGCCTGCGGCCACCTGGCTGGGTGAAGTCATTGGCTGGCGAATGTCTTTCCTGGCGACAGCAGGGCTGGGCGTGGTGGCGATGGTGGCGCTGTTCTTCTCCTTACCGAAGGGGAGCGCCGGGGAACGTCCTGACGTGCGCAAAGAGCTGTCGGTGCTGATGCGTCCTCAGGTGCTTTCCGCGCTGCTGACCACGGTGCTGGGGGCCGGTGCGATGTTTACCCTCTACACCTATATTTCACCGGTGCTGCACGATATTACCCACGCGACGCCGATCTTTATTACCGCGATGCTGGTGCTGATAGGCGTGGGCTTCTCTATCGGTAACTATCTGGGCGGGAAACTGGCCGATCGCTCCGTGAGCGGTACGCTGAAAGGCTTTTTAACCCTGCTGATTGTCATCATGATTGCGATCCCGTGGCTGGCACGCAACGAATGGGGTGCAGCGATCGCAATGGTCGTGTGGGGTGCTGCCACCTTTGCCGTGGTACCACCGCTTCAGATGCGGGTGATGCGTGTCGCCCATGAAGCGCCAGGTCTCTCTTCTTCCGTGAATATCGGTGCGTTTAACCTGGGTAATGCGCTGGGGGCTGCAGCGGGCGGGGCGGTGATTTCCGGTGGGCTGGGATACAGTTTTGTGCCGGTGATGGGGGCAATTATTGCCGCACTCGGCCTGCTGTTAGTGCTGATGTCCGGTCGTAAACAGCCAGAAGCTGCCTGCGCGGCGGAATAAACAAAAACGCAGAAGGGCGAACCCTTCTGCGTGTCTCTTACGCGGCGAAGTTCTTCGCCACAAAGTCCCAGTTAGCCAGTGCCCAGAAGTGCTCCAGATAGTTAGGACGCGCGTTCCGGTAATCAATGTAGTAAGCGTGTTCCCATACGTCCACGGTCATCAGCGGTTTAGCGCTGGTGGTCAGCGGGGTGCCCGCATTAGAGGTGGAAACGATAGCCAGCTTGCCATCCGCTTCTTTGACCAGCCACGTCCAGCCGGAACCGAAGTTTTTGATGGCCGCATCGGTAAACTTCGCTTTGAAGTCCGCGAAGCTGCCAAAAGCGGCGTTAATGGCGCTCGCCAGTTCACCGTCAGGTTCACCACCGGCATTTGGCGCCAGGCAGTGCCAGTAGAAGGTGTGGTTCCACACCTGAGCCGCGTTGTTAAACACGCCACCCTCTGAGCTACGGACGATCTCTTCCAGCGTTTTGCCTTCGAAATCGGTACCTTTAATGAGGTTGTTCAGATTGGTGACATAGGTTTGATGATGTTTGCCGTAATGGTACTCCAGCGTTTCCGCAGAAATGTGTGGTGCCAGGGCGTCTTTTGCATACGGTAGTGCAGGTAATTCGAACGACATTGCTTCTCTCCTTATTTTATTTGTACGTTGTCAATAACCCTACAGACAACAGGGAAAGGATAGCAAATTGAAAGAGTATGCAAAAGAGGAACTTACCCTGCCACGCGAGCGGCAGGGCAGGGGTTAGCGAATGGTTTTTGGCGTCATCACACGGCGTGCGCCAACGTAATGACGCACCCAGTAGTCTTCACTGAGTGAGGTAATCTGGATGTCCTGGCCGCTACGCGGTGACTGAATGAATTTTCCGTTGCCGACATAGACCCCGACATGGTCAGCCGTGCCGCGACCCTGGGTACGGAAGAACACCAGGTCACCGTTCTCCAGCTCACCACGATTGACCGGTGCGGCGTCGCGCAGGTGGTACATTTCATTGGCGGTACGCGGAATACGGAACTTCACCAGGTCTTTATAAGCGTAATACACCAGGCCACTGCAATCGAAACCCGTTCGCGGAGAAGTGCCACCCCAGTGATACGGTTTACCTATTTGCCCCATTAATTTATTCATCGCCGTTTTTTGCGCTTTCTGCATACGGACTTTATGCACTTCGGCTAATTTCGTGACTTTCGTGCACTTCGCTTTGTGACCTTTACGCGTAGTGCATTTTTCTGTCACGAGGTTGGCGGCCGTTTGCGAGGCTTTACGTCGGCTGGAATGTGCGGTGTGGGTTGGGGATGTTTTCGTCTTGCTGGAGGCGGTCTTTTTGGTCGATGTGGGTGTTTTTTTCTTTACGGTCTTGCTGGTGGTTTTTTTCTTACGTTCTGTGGACTTAACCAGATGCGATTTTTGTACAGCAGAATGCCGCGCCTGTTCAGAGGCGTTCGCCGCTGGCGTGAAAGTGAGTGATGTAAACAGTAAAGCACAGAGCGTGATCGAGATTTTATTTATCCGCGCCACTGGGCAGTCCCCTGATTAATGCAGGCCATCAATAATACCCGCGTATGATTTACAAAGCCTGTCGATTCTAATCCATAAAAACCCGAGAAGTTAATAGCATTTTTCATTCTAAAATCATGTTTCGTTAGCAAGTGCAAAAAAATTCATCGTTCTGTCGCACTATTGTTCACTCCCTAAGCAAAACCGTACGGCAAACAGGGATAAACGTCATTTGCAATGCATCTTTTAGCATTAGCCGTTAAAATAGTAAGACGTGACAAAAATGTTATTTTCCGATGTCTGTCTGAACCGCTACAATGTCAGACTAATGCCGTAACAGAAGTTAAAGGAAGCAAGACATGAGCACCACTATTGAAAAAATTCAGCAACAAATCGCTGAAAACCCGATTCTCCTGTACATGAAAGGTTCTCCGAAGCTGCCAAGCTGCGGTTTCTCCGCGCAAGCGGTTCAGGCGTTATCTGCCTGTGGTGAGCGTTTTGCTTACGTTGATATCCTGCAGAACCCGGACATCCGCGCTGAGCTGCCAAAATACGCAAACTGGCCGACTTTCCCACAGCTGTGGGTTGACGGTGAGCTGGTGGGCGGTTGCGACATCCTGATTGAAATGTATCAGCGTGGCGAACTGCAGCAGCTGATCAAAGAGACGGCGGCGAAGTACAAAACGGAAGAACCCGACGCAGAGTAAGTTTCTGCGGGAATAAAAAAGCGACCCGCTTAGTGTGGTCGCTTTTTTTTTGCCGGGTGGCGCTGCGCTTACCCGGCCTACGATTGGCGATCGGCCTCATCATCCATCGGCAGCGGCCAGCCGCCCAGACGTTTCCAGCGGTTCACAATTTCACAGAACAGTTCTGCCGTACGCTCTGTATCGTAGAGCGCCGAGTGCGCCTGGGTGCCGTCAAACTCAATTCCTGCCGTGATGCAGGCTTTGGACAGCACCGTTTGTCCCAGCGCCAGACCGCTTAGCGCTGCGGTGTCAAAGGTCACAAACGGATGGAACGGGTTGCGTTTCAGCGAGGCGCGCTCTGCGGCGGCCATCGTAAAGCTGTGGTCGAACGTTGCGTTGTGGGCCACCATAATGGCGCGGCTACAGTCATTCTCTTTCATGCCTTTGCGCACCATTTTAAAAATGGCGTGCAGCGCGTCATATTCGCTGACCGCGCCACGTAACGGGTTTTTCGGATCGATACCGTTAAAGGCCAGCGCCTCTGGCTGCAGGTTTGCCCCTTCGAAAGGTTCAACATGGAAATGCAGCGTGGTGTCCGGTGTAAGCCAGCCCTGTTCATCCATCTTCAGCGTGATGGCGGCAATTTCAAGCAGCGCATCGGTTTTAGCGTTAAATCCGGCTGTTTCTACATCAATGACAACGGGATAAAAACCACGAAAACGGTCGCACAGACCGGTAAATTGAGCGTTATCGGACATCAGGGTCTCTTACAAGGGGAAAAAAGCAGTGCGCATTATGGCAAATTTTGAGAGGGGATGCAGTAAAACTACGGGCGCATAGTGCGCCCTGCGGGATCAGTTGCCCAGACCGCGGCCAGCGTCTTTGGCTTCGATCAGTTCGATTTTATAACCGTCGGGATCTTCAACAAACGCAATCACGGTGGTGCCGCCTTTTACCGGGCCCGCTTCACGCGTAACGTTGCCGCCGTTGCTGCGGATGCGCTCGCAGGCTTCCGCTGCGTTGTCCACTTCCAGCGCGATATGACCGTATGCGGTGCCCAGCTCATAGCTGTCTACGCCCCAGTTATAGGTCAGCTCGATGACGGCTTCATCGGTTTCCGGGCCGTAACCCACGAATGCCAGCGAGTATTTGTATTCAGGGTTTTCGCTGGTGCGCAGCAGCGTCATGCCCAGAACGTTAGTGTAGAAATTGATGGAACGTTGCAGGTCGCCAACGCGCAGCATGGTGTGAAGTAGGCGCATAATTTCCTCATTAACCAATAGAATGGAGTATCTTTTTGAACAGAAACGATGTTTTAGTATAGCGGCGAAATGTCGCCGCTATCAATGCACAATGGGGGATTACAGCGAAGGGTAGTCGGTATAGCCTTCCGCGCCGCCGCCGTAGAAGCTTTCAGGGCGCTGTGGGTTCAGCTCCGCTTTCTTCTGCAGACGGGCAACCAGATCCGGGTTCGCAATAAAGTCACGGCCAAACGCGACGGCGTCGATCAGGCCTTTGCCGATCAGATCTTCCGCTTTTTCTGGGGTATAGGCACCCGCACCGATGATCACGCCATGGAAGCGCTCGCGTACTTTCTGGCGGAATGCTTCTGTGTAGGGCTGGCCGCCTGCCCAGTCCGGCTCGGACATGTGCAGATAAGCAATACCGCGTTTCGCCAGCTCTTCAATCAGATACAGCGCGTCCGCTTCTTCGTTCGGGCCGTTGTCGACGTTCTGGAAAGAACCAATTGGAGAGACGCGAATACCAATACGGTCTGCGCTCCACTCTTTACACACCGCATCCACCACTTCCAGGACCAGACGCGCGCGGTTTTCGACGCTGCCGCCGTACTGGTCCGTGCGGTGGTTAGAAGACGGTGACAGGAACTGGTGCAGCAGGTAACCGTGTGCAGAGTGCAGCTCAACCAGGTCGAAACCGGCTTCACGGGCGTTCGCCACGGCCTGACGGAAATCGTTCACGATGCCAGGGATCTCGTTCAGCTCCAGCGCGCGGGGCATGGAGGTATCGACACGGATCGCATTGCCGTTTTCATCGCGCAGGGACGTTCGGGTATTTGCGCTCAGGGCAGAAGCGGACACCGGAGCCTGACCGCCAGGCTGGATGCTGCTGTGCGAGATACGGCCGGTGTGCCACAGCTGAACCGCAATGCGGCCATCTTCTGCGTGCACGCCTGCGGTGATTTTCTTCCACGCGGCAATCTGTTCCGGGCTGTGCAGACCGGGCGCACCGGCATAGCCTTTCGCCTGGGCTGAAATCTGCGTGGCTTCTGAGATGATAAGGCCTGAGCTTGCGCGCTGACGGTAATATTCACCCATCAGAGGCGTTGGGATGTCACCCGGCTCGATGCTGCGAAGACGGGTCAGCGGGGCCATAAACACACGGTTTGGCGCGGTAACGGCGCCCACTTTCAGTGGGGTAAATAACTTTTCAGCGGACATAACGACTCCTGAGTAGACCAGTCGACTAGTAATAACGTAAATAAAAACGCCTGCTAAGCGCCAGGCGCAGTAATACTGCTTTTTACATGTGCCAGCGCGCTTTCGAGCGGCACGGCACTGCGAGAAATCTTGGCCTGCAGGTTGGCTCCTAACCAGAGGGAGTATAAAACCTGAGCCTGTGTTAGCGGGTCACCGGGGAAGGAGAGCGTGTTTTCATCACGCCCCTTCGCCAGCGCCTGCGCGAGCAGGGCGATAACCCCGCTGGCACCTTTATCCATCGCCGCGCGCATATCTTCGGAGAGATCGCACACTTCCGCAGAGAGTTTTACCGTCAGGCAACCGCTGATGATGCCCTGCTGACAGAACTGCGTCAGCGTTTCCTGATAGTAGTTCAGAACACGATCCCGGTAGTTACCTGCACCGCTGGCGAAGTGGGTGGCAAGGCGCTGATGGTAGCTGGCGTAGTGCCGCTCCAGCATGGCCACGCCGAAGGCTTCTTTGGAACGGAAGTAGTGATAAAACGACCCCTTCGGCACCTCAGCGGTTTTCAGTAACTCACTCAACCCCATACCGGTAAACCCGCGGTGCATGCAAAGACGCTCGCCGGTTGCCAGTAAATGTTCGCGTGTATCGTGTTCAGTGTGTCTGCTCATGGGGGCACTCTAATAGACCGTTCGGTCTAATGCAAGCCTGCTCAGCGACGACATGGCGACAAAATATCCATCTGTTGCTGATAAACCGTTGATTTCACGTCCATCATACCCAGTACGGTGGCGAACAAATTGTCCTGCGATACCGCATCTTTTGCTGCATGGTCACGCAAACACTGCTCGTTGACGCCATAATTTTTCGCGTAGTCAGGGGAGAGCCAGAACATAAAGGGAATATGCGTTTGCTGCTCTGGCGCCAGCATGTAGGGCGTACCGTGCAGATAAATCCCGCTTTCACCCAGTGATTCACCGTGATCGGAAAGATAAATCAGCGCCGTATTCATGTTGGCCTGACGGGCTTTTAAGGCGTCAATCGTTTTACTGACCACACTGTCGGTATAGAGGATGGTGTTGTCATAGGTGTTCATCAGCGCCTGATGATCGCAGTCCTGAATTTCGTTGGTATCACAGGTTGGCGTAAATTTTCGGAAACTGTCCGGATAGCGTTTGCTATACGCCGGACCGTGACTGCCCATCAGATGGATAACCAATACCGTGTCTTGCTTCAGACCGTCCAGCACATTATCCAGACGATAGAGATTCACATCATCAATACAGGTTTTGTCTTTGCAGAATTGATCCAGTTTCCACTGCGTCATGTCTGTGTGCGGCACACGATCGCAGGCACCTTTACAGCCGCCGTCATTATCGCGCCACAGTAGGTTGACACCTGCATGGTTAAGCACGTCGAGCAGACCTTCCTGGTGACGCGCGAGGTCGGCATCGTATTTTTTCCGGGTCATGCCGGAGAACATACAAGGGACAGAAACGGCGGTTTCGGTACCGCAGGACGAGGCCTGCGGGAAGTTAATGACGTCTTGCTTTTTCAGTTCCGGGTTAGTTTCGCGCCCGTAACCGTTGAGCGAGTAGTTTGCCGCGCGTGAGGCTTCACCGACGACCAGAACCAACACGGTTTTTTTCTGCTGCCCGGCAATCAGTGGGCCTTTATGGGCATCTTCACCGATGCGTACCAGCGTTTGGTCGCCCGCAAACCAGCGCATTTTGCTGTATTTCACGACGGCGCTGACGTAGTTCGCCGGCGTGACCATTTTGACAATGCTTTTATTATTCCGAAACAGCGAGGCGTAATCTTTATAAAAGACGGCAGCTACCAGAATAATGACCAAAAGTGCCCCCAGCATTGCTGCAAAGCGCATCAGGAGGGCATACCACCATTTCCCGGTACGGATCCGCGTCAGTGCGAGTATGACGGAAGGGACAATACCAGCAACGGCAATCCACAGGATCATCTGCGGCGTGAGCAGTGCCGTGGCTTCCTGGGAATTGGTTTCAAACACGTTCACAATCATGTTCTGATCGATAACCGCGCCGTAGGTGTACATAAAGTAGGTCGCGGCAGCACATCCCATGGTCAGGACAATCAGCAGCGGCTTACGAATAAAGGGAATATTAAGCAGGCTAAAGACAATTACCCAGCCGCAAAAAAGCACCAGCGGTACGGAAGCGGCGAAGAGGATATCGTGCAGATGTGCAGGGGCGATAATGGCCCAGCTGCGCTGAATAAAAAGTGCATTTAGCGCAGTGAAGAAAAGCGCACAACCCAGAGTGAATTTAATATCGTTACAGTGTAACTTTTTTGCAAACCACATCATAAGCAAACCATTCTTTATAGTGATGCGGCGAGTATAGAGAGGGAAGATTAGTGAAACCTTAATGCCACAAAACGGTGGTAAATCTCTTGCACAGTAGGCGCATAACGTCTTCACTGTAAGTGATGGTCGGTTTGTGGAGGTGAGTGTGGCAGAGCAACTGGAATTTTTCCCCATCCAGAGCCCGTGCCGGGGGATTTGTCAGGTTGATGAACGCGGCTATTGCCGTGGGTGTATGCGTACCCGTGACGAGCGGTTTAACTGGCAAAACTTTAGCGATACACAAAAGCAGGACGTGCTTCGCCTCTGCCGACAGCGTCTGCTGCGCAAAATTCGCGCAAACAAAGCGGGGGAAACCGAAGAACCACAGCAACCTTCACTGTTTTAACACGGTAATTGCGTATACTCATGACATCACGTTCTTGAGGAAAATGTTATGGTTCAGCGTATTACCCTTGCCCCGCAGGGCCCGGAATTCTCCCGTTTTGTCATGGGCTACTGGCGTTTGATGGACTGGAATATGTCCCCGCTTCAGCTGGCAAGCTTCATTGAAGAGCATCTCGATTTAGGCATCACCACCGTCGATCATGCCGACATCTATGGCGGCTATCAGTGTGAATCCGCCTTCGGTGAGGCGCTAAAGCTGGTGCCAGCCCTGCGTCAGCGGATGGAGATCGTCACCAAGTGCGGGATCGCCACCACCGCGAAACCTGAAAACGCGCTCGGCCACTACATTACCGACAGCGCACACATTATTAAGAGTGCCGAGCAATCTCTGGTGAATCTGGCAACCGATCATATCGATCTGCTGCTGATCCATCGTCCGGACCCGTTGATGGATGCCGATGAGGTGGCGGAAGCGTTTCTGAATCTGCACCAGAGTGGCAAAGTCCGACACTTTGGCGTGTCTAACTTCACCCCGGCGCAGTTTGCGCTCCTGCAATCGCGTCTGCCGTTTACCCTGGCCACTAATCAGGTCGAGATTTCTCCAGTACACCAGCCGCTGCTGCTGGATGGTACGCTCGATCAGCTGCAGCAGCTGCGCATCCGTCCTATGGCGTGGTCGTGCCTCGGCGGCGGTCGTTTGTTCAATGACGATGAATTCCAGCCCCTGCGTGACGAGCTGGAAACCGTTGCCCGCGAACTGAATGCCGAAAGCATTGAGCAGGTGGTCTATGCGTGGATCCTGCGTCTGCCGTCTAAACCACTGCCGATTATCGGTTCGGGTAAAATTGAGCGTGTGCGGTCCGCATTGGCGGCCGAAGAGCTGCAGATGAGCCGTCAGCAGTGGTTCCGCATCCGCAAGGCCGCGCTGGGTTACGACGTGCCATAAACCGCCATAAGGTGACTTTTCGGTGAAATCTTTGCCTCTGGTATACACTTAAGGGGCAAAAAATAACCAGCGGAGGTCATATGAAGCGTTTTGCTCTGGCATTGGTCACGCTGGTTGTTTGCGCAGGGGCGCAGGCAGCCAGCGACGAAGTAGAAATGAATCTCGTCACCTCACAGGGGGTAGGTCAGTCCATCGGTACGGTGAAGATCACGGAGACCGATAAAGGGCTGGAGTTCGCCCCCAACCTCAAAGCACTTCCTCCCGGTGAACATGGTTTCCATGTCCATGCAAAAGGCAGCTGTCAGCCCGCGTTAAAAGAAGGCAAACCGTCGGCGGCGGAAGCAGCAGGGGGGCACCTCGATCCGCAGCATTCCGGCAAGCATGAAGGCCCGGAGGGAATGGGACATTTAGGCGATTTGCCTGTGCTGGTGGTGAACAATGACGGTAAAGCGACGGATCCGGTGGTGGCACCTCGTCTGAAAAAGCTGGACGAGGTGAAAGGGAAAGCGCTGATGATCCATGTCGGCGGCGATAACATGTCCGATCAGCCTAAACCCCTCGGGGGTGGCGGAGCACGCTATGCCTGTGGCGTGATCTGATCCCCAATCGTTCCCGGTGGCGGTGCCTGTTCCAGCTGCGACAGCGAGCAGTGCAGGCGCCAGATTATCGAGGCCAAATCACGAGCCGCGGGCAGATGATGCCGCGCAAGGGTATCGCAGATCCGCTGCAGTTCAGCCAGCGTGGTTTCCAGCGGCCGCTGCTGGACGCCGCGCTCGCTCATTACATCGCGTAGCAGGGAGAGGCAGACATCGCGCACCTGCGACAGCGGGTCGGAACGCGTTTCCCACGCACGAAGCTGCCAGACGACGTGTGAACAGTTCAGCAGTACCACGCCCCAGCGTAACAGCCAGCGGCGGGAAAGAGAGTCCTGGCTATTATTGAGCTGGCTGACATGGTGATAAACCAGCGATTCATACTCGCTTTCACGCAGATGCGGTTTACGGCTAAGCTGGTCGACAAAGCCCCGTCTTAGTTCACGGATATGTCTGCGGCTTTTACGCGCATCAGAACCTGGCCGCAGTACGGCGAACGCCAGCCACGCCAGACCCACGCCGAGGATCTTCGCCAGATTGTCATTGAGAAAGTCGGCGTAATCATACACCGGTGGATTCGTCACAGAGATAAACGACCCCATAAAGACAATCAGCTGCCCCCAAAGACCGGCCAACCTGGGCATTTGCAGCTTCAGCAGCTGCATGGTGGTTAACAGCGGGAACAGGAACAGCAGGAACTGCCACAGGTCGCTTATCTGAACCATCAATCCAAACTTCACCACAAAACTGAACAGCGACAGCAACAGCAGCGTGCGTAACAGTAGCGTAAGCGAGTTAAACGGTGACGCGGCAACGGAATAGAGCACGCAGCTGATGGCGGCAAGCGTTAAGGCCGCAGAGCCGGATTCCCACTGCGTGGTGATGCTCCACGCGCCAACGAGGGTAAGGGCGCAAAAGGTGCGAAAACCGCTCCACAGCGCTTCCATATAGTCGGTGTGGCGTGCCAGCGCCGGGCTGCTGGGGACGGTGAATTCCGTTATTGGAGTGGCATTTTCGACCGCGTTGATCCAGCGACTGCTTCGCAGATACAGCCGACAAAAATAGTTCAGGCGCTGCCAGAACGCGCGGTGGCGGTAATCGTATTCATCGACGGGAGCGAGCGGGGCGATGATCCTTGCCACGGTGTAGATGTCCGTATCCGGGCGGGCGAGGGCAGCTAGTAAGGTATCAATGACGGCGCGCGTGTTGGCGGGCGGCGCGGGCCAGTTGAGCAGCATTCGACGCAGGCTGGAGATAGCGCTGGTCATCCGCAACTGCTGATGCAGCAAATAGTTGAGGAGTTTGTTCTGCCGACGAAAGCGATAGTGGCTCCAGAAGGCCTGAATGCGCAGAAGATTCATGGTCAGGATCTGCCCGATGACCTTTTCGTGGGCCAGACGGATTTCATCGTTGGTATCTGGCTGCCAGAGAAGGCTTGCATGCTCCAGTAAGCGGGCATGCATGGTCTTCAGGGCGGTGATAAGCGCTGTCCCGTCGGAGGTACTGGGCAGGATCATCATCATAAACCCACCGCTAAGAATGCCGACAATCACTTCACAGACGCGCGCCTGGGCGATGTCCCATAGCTCGGTGGTGTCGAGTACATTCACGACGGGAAAGGCAATAATGGCGGCGGTATAACCCGCCAGCTGAAATGCGTAGGCGACGTTATTGGTAAAATGGGCGCAGGCCCAGGTACAAAACCCCAGCCAGGCCGCCATGCTCAGTAAAAAGAGCCACGGATCGTTTAGCGTATGCCCCGCAATGATTAACGCTGCGGTGGCTCCCAGCAGGCTCCCGGCCACGCGCCCCAGACTTTTGCTGATGACCCCACCGACGGTCGGAAAGCTTACCACCGCCGCAGAGGTCATCGCCCAATAGGGTTCATCCAGATTCAGGTAATAGGCGACGGTCAGTGCAAGGCACATGGCAATGCCGTTTCGAAGCGCGTAACGCCACTGAGGGCGCGATGCTTTTACCCACGGAAGGTTTTGCCAGGAGAGCACCCGCAGGTTCATCTGCGCGTTCCGATAGAAACAGTACAGGTCGTGCCTGAAACCAGCGTGAGATTCTGGGGCAGGTTATCAAACTCTACGCGAACCGGAACGCGCTGTGCCAGACGAACCCACGGAACGTTAGGTTTAATATCGGGTACCAGGCCGGAATCCGTCTCAACGCTTTGATCGTAAATGGCGCGGCCAATGCTGGAAACGTGACCCTGTAACCTGTTCGAGCCGCTGTAGAGTGTGATAGTTGCAGGCGCACCTTCCTGAATATGGCGAAGCTTGGTCTCTTCAAAATAGCCCACGACATAAAAAGAGTGGCTGTCGACTAAGGCAAAAACGGGTTGACCGGTAGTGGCATAGTTCCCCACGCGGGCAGAGAGGTTTGTCACCCAGCCATCGACCGGTGCTTCCACCACCGTTTGCGTTAACGCCCACTGCGCCTGTTTGAGCGTAGCTTCCGCCACGTTAACGCTGGCTTGCATAGCCTTAACGTTTATATTGGCAGTGTCTAAATCTTCGGCAGAGATATAGTTTTGCGACAAATGCCGACGGCGGGTCGCTTCGTTATTGGCTTTCGCGAGATCGGACTGCGCTTTCGCTAGCTGTGCCTGGGCGTTGAGGATGGCGATATGAAAGGGCGTATCATCAATACGGAATAAAACGTCTCCCTTTTTGACGAACTGGTTATCCTTAACAAGAAGTGTCGTGATGCTTCCAGACACCTGCGGTGTGATGCTGACCTGCTCTGCGCGAATTTTACCGTCGCGTGTCCAGGGGGACTGCATGTAGTAGTTCCACATCCACCAACCGGCAACCAGCGCCAGCGCCAGAACAAGAAGAGTGGAAAAGTATTTCAGCGTTTTCAGAGACATATTCACCACACGGTCAACACAGCAAGGCCCAGGCATACGGAGAGGGCAAACAGGGAGAGATCCATCAGCATGGGGTGCCAGATCTCGCCGGAATACATCCAGTCTCGCAGGAGCCGGTGTGCGACAAGCCAGATAGCAAAGCCCACCAGTACGGCTTTAAACAGGGGAGGAAAATAGACTGATGCACCAAAGATCAGGTCCTGGAGGGGTAACCCCGTGGAGTTTAACGAGAACGTCACGAGCAGTGGTCCTTTGCAGTGAACTGAGTGCCACGATGGGCTGTCTTAATGATGTAACATGAGTATTCAGTGTAAATCATACTTTTATTAATGTTGAATGCAGTAATGCATTTGTTTTGGCAATACAAATACTGCACACTATTCTAAAATCAGTATAATAACTTAGCAAGCTAATTATAAGGAGATGAAATTGGAATCGCCATTAGGTTCTGATCTGGCAAGGTTGGTACGCGTCTGGCGTGCTCTGATTGACCATCGCCTGAAACCTCTGGAATTGACACAGACGCATTGGGTCACGCTGCATAACATTCATCAGCTACCGCCCGAGCAGTCGCAAATTCAACTGGCAAAAGCGATCGGTATTGAGCAACCGTCACTGGTGCGCACGCTCGATCAACTGGAAGAGAAAGGACTCATCTCCCGGCAAACCTGTGCCAGCGATCGTCGCGCGAAGCGGATTAAACTGACGGAAAAAGCGGCGCCTATCATTACTGAGATGGAAGCCGTTATCAGTAAAACGCGAGGTGAAATCCTGTCCGGGGTATCACCTGAAGAACTGGAAATGCTCATCAGTCTTATTGGACGCCTTGAGCAAAACATTCATGAGTTGCAGTCACGCGACTGAGAAGTAAAAAAAGGCCTTGCATGAGCAAGGCCTTTCTCTTTTTACTGGAAAATCACCACGCGGTTTCGGCCAGTCTCTTTGGCCTCGTACATCGCCTTATCCGCACTTTCTACACACTTCTCGGCGGTTATGTCCGGCGATATTGCCGTGAAGACGCCCATACTGATCGTAATCGGCTCGGGCAGTTGCCCCTCACTGCTGGCTTTATCAAAGCTGCTTAACTTTATACGGATGCGTTCAGCGACCTGGCGTGCTTCTTCTGAAGAGGTATTTTCCAGCATCAGGACAAACTCCTCGCCGCCGATACGTGCCGCGATATCTTGCGGTCGCACGGAATCCATCAGCAGGTTAGAGACAAACTGCAGCACTTTGTCGCCCTGCAAGTGCCCGTAGTTGTCGTTAATGCGTTTGAAGCGATCGAGATCGCTGACAATCACCGAAACCGGACGGTTGGCTTTGGCGATTGCCAGCGCCTGATTTAATGAATCATAAAAATAACTGCGGTTATAAAGACGCGTCAGCGGATCGCGAATCGAGTTCTGATAAGACTGCTGATACTTTAAATGTGATTCACGATACAAATTGAAAACATCGTAAAGCAGGACAAAAATAATAAGCAGCGTCGCGACAGTTTCAAATAAACGGGCGCGATACCAGGAGATATCTTCGGCATGCCCACCCACTAACAGCATTGATAGCGTGACCACATAACAGACGCAAAGGAAATTCCCTCCGACCCAGAAAAGATTGCGTACGCGCGTAATAAACATCAGCGTTGCTAATGTCACTATCCACAGGACAATTAATGAAATATTAATGCACTGGCTCCAGAGAACCATAAACTGGCGGGTTTCATTATCCACCAGGTCAATTGATAACAAATCTGAATGACTTGAATAGACCCAGGCCAGAAACACGGCACAAAAGGTAAAGACAAATAACCCGCTAATAATTGAAACATGCGCCAGCCGTGACAGTGGCCGACTCCGCGTGGTGTAGAGTAATGCCGAGACGATGATCAGTATCGCCATTAACAGATGGCGGAACATGTAGTAAATCATCGCATCGTTATAGTTGACGACATTGAATTGATAGAGATCCAGCCAGGCCGGGAAACTCGAAAGCGTGCCAATCATCAACAATGCCGAACCGGCAAAGGCGAAGGCGATCGCTACCAGATACAACCGTTTCCTGTCACACCAGTATTTCATTAGCATAAAACAGGCAATAAACAGGTGAAATACAAGCAAGAAAATGGTGAGCGTCGGGAACAGAAACGGTGAAAAGGAAGGGATCCATTCCACCAGTTTGATAAATAACGTTTGTAATATCCCGATGACAACAATGCAACCGAGACAGAACGAGATATAACGACCTTTTACAAAACGACTCATCGCAAGCATATAATTTTTAACAAAGTTATAATGAATTAAAAGAGGTAATTGCGACGAGTCTAAACTATTAATTCAATAAATACTTTGCGCAGAAACAATATCAGATAACATTAATAATAAGTGCAATAAATATATATTGTAAATATATTCATTAAAATGATGTGTTTTGTAAACGGATGTGGCCCGAGAGCCACATCCGTTATCAGATTAACGCGGGGAAACCGTCACCTGACGGCCATTGCTCGCCAGAACAACACGCTGGCCAGCGGAGAAGCGGGTGTTGCCTTGTTTCTGAACGACCATAATGGTGCTACCGTCATCTTTGCGGATTTCCAGCTCCACGCCCTGGGTTTTGTTCATTGCACCCTGAACGCCCTGGCCTGCGACACCACCGGCAACGGCACCTGCTGCTGTCGCCAGCGATCGGCCCGTACCACCGCCTACGGTGTTACCGAGGAAGCCGCCCAGAACCGCACCGCCGATAGCACCCATTACGTTGTTTTCATCGCCACCCTGAATTTGAACAGGACGCGCATTAACAATGGTACCGTAAGTCACGTTCTGAACTTGTTTAGCCTCAGAAGCGCTATAGACGTCGCCAGAAAGTGAACTGTCATTCACACAACCAGCGAGTGTTAAACCAATCAGCGAAACGCCCAGTACACGTAAAATCATTTGAATCTCCTGTTCACCCAAAACGCCCGGTTCGGGCATCCATTATGGCTAAATTATATGGCATTACGGGCCATACTTCATATCTTTGCACTAACTATCAGAAAATTGTACTTGAATTTGGCTTAACGGAAGATAAACGGACTTCCCGCGTGCCACCTGTCTGACATTGTTAAAAAATATTATCTCCGCATAGCAAAGCACCGCTGTTTATGGTGGAGTGGATATCCTTAGCCCACTCAACGTAAGGAAAGCGCATGAAATCGGGTCGCTATATCGGTGTGATGTCTGGAACCAGTCTTGACGGTGTCGATGTCGTCCTGGCCGCCATTGATGAAAACATGGTGGCGCAGCAGGCGAGTCTGACCTGGCCTATTCCCGTTTCGCTCAAAGAAGACATTTTGAGCATTTGCCAGGGTCAACAACTGACGCTTTCGCAGCTGGGACAGCTCGATGTGCGGCTGGGGGCGCTGTTTGCAGAGGCTGTTTTAGGCCTGATGCGCAAAGAGAATCTGCAACCGCATGATGTGGTCGCCATTGGTTGTCACGGTCAGACCGTCTGGCATGAACCCACCGGCGACGCGCCGCATACGTTGCAAATCGGTGATAATAATCAGATTGTGGCAAAAACAGGTGTCACCGTGGTGGGGGATTTTCGTCGCCGCGATATTGCGCTGGGCGGGCAGGGTGCGCCGCTGGTGCCAGCGTTCCATCACGCGTTGCTGGCACATCCGGTTGAGCGCCGTATGGTGCTTAATATCGGCGGGATTGCAAACCTGTCGATGTTGATCCCCGGTCAGCCCGTGCGCGGGTACGATACGGGGCCGGGCAATATGTTAATGGATGCCTGGATCTGGCGTCAGTGCGGAAAGCCCTATGATAAAGACGCGGAGTGGGCCAGCGAAGGCAAAGTCATTCTACCGCTGCTGCAGTCCATGCTAAGCGATCCCTGGTTTGCGCTGCCTGCGCCGAAGAGTACGGGGCGCGAGTATTTCAACTACGGCTGGCTTGAACGCCAGCTGGCGCAGTTCCCTGCGCTGGCACCACAGGATGTTCAGGCCACGCTCACCGAATTGACCGCAGTGTCGATATCCGAACAGGTTCTCCTCAGCGGAGGGTGCGAACGCCTGCTGGTCTGTGGCGGAGGGAGCCGGAATCCGCTGGTGATGGCGCGTCTGGCGGGGCTACTGCCGGGTACTGAAGTCACCACAACGGATGAAGCCGGGATCAGCGGTGATGATATGGAAGCGCTGGCTTTCGCCTGGCTTGCCTGGCGTACCGTTGCCGGTTTGCCCGGTAATTTACCTTCTGTCACCGGCGCGCGGGAGGCGAGCGTCCTCGGGGCGATTTTCCCGGCAAATCCGCGTCATAATCAGAGTTAACTGAAATTCATCGTGGCGTGTCGTCGTTAGAATGGAACGAAACAGGAGGGCAGCGATGCCCTCCAGGACCAGGAAAGTCTTCGGAATACGCCCATGAAAAAACTTCTTCTTATTGCCGCGCCTTTATTGCTGTCAGGATGCAGCGTCTATAACCAGCTCCTTGAGCGCATGCAGACTGATACGCTGGAATATCGCTGCGATGAAAAGCCGCTGACCGTTAAGCTGAATAATCCGCGTCAGGAAGCCAGTTTTGTCTATGACAACAAACTGCTGACCCTGAAACAGGGGATGTCGGCTTCCGGGGCGCGTTATACCGACGGGATTTACGTGTTCTGGTCGAAAGGTGACAGCGCAACGGTCTACAAACGTGACCGCATTGTGCTGAACAATTGCCAGCTCGAAAATCCGAAGCGTTGAGATTTTTACAGGGGCGGCGCACAATAGCGCCTCCCACTCTCAATGTCAGCTAACGCCATGTCAGATAACGACGAACTGCAGCAAATTGCGCATCTGCGCCGTGAATACACCAAAGGCGGCCTGCGTCGCCAGGATCTTCCCGCTGAACCCCTTGTGCTTTTCGAACGCTGGCTGAAACAGGCCTGCGAAGCGAAACTGGCAGACCCCACCGCCATGGTTGTCGCGACGGTTGATGAAAACGGTCAACCGTATCAGCGCATCGTATTGCTCAAGCATTATGACGAGAAAGGGCTGGTGTTCTATACCAACCTGGGCAGCCGCAAAGCGCACCACCTGGAAAACAATCCTCGCATCAGCCTGCTGTTTCCGTGGCACATGCTAGAGCGTCAGGTGATGGTGACAGGCAAAGCGGAACGTCTTTCGACGCTGGAAGTGGTGAAGTATTTCCACAGCCGCCCGCGCGACAGCCAGATTGGCGCCTGGGTTTCAAAACAGTCCAGCCGTATTTCTGCCCGCGGCGTGCTGGAAAGCAAATTCCTCGAACTCAAACAGAAGTTCCAGCAGGGTGAAGTGCCGCTGCCAAGCTTCTGGGGCGGTTTCCGCATCCCCATTGAGCAGATGGAATTCTGGCAGGGGGGCGAACACCGCCTGCACGACCGCTTTTTATACCAGCGCGACAACGGCGGCTGGAAAATCGACAGACTGGCACCGTAATCCCCGAAATTTGTTGATTTAAGCGCTAGCGCACACCGCGCTTGCGCTTTATTCTATGGTCCTTTCGCATCAGGCGAAAAGTCGTGTACCGGCAAAGGTGCAGTCGTTTATACATGGAGAATTTGATGGCAAGCAGTAACTTGATTAAACAATTGCAAGAGCGGGGCCTCGTGGCCCAGGTGACGGACGAGGAAGCGTTAGCAGAGCGACTGGCGCAAGGCCCGATCGCGCTCTATTGCGGCTTCGATCCCACCGCTGACAGCTTGCATTTGGGGCATCTTGTTCCATTGTTATGCCTGAAACGCTTCCAGATGGCGGGCCATAAGCCTGTTGCCCTGGTGGGCGGCGCGACCGGTCTGATTGGTGACCCAAGCTTTAAAGCCGCTGAGCGTAAACTGAACACAGAAGACACCGTGCAGGAGTGGGTGGATAAAATCCGCAAACAGGTGGCACCGTTCCTCGACTTCAACTGTGGCGACAACTCCGCAATTGCTGCTAACAACTACGACTGGTTTGGTGGCATGAACGTGCTGACCTTCCTGCGTGATATCGGCAAACACTTCTCTGTTAACCAGATGATTAACAAAGAAGCCGTGAAGCAGCGTCTGAACCGTGACGACCAGGGCATCTCCTTCACCGAGTTCTCCTACAACCTGCTGCAGGGCTATGACTTTGCCTGCCTGAACAAACTGCACGGCGTTTCCCTGCAGATTGGGGGTTCTGACCAGTGGGGTAACATCACTTCCGGTATCGATCTGACCCGCCGTCTGCATCAGAATCAGGTCTTCGGTCTGACCGTTCCGCTGATTACCAAAGCCGACGGCACCAAATTCGGTAAGACCGAAGGCGGCGCGGTATGGCTCGATCCGAAGAAAACCAGCCCGTACAAATTCTACCAGTTCTGGATCAACACGGCGGATGCCGATGTTTATCGCTTCCTGAAGTTCTTCACCTTTATGGACATTGAAGAAATCAATGCGCTGGAAGAAGAAGACAAAAACAGCGGTAAAGCGCCACGCGCGCAGTACGTGCTGGCGGACGAAGTGACCAAACTGGTTCATGGCGAAGAAGGTCTGGCCGCGGCAAAACGCATTACCGCAAGCCTGTTCAACGGTACCCTGAGCGATCTGAGCGAAGCGGACTTCGAACAGCTGGCGCAGGACGGCGTGCCAATGGTTGAGATGGAGAAAGGGGCTGACCTGATGCAGGCGCTGGTGGATTCTGAGCTGCAGCCGTCTCGCGGTCAGGCGCGTAAAACCATCGCGTCTAACGCCATCACCATTAACGGTGAGAAGCAGGCTGATCCGGAATACACCTTCGTTGACGGCGATCGTCTGTACGGACGTTACACGCTGCTGCGTCGCGGTAAGAAAAATTACTGTCTGGTCTGCTGGAAGTAATTAAAAGTACACAGGGGCGTGGGAAACCACGCCCCTTTTGTTTTTACAGGGTTTGGTAAGAAAAAATGAAGAACATCCTCGCCATCCAGTCCCACGTTGTTTTTGGGCATGCTGGCAACAGCGCAGCGGAATTCCCGATGCGCCGCCTCGGTGCCAACGTCTGGCCCCTCAATACCGTACAGTTTTCAAACCACACGCAATACGGCAAATGGACCGGCTGCGTGATGCCGCCATCGCACTTGACAGAGGTTGTGCAGGGTATTGCCGAAATCGACCAGCTTAGGCGCTGTGACGCGGTGCTGAGCGGCTATCTCGGTTCAGCAGAGCAGGGGGAACATATCCTGGGGATCGTTCGCCAGGTGAAAGCGGCGAATCCTGCGGCAAAGTATTTTTGCGATCCGGTTATGGGCCACCCTGAAAAGGGCTGTATTGTCGCGCCCGGCGTGGCGGAGTTTCACGTCCGCCACGCGCTGCCGGCCAGCGATATTATTGCGCCAAATCTGATCGAGCTTGAAATCCTCTGCGAGCATCCGGTCAACAGCGTAGAAGAGGCTGTAAGCGCTTCTCGCGAGCTAATTGCTCAGGGGCCTGAGATTGTCCTGGTGAAGCATCTTGCGCGCGCAGGGTTAAGCCAGGACCGTTTTGAGATGCTGCTGGTGACGAAAGACGAGGCATGGCACATCAGCCGTCCGCTGGTGGATTTTGGTACGCGTCAGCCGGTAGGGGTGGGCGATGTGACCAGCGGCCTGCTGCTGGTGAAGTTGCTCCAGGGGACGGCTCTGCGGGATGCGCTTGAGCATGTGACCGCAGCAGTTTATGAAATTATGATGGCGACGAAAAACATGCAGGAATATGAGCTGCAGGTGGTAGCAGCGCAGGATCGTATCGCGAAGCCCGAGCATTATTTCAGCGCAACCCAATTGTAAGAGCAGGGATAGTGTAGGCCGGGTAAGCGCAGCGCCACCCGGCAATACAGAGCGCTCGGATTAATTCAACCCTTCTGCCTTCAGCGCCGCTGCAACCGCAGGGCGCGCCGCGACGCGTTCCATATACGACGCAATATGATCTAACCCTTCCAGGTTCAGCTTCACCGCACGCGCCCAGCGCAGAACGGTAAACAGATACGCATCAGCAATGGTGAAACGCGCACCGCAGATCCACTGATCGTCTTTCAGTGATTCATTAATGTACTGCATCTTTTTCTCAAGTAACGCACGTACGGTCGGTTTGTACTCTTCCGGCGTGTCCGGGCGGAACAGCGGCGTAAAGCCTTTGTGCAGCTCGGTCGCGATGTAGTTAAGCCACTCAAGGGTTTTATAGCGAGAGATACTGCCTGTTGGTGCCAGCAGCTGACGATCCGGCACGTTGTCGGCCAGGTACTGCATAATCGCCACGCCTTCGGTCAGCAGCGTACCGTCATCCAGCAGCAAAGCCGGAACTTGTCCTTTCGGGTTGATCGCGAAAAAATCATCGCCGTTTTCGAGGCGCTTTTTCATCAGGTCAACGCCGTCCAGCGTGAAATCTTTGCCGCTCTCGCGAAGAGTGATATGGGAAGCAAGAGAGCAGGCGCCCGGTTTGTAGAACAGTTTCATCGGTAACTCCTTTTTGCTGAGGTATCAGCTATGTTAGTGCGCGTTCGGATAAAAAAAAAGCCGCTAATGCTTTAGCGGCTTCTTTCCATTCAGTCGTTTCCCGATGACATTACGCGGTAGCGGTTTCGGTCGCTTTAGACGTTTTGTCGTCGTCCTGAGTCATGCGATTCAGCTTAGGCGCGGTCAACAGCATCAGCAGAGCGATAACCGCCGTGGCAATACCAATCTGCATGAACACGGTGCCGTACACGTTCAGGGAAAGCAGTGGGTCAGTCACGTTTTCCGGAACCGCCATCAGGTTAGCAATCTTACCTGCAATGATTGCCGCACCCGCAGTGGTCAGGAACCAGCTACCCATGATGAAGCCCATCAGACGCTGCGGCACCAGCTGTGCAACCATCGCCAGGCCCAGACCGGAGATCATCAGCTCACCGATAGACTGCAGGGCGTAGCTCAGGATCAGCCAGTTAACGGAGACGATACCTGCGTCGGTGGCAAATTTGGTACCCAGCGGCAGCACCAGGAAGGCGCAAGAGCACAGCACCATGCCCACGGCGAACTTGTGCGGCATTGGCAGACGGTCGCCCATCTTGTTATAGATAGCGGCCAGAATCGGGGAACCAATCATGATCCAGAACGGGTTCAGTGCCTGGAACTGCTCAGGTTCGAACGCGATACCGAGGATTGAATGTTCAACGTTACGGATAGCGAAGAAGTTCAGGGAAGTTGGCATCTGGCTGTACAGCACGAAGAAGATAATCGCTTCCAGCATCAGGATGAACGCGACAATCATCTTACGACGTGCAGCGCCCTGCATGGCGAAGGCTTCTTTCGCAAAGATGCAGACGATACCCAGCGCAACCACGCCCAGAACCGCACGTGCAACGCCCTGGTTGTGCAGCAGCCAGGTGGCGATCGCGGCGAGAACGACAACGCCTACGATAGTGGCCAGCAGTTTACCCATGTGAACCGGTTCGAAGTCTGGCTTAGAACCGTAGTCTTTAACCCAGCTGCGGCAGAACAGGAAGTTCACAACGGTGATCAGCATACCCACGAAGCTCAGCGCAAAGGCCACGCTCCAGCCGAATTTCGCTGCCAGCCATGGTGTTGCCAGCATGGAGAAGAATGAGCCGATGTTGATGGACATGTAGTACATGGTAAATGCACCGTCCAAACGTGGATCATCTTTGTTGTAGCAGGTAGAGAGCAGGGAGGACGGGTTCGCTTTGAACAGACCGTTACCGACGGCAATCGTTGCCATACCCATATAGACCACAGCCGCATCGTGTCCAGACCATGCAACCAGACCATAGCCAATCGCCAGGACAATGGCGCCCAGCATAATGACGCGTTTGGTGCCGAGGACTTTGTCACCCAGCCAGCCGCCGATAGCAACCAGACCGTACACCAGAGCACTGAAGGAGGAGAACAGCGTGATTGAATCCGCTTCGGACATACCCAGTTGTTTAACCAGGTAAACCGCCATGATCCCTTGCAGGCCGTAATAACCAAAACGCTCCCATAACTCGATAGAGAAGATGAGATAGAACGCTTTCGGCTGTTTAAAAGCGTTGAGACTCACGCTTTCATTTGTTGGTTTATTGTTTGCAGTAGACACATATACCTCTTTTTTTACATCCCATATTAACGGGGGTGTTCATAGCGTGATGACCGTAGTCCATCCGCTTTATAGTTATATTGGGAGGGGAAACGGCGGGTAATGTTCACTATCCTGACCCATCTGGCAATATGTTTGAAATACTCTGTTACATATAACTTAGGTGGTATAATCCACGGGTCACACAAATGTTATTCAGCGTTAAATTTCACCCGTTGCGTTTTGTTGGTTTTTTTCACTACCCCCAACCCCCTTCCAGCCCGATATGGCAATATGTTCTGCTATTTGACCTTTAATGTAGTGATATAGCCCATAATCTGAAAAATGACTGGTCTTATATGCGGTATATGGACGGTTAATTCTTGTCAGGCGAAGGTTTTGCGAGGGGTTTGACAACAAAAATCCAACATGACGTTATCAGAGTGATCTTGATCACAGATGTATAGAAATTTTTGGTGATGAAAAAACTATTAACCTGTTTGAGTGTTAAATGGCCGAACAATCCATAAGGTGGGATAGCGCAAAAGCGGACAAATTACGGGCAAAAGGAAGGTATGCAGAGGGCCTTCCTTTTATAGGGTTTTGATTCGGGAGTGAAAAACGCTAAAGCGATCAGGGATAGACTTTTTCTTTATATTCGCAAAGATCTTCGATGATGCAGGAGCCGCAGCGAGGCTTGCGTGCGATGCAGGTATAGCGGCCATGCAAAATCAGCCAGTGATGACAGTCGACCTTAAATTCCGCCGGAACGACTTTTAATAACTTCTCCTCAACCTGTTCAACGTTTTTGCCAGGCGCAAAGTTGGTGCGGTTAGAGACGCGGAAAATGTGCGTATCGACGGCGATAGTCGGCCAGCCGAAGGCCGTATTCAGCACCACGTTCGCCGTTTTGCGTCCGACGCCGGGCAGTGCCTCCAGCGCGGCACGATCCTCTGGCACTTCGCCTCCGTGCTGTTCCAGCAAAATCCGGCAGGTTTTGATCACGTTCTCGGCCTTGCTGTTAAACAGGCCGATGGTTTTGATATACGACTTCACGCCTTCGACGCCTAACTCAAGCATCGCCTTCGGCGTATTGGCCACCGGATAGAGCAGGGCGGTGGCTTTATTGACGCTGACATCGGTAGCCTGCGCAGAGAGCAACACGGCGATCAGCAGCTCAAACGGGGAGGTAAAATTCAGCTCCGTCGTTGGGTGCGGGTTCTCGTCCCGCAGACGGGTCAGGATCGCAATGCGCTTTTCTTTATTCATGAAGCCTTCTCGGGTGTCCCTTCCAGAACGCTACGCTCAGCCGCGCGGCGCTTACGTTTTTCATCAATCAGGTATTTTATCGCCAGCATCATGCCAAGGCCAATGAAAGCACCCGGCGGCAGCATGGCCAGCAGGAATGGCGTATCGGTGTGGAACACTTCAATACGCAACGCTTTTGCCCAGCCGCCCAGCAGCGCATCTGCACCGTCGAACAGCGTACCGTTGCCGAGGATCTCACGAATCGAGCCGAGGACAAACATGGCACCTGTCGCCCCCATACCGATGGCGAAACCGTCAAGCGCCGACATCGCCGGGCTGTTCTTCACGGCAAACGCCTCGGCACGCCCGACCACAATACAGTTGGTCACGATCAGCGGAATGAAGATCCCAAGCGACTGATACAGGCCAAACGCGTAAGCGTTAATCAGCATCTGAACGATACTCACCACCGACGCGATGATCATGACGTAAATCGGAATACGGATCTCCGAAGGCGTCCAGCGGCGCAGTGCGGAAATGGACAGGTTAGTCAGTGTCAGCACCAGCGTGGTCGCCAGCCCCAGACCGAGTGCGTTGGTTGCAGTAGAGGTGACGGCCAGCAGTGGACACATCCCCAGAAGCTGCACCAGCGCGGAGTTGTTCTTCCACAGCCCCTGAACAATAACCTCTTTAACCTGGCTCATGGCTACTCCTCACAGACCGGAAGATTGTTAATCTGCGCAGGCAGCGTTTCAGCATACAGCCCGGCGCGTTTTACAGCGTTAACCACGGCGCGCGGCGTGATGGTCGCACCCGTGAACTGGTCGAACTCACCGCCATCTTTCTTCACCGCAAACGCTGCGTCATTTTCGCCGTGGATCACTTTACCGGCAAAGTGCAAAATCCAGTCGCTTAAGCGTGTTTCAATTTTATCGCCAAGGCCCGGCGTCTCGTGATGCTCCGTCACACGGGTACCCAGTACGGTACCGGAAAAATCGCTGCCGACGAGCAGTTGAATGGCTCCGGAATAACCGTCGGGGGCCGTGGTTTCCATGACTGCACCCACCGGCCGATCACCTTTGCGGGCGATAAAGACGCGGTGCGGGCCTTTACCAAGCTGCGGCGCTTCTACAACAAAGCAGCTTTTCTGCAGGTCATTATCGTAGAAGTCAGACGGGATCACCTGATCAAACAACGCTTTTTGCTGCTTTGCCGCCTGCTCATCAATCGTCGATTTTGTCAGCTCGTTCACCAGCGCCGTCAGGCCGGTCAGCACCGCAGCGAAAATAGCCAGCGTGACGCCGTGTTTTTGCATGGTCTTTAACATGGCGAAACCCTTAGCGATGACCGTACACGCGCGGACGCGTGTAGTAGTCGATGAGCGGAACAGTAATGTTGGCAAGCAGGACGGCGAACGCTACCCCATCCGGATAACCGCCAAAGCTGCGAATCAGCCACACCAGCAGACCCGCCAGCGCGCCGAAGATCAAACGGCCACGATTGGTGGTTGACGCCGTAACCGGGTCGGTAAGAATAAAGAATGCACCCAGCATAGTCGCGCCGGAGAGCAGATGCATCTGCGGGCTGGCCAGTGACTCAGGAGAGAAGACCCAGCCCAGCGTAGCGCAAACCGCCAGCGTCACGAGGAAGCTGACGGGAATATGCCAGCGGATCGCTTTTTGTTGCAGCAGGAACAGGCCGCCCAGCAGATACGCCAGGTTGACCCACTGCCAGCCTGCACCGGCCAGCACGCCGCTGTAGATGGCGGATTTCATGATCTGCTCAACGCTGTGCCCGGCGTGCAGGGACGTTTTAAAGGTATCGAGAGGCGTTGCCTGGCTGATACCGTCCACGCCCATACGCAGCGCGTTCATATCCGCGCCGAGTGCCGTATGGCCGGTAAAGATAACGTGCAGGGCATCCATAAAGCCAGGAACCGTGGCGGCAATTTCATGGGGTGGTAACCAGCTGGTCATCTGCACCGGGAAGGAGATCAGCAGCACCACGTAGCCGATCATCGCCGGGTTAAACGGGTTATGACCAAGCCCGCCGTACAGCTGTTTGGCGATAATCACCGCAAACACGGTACCCAGCACCACCATCCACCATGGGGCAAACGGTGGAATACTGATCGCAAGCAGCAGCCCGGTCAGTAACGCGGAGTTGTCAGCGAGAATGCGGGAGACCGCCATTTTTCGCAGCTTCAACACGAGCGCTTCCGCCGCTAACGCACTGGCGCAGCCAAGGACCAACTGGAAAAGGGTTCCCCAGCCGAAAAACCAGAACTGAACGGCGATGCCTGGCAACGCCGCCAGGCAGACCAGCATCATGATGCGCGATGTCTGGCGCTGGTTATGGGTGTAAGGGGAACTTGCGATTCTGAAAACCATTTAATCCTCGTTAACTGCTTGTTGTGCGGCTTTCTTCGCCTGAACGCGCGCAATCGCGGCGGCGACGGCGGCTTTGCGTGGATCGTCGTTTGCGGCCTGCGGCTGCTCTTCCTGCTGGGTGGCTTTGCGCGCTTTGGCCCGAGCGATAGCGGCTTCGACAGCGGCTTTGCGAGGATCAACCGGCACTTCGGGCTCCGCAGTTTGCGCCTGCTGCGCTGCTTTGCGCGCTTTCGCGCGTGCAATGGCCGCTTCGACGGCAGCTTTACGCGGATCTTCAGCGTCTTTCTCAACAACCACGTCCTGCTGACCCGCTTTACGGGCTTTGGCACGGGCAATTGCCGCTTCAACCGCCGCTTTACGCGGATCGACGCCCGTTTCAGGCTGGGCAGTTTCTGCTTTCTCTGCCTGACGGGCGCGAGCCTGGGCCTTGCGCGCTTCGCGTGCCGCAATCGCTTCGCTGTTATCCGGTTTTTCGCCTGCCGGGATCACCAGGGTTTGCGCTGCAGTGGCTTTTTTCTCCCGCACGCGCGCTAGTGCAGCGTTGATGGCGTCCTGATCTTTCTCACCAGGCTGAACGGCAGCCTGTTTATGGCGCTCCTGGCGGGCGATTTTCTCGCGTTCGAGACGCGCCTGACGGGCTTCAAAGCGCGCTTTGGCTTCGGCTGCGCGCTTCTCTTCCATTGAGATGGCATAAATCTCGGCCTTCTCCTGACGGAAGTATTGCACCAGCGGAATATTGCTTGGGCAGACCCAGGCGCAGGCACCGCATTCAATGCAGTCGGCAAGATTGTGGGCTTGCGCTTTGTCGTGCAGTTGGCCTTTGCTGTACCAGTACAGCTGCTGCGGGAGCAGATCCGCCGGGCAGGCATCAGCACAGGCGCTGCAGCGGATGCAGCCTTTTTCTTCCTGTTCTTCACCCATCTCGGTCGGAGAGGGGGCGAGCAGACAGTTAGTAATTTTGACGACCGGGACATCCAGCCACGGCAGGGTAAAGCCCATCAGCGGGCCGCCCATGATCACCATCTGGTCACTACCGGGGCAAAACTCGGCCTGCTCCAGCAGATGACGCACCGGCGTACCCAGACGCGCCCAAACGTTGCCTGGACGGGACACCGATTCACCGGTCAAGGTCACCACGCGCTCGGTTAGCGGCTCGCCGTCAATCACCGCACGTTTTACCGCATACGCCGTACCGACGTTTTGCATCAACACGCCGATGTCAGAGGAGCGGCCACCGTGCGGTACTTGTTTACCGGTGAGGATCTGGGTTAGCTGCTTTGCGCCGCCAGACGGGTATTTGGTCGGGATTACGCGCAGGCAAATATCATGGCAACCCGCCAGCACGGCCCGCAGCATGGAAATGGCCTGCGGCTTATTGTCTTCAATGCCGATCAGCACTTCTCGTGGCTGCAGAATATGGGCGAGAATGCGAATACCTTCCACCACCTGGGCGGCACAGTCCTGCATCAGACGGTCATCGGCGGTGATATAAGGTTCGCATTCCGCAGCGTTGATGATTAGCGTGTTAATTTTGTCGCCACCGCCGCGCAGTTTGGTACCCGTCGGGAAACCTGCGCCGCCAAGACCGGCCACGCCGAACTGATGGACGCGTTCAATCAGCTCTTCGCGGCTGCGGGAACGGTAATCGCTCCAGCCGTCACGGTCGATCCAGCGGTCTTCGCCGTCGGCTTCAATAATCACGCTCAGTTCAGACAGCGCTGAAGGGTGCGCGACGGTATGTGGGGCGATCGACACCACTTTACCGGAGGTGGGGGCGTGTACCGGCAGCATTCGTCCCCGACCAAAGGTCAGCGGCTGGCCGCGAAGAACGGTATCGCCTTCTTTAACGCAGAGTTCGCCTTCCGCACCGATATGCTGTTTGAGCGGCATGACGTAACGCGTCGCCAGCGGAATTTGTCGCAGCGGCGTGCCGTTTGACTGGGTTTTCATCTCCGGGGGATGGATACCGCCGTCGAAGTCCCAAATCTTCTCTTTTCTGAAAGCAGAAAATAACTTAAGCATGTTGTTCCACAGGAATATTGCGAACCGGAATGGTCTGAAGATCCCATTTCCAGCTTTCGGTAGTCGTTTCAACCGGGCGCAGCTCTATGCACTGCGTTGGGCAGGGGGCCACGCAAAGGTTACAGCCGGTGCACAGATCGGCCACAACGGTGTGCATGGCGCGGGTTGCGCCCACAATGGCATCAACAGGGCAGGCCTGAATACATTTGGTGCAGCCGATGCAGTTCGCTTCGTCGATCACCGCGAGGGCGCGAACCGGTTCCTGCACCTCGGCATCGCCGTCAACAGGCTGCGGGTCAACGTTAAGCAGGGCGGCAATTTTGAGCATCACCGCTTCGCCACCGGGCGCACAGCGGTTGATTTTTTCACCCTGCACGCCAACCGCTTCGGCATAAGGCCGACAGCCGGGGTAGCCACATTGCCCGCACTGGCTTTGCGGCAGCAGCTCGTCAATTTTTTCGACAACGGGATCGTCCTCAACCGCGAAACGGCGTGAGGCGTAACCCAGAATCAGGCCAAACACCAACCCCAGCACGCTGATGGAGGCGATGGCAATCCAGATAGCACTCATTACAACTTCACCAGACCACTAAAGCCCATAAAGGCCAGAGACATTAAACCCGCCGTCACCAGTGCAATGGCGTTTCCGCGGAAGGGTGCGGGAATATCCGCTGCAGCCAGACGTTCACGAATAGAGGCAAACAGCACCATAACAAATGAGAAACCGACGGCGGCAGAAAAGCCGTACAGCGCCGATTGCATGAAGTTATGCCCGAGGTTGATGTTCAGCAACGCCACCCCGAGTACGGCGCAGTTGGTGGTGATCAGCGGCAGGAAGATACCCAGCAGGCGATAGAGCGCCGGGCTGGTTTTGCGCACCACCATTTCGGTAAATTGCACGACGACCGCAATGACCAGAATAAAGGACAAGGTGCGCAAATAGATCATGTCCAGCGGGATCAGGATCCAGGTATCAATCAACCATGCGCAGATGGACGCCAGCGTCATGACGAAGGTTGTCGCCAGCCCCATGCCCATCGCGGTCTCCAGTTTTTTGGAAACCCCCATAAAAGGACACAGGCCAAGAAACTTCACCAGAACGAAGTTGTTAACCAGCACAGTGCCGACAAAGAGCAGTAAGTAATCGGTCATTATTCAGCCTGAAATAAAAAAGCCGCCTATTATCGGACAAAGCACGACAGGCGACAACAGGTTAACAGTAAGGTTATTACGGGTTCACGAAGGTTTTCTTCACCCGCGTCGAACGCTTGAAGTAAGGGACCAGCAGCGCAGCAGCCAGTAACGGGAATAACAGCTGGCGAACCGCTAGCGCGTCAGAAACAGGAGAAAAAGCAAAGGCTTTCACCGCCAGCAGCACGGAAATCAGCAGCCAGATAATATAATGTTTTGGCACACTTTTGCGGCGCTTAAAGAACGCAATGGTCAACCAGAGCGTGTAGTACCACATCCCGATGGCGAAGACGAACGAGGCAAACCACAACGCAATATTAAGCACACTTTGCGACATCAGGGTCTGAATGGCATGAGGTGTGATCAGCGCGGTGGTATAGAGTAACAGCGCAAGCGATGCGCTTAATAATGCAACCAGCAGCCATGCCAGCGGGGCGATTAACCAGCCTCCAATTCTTTCTCCAGGCGATACGGTCATGCTCTCTCCCATAGTCTGCGCGAAAGGTTATACAGAAATTTGCAGGGCGGAGAGTATATAACATTTCGCGCGGATGGCTACTTTCTTATAAAACGTAACGCCATACGGACTTCGGCACTTCCCCGACGTTGAACAAACGGCCACCGGAGACCAGTTCCGCCCGGCGGTGATCAGCAGCGCGATACATATTGATAATTTCGTGATTATCCAACAGCGTGTAGTTTAGATGGTCAAACAGTTTTTCCAGGCTCTCAAGGGAATTGATCTTGCGAAATTTTAATAAATAGTCCTGAACTGTCATGTTAATAAGTTTCCATATAAAAGTGAGTAATACCCGTGTCGGTAATTCGTTCGAATAATAAACGGATAAATAAAGGCGTAAAACAGCCCACTCACGTAATGTGACGAAATTAGGAGTTTTCTTTGCTGAAAGATTCAGGCATCAGACGATGCCTGGAAGAGAAGGTTAACCCTGTTCAACACGGCTGGCAATATGCAACTGACAGAATGTGTCACAAGGGCGTTACTTCGGTTGTGCGACGGTGACAGGCTCCGGCGGTTGGTAGTTATCGATGTGGCTGGCAACGCCAAGCAAAATGACCGAAACCCCAAGGACAATCCATCCCGCTAATTCAATGATTCGATTAATTATTGATGACATAACTCGTGTTTGTAATTTATCCATAAATACAGATTGCAAATGTTACCGTGCAGCACTGACCTCGGCAAGCGGTTTGGGAACGATACCCTTAATCAATCTTAGTGAGTTACATCCTTGTAACAAAAACATCTGGTGCAAGGTGCTATTTTAAGTCATATGACACATTATTAATGTGTAGTAATACCCGCAAAGCCAGTGTGAAATAAGATAATGACAGGAGGGCACTACGATGAGTGAAAATATCCGTGTCGGGCTGATTGGTTATGGTTACGCGAGTAAAACCTTTCATGCGCCTCTGATTAGCGGGACGCCGGGAATGTCTCTGGGGGCGGTTTCGAGCAGTGATGCCGCCAAAGTACATGCCGACTGGCCAACCGTTCCGGTTGTTTCTGAGCCTAAACATCTTTTCAACGATCCGAATATTGATGTCATCGTCATTCCCACCCCAAACGACACGCACTTTCCGTTAGCTAAAGCGGCGCTGGAAGCGGGTAAGCATGTTGTGGTCGATAAACCTTTTACCGTGACACTGTCACAGGCGCGCGAGCTGGATGCGCTGGCAAGAAGTCTTGGCAGGCTGTTGTCCGTCTTCCATAACCGGCGCTGGGACAGTGATTTCCTGACGGTGAAAGCCCTGCTTAGTGAAGGCACTCTCGGTGAAATAGGCTATTTTGAATCTCATTTTGACCGATTTCGTCCGCAGGTGCGTAACCGCTGGCGTGAACAGGCGGGCCCCGGAAGCGGTATCTGGTATGACTTAGCGCCGCATTTACTCGATCAGGCCGTCAATCTGTTTGGTCTGCCGGTGAGTATGACGGTTGATTTAGCGCAGCTTCGGCCTGGCGCGCAGACGACAGATTACTTCCATGCCGTTTTGAGCTATCCGCAGCGTCGTGTCGTACTGCACGGGACGATGCTCGCCGCCGCGGAATCGGCGCGTTATATCCTTCATGGTACGCGCGGTAGCTACGTGAAGTTTGGTCTGGATCCGCAGGAGGACCGCCTGAAAAACGGTGAGCGTTTGCCGCAAGAGGACTGGGGCTACGACATGCGTGATGGCGTGCTGACGCGCGCGGAAGGTGAAGAGTTGGTTCAGGAAACGCTGCTGACCATTCCAGGGAACTATCCGGCTTATTACGCGGCTATCCGTGATGCGCTCAACGGGACGGGGGAGAATCCGGTTCCGGCCAGCCAGGCGATTCAGATCATGGAGCTGATTGAACTGGGCATTGAATCTGCCAAACATCGCGCCACGCTCTGTCTGGCATAAGTTCTACATGTTTTTTTGTAGGCCGGGCAAGCGCAGCGCCACCCGGCAAATGCTCAACCGCGAGCCACTTTATCTTTAAGCGCCTGCTTCTCTTCAGGCGTCAGGAACGCAATTTCCAGCCCGTTAATCTGCGCCTGGCGGATCTGCTCGCGGCTCAGGCCCGCCTGCGGTGCGGCAATGTTGTATTCGTGAATAATATCCACGCCCTGAACCGCCGGATCGTCGGTGTTCAGCGAGGCCAGCACGCCGTGTTCCAGGAAGGTTTTCAGCGGATGCTTATCCAGCGTGGCTACGGTGCTGGTCTGAATGTTAGACGTCAGGCACGACTCAATCCCGATACGCTGCTCTGCCAGGAAATCCATCAGGGCACGATCTTCGACGGCTTTCACCCCGTGGCCGATACGCTCTGCGCCCAGCTCGCGAATGGCCTGCCAGATGCTTTCCGGGCCAGCTGCTTCACCCGCATGAACGGTAATATGCCAGCCCGCGTCACGCGCGCGGTTGAAATGAGAGAGGAACAGGCTACCCGGGAAGCCTAGTTCATCCCCGGCGAGGTCGACAGCGGTGATCTGGTCACGATGCGCCAGCAACGCTTCCAGCTCCTGAAGGCAAGCTGCTTCACCGAAGGTGCGGCTCATGATGCCAATCAGACGTGCCTGAACGTCGAAAGCTTTACACCCTTCGCGAACGCCCTCAATCACCGCTTCCACCACGCCCGCGACGGGCAGATTGTGGGTCATTGCCATGTAGCCCGGCGAGAAGCGCAGCTCGACGTAATGCAGGCCGTTACGGGCGGCGTCTTCAATGTTCTCGAACGCCACGCGGCGGCAGGCATCGAGCGAGGCCAGCATCTTTACGCCCCAGTCGAGTTTGCTCAGGAAGCTGACCAGATCCGGCTCATTCGAGGTGACCTGAACATGTGGGATCAGGGTTTCAAGCGTTTGTGCTGGAAGCGTTAAATTGAACTGGCGGCCAAGATCGAGGATGGTTTGGGCACGAATGTTACCGTCAAGGTGACGATGAATATCAGTTAAAGGCAGGCGTGTATCAATCATGGTCGCACTCTTTGCTGGTTAAAGTGCGCCATATTATAAAAACAAAACGGGGTAAAAAGCTATTTGCGCAAGGGAATATTCCGTTGCGCAATGGCATTACAGCAGGGTAGCGATCCCGGCGATGAGGCGTTGCACCCCTTGTTCCAGCTTGCTGCGCGGGCAGCCTGCGTTCAGGCGCACGAAGCCATTACCCTCTTCTCCGTAGGTATATCCCGGCATGATCGCCACTTTTTCCTGCTGTATCAGCACTTTTTGCAGCGCCCTGTCGTCAATGTTCAGCGGGCGCAGGTCAATCCAGGCCAGATAGGTTGCTTCCGGCGGCTGCCAGTTCAGTTTCGGAAAAGCGCGGTTTAATTCCTGCGCGATATACAACAGATTCTCTTCCAGATAACCCCGCAAGGCATCCAGCCATGGCGCTCCCTGCTGATAGGCGGCGATATGCGCCGTCAGCGCCAGCACGGAAGGGGAAGAGAGTCCGTCGCGGCCTTTAAGCGCGCGGAGGTAACCCGTGCGACTCGCTTCATCGCCGATCAGCCCGTAAGCTCCGGTCAGCGCCGGAATATTAAAGCTTTTCGAGCCAGAGGTGAGGAGCGCCCATTTGCCGCGCGCCACCTCATTCCACGGTGTGTGATGATGTTTTCCCCACACCATGTCCATATGAATTTCATCGCTGATCGCCGCCACGTCATAGCGTGCGCACAGTTCCGCCATCTGCGTCAGCTCATCCCGCGTCCAGACCTTACCGGTTGGATTTTGCGGGCTACAGAGCAGCAAAATTTTGTTTTCGGGTTTGGCCAGGGCCGTTTCCAGCGCGGCCATATCACCCATCCAGCCGCTCGCCTGTTTCACCATCGCAACCGGCACGACGTGGCGCGCGTTGCCTTCGATGGCGTTATAAAACGCATCGTACGCGGGAGTATGAACCACCACGCCGTCGCCGGGCTGCGACCAGAGACGGATCAGTTCTGACACCATGTAGATGACGGAAGGGCCATAAACGACGGATTCGGTATCGATACGGCTGTTAAAGCGTTGCTGGAACCAGTGCGCGACGGCAGCCAGAAACTCATCGTTTTTCCATCGGCTGTAGCCAAACACGCCGTGATCGATGCGCTGATGCAGCGCGTCGGTAATGCAGGGCGCAGTGGCGAAATCCATATCCGAGATAGTGAACGGCAGCAGATCGGCCGCGCCAAAGCGGTCGGCAACGTAATCCCACTGGGTGCACCAGGTGCCGTGACGATCCACGACGGTCGAGAAATCAAACATAACTCTCATCCTTAACGTAAAACCCCCTCATGAGAGGGGGCTGAGGCATCAGGCTTCTACTGTTCGCATCAGGGTTGCCAGTTCATCTTTTACCGACTGTACCTGCGGGCCGATAACCACCTGCAAATTATGCTGATTTAACTGTACCACACCGATGGCGCGGTTAGCTTTCAGCGCATTGGTATCCACTTTCGACATATCCGCCACCGACAGACGCAGGCGGGTAATGCAGTTATCCAGCGAGGTGATGTTATCCGCACCGCCCAGCGCTGCCAGAATGGCAGGGGTGTTGTAACCTGATTTTCCTACCGTCCCTGCAACCGCTTGTTCAACGCTGGTCGCTGTTTCAGCATCACGGCCCGGTGTTTTCAGGTTAAAGCGGGTGATGGCGAAGCGGAAGATGCCGTAGTACACCGCAAACCAGATTGCCGCCACGACCGGCACCAGATACCACTTGGTGGACAAGCCGTGCAGGATCCCGAACACCACGAAGTCAATCACGTTGCCGTCGGTGTTGCCGATGGTGACGCCCAGCACCGCCATCACGGTGAAGCCCAGACCGGTCAGCACGGCGTGAATGAGATACAGCACCGGCGCGACGAACAAGAACAGGAATTCGATTGGCTCGGTTGTGCCGCCAACGACGCAGGCAATCACACCGGAAATCAGCAGGCCTTTAATCTTATGACGGTTTTCCGGACGAGCACAGTGGTACATCGCCAGCGCCGCGCCCGGCAGGCCGCCCAGGAAGGCAGGCATTTTGCCCTGAGACAGGAAACGGGTTGCGCTCTCAGAGAAGCCGTGGGTGGTCGGGCAGCTCAGCTGCGCCTGGAAGATCGTCAGCGCACCGCTCACGTCGTGACCGCACACATCCATCGTCCCGCCCGCTTCGGTGAAGCGAATCAGAGCCACCAGAATGTGCTGCAGACCAAACGGCAGCAGCAGACGTTCACCGGTACCGAAGATCATCGGACCGAAATCACCCGCGCCGTTAATGATGCGACCAATACCGGTGATACCCATCGCGAAGACAGGCCAGATCAGCGGAATGATCAGACCAAACAGACCCATTACCACGAGGGTGATAATCGGCACAAAGCGGGTACCGCCGAAGAAGGCCAGGGCATCCGGCAGGCGGATATTGTGGAAGCGTTCGTGCAGCATCCAGATAATCACACCCGCGATCACCGCACCGAGGATCCCGGTGTCGATAGACTGGATACCAATCACGCTCTGAATATTATTGGCTTTTAGTACGGCAGCGTCGGTGGTAGGCAGAATGCCTTTTGCGGTCAGCCAGAAGTTAACCGCAAGGTTCATCACCGCGTAGCCCACGAAGCCCGCAAAGGCGGCTACGCCTTTATTCTCGCGCGCCAGACCCAGCGGGATGGCGATGCAGAACATGACGGGTAGGAAGCTAAACGCAAAGGAGCCGACTTTGCTCATCCAGATGAAGATCGCCTGCAGCACCGGGTTGCCGAGGAACGGGATCAGCGTGATAACGTCATGGCTGCTCAGGGAACTGCCGATCCCCAGCATGATCCCGCAGAATGAGAGGAGTGCCACGGGCAGCATAAAGGTTTTACCCAGTTGCTGGAAAAACTCCCACAGCGATATTTTTTGTGCTGCTTTCGCCGTCATAAAACGACTCCTTGATGGTTAAAAATAGTTTACCTGCGTCAATGCAGCGAGAAGATAAAACGTTTTATCAAACTTTAGTGCGCGCTAAATCACATTCTCAGGCTTTTACTGGTAGTATAAAGATAACGTATTGATAAAACGTTTTACCGATCTCATTATCAGGGAGTCACGCCAAGACATGGCCGTAGCGAAAAAGATCACCATTAACGATGTCGCCCTGGCGGCTGGCGTCTCTGTCAGTACCGTTTCGCTGGTGCTGAGCGGGAAAGGGCGTATATCTCCTGCGACCGGTCAGCGGGTTAACGAGGCGGTTGAGCAGCTGGGCTTTGTGCGTAATCGTCAGGCGTCCGCGCTTCGCGGTGGGCAAAGTGGGGTGATTGGTTTGATCGTTCGTGACTTAACCTCGCCGTTTTATGCGGAGCTCACGGCCGGGTTAACGGAAGCGCTTGAGGCACAGGGACGGATGGTGTTTTTGCTGCACGGTGGTCGCGACGCCGGGCAGCTGCTGTCCAGGCTGGATATGCTGTTGACGCAGGGGGTTGATGGCGTGATCGTGGCGGGGGCGTCGGGCGTGGGCAGCGAGCTGTGCGAGCGCGCCGCAGAGAAGGGCGTACCGCTGGTCTTTGCTTCCCGCGCCAGCTATCTCGACGAAGCCGATACGCTGCGTCCGGATAATATGCAGGCTGCCCAAATGCTGACCGAGCATCTTATTCGTCGCGGACACCAGCGTATTGCCTGGCTCGGCGGGAAAAGTTCATCGCTTACGCGCGCCGAGCGGGTAGGCGGCTACTGTTCGACGCTGATCAAATACGGGCTGCCGTTCCACAGTGAGTGGGTGGTGGAATGTGGATCCAGCCAGAAGATAGCGGCGGAAGCGATCGGTTCGCTGCTGCGCGCCAGCCCGACCATTAGCGCCGTGATTTGCTACAACGACGTGATTGCGATGGGAGCGTGGTTTGGCCTGATCCGTGCCGGACGTCAGAGCGGAGAAGGGGGCGTTGAAACCTTCTTCGGCCATCAGGTGGCGCTGGGTGCATTTGCCGATGTGGGCGAAAACGCGCTCGACGATCTGCCCATCGTCTGGGCGACTACCCCCGCGCGCGAAATGGGCTACACGCTGGCGGACAGGATCATGCAGCGCATCGAAAATACGGATGTCCAGGCCGGGCACCAGATTGTGGCGGCGCGACTGGTCACGGTGAAATAGCGCCGTGCACTTGCACGGGCCTACAACGGCCCCCAGTCGTAGGCCGGGTAAGCGTCAGCGCCACCCGGCAATAAAAAACCCCTCATAAGAGGGGTTTTGACGTTTACGGCTGCGGTGCCGCCGGTTCGGCTGGCGCTGCAGGTTCAGCCGGTTCCGGCATCCCCAGAGCGGGCATACCAAACATGCCGACAAAATCTTCCAGCGGCATTTTATCGCCGTTCAGGGTTACCTGGCCGTTGGCATACTGCAGGCTGGTGGAAATTGTGTTGTCTTCCACTTTAGTGATGCGGAACATCTGGCCCATCGCAGCCAGACCTTTCACCTGCTGGTTCGCTAGTTTGCCAGCGTCTTCATCGCCGTAACCTTCCAGCTTCGCAATCTGGGTCATAAACTCGGTCGCCATGTCCATTGGGATGGTCAGCTTGCTCTCGAGCGACTTCACGCTGCGATCCACTTCCTGCGCCAACGTCTGCGGTTCACCCGTTGCGGCTGCCGGATCTTTCAGGAACAGAGACAGGTTGAAGTTGGTTTCGCCTTTGCTGTTTTTCCAGCTCAGCGGTGCGACGGTGATCACCGGCTCGCCTTTCAGCAGGATTGGCAGGTTGTTGAACAGCACCGCCATCGCCTGCTGCTGGTACACTTCCGGATTCTGCTGCAGCGCGGCATCGGTCAGCAGCGCCTGGCTCTCTTTGCTGTATTTCTGGCTAAATTCGTGCCACGCCTGGCCGTCGATATTGCCGATCTTCAGCGTTAATTTTCCGGTCCCCAGATCCTGATTCTGCACCTTCAGGCTCTTCAGGGCGTAATCCAGCTGCGTATTGATATTCTTGCCGTCTTTGGAAATGTCGGATTTTCCGTTCACGTCCATGCCTTCCAGCACGGCCATCTCTTTACCTTCAACCACGATTGCAATCTTATCGAGAGAGAGCTTCTGATCGCCGATACGCTCTTTAAAGTCGGTCATACGGCTGTTGCCGTCGGCTTTCAGGTTGTTGAAGCTGAGCTGAACCTTTTGGTTATATTCGTTAACCGCGTTCACCACGCCGCTTTCTGCTTCACCGGTCAGAGAGAACACGTTTCCGTCGCGGTCAGCGTCCAGTTTGAAGTTACCCCCGCTGAAGGCGACCTTCTCGTTCTCTTTCTCGTAGTTCAGTGCTTTCAGCGCAATATCGGAACTCGTGTCACCGGCATAGCTGATGCGGGTATTGATTTCGAAAGGTGAGGTATTTTTTGCCAGATCAAACAGCGGTTTGGTGACGTCGTTATTCACCAGCACCGTGTGAACGGACGCCATTGATGGGATCAGATTAAACGATTTTAACTGTGCCAGCGGGAACGGACCGTGGCTGACCACTTCATCCAGCACCACGCTCTGGCCAGGCTTCAGCCAGGCGTTGGCGTTTCCTGCCACAGGTTTCACCACCATCTGCATATGGCTGGTAAACACGCCGCGCTGATAGTTCTGATAGCTAAGCTCAACGCCTGCCTCCGGCGCGCTGCGCTTAATCTCTCCGTTAGCCTGCGCGACCATCTCAGCCAGACGGCCTTCCAGCTGTTTCCCGGTAAACCAGGAGGCTCCCGTCCAGACCACGCCTAACGCTACAATCACTCCAACCGCTACGACCGATTTTTTCATTGCGACTATCCCTAAAATGAAACCAGGCGGTAAAAACCGCCCGGAGATATTAAGCCTGCAACTAGCTTAGCAAGAGTTGTTAAAAAATTCAGTAAGTGCTTATAGCTTATTAAAAACGCGCGTCAGACGACCGGTGCCGCTCACGCTAACCGGCGACTCGTTCGCTGCAACAAAAGCCGACTCGCCCGGCTTGAGCACCAGACGCTGTTCGCCTTTCTGCAGCGTCGCTTCGCCCTCCACGCAGAACAGGATCGCCGCGCTCTCCTGTGCGATGGCGGTTTCGGCGTGGCTCAGGTCGTGCAGAGAAAACGCAAAATCCTCAACCGGGATCGGGAAGTCCAGCTCTGCGCCGTTTTTCACCGGCTGAGTCAGCAGTTCGTCGGCAGGCTTCGCCACGAACTTCACGTTGGCGACCAGCTCAGGGATATCGATGTATTTTGGCGTCAGGCCCGCGCGGAGCACGTTATCCGAGTTGGCCATCACTTCCAGCGCTACGCCCTGCAGGTAGGCGTGCGGGGTTTCGGCAAACAGGAACATCGCTTCGCCCGGGTTCAGCTTCACCACGTTCAGCAGCAGGGGAGAGAACAGGCCGCTGTCGTCCGGGTAGAATTCGGAAATCAGACGGATGGTCTCCCACGGCTCACCTTGCTGGCTGTTCAGTGCGGCTTTCAGCACTGCCAGCGCGTGAGATTTCTCTTCGCCCTGCATATTCAGCAGGCTGGCAAACAGCTGGCTCAGCGCGTCAGCGTTCGGGTTTTCCAGGAAGTGGGCGATAGCCTTGTTAGCACCCGCCACAGGTTGCAGCAGAGAAACGATCTCTGAAAACGCGCGGAACGCGTTCATCGCCAGGAAAGGGGTGAGAGCAAAAACCAGCTCCGGTTTGTGGTTCGGATCTTTGTAGTTACGTTCAGCCGCGTCTAATGGAATCCCCGCCGCGTTCTCTTTCGCAAAGCCGATTTCAGAGGCTTTCTTGTTCGGGTGAACCTGAATGGAGAGCGGCTGGTCGGCGCACAGTACCTTAAACAGGAACGGCAGTTCGCCAAAACGCGTGGCAACCTTGTCGCCCAGCAGTGCGGCTTTATCGGCATCAATCACGTCGCGCAGGCTGCGTACCTGGCCGCTGGCGTCTGTTATTTTTGAGCTGCTCTTCGGGTGCGCGCCCATCCACAGCTCTGCCATCGGCAGGTTGTCCGGGTTGGCGATACCGTAGAGATCCGTTAACGCAGTTTTACTTCCCCAGGCGTAGTTTTGCACTGAGTTGATGAGTTTTTGCATTATCAAGCCCTGATTCAAATGTGGAATTAACTCCGGGTATTAAAGCAATAAACCGCGTGGAAGTAACCTGCGGATGTAAAAAGTCGTACTAGTCTCAGTTTTTGTTAAAAAATTGTGTAGGATAAGCTGACTCGCTTTTAAGCCGGGCAGCGGAACATCTGCCCTGAACAATCAGACCGAAGCAGTAAGTGAGAGAACAATGTCGAACAAACCCTTTCATTATCAGGATCCTTTTCCCCTCAGTAAGGATCAGACCGAGTATTACCTGTTAACCCGCGATTACGTTTCTGTCTCTGAGTTTGAGGGACAGGAGATCCTCAAAGTTGACCCGCAAGCGCTGACGCTGATGGCGCAGCAGGCCTTCCACGACGCTTCGTTCATGCTCCGCCCGGCGCATCAGCAGCAGGTTGCCGATATCCTGAGCGATCCGCAGGCCAGCGAGAACGATAAGTACGTGGCGCTGCAGTTCCTGCGTAACTCGGATATCGCGGCGAAGGGCATTCTGCCGACCTGCCAGGATACGGGTACCGCAATTATCACCGGCAAAAAAGGCCAGCGCGTCTGGACCGGCGGCGGTGACGAAGCGGCGCTGGCGCATGGCGTCTACAACACCTATATCGAAGATAACCTGCGCTACTCGCAAAACGCGGCGCTGGATATGTACAAAGAGGTCAACACCGGCACCAACCTGCCTGCTCAGATTGACCTCTACAGCGTCGATGGCGACGAATACAAATTCCTCTGCATCGCCAAGGGCGGCGGTTCGGCTAACAAAACCTACCTCTACCAGGAAACCAAAGCGCTGCTCACCCCGGGCAAGCTGAAAAACTACCTGGTTGAGAAAATGCGTACTCTCGGCACCGCAGCGTGTCCGCCGTACCATATCGCCTTCGTGATCGGCGGTACCTCGGCGGAAAGCACGCTGAAAACCGTCAAGCTGGCGTCGACCAAATACTACGACGGCCTGCCGACAGAAGGGAACGAACACGGCCAGGCGTTCCGCGACGTGCAGCTTGAGCAGGAACTGCTGACCGAAGCGCAGAACCTGGGGCTGGGCGCACAGTTTGGCGGCAAATACTTCGCGCACGACATTCGCGTGATCCGTTTGCCGCGCCACGGCGCATCCTGCCCGGTGGGCATGGGCGTCTCCTGCTCGGCGGATCGTAACATCAAGGCGAAGATCAACCGCGACGGCATCTGGATCGAGAAGCTGGAGAACAACCCGGGCAAATACATCCCGGAAGAACTGCGTAAAGCGGGCGAGGGGGAAGCGGTTCGCGTGGACCTGAACCGTCCGATGAAAGAGATTCTGGCGCAGCTTTCTCAATATCCGGTCTCGACCCGTCTCTCCCTGAACGGCACGATCATCGTGGGCCGCGACATTGCGCACGCGAAGCTGAAAGAGCGTCTGGACAACGGCGAAGGGCTGCCGCAGTACATTAAAGATCACCCAATCTACTACGCAGGCCCGGCGAAAACGCCTGAAGGCTACGCGTCCGGCTCGTTAGGCCCGACTACGGCAGGCCGCATGGACTCTTACGTTGACCAGCTTCAGGCCAACGGCGGCAGCATGATCATGCTGGCGAAAGGTAACCGTAGCCAGCAGGTGACGGACGCTTGCCACAAGCATGGCGGCTTCTACCTGGGCAGCATCGGCGGCCCGGCAGCGGTGCTGGCGCAGGGCAGCATCAAGAGCCTGGAGTGCGTGGAATACCCGGAACTGGGTATGGAAGCGATCTGGAAAATTGAAGTGGAAGATTTCCCGGCGTTTATCCTGGTGGATGACAAAGGTAACGACTTCTTCAAACAGATCCAGTCTTCTCAGTGTTCGGCGTGTGTGAAGTAGTCTGAAGAAAATGCCGGGTGGCGCTGACGCTTACCCGGCCTACATTCTCGTAGGTCGGGTAAGGCGAAGCCGCCACCCGACACCAAAAAGAGCGCACAAAGCGCCATAACGTTTCTCAGAAGTCATCAATACTTATCCCTTAAGCATGTGAGCAATCCCTCTTTTGTTATCAAGGAGAAAGTAATGACCACGGTACGCCATGAGAAAGACTCGATGGGCGCCATCGACGTCCCCGCCGACAAGCTATGGGGCGCGCAAACCCAGCGTTCGCTGGAGCATTTCCGAATCTCGACTGAAAAAATGCCCGTCTCGCTGATTCAGGCGCTGGCGCTGACCAAACGCGCCGCCGCCAAAGTGAATCAGGATTTAGGCCTGCTGGCCGCCGATAAAGCGACGGCCATCATCGACGCTGCCGATGAAGTGCTTGCGGGCAAGCATCCCGACGAATTCCCCCTCGCCATCTGGCAGACCGGTTCCGGCACCCAGAGCAATATGAACATGAACGAAGTGCTGGCGAACCGGGCGAGTGAACTGCTGGGCGGCGTGCGCGGCATGGAGCGTAAGGTTCACCCGAACGATGACGTCAACAAAAGCCAGAGTTCTAACGACGTCTTTCCAACGGCGATGCACGTGGCGGCGGTGATTGCCATCCGCGAGCAGCTTATCCCGCAGCTCAACGTGCTCAAAACCACGCTCAACGAGAAAGCGCAGGCCTTCCGCGACATCGTTAAAATCGGCCGTACGCACCTGCAGGACGCCACGCCCCTGACGCTCGGGCAGGAGATTTCCGGCTGGGTGGCGATGCTGGAACATAACCTGAAGCACATCGACTATAGCCTGCCGCATCTGGCGGAGCTGGCGCTCGGCGGTACGGCGGTGGGTACCGGGTTAAATACTCATCCGGAATATGCGGTGCGCGTGGCTGAAGAGCTGGCAAGCATCACCGGACAGCCGTTCGTCACAGCGCCCAATAAGTTCGAAGCGCTGGCGACCTGTGACGCACTGGTCCACACCCACGGCGCGCTGAAAGGGCTGGCGGCATCATTAATGAAAATCGCCAACGACGTGCGCTGGCTGGCCTCGGGTCCACGCTGCGGCATCGGTGAAATCAGCATCCCGGAAAACGAGCCGGGCAGCTCCATCATGCCGGGTAAAGTCAACCCGACCCAGTGCGAAGCCATGACCATGCTCTGTTGTCAGGTGTTGGGCAACGACGTGGCCGTCAACCTGGGCGGCGCGTCCGGCAACTTCGAGCTGAACGTCTATCGCCCGATGGTGATCCACAACGTTCTGCAATCGATTCGTCTGCTGGCGGACGGGATGGAGAGCTTTAACGAGCATTGTGCGGTAGGGATTGAGCCAAATCGCGAGCGTATCAGCCAGTTGCTCAATGAATCTCTGATGCTGGTGACGGCGCTAAATACCCATATTGGCTACGACAAAGCCGCCGAGATCGCTAAAAAAGCGCACAAAGAGGGGCTGACGCTGAAAGCCTCCGCCCTGGCGCTGGGCTATCTGACGGAGACGGAGTTCGACGCCTGGGTTCGCCCGGAAGCGATGGTCGGCAGTCTTAAATAATCATCCCGCCACATACAGGTGCAGCCGTGGAATAATCAGCTGCAGCGGCTGCGCCTGAGGTCTGTAACGGTGCTGGACATTGTCCGCATCGTAATTCAACAGTTCACCAATATCCGGCACGATGGCCCCCTGATCGGCATCAAAGAGCGCAATCAGCGGCGTTGGGCAGGCATACTGCACCTGCTTTTGCTGCCCGGAATACCAGACGCGGGCAATAGGCTGCACCTTCACCGGGCGCTTTATCTTGAGGCGCGTGTCCGCCGGTAGCGAGGCGATGCTGTGATACTCCTGCTCCAGACGCTCAATCCACTGCTCGCGGGACCAGGGGGCAACCGTACGCGGTGCTTTCAGGCTTTTCTCAAGCTGCGCCAGAATCTCATCCCGGGTGAAGTTTTTAATGATGTGCTTATTCGCCCAGCCGAAGCGCAGCGTGGCGGGGTGACGCAGTACCGTCAGCGTGCGATAGGCATTCAGGGTAATCAGCCCCGGAAGTTGACGGTGCACCCACTCAAACCGGGCTGCAGGGGCGAGGCCCGACTCTTCGGTGACGATCTTTTCAAAGGCCGCTTTCAGGGTGTTGATATGGGTAATCTGGCCTTCCAGCATTTCACGCATTGTCGCATCGGTTTGCAGGCAGATCACGCCGGGCAGACGCACGGCCGCCTTACTGCTGCGATGTTCAGACTGCTGCTGGATAAAAAAGTGGCGATAGTGCTTCATCGCCAGCTCAAATGCGGCGCTGCCGATGTGCTGTTCAACTTCGATGGTGTTCAGCGGGTCGTGCTCCGCCCCTTTGGCTACATCAGGCAGAGTAAAGACACGCGCGGCCAGTAGGCGGCAGGTTTGCAAGCGTTCTGTCAGGGTAAGTAGCTCGTGTTCTATTTCGCGAAAGGTACTGTTCAGCCTTTCGATGAGATCGTAGGTCGCCATAAACACCCTCATTAGTTACAACATACTTATCATATAGCACAACACGCCGGATCAGGCCAGCGTGCGGTTGAGGTCAGGCAGGGACGGGAAGGACGATGTTATGGTACACCGGCCAGCTAAAGCAGAAGCGCGTGCCGCCAAGTTCGCTCTCCTCACAATGTACCGTGCCGCCCATCGCCTGGGCGATAGAGTAGACGATCGCCAGCCCAAGGCCACAGCCTCCGGTGGCGCGATCGCGGCTGGGGTCGAGGCGGACAAAGGGTTCAAACACGGTTTCTCGTGCTTCCGGGGAAATTCCCGGTCCGTCATCCTCTACGGTCAGGCTCGCCTGATTGCCCTGCAAATCCAGGCCAATTCGCAGCGTACTCTCGCTGTAGCGCATGGCGTTATTCATCAGGTTATCCAGCACGCGCTCCATCAGGCGCATATCCAGCGCGCCGTAATCCCCCGGCGTCACCGCCGTTAACAGCGTGCGTTGTGGATTAACGCTCTGCACATCATCAATATGCGCCTGTAACCAGACGGGCAAATCCGGCGTGCTGAGGTTAAGCTCGTTTTGCGGGCGGTCGAGGCGCGCGTAGGTCAGGAGTTCCTCAATCAGCGCTTCTAGCTGGCCAATGTCGCGATTCAACGCCTGATTCTCCGCCTCGGTCAGGTTCTCACTCATCTCCAGCCGATAGCGCAGGCGAACCAGCGGGGTACGCAACTCGTGAGCAATCCCGTCGATCAGCTGTTTCTTGCTGGCAATCAAGGCATTAATGTTATCGGCCATCTGGTTAAACGCAATGCCGAGGCGATCGAAACTGGAACCGCTGTCGAAATGAATCCGCTCGGTAAGATGACCCTCACCAAAACGCTGCGCGGCAGATTCCAGTTTCAGCATGTCCTGCCAGTGTGGACGCATCCAGATAAACACCGGAAAAGCCAGTGAAATGGCAATAAACGCCAGCAGGGCGAGGTCCAACAGGCGCATCTGATGCAGATAATACAGATAAGGCACCGGCCCGACGGCCAGTACGTAATGGCTGCGAGGAATACGCTGGATAAAGGTGTACTTCTCATCCAGCGCCACAATGTCTCCGTCACGCAAACGTTGCAGGGTGGGGGCATCTAAATCGAAATCTTTCAATGGCTCGATGCGCAGATCGAACGACAGATTTAAATCCAGCTCTTTGAGGGTTTTCGCCCAGTCGTGCGGGGGAATTTCTCGCAGCTCGCTACGCATCAGATAGAGCGAGCTTTTCATCAGATCGTCCAGCGACTGCCTGCCCGCACGTTCGGCGGTGAATTTATAGACCAGCCCGACCAGCATGGTCATCACCAGGAAGCAGACAAACAGCAAAAGATAAAACTGCACAAACAGCTTTTTCATTAAATATCACCGGAAAATCAAGTAATTAACTACGTTGTTTTTACCTTCAGGGGCACTATAGGGGCATTTGTATATCCACCAAAGCGCTGATTCAAAAATGATACCTGATCGCTAGCGAGAGCATTTATCCACGCAGAGTATACATGGAAGACCATCTCTGCATTCTCATGACCCATCTGATTCACTATAAAAGCAGGATTAGCACCTGCCGACAACATCCAGCACGCGTATGTATGACGCAGCTGATAGGGGCGTCTGCGGCGAATGCCCGGACGTCTTACCGTAATATCCCATAGTGACACAATAGAACTGACTGAATAATAGGCAGCCTGCCTTCCTTTTTGAGTCGGGGCTTAAATACAACGTGCAGCTTCTGCGTTTCCGTTTTTCCGAACTCCCGGAGGTAAAAAGTAATTGGTACCTTATGGGCACTCCCCGTAAGCTCCTTTTGAGCTCGCAAAGCCTCCAGAGCTGGCTCCAGTAACCCGCCTGTTCGACGAGCGTGACTCCAAAAGGATCGACACCAGCTGAGCTTCTAAAAGCTAAATACGCGCGTTTGAACGCCGGAGGGAGGGTATGAGTATATTTGATGTTTATAGAACAGGTGAGATTGTGGACCTTGAACAATTTATTCCTGTGTCAGATTACTTCCTTTCGAGGTTGCAGTATTATCGGTGAAATTGTGGATCTACCCGAGAGTAGCTGTCCGCGTAACATGGAAATGGCGAAGGTGAATCAGAAATGAAATGGATAGCAATGGCTTCAATGGTTCTCGCTGCTCCTGTTTTAGCTGAAGAATACAGTTATGGCCCTCCAGTATCAGTATGTCTCGATAAATATACGACCCCGCACATCAACACAGATAGGCCAGCCATAGAGATCGTTGATGAGGCATACGATAAGTGTCAGGACGTTCTTGCCCAATGGGATGAGGAAAGGAAGTCATTACCGCCCGAGCTTGTTGTCAGCCAGGATAAAGAGTTTCACGCATTTTACGTTCATATGATCGAAGCTCGTCGAAAATCGGATGCTAATAAAAAATGACTATTGTGTTTATTCCTGCGTTGGTAGTGGTTCTTTTAAGTAAAGAAAGAGAAACCGGAAGAGAGTTAACACAGCAAGAGGTTGAGGCAATCCGTGATTCCGCTACAGCTATACGAGTGCCAGTTGATGTTGCAAAAGAAATGATTAAAGAACGGGGTTACCTTGACATCGACCCTGAGGATGTTTGGGAGGAATGGGTTCTATACAAAAAATATGTCAAATGAGTTGTGGCTAGACGTGTGAGAAAAGGTAAGCCGGACCGACTGTACGCGCCGTGTTGGCTGCGCCAGTTTCGTCGATGGGGCCGACTCCAGCGGAGCTTTGAAAGCCAAATACGAGCGGATGAAGGCTCATAAGAGCCCGCGCTGTAACGGGAAAAATAAGTGCCGCTTCGCCAGTTGCGAGACTTTTAGTATCCATGGAAGAAGTAGCGAATCTTCAAACCGATAAACTTCAACACTGGCCATACATAATACTGGATTAAATATAGGGCAGGTGGAACAACCAATGTCGCTCCAGTTGCGCAAAGTGCGTATACCGCCGAGTCCTTTGCGATTAATGAGTAATTTAGGTTAAGTGATTCAAGATTAATTGCACTGGCTGTACTCGAACCTACAAATCCAGAGCCAAAAACAACCAGAAACACATAAAGTGATGCTGTTATGAGCTTTAAAATTAGCCGAATGTATTTCACGATGAACACCTGCTGAATGAATCACCCTTTTTACACATAAACAACGTGTTTAGCTAGCTCATGGCTTACGTTGTTCTAAATAGTATTCTGATCCTTACACCCCCTCATCTTCTTGGACTGTCGCCGGGTATTTAATTCAGGCAGCAGGAAAACATTTTCAGATGCCTCGTCGTTTTTTTTCTGATGACCTTACCACTTACTTTGAACAGCACCCCATAAAGCGAGGTGAGAGTATGTATCGCATGGACAAACTTACCACCGGTACTGCATACGGCGCTCCAGCCGGGCCTACTGCCCCGAACCCGTGTGGTTTCTGCTGACTGGCGCTTCTGCAAAGGGGCTGAGGCCGTAAAACATGCAGAATATACATGAAAAAACCCACGGTGTTTTCATGTCTCTTTAGCGTGTGGAAAGCGTTATCTCTGTCGGGCTGAGCGCATTACATCGCGCGCGCAGGTCTTTTAACCTTGGCGATGAGTGTTTCCGTTACGGCCAGGCCTTCCGCAATATGCATATCAATCACGGTAGTCCCAAATTCGTTAATTAAATCCAGAAGTAATTCGTAAGACTGGATGAGCTCAAGGAGGTCAAAGAGCGCTTTTTGATCGGCGCGTGAGGGGGAGGAATGGCTAAGCGCTGCCTGATTAACAATCCATTCAAGATTGGTTTTGATGGCTTCTACCTGATTGTAGCTATACATATTTCATGGGCTTAAATCCTCATTTCAAGATTTTATGGGAGAGGTATCATGAGAGCTTCACGGTGAAAAAGAGTCTGTATATAGACGGGGCGGCGCTAGCTGTAGAAAGGATGGATGAAGATTTAAGTATGGGAGAGTTCGCGTGCTTAGCAAGTTAATTGTTGCGCAAACGGATAAATAAAAGCGCGAAGGCGAGGGCATCGCTGTGTAATGCCTTCATTTCGCGCATGTTATGCTAGCCGGATAACGGAATCAGGTTTCCCAGGCGTGCGGGGCGAACAGATACCCCTTATTACGCACGGTTTTAATGCGGTATGGCTCGGTGGCATTATCCTGCAGCTTTTTACGCAGGCGCGAAATCGCGACGTCCACGCTGCGGTCCATTCCGTCATAGCTGACGCCGCGCAGGTTTTTCAGCAGGGCATCGCGGTCCATGATCTGCCCCGCATGCGTTGCCAGCTCCCACAACAGGTCAAAGTCTGCGGTGGAGAGAGCGATAAGCTCCCCAGAGAGCAGCACCTGGCGGTTAATGGGATCAATAGACAGCGTACCGAAGCGCATCGCTTTGTGCGGTGTCAGAGACGGCGCGGGCGCTTCGCGTTCACTGCTGGCGCGCTGGCGCAAATGAAGCCTCAACCGGGCCAGCAGAACGGCTGGCGGCGTGGTTTTGAGAATGTAGTCGTTAGCGCCCATCTCCAGCGACAGAATATGGTTCATGTCGCTGTCCAGAGAGGTCAACAGCACGATAGGCCCCTCCCACCGGGCGCGCAGGTCACGGCAGAGCGTCATGCCATCTTTACCGGGCAGCATGATGTCCAGCAGCACCAGATCCGGATTTTCGCGTAGCACAACCTCTTCAGCGCGATCGCCGCGAGGCTCAACGATGACGTCCATATCGTGTTTACCCAGATAAGCGGCGATCAATTGTCCCACTTCGGGTTCATCTTCTACATAAACAATCTTATTCATACTGCGTCTGTTATCGCGAAAAAAGCCAACATACACCGCACAACCTTAACCTTCCATTAATCTTTCTAAATTAACGCCAGTTCCGTTATTCTGCCTCATATTGTTTCTTGATTGTTATGGAAAAAATGATGGGGCTGCTGATTAAAGCCGCGCTGGGTGCGCTGGTGGTGCTGTTGATTGGGGTGCTGGCGAAAACGAAGAATTACTACATTGCCGGGTTGATTCCGCTCTTTCCGACCTTTGCGCTCATTGCGCACTACATCGTTGCGTCCGAGCGTGGCATTGAAGCGCTGCGGGCCACCATTGTGTTCGGAATGTGGTCCATCATCCCGTATTTTCTCTATCTATTGTCGCTGTGGTACTTCACCGGTTTTATGCGGCTTCCGCTGGCGCTGGGCGGGGCAGTGGTCTGCTGGAGCCTCAGCGCCTGGGTATTGATCTTCTTCTGGAGCCGCTTTCACTAGCGAAGCGGGCGTCCTCCATCCACGGAGAAGGTTCTGCCCGTCACGTAGCAGCTGGTGAGCAGGTAATCGATAAGGTCGATCACCTCTTTCTCGCCCGGGGCGATTTTCATCAGTGATTTATTCAGCGCCTGCTGGCGATACTCGGCATCATCGTGTTCGTTAAACAATATCATCGCCGGGGCGATGGCGTTCACTTTCACTTCGGGTGCCAGCTTGCGGGCAAACGAACGCGTCATGTTATCCAGCGCAGCTTTGCTGGCCGCATAGGCGATGTGTTTGTCGCTGCCGCGCTCCACCACATAATCGGTGAAATGAATAATGTCACCCGCGGCATGCCCGTGGCCGCGCAGTAGGTCTTGCAATGCATGGTTCAGCAAATAGGGCGCATTGACGTGGATTTGCAGCATGCAGGAGAGCGTTTCGCTCAGCGGCGTCGCAGGCGTTTCGGCCTGCCAGGCGCTGGCGTTATGAATAATGGCGCGCAGCCCGTGGGTGGTAGCCTTCACCTCTTCAGCAAAGGCAAGAATCCCTTCATCGGTTGAAAAATCGGCCTGAATGCAAACCGCACCGGCTTTTCGTAATCCTTCAATCGAGGGATATTCACTGCGGTAACTGACGATAACCGGATGGCGAAGGTTGAGAAAGTGATGGGCAAGGGCGAGGCCGATACGACGGCCTCCACCGGTGATCAATATTGGGCGTTGCTGTGCATTTCCCATCGTATTCTCCTTTTCAGTTCAACAATGGGAAAGGCGATGCTATCCCATTAACATCCACGTGGCCGGTACGGCAGCAATCAGTAACAACCCGATCGCGGCCATTTCACGGCGCTTGAGGGCGTTCTCCAACTGATGCGTGCGACGTGCATAGATAAACACCAGCAGACCCGGCGCATACAACACCACCGACAGCAGCAGATGCATAGGCCCGGAAGCATACAACAACCACAGACCGTAAATACAGGCGCCGACACCGACAATGTAATGCGCCGGGCGCGTCGCGATTTTTAACAGATACGCACCCACTAAGAAATAGGGTACCAGAATCATTTCAGAGGCGATGGTCAACAGGGTGTTATAGTCCGAACCTGTGAGCCAGATCAGCACCAGACAGACCTGTACGCTGATGTTGGTGAGCCAGAGTGAGGCCGACGGCGCTTTGTTTTTATTCTGGCGGGCAAACAGGCGAGGAAATGCCTTGTGCGTGGCGGCCAGGAACGGTACTTCTGCCGCCATGATGGTCCAGCTCAGGTAAGCGCCACACACGGAAACGATAAGCCCCGCAGCAATCACCACATCTCCCCACGGGCCGAGCATTTTCACCATCAGCCCGGCCATCGACGGATTACGCATTTCTGCCAGTTCAGGACGCGCCACCACGCCCAGCGACAGCAGCGTCACCAGCAGATAGACCCCCAGCGCCGCCAGCACGGCCAACAGCGTGGCGCGGCCGACATCGCGCTTATTACGCGCCCGGGCCGAAACCACGACGGCACCCTCAACGCCGATGAACACCCACAGGGTGATCAGCATGGTATTTTTGACCTGCTCCCAGACGGGCACGCCCAGCGCGATACCGGTGAAGTCGAGCTTAAAGACGTCAAGACGAAACGCAATAAATGCCAGCACGAGAAACAGGCCAAGCGGGACCAGTTTAGCCAGCGTCGCAACCAGGTTTATGCTGGCCGCCGTCTGGACACCGCGTAATACCAGCCAGTGCACCACCCACAGCAGTACAGATGCCCCGACAATGGATTGCCAGGTATTGCCGTCACCAAACAGGCGGAGCTCAGGGGTATCGGTAAAGAAACTGAGCGCCGAAAAGACAATCACCAGGTAGGAGACGTTCGCGATCACCGCACAAAGCCAGTAGCCCCATGCGGAACAGAAGCCAATCAGCTCCCCGAAGCCTTCGCGGGCATAGGTGAAAATGCCGCCATCCAGATCGGGGCGAATGCGGGTGAGCAGCAGCATGGCAAATGCCAGCAGCAGGATCCCGACGCCGGTGATCGCCCAGCCAATAATTAACGCGGCAGGGCTTGCGACTGCCGCCATGTTCTGCGGCAAACTGAATACACCCGCACCCAGCATTGAGCTTAAAACGAGTGCAGTTAATGCACTCAGGCCAAGTTTCTTTTCCATTGGCTTCCTGTTATGAAAGGTCCAAATCCAGAATAATTATTTCGCACGGGCGCATAAAAATGGTGGATCACACTAAGGCGCGGGATTTTACGGAGTGTCAGGAAAGCATGCAATGATGTGTGGCCGAAATTAGAAAAAAAGTAACAAAAAAGGCGGCATTACGCCGCCTCAGATCAACCGTTTTGTTACTTATACAGATCGGCGCTGATGGTCATGTTGTTACCACGTTCCTGCCACTGGCGGGTGATGTGGTAGTACTTCGCGCCTTTCTTCGCCGCGCGCTTCGCGACCTGATAAGAGACTTCCGTTCCGTTGCCGTAGTTGCCGGTAAACTTGATGCTGTCGAACGGTACCATCTGCGCGGCAGTGGCGTTGTTCAGCTCTTCAATTTTGGTTCCATCCGGCAGGGTGACGGAATAGCGTCCACCTTTGGTGGTTTGCGTTTCAAAGAAACGGCCCACTTCAGCGCTTGGCGCTGCAGAGGTTGCGACGCCCGGGATCTCAACTTTCTTCGCTTCTTCACCGCCTTTTGCTAACGCCGCACGTCCCGCATCGGAATCAGCAGGGATAGCGTCCGGGCTTTGCAGAACGCGTTTTTTCGCATCTTCTTTATAGATGAACGCGGTAATACGCTGGTTGCCGCCCTGGTTAGCATCCACCTGACGCACGATATAGAAAGAGTAAGCCCCTTTCTGTTTCGCGGCTTTGGTGATGGCATCGTTCACTTCAGGCTGGCTGCGGTAGAAGCCCTGCACGGTAACGGTGTCATACGGCTCAAGCGCAATCGCCTGATCTTTTGGCAGCTCAACGATGCCGTTAATCACGCGGTTTTTCTGTTCATCCGCTTTAGGCGCATTTTCTTTGTACAGCGCAATGGTGACGCGCTGGTTGCCGCTGTTGCCCTGATCGGACTGATCGAGCACATAAAACGAAGCCGCACCTTTTTTATCAGCGGCTTTTGACGCGGCGGCAACGCCGTCGCCAATGGAGTTGTAGCGACCCACAATGACCGTCTGGTCAAAAGGTTTTAACGCTGCCGCTTGCTCCGGCGTTAACTCTGTCGCGGCATTCGCAGACAGGGCGGTCGCGGAAAGAAGTGCGGACGCCAGGAGTGTGTTCTTAAGCTTCATAAAAATAATCCTTCGCCTTGCGCAAACCATGTACTGGTATTGTTGTTAATTTGAGACGGTCCCGATTATGGCATTTAAATCCCGTCGCTGTCTGCGCCATTTTTCACAGCCTGTGCTCAGCGCATGACCCAATTCGATAACATTTAGTGATATGTTGAAAAAACAGACGTTTGACAAGTAAAACTGATAAAGCTTATGACTTTTACAAGTTAATTTAATGTTAATAAGTTGTTCTGTTATGGCGCTATATCATGTTTTTGCCGCTTCGCTTGCGCGTTTTATCGGTCTCAGCGATGAATTTAAGGTAAATATCTCTGTCAGCGATGCCGATCGCTTATTTTTCACAGATAAAGTAAGAAATAGTGTTTTTGGACGGTAGATCACGGGCGTTATTTTCAGTAGGTTATAGAAAGTTTGTTACTGTTTTATTTTCCGGGGTGGATCATTTTTCGTCGTTATGTGGATGGCGAAATCTGCGACCGACCACGGGCAATTATCGACAAACCATCATCAAAAACCGATGGAAGGGAAAACTATGCGTATTGGGGTACCAAAAGAACGGTTAGCCAATGAAACCCGTGTAGCGGCAACACCGAAAACGGTGGAGCAACTGCTCAAACTGGGTTTTACCGTCGCGGTTGAAAGCGGCGCGGGCAAACTGGCCAGTTTCGATGACGAGGCCTTTATCCAGGCCGGTGCGGAAGTGGTCGAAGGGGCAGAGATCTGGCAATCACCGATCATTCTGAAGGTCAACGCACCGGAAGAGAACGAGATTGCGCTGCTGAACGCGGGCACGACGCTGGTGAGCTTCGTCTGGCCTGCACAAAATCCAGAGCTGATGGAGAAGCTGGCAGCCCGTGGCGTCACCGTGATGGCGATGGACTCGGTGCCGCGCATTTCGCGCGCCCAGTCACTGGATGCGCTGAGCTCCATGGCGAACATCGCGGGCTACCGCGCTATCGTTGAAGCGGCTCACGAGTTTGGTCGTTTCTTTACCGGTCAAATCACCGCGGCGGGTAAAGTACCGCCAGCGAAAGTGATGGTGATTGGTGCGGGCGTGGCCGGTCTTGCTGCGATTGGAGCGGCAAATAGCCTGGGCGCTATCGTCCGTGCTTTTGATACCCGTCCGGAAGTGAAGGAGCAGGTCCAGAGTATGGGCGCCGAGTTCCTTGAGTTGGACTTCAAGGAAGAAGCGGGCAGCGGTGATGGTTACGCGAAGGTAATGTCCGAAGCCTTTATCAAAGCCGAAATGGAACTCTTCGCCGCGCAGGCGAAAGAGGTCGACATCATCGTCACCACGGCGCTGATTCCGGGCAAACCAGCACCGAAGCTGATCACCCGCGAGATGGTCGATTCCATGCAGCCGGGCAGCGTGATTGTCGATCTGGCCGCGCAGAACGGCGGTAACTGCGAATATACCGTGCCGAATCAGGTGACCACGACCGCGAACGGTGTGAAGGTCATTGGTTATACCGATCTGCCGGGTCGTCTGCCAACCCAGTCTTCACAGCTGTACGGCACTAACCTCGTCAACCTGCTGAAGCTGCTCTGCAAAGAGAAAGATGGCAACATCACCGTTGATTTTGACGACGTGGTTGTCCGTGGTGTCACCGTGGTCCGTGAAGGTGAAATCACCTGGCCTGCACCGCCTATTCAGGTTTCCGCGCAGCCTCAGGCGGCACCAAAAGCCGCGCCAGAGCCAAAAGAACCCGCTAAACCGGCTTCCCCGTGGCGCAAATACGCGATCATGGCGCTGGTGATTATTCTCTTCGGCTGGCTGGCTGACGTCGCACCAAAAGAGTTCCTTGGTCACTTCACCGTCTTCGCCCTCTCCTGCGTCGTGGGCTACTACGTGGTGTGGAACGTCTCCCATGCGCTGCATACGCCGCTGATGTCGGTGACCAACGCCATCTCCGGGATTATCGTGGTCGGGGCGTTGCTGCAGATTGGTCACGGCGGCTGGATCAGCTTCCTGAGCTTTGTCGCGGTACTGATCGCCAGTATCAATATTTTCGGTGGTTTCACCGTGACTCAGCGCATGCTGAAAATGTTTCGTAAAGGCTAAGGGGTAGCATATGTCTGGAGGATTAGTGACAGCCGCATACATTGTTGCTGCAATCCTGTTTATTTTCAGTCTGGCGGGACTTTCCAAACACGAAACGTCTCAGCAGGGGAATAACTTTGGTATCGCCGGGATGGCAATTGCGCTGATTGCCACCATCTTCGGGCCGGACACCGGCAACGTTGCGTGGATCCTGGTGGCGATGATTATCGGTGGCGCAATTGGTATTCGCCTGGCAAAACGCGTTGAAATGACCGAGATGCCGGAGCTGGTTGCGATTCTGCACAGCTTCGTGGGTCTGGCAGCGGTGCTGGTGGGCTTCAACAGCTATCTGTATCACGAACCGGGCCTGGAACCGATTCTGGTGAACATTCACCTGACGGAAGTGTTCCTCGGTATCTTTATCGGTGCGGTGACCTTCACCGGTTCGATTGTGGCGTTCGGCAAGCTGCGCGGGAAAATTTCCTCTAAGCCGCTGATGCTGCCAAACCGTCACAAGTTGAACCTGGTGGCGCTGGTGGTCTCATTTGTGCTGCTGGTGGTCTTCGTGCGTACCGAAAGCGTAGGCCTGCAGGTGCTGGCGTTGCTGGTGATGACCATCATTGCGCTGGCGTTCGGCTGGCACCTGGTGGCGTCCATCGGTGGTGCGGATATGCCAGTGGTTGTCTCGATGCTGAACTCCTACTCCGGTTGGGCGGCAGCGGCGGCAGGCTTTATGCTGAGCAACGACCTGCTGATCGTCACCGGTGCGCTGGTGGGTTCTTCGGGGGCGATCCTGTCTTACATCATGTGTAAGGCGATGAACCGTTCGTTCATCAGCGTGATTGCCGGTGGCTTTGGTTCAGACGGCTCTTCGACCGGTTCCGATGAGGAAGTGGGTGAGCACCGTGAAATCAGCGCGGAAGACACTGCGGATATGCTGAAAAACTCGCATTCCGTGATCATCACCCCGGGCTACGGCATGGCGGTGGCGCAGGCGCAGTATCCGGTTGCGGAAATCACCGAGAAGCTGCGCGCGCGCGGTATCAAGGTTCGCTTTGGTATCCACCCGGTGGCAGGTCGCCTGCCAGGCCACATGAACGTGCTGCTGGCGGAGGCGAAAGTGCCTTACGACATCGTGCTGGAAATGGACGAGATCAACGATGATTTCGCCGACACCGACACCGTGCTGGTCATCGGCGCTAACGACACCGTTAACCCGGCGGCGCAGGACGATCCGCGTAGCCCAATCGCCGGTATGCCGGTTCTGGAAGTGTGGAAAGCACAGAACGTGATTGTGTTTAAACGCTCCATGAATACCGGCTATGCAGGCGTTCAGAACCCGCTGTTCTTCAAAGAGAACACCCACATGCTGTTTGGCGATGCCAAAGCCAGCGTGGATGCGATTCTGAAAGCGCTGTAAGTTGCGTTGAAACGAAAAAACCGCCGAATCCGGCGGTTTTTTTATTGCCGGGTGGCGCTGACGCTTACCCGGCCTACGATTTTGTAGGCCCGGCAAGCCTGCGCCGCCGGGCGTTGGGGGTTAATCGTCTTCCGGGTCATCCAACTCCACCGGCGTCTGGAACTCATCCGGCTTAATGACCAGCAGGTCGCAGCGCAGATGGTCGATCACCTGTTCGGCGGTATTGCCGAGGAACGCGGCTGAAATACCGGTGCGCCCGATGGTTCCCAGTACCACAATCCCCGCCTGAAGATGTTCCGCTAAATCCGGGATCACCTCTTCAGGCAGACCTTTTTCAACGTGCGTCATTTTCTCATCAATGCTGAATTTTTGGCGCAGCGCTTTCATCGCCAGCAAGTGCTGACCGCGGATCGCGTCGTTATAGACGCTCGGGTCAAATTCAGGCAGCTCAATGGCAATGTTAATCGGCGTGACCGGATACGCGCCCACAAGATGCACTTCGGTGTGATTGACCTGTTCGGCAAGCTGGATGGTTTCCTTCACCAGCTTCTCGTTCAGCGAATTGTGGTAATCCTCTTCGCTCGCGAGGTTTACTGCCACGACGGCTTTTCCGCCTTCAGGCCACGGCTGGTCTTTTACCATCCAGACCGGACAAGGACATTTACGCAGCAGATGCCAGTCGGTAGGGGTGAAGATCACGGATTCCAGCTTGTCATGCTGGTGCGCCATTTTCAGCAGCAGGTCGTGCCCACCGGCAACAACTTCCTGGATAATGGCTTCGAAAGGTCGGTTATGCCAGACCACTTTGATATCAATAGGAACACCCGCTTCCAGGTAATATTTCGCCTGTTCACGGATCCACGCGGTACGCTGGCCGATCACGCCCTGACGCATCGCGGTGCGCTCGTCAGGCGACAGAAGGGTGGTCATCTCATACGAGAAGTCATAGATCGGCAAAAACGCTTTGATTTTGCCACCAATCCGTTGATGTAAATACACAGCACGTCGTAATGCTGGCTGATCGTCCTGATTCGGATCGATAGCTACCAGCATGTTTTGATACTTGGCCATACAGGTCTCCTTACTACTGTCACCACAGTCTGTAATTAAAAGAGTAACCTATATATCCTGAATGAAACAGAGGGGAGCTTTTGCCAGATCAATAATTCATGAAAATTTATCAGAGGAAAAGCACGGTGGATGTCACCGCGATAAACGCAATCAACAGCAGCACCATCACCGCTATCGCAAAGGTCGTTGAATCCTGCACATAGGTCTTTTCCTCTCCCTTCATAGGGCCGACAAGCATGATCCAGATGAATATGAAGGTGATTGAGGCAATAACGACTGAAACGAAAAATAAACTTTCTCTCAAATCATAACCTCAACGGGAACGTGCCAGGCGCAGACCGGGGAGTGGGAGCGGTTGAAAAGGGCAATGTAAAATGCCAGTCCCGTCATCACGAAAATGTACGAAACTGGCATGAATCATTCGGGGATGTTATGCGACGTTGCGGGCGTGCCCGGCGAGAACCGCCAGCGCTTCACCATTTTCGATGGTGATGTACTTACCTTTAACCGCCAGCATGCCGCTTTTCTGGAAACGTCCCAGCAGACGGCTGATGGTCTCAACGGTCAGGCCCAGGTAGTTACCGATATCGCCACGCGTCATCGTCAGTCGGAATTCACGCGGCGAGAAACCACGTTCCGCGAAACGGCGGGAGAGGTTGTAGATAAACGCGGCCAGGCGCTCTTCTGCATTCTTTTTGGAAAGCAGCAGGATCATGTCCTGGTCGCCTTTGATCTCACCGCTCATCAGACGCATCATCTGCTGACGCAGGTTAGGCATCTTACCGGACAGATCGTCCAGCGTTTCAAATGGAATTTCGCAAACCATTGAGGTTTCGAGCGCCTGAGCAAAGCTCGGGTGATGACCCGTGCCGATAGCATCAAAGCCCACCAGGTCGCCCGCCAGATGGAAGCCGGTGATCTGCTCATCACCCTGTTCGGTGATGGTGTAGCTCTTGATGGTGCCAGAACGGATAGCATAGAGCGATTTCAGTTCGTCTCCCGCTTTAAACAGCGTCTGCCCTTTCTGAATAGGCTTTTTACGCTCGATGATATTATCAAGCTGATCGAGTTCATGCTCATTCAGGGTAAACGGGATACAGAGCTGGCTGATGCTGCAATCCTGGCAATGGATAGCACAACCGCCAGACTGAATGCGTCGTATAATTCGCTTTTCCGGGATCATAGGTTTGCTCAAGCCTTAATTGATATTGGTCAATTTTAACATCTTTTTGGTAAGTACGTAAGCCTGGCAAACCCTCAATAAGGACAAGTGGCGACAATGTGTCGCCATCTTCTTGAAATTCCACAAATTGCTTATGGATTTTTACCCTAACCGGAAGAAAATTAAGCACTAAAAGCCTGGTTTCTACAGCAAAAGATACCCTTCATGGCGCAGTAGCCACTCTTTTCGCTGCACGCCACCGGCATAGCCCGTCATGGTGCCGTTGCGGCCAATCACGCGGTGGCAGGGCACCACGATGCTGACCGGGTTGGAGCCGTTTGCGGCCCCCACTGCGCGCGCCGCGCCCGCACGGCCTAACTGCTCTGCGAGCTGACCATAATGCATGACCTGCCCGCACGGTATCGACCGCAGGGCCTGCCATACGTCGCGCTGAAAAGGCGTGCCTGCCGTGGCGGTTGGCAGAGTATCAATGATGCTGAGATCGCCCTCGAAGTACGCCGCAAGCTTGTCGCTCAGCCCACCCGGATTGGTGGCGCTGATACGCTCAAAACCCTCAGCGCGATAATGAATGTTCAGCAGTTCTTCCATGCGGTCGCTGTGCTCTTCCCATTCGACGGCGCGCAGATTGAACGCCTCATCGGCGATAACCCACAGCGGCCCCAGCGGCGTCGCAATCTTATCTTCGAGTAATCTCAGCATCCTCATTCCTTTAGTTCAGCCTCGGGTATATTCCCGGTCCAATCGGCAGGCCGACAAGATACCACGCCACCAACATCACCAGCCATACCCCTAAAAAGATAAGCGGATAAGGCAAGACGAGCGAATAGTAGGTACCCAGTTTGGCCTCTGGTTTATAGCGCTGCAGGAAGCCTAAAAACAGCGGAACAAACGGTGAAACCGGCGCCAGTGGAATGACCGAGGAGTCTGCGATACGGAACAGGATCTGCGCAAAAGCCGGGTGGAAGCCCAGCATCATAAACATCGGCACGAAGATCGGTGCCAGAATCGACCAGATGGCGGAGCCGCTGGCGATAAACATGCACAGCAGCGATGAAAGCAGCGCCAGGCCGACAAACGCCGGTACGCCGCTTAACCCGGCTGCCTCCAGCGCGTCGGTCAGGCCCACGGCCATAAACTTGCCCATGTTGCTCCAGTTAAACATCGCCACGAACTGCGCCAGCGGGAATACCATCACAATAAAACCCGCCATCTCCTTCATCGGCTCGATCATCAGCTGCGGCAGATCGCCCTGACGGCGGATTTTGCCGGTGGCGATACCGTAGGCGAGCGAGACGACAAAGAAGAAGAGGATAATCAGCGGCACGATGCCCTGAATAAACGGCGACGGCAGGACGGTATGTTTAACCGGATCGCGCAATATGCCGTTTTCCGGCACCACCATCAGCGCCACCAGGGCGATAAAGGCCAGCGAGACCAGGCCAGCTACGCGCAGGCCGAAGCGCTGCTCTTTGCTCAGGGTTTCCAGCTTTTCATCGCTACGGCCTTCCCATTTACCCAGCCGCGGCTCGATGATCTTATCGGTAATCAGCCCGCCAACAATCGTCAGGACAATCACCGAGCTGGCCATAAAGTACCAGTTGTCGATCACGCTGACGTGCATTGCCGCATCGATGGTTTTCGCCGCCTCCGTGCTGATGCCAGAGAGCAGCACGTCGGTGGTGACGATCAGCAGGTTGGCGGTGAATCCACAGCCCACGCCCGCAATCGCAGACAGCAGGCCCGCCACGGGATGACGCCCGACGGCGAGGAAAATCAGCGCCCCCATCGGCGGCATGATCACCAGCGCGGCGTCGGAGGAGATATGGCTGAAGAAGGCGATAAACAGCACCATGTAGCTCGCGTAGCGCGCGCTGACGTGGGACGCCATTTTCACCATTAACGCGGGCAGCAAGCCCACGCGTTCCGCCAGCCCGGCGCCCAGCACCAGCGCCAGAATGGCGCCCAGCGGGGCGAAACCGCTGAAGTTTTTAATCACGTTGGGTAAAAACCAGTGCAGCCCGTCAACGCTGAGCAGGTTTTTCACCGCCACCAGGCTGCCGTCAGCCGGACTGCGCACGCTCACGTCAAAGGCGGAGAGTACGGCGGTGGCGACCATCAAAATCACAATCAGATAGATAAAAAGCAGGAAAGGGTGCGGCACTTTATTGCCGATCCTCTCAACCCAGCCATAGAGCTTACCGGATGGGGAATGCGAAGGTATGGATGACATACTCATGGGCGTTCCTCGGGAGTGTTGTGTTGTTGTGTTGTGTTTTTTTATTTTAAAGGTGACGGTGTCACGTACTGAGGGATCGGACACACGTACGGTTTTTCATGTAATTGTTGTTCGAACTCTTCACGGCATTTTTTCAGCAGCGCTGCGTCCTGCAGCAGATTGAGCGCGGTCGCACCCATCACTTTTCCCGCCAGCAGCATGCCTTTGTGGGCAATAGAGGTACGCCCCTGCGCCACCAGTTGCCAGGTGTGCAGCGGCGTGCCGACGGTAAAGCAGGGGCTGAAGCACTGGGCGACCGGCATTTTCCAACTGACATCGCCCACGTCGGTTGAACCCGCCAGCACGTTGTCGGTGATGGCATAGGGGGCGACTTCATCCACCAGCAGCGTATCCTGATGACGACGGGCAAAGGCTTTCCCCGCGTCGCCACCCGTTGCGGCAATATTTTTCAGGCTGTTCTGCAGATCGTTGGGCGTCAGGGTGGCGCGGATCTCGCGGGCGAAGGCGCGTTCTTCCTCCGTCCAGAGCGGCGTGCCGTAGTGCTGCAGGGCGCGATACATCGCCGCCTCGAGCGTGCGGTTTGGCAGATAGCTTGAGCAGGCTTTATCAAAGCGACACTCGACGGTGGTTTCGGTCATCATCGCCGCGCCCTGGGCGATTTTTTCGATGCGTTCGTAGATTTGCTGCGCATCGGCCATCTCCGGAGCGCGGATCAGGTACAGCACCTCAGCCTGCGCCTGCACCACGTTGGGCGAAATCCCGCCAGTGTCGGTAATGGCGTAATGGACGCGCGCTTTTTCGATAATGTGTTCGTTGAGGAAGTTGGTGCCGGTGGTCATCAGCGTCACGGCGTCCAGCGCGCTGCGTCCCAGATGGGGTGAGTTGGCCGCGTGCGCCGCCACGCCGTGAAAACGCCAGGCGGCCTGAATATTCGCCAGCGTGCTGACGTTAAACATCCCGGCGAAGGCTTCCGGATGCCAGGTGACGGCGGCATCAACGTCATCAAACAGACCTTCGCGCACCATAAAGGTTTTCCCGGAACCGCCTTCCTCGCCGGGACAGCCATAAAAACGCACCGTTCCGCTGCCGCCGTGCTCCTCCAGCCAGCTTTTCACCGCCACCGCGCCCGCCAGCGCCGCGGTGCCCAGGAGGTTATGCCCGCAGCCGTGGCCATTTGCCCCCGGCGTGGCGGATTGCGCGGTGGCGCAGTGCGCCTGCTGGCTTAACCCAGCCAGCGCGTCGTATTCGCCCAGCAGGGCGATAACCGGTTTCCCGCTGCCGAAGCTGGCGATAAACGCGTTGGGAATACCGCCAGCCTCGCGCGTCAGCGTGAAGCCCTCGGCCTCCAGCTCGCTGGCGAGCCGTTCGGCGGACCAGAACTCTTCAAAGCGGGTTTCAGGGCGATCCCAGATCGCGTCGGCAATATCGGTTAACGTCCGACATCGCGTGTCGATCGCATCGGCAATAAAAGCGTAGTTCTCCTGCATTACACACCTCGCGTCCACGGGAAATTGAGCGCAGTTCGCGCCAGCGTTTCAATGGCGATGGTCATGACCTGCTCATCGAAGTCGAATTTTTCGTTGTGATGTCCGGCGCTCAAATCGGTTCCAAACACCATATAGGAGGCCATGCCGCCGTTCTCCTGCACGCGGGCCATCATTAGCGTGGCGTCTTCGGAGCCTGCTGGCGCCTTCACCTTATCGATGGCGTGAACAACCCCGGACACCTGGCTCGCCTGTTCGCGCAGATAATCCACCCACGCCGGCGTCGGCGCGCTGGAGGTCGCGGCACCCATCAGGCGCATCTCGGCGCGCACGCCGTAGAGCGCCGCCGCGCCGGTAATGACCGCCTGCGCGCGTTCAAAGACATACTGGTTAATGGCTTCGGTTTCGCCGCGCGTTTCAACCTTGATCAGGGCATTGGCGGGCACCACGTTGCGTCCGCTGCCCGCCTGCATCACGCCGACGTTCACCCGGGAGGCCCCTTCGCTGTGCGGGGCGATGCTGTGCAGGGCGAGGGAGGCCTGCGCGGCGGCGAGCAGGGCGTTACGTCCGTCCTCCGGTTTACCGCCCGCGTGTGCGGCCACGCCGGTAAAGTTCACGTCGAACTTGGTGGTGGCCATAAAGTTATCGCTGCCGCAGATCGTCGTTCCGGCAGGGACGCCGGTACCAATATGGATGGCCGTGAAATAGTCCACGTCGTCCAGCGCCCCGGCGGCAACCATGGCGCGCGCGCCGCGGGTGCCTTCTTCGGCAGGCTGGAAGATCAGCTTGAGGGTGCCGTTGAGCTGTGCTTCATTCTGCTTAAGCACCTGCGCCAGCCCCAGACCAATGGTGGTGTGGCCGTCGTGCGCGCAGGCGTGCATCATCCCCGCGTTGCAGGAGGCAAACCCGTCGCGGAACGGGCGATGGCTTTCATCCAGCGCTTCGCTTAAATCAAGGGCATCCATGTCGACGCGAAACGCCAGGGTTGGACCAGGACGCCCGGTATTGAGGGTCGCCACAATGCCGGTAAACCCGCCTTCAAACGGCGCCAGCCATTTCTCAGTCGCGCCCTGCGCCCGCGCGCGGGCAAACTCACGCGCCAGAGTCGCGGCATCGGGCAACCCCATCCGGCTTTCGGCATCGACCACGTCACGACCCATCGCCAGTTCGTAACCCAGCGAGTCCAGGATTTCCGCGACTTTCGCGGCGGTACGAAACTCTACCCAGCCGGATTCCGCGAAATGGTGAAAATCACGACGCCATGCGCTCAGCTGCGGGGATAATGTCTGGATGTACTGCGCCAGTGTGTCCATATCTGTTCCTGTCATCATTAAAATATGTGAACTGCTTCACGCTGCGATAGTTTTTACTTATCACTAACCGATTTTTCACAGTTTTAACCGTTCAGGAATTACCCTCGCACATCCCTTTCCATTAAAGTAGATGACAGTTTCTTTACTCTGATAAACAACGGTTATCGGTCGGGCTATGACATTCCAGATTAAATTTCATCAAATCCGGGCGTTTGTTGAAGTCGCGCGTCAGGGCAGCATTCGCGGTGCCAGCAGGACGCTGAATCTTTCGCAACCGGCGCTGACCAAATCCATCAAAGAGCTGGAGGAGGGCATAGCGGCGCAGCTTTTCGTGCGCAGGAGTAAGGGCGTCGCGTTGACCGAATGCGGTGAGGGCTTTTACCAGCGCGCCAGGTTGATTCTGGAAGAGCTGCGTGCGGCGCAGGATGATATCCGTCAGCGGCAGGGCGAACTGGCCGGGCAGATCAACATCGGAATGGGGGCCAGCGTTTCACGAAGCCTGATGCCCGCCGTCATCACCCGTTTTCATGCGCAACATCCGCAGGTCAAGGTGCGAATTATGGAAGGGCAACTGGTGTCGATGATCAATGAATTACGCCAGGGGGAGCTGGATTTCACCATCAATACCTATTACCAGGGGCCTTACGACCATGAATTTACGTTTGAAAAACTCTTTGAAAAACCGTTTGCAGTATTTTGTCGGGAAGGGCATCCGGCTACGGGGGCAACCTCGATTAATGAACTTTTGCATTATAACTGGACAATGCCGACGCCGCGGGGAAGCTATTATAAGCAATTAGAAGAGGTATTTAGCCACCGCTCGCAAATACCGCGAATTGGTGTCGTCTGCGAAACCTTTTCTTCCTGCATTAGTCTTGTCGCGCAAAGTGATTTTTTAAGCATATTACCGCAGGAGCTAGGCTGTGACCCGCTGCTGGCGCACCGTCTGGTCATGCTGCCGGTCGTTGAGTCGCTTCCTAAAGCAACCTATTATTTAATTCAGCGCCGTGATTCACGTCAGACGCCCCTTGCCGAATCATTAATTACGCAATTCAGAAGGGAAGCGAGAAAAATAGTCGTTGCGTGAAATACATATTATAAAAAAACAGGATCTGTCCGACATCAGACAGACCCTATAGTACACACAGCAGTACATCCTTTTGCCAGTCCTGAGTATTATATCCATGAGGCAGGTATATTTAGGTATAACATCTTTTCCGAAAAATGAAAGGCAGGCGAGTGATTGATTTTATAAAAATTTAACGCAAATCACTTATTTTAACTTTACTGAAGTTTTAGTTAAGTCTGATTTAAATATTTTTAATAATGGCTATATATATTCATCAGGATAATATGTATCTCACCCCGCATTCTGCAGGGGTGATTGAGGCGCCTGTCTGGTGCAGGTATAGTACAAGCCCAGATGTAGCCGGAGGATTTCCATGAACCCTGACGACAAATCCCTTTTTCTTGACGCCATGGAAGATGTTCAGCCCCTGAAACGCTGCACGGATATCCACTGGCAGCAAAGCCGTAATTCACGGGCTCGCCAGGACATTGATACTGAACAGCTCGACAACTTTCTGACCCTGGGTTTTCTGGAATTGCTGCCGCTTGAAGAGCCGCTCATGTTCCAGCGCGAAGGGGTTCAGCAGGGCGTTATTGATAAGCTGCGTTCCGGCAAATATTCCCGTCAGGCCAGCTTAACCCTCTTACGTCAGCCCGCCGAACGCTGCCGCCAGATGCTGTATTCTTTTATCCGGCAGGCGAGTCGTGACGGGCTGCGCAATCTGATTATCGTGCACGGCAAAGGGCGTGAGCTGAAGTCACACCCTAATGTGGTGCGCAGCTATCTGGCGCGTTGGTTGACCGAGTTCGAGGAAGTGCAGGCATTTTGTGTCGCGCTGCCGCACCATGGCGGCAGCGGGGCTTGCTATGTTTCGCTGCGAAAATCCGACGAAGCGAAACAGGAAAACTGGGAGCGGCACGCCAAGCGCAGCCGCTAGCGGTACGGCTTAGAACGTTTCCCAGTGATTGTCGCCCGACGCGCTGGCCGTTGCCGGGCGCAACAGCTGCGGCGTTTTCACATTTTTGGCGCGCGGCGCGGCGCTTTCCTGCACGTTCAGGCGAAATGCGGCCACGGCCTGACGCAATTGCTCGGACTGGTCTTCCAGAGCCGCTGCGGCCGTGGCGGATTCCTGCACCAGCGCGGCGTTTTGCTGCGTTACGCTGTCCATCTGCGATACGGCCAGGCTCACCTGCTCAATACCGCGGCTCTGCTCGTCAGAGGCTGACGAAATCTCGCCCATAATATCGGTGACGCGGGTGACTGCGGCGACGATCTCTTTCATCGTTGCACCAGCCTCGCTCACCTGTTCAGAGCCGGTGTTGACCCGGCTGACGGAATTCTCAATCAGTCCTTTGATCTCCTTCGCCGCCTGGGCGCTGCGGCTCGCCAGCGTACGGACTTCACCGGCGACAACCGCAAAGCCACGGCCTTGTTCCCCGGCGCGAGCGGCTTCCACCGCCGCGTTAAGTGCCAGAATGTTCGTCTGGAAGGCGATGCTGTCAATCACACCGGTGATGTGCGCGATTTGCTGCGAACTGTCGGCAATTTCGGTCATCGTGCGAACCACGTTATCCACGACGTGACCGCCGCGTGCGGCCGTTTCTGAGGCATTTTTCGCCAGCAGCGTAGCCTGACGCGCGTTATCGGAGTTCTGTTTAACCGTTGCGGTCAGCTCTTCCATACTGGCGGCCGTCTCTTCCAGCGAGGCAGCCTGCTGTTCGGTACGGGCCGAGAGGTCGTTGCTCCCGGCGGCAATTTCACCCGCGCCGGTATAGATCGAATCCGTGCTCCCGCGTACGGCACTGACCGTGTTAACCAGCGACTGCTGCATCTCATGCAGGCCTGCCGCCAGCTGTCCCATCTCATTGCGGCCAGAGATATCGACGTTTTGCGTCAGATCGCCGCCCGCGATGGTGCGGATGTGGTTCATGATGGTTTTGAGCGGTTTCAGCAGCAGGTGTTGTAAACCCTGCCAGATCACGACCAGTACGGCGATCACGGCCAGGAAAATCCCTGCCAGCGTCCACTGCATCTGCGTAAAGCTGCTCTGGTTTTCCTGTGTCGCCGCTTTAAGCAGGGTGTTGTTTTCGGCACGCCAGCGGTTATAGACCGTTTCCATGCCGTCCTGTGCCTGCTGGGCATCCAGATCACCGTAAGCCTGATAGTTGTCGGCGCGCAGATACTCAATCGACAGACGCATCACCTCGTGCATTTGATTCCAGGATTTCTGCATCTCTTCGGTTAACGCCGCGTTTTGGCCATTAACCTGCGGCATTTTCTGCCACGCTTTGTTATAGGCTTCGGCTTTCGCCAGAGAGTCATTGGCGGTGCCTAACAGCTTGTTGATCGCCGCGAGGGACGCAGGATCGCGCTGGTTTTTCAGGTAACGGATCGCCACGCGGGTGACGGTAACGCGCGTTTTTATCAGCGTATTGACGCTGTCGCTCAGGCTCTCCTGCTGGGCATTGAGCACCCCGGAGTTCTGGAAGTTATGGCGATCGTTGCTGACGGCAGAGTAGAACAACCCTCCCGTGACAACTTGCAGCAGACAGAATATGGTGAGGGCAAAGATAATACCGGTAATCACGTGCAGATTTTTCAGCATAGCGGTCGTCCGTTAGAGAGATGCAGAGGTACATCAATACTATCGTCGTATAGAATTTAAACTTTAATTTAACTCGTGCTTAACTTAGGGCTCCGATCGGGAACCTGTTGTAAACCCGGATCATTTTTATGAGGAAGGTCAACATGAGCAGCATTGATAAAAGCGGAACGTACGCGCTCGGCACGCGAACGGTTAAACGACTGGGCTATGGCGCGATGCAGCTTGCCGGGCCGGGCGTGTTTGGCCCACCGAAGGATAAGCAGGCCGCGCTGGAGGTGCTCCGCGAAGCGGTGGCCGCGGGTGTGAATCATATCGATACCAGCGATTTTTACGGCCCGCACGTGACTAACCAGCTGATCCGCGAGGCGCTTCATCCTTATCGGGACGATCTGACCATCGTGACCAAAATCGGCGCCCGCCGCGACGACAAAGGTGCCTGGCTCCCGGCCTTTTCCGCGCAGGAATTGACTCAGGCGGTGCATGATAATCTGCGCAACCTGCAGCTGGACGTACTGGATGTGGTCAATCTGCGGATCATGTTTAGCGCCCACGGTCCTGCGGAAGGATCGATCGCTGAACCGTTGTCCACGCTGGCTGAGCTACAGCAGCAGGGGCTGGTTCGCCATATTGGATTGAGCAACGTCACGGCCTCTCAGGTCGCCGAGGCGCAGAAAATGGTGTCCGTGGTGTGCGTGCAGAACATGTACAACATTGTGAATCGCGGTGATGATTCGCTGGTGGATACGCTTGCGCAGCAGGGGATTGCCTGGGTGCCATTCTTCCCGCTGGGCGGTTTCACACCGCTGCAATCTTCCGGGCTGCAGACGGTTGCGGATGCGCTGGGAGCAACGGCAATGCAGGTTGCGCTGGCGTGGCTGTTGCAACGCTCTCCGAACATCCTGCTGATCCCCGGAACGTCCTCCGTGGCGCATCTCCGGCAAAACCTTGCCGCCGGGGATCTGGTGTTACCGCCGGACGCGCTGGACACGCTGAATTCACTGGTGGATTAAGCGAAAACAGATACCGCCTGCCAGATGAAGCCCTGGCTTAGTCTGCCGCAGGCGTCATCTGGTTATTCTGCCGGTGAAGCGCTAACGCTTCCGCCACAATCTCTTGCTTACTTTTGCGGGTTTCATAGGCGGTGGTTCTGATGTACTCCATCAGGTCGGGATCGATGCGGGCGCTTAACATCCTGAGATCGGCCTCCTTTGCTAAACCGCGAGCAACGCGTTTGTCGGGATAATCACGGGCTGGCATAGAAAACGTCCTCCAAAAAGTCTTGTTAATTTGTGCTGTAAAATATGCATTAGTCTAAATTTAAAGTCAATCATTAGTGTTTTATAGTGATTGATTTAGTTGAGCTCTCACGGTAAGTCATAAGTAAGTCATTAATTTAAAGATAACATGGTTATTTTTATTATTGTCGACCATGCTATTTATAATCATAACCCTGTAGGGTAGATACGTTGATGCGTAACGCTTTTGTGCCTGTCGCAGCAGCAGTAGCCATTTTTATTGCGGGTATTTTTATCCTCAATATTCAACTCTGGTATTCAGCACGGGCCGACAGTCAGTCGGGAGCCCGATACGCTGTAAGCGATATCAATGACATTCTTGACGAGGCGCGCGTTGCCGCCCGAACGGCGACGGAAATTATCGTCAAGGGGTGCGATGCAGAAGGCCAGTACCAGCTGGGTACGGAGGCAGCGCTTCAGCCACATCTCAGAACCATCGTCATCATCAGGCAGGGGCAGCCCTGGTGTTCCTCTCTGCCGGGAAATCGCGTGTTATTGCGGCATATTAATACATTACCCGATACTCCCTTATTACTTGTTCCGGCAAGCGATACGGTAAACGGGCAGCCGGTTTTGCTCTTTCAGACCCGGTTTGCAGAAAACCGTATTATCGTGACGATCACCGATCGCCATATCCGGGATGCGTTAAGCACGCCGTTAAAGCACGTGAATTATTCATTAGCGGTGGGCGGGAGCGCAATTGACGCCTCTGGCGAACTGCACGTCACGTCTCCCGGCGAACGTCAGGCCAGACAGGTTTACTCTGAACAATACGCCTATAGCATCCGATACAACCCTGCGCCTTTTTTCAGCCCGCAAAGGCTGCTTCGTCAGGGGGGCGGCATACTCCTTTTCGTACTGCTGGTTGCCGGTATCGCGGCTTATGTTCTGTATAAGTACCTGAACAAACACACGCTTCCTGAAGAAACACTTCGCAGTGCGATTGCGAAGAGAGAAATCATTCCGTTTTACCAGCCCGTGGTTAACGGCAGGGAGGGTACGCTGCGGGGCGTGGAAGTACTGGCAAGATGGAAGCACCCCAAAGCGGGATATATTTCACCGGGAGCATTCATTCCGATTGCTGAAAAATCGGGGCTGATTGTTTCCCTCACGCAAAGCCTGATGGCGCAGGTGGTGACGCAAATGAATGCCATCTCCAGTAAGCTTCCGGAAGGTTTTCATATCGGGATTAACTTCAGCGCTTCCCATATCGCGATGCCTGGCTTCGTGGACGAATGCCTGAAGTATAAAAATAGCTTCGTCAGAAAGGATTTAAACCATGTGATTGAGGTGACAGAGCGAGAGCCACTGGATATTGATGAACGCCTCGTGCAGACCCTGAACGTGCTCCATGAAAATGGTTTTGCCATTGCCCTGGATGACTTTGGTACCGGCTATTCCGGGCTCTCATATCTACACGATCTGCATATCGATTACATCAAGATTGACCACAGCTTCGTCAGCAGAGTCAATGAACACGAGGACTCCACCCGGATCCTCGATTGCGTATTGGATTTGGCGCGAAAGCTCTCCATCAGCATTGTGGCGGAAGGCGTTGAGACGAAGGCGCAGTTAGACTATCTCAACCGGAATAACATCGTATACCAGCAGGGATACTACTTCTTTAGACCGGTCGCCTTTACCGGGCTTATCCATATTTTGCTGTCTAAACCCAAGGTGAAGGTCATGGTGGAGTGACTTGTACAGGCTATGGCTAAATTAAATCCGCTCAAACTTCAACGCGTTTGGGTTCGCCTCCGGAAATGACCTTGATCCTTGTCCATAATCCGTAATACTGTATTTATATACAGTATCTGGCGAGAAAGGCATTATGGACACTCTCTTTTCTTATCACCCAAAGCAAATCATTGAATTACCGTTATTTTTAGAACGCGTCGCCTGTGGTTTCCCGAGCCCGGCGCAGGATTACGTGGAGGATCGTCTCGATCTTAACCGGCTGGCAGTGAGACACCCCAGTGCGACCTATTTTATCAAGGTGAGCGGAGACTCCATGATTGGGGCGGGAATTAGCGATGGCGATCTTCTGGTGGTGGATCGTTCGTTAAATGCCGAACATGGGGATATCGTCGTGGCGTCGGTCGCCGGTGAGTTTACGGTGAAAGAGCTACAGACCCGCCCGGTTCTGAGGCTATTGCCACATAATGTCCGCTATCAGCCGATCGCCTTTCAGTCCGAAGAGGAGCTGCAGATCTTCGGCGTCGTCACCCACACGCTCAAAACGCATAAACATGTTCGCGCTGGTTGATGTAAATAGCTTCTATGCCTCCTGCGAGCGGGTGTTCCGCCCCGATCTGGAAGGGAAGCCCATCGTGGTAGTGTCCAATAACGACGGCTGCATTATTTCACTGTCGCGGGAGGCAAAGCAGTTCGGCATAAAAATGGGTGAGCCGTATTTTAAATTCAAAGAAAAGCGCTACCCGTCGCGGGTTTACGTCTTTAGCTCGAACTATGCGCTGTATGCCGATCTCAGCAGTCGGGTCATGCAGACGCTGACCGATCTCGCGCCGGCCATTGAGATCTACTCCATTGATGAAGCATTTGTGAACGTTTCAGGGGTCAGTCACTGCCTGTCGCTGGAAACGTTCGGTCACCAGATGCGCACGCAGGTCTTTAAAAATACGGGCTTAACCGTTGGCGTCGGTATTGCTCCGACAAAAACGCTAGCGAAACTGGCCAACTATGCGGCGAAACGCTGGGCCAGCACGGGCGGCGTGGTCGATCTCTCAGGCCGCGAGCGGCAGCGTAAACTGCTGGAAAAGGTTCCGGTAGAGGAGGTGTGGGGGGTAGGACGGCGCATTACGAAAAAACTGAACGCGATGGGCATTACCACGGCGCTGGAGCTGGCGGAAGCGTCATCCTGGGTCATTCGCAAACATTTTAACGTGGTAATGGAACGTACGGCGCGCGAGCTTCGCGGCGAGCCGTGCCTTGATCTTGAAGAATTCACCCCCACGAAACAGCAAATTATCTGTAGCCGTTCGTTTGGTCACCGTATTACGCAATACGAAGAGATGCACCAGGCGATTTGCGCCTACGCGGAGCGGGCAGCAGAGAAACTACGCGGCGAGCATCAATACTGTCGTTTTATCAGCGTGTTTGTGCGCACCAGCCCGCATGCTGACAACGAAATTTATTACGGCAATCAGGCTTCTGTCACCCTGATGACGCCCACCAATGACTCGCGCGATATCATCCGCGCCGCCACGGAGGCGCTGGGGCGTATATGGCTCGACGGCTATCGCTATATGAAAGCCGGGGTGATGCTGGCGGACTTTTTCAGCAGCGGCGTCGCCCAGCTTAATTTGTTTGACGATAATCGCCTGCGCGCCAACAGCGCAGCGCTGATGGAAATGATTGACAGCGTAAATCATTCCGGTAAAGGGAAGATATGGTTCGCCGGGCAGGGGATTGAGAAATCCTGGGCGATGAAGCGTGAGATGCTGTCACCGGCCTATACGACGCGGTACGCCGATTTGCCGGTGGCGAAGTAGAAGGCGACTATTTTGTGGTTTCATGCGTCGCGATCTCAGGCAGTAACTGCTCAATCACGCTGACGACCTTTCTGACGCGCTGCGGAATAAAGCGGGCGTCAGGATAAACGGCATAGAGGAAGCGATCGGGTAGCCGCCAGTCGGGCAGTACCGGTACCAGCGTGCCCGCCTTCAGCGCGCGGGCCGCGAGCGGTCGCTGCAGGCCGCCGATGCCAATGCCGGACGCCAGCGCCTGCAGCAGCGCGTCGCTGGTATTGGCACGGAAAACGGTATTCACGTTTATCTCGACCGTTTCCTCGCCAGAAACCAGACGCAGGGGGGCATCCAGCGGAATACCGCTGAACCGTACGTGGGGCAGCGTCGCCAGCTCGCTGACGGCGTGTACCGCCTGAAAGCCGGGAGCGGCAAACAGCGCAGCTTCAATACGCGCCAGCACGCGAGCCGCGTGCGCCTGCGGAGGCTCACTGCTCAGCCGTATCGCAACATCCACGCCTTCCGTCACCAGATCGGCAAGGCGGTCATCCAGGGAAATCATCAGCTGCAGTTCGGGATGCAGGCGCTGCAGCCCCAGCAGATGCGGCAAAATGATCTGCCCCAGGCCGCTCGGTAACTGGACATGGACGCGTCCCTGAACGCTATGATCGACAGGATGTAAACGCCTCTCCGCTTCCCCCATGGCGTCCAGCACAAGCTGCATATCTCGCCGGTAACGTTCACCCTGTTCGGTCAACTTCATCGTACGCGTTGTACGGTGTAGCAATACCACACCCAGCGATTCCTCAAGCGCCGCGATCTGTTGACTGACGGCGGACTGCTTAATACCTGTCTGCCGGGCGGCTGCAGAAAACGAGCCCGCTTCAGCGACGCGCAGAAAGGTAGAAATGGCATTGAGCTTGTTATTCATTTAATGATTCTGCTTATAAGTGCCATCTGTTTCAGGGGATATCTCCAGAAAAAATAATATATCACACTGCGTCTGTCACCCATTCCGGAGAAACACCATGAATAAGATGCAGCAACACAACGTCGCCCTGGTCGCGGGGGTCAGCGGCATTGTCGGCAGACAGCTGGTCAACACGCTTCTGCACCATCAGTGGAAGGTGATCGGCCTTAGCCGCCATGCCGAGTCTCATCCTGACGGCATCCCCCTGGTGAACGTCGATTTACTGGATGCGCAGGACACTGCACGGGCGCTGCACGCCCTGAACGGTGTCACCCACATTTTTTACAGCGCCTGGGCGAACGCGGCGAACTGGACAGACATGGTTGAGCCGAACGTCACCATGCTGCGTAATCTGGTCAACACCCTCGAAAAAACGGCACCGCTACAGACGGTAAGCCTGATGCAGGGGTACAAAGTCTATGGTGCGCATCTTGGGCCGTTTAAAACCCCGGCGCGGGAAAGCGATCCCGGCGTAGCGGGTGCCGAATTTAACGCTGCGCAGCTCACCTGGCTCAGCCAGTTTCAGCGGGGAAAACGCTGGCACTGGAATGCCATCAGGCCGGGCGTGGTGGGGAGTGCGGTACCGGGCAATGCCATGAACCTTGCGCTGAGCATCGCCCTGTACGCCTCCCTGTGCAAGGCGCTGGATTTACCGCTGCGTTTTCCCGGTTCGGAACAGACCTGGCACAGCATCGTTGATCATACCGACGCCGGGCTGCTGGCCGAGGCAACGCTGTGGGCTGCCACGTCACCTGCGGCACAGAATCAGGCGTTCAACGTGAACAATGGCGATATCTGGCGCTGGAGCGAGCTGTGGCCGCGCATCGCACGCTGGTTTGAACTGGACTCTGCGCCGCCGGTGAGGTTGTCATTTCATCAGCTGTTTAACGACTATCGCGGCGTATGGCGCGAGCTTGCCGGAGAGTGGCTGGTGGAAGCGGATATTTTGCAACTGAGCGACGGGCAGTTTGCCGATTTTGTCTTTAGCTGGAATTACGACATGTTTGGGGACGGGAGCAAGCTACGCAGGGCGGGCTTTACGCAAATGCAGGCCACCGATGAGATGTTTTTCCGCCTGTTTGCGCAGCTGAGAGCCGGGCGGATTATTCCCTGATGAACCAGGGCGTCCTGGTGCAGGCCAGGACGCTGGGGCACTTACTCAACCGTTAATGCATTAACAACCTCGGCCACGCTTTTCACGCTGCGGATGTTCCCAATCCCCGTGCCGAGCGCGATATAGCCTTCATCGGTGTTACCTTCGAGCATGCCAAGACGCAGGCCCCGTAATCCACCCATCGCCTTGCCCAGCTCTTCGTTGCTTGCGCCTGCTTTATCCATCGACGCCAGTTTTTCCGCCAGCATGCCGGGAAGAGCGCGGTAGTAATGGGGCACGGTGCGGAAAAGCAGCAAATCGAGGCCGTTGGCGGCAACAATTTTCTCTTTGACGCTCTGCGGCACGCGGCTTTCTTCCGTGCTGATAAAGACCGAACCGGCAAACACGCCTTCCGCACCCAATGCATGCGCCGCTCTGGCGGTGCGATTATCGGTAATGCCGCCCGCGGCCATCACCGGGACGTGCTTCACGGCATCGGCAATCAGCGGCACGATGGAAAAGGTGCCAAGTGCCGTTGCGGGTAAGGTCCCGCCCTCATCAAAACCGGTAGCCACGATAATGTCTGCCCCCATTTCTTCTGCGAGGCGGGTGTTCTCCGGCGTTGGATTGATGTCGCGGTAGATAATGGCGATACCCGCCTCTTTTAACTCGCTGAACAGCGCAGGAATAATGCTGCCTTCCCCATAGCCCGTATACACCACAACCCTGACGCCTTCTTCTTTCACCACCTGAAGGATCGGCCCTGTCCAGACGTCATTAACGGCTGTGGGGATCAGGTTCACGCCAAAGGGTTTCTCGGTCAGCCGTTTGGTTTTACGAATCTCCTCGCGCATTTTTTCGGCGGTCTCTTCCGGCGTGGAAACTGCGGTGTCCGCGGTTAAACCGGCATTGGGTCCCAGCACGCCGAGCCCGCCAGCATTGCTGACTGCGGCAACTAAACGGGCATCCGTGAGCCAGGATAACGGTCCCTGAATAACAGGTTTTTCGATCCCCAGGATCTGACAGATACGGTTATTTTTCATAGCGGACTCTCCCTCTTGTTTGAATGGAGGAGAGTGTAGGGCGTAGAATTGTTAGGAAAAATAGCCAAAAAGATTCATCACTGTTATAAAATTAATAACAATAATTTTATCCCGCTCGCGGCAAGAGCGTCCCTTATGAACATAAACCTCTTTGAATCTATTCGAATTTTTATTGAAATTGTCGAGTCGGGGAGCTTGTCCAGGGCTGCGGAAAACCTGCAGATCCATCGCCCGGCGGTCACCAAAGCGTTACAGCTTCTGGAGCAGCACAGCGGCACGCGTTTGCTGCAGCGAACAACGCGTCGGATTAGCCTGACGCCGGATGGCGATGCGTTTTATCGCCGGAGTAAACCCCTGCTGGCGCAGGCGGATGAATTGCTGGAGTCGTTTGGTGCTGGCCGGGCAATACACGGCCAGCTGCGTGTGGATATGCCCATCGCTTTTGCGGCGCTGCGGGTGATACCGAACCTGCCTGATTTTTATCGGCAGCATCCTGAGATCGACATCATTCTGAGCAGCTCCGATCGCCGCCGGGATATGCTCCGGGACGGCCTGGACTGCGTGCTGCGAGTGGGCGAACTGGACGACGGCGACTATATCGCGCGAAAAGTGGGGAACATCAAAATTACGACCTGTGCCAGTCCGGCCTGGCTGGCACAACACGGCACGCCAGAAACGCTGGATGATTTACACCAACATCAGGCCATCAACTGGGTGAATAACAACAGCAGACAAATCCATCCGTGGACGTTTACGACGCCAGAAGGCATCGCGGAGATTACTCTGCCAGGTAAGCTTGTCGTGGATAACTCCGAGGCCTACATCGCGGCAGGCCTTGCCGGGCTGGGGTTAATGCAGGGGATGAATCTCTTTCTCCAGCCTTACATTGACCGCGGTCTTCTGGTTGAAGTTCTACCAGAGCATCGCTCTCCGGACCGCAAACTGTCGCTTCTCTACCCGCACCGCCACCTCTCCCGCAAGGTGCGGGTCTTTACCGAGTGGCTGGAGAGTCTGGTGTGAAAACAGCCAGCTCGTGACACAGTGCGCCAATCTGTTCCACGGCGTTCAGCAGGCGGGGCGTGGGTTCGTTTGCGCAGTTCAGCCGCAGAAAGTGGGTTAACCCTGCGGCCGGGGAAAACAGGGGGCCAGGGCTGACGCCAATGCCCAGCGCCAGCGCGCGACGATGCACCTCCAGCGCGTTGACCTGCTGAGGCAGTTCTACCCACAGCAGGAAACCGGCTGCGGGTACGCTAACGCGCGTACCGGGAGGGAAGCTGCCTTCGACTCGTGCGACGACGGCTAAAACACCCTCTGCAACCCGGCGCTTTAGCCGCCGCAGGTGGCGATCGTAGTCGCCGCTTGCGAGCACCTCGCTCGCCGCGGCTTCCAGCAGCGGGGCGCCCGCCCAGTCTCCGGCCATGCGGGCCTGTAAGACCTGCGCGTGGTAGCGTCCCGCTGCAATCCAGCCGATTCGCCAGCCCGGCGCAAGCGTTTTAGACAGCGAACTGCAGTAAATCACATTCCCGCTCTGGTCGAATGCCTTACAGGCCGGAGGTCGCTGCCCGTCACCGACCAGGTCACCGTAAACATCGTCCTCAATCAAAGGAATTTCTGCCTCTTCAAGCAGGGCAACCAGTTCCTGCTTGCACGCGACGGGCATGCTGGCACCCAGCGGGTTTTGCACGGTGGGCGAGGCCAGAACGGCAGCGGGCCGGTGGCAGCGAATGGCGTCCGCCAGCGGTTCCAGCAGCAGGCCTTCGACAGGATCGGTGGGGATCGCTAAAGCCTTCAGGCCTAAATCCTCCAGCAGCAGGAGCGTGCCAAAATAAGCGGGCTGCTCAATCGCCACGACATCACCCGGCTGACACACGGCCCGAAGGGCCAGACGCAGCGCCTGCGTTGCGCCTGCGGTAATAATGAGATCGTCTGCGCCGAAACGGGCTCCCCATTGCGCAGAACGCGCGGCAATCCTGGTGCGCAAATCAACCCTTCCCGGAGGCAGGCTATAGCTCTGCCCATGCGCGTCCAGACGACGACTCGCAGAGTGCAACGCCCGCTGTAGCGCATCTCCTGGCAGCCACGCGGGATCGGGCAGGGCGGCGCCCAGCGGAACCAGACGGGCTTCTGCACTGCTGAACAGCGACCGGGCCACGGCGGACAGGGTGACAGGCACCGGACCTGGCGGGGAACGGGAAGTCTCCACGCTCGGAGGCAGGCTGGTCTGGCGGATGTAATAACCTGAACGCGGACGCGCAACGATCAGCCCTTCAGCCTCCAGGCAGCGAAGGGCCTCCAGCGCCGTTGGAAGGCTAACGTGCTCGCGTTCGGCCAGTTTACGCGCGGAGATCATCCGGTCACCGGCGCGCAGCGCGCCAGACGTCAGCGTGAGGCGCAGCATCTCGGCAATGCGGCGATAGTGTGGGGACGACGGGGACGGGGCAGACATGGGTATCTGTTCAGGCTAATTTTCGATAAAACTGACTATACAGCCAATGATGCGTGCCATCTATAGTGTCCGGCATGTTCAGGACAAGGAGGCATTATGCACAGCGAAAATTTCAACATTTCCACCTATTTCAAACGCATAAACTATACCGGACCGGCGGGTGCCGATACGGTCACTCTGCATGCTCTTATGCGTCATCAGCTCTTTTCAGTCCCGTTTGAAAATCTGGATGTACAGGCGGGTAAAGTTGTCTCTCTGGTGCCAGACGACATTGCCGATAAGGTACTAACGCAGGGGCGCGGCGGCTACTGCTATGAGGTGAACGGGCTTTTTGCCATGGCGCTGGCGGCGTTAGGGATACCTTACCGCTTCGTGGCAGCGCGCCCGATGTTCTACCCCGCGCGGCGGCCGAAAACCCATATGGCGTTGATTGCCGAGGTGGAGAGCCGACAGTGGCTTTGCGACCTCGGGTTCGGCAGCTACGGCATTCGCGCGCCGATGGCGTTAGACACGCTTGATGTGGAAATCACGCAGGATTTCGACACGTTCCGACTGAGCCGCAGCGCGGAGGGCGAGTACCTGCTTCAGGCGAAGGTGGAGGGGGAATGGGCTAATCAATACGGCTTTGATCTCACGCCTCAGGAATGGATTGATTTCGTCCCGGCCAACTATCTTAATTCCACGCACCCGGAGGCGATCTTTGTGCAGAAGCGGGTGGTGGTGCAGCACAGCCCCGAAGGACGCCAGATTTTGCTGGGCGATATGCTGAAAACCATCACGGCGAACGGCACTGAAACGCGGAAACTGGCGGAGGAGGAAATCCGCCATGTCCTGAAAGACCGTTTTGCGCTGACCGCCGCGTAATCGGAGAAAGATGGGGACTCAGCCCGGCCCGTCGGCTCCGGCTTTGCGCTGAGCCCCCCACTGTAACAGCAGGCTAAACGACGCGGGTAACACGGTCAGCGTCACCAGCGTCGCAACCAGCAGCCCGTCGATGATGGCATAGGCCATTGGCCCCCAGAAGACCTGATGAGAAATGGGGATCATGCCCAGAATGGCGGCACAGGCGGTCAGACTGATGGGTCTGGCCCGGTGCTCCGCAGCCGCCATAATCGCGGCATCGCTTGTCATCCCCTGAGCAAGATTGCTGTCAACCTCGCTAATCAATATCACCGCGTTACGCACGATCATCCCCGCAAGGGCGATGACGCCCAGTAGCGCGACAAACCCCATCGGCGTTCCGCCGGGGAGCATAGCCAGCACGATCCCCGGTAAACCAAACGGGGCCATCAGGAGTGCCAGCAGCATACGGGAATATCGCCGCAGCTGAAGCATCAGCAGCAACAGCATGATGACCAGCGTTACCGGAAGAACGGTAAAGACGGAGCTGTTCCCCTTATCCGATTCGGCAACCGCGCCGCCTTCTTCAATGCTGTAACCTGCGGGCAAGCTCGCGCGCAGCTTGTCGACCGCCGGACGCAGCGCCGCGGATACCGCTTCAGCTTTCAGCCCCGGGGCAAGATCCGTTTGCACCGTGATAAAGGGCACGCGCTGGCGACGCCAGATGACCGGATCGTCCACGCCCCAGACCGGCGTTGCGACGACGCTGAGCGGAATTTTTTTACCGTCATTCCCCTGAATCGTGAGCGAGGAGAGGGTAGCGGTGCTGTGACGTGCATTGTCCGTGGCCCGAAGCACCACGTCGACAAGGCGGTCGTTATCCCTGATGGACGTGACCACGCTGCCGGACCAGACGGTGTTCAGCGTGCGTGCGAGGCTTTCTGACGATATTCCCGCCGCCCTGGCCGCCGTCTGATTCACCTTAAGGGTAATGACCCTCTCCGGCTCTCCGGCCGTCTGGTTCACGTCACGTGAGAACGGAGACTGCCCAATCGCGTCCGTGAGACGGTTCGCAAACGCCCGAACCTGCAGATAATCAGGCCCGCTCACCCGGTATTTGATTGGCCAGCCGACGGGTGGCCCCAGCTCAAGGGGCGACACGCGCGTGATGATGTCGCTAAACTGCGTCGCCAGGATCCTGTTGAGCTGCGCATGCAGACGATCCCGCGCCTCAAGATCTTTAGCCACCACGACCATCTGGGCGATATTTTCATTTTCCAGCAGCACGTCCATCGGCAGGTAAAAACGGATGGCGCCCGACCCAATGAACGTCGAATAGCGATTGATGTTGCTGTTGCCGACCAGCGCCTTTTCCAGCTTTTCCACCTCTCTTAACGTTTCCGGCTGCGACGCGTTGGCCGGAAGCGTCAGGCTGACCAGCAGCTCAGGCCTGTCCGAAGCGGGGAAAAACTCGCCCTGCATAAACGTCGTGCCGTACACGGACAGCCCCAGCGCGGAAAGGGCGAACAGCAGGGTAGCGACTCGGTGACGCAGTGCCAGGCGCAAAAGCCGTCCGTACCCGCGCGCGATCCTGCCGGGTCCCGTCGCGTGATGTCTGACTTTTTCCGGCAGTAGCCACGTGCCCGTCAGCGGTGAAAACAGGATCGCGACAGCCCAGGAACAGAGCAGGGCAATGAGCACCACCGCAAACAGGGAAAAACAGTATTCACCGGCGCTGGAGGCCGCGAAACCAACGGGAATAAAACCGGCAATCATCACCAGAGTACCGGTGAGCATCGGGAAGGCCGTCGTTTTGAACGCATGGGTGGCCGCATGCCGACGGGAATCACCCGCTTCCAGCCGGGAGACCATCGTTTCGACGGCGATCATGGCGTCATCCACCAGCAGCCCCAGGGCAATGATCAGCGCTCCGAGCGAGATACGCTGAAGGCCAATACCGGCGAGCATCATGCCGGCAAACGTCATGGCGAGCACCAGCGGGATGGCCGTCGCCACCACCAGTCCGGCCCGTAAACCCAGTGAGACAAATGAAACCGCCAGCACGATAATAACGGCTTCGATAAGCACCCGGATAAATCCGCTTACCGCGTCACTGACCACCGCCGACTGATCGGCGACTTTTACCATCTCTATGCCGTGCGGAAGCCCGGCGCTGAGGGCCGCCATTCTGGCGTTCAGTGCAGCACCGAAACGCAGCATGTTGCCCGTTGGTGCCATCGACACCGCCAGCCCGATAGCTGGTTTGCTGTTCACCCGGTAGGCCGGGGCCGGTGGCTCGGCGATTTCCCGGGTGACGGTGGCAATGTCGGTCAGCGGAATATAGCGATTGTTAACGTGCAGCGTGACGGCACGTAAGCTCTCTTCGGTCGTGAGCGCCCCGCTGACCTTTATCGCCATGTTCTCCCGTCCGGTACGCATAACGCCAGCCGGAACAACCGTGTTCTGCGCCCGGAGGGCGTCGGCGACGGCCTGAATATCGAGCCCCATCCCGGCCAGGCGTGACGGAGAAAAGGCGAGAACCCACTGCTCCTGCTGTTCGCCCAGCAGGGTGGTTTTGCCCATATCCGGCAGGGACATAAGCTCTCGACGTATTGTCTCTGCGCGATCCCGCACCTCCCGTAGGGTGAAGCCCTCGGGAATAAAGGCATAAATTGTGCCGAACGTGTCGTCAAACTCGTCGTCCACGGCAGGGCCCTGTACTCCTTCAGGTAGGGACGGCGCGATGTCCTGCATTTTTTTGCGAACCTGATACCAGATGTCCGGCACGCTCTGCGGGGGCGTATCGTCACGGAGATTGACATAGATAACGGTGCGTCCGGCCCGGGTTTCACTTTCGAGATAATCCAGCCAGGGCGTTTCCTGCAACTTTTTTTCAAGCGTATCGGTCAACAGGCGGGTGGTATCCGCCACGGATGCTCCCGGCCACTGCGCGGAGACGACGGCCGTTTTAATGGTGAAAGCCGGATCTTCGTTACGCGGCAGCTTTTCATAACAGAACACGCCCATCGCAATCACCAGCAGCATGAAAAAGCTCACCATCTGCTGGTTCTTCAGCGCCCAGGCGGAGAGGTTAAATTTGGCTTCCGGTCCTGCGTTCATGGCTGAACCTCTCCGGTCATCACCGGCTCGCCGGACCGCAATGTGCTCACGCCCGCCGTGATCACCCGATCGCCGGACTCAAGGCCGGAGGCAATCATGACGGAGGTGGCCGTATAGCTGGCGGGCACCACCGCACGCAGCTGCGCCCGCGACTGCGGGGTAATCACAAAAACCGCTGGTTTGTCGCCTGCACGGCTCAGCGCCGAGGCGGGAAGGGTGTACCCGTGCGGGGCTGACGATGGCAACGTGACGGTAACGCTGGCACCCAGCGCCATGGCCGCTGGCGGGTTATGCAGGGTGGCTCTGACGCGCCAGGTGCGGGTCTGGGGATCGGCCTGCGGGGTGATATCCCGCAGCACGGCAGACGCCTGTACCGACGGGGCGCTGAGGAGGGAAACCTGTAAAACCACCTTATCCAGAAGCGGGATCGCATCGGGGGTGGCAATATCAAACACCACGTCGCGATCTTTCCCGGTCGCCAGCGTCAGCACGGACTGACCGTCGCTGACAACCTGCCCCGCAGAGGCGTTCACGGCTGTGATGACGCCCGCTTGTGGCGCGATCAGGCGCGTCCAGCCGAGGCTTTCTCGGGCATTTCGCCACGCGGCCTCGCTGCTTTTTAAGCGCGCGCTGGCGACAAGCCAGTCCGCACGGGCGCTGTCGAGCTGCGCGCGGGCTATCGCACCCGTTGGCATGAGCTTTTGCATTCGACTGACGTTAAGCGCGGCGACCTGCGCTGAGGCTTTAGCTCCTTCATAGTCGGCCGCCGCGCTGTCGAGCTGGTTTTGCCCGGTCGTGTTGTCAAGCGTGGCCAGCACCTGTCCGGCAGTGACCCGGTCGCCAATATCAACGCTGCGCGTCAGTATCCGGCCCCCGGTACGAAAGCTCAGGGTCGTTTCATCGTGGGCATGGATCTCACCGGTTCTTTCCAGCGCGGGAAGAGTTTGGGCGGCCCCGACGACGACGTAGCGTACCGCTCGCACAGGGTTGGGCTTATTTTCGTGTTTATCACCGCAGCCGGTCAGCGGAAAAATCGCCAGCGCAAGCAGCGCCAGGGGAAGAAAATACAGCCAGGAAAGGGTGCGCGCCACGCCGTACAAATGATGCAGGCAGTGGCGGAGGGAGAGAAATAATTCGTCTGACATAACGCCGCTCCATAAAGGTAATGGCGTTATTAAATGCGCGCTACGTCGAGAAAGATTCGATGTTGTGTCAAGGCTTTATCAAGAGTGGATATTTTCATTATCGGACGGATGCCAGGGCAACAAAATGCGCACGGAGAGGCCGCCGGTTTCCGGTAATGACGCGCTAATTTCTCCGCCATGCGCCTGACAAATCGCCCGGGCGATGGACAAACCGAGGCCGCTGCCGCCGGAATGCCGCGCGCGGGACTGCTCCTCGCGGCTGAAGCGTTTAAACATTTCCGGCAAGAACTGGGGCGATACGCCCGGCCCGTCATCGGTAAATTCAAGGGTGTAATGCCCGCTGGCGTCGTGCAGCGCCACCTCAAGGTGGCCGCCATCGCGCCCGTAACGTAGTGCATTTTCCATGAGGATGGTCACGACCTGTCCCAGACGGAACGCATCGCCTCTGAAGGGGCAGGTACGCGGGTTACGAAGCGTTATCCGGAAATGATGCGCATCAGCCTGGGGCATGATCCAGGCGGCCCGCTCCTGAATCAGCTCATCCAGACAGAACGGCTGGTCCTCCAGCACGAGATTTCCCGCGTCGGCCAACGAGAGAAGGTGGAGCTCATCGGTGAGGCGGTTGAGGTGCTGGAGCTGCTTCATCACCATTTCCAGCTGCGCGGGGCTGGCATCAAACACGCCGTCTAACATGCCCTGCAGACGCCCGATGGCGGCCGTCAGGGGCGAGCGTAGCTCGTGCGCCATCGCGACGTGTGAGGCGCGGAGCTCTTTTTCATAGCGGGCGAGTTGCCCCGTCATGGAGTTAAAGTCGGTCGCAAAGCTGACCATTTCCGCCGGGGCATCTTTGATAAGTTCCGCCTGACGGCCAAACTGCCCTTCGGCAACATACTTTGCCGCATCGCGAAGGCGGCTGAACTGCAGCGCCAGCGGCCGGGCGTGTTTTAGCCCCATCACCACAATAAACGGGATCATCACCAGCACCAGCAGCGCCACCGTGACCCAGTCGGCTGAGGCGATAGACGGCGTGGAATAGCTCAGACCCCACCAGGTGTCCACAATCGTGTGGAAACGGGCTGGATTGGCCTGCGGGTTCTGGCTGAGCGTAAGAAACTCCTGTCGGACCGCCGGCGGCATCCTGCCCATTATCCAGTAGTTCTGTACCGCATAACGTAGCCACATGCAGGTGGCAATGACGATCACGCTGCCGATGGCAAGCGCCAGGATACGCGCGCAAATCCAGCGCCACAGAGAGGAGTGCCGGTTTTTTATCATGGTTGTCTGAACCTGTAACCCACGCCGCGAACGTTGATCAGCACGCCGGAAATACCCGCCGCTTCGAGTTTTTTACGCAGGTTATATATATGGGTGTCCACCACGCGCTCCAGCGCCTCGCTTTCCGGCAAACAGTGTTCCAGTAAATACTGGCGGGAGAACGGGTGCGCAGGAGAACGCAGCAGCGTTGCCAGAAGCGAGAATTCCGTTGGCGTAAGATCGAGCATCACAGGCGTGTCGTCGCCGTTATCCACGCTCGCCACAATGGCGGCGACATCCACCTCCAGCGTTTGCCAGCGAAGGATCGCTTCGTCTGTCTCTTTTTTACTGCTGCGCCGCAGCACCGCCTGCACCCGAGCCACGACTTCTCCCGGATGATAAGGCTTCACAACGTAATCATCGGCACCGTACCGCAGGGCACCAATACGGTCGGGGGTATCCCCCATGGCCGTGACCATGATCACCGGCACATCGCTTTTACGACGCAGCCCAGCCAGCACTTCGGTGCCGTTAAGCCCCGGCAGCATCACGTCCAGCAGGATGAGGTCGGGCTTCCACCGCTGGGCCATATCCAGCCCGGAAAGACCGTCTCTGGTAATGGTCACGTCGTAATTTTCACGCCGTAAATAGGCTTCGAGCACGCCAGCCGCATCGGCGTCATCTTCAATAATCAGCACTCTTCTGGACAACATCCGTTCACCTTGACCATTTCTTAACACTATCCCGACGATTCATTGATTCAGCCAAATCATACTGCGCCAACATTGTGTGGCCGCTCCTGAACCAGGAGACGCCAGCGTCTGTATGGAGAGCAGTATGATAGCGATAAAAAAAGTCCTGTATATGTCCGTCCCGCTTCTGATGGTAGTGGCATCCGGCGCGCAGGCGGATGATGGCTCTGCGTCCGATTCCTTAACCGTCGGGCTGGGGGGACAGTATGCCCCGCGTTACTCAGGCTCAGACAAGCAGGTGTGGCAGGTGGTTCCTGTGCTGCTGGGTCGCAAAGGCGCTTTCTTTATTGATGCGCAAAAAGGGCTGGGATATGACCTGCAAAACGACAGCGGTTGGTATTTCGAACACACGCTGGGCTACGACTTCGGAAGGGCTGATAAAAATTCTGACTGGCGTGAGGGCGCAAACAATCTGAAAGGGATGGGGAACATTGATGCCACCCTGAATACCGGCCTTGCCGTGGGCTGGCAGGCCGCGCCCTGGCTAAGTGTGGAAGGCAAAGCGACGCTGCCGTTAACGGACAGCCAGGGAGGAAGCTATCAGGCCTCCGTTACGCTAATCCCTGTACAAAATAACCAGGACATGGTCGCCTTTCAGTCTGCGGCCCTGTTTGGCGACAGCCGTTATCTGAATACCTGGTATGGGGTCAGCGAGCAGCAGAGCCGCCGCACCGGATATCACCGCTATTTAGCGGCGGGTGGATTTTATGGCGTCGACACCAGTCTGACCTGGAGCCATCAGTTCGATGCCCACTGGGGAACGGTCCTGAGTGCGGACTATACCTGGCTTGGCGACCATGCGAATGAAAGCCCGATTGTGATGCGGCGAAATGAGGGGGCTGCAACAGCGGCCATCACCTGGACATTTTAACGTCGAGGTGACGGTATGCGCTTATGGGATTGGCCATTTTTCAGTACGGCAGGAGTAGCGATCGCGGGGATATACGTCATAACCTACTACGTGTATGTCTATACGTGAATCTCTCTAAGAACATCGGAGTGAGCAAAAACTGAAGAAGTAGTAACCCGCGAAAAAACGCCATTCCTGGCGTTGTTACTTCTTCTTGTCCATCATCGCTTTTAAATCGGCAAACGGGTTAAACGTGGCGACGCCCACGTCTTTTTGCGCGTCTTCACCGGCCACGACGGTAGTACCGTACTGATCCGCTTCGGTGTATTTTGAGTGCTCATGGTCATGGCAAAACAGGCACAACAGCTCCCAGTTGCTGCCATCTTCCGGGTTATTAGTATGGTCGTGATCGATATGGTGAACCGTCAGTTCTCGCAGGTTGGAATAGACAAACTCCCGCGAGCAGCGTCCGCAGACCCATGGGTAGATTTTTAACGCTTTTTCGCGATAGCCGCTTTCCAGCCGCGCGTAATTTTTGGGGATCAAAGCCATTGCCGATGTTACCTGCCATGAAAAGAGTGGGGAATATTATATCCCATTATGGCGCGTAATGACGCACTGCTCAATTCTGTCAATTTATTTGAATCACTCCGTTAAATAAACGCCATTTATTCTCACCCGGTAATGCGTAAAGTAGGTACAACGCAAAGCATTATCAGGACACAGAGTCATGAAAAAGATCGGGTTTTTATCCTTTGGTCACTGGACGCCGTCGCCGCAGTCCGGTACGCGCTCGGCGGCAGACACGCTGCTGCAGTCGATAGATTTGGCCGTGGCGGCCGAAGAGCTGGGAGCAGACGGTGCCTATTTCCGCGTACACCACTTTGCCCGCCAGCTGAGCTCACCGTTCCCCTTACTGGCGGCGATAGGTGCAAAAACCAAACGTATTGAAATCGGTACGGGCGTGATCGACATGCGCTATGAGAACCCGATGTATATGGCGGAGGACGCGGGGGCAGCGGATCTCATTTCCGGTGGTCGTTTACAGCTTGGCATCAGCCGCGGTTCCCCGGAGCAGGTCATTGATGGCTGGCGTCATTTTGGCTATGTTCCGCAGGAAGGGGAAGACGAATCGGATATGGCGCGCCGTCATACCGAGGTGCTGCTCGAGGTACTGCGCGGAGAAGGATTTGCAAAACCGAATCCACAGCCGATGTTCCCGAACCCGCCAGGGTTATTGCGTCTGGAGCCGCATTCCGAAGGCTTGCGGGACCGTATCTGGTGGGGCGCGGGGTCGAATGCGACCGCGGTATGGGCCGCCACGCTCGGAATGAATTTGCAAAGCTCCACGCTGAAGGACGATGAAACCGGCGAGCCGTTTCATATTCAGCAGGCAAAGCAGATCCGCGCGTATCGGCAGGCCTGGGCCGACGCGGGGCATACCCGTCAGCCACGCGTGTCGGTCAGCCGCAGCATTTTTGCCCTGATGGATGACCGCGACCGGATGTATTTCGGTTCAAGCCGCAATGAGAGCGATAGTGTCGGTTATCTTGATGAGAAAACGCGCGCTATTTTCGGTCGCAGCTATGCCGCAGAGCCTGACGCGCTGATCGAACAGTTGAAAAAGGATGAGGCCATCGCCGAGGCGGATACGCTCTTGCTGACCGTGCCGAACCAGCTGGGCGTGGACTATAACGCACATGTTATTGAGTCCATTCTGAAGCATGTCGCACCGGAAATGGGCTGGAGATGATGTCCCGGGCACTCTGGATCGCCGATTCGGCGATCCAGAGTCGGGTGCAGGGCGATGGAGGGGCTAGCGATGATCCATATCGCTTAGCAGCACGGCGATACTTTGCCCGCCCGCCGTTTGCTCCAGCCCAATCTTCACGATGATCGTCAGTGGAACAGAAAGCAGCATACCCACGGGACCCAGCAGCCAGCCCCAGAATATCAGGGACAGGAACACCACCAGCGTGGAAAGCCCCAGCCCGCGGCCCATCATGCGTGGTTCAAGAATGTTCCCGAACACCAGGTTGATCGCCAGATAACCCGCTAACAGAACCAGCGCATCATAAAGCCCACTAAACACTAGCGTCTGAAGAATAGGGGGGATCGCCGCCAGCACGGAACCGATGTTAGGAATGTAGTTGAGGGCAAAGGCCAGCAATCCCCAGACGAAAGCGAAGCGGACATCCAGCGCGACGAGCATCCCCCAGACCACCAGGCCAGTCACCAGGCTGATGGCGGTTTTCAGCACCAGATAGCGTGAAACGCTGTCCAGCGCGCGCTGAATTGCCCCCATACCTTCTACCGGACGAACCATGATTTGCTGCAGCTTTGCGGGCAGTTGCGGCACTTCCAGCAGCATAAACACGACCGTCAAAAACAGCAGGAAAATGGATGTCATCGCGTTAGAGAGTTGCGCCAGCAGGCTGGTAACGAGGGTCATGGCGGCATTCGGATCGATATACTTCAGCAGTTCCTCAACCGAGACCTCAATACCTGCCCGCTGCAGCCAGGGCTCGAGTTGCAGGAGCGGGATCGCCAGCGAAGAACGGTATTTTGGTAACGTACGCGCCAGCTCGTTCAACGATGTCCCGAGATAGGCCACCAGTAGCACCATGACAACGATGATAATGCTGATGAGCAGCGTGATCGCCAGCACGCGGGGAACGCGTAGCCGCACCAGGCGCTGTACCAGCGGGTTCAGGATCACCGCAATAAAAAGCGCCAGAATAAATGGCACAATGATGTCGGCTGCAAAACGAACGCCGGTCAATATGATTACCAGCATGCCCAGCATAATGACAATCTTCAGCCCGTTCAGGGTAATGATGGGTTTAGCCATGGAAGTTCCTGAATAATGTTTTATTTATAATAGATGCATTATCCGAGTAAAAAAACTAACCAAAATCAAACAGAATGGGTAAAGAAATGAAAAGACTTTGAGTAAAATCCTGGCTTATGGTACAAATCTAGCGTGTTCAACTACCGAGGACAATTTTCATCCGCAAAGACGAGAAGCAACAACGCGGATAATTGTAATTTTATGGACAATTTGTTCAGGACGTATTTTTCAACAAACACCGCTGTATTCTCCACTTCCTTCTGCCTTCTGTCTGGTGAGCAACACTGGCGCAACGCGCTGTAGTCACGTCTTCTGCCTGAGCTGGCGCCCTGCGCTTAGCTGTCTGATCTCATTTAATATTTTTGGTTTGCTGTCCAACGCGAGCCACGATGGATTATATTCTCAAGCAGGAGAAGAACATGTTTTACTGGATTTTATTAGCCCTGGCTATTATCGCTGAAATTACCGGCACCCTGTCGATGAAATGGGCAAGCGTGAGCGATGGTAATACCGGTTTTATTTTAATGCTGGTGATGATTACCCTTTCCTATATTTTCCTCTCATTTGCGGTAAAAAAAATCGCGCTGGGTGTCGCGTATGCCCTGTGGGAAGGTATCGGTATTTTATTGATCACGCTGTTCAGCGTCATGATATTTGACGAAACCTTGTCGACAATGAAAATTGCCGGATTAACCACGCTGGTGGTAGGGATCGTGCTGATTAAATCGGGTACACGTAAACCGACGAAACAGCAGAAGGAGCAGGCTCATGCAGCAGTTTGAATGGATCCACGCGGCCTGGCTGGCGCTGGCCATCGTACTGGAAATCGTGGCTAACGTCTTTTTAAAATTCTCTGACGGTTTTCGCCGTAAGTTTTATGGATTGATGTCCATTGCCGCCGTGCTGGGGGCATTTAGCGCCCTGTCGCAGGCGGTGAAAGGGATCGACCTTTCTGTGGCCTATGCACTGTGGGGGGGCTTCGGTATCGCCGCCACCCTGGCAGCAGGCTGGATCCTGTTCGGCCAGCGTTTGAATCACAAAGGCTGGATCGGCCTGGTTCTGCTGCTCGCAGGCATGATTATGATAAAACTCGCCTGATGTCAGTTTCGACATCCTCTTCAGGCAGCGATATTCGCTGCCTTTTTTATTGCTGCGCGAGCGCTTCCAGCTTGTCGCGAAAACCGGTAACCGACAGGGCACGGTTGTCGGCGCGCCATCTGTCTTTGGCGGATGGGGCAGAGCTTTGAACACCAATCAACTGCCAGCCATTCTCGGTTTTCAACATCAGCGGTGACCCGCTGTCACCCGGTAGCGTATCGCACTGATGCGAGAGCACGCTGTTTTGCGCCCAGCCAGTGACCGTGCAGTCCGTATGCGTGTAGAGAGAATCAAGATGATCGACCGGGTAGCCGGATTGCGTCACTTTTCGGTCGACGGCTTTCAGTGCCGCCGTCAGCGCGGCTTTGTCACCGTCGAATAAGGGCAGGGGTGTGATACCCGATGGCGGATAACGCAGAACAATCAGCCCAAAATCCCAGGATGCGGCGGCAGGGGGTACAATCCAGCCCTCACCATCCGGTTTTAAGCGTTTACCCAGAGAGGGATCAACCCGTCCTTCAATGCCGTGGATCTCATAGCGCCAGACCCCTTTTTGCGACACAAAGCGCAGGGCGATAGCTTTATCCGGTTTACCGGCTGGTGGCATGAGAAGGCAATGACCGGCCGTCAGTGCCAGTTGAGGCGTAATTAATGTTGCGGTACATAAGTTACCGCTGGCCGTTTCCAGTTGTCCTATGGCATCCCAGGGGGCCTGCGTCGGATCGGTAACCCGCGTGCGGTCATCATGACCAAAAAAAAGGGTCTTGACCTCTTTGGCGCTGATAGCGTCTTCATCACCATCGTCCGCATGTAAGAATCCTGAAAAAAGACCAAACGTTCCCAGTAACAACACAACAGATTTACGCATATCACACTCTGGTGGGGTAATTATGATTATTAAAAGTGAACCCTATGAAAATACTATAGACGGGACAGCGCGAAAGTGGGAGTAAAATCAGCGTGCTACAATCAGGAAAGATAAAACTGGCTTGCGATGAGCGCGCATAAAATAAGCAAGATAAGAATGAGCTCAAACCGATAGCGCCGCAGCATACGCCCTCCGGATAAAAAAACGGCGCGGAACTGGTCGGTTCAGCGCCGGTTTACCAACGTGCCCCGAAGGGCACGGTTTAGCTTGTACTCTTACGCAGCTGGCTGTGCAGCTGGTTTAGCAGCTTCGTGTTTTACTGCTTTTTTGTGATGCTTTTTAGCAGCCTGCGCTTTCTGCTCTACAGCAGGTTTGGTCGCTTTTTTGTGGTGCTTTTTAGCGGCCTGGGCTTTCTGCTCTGCAGCAGGTTTTGCTGCTTTGTGATGTTTTTTATGGTGAACCGCTTTGGCTGGCGCAGCGGTGGTGGTTGCAGCTGGAGCCGCAGCAGGTGTTGCGGTCGCGGTAGTTTCAGCAGCAAATGCAGCAGAAGACAGACCCATAGCAGCGGCAACAACCAGAGCTAATACTTTTTTCATTTTCATACCCTCGAATTTGGTTTTTCATTTAACCCCACTGCGGGGGCCGTTGAAAGAACTATATCCCTGTAAACTCGGGGTTTCCGTGAGTGATTGGTATCGGCGTGTAACCGTTTGTACAATGCCGGGTTCCCCCGGCGATGTCGATTACAAATAGCGTGACGTCAGGTGTTCGCGGAAGTAGCGGATATTCAGATCTTCCCCCGTCGCCTGGGTAATCAGCTGAGAGGTGCTAAACCGGCTGCCGTGCTGCCAGACGTTCTGGCGCAGCCAGTCGAACAGCGCTGAGAAATCGCCGTCAGCGATAGATGCTTGCAGACCCGGAAGCGCCGTTTTCGCGGCGTGGAAGAGCTGCGCAGCGTACATCGCACCCAGCGTGTACGACGGGAAATACCCAAAGCCGCCGTCGGTCCAGTGGATATCCTGCATACAGCCGTTGCGATAGTTATCTTTGGTCGATAGCCCAAGCCAGGCCTGCATTTTCTCATCCCACAGCGCCGGAATGTCGTCCACCTCAATGTCGCCGTTGATCAACGCGCGTTCAATTTCATAGCGCAGCACCACGTGCGCCGGGTAGCTCACTTCGTCCGCATCAACGCGGATATAGCCCGGCTTCACGCGCTGGTTCCAGGCGATAAAGTTCTCTTCGCTGAACGCAGCCTGACTGCCAAAGCGGGCGTGAACGGCAGGTAGCAGATGCTTCAGGAAGGCCTCGCTACGCCCGAGCTGCATCTCAAAGAACAGGCTCTGAGATTCGTGGATTGCCGTTGAGCGCGCCAGCGCCACGGGCTGTCCGGCCCAGGCGCGCGGCAGGTTTTGTTCGTAACGCGCATGTCCGGTTTCGTGGATCACGCCAAACAGCGCGCTCAGCAGCTCGTCCTCGTCGTAGCGCGTGGTGATACGCACGTCTTCCGGCACGCCGCCGCAGAACGGGTGGGCGCTGACGTCCAGACGACCGCCGTTAAAATCGAAGCCGAGCATCTTCATGGTTTCCAGACCCAGCTCACGCTGCGTCGCGGTCGGGAAAGGGCCCTGCGGCGGAACGAATGACCGCTGAGCCTGTTTTTCCACGACGTTTGCCAGGAGGTCCGGCAGCCAGGATTTCATGTCGCCGAACAGCACGTCCAGACGCGCGCTCGTCATGTCTGGTTCAAAAATATCGAGCAGCGCGTCGTAGGGCGAACACCCTTTGGCGTCGGCGCGCAGGCGAGCCTCTTCGCGGCTCAGTTTCACCACCTCTTTCAGGTTGACGGAAAACCCCTGCCAGTCGTTGGCGGGGCGCTGAGTACGCCACGCGTGCTCGCATTTGCTGCCTGCCAGCGATTTGGCTTCCACCAGTGATTCGGGTAGCAATGTTGCTTGTTGATAATGGCGCGTCATTTCACGCAGGTTGGCCTGTTCGACATCATTCAGGTCTTCGCTTGCCGCGGCAGCCAGCCAGTCACCCACTTTTTTATCTGTCAGGATCTGGTGTTGCAGGACGCTCATCTCCGCCAGCGCTTCACCGCGCGCGGCGCTGCCGCCCGGTGGCATCATGGTGAACATGTCCCAACTGGCGATGGAGGAGAGGTGGGAGAAGCGGGAGAGACGCTGGAAGGTGCGGGTGAGTTGCTGGTAGTTATTGTTTTTCATGAAGTCCTCGTGTCTGAATCAGCCGATGACAAAAATTAGCATCGGCTCGATTTAAACACGAAGGCCGCAGAATGTTAATGCAGACGTTTATGCAAACTGGCCCCCACCAGCAGCGCCGCGCACAGCATCAGCGCGATAAACCCGCCCACGCCGTTCCAGCCGTAGTTGTGCCAGAACACGCCGCCGAGTGTCCCGGCAATGCTTGATCCCAGGTAATAGCTAAACAGATACAGCGACGAGGCCTGGCCCTTTGCGCGACGGGCGCGCGGGCCGATCCAGCTGCTGGCGACCGAGTGGGCGGCGAAAAAGCCTGCAGAGAAGAGCAGCATTCCGGCAAAAATCAGCCACAGAGAGGAGAAGAGCGTTAGTAGAAGCCCGACCAGCATCACCGCCGTGAAGAACAGCATCACCGGGCCACGACCGTAGCGTGCGGTCATCGCTCCGGCTTTTGGCGAACTCCAGGTGCCGGTGAGGTACGCCACGGAAAGCAGGCCAACCACCGCCTGGCTGAGATGCCACGGAGAAAGCATCAGGCGATAGCCAATGTAGTTAAACAGCGTGACAAACGAACCCATCAACAGAAAACCCATCAGGAACAGGCGCGGCAGCCCTTTATCACGCCAGTGCAGGCGGAAGTTGATAAACAGCGTTTTGGGACGCAGGGACGCCGGGCGGAAGTGACGTGATTCCGGCAGAATTTTCCAGAACATCAGCGCAGAGGCGAGCGCAAAGCAACCAATCACCGCCAGCGCAATGCGCCAGTTAAAGAAATCGGTAAACACTCCGCTCAGCAGGCGTCCGCTCATCCCGCCGATGGAGTTCCCGCTGATGTACAGCCCCATAGAGAAGGCGACAAAGCTCGGGTGGATCTCCTCGCTGAGATAGGTCATCCCGACCGCCGCGACGCCGCTCAGCGATAACCCGATCAGCGCACGCATTATCAGGATACCGTGCCAGCTGGTCATCATCGTCGAAAGCAGCGTACAGACGGAGGCCAGCATCAGTGCGGTGACCATGACCTGCTTTCGGCCAATCGCATCTGAGAGCGGCCCGGTGAACAGCAGACCGACCGCCAGCATCCCGGTGGAGAGAGAAAGCGAAATACTGCTGCTCGCAGGCGACACGCCAAACTCGTGGGACAACACGGGCAGGATCGGCTGAACGCAATAGAGCAGGGCAAAGGTTGCGAGACCCGCTGAGAAAAGCGCCAGCGTGACGCGCATAAACTGAGGGGTACCACGTTTAATAAACTGCACCGGCTGAGATGCTGCAGGTAAATCATCAATATCATTTGCCGGAGTGATATCAATGGTAGTAGTACGACTCACACATGTTCCTTGCTTAAACATCCCCGTGATTTCTGGTGACGGGTATGACCACAAGATCAGAGTAGGAAAATGTAAATATTCTGTCTAATATATTAATAATCTCAAATGATACTTTAAAAATATGAATATCGAACTCCGTCATTTACGCTACTTTGTGGCGGTAGCAGAGGAGCTGCATTTTGGCCGCGCGGCGGCGAGGCTGAACATCTCTCAACCACCGCTCAGCCAGCAAATTCAGATCCTCGAACAGCAGGTTGGGGCGCGTCTGCTGGCGCGTACGAACCGTAGCGTGAGCCTGACCGCCGCGGGCAAGCAGTTCCTGGCCGACAGCAGGCAAATTCTGAGCATGGTGGATGACGCCGCTGCCAGGGCGGAGCGGCTGTATCTGGGGGAGACAGGCGAACTGCGGATCGGCTTTACCTCGTCGGCACCCTTCATCAGCGCCGTCTCAGAAACCCTTTCATCGTTCCGCCGTCATTTCCCGGACGTGCATATTCAGACCCGCGAAATAAACACCCGCGAGCAAATATCTCCGCTCAACGAGGGGGCGCTCGACCTGGGGCTAATGCGTAACACCGCGCTACCGGATACCCTGGCATGGCAGGTTATCCTGCGCGAACCCCTGATGGCGATGATCCCGCAGGATCACCCTCTGGCGTCGCAAGCTTCCGTGACGCTGGCAGAGCTGGCAAAAGAGCCCTTTGTCTTTTTTGACCCTCAGGTCGGCACCGGTCTGTATGACGATATTTTGGGCCTGATGCGTCGTCACGATCTCGCTCCGGTGATTACTCAGGAAGTGGGGGAGGCTATGACTATTATTGGTCTGGTTGCCGCCGGACTTGGAGTTTCTATTCTCCCGGCGTCCTTTAAGCGGGTACAATTGCAGGAAATGCGCTGGGTGGCGATTGCCGAAAAAGAGGCGGTTTCAGAGATGTGGCTGGTCTGGTCAAAACATCGCGAACAGAGTCAGGCGGCGCAGCGGTTTAAAAAGCAGCTCATCACAGCCTCGGCAGGGCGATATTTATAGGGAAACTGGGGTAAAAACGTGCGGTAAATCACATGGCTAAGTAAATATTTGACGACGCCTGGTGAAGTGCTTCACCATAGCCAACAGTTTATTTCGAAGCTCGAAAATAAGGGAGTACGAGGTGGTTGCTGATAGCCAGCCAGGGCATATTGATCAGATTAAGCAGACCAATGCAGGCGCAGTGTATCGCCTGATCGATCAGCTCGGTCCGGTTTCGCGTATCGATCTTTCGCGCCTGGCACAACTGGCACCCGCCAGTATCACCAAGATAGTCCGCGAAATGCTGGAAGCTCACCTGGTCCAGGAGACGGAAATACAGGAGCCGGGCAGCCGTGGACGTCCTGCCGTCGGGCTGGTGGTAGAAACGGAAGCATGGCACTACCTGTCACTGCGCATTAGCCGGGGGGAGATCTTCCTTGCGCTGCGCGATCTCAGCAGCAAGCTGGTGGTGGAAGACCGGCTGGAGCTCCCGCTCGATGCGGAACAACCGCTTCTTGACGCCATCCTGACCCATATCGATCACTTCTTTATCCGCCATCAGCAGCGGCTTGAACGGTTAACGGCAATTGCTATCACCATGCCGGGTATCATTGATACCGAGAATGGCATCGTGCACCGCATGCCGTTTTATGAGAATGTCAAAGAGATGCCGCTGGGTGAGGTGCTGAAAAACCATACCGGCGTGCCCGTCTACATTCAGCATGATATCAGCGCCTGGACCATGGCGGAGGCGCTGTTTGGCGCATCACGCGGCGCGCGCGACGTTATTCAGGTGGTGATTGATCACAACGTGGGGGCGGGGGTGATTACCGACGGTCGCCTGCTGCACGCCGGAAGCAGCAGCCTGGTGGAAATCGGTCACACGCAGGTCGACCCGTACGGTAAACGCTGCTACTGCGGGAATCACGGCTGCCTGGAGACCATTGCCAGCGTCGAAAGCGTGCTGGAACTGGCGCAGGTGAGGCTCAGCCAGTCGATGAGCTCCTCGCTTCACGGCCAGCCGCTTACCGTGGATTCTCTCTGCGCGGCAGCCCGACAGGGGGATTTACTGGCGAAAGATATCATCACGGGCGTCGGTAACAACGTGGGCCGCATTCTCGCCATTATGGTCAATCTGTTTAACCCACAAAAAATTCTGATTGGTTCACCGCTCAGCCAGGCGGCGGATATTCTCTTTCCGGCGATTTCTGCCTGCATCAACCAGCAGGCGCTGCCTGCGTACAGTAAAAACATCGCGGTCGAAAGCACCCAGTTTTCGAACCAGGGAACCATGGCCGGTGCCGCGCTGGTGAAAGATGCGATGTATAACGGCTCTTTACTGATCCGTTTGTTGCAGGGTTAACTCTTTTCCATAGATGTAAGAAATATTGCGCTATCTCAAGCCGGGTAGCGCACGCATCCCGTAGACTTCCCCCACTGAATTATTTACCTGGTTTATATTTTCGAAGCATACCCAAGAGGTGGAATGAGTCATGCTTAAGCGTTTCTTTGTTACTGGTACTGATACCTCTGTCGGCAAGACCGTCGTATCCCGCGCATTGCTGCAGTCTCTGGCAGCCAGCGGTAAACGCGTGGCAGGGTACAAACCGGTCGCAAAAGGCAGTAAAGAGACGCCAGACGGATTGCGTAATAAAGACGCCCTGGTGCTGCAAAGCGTTTCGTCCATTGAATTACCTTATCACGCGGTAAATCCTATCGCGCTGAGCGAGGATGAGAGCAGCGTGGCGCACAGCGGTCTGATCAACTACAGCCTGCTTTCCGATGGTCTGGCGAGCCTGAGCGAGAAAGTTGACCACGTTGTGGTTGAAGGTACCGGCGGCTGGCGCAGCCTGATGAATGATTTACGCCCGCTTTCCGAGTGGGTGGTGCAGGAACAGCTGCCCGTGGTGATGGTGGTCGGCATTCAGGAAGGGTGCATCAACCATGCCCTCCTGACGGCACAGGCCATTGCCAATGACGGCCTGCCGCTGGTGGGCTGGGTGGCTAACCGTATTAACCCGGGGCTTGCGCACTACGCTGAAATCATCGATGTGCTGAGCAAAAAACTCCCCGGGCCTTTAGTGGGTGAATTGCCCTACCTGCCGCGCGCCGAGCAGCGCGAATTAGCGCAATACATCGACCTCTCTGCTTTCAGCAGTATGGGGTCCGTAGACAGAGTCGTGGCGTAACGTCCTCGACAGTACCGACGCGACGACGCACGCGACCAGCAAGCCGGGCAGTAAAAAATACTGCCCGGTCATTTCACAGACCATAAGTGCCGACATAATCGGCGCATGCGTCGTGGCAGCCAGCAGCGTTGCCATACCTGCCAGTCCCAGCAAAATTGCCGTCTCAGCACCAGGAAACCACAGCGCGGATAGCTGCGCAAACAGCATTCCTGTCGCCATGCCGACAAATAACGTCGGTGTGAACACCCCGCCGGGCGCGCCCGAGCCGCTGCTTGCCAGTACCGCCAGCAATTTACAGATAAACACGCCTGCAATCGCCGACAGCAACGGCGGGGCGAGAAGAAAAGCCTGAACCACACTGTAGCCATTCCCCCACACCTTCGGCGTCAGCAGCGACAGCAGCCCAACGATCAGCCCGCCCAGCGCCAGCTGCCACGGCGGCGAAAGCTTAAGGCGCAGAAACAGAGCGTGGCTGTACGCCATCAGCCACATCAGCAGCGGACCGCACAGCCCGGCCAGCAGTCCCATGCCGACAATCAGGGAATAATCTACCGCGGTAAGGCTCTCGCTGAGGTGAACCGAATAAAGGGTGTTTGCGCCGGGGCTGAGCAGGCGGGTCGTAAGCAGCGCGACCACGGCAGCAATCACCACCGGGCCGAGCGAGGCCAGCATCAGCGTGCCAAACAGGATCTCAGCGATGAACAGGCTTCCGGCTAAGGGGGCGTGGTAGGCGCTGGCCATCCCGGCGGCGGCCCCGCAGGCAATCCACAATTTCCATTCTGATTTAGGGGTAAAGCGCCGGGCGAACAGGGAAGCCGCGAGGGCGGCAAGCAGGATCATCGCCCCTTCACGCCCGATGGCGCTGCCGCTGGCGACCACCAGCAAAGAAGCGAGTGATTTCACCAGGCTGGCACCGTAATCAAACTGTCCGTCTTCGGTTTCCAGCGCTTCCATATAATCGGTTGGCGCGTGAGGCCGCTGCGCGGTAAACCGTTGCCATCCCCAGAGCAGCAGCCCAGCAGCCAGACCGCCCAGCGCGGGCGTCAGCACCCGTCGCCAGGGCGATAATGCGGCGGCGGCGTTCACCAGGCTGCCGCTGTCGTTGCTGAGAAACAGCCACTCCAGCAGATACATGCTGTGGCGGAATACCGCAACGGCCAGCGCGGCCAACACGCCGGTGACGGTGGCAATCAGGAGTCGGCGAAACATCGCGCGAATGTCGGGGTAGGCGTGAAGACGTTGCATGGGTCGCGAGTCAACGGGAAAGATACAATATTGTGGCGGGAAATCGTGGGGTTAGCAAAAGGTATGCGTGCGAAAAAGCCGGGCGATGCCCGGCCTGAAAGATTAACTCTCACTATGAATATTCAGCGCCCGGCGCGTACGCCCTGAACTCAGGTACTCGGCAATATAGTCCTGAGAAATCTCGCCGTTGTAGCGCCCGTCCTCATCCACGATCGGCATCCAGCTGGTATTGCTCTCATACAGACGTGAAAGCACCACACGCAGGTTGTCTTCCGCCTTGCCGGTCATGCGGAACGGATGCAGGATGTCGGCGCAGGTGCCGCTGGCGTTACGCGCTTCGCGACGCTTCACAAAGCCCAGCGGTTTGCCGTGCTCATCGACCACGGTAATCGCGCGAATGTCATTATCATCCATGGTTGAAAAGGCTTCGGGAAGCGGGGTAGAACCCCGCACCGTAATGGTCGGCTGCTGGTCGGTCACGTCTCCTGCGGATACCAGCAGCAGACGCTTCAGCGTACGGTCCTGACCAACAAACGAGCCGACAAACTCATTCGCCGGTTTCGCCAGCAGTTCATCCGGGCTGGCGCACTGCACGATTTTCCCCTGACGGAACACCGCAATACGGTCGCCGAGCTTCAGGGCTTCGTCGATATCGTGGCTCACCAGCATGACGGTTTTTTTCAGCTTGCGCTGCATCTCCAGGAACTGGTTCTGGATCACCTCGCGGTTGATCGGGTCCACCGCGCCGAAGGGTTCATCCATCAGTAGCACTGGAGGATCCGCCGCAAGGGCGCGAATTACGCCGATACGCTGCTGCTGGCCGCCGGACATCTCGCGCGGGTAGCGGTTGAGGAACTTATGCGGATCCATCGCCACCATATCCATCAGCTCTTCGGCGCGGGTTTTGCAGCGCGCTTTATCCCAGCCCAGCATGCGCGGCACGACGGTGATGTTCTCTTCGATGGTCATGTTCGGAAACAGGCCAATCTGCTGGATCACGTAGCCAATGTTGCGGCGCAGGGTGACGGTGTCCATCCCGCTGGTGTCTTCACCGTTGATCAGGATTGTCCCGCTGCTCGGGGTAATAAGGCGGTTAATCATCTTCAGCGTGGTGGTTTTCCCACAGCCGGACGGGCCGAGCAGGACGCACATTTCCCCTTCGGGCACGTTCAGGTTGACGTTATCAACGGCCTTAAAGGTCTGGCCATGCTTCTGTGAAAATTGTTTGGTGAGGTTTTCCAGTTTTATCATTATCGAATCCCCTTTGGAGTCAGAACCACCTGCAGACGGTGCAGCAGCCAGTCGAGCACAATCGCTAAAAGACAAATCATCAGCGCGCCCGCGATCAACATGCGAATATCACTTCCGCCGATGCCGTTGAGCAGTAGCAGGCCCAGTCCGCCGGCGCCGATCACGGCGGCAATCGCCATCACGCCAATGTTCATCACCACGGCGGTGCGGATCCCGCCGAAAATCACCGGCAGCGCCATCGGGATCTCAACCCAGCGCAGGCGCTGCCAGAAGGTCATGCCGATACCGCGCCCGGCTTCGCGCAGGCCCGGCGGCAGGCTGTCGAGCGCCGTATGGGTATTACGCACAATCGGCAGCAACGAGTAGAGAAACACCGCCGTAATCGCGGGTAGGGCACCAATCCCCTGACCGATCAGCGAAAACAGCGGAATCATAAGGCCAAACAGGGCGATGGACGGAATGGTCAGCACGATGGTGGCTATCCCCAGCACCGGCGTTGCCAGCCACTTGTGGCGGACAATCAGAATGCCCAGCGGTACGCCGATGATGATGGCTAAACCTACGGCCAGCGCCACCAGCCACAGATGCTGCAGCGTCAGGGTTAAGAGGTAATCCCAGTTGTCCAGAATGTAGTGAATCGTCTCCATGGCGCCTCCTACAGCAGCTGTTTGCTACGCAGGAAATCTCGGGCGACCTGCTGCGGTGACTGATGGTCGATATCCACCTTCTTATTCAGTTCGGTGATAGCGTCGTTGTTGAGCTGGGCAGAGAGGGTGTTGAGCGCCTCTTCCAGACCGGGGTTGGCCTCCAGTGTGTCTTTACGCACCACCGGCGTCACCGCGTAACTCGGGAAGAAGCCTTTATCGTCTTTCAGCACCTTGAGGTCGAAGCCTTTCACGCGCCCGTCGGTGGTGTAAATCAGTCCGGCATCGACAAACCCGTCGCGTACGGCGTTGTATACCAGGCCCGGGTCCATCTGGCGGATCTGTGGGCGATCCAGCTCCATGTTGTAGGCCGCCTGAAGCGGCTTCATGCCGTCGCTGCGTCCGGCAAACTCCAGGTCTAAGCCCAGCAGCCAGTTTTTGTCCGGGTTGGTTTTACGGATCTGCTCAATCTTCGCCACCATCTCCGACATGGTGTTGATATGTTCCGCCTCGGCGCGCTTGCGCTGCATGGCGAAGGCATAGGTGTTGTTCATGTCGGCAGGCTTGAGCCAGACCAGACCGTGCTTCGCGTCCAGGCGTTTTACCGTCTCCCAGGACTCCTGCGGTGACATGCGCTTGTTGATGTGGTTAAAGATGATCAGCGACGTGCCGGTGTACTCCCAGGTCATGTCAATCTGCTTGTTGATCATCGCGTTGCGGGAAATCACCGTGGCAATGTTGGTTTGCGGCTGTACCTGAAAACCTTTCTTTTGCAGGTACTGCACGGTCATTGCCGAAAGAATGTGCTGCTCGGTAAAGCTCTTGGTCGCCAGAATCAGCGGGGCCGCCATTGCCTGGCTGGTGAACAGCGCCGCGGCACACAGTGCCGTCAGGCCGGAAAACAGTCTCATAAAAGCTCCTTGTTATTGTTATCGAGCGAGATGGGGACTCATCGCGCGACCCAGCGCCGCCAGCAGGGTATCGAGGATCAGGGCGAACAGGGCGGTTGCCGCCGCGCCGAGGATCAGGGTCGGGAAATCGTTTAAGTAAATACCGGGGAAAATCAGCTCGCCGTAGCTGCTGGCACCAATCAGGAACGCCAGCGGTGCGGTCCCGACGTTAATTGCGGTGGCGATGCGGATCCCCGAGAGCATGACCGGCCAGGCGGCTGGCAGCTCAACCTGACGCAGACGCTGCCATTTGGTCATTCCGATGCCGTTTGCCGCTTCCAGCAGCGACGGCGGGACCGAGCACAGCCCGGCGTAGGTGTTACGCACTATCGGCAGCAGCGAGGCGAGGAACAGGGCGATGATGGCGGGCGTATCGCCTATGCCAATCACCACCATCGCCAGCGCCAGAACGGCCAGCGGCGGCAGCGTATTGCCGACGTTGAAGATTTGCATCACATATTCGGCGATACCTCGCGCCGCAGGGCGGCTCAGCAGGATCCCGCTCGGAATACCGACCAGCAGGGCAAAAAACATCGATGAGAAAACCAGAATCATGTGCTGTTGCCCGAGATAGACCAGGTCAACCTGGCGCGCCCTGATCGTCTCCAGCCCAATGCCCCAGACGAGGAGGGCGAGAACCACGATAATGGCGCCGACAAACAGCAGCGAGCGTTTGAGTAATGGGTGCATTGCGGTGTGTCTCCCTGTGCGCATGCGTTATAGCAACCACCGGTTGCCTGTTGTTATGCCATGTTTCGGCAGGGGTATTTCACCTATAGCAAGCGTTTGGGAAGGGTTCCAGCGAAGGGGTAAAATCAGTAACCCTATGAAAACAGTGACAACCTCGGGTTAAGCCTTATGGCGTAAGGGCTGATAGAGGTGCAGACAGAATAGTCCTAAAGCGCTTTTTTAAAAGTGACGCTGTCACATTCAAAAGGCGCTTACACCGAATATCAATCTCAATCTTCATTGAGAGGCACGCACCCGTCGAACCCGCGTCGAGACGGTGATAATTGAAACGATAGCGACCACGGCGAGCATCAACCCGAGCGCCAGCATGGCGTTAAACCCGATCCACCTGAACAGCAGCAGTCCCGCGATACCGCCCGTGATAAACGAGAAAAGGGTGGTTAAGTGGGTTTTCAACTGGCTTTTTTGTGCCGCCGTATCTTTGGAGTAATCCCTGCGGAGCATTGCCACCAGTACGGAGGCCAGGGATATTCCCGCGTCTGTCAGCGTCCCGGTAATGTGCGTCGATCTCACCCGTCCGCTGGACAGCTGCGTGGAAGTGGAATTATGAATGCCCATCAGGCCGCACAGAAAAAGAATAATTTCTCGGTTGCTCGTGAGGGTATGAAAAAACATTTCGTAGAAGGAGACGCCGGTCAGCAATATCCCTTCAACAAACAGGATCTGGCAAAAAACCAGCCGGACGTTATGGATAATGCCCCATATCACGATTGTGCGCGCAATAATGGCGCCTGCGACAAAGGAGAGAATAATCGACCCGAAAAAAATCATATCGCTCAGGTCGGTGGAAGAGACTTCGCTGGATAATTGTGAGGTGTTGCCGGTCATGTGTGAGGGGAAAAAACCAAATGCGCCGAGGGCGATGGCATTCAGCAAACCTGCCGAGGTCGCCAGCCAGAGAGCAAGCCGGCGATCCTCCTTATGCGTTCGTTCTTTCTTGAGTCTAATCAGCAAAAATACCTCCAGGTTGAGCGTTGCCTGAATAGTCAGGCTAGCAAAGCGGTGCAACGGGCTGTCCAGGATATGGCTTAATTATTATTCCCTCAGGCGACTTTCAGGGTTAAGTAATTAAATAAAATATCCTTGCTCAACATGGGGGCGTAAATACTTCACATCATGCCGTTATTGCCGTGACGCAAAAACGCCGGCCGCTGGTTGAGACGTTCAAACCAGGCCTCAATCGCGGGCACGTCGGGCTTATCAAACGGCGTCATCTTCCAGCGATTCACCGACAGCCCAAGCACCACGTCCGCAAGGGTAAACGTCTCGCCCGCTGCAAAGGCTCCGGTGTGCTGCAGCTGGTTTTCCAGAATGGTAATGCAGTGGTTCCACTCTTTTATTCCCGCCGCAATGCGCCGAGGGTCGTTAAAGTCCGGGTTTTTACGCCCCAGCGCCGGGAAGACATAGCGCCAGGCGTTATTGAATTCGGTTGCCTGCCAGTCCATCCAGCGCTCAACGTTGGCGCAGGCCTGCGGCTCTGCGGGCAGCAGCGCGTGATTTCCGGCCTTGCGCACCAGATAACGGCAGATGGCGTTGGACTCCCACAGCACGAAATCACCGTCAATCAGTACCGGCACCATGGCGTTGGGGTTCAGCGCGCGGAAGGCATCCGTTTCCGTTGAGGCAAAACCGCTGCCGTAATCTTCCTGTTGATACGCGAGGCCTGCTTCTTCGCAGGTCCAGAGCACTTTACGAACATTGATGGAGGTGGTTTTGCCGAGGATGTTAATCATGTCGCCGCTTCTCTTCAAAGTGATGAATCGTTTAAAAACAATACACCAGCGGTGAAGAAAAGCGTCAACAAATCATCCGGCGAGTGATTTGTGAAGACGCGAAAGCAGAAGCGTCAACACAACCGCGCCCAGGAGCAATATTCCGCTCAATGCAAACGTGCTCTGCCAGCCGCTATGATCGAACACCATACCGCCCGCCGTTGAGCCGAGCGCAATGGCGAGCTGGATCACGGCGACCATTAACCCGCCACCGGCTTCGGCATCTTGCGGCAGCGTTCGTGCAATCCATGTCCACCATCCTGTGGGGGCCGCCGTCGCCAGCATCCCCCAAAAGCTTAACAGCAGGGCAACGATCCACAGGCTGTGACCGGTCAGTATCAACACGCCTGCAATGACGGCCATCAGCAGGGGAATGGCGATTAACGTCTGGTAAAACGCCGCGTTCAGAACCATGGCAACGAGCAGTGTGCCAACAAAACCCGCGACGCCGATGGTGAGTAAAATCAGCGATAAGCCAGAGGGACTGACCTGCGTGACGGTTTCAAGAAACGGCCGCACGTAGGTAAACAGCGCAAACTGTCCCATAAAGAACAGGCCGCAGGCCAGCAGACCCACAGAGACCACTCGCTGACGGAACAAACGAAAAACGCTTCCACGCGAGGCATCGTACTGATTCCCTTTCATACCCGGCAGGCTAAAACACTGCCAGATGAAGGCGACTATCGCTACAGGAACCAGGCACAGGAAGGCACCGCGCCAGCCAATGGTGGCGCCGAGATAGCTCCCCAGTGGGGCTGCCACCACTGTCGCCAGCGCGTTCCCCCCGTTGAATATCGCCAGCGCGCGCGATACCTGATGCCGCGGAACAAGGCGAATGGCCGTTGCGGCAGACATGGACCAGAACCCACCTATTGCGATACCGATCAGCGCGCGGCCTGTCATGTAAACCAGATAGTTTGGGGCGAAAGCGATAATCATCCCCGAGAGCGCCATCAGGATCGTCATGCCCAGCAGAAGGTGTTTGCGGTTCATATTCCCGGCAAGCCGGGAAAGGAAGAGGCTGGTCAGAACCGCCAGCGCGCCGGAAATCGCGATCCCCTGGCCAGCGAGCCCCTCTGTAACGCCCAAATCTCTGGCAAGAGGCGTGAGCAGGCTGACGGGCATAAATTCCGAGGCAATCAGGACAAATACGCACAGGGTCATGGCAAAAATACCGCCCCAGTGCGCGCGTTCCTCATTCTGTGAGGTGGTAGGGTTCAGAGTGGACATAGTCATCTTTCACAAAGCACCGCCCGCTCAACACGGGCGGCGGAGAGGTTTATTTCAGGCTGGTTTTGAAGAACTGTTCAAACTGGCCGAACGGGATCTTCCCGGCAACGTTGTCGTACAGATCGACATGGTTTGCGCCCGGAACAATCACCAGTTCCTTCTGCTTGCTGCCGACCGCTTTAAACGCATCTTCCGCAAAGTAGCGGGAGTGTGCCTTTTCACCGGTTACGATAAGCGTCGGGATAGTCACTTCACCGGCGTAGCTCAGCAGCGGCATATTCATAAAGGATAATGGCGTGGTCGCGGTCCATGCGCCGGTGGAGTTGACGGAGCGCGCGTGGAAGCCGCGCGGCATGCGGTAGTAGTCATAGAACTCCTTCAGTACCGGATGCGGGTCTGCTGGCAACGCCTCTGGCAGAATACGTTCAGCTGCCGTCACCTTGCCGTTTTCATCGACATAAATGTCATGACCGCCGTGCGCGAAGGTCCCGTTCTCAGCATCTTTCCAGCGCTGTGCGTTCAGATACTGCAGAACGGCACGGCGGTCAGACGTTGAATAGCGATCTTTCCCGTCGCCCACGCCGTGGCCCATCGCCCGGCTCATGTCGTACATCACACTGGTGGCGACCGCTTTCACGCGGGTGTCCATGGAGGCCGCATTCAGCGCCATACCGCCCCAGCCGCAGATGCCGAGAATACCAACGCGGTTACGATCAACCTCTTTCTGCAACCCCAGGAAATCCACCGCCGCGCTAAAGTCTTCGGTATTGATATCCGGAGACGCAACGTTGCGCGGCTGGCCACCGCTTTCGCCCGTATAGGACGGATCGAACGCCAGGGTCACAAACCCATTTTCCGCCAGGGTCTGCGCATACAGGCCGCTGGACTGCTCTTTGACTGCACCAAACGGCCCGCTGACCGCAATCGCCGCCAGCTTGCGGTCGCCGCGGTTTTTGGGAAGATACAGATCGCCCACCAGGGTGATCCCGTATCGGTTCTGGAAAGACACCTTACGGTGATCGACTTTGTCACTTTCGGAAAAGGTTTTGTCCCATGTGGTCACCATCGAAACAGGTGCGTTTGGGTTGGTGGTTTCTGCATAACTCATTGTTGTCACCCCACTTAATGATGCACATAGCAGCATCGCAACGGACAGTTTTTGGGTAAATGTTTTCATGGAAATGAACCCTGGGTTGTTGTGTTGCGGTCATTATAGTTAGCAGAAATAGTGCTGATTAGAGGGCGAAAGCTGCTAGGATTCATATCTTATTGTTATAAATCGGTAGGCATGATGGCAAAACGGGAAAACTATAATGAGCTGTACCTGTTCATGCAGGTGGTACGGGAGGGGAGCTTCACGGCGGCCGCGCTTCGGCTTGGGCTGGCGCAATCCGGTATCAGCCGCTCGGTTCGCGAGCTGGAAGAGCGATTGGGCGTTCAACTTCTGGTCCGCACCACGCGCAAGCTCTCGCTCACCCATGCCGGGGAACAGCTTTATCAGACCGCCGAGTCTGCATTCGATACGCTCGATACGGGTCTGGCGACCCTGGCACATTATCGTCAGACGCCGTCCGGCACGGTGCGTATTAATGCCAGCCAGCATGCTATCGATAAATGTCTGCTGCCAAAGCTCGCCATTTTTAAACAGCGTTACCCAGACATCAGGCTGGAACTGATGAATGAAAGCCGCTTCGTCGACATTATCGCCGAGCGGTTCGATGCGGGTGTCAGACTGGGGCCGGAAGTGGGGCAGGGAATGATTGCCGTGCGTATCACGCCTGATATGGAAATGGCCGCAGTGGCTGCCCCGGAACACTTCAGACGCTACGGTTTTCCGCAGACGCCAGCCGATTTAGTGGATCATCCCTGCATTGCCTATCAGTTTGCCGACGGTAGTGACTATCAGTGGGAACTGGTGCAGGACGGGAAAAAAATCACCCATCGGCCAGAGGGACAATGGGCGCTGTCTGACAGCTACATGGAAGCTGAAGCCGCCCGGCTGGGGCTTGGGCTGGCCTATGTCCCGGTGGAGCTGGTGGCTGACGATCTGGAGCGCGGAACGCTGATCAGGGTGTTGCAGCGCTATAGCCTGCGCATGGACGGGTTGTATCTCTATTATCCGCACCGCAACGTGTCGCCTGCCCTGAGGGCTGTGATCGATACGCTAAAAATATAGCTTTATTTCAGGGATAAAGAGAATGGCAGGAACACGCCTTCATTCATTTGGAAGATTTAAAGAGGGTATTGCAAGACGGACAGACAAGTTGAGAGCCTTTCTGAACGCGGCTAAAGCTGTGTTCTGAATCTTTTGCACAGCCTGGACATGTGCATTTCACTAAATAATTACGATGAGTTTGTGTTTTTTTACGTACTGACATAGGGAGCTCCTGCTATAAGGGGACAAAAACAATACACGATTAAAATGATGATTACTTATTATTTAACAATATTTGAAGAGATGAAGACGTCAGGAAGTATAAATAAAAAACCCGCTCGGGGCGGGTTCATTTTATTATCAGTAGCACATAACTGCTCAGGCCAACGCCTTCATCGCTATCGTAAGCGCCACTGATAATGAGCACCTGTTACAGTGCAGTGACATTACCGGCCGCAGGGCCTTTAGCGCCATTTTCAATGGTGAAGGACACTTTCTGACCTTCATCCAGAGTTTTGAAGTTATCGCCCTGGATTGCAGAGAAATGCACGAATACATCTTTGCTGCCGTCGTCAGGAGTGATAAAGCCAAAACCTTTATCTGCGTTGAACCATTTTACTAAACCAGTCATTTTATTAGACATAGATAATTCCTTAATTTATGAGCCACATAGTGCGGCGATGATGGCCTGTATTGAGAGAGTTACTTATTTGGCACTTAGGAGAAGGCTCATGAAGAAGGGATATCTAAGGATAACACCTGAACTGAGGACTGCTTTACTAAAACTGCTTTCATAAGGTCTGTTTTCCAAACCGATGACGCTATTAAGACATAGAATATTTATTACCGCAATGTAAATATTATTTTATTTTAACCATTTAAACACCCGGATGGCTGAACGGCTGATAATATTCTGAATATCCTATTAGCTGCCGAGGCCTGGCAAGAACCCAATATCCGCACCGTAGCGTGTCGCCTGCGCCTGAAGCGGTGATTGATACGCTTAAAATTGAGGGCAGCGTTGTCATTCTGGAAGGCGCCTCGCAAACCGCAAAGTAACCTTATGAAATTAAGTGTTAGGTCTTTTTCTCAACGGGTCGCGGTCGTAAAGTGCCTGCGTTGCGGCACATCTGCAATCGGGCGTAGGAACCCGCATCTACAGAGCGATATTTATATGTCGCGACAGCGCCGATCTCGTTAAAATTGCGGTGGCGCTGACGGAGCAGCCGCAAGGCTGGCCGTTTTCTCTGTGGGCGGTATTCCTACCTCTGTCAGCGCTACCCCCTCGAGCGTAGGAACTCATCGGGTGGTTCACCCAATTTTTATACACTGAGGATGCCTTACGATGGCTACTATCCCAACCCTGACTTATCTTCCGTCTGACGAAAACGTCATTCTGCGACTTATCTCCCGACCACTACCGGCTGATGCCGATCTATTTGACATCGCCGACAACTGCGCCGCGCTGGTGAGCGTGCTGGTCGAAACCGATGATGCCACGAGCCGTACTGCGCTGTGTGAGCGTCTTCTTCAGGCCCTGCGCAGGCTGCGTAAACTCTGCGATGTCGATCTTCCTCCCCACCTAATAGAACAGTTGATCATGGGTGAGAAACTGAACTCCTGCGTTGCCGGACTGCTGGCAGGACACCCTGACTCAGGTGGACTATGTTCTGGCGCTGACGCAAGCGGTGATGGGGGGAACGCTGCCCGCTCATGTAGCGAAAGAGCTAACGGGCCTGCTGCACGATATGGTGTGGCTGCTGGCTGAGTTTGTGAAGGAGCCGCGCATTACTGCGCATTAAGGACGCTGACGGGGAGGGACGGTAGCGCCCCTTTGAAACCATGTAATTAATGCGATCAGTTCCCGTTATCCAGAAGCGACGTACCGTAGGAGTTGTCGATAGTACAAAGCCAGCGACCGTCGCTTTCCTGCCGGAAAACATATGTCGCGCGACGCGACATTTCTGTTGTCCCACGCTGACCATCAGGAAAACGCAGTACGGTTTCCATGATAACGAGGGCATTGCCGCCACCTTCGATTACCTGCATCTCTCCTTGTTCGACAATCAGCTGGCCCTGAAAATAATCCGAGATGGCAATAAACGCGCTGCGTATGTTCTCTTTGCCTTTAACCGTCATGCCGGGTTTAACTACCAGAGCCGCGTCGTCGGCGTAGTACTCCATCAGGGCGTCATAGTTTTTGGTGGTGATGGCGTGGTCACAGGACTCAATGATCTGGCGTAGCGGGTGTGGGGTCATGCGCGATTCCTCGTTAAGGGGTAAACACGTATTAACGTAACAGCCTGATGCGTTTGTATAGCTACCAGGTTTTATGGCTGGTAGCGTTGGGGGGAAGAGGTGGGGGAGGTAACGTTAGGTCTGCTAAGAGCGAGAAACGGACATTAACACTTAGAAGATAGTTCTCTCGTTATGGCCTTGATTTTTCTCTACTAGATTTCAAATCCTTGCTAAAACAGAAAGTGAAAATCATAGCATGCAAGCCATTTTGGAACTGTCGTAATCCATGCGTTACACTCATAAAACACAGTTACAGCTGGCGGTTTTGGCGTAAAATGTTGGATGTCTAAAACAATCATATACGTTATATGCACATTTTAGAATCAAAATGAATGTGTGGACTTGATATAGGGCTCCGAAGGTAAAAGTGGTCAACGAGCCCTCTATTATCTATTTGTTTTCTGCTAACTGATCGGGTCGAATAATATATAGCTTCGGAGACTGGTCGGTAGCGTTATTATGAGGCATCAGCATAACCCATGGACGGCCTATAAATTTACCGCCTTCAAAAAACATGCCGACTTCATCGCGCCAAAAACGTTTTGTTGCCAACACAGCTCCAGGCCAAATTGATTCAACGATTTCTTTCAGTGTTGGAGTCATATTGCTCACAAGATTCATTAATCGATTAGCATGTTGGGTGGCACTTTCAGGACCAATACTTTTAGCTGTTAACTTCACCATCGCAAATAACCGTTCTGTGCGCCTTCCCATTTTGACATCCAGCTTAAGCGTCAACCCATCCGGAAGTTGAGCTTCTAAGGTTTTAATATCTATATCCACATCAAAAACAGATTCATCAGAGCTTACCCACATTTGTAAGTAAGTCATGCTACGATCGAGTAAATAAATGGGTGACGGTATATTACCGTAATATTCCAAAATCTGTGCTGCAGGTGCTCTATCAAATGACTTTGTATAGACCAGTGGTCTTGCTAATGCAGCAGCCAAATGAATTGCTCGAGCAGGTTCAAACTCATCAATACCCATTATTTTAAGCTGACTACGAATATTTTCTGCTTCTACAAAAAATCTTTCTGCTTCTGGATGAAAAGGAATGTATTTTCCATCTTCAATTAAAATGCTTCTTTGTTGCTTTTTTTATTATTACACAAAAAAGGATGTAGCCATCCTAGAACAGTTTCCCCTCCCAAGCTTTCAAACCAGTCAGGTTGAGGAACAAGAACTTGAAGTATTAATTCTAGTTGTTCCTTATTTACAGCGGCAAAAAGTGATTGATTAACGGCCTCTCGTTCAGAATGCTCACAAACATCAACCAAGTGATTGCTTCCAGCGACATAAGGCCATAAAAGTTCGTACATCAAGAATGCATCGTGATTTTCTGAAAACCAACCGGCCCACTCAACTTCAGCAACTGAAATATTATCAGGGAATTGCCAGTCCTCTCCCAGTTCAGGAAGAAGCCATTCCTTTTCTGTCTTTATTTCCCCATTAAAATTTATGATGTAACTCTCTGGCTCAATCCCTCCTATCCAAATATTGTCGTCCTCATTTTTAGATTTTGGATTAATCAAAGCGGGTTTACCAAATCTTACAGACACTCCAGTATAAGTTTTCTTTAATGTTTGCAATAGATCCTGTTTCATATTAGCAATAGAAATAGGCAGTTCTGTCAGGGATAGTCTATACTCTCCGCTAATCGAATTAGCCGACAAATCACCAATGCCTCCAGCTTTAATTGATGCTCGGAATGGCTCAAATAATTCACGCGCCCCCCAAAATTTAGAAATATCTTCATATTGAGTTTCATTTAATTTTACGATGCTATCGTCACTTATATTCCTAATGATGAAGGGGATAAGCAAGCGATGGGTAATCATTCCTAGGGTAGAACCGTGGAGCCACATTCGCGATAGTAACGGGCTTTCTTCAACATATTGCAATATTAAGTCGCCGTCAATATAGTCAAGAGAATACCCTGGAAAATTATCAATGTATTCACGCTTTCCTTGTGGAGAAATGCGGCCATTCGTAAAAAATAAAGCAGAGTTAACTCCAAACTTTGCCAAAGCTATAACAATCTCATCTGTTTCTCGTGAGCTAACAGATTTTGTGTCATCAGAGTGGTGTTTGCACTGGGTTAAATGCGGTATGCCTTCAGGAGTTATTGAAAGGATATCTCTTCTACCATCACCAGGGCCATCTAGAATGCGAACCTTAGTATGACCAAGAGACCATTTAAGAATGTCAGCAGCAAGTATGGGAAGCGAACTGGGGTTTAAAGATCCGCTTAGTTTGTATCGAGAATCAATATCAGCCATTTATCTATTCCTATAAATATCATTGTGGAGATTCGCTTTGCTTAGATATATCAAATATAAATAATCTAGTCTTGCCCGCATTGATTATCAAGATGATGTAAGTAACGTCCGCAACTGGCACGAAGCGGACTAAATGAATGAGCTAAAGGTCCGCTATGAGCGATGAGCGGGCATTAGATTAGTTGAGAAATACATAAGTATAATGAAATTCTAAATAAGTTAAGTGCGCCCAGTAAAAGGCGCGCTTAATAAACGCAATGACAATAAAATATATATTAAAAACGTCTAGGCGTTATTTATATAATGCTGTATCAGGCCAATGTCAGTCTTTTTAGGAAGTAAAGCTATCTTCTTGCTTGCTTCTTCACAGACTTTTTTCATATATCCAAAACCATCTCTGTTCTTTTTTAAGAGTCCATCAATGTATGAGCTATTGGAATCACGATCATTAATTGCATCAGCATAAGCTTGAATTGCATCAGAAATATCTTCTTCATTAATGTAATCTGTAATCATGCAAAGCTTACCCAATAAATTAGCTTTGGTAAGCTTTGAGTTGATACGAGTCTTGATCGATCTTTCAACTATACTTTTTTTACAATATTCAATTGCAATACGAATTTCATCTTCTCTGTCAGAGAGATAGTAAATGCCTTTCGCTCTTTGTAACCAATAATCAGGATCTTGAGCGCAATATGTAACGAGTTCTTCATAAACTGATGTGATCATTTTTTTACACCAATCTCGATTAGTCTGCAGTGTCGGACTATAAATGGCATTAAGATTATCAAACATGATAATCTTGTGTGCTCCTTGATCTATTGAAGATACACATTGGTATAATTCAGCTATAAAAGAGGCTGTTCTTTTGACACCTAATTTCTCAGAGAAAATGCTTACAGCAAGCTGTATCCAAGCATATGAATTACAAACAGTAACATAGCCAGATTTTTCTGCTCTGGCGCTAATAACATCAGTCTTTTCATACTCAATAAATGGGGCCCATTTTTTAGCAAAATGACCTAAATGTGTATTAAGCAAGTATCCTAATCCGTAACTACGGATAAGATCGCGATGTACTAAAGAAAATATTTTCTCTCTGCTAACTAGATAAAAAAGGAGCGAAAACTCTAACTTACTAGATCCAGTTACATTTTCATCCCCATTTCTTTCGTTACAAATGCTAATAATACGGTCTTCCAATTTTGATTGAGTATTAAGTATTTGTGTTACGATTGGTGATTTAGCAAGTACGAAGATGTTATCTAAAATACTAGCTCTCCCATACCACCTCTGCAAACCTTGAGTATCAAGCAGTTTGTTGATGTCCTGAATCTCATTTCCAAATAGCCGAGATTGGAGCTGTATAGCCTCGTCCTCAAAGTCACTACCAAAAGCATTTAAATCAGCTCTAGAAACAGTTAGGACAATAGTTGTATTATTTTCTCTCAGAATATCTGTTTTTTGAGATATACTTTTAAGTTGATTAAAATGAATTGCTCCTGAGTCAATTGCTATCAATGAATCCTTGATTTTAAATATGTCATTAAAGGCCCTTATACTCATTGAATTTTTTGAGTGTACAAGATAACGTTTGCGTGTTCTTGCTTTTTCCACAATCCTAAACAAAATAGTAGATTTACCAGAAAATCTTCTTCCCCAAATAACAATAAGCGGGTCATTTATTCTATCAAGAACCGTTTGTTCGATCACTCGAGGAACCGAAACAACCCCCGGGTTTTTTTCTTGATTCCATCCGCTTTGTAATAAATATGAAGCAAAATTTTTCCCAGTAAAAGATTCGTTATTATTAACATACTGGAAAGATTCTATGGCCGGTAACTGATGCTCCTCTCTATGTGCAACAGATGCTACAAAATCGTAGAAATTAGAATAATCAGTTATTATTACATCTGTTATACCGTATGATTTTAACTTCTTTTTATCCGCATAACTAGTTAAGGGATCTGAAGTAATAAAAATACGAGCAGTATTGATATCTTTATTTGCGAGTTCAGGATTAGCTAATGCATATGCAATATCTAATTCATCATTAAGGCTACAACCTATAAAAATAATATTCTTCTCAAAAAAATCATTGGTCAATCCACTAATTAAATATTTATTATTATTTAAGCTATTAATGTAGTCAGCCTTGCCAAATATAACTCTTAACTCATCGTGATTTGCAGCAGTCATCACATCTTCTGCATCACCATGTAGTTTATAAACATATCGACGCTGTTCATATCTAGAAAATTCTCGATAAGGTAATACTTTCACACCATCTATAGCCCGCTCGATACCATCATCAATATTCAGAGTGTAAATATATGGCCAGTCAACTGATAAAAAATTTAATTTGGATTCATTATCTATTTTTACATCGGTAAAACAGTTATTAACATCAGATTTTATAGTTTCTAATGAAACTATTTTTTCCCTAAAATAAATATCTGAAAGTTCCTGAAAGCTGAATTTTTTTAATTCATCATCGGATGGCTTTTCTGTGACAGGAGACTTTTTTATTTGTTGCCGCATTATCTCCATCCATTCACCACCACCAGGAACGACCTTATGTCTTGCTTTCTCTCCTCGAGTAAAACCAGCTCCCAGGAAAGGTACACAGGAGTCTTGGATAAGGATGCCCCTTAAAAATTGTTGCGTTTCATGATCCTCAAAATTGCGAACTGAAAAACCCCAATCGATTTTGGTATCTGTCATTATGATTTTCCGTTATATCGTTTAAGCTAAGATAAATCGAGTATGTCAATAATTTAATATGAGAGGGCAGCAAAATGCAACTAGCAACACAATTGAAATACTATGCCTAGTAGTAATATTCTGGTTAAAATGCTATCCGTACTACTAATCGATATCACATGAACTTAGCGAGAAATGTCCGCTCCTGGCACAAAGCGGACCGCACCACGAACAAAAATTACCCTGTTAGCGCTAACGTCAAAGAAACAGCGGATGCTGCACAACGCGCGATAAGAAGCAGGCTTACGTGCGCAGCGACGATTGGCAGACTGGTCTCAGAGGAGTTATGCGACGGCCAGAGCGATGAAATCCCGCAATGTTACCGGCCATCTCGTTTTAGTGTGTTAAAGGGCTGATACGAGGTTTCTGATCTTTTCAGCCTTTTCAAAATGGTCCAGTTTCATCTCCATAATCCACCAGTGCGCCACTTCCATAAGTAGTTCAGGATCGTCATTTTTATTAGCAAAAAAAGCATAAAACGAAAGCCCAACGTTGCTTCCCTTTGAAGCAACTTTTGAATCACAGATCCGGATGATTTTTTCCTTCATTCCTAGCCGCACGTCATCTCCTTTATTCTATTCATGTTCGGGTTAAAAAAAAGCCGCAAGCAGATGGCTGCTTACGGCTACAGGATCGTTGATGACGCATTCTGAGAATCAGGCCGCTTTCACAGCCCTGATTTTTTTCGTGTCAGCCGCATCGGATTCAGTTTTATTCGCTGCAGCTGGGGCAGTGAGATCGGGAAGCTTGCTGGTACGCAGAATATGCTGCACGGTCTCTTTCTGCTCGGCGAGATACAGGCCAAGATTTTCAGCCTGCGTTTCATCCATCTGCATTCCGCTTTGCAACAGCCAGTCGGTGAACGCGTCTGCCATATCGAGCAGCTTGTCGTGAGCGTCAGCTTCTTTCTTACTGGCAAAAGTCATTTTCTCTTCACCTTTTCTTACGACAACAAATTTTGTTTCAACAGCCATCGTGCACCTCGCTATACTGTGTTTATATACAGTATATCAGCTACAGATCGAAGTTGCAGCAAAATATGCATTACTGGCGCAGTTGCTGTGTTTCCGGGCCACCCATGCTCCGCCGCCATGCCCCAGGTGCCTGACCATACTGACGCTTAAAGCTGCGGTTGAAGGACTGCTGGGAGTCAAAGCCCAGCGCGATCGCCACGTTCAAAATCGGCTCGTCGCTGTGGGTTAAGCGCTCAACCGATTTTTGCAGCTTTTGCGCGCGAATGTACCCGGCAAGGGGATAGCCAGTATGTTCCTTAAACAGACGCTGGAGGTGCCATTTTGAGTAGCCGGAACGCCTGGCAACGGACTCAATATCCAGACGGCTATCCAGGTTGTTGTCGATCCAGTCGAGTAAATCGTGCATAAATGCGCCAGTGTTCATCTGGTTATCCTCACGCTGCCTGTATAAAGGTATCTTTATCTGTTGCATTTAAAGGTGGCGCGTTTTTCTGTTAATTGCAAGTTTTATTATTGCATTTAAAACCCTGAGCGAAACGGGTCTTTTAACATCGACTCAAATAGCACATAAAGTGCAACAATTATTCTTGCACTTAATTAAGCGCCTTCCTACAATCGCCGGGAATAGTGTATTCGCAACTGTTACAGTTTTGTGGCGATGAACGACACAAATGGCCTTAAGCCAGCCACCGGACAAAGGAAGTGGCGCAGCGCCTCCCGCTGCGTCTTGCCCGGCGGCTACAATTACCGGAATAAAAATAATGAGCCTGCAAAAAACCTGGGGTAACTTTCATCTGAGCGCGCTGGGGGCGATGTTCGCCTCCGTGCTGCTCGTCGGGTGCGATGACAGCGTCGCGCAAAACGCTGCGCCACAAGCACCCGCTGTCAGTGCCGCTAACGTGGTCGTGAAATCCATCAGCCAGTGGGATAGCTTTAACGGCCGGATCGAAGCGGTGGAGAGCGTTCAGCTACGCCCGCGCGTTTCCGGCTACATCGATAAAGTGAATTACACCGACGGCCAGGAAGTGAAAAAGGGTGAGGTGCTGTTCACTATCGATGACAGAACCTATCGCGCCGCACTGGAACAGGCGCAGGCTACGCTGGCGAGAGCCAAAACGCAGGCCAACCTGGCGCGTAGTGAAGCGAACCGTACCGATAAGCTAGTCAATACCAACGTGGTATCCCGCGAAGAGTGGGAGCAGCGTCGTTCGGCTGCCACCCAGGCGCAGGCCGACATCCGCGCGGCACAGGCGGCGGTTGATGCCGCGCAGCTCAACCTGGACTTCACCAGGGTCACCGCGCCTATCGATGGTCGCGCCAGCCGCGCATTGATCACCAGCGGTAATCTTGTCACCGCGGGCGACACCGCCAGCGTCCTCACCACGCTGGTCTCGCAGAAGACGGTGTACGTTTACTTTGACGTGGACGAGTCAACCTACCTTCACTATCAAAATCTGGCCCGCAGCGGGCAGGGGGCGTCCAGCAATCACATGGCGCTACCGGTTGAGATTGGCCTGACGGGCGAGGAGGGGTATCCCCATCAGGGCAAAGTGGATTTTCTGGATAATCAGCTAACGCCGAGTACCGGCACCATCCGCATGCGCGCGCTGCTGGATAACGCGCAGCGTCAGTTCACGCCGGGACTGTTTGCCCGCGTACGCCTGCCGGGCAGCGCGGAATTCAAAGCCACGCTTGTCGACGACAAAGCGGTGCTGACCGATCAGGATCGCAAGTATGTTTACGTGGTTGATAAAGAGGGCAAAGCACAGCGTCGCGATATCAAACCGGGACGTCTGGCAGACGGGCTACGCATCGTGCAGCAGGGGCTGAACCCTGGCGATAAAGTTATCGTCGAGGGTTTACAAAAAGTGTTTATGCCGGGTATGCCGGTTAACGCCAAAACCGTTGCCATGACCGCCACCAGCGCCCTCAACTGATCCCTTGACCTGAGAATCCAACCCATGGACTTTTCCCGTTTTTTCATCGACAGGCCGATTTTTGCCGCAGTGCTGTCGATTCTGATTTTTATCACAGGGTTAATCGCCATCCCGCTGCTGCCGGTGAGCGAATATCCTGACGTCGTGCCGCCAAGCGTGCAGGTGCGCGCGGAGTACCCGGGCGCCAACCCGAAAGTGATTGCAGAGACCGTGGCGACGCCGCTGGAAGAAGCAATCAACGGCGTTGAAAACATGATGTATATGAAATCCGTCGCGGGTTCCGACGGCGTGCTGGTCACCACCGTCACCTTCCGTCCGGGAACCGACCCGGATCAGGCGCAGGTTCAGGTGCAAAACCGCGTCGCGCAGGCCGAAGCGCGTCTGCCGGAAGACGTGCGGCGTCTGGGTATTACCACCCAGAAACAGTCCCCGACGCTGACGCTGGTGGTGCATCTGTTTTCACCCAACGGTAAGTACGACTCTCTGTATATGCGTAACTACGCCACGCTGAAGGTGAAGGACGAGCTGGCACGCCTGCCCGGCGTTGGTCAGATCCAGATTTTCGGCTCGGGTGAATACGCGATGCGCGTCTGGCTGGATCCCAACAAGGTGGCGGCCCGCGGGCTGACCGCTTCGGATGTGGTCACGGCGATGCAGGAGCAGAACGTGCAGGTATCCGCCGGGCAGCTTGGTGCCGAGCCGCTGCCGAAAGAGAGCGATTTCCTGATCTCCATTAACGCCCAGGGCCGTCTGCATACCGAAGACGAGTTTGGCAATATTGTCCTGAAAACGACGCAGGACGGTACGGTCGTTCGCCTGCGCGACGTTGCGCGTATCGAAATGGGCTCCGGCAGCTATGCGCTACGTTCCCAGTTGAACAACAAAGACGCGGTCGGGATTGGTATCTTCCAGTCTCCGGGGGCGAACGCCATCGATCTGTCTAACGCGGTGCGCGCGAAAATGGACGAACTGTCGACCCGTTTCCCGGAAGATATGAAGTGGGCGGCACCTTACGATCCGACCGTTTTCGTGCGCGACTCCATCCGCGCAGTGGTGCAAACGCTGCTGGAAGCGGTGGTGCTGGTGGTGCTGGTGGTGATCCTGTTCCTGCAAACCTGGCGCGCGTCGATCATACCGCTGATCGCGGTGCCGGTTTCGGTGGTGGGGACCTTCAGCATTCTCTACCTGCTGGGCTTCTCGCTGAATACCCTGAGCTTGTTCGGGCTGGTACTGGCCATTGGTATCGTGGTGGACGACGCCATCGTGGTGGTGGAAAACGTCGAGCGAAACATTGAAGAGGGGCTTGCTCCGCTCGCGGCGGCGCATCAGGCGATGCGGGAAGTGTCCGGGCCGATTATCGCGATTGCGCTGGTGTTGTGCGCAGTGTTTGTGCCGATGGCGTTCCTCTCGGGCGTTACCGGGCAGTTCTACAAGCAGTTTGCGGTAACGATCGCGATTTCCACGGTCATCTCCGCCATTAACTCGCTGACGCTCTCTCCGGCGCTGGCGGCACTGCTGTTAAAACCGCACGGCGCGCCGAAAGATTTCCCGACCCGGCTTATCGATCGTCTGTTCGGCTGGATTTTCCGTCCGTTTAACCGCTTTTTCCACCGCAGCTCGAACGGCTATCAGGGGCTGGTGGGCAAAACGCTCGGCCGACGCGGGGCGGTATTTGTGGTGTATCTGCTGTTGCTCTGTGCCGCAGGCGTCATGTTTAAAGCGGTTCCCGGCGGGTTTATTCCGACGCAGGATAAGCTGTACCTGATTGGCGGTGTGAAGATGCCGGAAGGTTCATCGCTGGCGCGCACTGATGCGGTGATCCGCAAAATGAGCGAAATCGGGATGAATACCGAAGGCGTGGACTACGCGGTCGCGTTCCCGGGGCTGAACGCGCTGCAGTTCACCAATACGCCGAATACGGGGACGGTCTTCTTCGGCCTGAAGCCGTTCGACCAGCGTAAACATACTGCGGCGGAAATTAACGCGGAGATCAACGCGAAAATTGCGCAAATTCAGGAAGGCTTTGGCTTCTCCATCCTGCCGCCACCGATTTTAGGGCTGGGTCAGGGGTCGGGGTATTCCCTGTACATTCAGGATCGCGGTGGTCTGGGTTATGGCGCGCTGCAAAATGCGGTAAACACCATGTCCGGTGCGATTATGCAGACGCCGGGAATGCACTTCCCGATCTCAACCTACCAGGCTAACGTTCCGCAGCTGGACGTGCAGGTTGACCGTGACAAGGCGAAAGCGCAGGGCGTGTCGCTGACCGATCTTTTCGGTACGCTGCAAACCTATCTGGGCTCGTCGTACGTGAATGACTTCAACCAGTTCGGGCGTACCTGGCGCGTGATGGCGCAGGCCGACGGGCAGTTCCGCGACAGCGTGGAAGACATTGCGAATTTACGCACCCGTAATAGCCAGGGTGAAATGGTACCGATTGGCAGTATGGTGAATATCACGACCACCTACGGCCCGGACCCGGTGATTCGCTACAACGGTTACCCGGCGGCGGATCTGATTGGCGATGCCGACCCGCGCGTACTTTCGTCCTCGCAGGCGATGGCGCAGCTGGACGGAATGTCGAAGCAGATCCTGCCGAACGGGATGAACATTGAATGGACGGACCTGAGCTTCCAGCAGGCCACCCAGGGCAATACGGCGCTGATCGTCTTCCCGGTTGCGGTGCTGCTGGCGTTCCTGGTACTGGCGGCGCTTTATGAAAGCTGGACGCTGCCGCTGGCGGTGATCCTCATCGTGCCGATGACCCTGCTCTCCGCGCTGTTTGGCGTCTGGCTGACCGGTGGCGATAACAACGTGTTCGTGCAGGTAGGGCTGGTGGTGCTGATGGGGCTGGCGTGTAAAAACGCGATTCTTATCGTGGAGTTTGCCCGCGAGCTGGAAATTCAGGGCAAAGGCATTATGGAAGCCGCGCTGGAGGCGTGCCGCCTGCGTTTACGCCCGATTGTGATGACCTCCATCGCCTTTATTGCCGGGACCATTCCGCTGATCCTCGGCCACGGCGCGGGCGCAGAAGTGCGCGGCGTTACCGGGATCACGGTCTTCTCCGGGATGCTGGGCGTGACGCTGTTTGGTCTGTTCCTGACGCCGGTGTTTTACGTGACGCTGCGTAAGTTCGTAACGCGCGGCAAAAAAGCGGAAAGAGATGTTCTGCCCGCGTAGAGATGTTGCAGATAATAAAAAACCGCCTTCATAGCAAGGCGGTTTTTTTTGCATTCAAGGAAAGTTAAAGGGCTTCTTTATACTTGGCGATAAGTTCAGGCACCGGATCGCAGCCGCTGGTATCGGCTTTTTTCACTTCTTCCAGCGCGCTTGCCACGGTGTGGCGCGCCAGTACCTGTAACGAAGCCTGCTCCGCTTCTTCGGAGATAGACTTGAAGTACCAGCAGGCGTTAGCGCTGACTACGCAGCGGGCCGGTACGTCAGGACGCGATGCCCACAGCTTTTTATCTTCGATGACGGAAAGGTAGATATCGCGCAGGGTGATCTCTTCCGCCGGGCGTCCAAGATGAATAGAGCCGTTACGGCCAAGCGTGGAGACGATAATACCGTCACGCGTGAGAGGAACCATCAGTTTGCGGATGAAGCTCGGGTTTGCTTCCAGACCGTAGGCCAGAATCGCACTCGTCGAACGTTCACCCAATTGCTCCGCCATTGCTACGCTGAGAACCATCTGCAAAGCTGTCGGGAAGCGGTAATCTAACATTTTTGTATCCTGGGTTGCGGTGAATCTTGTTCTTTTTGGCACCGCAGAGGTGAATAAGCAATAAACAACAATATAACAAATACGGTAATTTTTTTGAAGCAATCTGCGGCATTTGCGATCGAACACCCTGTTCCTGTTTAGCTATACGTGCGGTTCGGGAAGTCAACCGTCACCATCAGGCCAGCTTCTGCGGAAGTACTCAGGTTTACGCTGCTGTTGTGTTGCTGCGCCACCGCTTTAACGATGGCAAGCCCCAGTCCGCTCCCGCTTTGCAGTTGACTGGGATCGCGGAAAAATCGGTCGAACACGCGCTCGCGTAATTCAACCGGAATACCGGGCCCTGCATCGGAAACGCGTAGCCGCGCGGAGCCATCGAATGTGCAGACATCGACCTGAATCCGCCCGCCTTCAGGACTGTACTTCACGGCGTTCTCAATGAGATTATCAATGAGCGACACCAGGCGCTCCCTTACGCCTGAGATCCAGATTTCATCCTCGGCGAAAAATTCCAGCTCAATCCTGCGCGCAGACGCCAGCGGTTCCAGCTCGGCCATTCGCTCTTGAATGAGCGTCGTTAGCGGCACGGGCTCCAGGTCCGTATCAAGGCGTGCTTCACTGTGCATCATCAGCAGCAACTGATTGACGAGACGCGCAGCACGACTGTTGCTGCGAACAATCCCCGCAAGCAATTCCTGTTGGCTCTCGCTGAGTACATACGATTGCAACGCTTCCACGTTGATTCGCATCGCCGCCAGCGGCGTTCGCAGTTCGTGAGCCGCATCGGCAATAAAAACCCGCTCCCTTTCCGCGCTTTCTCGCACCCTGGCAAGAAAGTCGTTAATCGCGTCCACCATCTGGCGAAGCTCCCTGTGTTTTGGTACAGCTTTTAAGGGGGAGAGATCGTCTGGCGTGCGCAATGAAATTTCATTGACCACCGTGTTCCAGGGCCGCATGGCAATGCGGATTGACAGCCACGCGGGGAACAGAAGAAAAGGGAAACAGACCAGCAGCGGCATGACGTAGTAACCGCGCGAGTTGAGGTAGATAAAGAAGTTCCAGCCACCGGCCGGGGTGAAAAGGGTGACCTCCACATCGGAATGAGCGGATTTAAGGGTTCGGCTGGTCCAGGTACGACCGTTGCTCTGAACACGCTGCATTTCCCCAAACCGGGTGTTCGTTACCCCCGTTGGTGCATCAGGCGATGAAAAAATAACCGCGTTATTTCTGCGCACGATGAAGTTGATCGACAGAGCGGGATCTTCGCCGCCGCCATAGCCCTCTCGTAACGCTTTGCTGAAGGCTGTCAGCACGGCGGTACGATCCTGCGGGTGTTCGTCCATCCGCTCGACTAGGGTAAAAAGCGTTTCATAGGTATGACTGCCCGTGAGGATAGGAGGGCTGCGCAGGTCCTCCCACAGAATGAAGGTTAAAAATAGACACCACAGCAGGGTAAGCAGCAGCAACTGGGCGATGATAATTCGGCGTACCAGCGTCGGGCGCCTCAGGTGAAACCACAGGTTTCGCATTAAGTCGTCACCTTCTGAACAGCAACGGTATCAATAACATACCCAACGCCACGCACCGTTCGCACATAGCCGTCTCCGATCTTTCGCCGCAAATTCCCCATATGCACGTCGAGCGCATTACTGAGGTTCTCTTTGTTGCCGAATATCCGTTCTTCCAGAAACCGTCGCGTAATCACGCGGTCCGCACGCAGCATCAGCGTTTCAAGCAGCGCATATTCACTCGCCGTCAGGTCTATGTGGCGTGCGCTCACCGTCACGCGACGCGTCGGTACATGAAGAGATAAGCCTCGAATCTCTATCGCCTCATTCTCGAAACCGTAACTTCGCCGCGCAAGGGCTCTTACCCGCGCCAGCAGTTCGGCGAGAACAAAAGGTTTAACGAGATAGTCGTCTGCACCTGCATCCAGCCCGCACAGGCGATCCTGCAGCGTACCTCGCGCCGTCAGAATGATGACCGGGATCCCCTTAAGCTGCTGGCGTAAGCGCGTCATGAGGCTCATGCCGTCGCCGTCGGGTAGCCCCAGGTCGAGCAAAATAAGTTCTGGCACGCAGACGTCAAGCTGATGCAGCGCATCCTCTTTACGGCGAACCCATATAACGTCAAATCCTTGATCGGCAAGGGCGATACGTACGCCATTGCCCAGATCCAGGTCGTCTTCGATGAGTAGAATTTTCACACTGGTAACTGTATCAACCGTGAATGAAGAACATCTTAAGAAAAAACGGTATCAGGAAATCTGTCCGGTTTACAGCATCCGCGTGCGCTTCAGTGTTTCTTCATTTTCGGCTCATAAGAACCTTAGGGTCAGTATTCAAAATGGGCGTTCTGGCGTTTAACCGCTTGCATCGTCACCATTTGAATCCAGAAGGACTTCTTTAATGAGAAACATCGAACTGCGTCATACGTCCCCACACTTGCTCTCGGGCCGCAGCCTGAAAAACATCGTGCCGGGCATCGTTCTGGCGTTACTGACCACGCCAGTACTGGCGGCAGAGCAGAGCCAGGGTAACGTTTTAACCCTGGGGGGCGGCGTGGACGTCGCGCCACGCTACTCGGGTTCGGATAAAAGCCGCGTCGGTGCGGCGCAGGTGGTGGATTACGCCATGGAAAACGGCTTCTTTATCAGCACCACGCGGGGCGTCGGTTACGGCAACAACATCGGCAACCTGGATTACAGCGCAGCTGTGAGCTATCGAACAGGCCGTAAAGATAAAGACGTGAGCAGCGATTCGATCAGCTCCGGCAGCGACTACCTGCGGGGTATGGGCGACATCAAAGGCTCGGCCATCGTTGTGCCTGGGCTGGGGTATAAGGTGACCGACTGGCTTCATCTGCAGCTGCAGGCTGAGGTTCCGGTTTCTGAGAGAGACAACGGTGAGGCGGTACATTTCGGCATTATCAGCCCGCTCTATACCTCACCAAAAAATGAGGTGACGCTGGCGCTGACCGGCAGCTGGGGATCCGACAAGTATATGCAGACGTACTATGGCGTCAGCGCCGCCCAGTCGAGTGCATCGGGATTTACCCGACATGACGCCGGTGCCGGAATTTATGCGTATTCGCTGAATCTTGACTGGACACACAGGCTCACCTCACGCTGGAGCGTGCTTGCTTCAGCGGGCGCAACACAGCTGACGGGGGATGCGGCCGATAGCCCAATTGTTCAACGTAAAACATCGCCCACGGGGAGTTTGAAGGTGACGTACAGTTTTTGAGGATTGGTTACTTTTGGAGATGAGCGCGCAATAGAGACGAATTCGAGCCGCCCCGGGAAGATGATGGGGCGGCAGTATTTGATGCAAGGAATAGTTATGGGCTATCAAAATTCACTGCGCTGAAGAGGGTCAGTTGATCCTTCATGGATGTATTTAGAACTCCTCTGTTCGTTAGACGGGTAAGGTTTTTCGGGAAGATGGCGGACGGGGGGATAGGTCCGCTGTGAGCGAAAAGCGGACTTAACTTACGTCCACTTTCACAAATAAGAAAAAAATGCTTTATTTTTAAGCAATAAGAACATTTTTATTTACTGAGATCAATTTTACAAATACTTCCCAGTTCTAAATCTTTTTTAACCATTGGCAATAAATCCGGTATGGCATTTATTGATTGTTGCATGTAATTTCTCCCATCATTTACATCCCCTTTCGCACATAATATTTTAGCCGCGTTAATGGCCATATATTTTCTAATTTTATCATTATCACTGCCAATCCTAAGCGCAATGGAAATACTATTCATTGCATCAGTATAATTCCCTGCTCTAAATTGTGCATAAGCTTTTTGATTCCACAAAGAAGCATCTACGGGTGTCATTTGAGTTGCCTGGGAGAATGACTCTGCTGCCTCCAGAAATTTTTTATTGTGCAAATAGTTGAACCCAAGACTCTTGTAATACTCGATGCTGTAAGTCGGTTTATCTTGGCTATCTACTGATTGATTATTGTTTTTTGATAAGCAGTTTGTTTGAACCTTTGCAATCATGATATTTTTCTTTTCTGATGAAGAATAGTAAGCATCAGCATAAGATTTTATTTTTCCAATCGATAGCTCTCCATCTTTCTGGCATTCTTCATAGCTTGTTCTTAAAAAATCAATATCAAGTTTCTGTGAATTCAAACCTTGCTCTGCACTCTTTATGAATAACTCTTTATTTTGTATAGAGAGAATACTTTCCGCGTTTTGTCTCTCGAAAGCAAGTCTTTCATCGTTTTGACTTTTTGTTATCCAAATATTTGCGATTCCCATTGGGAGAGTTGCAATAAAAACCATTATTAATTCAGTTATCTTGATTTTATTTTCAGTGTTCAATGTCGACATTTATTTATCATCCAAGTCTAGATTTTAATTATAACTGTTATCGGCAATAGAGTAATTTTCTTTATTTATAAACCCATTGATGGTGGTATGTGTATATATTTAAGTGGCATATGTAATGTCCGCTCCTGGCACAAAGCGGACATTCTATTCTGACTTGCTTAACCCTCGCCCTCGCAGCATCTGCAACAAAACGTTCGAAAATTCGGGGAAATTTCCGTTTGGCATCACGAAAGCGATGGTTCTGGAACCGGCTACCTTTCTGAGGATCGTCACGGAAGCCATGCCGTCTGAATCTATAGTGACCTCAACTTTGCTGGCGCGCGAAGTACGCTTTGTACCGAAGATGGATACGCGAAACAAAATTCCTTCCCTTAAGAAGGGAGCGGGTGACGGTATTGTGAAACCTGGTCAGGTTAAACTATCGAGGCTACTGTTAAATATCTGCACACAGAAGAACGTATAAATGACTGAGGAATTATACAAAGCTGGATCAGAAGATCTGTCTGAGTTTGTCCCAACGCATTGGGTATACACCTATGACAAAGGCTGGAAGTATGAGTGGTATGCGCACAACAGCAATACCCAGGACTGCCGTATTCATCAGGGGCTTGTCGGGGGCGCTGGATAACAAAAGTCCAGTTATTCGTGACGCGAAAGACCACTAAACCGTTAAATTGGATGGAGAAGCAAAATGTTATTCAGACACTGCGTGCTCATTATTGCCTTAGGTATTGTCGGTTGTACCAACACAAGCAATCTTTCCGGCGATGTTCATTCAGCCTCCACTGCAGGTCGGGTACAGCAGGTATATTACGGCACGCTAGTTCATGTTCGCGCCGTGCAAATTCAGGCGGGTGATGAAAATAATGCCATGGGGGCGGTGGCCGGTGGTGTTCTCGGAGGTCTGGCCGGGAGTACGGTAGGCGGAGGCTCAGGTCGCAGACTGACGACGGCAGCTGGGGCTGTCGCCGGGGGAATGGCTGGGCAGGGCGTACAAGGGCGCATGAATCTTGTCCAGGGCGTAGAGCTTGAGATTCGTCTGGATGACGGACGCATGCTTATGGTAGTGCAACGCCAGGGGCCGACCCGCTTCTCCGCTGGACAACGGGTGGCCATATCATCCGCGGGCGGGCTAACGACGGTGTCACCTCGCTAATTATTCCCCGGGACTCGGGTATCTATGCCTTCATTGATACGCTCAATGATATAAGGGTAGAAGGGGTTTGAAGACTGGCGCATAAGAGAATCAAGTCCGACGATCAGTACCGCGCGTTCTCCACGCGCGGCAAAGGTCCCCAGGCTAATACCGTATTGATTCTGTGGTTCAGGATAACGGCCATACAGGGAGTCTGTCATAGGGAAAGGCAGGGCGACATGAGAGAGTGAGTAAACGTCCGGTAAATAGCGCAGCCCCATTTTTTCAACGATCTGTTCTGTTTTACCCGCTGGAATCGTGCGGATTTCCATCTCTGTGCTGCCCGCGGTGACATTCGTGATTATCGTTGTGTCGTATCGACGTGGGGGCGTAGGGAGTAATCTCGACAGCGCGGTGTAAGAAGATCTCCGCAATAGTGCATTAAACCTGACGGCATGGTTCAAATCGAATAAAACCACTTCGCTGTGATTAACCGGCAAACGATTATATAACGCTGTAATGACCGCTCGGGCACTGACGGTAGAGTCCATTGCCGACTGAAATGTCATTATCGGCGGTAACTGGTCTAGTTTTTTGTTTCGTGAATCAGCCGCAATTTGGGTTTGCAGCGCACTGGTTAGCAGGAAAGACTGCCGGGCGGCATTCGTCGGGAATGAATTAAATTTAAACGGATTGAACTCTGGCATGATGGTTAACCATGCTGCTTTCGCAAACGCGGGCAGAAATGATGGCCAGCCCGCAACACCTGAAAAACGCGCGAAACTGGTAACGCCAATCATCGGTGAAATCAGGATAACGCGCTGAGGTTTTGCCAGACGGGGATCATTAAGAGCGTCCAGCGTGTATTTCATGGCAAGAGCACCGCCATTGGAAAATCCGACAATATGTAGCGGCACATCATTACCCGCTAACTTTTTGGCTTCTCTGACTGCAAGGCGCGTCGCGGCCAGCCAATCCTGCCATGTCACCTTCGTCAAGGCTGCTGGGACCGTACCATGTGCCGGTAATCGGATACCAATAGCAATAAATCCATGCTGACGATAATTCTCTGCAATATGTCGCAGACTGTACGGGGTATCGGTTAAACCATGCAACATCACCACGACACCTTTGGGTTTGGCATCAGGGAACATAATGTAAGAGCGATTCCAGTTAGTCTGGAATCTGTCAGGATAAATGGGACTGCCGGAATAATAGCGATTGAGTTCCGTTTGCTGTTGAGCATCCAGCTTGTCCGTGACATTGAGTTTCACTTCTGTGAAAAGAGAATCCTCAACCTTCAGGTAATGGTTCCAGTCTGCTTTGTCTATTTCGTCAGCATCCATTTCATGAGGAACATAGGTATGCCAGAGTTGCAGATCCGGTCCGCGCTGAATGTCATAAAGACGCAGGCCCATCGCGCCAATGACCAACAAAACAAGGGATAAGACAATACGTTTGAACCATCTTAAGAATTTCAACGTCAGGCTCCTTGTCTGCCGAGGGCGCGTGGTACCTAAAATAATGGCACAGCATTACTCGCGTGGTATGTAAAAGATACACTGTGTTAACTCGTCCCGGGCTTTTCAAAATTTGCCGACTCTTTAAAGGCATCACAGATAATGTCGGGACAGCTCATGCTATAAAATGTATAACTTTTATTTTCACCGACGATAAAGAAGGGATTTCAATGGTTGAGGTTGAGGTAATAAAAATGAAGTATCCAGGCGCAGATGCCTGGCAAATGGGTGACAGCCCGGAACTCGCCAGCGAGCTTGCGGACCTGATCAAAAAAGGGATCAAAACGGCCTCTTGCGGATCTTTTGCCTCTTTCCAGCAGGAGGATTCTGCCCTGAAGATTGGGAGTTATAACATTATTCTTGATGGCCAGAATGTTCCGGTCTGTGTGATCAGACTGGTTTCATTGCGGCTTGTGCGTTTTTGTGATGTGACTGAGGCGTTCGCCCGCAAAGAAGGTGAAGGGGATTTAAGCCTTGAATACTGGCAGAAAGAGCATCAGAGATTTTTCAGCCGCGAAGGTCATTTTTCTGAAGATATGGAGTTGATCGCAGAAGAGTTTGAAGTGGTTGAGATCCTGTAGAACAGAGTAAACGGATTGACGTTCATCAATTTCCATTCATATCAATGTCCGCTTCAGGCACGAAGCCGACAGTCAAAGTAGATATTTTTCATGGTTGTCCGTGCATTTCCCACCGGGCAGAACTCATGTCGTCGTAAACATGCTGGTTAGTAAATGATGGGAATTTTGCTTGCCTGGAGGCTTCAGCTAAAGCACGGCAGTAATCCTTATCTCCACTCTTTATGATGAAATTCTGCAAGGTGCCGTCCATATTGAAATCCAGATGCACATTACATCTTTTCCCACTCCAGGCTCGGGGTTTGGTCAGTGCTGCATCGAGTGCTTTTTTTATACCTGATGCTTGTTCGCCATAAATGTCTTTATCGGTTACTTTTCCTGAACGTTTGTAAGAGCACGAATCAAGAGCGCTTTTCTTCTGGCAATCTTTTGGGGTTAATGGAGTGCAACCAGCAAAGGTTGCTACCATTGCTACCAGCATCAAGATTTTGGTCATGTCTAAGTCCGTTTATGATTTTTCCAAAAGTATCGATACGCACCGATGAATCGGGGCATTATGGCACGAAAATCAGAGAGGGGGGCTTGTTGGCTCATACCCCCCCCAATTTTAAGGGGGGCAGGCTTGAAAATTGCAGGAAAAATCAGCCTGGGCGCAGTAAGATTTACGTTGCGCTGGCTCCCTGAACTCGTCCATAGATCACCAAACCGTTCGCTGTATTGAGCTACGCTTAAATATGAACGTCGGCTAAGAGCGAAAAGCAGACGCTAGTGTTCAACCGTCGTCTACTTAATTTTGCCATTATCCTTTTCAAACGGACGATATTCTTCTGAGAATTACATCGACACATTCTGGTGCTGATAAAATTGCTGTATCTAATTGCAAATGCTCTCGTTCCCATGGTTCATAGTTACGGCGTTGTACTTGTTCCCAGTCAGGGAGGGTTAACCCCGGGATATCTGAGATTCTGTTCTCCACACGATAACGATGCTGTGTCATATCTGAACAGAGTATTTCAACTTCTAAAAACGGAACATTTAACGATATCGCTATATCGCGGAAATTATTACGTATCAGATTGATATCATTAACCGAATCGGTGACAACAGTAGCGCCTAACTGTAGATTTTCACGCGCCAACTCATAAAGAACAAAATAACCCTCAGGGCCAATTTTTTTGTTCTGTTCAGATGCTGAACGAATCGCCTGCTCAACCGTATCAACCCGTAGATACACACCATTAATTTTTTGGGATAACAATTTTGCAACTGTACTTTTACCGCTACCAGGTAAACCATTAAATATAATTAACATAATTTATCCATTGATGGTTGAGCTAAAATTATACCTTTTTATATACACCCTGAGTATTTCTAATATTTGGGAAGTTCTGTATAGATAAACCTTAAATCAGATTTGAGAATTATTACAGTATTTGAACAACGATTGCATTAATCGATGTCCGCTCCTGGCACAAAGCGGCCAGACTCGGCAGATCGGTAACAATTGTCCAACAAAAATGCCAGCAATCCGTTGCCCTGGAAAGTTATCCGATAACATCCGCTCCTTGGGATAAAGAAAATATCTGCTACCGATTCACTTCTTGCTTTTCCTCCGCGGCTAAGCTTGCTCTCAGCACGAGATAACCGGGTGGGGCAGTGCGGTCACTGCTGCAACACGCCACTGACCAACAGGGTGAAAACCTCAATCGCTTTGGGCAATGCCTGCTTCGGATCGTCACTCGCGGCCACCCACTGGGCGGCATTCAGTGCGGCACCATTTAATAACCAGGCGGTGGCATCAACGTCTACCGGTTTGATGACGCCACGTTCAATCAGGTCTGAAAGGCTTTCGCGAGTGGCGTCGAGGCAGGTATTCTGACTTGGCCATTTTGTCGGATCCCCAAGAAAAGCTGGGCCATCAAGCAGAACGATACGCCGGACTTCTTCATCCAGCGCCATCTTGATATAAGCTATCCCTTCGGCCAGAAGCTTTTGCTGGTCATCACTGGACTGCGCCGCTGCATGTTTGGCGCCTTGCGCCATTTCAGAATCAATCTGGGTCACCACCGCGGCAAGTAACCCTTTTTTATCCCCAAAATTATGGTAGAGGGCGCCACGCGTCAGGCCGACGCTGGCGGTCAAATCATCCATCGAAGCTGCCGCAAACCCCTTTTCAGCGAAGGCTTTTCGTGCAGCCGCAATCAACTTTGTGCGGGTTTCTTCCATCGTTTCGGCGCGGCGTTTGGCTGCCATAAGGGTTCCTTATCCTGTACGCCGCGCAGGATGTTTGACATACGCGGCGTATGTGTGATTAAGTTGACATACGCCGCGTATCTTAATTCATTTATGGATGCCACGCATCCGCTGTTGCACATCCAAAGAAAGGATATGTTATGAACCAACCGAAACCTGTTTTCCCTGCAAATCGCCACGCACTCTATGAACAGCATGGTTATTCCGCAGCGATCCGCTCTGGTGATTTACTGTTTGTTTCCGGACAGGTGGGTAGCCGGGAGGACGGTACACCCGAGCCCGACTTTACTACGCAGGTAGAGCGTGCTTTCGAGAATCTCAAGGCTACGCTCGTCGCCGCGGGATGCACGTTTGACGATCTTATCGATGTGACCACCTTTCATACCGATCCGGAGAATCAATTTCCAGCCATTATGAAGGTGAAAAGCGGCATTTTCCCGAAGCCCCCGTATCCGAACTGGACAGCCGTGGGGGTTAACTGGCTTGCAGGATTTGATTTTGAGATAAAGGTTATCGCCCGCATTCCTGAACATTAAGAAGGCAAACGATGCACAGAGATATCAAGAGAAACGATATCTCACCGATCCGTAATGGCCACTCTTAACTGTTTTTGGATTCTGTCATTAGCAGCCTGACAATTCTGTCTATCATAAAAGGCGCAGCCTGATTAAGCTCCCGATCGCTTAATAGCTTCGCGGCAACGCTTAATGCGAAACGGCGAACGGCATCATTGTTCTCTACGCACGCCGTGCGGCCGCGATCTTCATTCGCGTGAATGACGTTGGATAATTCGCGAACGTTACGTACTGGAGCCGCCGGGCTGTGCCTGTCCGGAAAAGGGATAACTGCCATACACTCTCCACTACAGGGATATGTTTTGAAGTGAAACCATCCTAGTAGTAGGATGGGGTGGTGTCAATAATATCAGGCGGCTTTTTCCCGTTGGCCCTTTGCGGGCCCGGCTATTTGACATTCCTGTTGCCGCTCAGTAGGTTGTCCCGGCGGGACGCGCCTGTCACAGACAGCACATTTTTTCACTGGATTGAACACTGGAGCGTGAAATGATCGAACGTTCGCCGAAAGCGCGCGAAATTATGGCAAATACGAGGCAGCTGCTCACAACGGGTGGGTACAAAAGCTTTAGCTATGCCGATCTTGCGGAGCGCGTGGGTATCCGCAAAGCCAGTATCCACCATCATTTTCCGGGCAAAGAAGATTTAGTCAAAGCTGTAGTGCAGGAATACCGCGCAGAAGCACGGAGTGGCATGGAAGCGATGGATCGGCAAACAAACGATCCCCTGACCAAAGTGAAAGGCTATGCTGATTTCTGGTCGGCCTGTATTAAAGAGGGGGCTTCACCTTTTTGTATCTGTGTGATGCTGGCCGTTGAACTTCCGACATTACCTGCGGATATTGCCGCAGAAGTGACCGGCCATTTTAACGATCTCTCTGACTGGCTGACCGCAGTACTGAGTGCCGGCGAAGCGCAAGGCGTTTTCACTCTCAGCGAAAGTGCCGAAGTCGAAGCCAGGGCTCTCATGGCGGGCATGCATGGTGCCATGCTCGCAGCGCGGGCATTTAATAATCCGCACGTCTTTGAGCAGATTGCCTATCCACTGATCGATAAGGTTCTCACCGCAGCCTGAAGAACGCCCGGTTATTGACCGGGCTGTGCCTGTTTTCAACACGTCTTTCGCTTTCCTGCGCCTTGACGATCCTTTTGTAACGGTTAGCGTAAAACATATTGATCTTTTATCTACCTACTAGTAGGTTTGTTGTCGGGTGAGGCATGCTACGCTGCTTCGTTTGTTAAATATGCCAGGTTAAGAGGTCTATATGTCCGACACTATCCACCACGGGAATCAGCAGAACTGGCTACAACAGTATTATTTTATCCGGACGGCTTTCTCTGTTTTATGGGTTATTGCCGTGTTCACCGCTGGCCTGTCTTCGCCTGTTGGCGCATCGATTTTGCTCATTCTTTACCCCGCATGGGATGCAATGGCGAATTATATTGATGCAAGAAAAAGCGGGGGGTTTGGCCGCAACCGGATGCAGACCGTTAATATTATCGTTAGCGTTATAACAACGCTGGCCGTCGTGTTGGCTCTTAAAAGCAATATAAATGATGTCATTCGGGTATTCGGCTGCTGGGCGATATTATCCGGTCTGCTGCAGCTGGGCGCGGCAACACAGCGCTGGAAACATTATGGTGCGCAATGGAGCATGATATTAAGTGGCGCACAGTCTGCACTTGCAGGCGCGTTTTTTATCTATCAGGCCCGGACGCCTGAGCCACCGTCAATAGCAAATATCGCGGGGTATGCTGCGTTTGGTGCCGTCTATTTTTGCCTGTCAGCCCTGACGTTAACATTCCGACAAAAAAGAGAAGCGAAACGGTCATGCTGATTTCAGGCACGACGCGTCATCACCCCCTGCACGTTTCGTTTTGACATATCGTGAGCAGAATGAGTTAACAATATGAACAGTAAAGTACATTTAAACAGACAAACGGTTGTACGTCTGGCGCTGGTCGGCATTATTCCCCTGATCCTTTTTTTATTATTCCTGTGGACTGGCGGTTGGCTGACGCCTCAACGTCTGACGTCGGATAAGCTCGTTGATGTATTACAGCAGTCGGGTGGAGTACATAAAGGCTATCGCCGTAATCATGCTAAAGGCATGTGTGTGCTGGGCTCGTTTATCTCAAACGGGAATGCCAGTGTGCTTTCACGTGCCTCCCTGTTCAGTAAAGGTGAAACCGCTGTCACAGGACGTTTTGCCATTGCGGGCGGGAACCCGGCTGCACCGGATTATGCCGTGCCCGTTCGGAGTATGGCGCTCTCCTTTCAGCAGTCGAATGGTGAGCAGTGGCGCACCGGTATGAACGCCATGCCATTTTTCCCCGTCAGTTCCGTTGAGAGTTTCTATGAACTCCAGACGGCCACCCTGCCGGATGCCGCAACCGGAAAACCTAACCCGGAAAAATTACGTTCCTTTGTCATGAACCATCCGGAAATAAAACCGTTTTTTGCGTGGGCAAAGCAATACACACCCTCCTCAAGCTGGGCCAGCGATCGCTTTAACAGCCTGAATGCTTTTCGCCTGATTGATAAGGCAGGCCATGAACAACTGGTGCGCTGGAGCATGGTGCCTCATGCCGGATTTACTCCCATAAGCGACGCCGATAAGCAGGATAGCGATTTCCTGCAACAGGATCTTCAGCATCGTCTGGAGCAGGGCGCGCTGAAATGGGATTTAGTGTTCACGCTTGCTCAGGCAGGTGATAAAGGCGACGACGCCACCAGGGCATGGCCTGCCGACAGGAAAACGATTAATGCCGGAACGTTAGTCTTAAACAAGGCTATCCCTCAACAGCAGGGACCCTGTAATGACATCAACTATGACCCGTTGATTTTACCCGACGGTATGGCACCGTCCGCTGACCCGATACTTAACGCACGCTCATCGGCTTATGCCAAATCCTATAACCTGCGCACCCATGAACAGGCGCAACAGAAGGGAGAGACGTTATGAAACAGGCCGTCTATTTTCATCCGGCTCTGCGCGTCCTGCACTGGCTGATGGCCGCAGCCATTCTCATGATGTTGTTTATCGGTGTTGCGATGGTCTCGACCGTCTCCTCCGCGCACAGCCTGCTGGTGTCGATCCACAAGCCTCTCGGGGTGATGATATTGCTTCTGGTCATTGTGCGATTATGGCTGCGATTCACGACGGCCAAGCCCGCGTTGCCAGCGTCCATTCCGGCCTGGCAGCGCGGTATGGCCCATCTCTCGCATTGGATGCTCTATCTGATGATGGTGGCCCAGCCGCTGATAGGCTGGGCAATGCTCTCAGCAGCAGGGTATCCCGTCACGCTGGGTAACGGCATCGTTCTGCCGCCGATCGTGGACATCAGTAATGATCGGTATGCGATACTGCGGCCACTTCATACCTGGGTTGCTCTGGCGTTATTCGCGATGATAATGCTTCACCTTGCCGCTGCGCTGCTTCACGCTTTCGTACTGCGTGACGGCGTCTTCAGCAGTATGACTGGTTACCGTAAACCCTAGGCTCACGCTGTCGCCATGGCGGGATCGGCAAGCATCGTATCGGCGATATCCATCATGACCCGCAGGCGATCCATATGCCGGAGGTCGGAGTGATACCCTACCCAGATATCTTTGGACGGCGGTGGCTCCGGCATGCTGATGGCCTGCAACCCGGTGATGGCATCACCCAATGGACGCGGTAACACGGCGATGCCCATCCCCCGGCTGCACATCTGCGCCTGCACGGCCCGGCTAGTGCTGGTGAAGACGCGCGGGGAATGTGGGAACCTGTCCAGCAGCCAGGCCACGTCAGAAAAGTGGGATTGGGCCGTATTCATCAGAATCAGCCCCACTGCGGCCGGGTCGTGTCGGGCGATATCGGCGATGTCTGGCGTTCCGTAAAGCGCATAGGGGATGCGCATCAGGCGGCGCTGGACAATATCGGGTTCGGTAAAGGGCACGATGCGAAACGCAATGTCGGCATCACGTCGCGACAGATTGAGTAAGCGGTAGCTCGCGATAAGTTCAGGGACAATCGCCGGATGACGACGCGTCAGCTCGCTCAGGACAGGTGCCAGAACATAGTTAGCAAACCACTCTGCTGACGATATCCGTAAGAGGCCTTCAAGACGGTCGTGATTACCTGCCAGGCGTCGTTCCATCGCCAGCGCGGAGTTTTCCACCGCTTCTGCCAGCTTCAGAACCCTGTCGCCCGCGTCGGTCAGGACGAGGCCCTCCTTGGTCCGGCGAAAGAGGGCTTGCTGAGCCTCATCCTCAAGCGCCTTTATCCGACGACCCACCGTAGGATGGCTCACGCCAAGGCTTCGGGCCGCTTCGCCGAAAGAGCGCTTACGCATAACTGCAAGAAATACCCGGACATCACCCCATTCCATGTCAGTCTCACACCGTACAAAAATGAACATTGAATATACAAAAGTGGCAGTTCTAAAACAACTTTGTCGATATCAATATGATCTTCTCAACCACACCGCCACGGGCGGCTAATCAGGAAGCTGAAGACATGAACAAATTAAAAGACAAAGTTGCCATCGTCACCGGTGGCTCCAAAGGTATCGGAGCTGGCATTGCTCGTCATCTGGCGGCTGACGGCGCGAAGGTCATTGTTAATTACGCCTCAAGCAGAAGCGATGCGGATAAGGTCGTTGCCGATATCGAAGCCGCGGGTGGAAAGGCCATGGCGGTTGCGGCGGACATCACCTGCCAGACCGAGGTTGAGGCGCTGATCAACGCGGCTGTAAGCCATTACGGGCGGCTGGACATTGTGGTGAACAATGCAGGCGTTTATGCCTTCGCGAGGATTGAAGAGAGCACCGAGGCGCTGTTTCGCAGGCAGTTTGATATCAACGTGCTGGGCCCGTTGCTGGTGGCTGGGGCGGCTGCACCGCATCTGACAAAAGGCAGCAGCATCATCAATATCAGCTCATTCGTCACCCGCGTCTTTATTCCTGAGAGCGCCATCTACAGCGGCACCAAGGGCGCGATTGACGCCATTACCGGCGTACTCTCACGCGAACTCGGCCCGCGCGGCATTCGCGTCAACGCGGTCAATCCCGGCCTTATCGAAACGGAAGGGAGTCATAGCGCGGGCGCGATGAACTCGGATTTCCAGACATGGAATGAAAGCCAGACGCCGCTTGGCCGCATCGGCCAGGTGCAGGATGTGGCCCCGATTGTTTCATTTCTCGCCTCAGACGACGCGGCCTGGGTGACCGGCGAGGTGATTCTGGCCTCTGGCGGCATGCGTTGAGCTAAGCCATGCGGCGGCCGCCGACAATCCACAATAATGTCTCTTAACGGGGCACGGAACCGTTATCTATGGAGTGTTCTATGTCGACACATACCCTCACGCAAGCCGAGCCCCGTCGCTGGGCAATGTTTATTATCCTGCTGGTTGGCGCATTTTTGCCTCCGCTCGATTTTTTTATTGTCAATGTGGCACTGCCTGCAATTCAGGGCGAGCTGAGCGCCACGTCCTCTGCTGAACAGCTCGTCATTTCGTCCTATGCTGCCGTTTACTCGGTAACATTAATCACCGGCGGACGGTTGGGGGATATTTACGGTCGCGGGAAGATGTTTTTTCTGGGGCTCATCGGTTTTTCTGCGGCATCGCTGTTGTGCGGTTTAGCCTGGTCACCGTGGGTTCTGATAACCGGACGCATATTACAGGGCGCCACGGCCGCGATTATGGCTCCCCAGGCGCTGGCTTCCGTTCAGGCTATTTTTCCGGAGGCGGAAAAACCGCTCGCGCTGAGTATCTATGGCGCGGTGTTTGGTCTGGCTTCCGTTATCGGGCAGGTATTGGGCGGAGCCCTGCTTTCAGCGGATCTGTTTCATCTGGGATGGCGGGTTATTTTTCTGGTTAACCTGCCGGTGGCGATGCTGGTCATTCTTTTTGGACTGCCGCTGCTAAAAGAGACGCGTGCGCAATCTGCACAGCGTCTGGATCCCGTCGGAATGCTGCTGGCAACCGTCACGCTGAGTGCGCTGATTGTGCCGTTAATTGAAGGCCGCGAGGCGGGATGGCCCTGGTGGACGTGGCTGTCATTTCTTGCTGTGCCTCTGCTGGCCAGGCTGCTGTGGCGTTATGAGCGGCATCTTAGCCAGAGCGGTGGTTCACCGCTGCTCGATCCTTCCGTGCTGCACGCGCCAGGGCTGGGGCGGGGGCTCACAGTCGTTTTGCTGTTTTATTCGATTGGTGCCTTCTTTCTGTTATTTTCTGTTTATCTCCAGGATGCGTTGCATATAAACGCCCTGACGGCGGGACTGATTTTTCTGCCCTTTGGCATCGGCTTTCTGATCGGACCGTTGCTGACGCCGTACCTGAGGCGTTTTGTCGGAAATTACTTAAGCGCCATCGGGATGGGCTGCGAGACGGTGGGGCTGGCAGTCCTTGCGTGGCTGGTTGCCCACACGCTGACAGGGCGCCCGCCAGCCATGTTGCCGCTCGCGGCACTGCTTTTTGTTACCGGTCTTGGACAGGGGCTGGCGATGCCGACGCTGGTGCGCATGGTGACAGGCCGCGTGGCGCCCGCGTTCTCAGGCACGATCGCTGGCGTGACCAGCTCGACTCTGCAAATCAGCACCGCGCTGAGCGTTGCCATCATCGGCGGCATTTTTTACAGCATGTTAGACGCTGGAAAAAGTGAAGCCACTATCACGCATGCCTTTGTCGTCTCCCTTCTGACAATGGCGGTATGCCTTGCCATAGGCGCAGGACTCAGCGTCCGGCTTATCAGGTATGCTTCGTGGGGACGTTTTCCTGAGCATAAATCAACGTGTTAAAAGAGACATCATCATGAAAAAATCGATAGTTCCTGACGCATTCCAGCATTACTTCGATGACTGGCACTTTTCCCCCGTCATTGAAGCCGATGGCACAGTCTATCTCTCAGGAGTGACCGCAGCGCGCAGGGACAAACCTATAAGCAAGGAGCCGGAAGAACAGTTTCATGATGCCTTTTATAAGCTGGGTGTGTATCTGAACGCTGCTGGCTTAGGCTATGAAAACATTCTGGAGATGACCACTTTTCATATTGATCTCAAGAAACATATCGCTGTTTTTTCTAAAGTGAAGGATGAGTATGTCAAGGCGCCATACCCGGCATGGTCTGCCATCGGTGTATCAGAGTTCATTCCGGAAAATGCCCTGGTGGAAATGCGGATCGTGGCAAAAAGATAGTTTCGGGCGTATGGGCTAAAAAGAAGGCTTGCTCGCCACCCGCGAGCAAGCCACTTCCTTAGCGGTACAGCGTCTTTTCCGCAACCGGAATAAGTAACGCAGAACGCCAGTCTGCGAGCGTCAGCTGCGCGAGCTGACCCAGCGCGGTATAAAACGGATGCCCGGCGTTGTCGACAAACACCGACAGGAAGCGGGTGCTCCACGGCAGCAGGTGCCACGCCAGAAGCCGATCGCACTCCGCTTCGCGGCCATTCTCGGCCAGCCACGCCGCCAGCAGCAGCAAGGTGCCGAAATGGTCTTCCGGTTCATTTTGCTGCATCTCAAAAGCGATATTATTCTCACGCATCCACTGGCGCAGCGAGAGCGTCGAGTCGCCAAACAGCACGGATTCGCGGTCAAGCCAGACGGAACCCCACGGCGGTGCGGGCAGGGCATAAGGGCCAATAAACAGCCGTTGCCAGGCGTCCGTCAGCGGCTCTTCGGTAGGCGAGGCAAAGGTTTCGGCAATTGGCTGCAGCAATTCTGGAGGCAGGGGCCAGTCCTGAACCCAGTCGCCCGCGGTGAGGGCCCGCACCAGCGGCGCAGCCTGCTCGCTGTCGGGAGATAAATAAAACAGTGCGCCCAATACCCGGGCACAAAACGCGAATGATTCACGGGGTGAGACATCTTTCATTACAACCTTCCTTTCTCGCGCGGAAGATGTCCGCGCGACTGTGTTAACCGATAATACTGACCATAGAATAAACCACGGTCTCGCGTTTCACCCTCTACACCTTCTCGATCTGCACCAGATTGGTGTGCTGCGGGTTGCCTTTTGCCAACGGTGACGGGCGGTGCGTGGTCAGCGTGTTGATGCACGAACCGTGGTCGATACGATCGCCACTCATATTGGCATCGTGCCACGCTCCCTGGCCCATGGCGCTCACGCCGGGCATGATGCGTGGCGTCACTTTCGCTTCAATTCGTACCTCGCCGCGACGATTAAAGACGCGCACCGTATCGCCGTTCTTGATGCCGCGTTTTTCGGCATCGACAGGATTAAGCCAGACCTCCTGGCGGCAGGCCGCTTTCAGCACGTCGACGTTGCCGTAGCTCGAGTGGGTACGGGCTTTGAAGTGGAAGCCAAACAGCTGCAGCGGGAACTGCGCGCGCTCGGGGGCATCCCATCCGTCAAAAGTCGATGCGTAGATGGGAAGGGGGCTGATGGTCTCATCCTTTTCCAGCTCCCAGGAGGCGGCAATGTCCGCCAGCCTGCTGGAGTAGATTTCAATCTTGCCCGATGGCGTTTTCAGCGGATTGGCCTCCGGGTTCTCGCGGAATTTTTTATAGGCCACAAAATGTCCGTTCGGATCGTTGCGCTTATAAATGCCCATTTTTTTCAGCGCGTCATAGGACGGAAGCTTAGGGTCTTTCTCAAGCATTTTGGCATACAGATACTGCAGCCACTGTTCCTGCGTGCGTCCTTCGGTGAATTTCTGATGGATGTCCGGCCCGAGGCGTTTCGCCACTTCGCTCATGATCCAGTAGATAGGCTTACGCTCAAACTTCGGCGCGGTCACGGGCTGGAGGAAAATCAGGTAGCCCATGTTGCCTGCATAATCGTTTGGAATAATGTCTTCCTGCTCGACGGTCATCAGGTCCGGCAACACGATATCGGCGTACTTCGCTGACGAAGTCATGAAGTTGTCGATGACGACAATCATTTCGCACTTGCTTTCGTCCTGCAGGATCTCGTGAGTTTTATTGATATCAGAGTGCTGGTTAATAATGGTGTTGCCCGCGTAGTTCCAGATGAACTTAATCGGCACGTCCAATTTATCCTTACCGCGCACGCCGTCGCGCAGGGCGGTCATCTCCGACCCGCGGGCGATGGCGTCCGTCCAGCTGAAGCAGGAGATTTGCGTTTTGACCGGGTTGTCCGGGAGCGGCATACGTTCGATGGTGATGGTGTAGGTCGACTCACGCGCGCCGCTGTTACCGCCGTTAATCCCCACGTTTCCGGTGAGGATTGGCAGCATCGCGATGGCGCGGGACGTCAGCTCGCCGTTCGCCTGGCGCTGTGGTCCCCAGCCCTGACAGATATACGCCGGTTTTGCGGAGCCGATTTCGCGGGCAAGCTTAACGATGCGATCCGCTGGAATGCCGGTAATACGGGAAGCCCACTCAGGGGTTTTCGCCGTGTGGTCATCACCCTGGCCGAGAATATAGGCTTTGTAGTGACCGTTAGCGGGAGCGCCTTCCGGCAGCGTTTTTTCGTCATAGCCGACGCAGTATTTATCCAGGAACGGCTGGTCCACCAGGTTTTCGTCGATCAATACCCATGCGATCCCCGCAACCAGGGCGGCATCGGTACCTGGACGAATAGGGATCCACTCGTCTTCACGTCCGGCGGCGGTGTCGGTATAGCGCGGGTCGATGACGATCATGCGCGCGTTGGAGCGCTCGCGAGCCTGCTCCAGATACCAGGTAATCCCGCCGCCACTCATGCGCGTTTCCGCCGGATTATTGCCGAACATCACCACCAGTTTGGTGTTTTCAATGTCAGAGGTGCTGTTCCCGTCATTGCTGCCGTAGGTGTAAGGCATCGCACAGGCGATTTGCGCCGTGCTGTAGGTGCCGTAGTGGCTCAGGAAACCGCCGTAGCAGTTCATCAGGCGCGCCACCAGCGAAGCGTAAGGGGAGGAGCGGGTGATATTGCCGCCGACAATGCCGGAGGAGTAGTTAATGTAAACCGCTTCGTTGCCGTATTTGTCGACCACGTCTTTCAGGCTGGCGGTGATGGCGTTCAGCGCTTCGTCCCATGTGATGCGCTCAAACTTGCCTTCGCCGCGTTTGCCCACGCGTTTCATCGGGTAGTTCAGACGATCGGGGTGATTGATACGACGGCGAATAGAACGTCCGCGCAGGCAGGCACGCACCTGATGATTACCGTAAATATCCTCGCCGGTGTTGTCCGTTTCGACCCAGTAGACCTCATCGTCGCGAACGTGCAGGCGCAGTGCGCAGCGGCTGCCGCAGTTGACCGAACAGGCTCCCCACACCACTTTATCTTCCGCAGGCTGGACGGCGTTTTGCACTGCAGCAGCGGCAGTTTTCAAACCAAACGGTAATGAGAGTCCACCCGCGGCAAGCGCCAGCGAACCCATCGCAGTAGATTTAACAAGCGTTCGGCGGCTAATACCGCCGTGATGATCGACCTCAGACATGGCTCACCCCAACATTGAGATTACGTATTATTTTTACCCGTGATTACAACCGGGCTAATGATGGGGTGAGTGTTACTTATTTTGAGGTACTAAATGTTAATCCTTATCAAGTCAATGGACATTGAGCGGGAAGTTACTGAGGTTCACTCGGTGCATTGTCCTGACTGCCAGAGGCAGCGCCACTTCCTGTGCGGGTGTATAAAATTTTAAAGGTGTCGTTGGCACAATGCCCAACCACCTGCGCATCCGGCTGATCTGCCTGATCGTTTGGCACGATGTTCAGCGTAAAGCCAGACTCAGGCACGCCGTTGTTGACGATCTTCTGCTGAATGTCGCTTTTCACGCGCTCGCAGGAATCCGGTGCCGCCAGCGCGGCGGTTGAAGCACTCATTAACAGCAGGGCGGTAATCCAGGGTAACCGTTTCATCTGTAGCTCCTTTCTCTGTGTAGAGATTAATTTTAGCAGGGTTCGTGTAAACATCTGTATTTGCTAATATGATTGGGAATAATCTCTCTGAAACGGTAATAAATGTGAAGAAATACGCAGCGATAACGCTACTGGCAGCAACACTGGTGGGGTGCGACAACAACTCCGCGCCGCTGTCGTATACGCCTGAGATGGCGAGCTTTTCTAATGAATTCGATTTCGACCCGCTGCGCGGTCCGGTGAAAGACTTTACCCAGACCCTGTTTAACGACAAGGGGGAAGTGTCCAAGCGCGTGACCGGTACCCTGTCGACAGAAGGGTGCTTTGATACGCTGGAACTGCACGATCTTGAAAACAATACCGGCGTGGCGCTGGTGCTGGATGCAAATTACTACCTGGATGCCGAAACCCAACAGCAGAAGGTGAAGCTGCAGGGGAAATGTCAGTTGGCGGAATTACCCTCAGCCGGGGTGACGTGGGAGACCGACGATAATGGATTCGTCGTCGCGGCGCACGGCAAGGAGATGGAAGTGAAGTACCGCTACGATGCGGATGGCTATCCGCTGGGCAAAACCACCGTCTCCGGGGACCAGCACTTATCCGTACAGTCGACACCGTCAAAGGATCTGCGCAAAAGAATGGATTTCTCGGCCGTGAGTTTGTTGAATGACAAGCCGCTCGGGAATGTGAATCAGAGCTGCGACTACGATAGACATAATAATCCGGTGAGTTGCGATCTGACGATCACGGATGATAGCGTCAAACCGGCCGTTGAGCGCAAGTACACCATTAAAAACACGATTGAATATTACTGAGAGTAAAGTGCATTTTGTGCGTTTCGCCCGGCGGCGCTACGCTTGCACGGGCCTACAATGAAGCGTGCAACATATTGATATTCTTGCACCATGTAGGCCGGGTAAGCGCAGCGCCACCCGGCAAGAAAGAGAGCTCAATGGGGGAGCGTCACTCTCATTGCGCGGTAGGTTTCAGCAGGCTGGCGCCTGACGGCTTGTGTCCGGCCAGGTGCTGGTGCTGGAAGATGCACATGCGGATGGTGTTGCGGTATTCGCCATTGATAAAGAACTCGTGAATCAGTTCACCTTCCACCATAAAGCCCAGCTTGCGGTAGATATGGATCGCTTTCTCGTTCTCTTTATCCACGATGAGATAAAGCTTATAGAGGTTCAGGACGTTGAATCCGTAATCCATCGCCAGCTTTGCCGCCCGTGAGGCAAGACCTTTCCCCTGGTGCTCAGGCGAAATGATGATCTGAAACTCCGCCCGGCGGTGAACGTGGTTGATCTCCACCAGCTCGACCAGACCGGCTTTTTCACCTTCACACTCCACCACAAAACGGCGTTCGCTCTGATCGTGAATGTGCTTATCGTAAAGATCCGACAGCTCGACGAAGGCCTCGTAAGGCTCTTCGAACCAGTAGCGCATCACGCTGGCATTGTTGTCGAGCTGGTGGACGAAACGGAGATCTTCACGCTCCAGCGGACGAAGCTTAATGTCATACTGTGCAGGCATTAGGGTGCAACCGTGCGGCCAGTGCGGCGATCCAGGCAGCGCAAGGTGTTTGGCTCCCAGTAGGCGTTGACGTTGGCACTTTGCTGGCACTTATCACGCGCGTCGAAAGCGACATCTTCTTTGTCCCACTCTTTCTCGGCACGCGTGTTGACCTTCTGACGAAGGCTGCGAGTGTCATTCCATTGTTCTTTGTCCATCGCCGCGTTCTGACGGCTTTGTGCGCTATCGCCGGATTCAATAATCAGCTTGCTGGTTTCGGCGGTCGCCGTCGCGGTGAAAGCGAGCGTTGACAGCGCCAGCGCGGCGGTCAGACAAAGGCGTTTGCTTAATGTAGTCATAGCGTTTCCTTTTTAATGGGGGCAGATAATCACGTTACCCTGTTCAGATTCTACACCAAAGCGAGATAGCGTCATACCCGCGGTTATCATCGGGTAAGATGGTTAAATCAATCCTCACCAGAAGAGAATTATGTTCAAAACCACGCTGCTTTTTTTTGCCACCGCGCTCTGTGAAATCATCGGCTGCTTTTTGCCCTGGCTTTGGCTGAAGAAGGGGGCGTCCGTGTTGCTGCTCATCCCCGCGGCTGTTGCGCTGGCGCTGTTCGTCTGGCTGTTAACACTGCATCCGGCCGCGAGCGGACGCGTCTACGCCGCGTACGGCGGTGTCTATGTCTGTACTGCGCTGCTGTGGCTACGCGTCGTGGATGGGGTCAAACTCAGCGTCTACGACTGGGCCGGTGCCCTGGTTGCGCTCTGCGGGATGCTGATCATCGTGGCGGGATGGGGGCGCACCTGAGCGCCCTGATTTTGTGATCTCTCGCTGATATTATGATCAATATACTTGTATGGTAGTTGCGTAATTGCGTAAATTTCCTGCATCACAACATGCGATGTAAGGAAAGGAATTATGAAGATTGTCGGGGCTGAAGTCTTTGTCACCTGCCCAGGGCGTAACTTTGTCACCCTCAAAATCACCACTGATGAGGGGATCGTGGGTCTTGGTGACGCCACCCTGAACGGACGCGAACTCTCTGTCGCGTCCTATTTGAAAGATCACCTGTGTCCCCAGCTGATTGGCCGTGATGCCCACCGCATCGAAGACATCTGGCAGTTTTTCTATAAAGGGGCTTACTGGCGTCGCGGCCCGGTCACCATGTCGGCCATCTCTGCCGTTGATATGGCGCTCTGGGATATCAAAGCGAAAGCGGCCAACATGCCGCTCTATCAGCTGCTGGGCGGCGCATCCCGTGAAGGGGTAATGGTCTACTGCCACACCACCGGGCACACCATTGACGACGTGCTGGAAGATTACGCCCGTCATAAAGAGATGGGCTTTAAGGCGATCCGCGTGCAGTGCGGCGTGCCGGGCATGAAAACCACTTACGGCATGTCCAAAGGGAAAGGCCTTGCCTACGAGCCTGCCACCAAAGGCGACTGGCCAGAAGAGCAGCTTTGGTCCACTGAGAAATACCTCGATTTCACACCAAAGCTGTTCGACGCGGTGCGCAGTCAATTCGGTTTCAACGAACATCTCCTGCACGACATGCACCATCGCCTGACGCCAATCGAAGCGGCGCGCTTTGGTAAGAGCATTGAAGAGTTCCGCATGTTCTGGATGGAAGACCCAACGCCTGCGGAAAATCAGGAATGCTTCCGCCTGATCCGCCAGCATACCGTCACGCCAATTGCGGTGGGTGAGGTGTTCAACAGCATCTGGGACTGCAAGCAGCTGATTGAAGAGCAGCTTATCGACTATATCCGCACCACCATCACTCACGCGGGCGGGATCACCGGGATGCGCCGCATTGCAGACTTCGCCTCGCTCTACCAGGTGCGCACCGGCTCGCACGGACCGTCCGATCTGTCGCCAATATGTCACGCCGCCGCGCTGCATTTCGACCTGTGGGTGCCGAATTTCGGCGTGCAGGAATACATGGGCTACTCCGAACAGATGCTGGACGTCTTCCCACACAGCTGGCGCTTTGATAATGGCTACATGCATCCGGGCGACAAACCGGGGCTTGGCATTGAGTTTGATGAAAAACTGGCCGCGAAATACCCCTATGACCCGGCCTATCTGCCGGTGGCCCGTCTTGAAGACGGCACGCTGTGGAACTGGTAACCGAGGAACGAACGATGAAAAGCGTAGTGATTCAACAGCCGAACCAGCTGGTGATTGAAGAGCGTCCACGCCCGGAGCCAGGCGCAGGGGAAGTCCGCGTCAAAATCATGCTGGCAGGGATTTGCGGTTCAGACAGCCACATCTACCGTGGACATAATCCGTTTGCGAAGTATCCGCGCGTGATCGGCCACGAGTTCTTCGGCGTGATTGACGCCGTGGGCGAGGGCGTCGACAGCGCGCGACTGGGTCAGCGCGTCTCGGTTGATCCGGTGATCAGCTGCGGACACTGCTACCCGTGTTCCGTCGGGAAACCGAACGTCTGCACCTCACTGGTGGTACTGGGCGTCCACCGCGACGGCGGCTTCAGCGAATATGCGGCTGTGCCCGCTAAAAATGCCTGGCCCATCCCGGATGCGATCCCGGATAAACACGCCGTCATGGTTGAACCCTTCACCATTGCCGCCAACGTGACGGGACAGGCGAAACCCACCGAACAGGATGTTGCGCTGATTTACGGCGCGGGCCCGATGGGGCTGGTCACCGTGCAGGCGCTGAAGGGCGTTTATAAGGTGAAGCAGGTTATCGTCGTCGACCGCATTGATGAGCGGCTGGCAATGGCTCAGCGCAGCGGCGCGGACTGGGTCTTTAACAACGGCGAGCAGTCGTTGCAGGCCGTACTGGAAGAAAGGGGCATCAAACCGACGTTAATCATTGATGCCGCCTGTCATCCATCGATTTTACAGGAAGCCATTACCCTGGCCTCCCCGGCGGCGCGCATCGTGCTGATGGGCTTCTCCAGCGAGCCGAGCCAGATTGTGCAGCAGGGCATCACCGGCAAAGAACTGGCGATCTTCTCTTCGCGCCTCAACGCCAACAAATTCCCGGTCGTGATTGACTGGCTGGAAAAGGGGCTGATCGACCCGGAAAAACTGATCACCCATACTTTTGACTATCACCACGTAACAGACGCCATCGAACTGTTTGAAAAAGACCAGCGGCAGTGCTGCAAAGTCTTGCTCACGTTCGGTCAATAATTAAGCACGCGGTTAAGAGCCTGCGCAGACAGGCTCTATGTGGTACGCATCTTACCTTTTAGAGATAGCCATTATGACGCAAGCACAACCTCAACGAACCACCTCCGATCTGGTGAAAGCCGCCGTTTCCGGCTGGCTGGGCACCGCGCTGGAGTTTATGGATTTCCAGCTTTATTCGCTGGGTGCCGCCCTGGTATTCCACGAAATCTTCTTCCCGGAACAGTCTGCCGCGATGGCGCTGATTCTGGCGATGGGGACCTACGGCGCGGGCTATATCGCGCGTATCGTCGGCGCTTTCATCTTCGGCAGAATGGGTGACAGCATTGGTCGTAAAAAGGTGCTGTTCATTACTATCACCATGATGGGGATCTGCACCACGCTGATTGGCGTGCTGCCGACCTACGCGCAGATTGGGATTTTCGCGCCGGTGCTGCTGGTGACGCTGCGCATTATTCAGGGGCTGGGCGCTGGCGCGGAAATATCTGGCGCTGGCACGATGCTCGCGGAATACGCCCCGAAGGGGAAACGCGGCATTATCTCCTCGCTGGTGGCGATGGGGACCAACTGCGGGACGCTGAGCGCAACGGCCATCTGGGCTGTTATGTTCTTTGCCCTCGACCGTGAAGAACTTGTCGCCTGGGGCTGGCGCGTACCTTTCCTCGCCAGCGTCGTGGTGATGATCTTTGCCATCTGGCTGCGAATGAATCTCAAGGAAAGCCCGGTCTTTGAGAAAGTGAACGACGCAGAAACTGTCGCGCCGGTGGCTGCCCAGGAAACCTCCCTGGGTGCGATGTTCAAAAGCAAATCCTTCTGGCTGGCAACCGGGCTGCGCTTCGGGCAGGCGGGTAACTCGGGTCTGATTCAGACGTTCCTGGCAGGCTATCTGGTACAGACGCTGCTGTTCGATAAGGCAATTCCCACCGATGCACTGATGATTAGCTCTGTCCTCGGGTTCATCACCATTCCTCTACTGGGCTGGCTGTCTGACAAGGTAGGGCGTCGGCTGCCTTACATCATCGTTAACACCTCCGCCATTCTTTTGGCTTACCCCATGCTGTCGATTATCGTCGATAAGAGCTACGCGCCGGGGACAATCATGCTTTCCATTATCGTCATTCATAACATTTCGGTACTGGGGCTGTTTGCGCTGGAAAACATCACTATGGCAGAGATGTTTGGCTCACGTAATCGCTTTACCCGCATGGCTATCTCCAAAGAGGCGGGCGGGCTGGTGGCGGTGGGCTTTGGTCCGGTACTGGCGGGGATCTTCTGCAACATGACCGGATCCTGGTGGCCGATTGTCGCCATGCTGGTGGCCTATTCCGTGATTGGGCTGGTCTCGGCAATCCTGATGCCGGAAGTGCGTGACCGTGACTTGAGCGCGGCAGAAGATGCGGCGGAAGCGCCCCGGCGCGAATCAGTTGGCTATGGCGCACTCTCGTCACGACGTTAATGGTTTATATCCTGAGTGACTTGTCACATAACTTTTCGATCATGTCACACCACATGGACAAAAGTTAATATAAATCAATATCTGAAATTGAAGTATCAGTATGGTTGATGGCAGTTATTTTTTTACCCCAACTGCCATTCTAGTTGGTGTAGTCAGCAGGCGCTGCCGCTTCGGAAGGAGAGCGGCAGCGGATCGCAGCTTTCATTAATTAACGAGTCTCAATCATGGAAAACCGGTTATTACAGGCGAAAGCGACGCTGCCTCAGTACGATCGCGGCAGCCTTAAGGCGCGCATTGTTCATTTAGGGTTTGGCGCATTTCACCGTGCGCATCAGGCAGTTTATACCGATATTCTTGCGGCTGAACACGGCAGCGACTGGGGATACTGCGAAGTGAATCTGATTGGTGGCGAACAGCAAATTGCCGATCTCAATGCGCAGGATAACCTCTACACCGTCGCGGAGATGTCTGCCGATGCATGGACATCGCGCGTCGTCGGCGTGGTCAAAAAAGCACTGCACGCGCAGGTTGATGGGCTGGAAACCGTGCTGGCGGCGATGTGTGAACCTCAGGTCGCCATTGTCTCCCTGACCATCACCGAGAAAGGCTACTGCCACTCCCCGGCGACCGGACAACTGATGCTCGATCATCCGTTAATCGCCGCCGACCTGGAAAACCCGCTTCAGCCGAAATCTGCCCCTGGCGTAGTGGTTGAAGCGCTGGCGCGTCGTAAAGCGGCAGGTCTGCCTGCTTTCAGCGTAATGTCTTGCGACAACATGCCGGAGAATGGTCACGTCATGCGTAACGTAACCTGCGCCTACGCGCGCGCCGTAGACGGCGAACTGGCGGACTGGATAGAAGCCAACGTCACCTTCCCGTCAACGATGGTGGATCGCATTGTGCCTGCAGTCACCGCCGATACGTTGGATAAAATCGAGCAGTTGACCGGCGTGCGCGATCCGGCGGGCGTGGCCTGCGAGCCGTTCCGCCAGTGGGTTATCGAAGACAACTTTGTTGCTGGCCGTCCGCAGTGGGAAAAAGCAGGTGCCGAGCTGGTTGCAGATGTCATCCCGTTCGAAGAGATGAAGCTGCGTATGCTCAACGGCAGCCACTCGTTCCTGGCCTATCTCGGCTATCTGGCAGGGTATCAGCACATAAACGACTGCATGGAAGATGAAAACTACCGTGTAGCCGCGCGCGCTCTGATGCTAAAAGAGCAGGCTCCCACGCTGAAAGTGAAAGGCGTTGATTTAGGCCACTATGCTGACCTTCTGATTGCGCGCTACAGCAACCCGGCACTGCGTCACCGCACTTGGCAGATCGCGATGGACGGCAGCCAGAAGCTCCCGCAGCGTATGCTGGACTCCGTGCGCTGGCATCGGGTGCACCAGAAGCCTTTCCCGCTGCTGGCGCTGGGCGTGGCCGGCTGGATGCGTTACGTCGGTGGTGTGGACGAGCAGGGTAATGCCATTGAGGTGAGTGACCCGCAGCTGGCGGTGATTCAGGCGGCAGTAAAGGGAAGCGCAGAGGGGCAAAGTCGCGTTAAGGCGCTGCTGGGCATTGAAGCCATTTTTGGAAACGAACTGCCGCAGGATGCCGTATTTGTGAATGCGGTGATGGAGGCCTATCAGACGCTGCTGGATAAAGGCGCGAAAGCCACAGTGGCGCAGTACGCGGTACAACCGTAATTTATTTCATGCCGCCGCTGGCGGCGGCATGAACCTGCACGCTTAGTGCATTCCCAGACGAATCAGTTCGATCGGTTCGTACCTACCTTCACTTCCTTCCACTTCAACCGTTTTGCTGCGGCGCACCTGCGCGGCGTCCAGCCCCTCGCTGTGAATCGCTTTAATCACGCCGGTGCGGCCGGTGCCGCTAATCATGACCCGGCTGCCGGTGGTTATGGCGTTACGGTTACGGTCGTATGTCATCATGGTATTTTCTCCTCTCTTACTCTTCGCTACGGCACTATTTTTACCTTCTGCCGTTCACGGGCATTATTAATACGCCTCTCGCCGCATAAATTATTTGCTTTTGATCAAGGTCACACTTTTTTCATCCCCAGTGCAGCCCGCTGACGGTTCCGGACGGTAATTTACAAAGCCGACAATTATTTTCCTAAATGGATAATTTCACCCTGCAAGCGTTGAGGGTTTGTTTATATTGCCAATGGCACTCTTGAGTCAGGAAATAATCCTCTCATCGGAATAAGGAGTCAGGCTTATGTACAAGAAAATATTGATGCCTGTAGACGTGTTTGAAATGGACTTGAGCGATAAAGCGGTACGCCACGCGGCCAATCTGGCAAAAGCCGAAGGCGCGTCGATTACCCTGGTCAACATTCTGCCTAACAGCAGCCGCTCGCTGCTGCGCGGGTTCAACGCGGACATCAAGAAGTTTGAAGAGTATATGACCGCGGAGTCTGAGAAAAAAATGACGGCGTTAAAGCGGCTCTTCGATATTTCGCCGAATGATATTCACTGCAAAGTATGCTTTGGCAACGTGCGTGATGAAATTATCAAGCTCAGCAAAGAAGGGGAGTATGACGTTATTGTCATCGGTTCGAAAAACCCGAGCATCACCACCCATCTGCTGGGGTCAAACGCGGAATCTATTCTGCGCTACGCCACGATCCCGGTATTAGTCGTTCGCTAATCACATCGCCGCACCCGAAAGGTGGCGGCGAATATTACTCTTCGCTAAACCACTCGCTATTTTCCTGGCGGATTAGCTGGACCGATTCGCTAATTTCCTGCAGATGTAGCGTCATCGCATTTTCCACGCCGTCCGCGTCGCGTTTTTCCAGCGCGCTGAAAATATCATGGTGCTGGCGGAGCAGCATTTCCGGCGGGGAAACATGGTCAAGGCTCATGTAGCGCACGCGGTCGATGGTGGCTTTGATGTTTTCGATGGTATCCCACGCCAGCTGACAATCCGCAATTTGCGCCAGTTTCTGGTGGAATTCGTCATCAAGCTGGAAAAAGTCGTTGAGCTGCTTACGGTCAATCGCAATCCGCTGCTGATGCAGGTTTTGCTCCAGCAGGTAACACTGGTTGTCATCGATAAGCGCTGCGGCGCGACGTGCCACTGCGCACTCAATGGCCTGGCGGACGAAACAGCCATTACGGACTTGCGAAAGGGAAATCTTATTTACATAGCTGCCGCGCTGGGGGCGGATCTGAATCAGGCCATTTTCAGCAAGTTTGATAAACGCCTCGCGCACCGGCTGACGGGAAACGTCAAAACGCACCGAGACCTCTTTTTCAGAGAGCGGCGTTCCCGGCGGGATCAGGCAGTGGACGATATCGCGTCGTAAAATACGATAGATTTGCTGGTTAACGGGCTGGGTAGGATTGAGTTGTGATTCAGCTGCCATGGGTTGTGATTTCTCAGAGAGTTAACCTGAACATACTACCATTCTTTTGCCTGCCATCACATACCCGGCCCGCAGGCCGGGAAGGGCGTAATTAGCCTCTATGGACGCTAAGTCCGGCAAAGCTCTGGCTGACTGGCATCATCTCAACGGTGTTGATGTTGACGTGTTTTGGCAGCGTCGCCACCCACCAGACTGTTTCAGTAATGTCTTCTGGCGTCAGGGCATTGGCGTTTTCGTAGGTTTTGTCCGCTTTCGCGTCATCGCCTTTAAAACGCACGTTCGAGAACTCGGTCCCACCCACCAGGCCTGGCTCGATATCGGTGACGCGAATGGCGGTGCCGTGCAGGTCGGTGCGCAGGTTAAGGCTGAACTGACGCACAAACGCTTTCGTCGCGCCATAGACATTGCCGCCCGCGTAAGGCCAGCTCCCGGCAGTCGAGCCGATGTTGATGATGTGACCGCGGTTGCGCTCGACCATACCCGGCAGCACGGCGCGGGTCATATACACCAGCCCTTTGTTGTTGGTGTCGATCATGTTTTCCCAGTCTTCAACGCTGGCTTTGTGGGCGGGCTCCATGCCCAGCGCCAGACCGGCATTGTTAACCAGCACGTCGATGGCGCGCCATTCTGCTGGCAGATGAGCAATCATCTCTTCAATAGCCGCGCGGTTACGCACGTCCAGCTGCGCGGTCAGGATGCTGTCACCTAACTCCTCTTTCAGCTCCTGCAGGCGCTCCTGACGGCGACCGGTCGCAATCACCTTGTGTCCGTTGGCGACGAAGCGACGCGTGATGCTTTCACCAAAACCCGCTGTCGCCCCGGTAACTAAAATAATCATCTCACTGTTCCTCAACGCTTTTTGTGTTGTATTAACATAGCACGCTCTCAGGCGCGCCGTTAAGGCAACATTTGTATGACGCCATTGCAGGCCAGGGCTGCCTGTCCTACTCTGGGGAGATATACCGTTCTCAGGAGTGAAAGATGTCGGCCAATAACCCTTTTTTTGACATTAGCCTGTTGCCTTATCAGGCGCCGCGTTTTGATGAGATTAACGATAGCCACTATCGCTCGGCCTTCGATGAAGCGCTTCGTCAGAAGCGGGCGGACATTGCTGCCATTGTCGCTCAGGCCGCTGCGCCAGACTTCACCAACACCGTGCTGGCGCTGGAGAAAAGCGGCGCCATGCTTTCCCGCGTAAACAGCGTATTCTTCGCCATGGCCTCCGCGCACACCAATGCGTACCTGCAGGAGCTGGAGGAGCAGTTCTCCACCGAACTTGCCGCGCTGGCGAACGATATCTGGCTGAATGACACCCTTTTCGCCCGCGTGGAGAGCGTCTGGCAGGATCGTGCTGCGCTGGACGCTGAATCTCGTCGGTTGGTCGAGGAGACATTCCAGCGGTTTATTCTGGCCGGTGCGCGTCTGAATGAAACGGAAAAGGCCGAACTGAAGGCGCTGAATACCGAGGCGGCCTCCCTGACCAGTCAGTTTAATCAGCGCCTGCTGGCTGCCAATAAGGCGGGTGGGCTGGTGGTGGATTACGCGCATCAGCTTGAGGGGCTTAGCGCAGATGAGATCGCGACTGCCGCGCAGGCCGCTGCGGAGAAGGGACTAAACGATCGCTGGCTGATCCCGCTCCTGAACACCACCCAGCAGCCAGCGCTATCGGCGCTGCGTAATCGTCAGACGCGCGAAAACCTGTTCAACGCAGGCTGGACGCGTACCCAGAAAGGGGATGAAAACGACACCCGCGCGCTGATCCTCCGTCTGACGGCGCTGCGCGCGCGGCAGGCCCGGCTGCTCGGATTTGACGATTACGCCAGCTGGAGCACTGCCGACCAGATGGCGAAAACGCCCGATGCCGCGCTGGCCTTTATGCGCGGCATAGTGCCAGCCGCCCGTGCGCGTGCGGAACGCGAGCAGGCCGATATTCAGAACGTGATTGACGACGAGCAGGGTGGCTTTGACGTGCAGGCCTGGGACTGGGCATTTTATGCCGAGCGCGTGCGCCTCGGGAAGTACGCGCTGGATGAATCGCAAATCAAGCCGTACTTTGCGCTGAACACCGTACTGCACGACGGCGTGTTCTGGGCCGCCAGCCAGCTGTTTGGCATCCGTATTGTCGAGCGTTTTGATATTCCTGTTTACCATCCCGACGTGCGGGTGTGGGAGATTTTCGACCACACCGGTGAAGGTATGGCGCTGTTCTACGGTGATTTCTTCGCCCGCGATTCCAAAAGCGGCGGCGCGTGGATGGGGAATTTCGTTGAGCAGTCCCATGAGTTTGCCGCACGTCCGGTGATCTACAACGTCTGTAACTATCAAAAACCGGCAAACGGGCAGGCGGCGCTCATCTCCTGGGATGATGTCGTGACCCTGTTCCACGAATTTGGTCATACTCTGCACGGACTTTTTGCCAGCCAGCGCTACGCCACGCTCTCCGGGACAAATACCCCGCGCGATTTCGTCGAATTCCCGTCGCAGATTAATGAGCACTGGGCCAGCCATCCGCAGGTCTTTGCCCATTATGCGCGTCACTATGAAACCAATGAGCCGATGCCGGACGCGCTGCGCGATAAAATGCTGACTGCGACCCAGTTCAACAAAGGGTACGACATGACGGAGCTGCTGAGTGCGGCGCTGTTGGACATGAAATGGCACGGGCTTAGCGAAGCCGTTTCGAGCGTAGACGCGTTTGAAGCGGAAGCGTTGAAAAAAGAGGGGCTGGATCTTCCCGCCGTCCCGCCACGCTATCGCAGCAGTTACTTTGCGCATATTTTCGGCGGCGGCTATGCTGCAGGCTATTACGCCTACCTGTGGACACAGATGCTGGCGGACGATGGCTATCAGTGGTTTGTGGAGCAGGGTGGGCTGACGCGTGAGAACGGACAACTATTCCGTGAGGCGATTTTGTCTCGTGGTAACAGCACTGACCTGGCTGAACTGTATCGCAACTGGCGTGGGCACGACCCGAAGATCGAGCCGATGCTGGAAAATCGCGGGTTGAGTTCGTAAGGGCATTTCAGGCTGGAAGCAGAACCGGGCGCGGTGCCCGGTTTTTGCCCGATTTTTTCTTCCCCAAAACTCCTCCAAAATTCCTCCCCAAAATGAATTCTTAAATTCTGCGAAATTTGCAGGGGGATACCGTCCAATTATTCACGTAGCTACACCTTCACTTTCACCCATTCGAGACCACGATCGTTATGATACTGCGCTGCCATCCTGTCTGATGAGTGACCTGGTAGCTGCTGGGTATTGAAGCCTTGCCCCTCATACAGACGCTCCGATATGCGCATGGTACGCCGACAGGAGCGTCCGTTTCTGCCTTCGTCAGGCCAGTTCATCAAGTGGTGCAGGGAGGGGCGCTGCGTGCTGGGGATCACCACTGCTGACGTCATGGTTAAATACTGAAAGTGACGTAAGCTGGTGTTTCGTTACCCGAGCAGCGAGCAGTATCCGTGGTCAAAGCCGGTTTATTACCACATCTGTCTGGAGCTGCGTCGCCGCGGAACTGATGGCCAGCTGTGTCACAAATAACCCGAGCGTAAGGCCGCCTCATTAAAAGTAATAATATTGAAAATTAATATAATTATTCCTTTGGGGTGAAAATTCCTTGAGTATCCCTATTCAAAAGTTGTTTATTTAATTTGCTCTTCTCGGATTCCTGATTTGCAAAATACTCTCTTATCATTTCGGGCGTCAGATTTGTTAGCCCAGAAAGCAAGCCACCGCCGCCCAAAGTTTGAAGCTCTTCTGGATGTTTTTTCTTGTATGAATTGAATTGCTCGCTTAATAAATTGTAAGCGTTATTTATTTTTTCTAATGATTCCTTAAGCTGAACAATAACATTAGTAGATTGCTCAAGCTTTAGTTTGAGTTCACCTACTAACAGTGTCTCGTTCCGTAGTTTTTCTTCTTTATCTTTCAATTCAGAAGTAAGAATGCCCATTCGGTCTTTTGACTCGATAATTTGTTCTTTCATGGCCTGAATATCTTTTTCAGCGCCTGTTTTAACCTTATCATATGTCACATCTTGTTTAGCCTGTAACCTTTGGAGTCTTGTTACGCGTAGAATTTGTTTTGCTTTACGATAATTCTCTATGGAGTCATTGTTATCGAGTGGTTTGGCTTGCCATCTTGAAATAACATTATTTACCCATGGGAGAAAGCCACATATTACAATTACTGAAACGCAAGGATAGCCGGCTACTGTTTTCCAGGTGCTGTTAGTGGTGATGAACTCAATTTTATTTAGAATGTCACCATCGCTAAATAAAAGGTATAAAAGGGATTTCCAGTTAAATGCACACCAAGACAGCGCGAATGCTCCTAATGCAGGATTCTTGACACGTTGTACAGTTGTACTAATCGTAGATGAAAATAATTCTTTGAATGTTTCCAGCATGTTCAGTCTCTTCGATTGTAAGTCGTTGCAACTAATATGATGACATTAGTCATCAATGATTGCTACATGAATAATAACGATAAATACTGGCTTTTGCATATGCCTTTAACTGGTCATGAGCGAGTATTATTACCGTTGTTATGCTCAAGCCTGGCTTTTGATAAAAAGGCATACTTCGTTCATTGCAACGGAGGGAGCTCGTTAAAAGCATAAATGTGACGAAGTTCAGGGCTACTTGCTTGGAAAACCGGCCGCCATTGCCGATCTCAATTTAAACGCAAACGTACTGAATGTTTAAACGCGGTTTTCAGCCCTGACTCAGGGAAACGTCAACGAAAAACCGGGCTTCTCGCCCGGTTTTCTATCTTACGACCAGCACCGGACATTTCGCATGCCTCACCACTGCCGCCGCGTTTGAACCCAACAGATACGTCGATATATCAGGTTTGTGGGAAGCGATGATAATCAGGTCGGCAGCGATCGTGTCAGCGAGCTTAAGGATTTGATCCTTAGGGGAGCCCGTCACGGCGTGAGTCTGTATCTTGTCTGCAGGAATTTTGAATTGTTTAACGATTTCATCCAGTTTTGCCAGGGCCGCGTGCTGGAAATCTTTTAGCTTCGGCATTTCCACGGAGTAGGCCAAACCTAATGATGAATAATAAGGAAGCGATGGAATAACAGTAAGAAAGTGGACTTTGGCCGTATTCAGTGCTGTATGTGCCTGAACGAAAGGAATAACCATGTGCGTCAGGCTATCCTCCGAAATATCAATTGGAACCAAAATTGAGTTGTACATGTGTCCCTCCTGAGTGTTTTTCACACAATTCAGGTTAGACCGTTAATTGCAGGAAAACAGAGAGCAAGCTGACATAACGGGTACAAAGATCGCGTAAGGTTCGGAAAGAATGTTTTTTAAGGCGTCATCTGTTTTTCAATAATACCCGGTATACTACTTGTCCTTTTTTACAGGCGATAACAGACAAGGCAGGAAGTATGTCTCTTCGTTCGCTGCGGGCGTTATGCCTGACAAGTTTTTTCATTGCCGATGTCCGAGATGGCCTCGGTCCTTTTCTCGGCATCTTTCTGACTGAACGCCACTGGGCCCCCGATGGTATCGGCATCCTGATGACGGCCGGTGGGCTGGCGGGGTTACTGGCCACGCTTCCGGCTGGGTTTATCACCGATACCTCCCGGAACAAGCGCTCCGTGCTGGCACTGGTCTGCACCCTGATTACCCTGAGCACGTTGCTGCTCTGGTTTAGCCAGCAAACTGGCGTTGTCGCCGCTTCGCAAATGGTCACCGGCATCTGCGCGGCGTTTGTGGGGCCGCTGATTGCCGGGATTACGCTGGGCCTGACCGGTCAGGGCGGGTTCAGCGCGCAGATGGGGAAAAACGAGGCGTTTAATCACGCGGGCAATTTCATGACCGCACTGATAGCAGGCGGAATTGCCTGGTACTGGGGCGTCGGGGGGATTTTCCTGCTGATGACCTGTACGACGCTGCTCACGCTCTGCGCGCTGCTTGCCATCCGCAACGGAGACATCGACAACGACGCGGCGCGTGGACTCTCCTCTTCAGCGAACCTGCCAGTGCCCGGCTTTGCGGTGCTGATTAAAAACCGCGCGCTATTTGTGACCGGACTGACGCTACTGCTGTTCCACCTTGCGAACGCTGCGCTGCTGCCGATGCTGAGCATGAGGGTTGCTGCGGCACCCGCCTCGATCAACCCCGGTTTGTATGCCGCAGGTACCGTCATCATCTCTCAGGCCGTGATGATCCCCGTCGCACTTTGGGTCGCAGGCCGGGTTGAACGCTACGGTTATTGGCGCTTAATTATGCTGGCGCTGCTGGTCATGCCGGTGCGCGCTGCGCTGGCGGCGTCTACGGACGCGCCTCTGATGATGATCCCGGTACAAATCCTTGACGGTCTGGCTGCCGGGATCCTGGGCGTCGTGGTACCGTCGTTTATTGTGGTGCTTTTGCGCGGGAGCGGGCACGTCAATGCCGGGCAGAGTGTGGTGATGCTGATGCAGGGGGTTGGGGCATCCATGAGCCCGGCGTTAACCGGGACGATCGCCGGTCATTACTCGTTTGCGACGGCATTCAGTGTACTGAGCGCGATTGCCCTTGTTGCCGTCCTGCTCTGGTGGCGATGTGCTCACCGGACCTGGGAAATACCTGCGCCGGGTGGGGCATAGCCCCACCCGGCGAAACGCTTACGCCAGCTCGTTAGGGCAGGCTTCACCTTTTTCCAGCTGCTTCAGATTCCCCAGCGTGGTTTCTGAAATACTGATCAACGCTTCGGCAGTCAGAAACGCCTGGTGTCCGGTAAACAGCACGTTATGACAGGCAGACAGGCGGCGGAACACGTCGTCCTGAATCACGTCGTTGGACTTGTCTTCAAAGAACAGGTCACGTTCGTTCTCATACACGTCCATGCCCAGCGCGCCAATTTTCTGGGTCTTCAGCGCTTCGATAGCGGCCTGAGAGTCAACCAGTCCGCCGCGGCTGGTGTTGATGATCATCACGCCATCTTTCATCTGGTCAAACGCCGCCTGGTTAAGCAGGTGGTAGTTTTCCGGCGTCAGCGGGCAGTGCAGGGAGATCACGTCAGACTGGGAGAACAGCGTCGGCAGGTCAACATACTCCACGCCCAGATCCAGCGCGGCTGCGCTTGGGTACGGATCAAACGCCAGCAGGCGCATACCAAAGCCTTTCAGGATCCTCAGGGCAGCGACGCCAATTTTGCCGGTGCCGATAACGCCAGCGGTTTTACCGTACATGGTAAAGCCCGTCAGGCCTTCCAGCGAGAAGTTGGCATCACGGGTGCGCTGATAAGCGCGGTGAATACGTCGGTTCAGGGACATCATCATGCCGATGGCATGTTCCGCGACCGCTTCCGGGGAGTATGCCGGAACGCGTACCACCCTCAGACCCAGCTCCTTCGCCGCGTCGAGGTCCACGTTATTGAAGCCTGCACAGCGCAGGGCGATATACTTTACCCCTTGCTTTTTCAGCTCTTCCAGCACCGGACGACTGCCATCATCGTTCACAAAAATGCAGACGCCTTCACAGCCGTGCGCCGTTTTGGCGGTTTTTTCAGACAGCAGAAAGTCGAAAAATTCAAGCTCAAACCCGTAAGCCTCGTTAACATGTTGCAGATACTTTTTGTCGTACTGCTTTGTGCTATATACCGCGAGTTTCATAAGACTTTCTCCAGTGATTTTGCATTCACGTTAGCATGATTAAAATAATCTTACAATTTATAAAATATTATTGAATTCAATAAGTTCTATCAATTATTCTAGAGCATCTATCCTTAAAAAAGGCATTCACTTCAACTGACTGGCTAAACATGCGACAATGATCGGCAATGTCGGCTTAATTCTTTCGCTAAATCAGGATATTAACTGCCCATGAAGGGTAAATACAAAGCCGCGATTGCGCTTTTACTGCTGTTGATTTTGGTGCCGCTGACGCTGCTGATGACGCTCGCCCAGTGGGTGCCAACGCTCGCCGGGATCTGGCTCCCCGTCGGAACGCGTATCGCTTTCGAGGAAAGCCCAAAACTCACCCGTCACGCGCTGGTGATCCCCGATCTTCGTTATCTGGTGGATGAGTGTGAAATTGCGCGTATCGATAACGTGACGTTGTCACACCCAAGCCGCTGGAAGCTTGATGTAGGCACCCTTGAGCTTAACTCCGTCTGCCTCAGCAAACTCCCTCAATCTGCGCCGTCGACGGTCGCACCCAAAACGCTGGCGCAGTGGCAGGCGGTGTTACCGAATACCTGGCTGACGGTGCATCGTCTTTCTCTTGCCCCCTGGCAGCAGTGGGAGGGCGAACTTCATGCGTCACTCACTCCCACTAGTCAGGAAATTACCTATAAAGGTGAGCAGGTCAGCATTAAAGGCCAGCTACGCGGACAAACTCTCTCTGTCAGTCAGTTCGATATTCGCCTTCCAGACCAGCCGCAGCCTGTCAAACTGGTCGGGAAATTTACCCTGCCGCTGGTGCCGGACGGAATACCGGTGAAAGGGCACGCCGTTGCCACCTTTAACGTGCCACAGTTAACCTCGCTGGTCGATGCCGATCTGGACTGGGAAGACAATCAGGGGCAACTGGTGGTGATGGCGCGGGACAATCCCGATCCGCTGCTCGACCTGCCGTGGCAGATTACAGCCGAACAGCTGAATATCAGCGACGGACGCTGGAACTGGGCGCTGTCCGGCCTGCCGCTGAGCGGACGGGTTGGCCTGCGTATTGAGAACTGGCAGCAGGGGCTGGAAAAAGCCACCGTTTCCGGGCGACTGAATGTGCTCACGCAGGGCGATGCGGGCAAAGGTAATGCGGTGCTGAATATCGGCCCGGGTTCGCTTAGCATGGAAAACAGCGATATGCCGCTGTATTTGAGCGGTGAGGCGAAACAAAACGATCTCATTCTCTACGCCAAACTCCCGGCCAAACTGACCGGAAGCCTCAACGATCCGCAGCTTTCCTTTGAACCCGGCGCGCTGCTGCGTTCGCGCGGTCGCATTATCGATTCGCTGGATATTGATGAAATCCGCTGGCCGCTGGCGGGTGTGAAGCTTACGCAAAAAGGCGTAGATGGCCGACTTCAGGCTATTCTGCGCGCGCATGAAAATGAAATGGGCGATTTCGAACTGCACCTGGACGGTCAGGCCAACGACTTTTTACCTGATAATGGCCTGTGGCAGTGGCGCTACTGGGGAAAAGGGAGCTTTACGCCTATGCACGCGCGCTGGGACGTCGCCGGTAAAGGCGAGTGGCGTGACGCGCTTATTGAGTTAACCGAACTCTCGACCGGATTCGACAAGCTCCAGTACGGCACCATGACGGTAGGTGAACCGCGCCTGGTTCTGGAAACTCCCGTTCGCTGGAACCGCGATCCGGCCAAACCCTCCTTTAGCGGCGCTCTGGCGCTGAATGCCGGACAAACGACGTTCTCCGGCGGAAGCGTACTGCCGCCTTCGGTACTGAGCTTCAGCGTTGATGGCACCGATCCGACACTCTTTCAGTTTAAGGGCGACCTCCACGCCGACAAAATTGGTCCGGTACAGGTCAATGGACGCTGGGACGGCGAACGCCTTCGTGGTCAGGCCTGGTGGCCGAAACAGTCGCTCACCGTGTTCCAGCCGCTGATCCCACCAGACTGGAAAATGACGCTGCACGATGGCGAACTGTATGCGCAGGTGGCCTTCTCGGCTGCGGCCGGTCAGGGCTTTGAGGCGGGCGGACACGGGGTGCTGAAATCCGGCAGCGTCTGGATGCCGGATAACCAGATTAACGGTATCGACTTTGTCCTGCCGTTCCGTTTTAGCGAAGGCACATGGTCGCTGGGTACGCGAGGGCCGGTCACATTGCGTATTGGCGAGGTGCAAAACCTGGTCACGGCGAGGAATATCACCGCGGATTTGCAGGGGGACTACCCCTGGAGCGAGGAGAACCCGCTGTTGCTCACCAACGTCAAGGTTGAGGTACTGGGCGGGAAAATCACCATGCAGCAGTTGAGGATGCCGCAGCACGATCCGGCCCTGCTGCGCGTGGACAATATCTCGTCCAGCGAGCTGGTAAGCGCCGTCAATCCGAAACAGTTTGCGATGTCCGGGCCGGTCAGCGGCGCGCTACCGTTCTGGCTGGACAATGAAAAATGGATCATCAAAGATGGCTGGCTGACCAATCCGGGGCCGATGACGCTGCGTCTCGACAAAGACACGGCTGATGCCATTGTGAAAGACAATATGGTCGCAGGGGCGGCGATTAACTGGTTACGCTATATGGAAATTTCCCAATCGTGGACAAAACTCAATGTAGATAATCTGGGTGTATTAACGCTGCAGGCGACCATTAAAGGCACCAGCCGCGTTGATGGCAAAAGCAGTTCCGTGAACCTGAATTACACCCACGAAGAGAACGTATTTACCCTCTGGCGCAGCCTGCGCTTTGGGGACAACCTGCAAACATGGTTTGAGCAACATGCGGCGATACCGGGTCTCCGCAGTTCGACGGGCAAGGAAAGTGAGGAACAACAATGAAAAAGATGGCTGGTGTGCTCACCGTTGCCGTTGCCGCGCTGATGACAGGCTGTACGCCGCGCATTGAAGTCGCTGCGCCAAAGGAGCCGATTACCATCAACATGAACGTCAAAATCGAACACGAGATCCATATTAAGGTCGATAAAGACGTTGAAACCCTGCTGAAATCGCGCAGCGATCTGTTCTGAGGACGCCATGAAACGAACGTTAGCTCTCATTTTACTGGCGCTGGGAATGCACGTGCAGGCGGCAACGCTTACCCTGAATGACGCCCGTGAACAGGGGCGTGTGGGGGAGACCCTGAGCGGCTATATCGCGCCGATCAAACACGATGCCGAAACGCTGGCGCTGGTCAGCCGCATTAACGCGGCGCGCACGGAAAGCTATCAGAAGCTGGCCGACAGCAATAACTTACCTGTAGACGAAGTGGCAAAAATGGCGGGGCAAAAGCTGGTTGCCCGCGCGCAGCCGGGGGAATATGTGAAGGGTATAAACGGTAAATGGCTGAAGAAGTGATCAGCGGAAGCGCTTGCGATACTCTCCCGGAGACACGCCAAAACGCTGCTTAAACGCCGTTGAAAAATGGCTGTGATCGGCAAAGCCCCAGCTGTAGCCGATCCCCGCCAGCTTTTCATCATCGCTGGCGGAGCGCAACACCTGCGCGCAAAGGTCCAGGCGGCGGTTTTTGATGTACTGCGCCACGACCAGCCCCTTATCGGCAAACATGCGGTACAGGCTACGTACCGACATGCCGCTCTCTGTAGCAATCCACTCCGGTCGCAGGGCATCAGACTGAATGTGATCGTCAATCAGCGAGAGGACGTGCTGGAACTGGCGTTCCTTTCGCGGCTGGACGACGTCACGTTGCTGAAAGGCCGGGCGGAGCAGGCAGACCATCGCCTCCAGCGCCGCTTCGCTCTCCCTGTCGCTCAGCTCCGCATTTCCCATACTCTCCTGCAACAGGCGGTGGCTCAGCTGTACGGTCGGCAGGCTACGCGAAAGCGTCAGCGCGCAGCTCACCTCCTGAAAACGACACTGCTGCTCAATGATTTGACGCGGCACGAGGAGTGAAATCTGGCGGGATTTATCCTGCCAGGAGATGGAGCAGGGGCGCGACGCGTCGATGAGCGTTATGTCGCCGGTATGGAGAATGGAACGTCGGTCATCCTGTTCAATCTCTGCACCGCCTTCAAGCTGAAACACGGCGTAGAACCAGGCATCGTTACTGTTTTTAATTTCCCGGCGGGTACGGAACAGGTTGACGTTGCCTGCGGTCACGGTGCTGAGCTTCAGGCTTCTTGCGTAGCTGGTTTCCAGTTCGCCAATGAATGTGCCCTCTAACGGGCGAGCGTCAAACCGTCCGCAAACCTGGTTAATTTGCGCCAGCCACTGCTGATACTTTTCCTGTTCGCTCGCACATGCCATCGTTTATCTCGCCGCACCGTCAATGTTTTTTCATTGTTGCATTTGTGTTGCAATTTGTCAGAGCCATGAGGCTGACTATAGGAAAGAACACTCACTGGTAACAGCGTTATAAGCGGTAATTATCATGTTTTGCGGAGCCTGTCACAGGTGGCAAAGCGAATGTCACACAGACAAAAGCGGGAATGCGAAACGCCTCGTAGACTGCATTAACACCCTACGAAGAATAACGAAGGAGTACCCTATGTCTGAATCACAGGTAGCCGTCCTGCCCGAGGTCCAGCGTTTTATGGATCGCCACCACGGCTTGTGGATTGAAGGGCGTCAGGTTGCGTCCGATAGCGAAAAGCGTCTGAACGTCTACAACCCAGCGACGGGAGAGGTGATTGCCTCAACCGCGGATGCCAGCGTCGATGATGTGGATCGTGCGGTGATGTCCGGCTGGCGGGCCTTTGTCGCCCGCAGCTGGGCAGGAAAACTTCCGGCAGAGCGTGAACGCATCTTGCTGCGTTTTGCCGATCTGGTCGAACAGCACAGCGAGGAGCTGGCGCAGCTGGAAACGCTGGAGCAGGGGAAGTCGATCAACATTTCCCGCGCCTTCGAAGTGGGCTGTACCCTGAACTGGATGCGCTATACCGCCGGGCTGACCACCAAGATTGCGGGGAAAACCCTCGATCTCTCCATTCCATTGCCTCAGGGCGCGCGCTACCAGGCGTGGACGCGCAAAGAGCCGGTTGGCGTTGTGGCCGGGATTGTGCCGTGGAACTTCCCGCTGATGATTGGCATGTGGAAAGTGATGCCTGCGCTGGCGGCGGGCTGTTCCATCGTGATTAAACCTTCAGAGACCACGCCGCTCACCTTGCTGCGCGTTGCGGAGTTAGCGAGTGAGGCGGGTATTCCGGATGGCGTGTTCAACGTGGTGACCGGGAGCGGCGCGGTATGTGGCGCCGCGTTAACCTCGCATCCGCATATTGCGAAAGTGAGTTTCACCGGCTCGACCGCGACGGGGAAACAGATTGCGCGCGTGGCGGCGGATACATTGACGGGCGTTACCCTGGAGCTGGGCGGCAAAAACCCGGCTATCGTGTTGAAAGATGCGGACCCGGCGTGGGTGAGCGAAGGCCTGATGACCGGCAGCTTCCTGAATCAGGGGCAGGTCTGCGCTGCAAGCTCGCGTATCTACATTGAAGCGCCGCTGTTCGACACGCTGGTGAGCGGGTTTGAGCAGGCGGTGAAATCCCTGAGCGTCGGGCCGGGCATGTCGCCGGAAGCGTTTATCAACCCGCTGGTGTCGCGTGCGCACTGCGATAAGGTGCAAACTTTCCTGGATGAGGCGACAGCACGCAACGCAGAGCTTATTACCGGCAACCGCGGCCCGGATGGCAAAGGGTATTACGTATCGCCGACGCTGGTGGTGAACCCGGATGCCGCGCTGCGGCTGACCCGCGAAGAGGTGTTTGGCCCGGTGGTCAACCTGGTGCGCGTATCCGATGCAGAAGAGGCGCTCCAGCTGGCAAACGACACCGAATATGGCCTGACGGCCAGCGTCTGGACGCAGAACATCAGCAAAGCGCTGGAATACACTGACAGGCTGCAGGCAGGCACCGTGTGGGTGAACAGCCATACGCTGATCGACGCCAACCTGCCGTTCGGCGGCATGAAGCAGTCTGGTACCGGACGTGACTTCGGCCCGGACTGGCTGGACGGCTGGTGTGAAACCAAGTCGGTGTGCGTGCGCTATTAAAAAACAAGCCGGGTGGCGGCTACGCCTTACCCGGCCTACAAAACCAACATATTCCTGAGATCCCGTAGGCCGGGTAAGCGCAGCGCCACCCGGCTTTTATTTACAGCGACCACCGATCCCGCCCAGCCTCTTTTGCCCGGTACAGCGCGGCATCGGCACGAGCGATAATTTCTGTCCCCGCCAGACCTTCGACCCGCCCCGCAATCCCCATACTGGCGGTAACATATTCGCTGACTTTTGAGGCGCCGTGCGGTATGGCTTCCGTACGCAGGCCGTCCTGAATACGCAGGGCAACCTTTTCCGCGATATTTGCCGGGCAGTTAAACAGGATCACCACAAACTCCTCGCCACCATAGCGTGACACCACATCTTCAGGGGTTCGCACCGATTTCTTAAGCACCTCCGCCACGCGTGTGAGGCATTCGTCACCCGCCTGATGGCCATAGGTATCGTTGTAGAGCTTGAAGTAATCGATATCCAGCATAATCACCGAGAAGGTTTTTTTCTGCTCTACCGCGTTTTCCAGCACCACTTCCATTTTCCGGCGATTAGCAGTTTTGGTTAATGGATCCTGATGCGCCAGCGCATCCAGTCTGGAGATCAGCAGCTGGTTTTGCTGGTTACGTCGCCAGGCTTCGTCAAACCAGCTCAACAGGATGAAACGCCCGCAGATCAGGATCAGCGTAAAGACGCTCCAGATAATAATGAAGTGAAGGTTGAGGCCATCGTTTCGTACCCAGCTTGCTATCGGCAGGGTGATCCAGAGCGGCAGCACAAAGGCGAGCAACCCTTTAGGGTAAAAATAGAGCGCCGTTAAGCCGGAGAGTAATAAAATGACGCACAGCGGCCAGACGTGCGGGAGCAGCAGATGGGTGATAAACCAGAAACAGGAGACCGACCAGATGGCGCTACAAATAAACAACACCACACTGATACCGGCGATGCGCCGCCAGGCCATGAGGATCAGCGCAGCTGAGAGGAGGGTTATGCCCAGCATGGAGGCATCGACTATTTTCGTCAGCTGCGGTGAGTGGGGATAAAGGGGATCGCCGGCCTTAAGCAGAACGTGTCGCAGCAGAATCATCACCGCGAAGCTGATATTGACGAAGGCCAGCCATGGCAGGTTCATCGCCAGCCCATGCATGACCATGGCATGGCGCGTTGGCCAGGTTGCCCGTTCAAGTGTCGGTTTTTTTCTTTTTTCCATTAACGCTTTTTACCCTTTCTGGCGAACACGTGAAGCAGGAAAGAGCGGACGAGCCGCCCTTTTGCGTGACCGTTACGGTGTCACAATGTTAAACCAGAAATCAAATTTATCCATATATCCAAGCATAGAATCCAGTTTAGCGCCGTCACCGGTGAGTTTCACGTCGCCGCTCTGTTCGGCCTGTTTGAGCGTCACCTCTTTGAGGATAATTTTGTTCAGCGTGTCGCGGTTAAGGGTGAGAGTAGCGTCTGCATCCTTCGCCTCCGCGTTTGCCGTGTGGTTCAGCACGCCGTTTTCCAGCTCGAGTTTGTATTTCCCGCCATCGCTGCCAAGATCAATGTTAAACACTGATTTGGCGTCACCTGCTTTTTGTCCGTTGATGTGAACGGCAAGGTAGTCAAAGAACATCTCCGGCGTCATCGCGCGTACCGTATCCGGGCTGGCGGTATTCGGCGTTGGCCCTTTCACCACGCCGTTACGCAATTCCTGCGCGCCGGTCAGGTAGAAGTTACGCCACGGGCCGGATTCAGCCTGATAGCCAAGCTGTTCCAGCGCATCCGCTTCCAGGTTGCGCGCCGCCTGGTTGTTCGGATCGGCAAAGACCACTTTGCTTACCACCTGCGCCACCCAGCGGTAGTTCCCCTGGTCGAAGTCGGTTTTCGCCTTGCTCAGGATGGCATCCGCGCCGCCCATATACTCCACGAATTTCTTCGCGCCTTCTTCTGGCGGCAGTTCATCCAGCGTCGCCGGATTGCCGTCAAACCAGCCCAGATACAGCACATAGGTGGCTTTTACGTCATGGCTCACCGAGCCGTAATAGCCGCGGTTAGCCCAGGTATGCGCCAGTGAATCCGGGAGCTTGAAGTTAGCGGCGATCTCGTCGCGCGTCAGCCCTTCATTCGCCATACGCAGCGTCTGGTCGTTGATGTAACGATAGAGGTCACGCTGGCTTTTCAGCAGTTTAACCACGTTTTCATTACCCCAGGTCGGCCAGTGGTGTTGTGCCATGATGATTTCGGCTTTGTCACCCCAGCGCACAATCGCCTGGTTGATGTATTTCGACCACGGCAGCGGCTCGCGGATTTTGGCCCCGCGCAGCGAGTAGGTGTTGTGCAGGGTATGGGTCACGTCCTCAGCGGATTCAATCAGTTTCTTCTCTTCGATATACCAGAGCATTTCGGATGGCGCTTCGGAGCCCGGCGCGAGCATAAAATCATAGGTCAGGCCGTCGATAACCTCTTTCTGCCCATCTTTTTCGATTATGTTGGTCGGGGCAATCAGCGTCACCGTTCCGGCGGAGGTGGTCGTGCCCAGGCCCGCGCCCACCTGACCTTTGGCATCTGGCTTCAGCAGGTTGCCATACATGTAGCTGGCGCGGCGGCTCATGACGTTACCCGCCATGATGTTCTCGGCAACGGCCGCTTCCATAAACCCGGCAGGCGCGTAGATTTTCACCTTGCCGGACTTCACGTCGGCTTCATCCACCACGCCGCGCACGCCGCCATAGTGGTCAACGTGGCTGTGGGTATAAATAATGGCGACGACCGGTTTTTTGCCGCGATTTTTAAAATAGAGATCCATCCCGACCTTCGCCGTTTCTGCCGACACCAGCGGGTCAACCACGGTAATACCTTCTTTCCCTTCAATGATGGTCATATTTGACAGGTCAAGATTTCGTATCTGATATACGCCATCGGTCACTTCAAACAGGCCGCTAATATTAATCAGCTGAGATTGACGCCATAAGCTGGGATTAACGGAGTCTGGTGCTTTATCGCCTTCTTTAATAAACGAATATTGCTGTGGATCCCAGATAACATTTCCTTGTTCCCCTTTGATAATGTCCTGAGGAAGAGGCGCAATAAAGCCTTTATGGGCGTCCGTGAAATCGGTATTGTCGGAGAAGGGAAGCTGATTAAACAGGGCGTTATTGGCTTGTTGCGTGGCGGCCGTGGCATCTTTCGGCGCTTCTGCGGCATACGCGGAACTGACGGAAATAAAAAGTCCAGCCAGAGCTAGACTCTTAACGATCAAATTGAATTTCATCCTAAAACCTCTCAATGATGTATTACGTCGCTTGTGGAAAGTTCGCGTCCTGGCAGAAAGTGATTCAAAAAATGAAATGAAAAAAATGAGGTAGAAATAACTATAATCGGGGAGATGTATTCAGCAAGTAAATGGATGAAAAACCGGGCATTGCGCCCGGTACGTTATTTATTTCTGTTCGTCTTTTTTCTTTCCGAGCGTTGGCGTCTCGTCGAAGAAGTTCCACGGTTTAAGTAGGGTATGTACCCATTCCGTCGGCATGATCGGCCACTCTTCCGCGCGGGCGACGTGGGTAGTCCCGGTGGTCATCCAAACCACGTCATCCTGGTCGTTGAGCGACTCGTTATCCTTGCTGTACTGCCCCAGCCCCGTATCGTGGATGGAGCGGTTCGGGAATTTGCCTTCCGGGTAAAGTTCATCCGGATGGTAGCGCGTCACCCACAGCTGTTTGTCCATAAAGCTCAGGCGATGGTAGATCCACTCGTCCGGGGCAAATTTCGCACCGCTTGCCACCGGGTGCGTACCGCCCGCGTAAGGGATAATCTGATACGAAACCGGGTTGCCCATGCGATTCTCTTTACTTGTGTTGCTCAGCAGCCGAATGGTGCCCGGGTCGAACTTCTGCGCCGCCTGCTGTTCGGTGTCAATGTCGTACTGATTCACCTGCATGGTGCTGGTGCGCGGGCCACCGGCGGTATTCGGCTTCACTTCCGGGTCCATCGCCACCAGCTTGTTGTTGATGCCGTCCACATCCATATCCAGGCGGAAGTTGTAGATGTGCTGGTGGGTGGTGCCGACGATGTTATGGTCGATCAGCGTGCCGTATTTTGTGTCGTCTTTGGCGGTGGCATCATGCATGGTTTTCGCCTGAACGCCTTTTACCGCCTCGATACCCGTTGCACCGGCGTCAATACCGACGGTGCCATTTTCATGGAACACCCAGTCGAAGATGTAATCGTAGTTGCCCACGGTACTTACCCAGCGCACCACCAGTTCACGACGTTCGGTGCTGACGTTCGGTTGGCCCATCTCCTGATGCTTATATTCCGGCCCCGCGTAGCGTTCGAAAATCGCAATCGCGCGCGGGATCTCCATCGGCGCGCCGGTATAATCCGGGATGGTTTCATTGAGCATCACGGCGTTGGACGGCACGTCTTTACCGCGCACCAGCGGTGAGGTCAGGGTGCCCATACCGTAGTCGCCGGAGTCGAGATAGGCTTTAAAGTACCAGCCCACGTCCGGATCGCCATAAGGGACGATCATGCCGCCGAGCGACCCCTGATACATCACCTGGCGCTTTTTGCCGTTGTCGTTATACGTAACGGTTGAAATCATCGGGCCCACGCGGGAGTCCAGGCTCAGGTGGAAATCCCAGTTCTGCCAGTGCACCATATCGCCGGTGATGGTGTAGTTCTTGCCTTCCGGCTCGACGATCTCCAGGGGTTTTTTCACCGTTTCTACCCGGTCGCGGCCGTCATACGGGCGCGGGGTGAGCGGAACCGGGATGACCGGGCCTTCTTCGATCTTCTGAATTTTCTTCTGTTCAAGATCGACAACCGCGACCAGGTTCTCAATCGGGTGCGCCCAGTAGTTGCCGTCGCCCACGTCCAGATAGCTCACCACCTTCAGCAGGCGATCTTCCTGCTTCAGGCCATCCTTGCCGTCGAAATAGCCGACGGTCAGCGGGGTGGTAATCACTTTCTTCGTATCGGTGATACCGCGCTTTTTCAGCACTTCGGCAAACTCGGTGCTCTCGTTGATGATCTGCTGTACCGTGGCGAAATCATCCAGCAGGACCATGCCGTGCGCGTCTTTCACCGGTTCCCAGCGCAGGATTTTTTTATCCTTCAGGCCCACCACGCTTTCGATAACGTGTTTGCCATCGAGCATGACGATCTTCGCCTGGCGAGGGGCATCCACAGCCGTACCGTTGAGCACAAAGTCCCACACTTTGGCTTTCTCCGGTTCTGCAAGGGCGATCTGGGTAAAGCGGGTATTGGGTTTAAAATCCGCCGAGGTTTTCACAATCTCAACGGCTTGCTTAATTTCGTCCGCCGTTAGCGCGTTTAACGGGTGAGGGCGTTTTTCAACCTGGAAGGTCTGATCGAGGCCTGACTGGAAAACATCGTTGATAAAGGTCTCAGAGATAAAGGCTTTTTTGCCTTTCATCACCACCGGTACCTCAAGCTTGAGGGTTTTACCGTTGACGATGGCGGTTTTTGCGCCCGGTTTGACCTTCACAAAGGCACCGTCTTTCGCAATGGTGAACATCTGTGCGTAATCATGCCACTGAACGTCCGCGCCAAAGTCCTGCAGCGTTTTGTCCATCGGGACCATGTGCGCCTCACTGCCGTGGGCGAAAACAGGGGATTGCCAGGCGCAACACAGCGCAACGGCCATGGCCAGCGCCGTTCTACGGGCAGAAAAAGAAGAATTGCTTCCCATCGTAGACCTCATCTTGTTGTGTTTATTGTGTTGTGACAGCCTTATCCTGACAGGCCCATGAGAAAAGCGTTTGCCTGCATCTGCCAGTTTATTTGTCAGTCTTGCCAGGTTAAAAAAAGAGCGGGGCGGTGTCACACCCCGCAGGTCATCGTAGGCCGGGTAAGCATCGCGCCACCCGGCAGGAAAGGCGTTGAAGGGAAGGTGTCAGAAATCGCCCTGCTGGCGCGCCACCAGCGTCAGGATGGAGTAGAGCGCCACGGCCTGCTGGTGCTGGTTGAAAATCTCAACCGCCCATTCCACCACGCCGGTCGGTTTTTCCTCTGCGGTGCGCTGTTTCTTCAACGTTTTACGCTTGCAGGTCAGACGCACCTGAATGGTATCGCCCGGTTTAACCGGCTCGATAAAGCGCAGGTTTTCCATGCCGTAGTTGGCAATGACTGGCCCGACACCCGCATCAACAAACAGTCCTGCAGCAGCGGAGATCAGGAAGTAGCCGTGCACCACGCGCTCGCCAAAGATCGACTCTGCCGCACCGATCTTATCCATATGGGCGTAGAAGTGGTCCCCGCTCAGGCAGGCAAAGTTCACAATGTCCGCTTCCGTGAGGGTGCGGCGCGGCGTCAGCAGGCTGTCGCCCGGCTGTAGCTCTTCAAAGTATTTGCGGAACGGATGCACGCGATCTTCCAGCACCGTTGCGCCACGCACCCACTGTTTGCCAATGGCCGCCAGCATCGTCGGACTGCCCTGAATCGCGGTGCGCTGCAGGTAATGCTTCACCGCGCGCAGGCCGCCCAACTCTTCGCCGCCGCCTGCGCGGCCCGGGCCGCCATGCACCAGCTGAGGCAGCGGGGAGCCGTGGCCGGTAGACTCTTTTGATGATTCCTCGTTAAGGATCAGAATACGCCCGTGGGCGCGCGCCGCACCGGCAATAAACTGGCGGGCAATGTCCAGGTCTGCGGTGACCAGCGTACCCGCCAGGCTGCCGCCGCCCGCGCGGGCAAGCTGCATCGCGTGGCGTGCATTGCGATACGGCATCAGCGTTGCAACCGGGCCGAAGGCTTCCGTCGCGTGGACGGCAGGGATTTCATCCGGCTGCGGGCAGAACAGCAGGGTCGGTGGGAAGAACGCGCCCGCGGCCTGCAAATCCGCTTTGCCGCCCAGTCGGATCTGGCAGCCTGCGGCGAGCAACTGCTCCACTTTCTCCTGCACGTCCGCACGCTGTTCGGCATTGACCAGCGCGCCCATCTTCACCCCTTCCTGCGCCGGGTCGCCCACCACCACCTTTTCCAGGCGGGCAATCAGCGCCTGGCTCACGGCGTCAATCTGGTTTTGTGGGACGATAATCCGGCGAATGGCCGTACATTTCTGCCCGGCCTTGGCGGTCATCTCACGGACGACTTCCCGGATGAACAGGGCAAACTCCGGCTGTTCCGGCGTGACGTCTTCCCCCAGCACGCAGCAGTTCAGGGAGTCCGCCTCCATGGTGAAGGGAATGGAATTCGCCACAATATTCGGGTGCACGCGCAGGCTTTGCCCGGTGCTGGCGGAGCCGGTAAAGGTCACCACGTCCTGGCTGTCGAGCTGATTCAGCAGGTCACCCGCGCCGCCGCAGATCAGGCTGATGGCGCCATCCGGCACCAGTCCGCTTTCCACGATGGATTTCACCATCGCCTGCGTTACCTGTGCGGTGGCGGTAGCGGGTTTGATAATGGCGGGCATCCCGGCAAGCCAGGTCGGCGCCAGCTTTTCCAGCATCCCCCAGCAGGGGAAGTTAAAGGCGTTGATGTGCACCGCCACGCCGGATTTCGAGGTCAGGACGTGGCGCGCCGCAAAGCCGCCTTCTTTCGACAGCGGGATTAACTCATCTTCCGGCCACAGCGTGTCGTCCGGCAGCTCGCGGCTGCCCAGGCTGGCGTAGGTGAAGAGGGTGCCGATGCCGCCTTCAATATCAACCCAGCTGTCCGCCTTCGTCGCCCCCGTCTGGGCTGACAGGGCATAGAACCTCTCTTTCTCGCCAAGCAGGTGCTTTGCCACCGCCTTCAGCATGGCCGCCCGTTCGATAAAGGTCATCTCGTGAAGCGCTTCACCGCCGCGCTCAATCGCATAGCGACGGGCGTCTGCCATGTCCAGCCCTTCGCTGGTCACGCTCCAAAGCGCTTCGCCACTGATGGCGTGATAAATAGTGCGTTCGCGGCCCCGGCCAGACTGCCAGGTACCGGACACGAAGCTGGCTAACTGCTGCATCGCTTATCTCCAAATGTTTCGTGATTTCACTATTAATAGTTTGATCGTGAATCATAAAAATCAAGCCGAGTTTTAATGAATTGTTAACATTGTGATCCGGTCTGATGAATTTCAGCGGGCAAAGCGTCTGTGAAGAGGGCGCAGAGTAAAAGCCTTGCGAGCAACATCACAAAACCAGGAAACAATTCTTGGGGTTATATTTAACCTTTGTGTAACTTTTAAAAAATAAAGTGATTCAACATTACGCTTTAATTTGCAAACTAACGAATCATAAAGGTGATGACGTGACGCAAGAACAACGGTTTGAGCAGCGCATAGCGCAGGAGACGGCGATTGAGCCTCAGGACTGGATGCCTGACGCCTACCGTAAGACGTTGATCCGCCAGATTGGTCAGCATGCGCACTCCGAAATTGTCGGCATGCTGCCCGAAGGGAACTGGATCACCCGCGCGCCGACGCTGCGCCGGAAAGCGATCCTGCTGGCGAAAGTGCAGGACGAAGCCGGGCACGGGCTCTACCTCTACAGCGCGGCGGAAACGCTGGGCTGCGCGCGGGAAGACATCTACCAGAAGATGCTCGACGGCAGGATGAAATACTCCTCCATCTTCAACTATCCAACCCTGAGCTGGGCCGACATCGGCGTGATCGGCTGGCTGGTAGATGGTGCCGCCATCGTCAACCAGGTGGCCCTGTGCCGCACTTCCTACGGTCCATATGCCCGGGCGATGGTGAAAATCTGTAAAGAAGAGAGCTTCCACCAGCGTCAGGGCTTTGAAGCCTGCATGGCGCTGGCGCAGGGAAGCGAGGCCCAGCGCCAGATGCTCCAGGACGCCATCAACCGCTTCTGGTGGCCCGCGCTGATGATGTTCGGGCCGAACGACGACAACTCGCCGAACAGCGCCCGCAGCCTGGCCTGGAAAATCAAACGCTTCGGCAATGACGAACTTCGCCAGCGCTTTGTCGATAACACGGTGCCGCAGGTGGAGATGCTGGGCATGACGGTGCCGGATCCCGACCTGCGTTTGGATGAAGAGAGCGGCCACTACCGCTTCGGCGAGATCGACTGGCAGGAGTTTGAAGAGGTCATTAACGGGCGCGGCATCTGCAACCACGAACGCCTGACCGCGAAACGAAAAGCCTGGGAAGAGGGGGCGTGGGTGCGCGAAGCCGCACTGGCGCACGCGGAAAAACAGCGCGCCCGTCAGGCCGCATAAGAGGAAATAACCATGAGCAATGTCTACTGGCCGCTGTACGAAGTGTTCGTACGCAGCAAACAAGGGTTGTCCCACCGTCACGTGGGCAGCCTGCATGCCGCCGACGATCGCATGGCGCTGGAAAATGCGCGTGACGCCTACACCCGCCGCAGCGAAGGGTGTTCTATCTGGGTGGTTAAGGCGAGCGAGATTGTCGCCTCCCAGCCGGAAGAGAGCGGTGAGTTCTTCGACCCGGCGGAAAGCAAGGTTTACCGCCACCCGACGTTCTACACCATCCCTGACGGCATCGAGCATATGTGAGGCAAAGAATGAATTCAGTGACTGCCTATGCCCTGCGTCTGGGCGACAACGGTTTGGTGCTTTCCCAGCGTCTGGGAGCCTGGTGCGGCCACGCGCCGGAGCTGGAAATTGACCTCGCGCTCGCCAATATCGGTCTCGACCTGCTGGGCCAGGCGCGCAATTTCCTGACCTATGCCGCGGAGCGGGAAGGCCAGGGCGATGAAGACACCCTGGCGTTTGGCCGCGACGAGCGCCAGTTCCGCAACGTCCTGCTGGTGGAGCAGCCGAACGGCAGCTTCGCCGACACCCTTGCCCGGCAGTACCTGATGGATGCCTGGAACGTGGCGCTGTACGAACGGCTAACCCAAAGCAGCGACGATCAGCTTGCCGCCATAGCCGCTAAAGCGATTAAAGAGGCGCGCTACCACCTGCGCTTCAGCCGCGGCTGGCTGGTGCGTCTGGGCGACGGGACCGAAACGTCCGCGCAAAAGATGCAGCAGGCTGTCGACAGCCTGTGGCGTTTTACGGCGGAGCTGTTTGAGGCGGATGACGTTGAGCTGGAATTGATTGACGCCGGCGTGGCGGTTGACCCGCGCCTCCTGCGTCAGCCGTGGGAAAGCGAAGTCTTTGCCGGTCTGAATGAAGCCTGCCTGCAGGTGCCCGAAGAGGTGGCGTACCGCACCGGGGGCAAGAGGGGGCTGCACACCGAACATCTGGGCCCGATGCTGGCGGAAATGCAGTATCTCCAGCGCGCGTACCCCGGCCAGCAGTGGTAAAGGAGAACGCTATGCAACGCCTCGTAGACATCGCGCCTGCGCAAATTCCTCAGATCTGGTCGCTGTTAAGCCAGATCCCGGACCCGGAAGTGCCGGTATTAACCATCACCGATTTAGGCATGGTGCGCAGCGTGAAGGCGCAGGGTGAAGGCTGGGTTATCGGCTTCACGCCCACCTACTCGGGCTGTCCGGCCACGGAACACCTGCTAGGGGCGATCCGCGACGCGATGACCGCGCACGGCTTTACCCCGGTGCATATTGTGCTCCAGCTTGAACCCGCCTGGACCACCGACTGGATGACCGCCGACGCGCGTGAGCGCCTGCGGGCGTACGGCATCAGCCCGCCCGTGGGGCATAGCTGTCACGCGCACGCGCCTTTGGAGGTGAGCTGCCCGCGCTGCGCCAGCACCGACACCTCGCTTATCAGTGAATTTGGTTCGACGGCCTGCAAAGCGCTCTACCGCTGCAACACCTGCCGTGAGCCCTTCGACTATTTCAAATGTATTTGAGGTTGCCATGACAACGTTTCATTCATTAACAGTGGCAAAAGTGGAACCCGAAACCCGCGACGCGGTGACGATTACCTTCGCCGTGCCAAACGATTTGCAGGACGCCTACCGCTTCCGTCCCGGCCAGCACCTGACGTTAAAAACGAAGCTTGACGGGGACGAGCTGCGCCGCTGCTACTCCATCTGCCGGAGTACCGCGCCGGGTGAGATCAGCGTGGCGGTCAAAGCCATCGACGGCGGGCGTTTTTCCCGCTATGCCCGGGATGAGATCAAAGCGGGTATGGCGCTGGAGGTGATGGTTCCTCAGGGGCAGTTTGGCTACCAGCCGCGGGCCGAACGCGAAGGCCACTACCTGGCCATTGCAGCAGGCTCCGGGATCACCCCGATGCTGGCGATTATCTCTGCGACGCTGGCGACCGAACCCAACAGCCAGTTCACCCTGATCTACGGCAACCGCAGCAGCCAAAGCATGATGTTCCGCCAGTCGCTGGCGGACCTGAAGGACAAATACCCGCAGCGGCTGCAGCTGGTCTCCATCTTCAGCCAGGAGCGGCTGGACAGCGATCTGCTCTACGGCCGCATCGACGGGGAAAAGCTGCAGGCGCTGGCGAAAACCCTGATCAACTTCCGCCAGTACGACGAGGTGTTTATCTGCGGCCCGTCGGCGATGATGGACGACGCCGAAGCCGCGCTGAAGGCGCTGGGGATGCCGGACAAAGCGATTCACCTGGAGCGCTTTAACACCCCGGGAACCACCGCTAAACGCGCGGTGCAAGTGCAGGCGGAAGGGCAGAAAGTGACCGTGCGCCAGGACGGGCGCGACCGTGAAATTACCCTGACGGCGGACGACGAAAGCATCCTTGATGCCGCCCTGCGTCAGGGGGCGGATCTTCCGTATGCCTGCAAGGGGGGCGTGTGCGCCACCTGTAAATGCAAAGTGCTGCGCGGGAAGGTGGACATGGCGACCAACTACAGCCTGGAGCCGGACGAGCTGGCTGCCGGATACGTGCTGAGCTGCCAGTCGCTGCCGTTAACCGCCGACGTGATTGTCGACTTCGACGCGAAGGGGATGGCATGAGCGAACTGATTGTTACCCGCCATGGCCGCGTGCTGCAGCTGACGCTCAACCGTCCGGCGGCGCGCAACGCCCTCAACAATGCGCTGTTGACGCAGATTGCTGAGCAGCTTGAGGCCGCCGCCGTGGATGCCGACATCGCCGTCTGCGTAATTTACGGCAGCGAGCGCTGCTTTGCCGCCGGGGCCGATCTCAACGAAATGGCGGAGAAAGACCTGCCCGCCACGCTGAACGATATCCGCCCGCTGCTTTGGGCGCGGATTAACGCTTTTCCTAAACCACTGATTGCCGCCGTGAACGGCTTCGCGCTGGGCGCAGGCTGCGAGCTGGCGCTGCTGTGCGACGTGATCATTGCTGGCGATAACGCCCGCTTTGGCCTGCCGGAAATTACGCTGGGCATCATGCCCGGCGCGGGCGGCACCCAGCGTCTGATTCGCAGCGTTGGTAAATCCCTTGCCAGCAAAATGGTGCTGACCGGAGAGAGCATCTCCGCGCAGCAGGCGCTGAGCGCGGGGCTGGTCAGCGACGTTTTCCCGGCAGCGCTGACGCTGGAGTATGCCCTGAAGCAGGCGGCGCTGATGGCGCGCCACTCTCCGCTGGCGCTGCAGGCGGCGAAACAGGCGCTGCGCCAGTCTCAGGAGGTGCCGCTCCAGGCCGGGCTCGCGCAGGAGCGCCAGCTGTTTACGCTGCTTTCTGCCACCGAGGACCGCCGGGAAGGCATCGACGCCTTCTTACAAAAACGCACCCCCGACTTTAAAGGACGCTAATTGTGGAATGTATTCTCAGTCATGTTGAGCAGGGCGTAATGACCATTACGCTGAACCGTCCGGAGCGTCTGAACAGCTTTAACGACGTGATGCACCAGCAGCTTGCCGAGTGCCTGAAACAGGCCGAGCGGGATGACACCGTTCGCTGTCTGCTGATCACCGGAGCCGGACGCGGCTTTTGCGCCGGTCAGGATCTGAATGACCGAAACGTCGACCCCAACGGTCCGGCACCGGATCTTGGGATGTCCGTTGAAACCTTCTATAACCCGCTGGTGCGCCGCCTGGCAAAGCTGCCGAAGCCGGTCATTTGTGCCGTTAACGGCGTGGCTGCCGGTGCGGGGGCCACGCTGGCGCTGGGGTGTGACATGGTCATTGCCGCCCGTTCGGCCAACTTCGTGATGGCCTTCAGCAAGCTCGGTCTGGTGCCGGACTGCGGCGGTACATGGCTGCTGCCGCGCGTGGCCGGACGCGCCCGCGCCATGGGGCTGGCGTTGCTCGGCGACAAACTTAGCGCCGAACAGGCGCAGGCGTGGGGAATGATCTGGCAGGTGGTGGATGATGACCAGCTCTCCGCTACGGCGCAGCAGATGGCGCTGCATTTTGCGTCTCAACCGACCTTCGGGCTGGGGCTGATCAAGCAGGCCATCAATGCCGCAGAAACCAATACCCTGGACGCCCAGCTCGATCTGGAGCGCGACTATCAGCGCCTGGCCGGACGCAGCGACGATTACCGCGAGGGCGTCAGCGCCTTCCTGGCGAAGCGCGCGCCGAACTTTACGGGGAAATAAGATGCTGAACATACGGACTGTCGCCGTGATTGGCAGCGGCACGATGGGCGCAGGCATTGCCGAAGTGGCGGCAAGCCACGGTCATCAGGTTCTGATTTATGACATTTCTGCCGACGCCATTTCCCGCGCGATTGACGGCATTCGTCAACGCCTCGCGTCTCGGGTAACGCGCGGAAAGCTTTCTGCGGACGCGAGCGGACAGATCCTCGCCCGACTGGTTCCGGTGACGGATATCGATGCGCTGGCATCGGCAGATTTGGTTATTGAGGCGGCCTCCGAACGCCTTGACGTCAAAAAAACGCTGTTTGCGAAACTGGCGGAAGTCTGCCCGCCGCAGACGCTGTTGACCAGTAACACCTCCTCTATCTCCGTCACGGCGATTGCGGCGGACATCCACCATCCGGAGCGCGTCGCAGGGCTGCATTTCTTTAACCCGGCACCGGTGATGAAGCTGGTGGAGGTGGTCAGCGGGCTGGCGACCTCTCCGGAAGTGGCCGACGCGCTGTGCGAGCTGGCGCTGAACTGGGGCAAACAGCCCGTTCGCTGCCAGTCAACGCCGGGGTTCATCGTCAACCGCGTCGCCCGTCCGTTCTATTCCGAAGCCTGGCGCGCGCTGGAAGAGCAGGTCGCCCCGCCGGAGGTGATTGATGCCGCCCTGCGCGAAGGCGGCGGTTTCCCGATGGGGCCGCTGGAGCTGACCGACATGATTGGTCAGGACGTGAACTTTGCGGTGACCTGCTCGGTATTTAACGCCTTCTGGCAGGAGCGTCGTTTTCTGCCTTCGCTGGTCCAGCAGGAGCTGGTGCTGGCAGGGCGGCTGGGCAAAAAGAGCGGGAAGGGCGTCTACAACTGGCAGGGTGATAAACCCGAGGTGCGATGGGTGGCAGCCGTGAACGACAGCTACAGCCCGATGCGCGTTGAAAAAAGACGTGACGGTGTCACCGAAATTGATGATGTGTATCTGATTGAAACGCAGGGGGAAACCGCTCAGGCGCTGGCGCTGCGCCTCAACGGCCCGGTGGTGATGGTCGACCGCATTGAACGTGATGTGGCGGTGATTGCCGCGGCGGCAAGCAACCCGCATACCGCGACGCAAAAAGCCATCCGCTACCTGCAACAGCAGGGTAACCGAGTGGTGCAAATTGCCGATTATCCCGGCCTGTTGGTCTGGCGGACGCTGGCAATGATTGCCAACGAAGCGCTGGATGCCCTGCAAAAAGGGGTCGCCAGCGAGAAGGACATCGATACCGCCATGCGCCTGGGCGTGAACTACCCGAGCGGGCCGATCGCCTGGGGCGAGCGTCTGGGCTGGCAGCGGTTGCTGACGCTGCTGGAGAACCTGCAGCGTCATTACGGCGAAGAGCGCTATCGCCCCTGTTCACTGCTGCGCCAACGCGCGCTTCTGGAGAGTAGCTATGAGTCTTAACGCCTGGCATAACGCCCGCGCGATGTACGAACGGGACGCCTGCGCGCAGGCGATGGGGATGGACATTGTCGACATGGACGATGGCTATGCGGTGGTGACCATGACCATCACCCCGCAGATGCTCAATGGCCACCAAACCTGCCACGGCGGGCAGCTGTTTTCCCTGGCAGACACCGCCTTTGCCTACGCCTGCAACAGCCAGGGGCTGGCGGCGGTCGCCTCCGGCTGCTCGATTGATTTTCTGCGTCCGGGCTTTGCCGGGGACACGCTCACCGCCACCGCGCGGGTGATGCATCAGGGCAAGCTGACCGGCGTGTATGACATTGAAATTCAGAATCAACAACAGAAAACCGTCGCCCTTTTTCGCGGGAAATCTCACCGCATCGGCGGCAGCGTGACAGGAGAGACAGATGCGTAATGCATTTATTTGTGATGGCGTTCGAACCCCTGTGGGGCGCTACGGCGGCGCGCTTTCTGCGGTAAGAACCGACGATCTCGGCGCCGTGCCGCTGCGCGCGCTGCTGGACCGCTATCCCCAGCTCGACCTCGAGCGGATTGACGATGTGATTTTCGGCTGCGCCAACCAGGCGGGGGAAGATAACCGCAACGTCGCGCGCATGTCGTCCCTGCTGGCCGGACTGCCGCAGACGGTTTCCGGAACCACCCTTAACCGCCTGTGCGGATCGGGGCTGGACGCGATTGGTTTTGCGGCCCGCGCCATTAAGGCGGGCGATGGCGACCTGCTGATCGCGGGCGGCGTGGAGTCGATGTCCCGCGCGCCGTTTGTGATGGGCAAAGCCACCGCCGCGTTTCAGCGTCAGGCGGAGATCTTTGATACCACCATCGGCTGGCGATTTGTGAATCCGCTCATGCATCAGCAATTCGGAACTGACAGTATGCCGGAAACGGCAGAGAATGTAGCTGAATTGTTAAATATCAGCCGTGCCGATCAGGACGCGTTCGCGCTGCGCAGCCAGCAGCGTACCGCGCAGGCGCAGCAGAACGGTATTCTGGCGCAGGAGATTGTGCCGGTGCGGGTGCCGGGCAAAAAAGGGGCGGTCACCGAGTTTAACGTGGATGAACACCCGCGCGCGGACACCACGCTTGAGCAGCTTGCCGGTCTGAAAACGCCGTTCCGTAAGAACGGGGTGGTTACGGCGGGAAATGCCTCCGGCGTCAACGACGGCGCGGCGGCGCTGATCGTCGCCAGCGAGAAGATGGCGCTGGCGCAGGGGTTAGTCCCGCGCACGCGGATCGTGGCGATGGCAACGGCGGGCGTGGAGCCACGTCTGATGGGGCTCGGCCCGGTACCCGCCACCCGCAAGGTGCTGGAGCGCGCCGGACTCAGTATTAACGATATGGACGTGATCGAGCTTAACGAAGCGTTCGCCTCGCAGGCGCTGGGCGTGCTGCGTCAGCTAGGCCTGTCGGATGATGCCGCGCACGTCAACCCGAACGGTGGCGCGATTGCGCTGGGCCACCCGCTGGGAATGAGCGGTGCCAGACTGGCGCTGGCCGCGAGTAACGAACTGCACCGTCGCGGCGGGCGCTACGCGCTGTGTACGATGTGCATCGGTGTGGGTCAGGGCATTGCCATGATCCTTGAGCGTGTTTGAGCATAAAAACAATGTGAGTACCCTACAATGACAAATACAACAAAGCTTGATCCGATTGAAACGGCCTCCCTTGACGAGCTACAGGCGCTGCAGACCGCGCGTCTGAAATGGACGCTGCATCACGCCTACAACAACGTGCCGATGTACAAACGCAAGTTTGACGCCGCGGGCGTTCACCCTGACGATTTCAACGAGCTGGCGGATATCCGCAAATTCCCGTGCACCACCAAGCAGGACCTGCGGGATAACTATCCGTTCGATACCTTTGCCGTGCCGATGGAGCAGGTGGTGCGCATTCATGCATCATCCGGCACCACCGGCAAACCGACCGTGGTGGGCTACACGCAGGGCGATATCGACAACTGGGCCAATCTGGTGGCCCGCTCCCTGCGTGCCGCGGGCGGCAGCGCGAAGGACAAAATTCACGTGGCGTATGGCTATGGCCTGTTTACCGGTGGGCTGGGGGCGCACTACGGCGCCGAGCGTTTAGGGGCGACGGTGATCCCGATGTCCGGCGGTCAGACGGAGAAACAGGCGCAGCTGATTCGTGATTTCCAGCCGGACATGATCATGGTGACGCCATCCTACTGCCTCAACCTGATTGAAGAGCTGGAGCGCCAGATGGGCGGCGATGCCAGCGGCTGTTCCCTGCGCGTGGGCGTCTTCGGTGCCGAGCCCTGGACGCAGGCCATGCGTCGCGAAATTGAAAAGCGCTTAGGCATTACGGCGCTGGACATTTATGGCCTTTCCGAAGTGATGGGACCGGGCGTGGCGATGGAGTGTATCGAAACTGCCGACGGGCCAACCATCTGGGAAGATCACTTCTACCCGGAGATCGTCAACCCGAACGACGGCACGCCGCTGGATGACGGTCAGCAGGGCGAACTGCTGTTCACCACCCTGACCAAAGAGGCGCTGCCGGTGATCCGCTACCGCACCCGCGACCTGACGCGTCTGCTCCCGGCAACCGCGCGCAGCATGCGTCGTATGGACCGGATCAGCGGTCGCAGTGACGATATGCTGATCATCCGCGGCGTCAACGTCTTCCCGTCGCAGCTGGAAGAGGAGATCGTGAAGTTCGAGCACCTTTCTCCGCACTACCAGCTGGAGGTGAACCGCCGCGGGCATCTTGATTCACTTTCGGTGAAGGTCGAGCTAAAAGAGAGCAGCTTAATCCTGACGCACGAGCAGCGTTGCCAGGTGTGTCACCAGCTTCGCCACCGCATTAAGTCGATGGTGGGGATTTCCACCGACGTGACGATCGTGAACTGCGGCAGCATCCCGCGCTCGGAGGGGAAAGCCTGCCGGGTTTTTGATTTGCGTAAAGTTGCGGCCAACGGTTGAGTTTCCCTCACCCCAGCCCTCTCCCAAAGGGAGAGGGTGTATTGCGTTCTCTCTCCCTTTGGGAGAGGGTTAGGGTGAGGGTCGATCCCAGATTCCTATGCTATGATTCATCCAGGACAAAAATTACAACAGAATGAATCACATGAATAAACTCGACGCCTTTATCCAGCACGCGGTCAGCTCCGTTCCCGTCAGCGGGACCTCGCTTATCTCCTCGTTATACGGTGACGCGCTTTCCCATCGCGGCGGTGAGATTTGGCTCGGCAGCCTGGCCGCCCTGCTGGAAGGCATGGGGTTTGGCGAGCGCTTCGTGCGCACCGCGCTGTTTCGCCTCAACAAAGAGGGCTGGCTGGACGTTTCCCGCATCGGGCGTCGCAGCTTTTACCGCCTGAGCGATAAAGGGCTGCGTCTGACGCGTCGCGCGGAGAATAAGATCTACCGCGCGGAACTGCCCGCCTGGGACGGCAAATGGTTATTGCTGCTTTCCGAAGGGCTGGATAAAACCACCCTTGCCGACGTCAAAAAACAGCTGATCTGGCAGGGGTTTGGCACGCTGGCACCGAGCCTGATGGCCTCGCCGTCACAACATCTGGCCGACGTACAATCGCTACTGCATGATGCCGGCGTGGCGGAAAACGTGATTTTCTTTGAAGCCCACTCGCCGCTGGCGCTCTCCCGTGCCGCGCTGCGTTCGCGGGTAGAAGAGTGCTGGCAGTTAACCGAACAAAACGCGATGTACGAGGCGTTTATCAGCTCGTTCCGCCCGCTGCTGCCGCTGCTGAAAGAGGCCGCGCCGGAGGATCTGACGCCGGAACGCTGCTTCCAGATCCAACTGCTGCTGATTCACTTTTATCGTCGTGTGGTGCTGAAAGACCCGCTATTGCCGGAAGAGTTACTGCCCGCGCACTGGGCGGGTCAAAGCGCCCGACAGCTTTGCATCAATATCTACCAGCGCGTCGCGCCGGGGGCGCTGGCGTTTGTCAGCGAAAAAGGCGAAACCTCGGTTGGGGAATTGCCCGTGCCCGGCACGCTTTACTATCAACGTTTTGGTGGTCTGAATACTGCGTAAGGAGAGGGTATGCCTGTTTATCAAATTGACGGTCTGACGCCGGTGGTGCCGGACGAGAGCTATGTTCACCCGACGGCGGTGCTGATTGGGGACGTGATTCTGGGCAAAGGGGTTTATGTTGGCCCTAACGCCAGCCTGCGCGGTGATTTTGGCCGTATCGTGGTGAAAGACGGTGCCAACATTCAGGATAACTGCGTGATGCATGGCTTCCCGGAGCAGGACACGGTGGTGGAAGAGGACGGGCATATCGGCCACAGCGCCATTCTGCACGGCTGCATTATCCGCCGCAATGCGCTAGTGGGCATGAACGCGGTGGTGATGGACGGCGCGGTCATCGGTGAAAACAGCATCGTCGGCGCGGCGGCGTTCGTGAAGGCGAAAGCGGAGATGCCCGCCAACCATTTGATTATCGGCTGCCCGGCCAAAGCGATTCGTGAACTGAGCGAGCAGGAGCTGGCATGGAAGCAGCAGGGCACGCGGGAGTATCAGGTGCTGGTGGAACGCTGCAAGTTGACCATGCATCAGGTGGAGCCACTGCGCGAGGCTGAGCCTGAGCGGAAACGGCTGGCGTTTGATGAGAATTTAAGGCCAAAGTCGGCGGGGACGCCAGTATGACTCATTTTCATCAGCTTACCGCCACCCGTCTGGATGGTCACCTTGTCTCAATGGCCGACTATGCGGGAAAAGTGGTTTTGGTCGTGAATACCGCCAGCCAGTGTGGTTTTACGCCACAGTACGCCGGCCTCGAAGCGCTATATAAGAAATACGCCGAACAAGGTTTAGTGGTGCTTGGCTTCCCCTGCAACCAGTTCGGTAAACAGGAACCCGGCGGCGCTGATGAAATCTCAAAGACTTGTCACATTAACTACGGCGTGAGCTTCCCGATGTTCGAGAAAGTCGAGGTTAACGGTAGCGCAGCGCACCCGCTGTTTCGTTATCTGAAAAACGAACTGCCCGGCGTGCTGGGCGGGCGAATTAAGTGGAACTTTACGAAGTTCCTGATCGGACGCAACGGGGAACCTCTCAGGCGCTTTGCACCGATGACAAAGCCCGAGAAAATGGAAGCAGCGATTCTGGCTGCCCTGGAAAGCTAAGAAACTTCGTTTTTAGCAGCCTGATGGATTTTAAGGGGCCACAGACTGCTGACACCGTGCGATTTGTGAGTTTCACCCGGTGCGAAATGTAGGCCGGGTAAGCGCAGCGCCACCCGGCAAAAAGACGGTTAAAATATTGATGGCGGGGTTTGTCATCAATCTCAGGCCCCGTGAGGGGTCTGGTCTGCTTTAACGTCTGGATTAGAAGCGATATTGCAGACCCGCTGTAATGGTATAGTTGTGGTTAGAAATACCCGCAGCGTCCCCGCCAATAGAACCGGAATCACCAGTATTGGTATCAATAATCTGCGTACCGCCTTTACCTTCTTCGTAACTGCTATAGGTAAATTCAGCAAAAACTTTGGCGTGTGGAGTCACATAATATCCGGCATCAACGGATGCGCCATAATAACGGGAATCCGTTGTCTTCTCGCGGAAGGTTAAATCGCGCATGTAGTGCTCGTCGTTATCATGCGCGCGGACCCAGTCACTGAATTTAAACAGGGCATTAAATTCAAAGTCATTAAAGCGGTACTGTCCTGCAAGGCCAATATACGGCATAGAGAAGCGCTGGCTATAACCAATCCCGCGTTCGCCTGCCGGGAAATTACCCTGATAAGCACCATTGTCGTAATTGTAAGAACCCCCGGTCGCCGTCCAGCTGAAACGGGTTTCCTGATAACCACCGGTGACGCCCGCTTTATAGTTATCGCCCTGGAAGATCCAGCCTTTTACATTGAGATCGTATTCATTGGCATAGTTAATATTCGTCGAAGGATGGCTTGAATGATCTGTCCAGGAGGATTGTTTTGCATTCATCCAGTCATAGTCGTCCATATGACCTGAGCCTGATGCCAGAGAGGTCCAGCCGCGGGCGTTCAGCGTCAAAAATGAGTATGCATCCCAGGAAATATCGCCTTTCAGAATTGCGACATTTTTTATTTTCCAGTCCAGTTGGCTAATTTTTCTTCCGGTGACTTCGTCATAAACCATCTCGTGGGATTTTCCGCTCAGCATCCCGGCAGAGGCTGAAACCGTTAAACTTTCCGGTGAAAAATTCGGTGTGACTTGTGCGGTGCCTGCATATACTGCCCCTGAAAACGCGGCCATCATCATTCCCGCAACAATATTTCTTGTCATTTTTATTTCCCTAAAACAAATTAATCAATGAGTTGCAGGGAAATATTAAAAGTCATACAAATAAGAATCAACTGCCAGTTTTGGTAATTATTTATAATTTGACGTAAGGGGCGATATTTAACTTTGGGCCGCCTGAAGGAGGCGGCCGCTAATATTTAAATCACTACTGGCTCAATGCGAAATAAAAGTCAGCAGCAGATAAAACGTTGCTATTCACTGTGGTGTGCGATTCTGAAACAATATCTCCTTTACCCCCGCAGCCACGGCGTGATCGTGAGTCCTGTCAGCAGGCCCTCCGGGCTGAGCAGACGAGTGACGGTTTGACCCCATGGTTCCATACGGTTAGCCACCAGCAACCGATAGCCTTTTTCGCTCAGAACGCGGGTAGCCGAGTCAAGATCCTGAACCTCGTATTCAACCCAGCCCTGCGGTATCGGGTGCTCAACTGGCCACTGTTCTTCTCCAAAGCAGGACGTTGCCGCCTGCGCAAGCGGCCAGACGGCGAAATGCTTCACGCCTTCCAGCTGGCCCTCTTCAGTGAGCAGGTAATCGCTATTCCCCTCCATCGGCTTCAGCGGAAGGCCGAGTGTCTGGACATAAAACGCGGTGCTGGACTCCGTATCCCGCGAAATGGGCCCGAACCCGGCGACAAATAAGACATCAATATCCGGTAACGTCTGCGTCATAGCCACTCCTGAATGAGGTGAAATTGACCCTGAATGTATCCTACGGCCGGCTGAAATACGACTCTCAATTCTGGTAACGCATTCATCGTGCCTGCACGTCCACGACGGGCTTAAAATTCAGCGCGATGACGATCAGCAGCACGACTCCCGCACTCATGATCAGCCATGCGCTGGTCAGCGAGACCGAACTGTCGCGAACGATCCCCGCAATTAGCGGCATCAGCGCGGCGATCAGGTATCCTCCTCCCTGAACGTTAGACAGTAACTTCCCGGCCTGGGCGGGCGTTCTCGCATGATCGAACGTAACGATGAGCGACAGCGGGAAGAGGGCGCCGATCCCAGTGCCAAGCAGCAACGTGGATAACACCGGCGTTGTACCCGGCGAAAAGACCAGACACAGTAATCCCGCCAGCAGCAGCAATAATACGGCGATCAGCGGCACGCGACGGTCGGGGAATTTACCGATCAGCGCGGAGACGGCAAACCCAGCGACAACCTCGGTTAACGTCAGCCAGGCCAGCATGTAGCCGCTGCTGCGTGCGGACCATCCCGCCTGAATATAGAGAGGAGGCAGCCAGGCCAATACCAGCGTATAGGCTCCTGTTCCCACGCCGAAAAAGAGCAACAGTAGCCCCGTGCGAGAGGACGAGAGCGGAACGGTTTCGTGTGCTGTTTTTTCCCCTTGTGGGTGCTTAACCAGAGTCAACCACAGTATCAGCGCCAGCAGCGCTAACAGCCCGGCTATGGCCAGCGCGGGTTTTAGCGTGAGCCATGAAAACAACGGCTCGGCGCTGGCGGCGGCGACTGCCGCACCGGCCATAATGCCCGTGCTGAATAGCGACATCACTGTGCTGGCCGTTTGCGTATATTCCTTTTTAATCAGGGCAGGCATTAACGCCTGGATCGTGCCTATGCTGGCCCCGCCCAGTAACGCGGTGCCCATAAGATTCGCTGATGAGGCGCTAAAACCGCGCAAAAAACAGGCCACAAGCAGGATGAGGAGCCCTAACATAATTCCCCGTACGGCGCCGACTCTGGCTAAAAGCCAGGGTCCACATAAGGCGGCCAGTCCCATCATCGCGACAGGCAGGGTAGTCAGCAGGCTGAATTGCGTAGCCGTTAGCCCTGCTTCGCGCTGAAGTACGGAAAACAACGGTCCGACAGAAGCCAGAATAGGGCGCAGGTTCAGCCCGACGATAAAAGCGATAACGGCGAAGAGTGATGGCGACGTGCGTTTCAACAGGGAATCCTTTTCAGTTGTGAATGGCTCGGGCAAATTGCCGCGAGCATTTATCTTAACGTTAAGATAAAATACGTTTTTGCGTAAGATGTACCGCACAACAGGATAAATACCCATGCCAACAGGGGTGAAAATGAAAGACCATGTAGACTTCGTCGTCGACCAGTGGAGCCGTGCCATGCCGGAGCTGGACGCCTCGTCGATGAAAATTTTTGGCCGCATGCTCCGGCTGATGAAGCACCTGGGAAAAGAATGGGCGGAGGCCATGGCGCAGTTTGGTTTTCGCGAAGGGGAGTTTGACGTGCTCGCCACGCTGCGTCGCGCCGGAGAGCCGTACTGCCTTTCGCCCACGCAGCTGTATAAATCGTTGTTGATCACGTCAGGGGCGATGACGAACCGGCTCAGCCATCTCGAACAGCAAGGGCTTATCAGACGTATTGCCGATCCGGACGATAAGCGCAGCACCCTCGTAAGCCTGACACCGCACGGGCAAGAGCTTATCGAGGAGGCGCTGATCGTGCATACACAAACGCAAAATGCGCTGCTGAGCAGCTTATCTGACGCGCAGCGCGCGCAGCTTGAGTCCCTGCTCAGGGAGCTGCTGCTGACGTTTCCGCCCGAGGGTCTGGGTGACAAGTCACAGAGTGCCGATAATACAAAAACTGCATAGCCAAACCTCACAGAAAGGGAACGTATGTCTTTACCACCACTGTATGCCTTGCGCGCCTTTGAAGTTGCCGCGCGGCTGAACTCCTTCAGCAAAGCGGCTGAGGCACTGAATATCACGCCGGGCGCGGTCAGCAGGCATGTCCGGACGCTTGAAATGTGGTTCGACTGCGAGCTGTTTAAACGGCAAGGGCCGAGAGTCGAAGTCAGTGAGGCCGGGCGTATTCTGGCCGGACAGCTTAGCGAAAGCTTCTCTAACATCGAGTGGGCCTGCCGCGCGTTCAGAAGTGAAAATCACCTTCTGCGCCTCAAGGCTCCCAGCACCCTGACAATGAGATGGCTTCTTAACGTCCTGAAATCGTTTCGTGAAAACCATGCGAAACCGAAAGTAGAAATTGCCAGCGTCTGGATGGACTTCGACACCGTTGACTTCAGCCGTGAGCCCTACGATTGCGCGATCCTCCTCGGTAATGGCTATTTCGGCGAGTCAACAGAAAGCAGGCTGCTCTTCAGCGAATGGCTCATTCCGGTTTGTACCCCGTCTTTGCTTGAATCAGCCCGGCATCAGCTGCCGCAGTGCGACCTTATTCACCCCTCCCCGGACAGACGGGACTGGCGACGCTGGCTGAAAAGAACGGGGCTATTTCCCGGTCTCGACATGAGCGGCGGGATTGTGTTTGACACCCTGGAGCAGGGAAGTCTCGCCGCCATGCACGGACACGGCGTGGCGATGGCCGATCTCCGGCTCACGCTGGAAGCGCTGAAAAGCGGCCTGCTCGCGCTACCGTTCAGGGAGGCGATTGCAACAGGGGATGGCTACTACCTGGTCTGGCCGAAAAATTCGCTCAGAAGACAGAGTATTGAACGTCTGCTGGCCTGGCTAAACCTGAACTCGCCGGTAGTGCCTTCTCTGGATATCGTCTGTCTTGAGTACGATGAAAAACGGTTTTCTTAAATTAAGCAGGATATTCCTGACGGGATATCCCGCATAGTTAATGCGTTTATGCGTAGGGGATATTTGCCATCTTCTTATATCTTTCCGGCAGGGCGCTATTCAGGTTGAGTAATTTATCCAGAATATAAAGCGCAGGCGTACCCTTTGTGCGCTCTGCATCGATCAGCGCCTCGCGCAATACATTGGCAGCCGCGGTCATTTTATGGAAGTACGCTTCTGATTCAGGCGTCTGCGCTTCGCCCGACGTGGCGTACCGCACGTGGGGCCATTCGGCGAAGTCAAGCAGGGGAAGGGTTCCATCGTCTTTTGGTAAGTGTGCTGACAGCAACTCTTCGGCGTTACCCGGGTTGCTTTGGGCAAAAGACAGAAGATGCAGTCGATGTACAAAGGGCGAAAGCGCATCTGAACGATGGTTTTCTGACGACAGTCGCGAAATTAGCGCAGGGATATTTTCATCCACGGTGTTTATTTCCGGTGAAAGTATTTTCATTAAATGAAATAAAGCATCGAGTGTCATAGGTGCTCCATATACGCACATTATTATTTATTGTTTTAACGTCGCTATCTACTATCGACAGCACTATACCAGGGGTGAATGGATGGTATTTCATCGCTATAACGGTTGAAAAACGATAAATAGTGGGCGTCAATGTGAGTTTTACTCAATATAGGATTTGATATCGTGTGAATATCATAGAGCTTGCTGATTACCTGTGTTCGTCCCCATCGCCATCCGCACATGTTGGAACTGCTGACGGCTCGGAGAAGTCGCTTGATGGTCTTGAATTTTGATGGCAGCGGTAAAGTGACCCGGCACGCGGAAAGGCGCGCCGGACAAGATAGACAAGATCCCGCCAACTCAACCGAGCGTATTAAAATGCCAGTCGCTGGCAGTGGACAGCGTCACGAACGGACCGGCCAGCGTGCTGTTGTGATGACCAATAATGTCGCTGGCGGATAAATGTTCATTGTCCATTGTGGTATGTGCATCTGAAATCAATACCGTCCTGAAGCCCAGCTCCGGCGCGGACCGGCATGTGGTATCAACACAAAATTCTGTTTTCATCCCGACAATGACCAGCTGCTTGATGCCTCTCTGATTAAGTTCACGCTGCAATTCGGTATCCCGAAAACAGCTGGGATAGCGCTTTGTGAAAACAACATCCTGCTTCTTCACGTCCAGCTCGGGTATCAGCTGTGTTAATGGGCCTTTCTCCGAGAAGGGGGAGTCGTCTGGTCCGATATGGCGGGCAAAAAAGACGGGCACCTCTGCTTGTCGCGCGCGGGCGATTAACAAGCAGATATTTGCCAGAACGGCGTCCGCGGAGCATGGGGAAACAGGGCCACGAAAGAGGCCGTGCTGCATGTCGATAATTAAGAGAGCATTGTCAGATGAAACCATTTTCTTTCTCCATTCAGAGGGGGATGAACGGAGAGCGATTTCCCCGTCCAGGCCGGCGGGGATTGAGGTTCTGTTTGTCAGTAGTTCGCTACAGATACGCTCACGCCGCCGAGGGTGTCGGTGGTGGTGAGGGTGGTTGTTGGCTTAACTGACAGATACATGGAATGACCTTTGTTTATTCAGTCCGCTCTATGCGGAACGATCGCGTTAGTTATAGCGTTGCTTAACGCATTTCTTCAATCCACCAAGTTGGGTAGGGGGCTGATGCAGCGACGGGAAGCTGTCAGCAAAGGCGCGTAGCCTGTGGGGCACGCCTTTGCTGACGGGATAGCCATAATCATCTCAGGCTCTCGAGCCCTTGCAGGAAATCCTCCACTTGGTCAGGCGTCGCCGCATCAGCCTGATATAGGATATCAAGCTTCACGTTCTTCAACCCGCAGAAGCCAAATACACCTTCGATTATCTGCGTCTGAATCGCCGTCGAATAGCCATGTTTGTCGAACCCCGTGAGATCGCTGCCGCCGGTGGCAATCAGGCGGACGGGAACATCGCGTAAATTGCCCACAATCCGGCCATCGTCGGCCACTTTATACGCCCAGTTCAGGGTCAACACCCGATCGAACCAGCCTTTTAACAGTGCGGGGACTGACCACCAGTACACCGGGAAGACAAATACCAGCATATCTGCGCGTTCAACGCGCTGCTGCTCGCGCAGGATATCCCCGGGAAGCGCAGTGGGATCGCCGTGATACAAATCGAGATCGGCGCGGGTCATCGCCGGATTAAAGCCTTCAGCATGAAGATCGGCAATTTCTACCTGCGTCCCTTGCTCGCGTAACGTCGCGGCAATGCGATCCGCCAGCGAATGGGATAATGAATGTTCAACAGGGTGAGCCGTCACGATCAGTGCATTATTGATGACATGTGTAACAGACATAGCAACCTCAGCAGGGGAGTGAACTGACACCTATATTACTATTGGTAAGTTAGGTGTCAATCCGACAGCAACGATCATTTTGTGCTGTTGGCGTAGGTATCCAGAACGCCAGACATGGCGCCGCTGAGCATATCTTCTGCGACGTTGCGGGCGAGTATCCCGTTCCCCGCGGCTGTACTGAGCGCGTCCGCGGCACCGATGATGGCAGTCAGTACCGCTTCACCCTGAACGCCTTTTAGCACGATAAACGGAGAAAGCGCCGTGCGAAGACAGTCGGCACATTCGGCAACGCACGCCTCGCGGAACGTCTGCAACGCGCGGGAGCCGGACAGCGCTGCGGCTATCGGACCCGTTTCCGGGCCGGCGGTAATGGCGCAGTCGATATAGGCAGCGCTGAAAAAGCGGATCGTCTTCTCCAGCGTTTTGCTGTCGAACGCCAGCGTCTCGCGGAATTTCGCCAGCTGACTATCGCTATAATCCTGGTACAGCGCCATCAGCAAGCCTTCACGATCGCCAAAGTGGTCGTAGGGGATAGGCTTTGTCACGTTAGCCCGCTCGGCAAGATAGCCCAGGGTGAGCGCCTCGGTGCCTTGCTGGCGAACAATGCCGCGAGCAACCTCCAGCAACTGCACCCGGCGATCCTCTTTTCTTAAGCGCTTAACAACCATGATGTCCCTCGTATCGTTTATCTACTGATAGTAGTTTACACGCTTTCTGCCAGAGCCTGAACGCTTTGTGTCTCTGGACGGATCCTGAACCAGATCGCATACATCGCGGGCAGGAAGACCAGCGTAATGATGGTTCCCCCTAACGTTCCGCCGATCAGCGTCCAGGCGAGCGTTCCCCAGAATACGGAATGCGTCAGGGGAATAAAGGCCAGAACGGCGGCCAACGCCGTCAGTAAGACCGGTCTGGCGCGCTGTACTGTCGCTTCGACAACCGCATGGAACGGATCGAGCCCCTCTTTCTGGTTATGATCGATTTGACCAATAAGAATCAGCGTATTGCGCATCAGAATGCCCGAAAGGGCGATCAAACCGACGAGGGCGTTGATGCCAAACGGCTGATTAAACAGCAGCAAGGTTGGCACCACGCCGATAAGCCCCAGCGGCGCGGTAAGAAAGACCATGACCATGGCCGACATGGAACGCACCTGCAGAATGATGATCAGTAGCGTCAGGGCAATCATAATGGGGAACAATGGCAACATTGCTCGGGTGGCTTTGCCTGATTCCTCAATCGATCCGGCCATTTCAATACGGTATCCTGGCGGCAGCGAATCCACGATCGGCTGGAGCTGTTTCATGATGGCTGTAGACACGTCCGGTGGCTGAAGCGTTTCGTCGATATCGCCCCGCACGGTGATAGTCGGCGTTCGATCGCGACGACGCAGCAGCGGATCTTCCATTCTCACCTCAACATCGCCAATTTGTGACAGAGGGATGCGCTGGCCCGCATTGCCGACCAGGGTAAAGCCCGCTATTTTTGCCGGATCCAGGCGAATGTCACCTGCGGCGCGGCCAATCACCTGAACGGCGCGAATGTCCTCTCGTACAGACGTGATGGGAACACCGGACAGCAGGAACTGCAGCTGCTGAGCAACGGCATTCGAGGTTAAACCAGTGGCCTGCAGGCGGTCCTGATCGAGCGTGAAATGCAGTGTGGGTACGCGTGTTCCCCAGTCCGTGTTGACGGTCCGCATCATCGGGCTTGCCTCGAGCACGCCTTTCACTTTGTCAGCGATGCCGCGTAGCGTATCGACATCGGGTCCCGTGACTCGCCAGGCGACCGGGAAGGGAGAGTAGGGACCAAACACCAGCTGCGTGACGCGCACGCGCGCTTCGGACGCAAGGCCTTCGGCAACCGCTTTACGTAGTCGGAGCTTGAGTGCCTCACGTGATGCCGGGCTATCCGTCAACACCACTATCTTCGCAAATGACGGATCGGGTAACTCAGGAGCCATGGCCAGATAAAAACGCGGTGAACCCTGACCAATGTACGATGTGACGATGTTGGCTTCTGGCTGTTTTTTCAGCCAGTCTTCTATTTTCGCTGCGGCGGCGCTGGTCTGCTCGATTGACGTGCCGTAGGGCATCTGCACTTCAACCAACACTTCGGGGCGATCCGACGTCGGGAAAAATTGTTTTTTCACCAGCCCCATGCCCAGGATCGCCAGGATAAAAATGGCGACAACCGAACCCGCCACAATCCATTTTCTGGCAATGACGCGGGTTAAGAGATGGCGAAAACGGTTATAGCGAGGCGTACCGTAGATGGCGGCATGGCCTCCTTCCACTTTGGGCATATCCGGCAGCATTTTCACGCCGAGATAGGGAGTGAAAACCACGGCGACGACCCACGATGCAATCAGCGCCAGGCCGACAATCCAGAACATATTGCTGGTGTATTCTCCCGCCGTTGACTGGGCGAAACCATTCGGCATAAAGCCAATGGCCGTTACCAGCGTGCCGGCGAGCATCGGGGCCGCGGTATGGCTCCAGGCGTAGGCGGAGGCTTTGATTCTGTCGTAGCCTTCTTCCATTTTTACCACCATCATTTCGATGGCGATGATGGCATCATCAACCAGCAAGCCCAGGGCAAGAATGAGGGAGCCGAGCGTGATGCGGTCAAAGTTAATGCCGCTGGCTTCCATTACCACAAAGACCACGGCCAGTGTCAGAGGAACCGCCGCCGCGACGACCACGCCCACGCGCCAGCCCATGCTGACAAAACAGACCACCATTACAACCAGCAGGGCGACGAAGAATTTGATCATGAACTCATCCACCGACGAGCGGATGTTCACGGACTGATCGGTGACTTTCGTCAGGGTCATTCCCAGAGGCAGACCGTCATTGATTCTCGACGTTTCGGCATCAAGCGCTTTCCCCAGCGCCAGCCCGTTCCAGCCTTCGCGCATCACAATACCCAGCAGCAGGGCCGGTTCATGCTGGTTACGAATTTGCAGAACAGGCGGGTCTTCATAACCTCGTTCCACCGTGGCGACGTCGGAGAGCTTGAGCGTTTTGCCCTGCGCAATAAACGGCGTATCGCGGATTTTCCGTAGGGTATCGAAAGCCCCGTCGAGGCGGATAAAGATCTGCGCGCCGCGCGTCTCAATTGAACCCGCAGCCGTCAATACGTTCTGATTGTTCAGCGCATTGAAAATATCCTGAGGGGACAGGCCCCAGCGTCGCGAGACGCTCGTGAGAGAAGGAGATATAAATCCGCTCAGCCTGCTCCCCGATGATATTGACTTTCTTCACGCCGGGGACGTGCAGGAGCTGCTGGCGCATGGTTTCGGCATCGCGCACGAGCAAACGCTGCGGCTCTCCTTTTGCTTTGAGCGCAAAGAGGGCAAACGTCACATCGGCGAACTCGTCATTAATCATCGGTCCCGTTACGCCTGCTGGGAGATTTCGGCTCTCATCCCCAAGCTTTTTTCTGGCCTGATAGAACTCTTCCTGCACCTCAGAAGGTGGCGTATTGTCCTGTAATGACAGCGTGATAAAGGCCATGCCGGGGCGGGTATAGGTTTCCGAACGGTCATACCATTTGAGCTCCTGAAGGCGTTTTTCCAGCGGTTCGGCCACCTGATCCTGGATCTCTTGCGCGGTCGCGCCTGGCCACACGGCGATTGCGGTCATCTGCTTCACCGTGAAAGGCGGATCTTCTGCACGCCCGAGCCCAAAAAACGAGAGAATACCGGCAATCGTCACCAGAATAATCAAAAACAGCGTGACCGAGCGCTCGCGTACGGCAAGCGCTGACAGGTTAAAGCGTCCTTCGCTCATGGCTGACTCTCCGTGCGCTGTTGAGCGAGGCGGACCACTTCGCCTTCATGCAGAAGATGCACCCCTAACGCGACAATCTTTTCACCGGGCGTCACGCCCCCCGTTACCTGGGCGGCATCATCGCTCACGCTAAGCACCTTGACGGGTTGCCAGGTCACTTTGGCGGGTTGAGTCGAGATCCGCCAGACGCCAGGCCCTTTGCCCGCATCGTAGAGCGACGCAAGGGGAACCTGCATGACCTGGTTTTTCTCATTATGACTCCCTATGTTCAGCGTGACGGTCGCACCCAGCGGCGCGTCTGCCAGCGCGCCTGCCAGAACATACCGCGCCTCATAGGTGCGGGTGGTGGTATCGGCGGAATCAGAGAGCAGACGAAGCGTTGCGGTAACGGGCTGTTTTTCGTTGCCATAGCGTGTCGCCTGCGCTTCGCTACCGACGACGGGACGCAGGGTTTCAGGAAGTTGCACCAGCGCCTCACGTTGTCCCGCGCGGGCCAGGCGGATCACTGCCTGTCCCGCGCTCACGACCTGACCTGGCTCAGCGAAGGTCTCCATCACCACGCCGTCTGAATCGGCCAACAGTACGGCATAGCCCGTCGCGTTTTGCGCTACGCTGGCCTGCGCCCTGGCGGCACTAAGCTCCGCTCTGGCGGTGTCGGCCGCCGCTTTAATTTGGTCGTACTCGGAGGCAGACACAGCGCCCGTAGCCACAAGGCCCCGATAGCGCGTTTCGTCAGCGATCGCTTTTCTTGCACGCGCCTGGGCGGCATCCACCGTCCGCTGCTGAGCCTGCGCCTGTAACGTCAGGTCAACGGGATCGAGGCGCATTAAAGGCTGGCCTTTTTTTACGCTCTGGCCTGTATCAACAAGGCGCTCAAGGACTTTGCCCTGAACCCTGAAACCGAGATCGCTTTGCGTTCTGGCAACCACCACGCCGGTAAATGCGCGAGACGTCGCGTTCGCGAATTCAACGGACGCGGATCTGACGAGAGGTGGGTGCGTGCGCGGATCGTCACTCGCCGCGTTATCGCCGCAGGCCACGAGGGCCAGCGGCAGGAGTGAAACGAGACAACGGGCTGAAGTAAGCCTGAGCATGGGAAACCCTTATTAAAATAACAGGACAGTTTCCGCATTCTCTGACTAGTGACCAATAATGTCAATGGTCACAAATCAGGGAGCCAGACTTCTTAAAATCAGTGAGGGGAGAAGGATCGCTGCGGTGGGCGCGGTTTCGAGATTGTATTGCAGTTGAATGGGGTTAATGAAAGGGCACATCACCAGATATATTGCGAGCGTAGCCTCATCGAGCGGGGTTTTCCTTTCGAACTCACCGGCCTTCCTGCCTTCAACAATAATGCTCTCAATCAGTTTTAACAGGTGTTCTGAATACCTTTCTGCTGAAGGCCATTTTTCCCGCGCGGCCACGGCAGCGATGTCGTAGAGCTTACGATCGTGGAAAAACAGTTCGCTTCCTGCCTCAGTGAGCGCCCTGAAGAGACGACGTATTTTCTCGCTGGCGGATGGCGCATCGGCAAGCGCCGAATGCACTGCGGTCATGATCAGCTCCAGGCGGTTAGCACAGATCACCTCGCCGATAGCCTGTTTGGAGTCAAAAAATTTATAAATGTAGGCCTTTGAAAAACCAATGGATTTAGCAAGCTCTGCCACGGTGGTTTTTTCATAGCCGTAGTGACCGAAGTGCTCAAATGCCGCTTCGACGATCTGCTCTCGGACGGAGTGGTCAAGTGGACCACGTGTAACTGGGACGTTCAAATTTTTAGTCATTTTTTAAGCTTAGCGTGACAGGCTTCGAATGACAACGAGTGACCATTTCGTGATTTGGTTACATGCGTTTTCGTCATGAACCCTTCAGACGGGACGATAAATCAGATGGGATAAGTGTATCACTGTTTTTCGCGCACAATGGCATCTATATGACAGTGCCGGCTTTGTGTCGATGCGTTTTAATCGGCGGGTGAGAGGAGGCCGCAAAAAATGCGGCCTTATATATCAGGCAGCCAGTTCAGGCATCTGTTCCTTCACGAAATTTAACACCTTACTCGCGTCCAGAGACGCATAGGGTAAACTCTCAATAATGCCGATCGAACGCGTATTACCCACCGTTTCTTTTATCTCATCGAGTTTGTACTGAATGTGCGGCGCGATGAGGAAACCATCGAAAGCGGGAGCGACACTGGCGAAGTTATCCAGTCCTACAGCGCTAATCATCAGCGGATAGCCTTCGCGTTCTGCCAGAGATTGCATCTTTTTGGCGAGCGAGTTTGCGGTATTACCAAACAAACAACAGATCAGAAGCTTTTTCATATTTTGTACCTCCTGAAAACCGCTCACAGGGTAGTCCTGAGGCCACGCCTGAAATGTGCGCTATCTCTTAATAAAGCTATAAACCCAGATCGCTCAGAGAGGGGTGATCGTCCGGACGTCTTCCCAGCGGCCAGTGGAACAGTCGCTCTGATTCTTTTATCGGCATATCGTTTACGCAGGCAAAACGGCGCTTCATTAACCCGTCCGGCTCAAACTCCCAGTTTTCATTGCCGTATGAACGGAACCAGTTTCCGGAATCATCATGCCATTCATAGGCATAGCGCACCGCGATTCGGTTATCCGTAAATGCCCAGAGCTCTTTAATCAGACGATACCCCAGCTCTTTTTTCCATTTCCGCGCCAGAAACGCCTGGGCTTCTTCACGGTTGGTCGCGAATTCTGCGCGGTTGCGCCATTTGGTATCGAGCGTATAGGCAAGCGCGACTTTCGCCGGGTCGCGACTGTTCCAGCCATCTTCAGCCAGTCTGACTTTTTCGATAGCGCTTTCACGGGTGAAGGGCGGTAAAGGAGGACGTGTGTTCATTGCGATTACCTCTGGGTTATATGATGTAGACAGGTCTGTCTACTTGCGGTAATCTATGCCTGTAAAATAACGCTGTCAACCTCCGTTTTGAGGCTACTAAAAAAATGAAAACAGAACCCGCAGGCAACGATACTAAAATTAGCGTCAGAGATAAGATATTACTCACGGCGCACGATCTGTTTTATTCCACAGGCTTCAGGGCGACGGGGGTGGATACGCTGATCAAAGCGTCAAAAGTGACCAAGGTGACTTTCTATCGTCATTTTCCGAGTAAAAGTTTACTTATTCTCGCCTATTTACACTATCGGCATGAAATATGGATTGGCTGGTTTGAGGCTACGCTGCGTCGACATCTTGACGAAGGCGAAATACCTTCTCAGGCGATATATCAAACGCTTTACGAATGGTTTATTTCGCCCGAGTTCCATGGCTGCGCGTTTATTAATGCCAGCGCAGAGGCTAAATCGGAAGATATTGAAAGTGAAATAAAAGAGATATGCCGGGACCATAAATCAGAGACAAAGAAAACAATCGTCACGCTCACCGGTATAAATGATGAAGAGACCGTCAATGACATGATGATGCTCATTGACGGCGCTATTATTCATGCGCAAATGGGTATGGATCCAGAAAGGGTGGTAAAAGCGTTAAAAACGGGCTTAGCGAAACTGACCGGTCAGTGATATTTCCCTGCGCTTAATCAGTTCTCGTACCGAGCCGATCACGCACCCGCGTTATACTGTCGGAATGGTGCCGCCATCAATCACGTATTCTGTCCCTGTGATACTTGAAGCATGAGATGACGCGAGGAAGACGATGAGGTTAGCCACCTCAATCGGTTTGGCAGGGCGTCCGAGTGGTATTCCACCTAACGCCTTCATAATGATCTGTTTGCCACCTTCGTAGTCTGTTCCTGCCTGCTCTGCCAGCCTCTCCGCCAGTGCAACCGCGGCTTCGGTTTCGATCCAGCCGGGTGCAACGCGCACGACCCGAACACCCTTCGGCGAGACTTCCTTTGACAGGCTCTTGCTGTAGGTCGAGAGGGCTGCTTTCGCCGCCGCGTAGCCCGTGGTTGATTCCGGTAACGGCAGTTCGCGCTGAATAGACGTCACGTGAATAATCCCCCCGTTTCCCTGCGCAAGCATGCCGGGGAGCAGGGCGCGATCTAAGCGTACAGCGGGCAACAGGTTAAGATTTAGCTCCTGCTGCCACTCGTCTTCGCCAAGCGCAGCGAAACCGCCACCGGGTGCGGTTGAACCACCTGCGACATGGACAATCACGTCGACGCCGCCCATCTGTTCCTGCACCCCCGATACGACGGAGGCACATCCTGCAACTGTCGTCAGGTCAGCGGCTACGAATGTATCGGCGATATTTACCTCAGGCGCGTGGCGCGCCGTGGTTAATACCGTTGCGCCCAGCTGTTTTAAAAGTCCGACCACTGCTTTTCCAAGCCCTTTTGTTCCAGCGGTAACAAGCACGCGCTTACCAGTGAAATGAATATCTAATGACATAGCCTTTAACTCCCGTTATTTACAGTACGGGTATATTCAACATAGACTGATAAATTGACAAGTACGCACGAAAAAGTGAGTGACTGAATTATGAGTAAGTTATATAGCCCGGAATCTGCCGCAAGCGGCGTGGAGCAGGTATTACGGCTGCTGGAAGGCCGCTGGAAATTAATTATTCTTTTTCATCTGTTCGACGGAAAAGTGCAGCGCTACTCTGATTTCGAAAAACTGATCCCCGGTATTTCCCAGAAGATGCTGGCGCAGCAGCTTCGGCAACTGGAATCCGACGGAATTGTTTCGCGGATGGTCTACCCTCAGGTGCCGCCGAAAGTAGAATATCGACTCACCGACTGGGGGCAGGCATTATGCCCGGCGCTCGATGCCATGCTGAAATGGGCAGAAAAACGTGAGGCTTACGCCGAGCTTTAAACCCTGCGCCCGGCAAGCCTCGGATGGCTAATCGTGGCGATCTCTGCCAGAACGGAACGCGTTCACTCCGGTTTCTCTTCTGCCTGCGCCATCTCCAGCGCGCTGGCGCTGGCGGGATCGAACAGCGAGATGCTCTCAATCTGATTGAGTAAAATTACCTTCCGGAATGACATGGCGCTGCGGGGTTCAGAGTCGAGCGTAATGTCATGCTCCGCATACCACCTGCTGTAGTTATTCTCGATGCGCAGATTCATCGTCTTCGCATCTCTGTACCCGCTCAGCATCGGGATCAGCACGATATTGGCCGTTTTTTCGTACTCCAGCGTCGCGGTGTGGATCATCCCGATGTAAATCCGCCCCGACCGAAGCGATACTTGCGCGAGCTCGCCTTCCTCCATGCACTGATACAGCACCTGTTCAATACCGCTCGACTGCGCCAGACGTTTGTAGAGCTTTTTTCGGCTTTCACCGTCCAGCCGCGCGCTGCCTGCCCAGTTAGAGCGGTAGAGGCAAAACAGGATGGCAAACGCCAGCATCACGACCACCGGTGCCTGAATGCCTAAAAAACTCCAGTTCATAAAATCGATTTGCCAGTCGGTATATTTCGGTGAGGCAAAGTGAAACGCGTTGTTGGCGGCGGAAAGGGAGAGCAAGAGTAGCCAGAGCAAACCGGTGGCAATCACGCCCTGAAGAACAAAAATACAGCCATAAAGCGCCACGAGAAAATAGACGTCCCAGCCAAAGGAACGCTTGATTTTAAAGCGGGTGGACAGGTCGCGGCTGGTATACCAGTACCCGCACACCATCAGCACCATAAAGATTGCCGTTCCCATATCAGGCCCTCTTCAGCGCGTCGACGTGACGCAGAAAATCCTGCCGTACCTCGTTGCTTTTGTAGTTCACCGAGGCGTTCCCGTCCTGGTCGATAATGATGCGATCGCCATCTTCTACGGCTTCAATGATTTCCTGCTGGCTCATTACCTGGAGCAATGACTCAGGGCTGGAGAAAAGGGAGAGAAAGAAGCGTTTCATGTCAGGCATCCTTATGAATAAAAAGGATAAGCCTGGAAGAAGGGCGGCGAGTTTGCCTTAAGGATATCCTGAAAGTTAAAACCGGGTGGCGGCTACGCCTGATTTGGCCTACAAAACCTGTTTTTTCCAATGGCTTTAACTTATTGATATAGAACAAAAATAAAAAATAGATCAACACAAACTTGGACAAATAACGATGATTGTGTAAGTTTTAATTATGCGATTACGCCACGTTATTTACAGCCAGGATGTGACCCATGAGCACGTTGCCCGCCGTTGTCAGTCGGTTTGTTGATTACTACGCCACGCTGGACGCTCAGCCGCCGTCGGCGCTGGTGGGGCTTTATCACCCGGATGCCACGCTTGTCGATCCGTTTGGCGAACACAACGGACTTTTTGCGCTCCAGCGCTATTTCACCCATTTGCTGGCGAATGTCGAAAACTGCCGTTTTACCATTGATGCCCCCCTTCTGAGCGAACGCCGGTTTGTCGTTACCTGGACAATGCACTGGTCGCACCCGCGCATTGCCGGGGGGGAGCCGCTCGGCCTGCCGGGGTGTTCAGTGGTGGACACGGAAAACGATCTCATCACGCGTCAGCGCGACTACTACGACGCGGGGGAGATGATCTACGAACACCTTCCTCTGCTGGGCTGGGCGGTACGCGGCGTGAAGCGGAGGGTCAAATCATGAAAACGGTGCTCATTACCGGCGCCAGCTCGGGCATTGGGGCCGGGTTGGCGAAATCCTTTGCCGCTGATGGCTACCAGGTTATTGCCTGCGGGCGCGATGCGTCGCGTCTGGATGCCCTCCAGTTGCACAGTTCGAACATCACGGTGCGCCGCTTCGATATGACAGACAGGGACGCCTGTTGCCAGGCATTGAAGGACTGTAATGCCGAACTGGCGATCCTCTGCGCCGGGACGTGTGAATACCTCGATCGTGGCGTGGTGGATGCCGCGCTGGTGGAGCGGGTGATGAAGACCAATTTCCTCGGCCCGGTGAACTGCCTCGCCGCGCTTCAGCCGCAGCTGGCTGCAGGTCATCGCGTGGTATTGGTCAGTTCGATGGCGCACTGGCTTCATTTTCCGCGAGCCGAAGCCTACGGAGCGTCCAAAGCCGCGCTCACCTGGTTCGCCGACACGCTGCGTCTGGACTGGGAGCCGAAAGGGATTGGTGTAACCGTGGTTTCACCGGGGTTTGTGGATACGCCGCTGACCCAAAAAAATGATTTTGCCATGCCGGGCAGAGTGACCGTTGACGAGGCCGTGAATGCAATACGCGCCGGGCTGGCGAAGAATAAAAACCATATCGCGTTTCCTTCCGGATTCGGCCTGATCCTGCGGCTGCTCTCATGGCTTCCGACCCTGATCCAGAACGCGCTGCTGCGCAGGATGGTGCGCTCATGAAGATCGCGATTATCGGCAGCGGTATTGCCGGGCTAACCTGCGCCTGGCGTCTGGCGGGCCATCATCAGGTCACCCTGTTTGAAGCGGGTGCAACGCCGGGCGGACACACTGCGACGGTAGACGTCTCCACGTCGCAGGGGACCTGGGCCATCGACACCGGGTTTATCGTCTATAACGACCGCACTTATCCGCGCTTCATGGGCCTGCTTAGCGAGCTGGGCATCAGCGGACAAAAAACGCAGATGAGCTTTTCTGTGCGCAACCCGGCGACGGGGCTGGAGTATAACGGACACACGCTGACGTCGCTGTTTGCCCAACGCCGAAACCTGGTGAATCCGACATTCTGGCGGCTGCTTCGGGAGATCGTCCGCTTCAATCGTCTGGCAAAACAGGCGCTGGACGGGGAGGTGGACCCGAACGCCACGCTTGAGATGTTTCTTGAACAGCACGGTTTCACCCCGTTTTTTGCACGCCACTACATTCTGCCGATGGGGGCCGCGATCTGGTCCTCATCGCTGCAGGAGATGAGGCGCTTTCCGCTGCCGCTGTTCCTGCGCTTCTTTGAGCATCACGGCCTGCTGGATATTACCCATCGCCCGCAGTGGTACGTTGTCCCCGGCGGCTCGCGGGAGTACATCCGCGCCATGCTCGACAAGCTGGGCGACCGTCTGAACCTGCATCTCAATTCGCCGGTGCAGCGGGTGAGCCGCCACGAGCACGGGGTCACGCTTCAGCTTGAAAACGGCATTTATACCTTCGATCAGGTGATTTTTGCCTGCCATTCCGGGCAGGCGCTGGCGATGCTGGACGAGCCGACGCCTGCAGAACGTGACGTGCTGGGCGATATCGGCTGGCAGCGCAACGAGGTGGTGTTACACAGCGACAGACGCTGGCTGCCGGTGCGCGAGCGCGCGTGGGCGAGCTGGAACTATCGCCTGAGTGAACGTGACCAGGCCAGCGCCTGCGTCACTTACAACATGAACATTTTGCAGGGGCTGCCCGAGGGGAGTCCGCTGTTCTGCGTCACGCTGAATCCTGAAACGCCGGTTGATGAGCGTTTCGTTCTGAAGCGCTTTATTTATGAACACCCGCTGTTCAACCCTCAAAGCTGGCGCGCGCAGGCGCGTCGCGAGGAGATTAACGGTCATCACCGGAGCTGGTTCTGCGGGGCGTACTGGTATAACGGTTTTCATGAGGACGGGGTGCGCAGCGCGCTGGACGTGGTCAATGCGCTAGCCGCCGGGGAGGGGAACTGAGATGAACAGCTGCCTCTACCACGGCGTATTGCGCCACCGACGCCTCCAGCCGAAAACCCACACATTCAGCTACAGCGTTTTTATGGCCTGGCTGGATCTCAATGAGCTGGAAACATTGCCCTCGGTGGGCGTACGCCGTAACCGCGTGGCCGCCGCCTCGTTCCACGACGCGGACTATCCGCTGGGCACGCCGCTCAAAGAGAACGTGCTGAGCAGGCTGGAGAGCCTGACCGGGGAACGTCCGCAGGGGCGAGTCATGCTCCTGACGCAGCTGCGCTATTTCGGGTTCCATTTTAATCCGGTCAATTTTTACTACTGCTATGACCAGCACAATGCGCTTCGCTGGGTGCTCGCCGAAGTGCGCAACACGCCGTGGAACGAGCGGCACTACTACGCGGTAGACGGGCAGAATGCCCGGCCCACGGAGAAAGCCTTTCACGTTTCGCCCTTCAACCCGATGGACATGGTCTATCACTGGCGCTTCAACAATCCGGACAACACGCTGCATATGCACATTGAAAATCATCAGGAAGCGAAGGTCTTTGACGCTACGCTGGCGCTGCGTCGGGAGCCGCTGACCCGCCCGGCGCTGCGTTCGCTGCTGCTGCGCATCCCGCTGATGACCCTGAAAACCGTTTTCGCCATTTACTGGCAGGCGCTGCGGCTGTGGCTTAAGCGAGTGCCGCTGTATAACCATCCCGTCAGCAGGAGTGAACGCTCATGACCGATCCCGTCTTTGCGCTAGAACCCGATATCCCGCGCAATGTCCGCATCGCGCGCTGGCTTCTTTTTCGACTGCTAAGCGGCATTCGCGGCGGCTCGCTGACGCTGCGTGAAGGGGCGCAAACCTTTCATTTTGGTGAGGCATCTGCCGCGCTGCATGCCGACGTGCAGATCCTCTCGCCAGGGCTTTACTGGCGCATCTTAACGGGCGGCAGCCTCGCGGCGGCAGAGGCCTGGATGGACGGCGAATGGGAGACCACGCACCTGACGCCGCTTCTGGAGCTGCTGGCGCTCAACGGCAAGGTGCTTGGCCGTCTGGAGAAGGGGTTCCGCCTGCTCGGCAGGCCGCTGGAGCGGCTGCGCCACTGGACGCGGCGTAACTCCCGCGCGCAGGCGCGCGAAAATATTGCCGCCCATTACGATCTGGGCAACACCTTTTATGCCCACTTTCTGGATAAGGAGCTGCTCTATTCCAGCGCGCTGTTTACCGCTGACGAGCAGGATCTTACTGCAGCTCAGCAGGCCAAAATGGCGCGTCTGTGCGACCAGCTGGCGCTAAACCCGGATGACCACCTGCTGGAAATTGGCACCGGCTGGGGAGCGATGGCGGAATACGCAGCCCGTCACTACGGCTGTCGGGTCACCACCACCACGCTGTCGCAGGAGCAATATATCTGGGCGACAGAGCGCATCGCCCGCGCCGGGTTGCAGGATCGCGTTGAGGTGCTGCTCTGCGACTATCGCGACCTTACCGGGCAGTACGACAAGCTGGTGTCGATAGAGATGATTGAAGCCGTCGGGCAACGCTATCTGCCCACGTTCTTCCGTACCTGCCAGGCGCGGCTGCGCCCGGGGGGACGGATGGCGATTCAGGCCATCACCATTCAGGACCAGCGCTACCGCGACTACAGCAAAAGCGTCGACTTTATTCAGCGCTACATTTTCCCCGGCGGCTTTTTGCCGAGCGTCACCGCCATGAACGAATTGATGACGCGCCACACCGATTTTGTGGTGCGCAACCTCTTCGACATGGGGCCGGACTACGCCCGCACGCTGGCTCACTGGCGGCAGCGCTTTGTCCACGCCTGGCAGGAGATTGAAACGCTCGGCTTTGACGAACGTTTCCGCCGGATGTGGCTCTACTACTTCGGCTACTGCGAAGCCGGGTTTAACGCCCGCACCATCAGCGTGGTGCAGCTGACAGCGGAACGCGTATGAGACGTTACGTGCAGGTGTTCCTGATGGCGATTGCGTTCGATCTCTACTGGACGCTGGTGGTGCTGTTTCGCGAGCGGGGGCTGGTCGTCTGGCTCGCGCTGGCGATCCTTGCCTGCCTGATGCTGTCGCCTGCACACCGTATTTACGCCATTTTGCTGGCGGCCGCAGGCAGCTTGCTGGACGCCCTCTGGGCGGTGACGGGGCTTATTGCCTTCACGGGCGACTCGCTGATGCCCTTGTGGATGGTGGCGCTGTGGCTGATGTTCGCCACCGTCTGGACCCGGCTGACGTGCACCACTACCTTGCCGGGCTGGATCCTAACGCTGCTGGCGACCGTCGGCGGGCCCGTGGCCTACCTTATCGGCGAGCGGCTGGGGGCAATGACGTTCCTGGAACCTGGTTTTATCGTCGTCAGCTGGATGGTGCCGGGCTGGCTGGTATTAATGCTGTTTTTCCACCTATTGATGGGGAGACAACAATGAAAACCCTGCTGATGTTAATCTGTCTGACCCTTGCCGTACCGGTCGCGAACGCCGCTGACTGGCTAAGCTGGCGCAAAGTAGGCAGCGCCACGCTCACCTGGGGGCCCTTCACCGTCTACACCTCGCAACTGCTGACGCCCGATGGACGCTACACCGGCGAAAACAGGGATCAGGCGCTGGTCATTACCTATGCGCGCGACATTGACCGTAAGGATCTGGTTGAAGCGACGCGCGATCAGTGGCAGGCGCAGGGAATTTTGCAGCAGGAGCCGCTGAGCGAAGCATGGCTTCACCGGCTGGAATCGCTCTGGCCGGACGTCAAGGCAGGCGCGCAGCTGGCGTTTGTGCTTAAAAATCAGCAGGGACAGTTCTGGTACCGCGCGCCTGACGCGCAGACAGGTTTCACTCCACTGGGGCCAGCGCAGCCAGCGGCGTTCAGTACGCGCTTTCTGGCCATCTGGCTCGATCCCCGCACGCAATACCCTGAACTGCGTCAGCAGTTAATCGGAGGCCAAAAATGAAACGTTTCCTGACCCTGGCGCTGGCGCTCACGATGCTGCTGGCAGGCTGCAGCACCGAGGTGACCGAGTATCGCCAGCAGCAGCCGCGGCTTGATATCTTCCATTACTTCCAGGGCAAAACCGAAGCGTGGGGCATGGTGCAGGATCGCAGCGGCAAGCAGATCCGCCGTTTCCACGTTGAGATCGCCGGGGATGTGATTGGCGATACGCTGACGCTCAACGAACACTTTGTTTACGACGATGGTGAAAAACAGCAGCGCGTCTGGCACATCCGCCGCGTGGGGAACGATCGCTACGAGGGAACGGCGGGGGATATTGAAGGGGCTGCCACGGGGCAGGCCGCAGGCAACGCCTTTAACTGGCATTACAGCATGAACGTGACGGCCAACGGCAAAACCTGGCTGCTTCACTTCGACGACTGGATGTACCTGCAGGACGAGACCCATCTGTTCAATAAAACCGAGATGAAGAAATTTGGCGTCACCGTCGCCACGGTGACGCTGTTCTTTATCCGTAAGACCTCGGCTTAGTCGCGGACGCTGCCGGTTTTGCTGCTGGAGTAGATGAAGTACAGGGCAATCCCCAGGCAAACTACCGCGCCCAGGCGGCTCAGCGAAAACGGAATGGCGGGATTGCCCAGCCAGCCAAAGTTATCAATCAGCATACTCATGGTGAGCTGGCCGAAGATCACCGCTACCGTGGCGACGGCGGTGCCGATCCGCTGTACGGCGAGCACCATTATCACGATATAGGGCACGCCAAACATCGCGCCGAGGAGCTGCCATTTTGGCACGTCCAGCAGCGTGACCGCCTGCTTAGGCTCAAAGAAGAAAATGAGCAGGGCGGTCACCAGCGCGCCGACGGAAAACGTCAGAAACGCGCTTTTAAATACGCCCACGCTGCTGCCGAGCTGCCCGTTGATCGCGGCCTGAATGCTCAGCGTCGCGCCGCCGCAGACGGCCAGTAGAATCATCATCAGTGTCATGCGTTTACCCCTGTGCCACCAGAACCAGTGCGGCAATAATAAAAACCAGCGCCACGATGCGTTTCGCGTTTATCTTCCTGTGTGGCGTACCCAGCAGACCAAAGTGATCGATGATCAGGCTCTTAAACACCTGACCGGCCAGAATACCAATCATGGTCATCGCGATGCCGATAGCGGGTGTTGCAACGGTCAGAATGACCACGTACACGGGGCCGAGCATTCCGCCGAGCAGTTGCCAGGACGGCAGTGTAAAAAATGACGGACTGTTGCGCGGGCTGAAAAACAGCATCAGCAGAAACGTCAGCGCGGCACCCACGCCGAAGATACTGAACGTGGCCCACAAATCACCCACTTCGCCGCCTAGGGGGCCCAGCAGTCCCGCCTCTACGGACAGCCCCATCCCGCCAGCAATCACCAGAAAAATTAAAATAAGTTGCATAGCTCACTCTCTTGTTGTCCAGGCGACGAAGAATACGGGGTATCAGCAGTGAGAAAAATGCCATAATGCAGGAAACACCATTGCAGGAAATGCACTAATGATCGATGCCGGAAATATCAGCATTCGCGCGCTGCTGATCTTTATCGCGGTTTATGAATCGCAGAATTTCTCCGTGATTGCGCGGCGGGAAGGGATCTCCGCCTCGCAGGTTTCACGCGTGATCCACCAGCTTGAGGACGCGCTCGGCCAGCAGCTTTTTTATCGCAATACGCGGGCCGTGATCCCGACGGAAAGCGGGCATCTCTTTATCCGCTACGCCCGGGCGATGGCAGGAAGTCTTGACGAGGCGCGCCGGGAGCTGGATGAGCGATCCATCGAGCCAACTGGGCTCATTCGCATTAACTGCCCGGTATTTTTTGGACAGCGGCACGTAGCCCCTGGCCTGGCGGGGCTGTCGGCGCGCTACCCCCGGCTCAATCTTGATTTGACCCTCACCGACGACTTTATCGACCCTCACCGGGACGCCGCCGACGTGTTGTTCCGCATTGGCACGCTGACGGACTCTTCGTTTCACGCGCGGGTGCTCGGGCAGCAGCTGTATCATCTGGCGGCATCGCCGTCCTATCTGCAACGGCACGGTGCGCCGGATGCGCCGGAGGATCTGACGCATCACAGCTGCCTTGTCTATCGCGGATCGTCCGGGCCTAACCGCTGGCTCATTCGCCGTCCACATGCGGCGTGGGTTCACTATCCCGTTGCGCCGCTGATGACCTCCAACAACGCCGAAACGCTGCTGATTGCCGCGCTGGGCGGAATGGGGATCGTGCTGTTCCCCGACTGGCTGGTGAGCGAAAGGTTAAACAGCGGCGAGCTGGTGTCGCTTCTGCCGGATCATGAGTGTTCGATCAACACCGAGCCGCAGACCATTGCGGCGATCTACCCGAACGCGCGTCATCCGCCCCTTAACGTCAGGGCGGTGATTGATTATTACGTAGAGCGGTTCGGCACGCCGCCGTACTGGCAGCGTGAGCGTTAGAGGGTTAGCTCACGGCGAACGATCTCTGCGCCCGCGCTCAGTGCCCTCAGCTTGCCGTTAGCAACCTGACGGGAAAGGGGAGCCATTCCGCAGTTGGTGGACGGATAAAGCTTGTCGGCATCGACAAACTGCAGCGCTTTACGCAGCGTATCGGCGACTTCCTCCGGTGTTTCGATATGGTTCGTCGCCACGTCAATCGCGCCCACCATCACTTTTTTGCCGCGGATCAGCTCCAGCAGATCCATCGGCACGCGCGAGTTGTGGCACTCCAGCGAAATGATGTCGATGTTTGAGGTCTGCAGCTTAGGGAAAGCCTCTTCGTACTGTCGCCACTCGGAGCCGAGCGTCTTTTTCCAGTCGGTATTAGCCTTGATGCCGTATCCGTAGCAGATGTGTACCGCGGTTTCGCACTTCAGCCCTTCAACGGCGCGCTCCAGCGCGGCGATACCCCACTCGTTGACCTCGTCGAAAAAGACGTTAAAGGCAGGTTCATCAAACTGGATAATATCAACGCCTGCGGCTTCCAGCTCCCGCGCTTCCTGGTTGAGAATTTTGGCAAATTCCCAGGCCAGCTTTTCGCGGCTTTTGTAGTGGGCGTCGTAAAGCGTGTCGATCATGGTCATCGGGCCCGGCAGCGCCCATTTGATCGGCTTGTCGGTGAGCTGGCGCAGGTACTTCGCATCATCAACAAAAACGGGCTTTTGGCGTGCAACGGCTGAAACCACGGTCGGCACGCTCGCGTCATAGCGGTTGCGAATGCGCACCGTCTGGCGGTTCTCAAAATCGACGCCGCTCAGGTGCTCAATAAAGGTGGTAACAAAGTGCTGGCGGGTCTGCTCGCCGTCGCTGACGATATCAATACCCGCGCGGAGCTGTTCGTCGAGGGATAAACGCAGCGCATCCTGCTTACCCGCCAGTAATTCATCATCCTGAAGTTTCCACGGGGACCACAGCGTTTCAGGTTGTGCTAGCCAGGTTGGTTTAGGTAAGCTGCCAGCCGTTGATGTCGGGAGCAATGTTTTCATAATAGAAGACCTTTATTATCGGTTAATTAAAGCGTGAAGTTATGAGACCACTGCTCAAGACGTTGTTTGTAAGGCTTAATAAACTGTTCTTCCGTAAATTTGCCCTGTTGAATCGCTAACTGGCTGCGCTCTTCACGGTCATAAACAATTTTCGTTAATGAATGATCCTGCTGATTCAGATCCGGCTGATAGCACTGTCCGGCGGTCGAGTTCGCATTATAAATTTCAGGACGGTAAATTTTCTGGAATGTTTCCATGGTGCTGATCGTTCCAATCAGTTCAAGATTCGTATAATCCGCCAGCAAATCACCGGAATAATAAAAGGCAAAAGGCGCAGCGCTGTTCTCAGGCATGAAATAACGCACCTTCAGGCCCATCTTGCCAAAGTATTGTTCAGTCAGGGATGTACCGTCCGGCTGGTACTCAATCCCCAATACAGGGTGCGTGTTGCCCGTACGATGGTAGGTATCTTTGCTGGAGACGCTCAGGCAGATCACCGGCGGTTTTTTGAAGTTTTCTCTGTATTCAGCAGAGTGGGTGAAGTGCTTGAAGATGTTGCCATGCAATTCTCCAAAGTTCTCCGGGATGCTGAACGTTGAGCGATCTTTATTATGTTCAAGCAGCAAGACGCTGAAGTCATAGTCACGCACGTAAGAAGAGAAGTTATTCCCGACAATGCCTTCGATGCGCTCATGGGTTTGCTTGTCGACAATGAACGTCTGCAATATTTCTATGGCCGGGAAGCTATTTTCTCCATCGATGTTCATATCAACGGAAATAATTTCAAGCTCAACCGCATAACGATCGGCTTTAGGGTTATCCCAGCGCGCTAAGGCGTTGAAGCGGTTGTTGATCATCACCAGCGTATTGCGCAGGTTTTCCTGACGCTTTTCGCCGCGCGCCAGGTTAGCAAAGTTGGTCGTGGTACGCGTATTTTCGGACGGGTTGTAATTTTCATCGAAGCAACTGCGCTTAAGGCTAAATGTAAAAGCTTTACTCATTGTGGTTATGTATCCTAAGTTCATGTTGCCAGGAAGTTATCAATGCATAATTTATGCCTGAGCCCGCGACGCAGGGGAAGTGACTTAATTTCAATGCAACATGAGGGAAGTTCATGAAGTGTTATGCTTAAGGTGTTGCTGACTTCTTGCCGGGTGGCGCTGCGCTTACCCAGACTACGGTTCAGCGTCGTTTGTAGGCCCGTGCAAGCGCAGCGCCGCCGGGCGAAGCTCGCAATATGTCTGAGACATGCACTTTGCCCTTGTCGTTTACCGACTGCAGGGGAGAGGGATTTTTTATTTCCGTTCAATTCCCGCTATAATCCCCAAAATTTCCAACCGGTTTAGAAACAATCATGACAAAACTCACCTTACAAGAGCAGATGCTGAAAGCGGGCCTGGTCAGCAGCAAAAAAGCGGCGAAAGTGCAGCGCACGGCAAAGAAATCACGCGTTCAGGCGCGCGAGGCTCGGGAAGCGGTAGAAGAGAACAAAAAGGCGCAGATCGAGCGTGACAAGCAGCTGAGCGAGCAGCAGAAGCAGGCCGTGCTGGCGAAAGAGTTTAAAGCCCAGGTGAAGCAGCTGATTGAGATGAACCGCATCACCGTTTCAAGGGGCAACATCACCTTCAACTTCACCGACGGCAATCTGATCAAAAAAATCGAGGTCGACAAGCAAACCCAGGCTCAGCTGATCAACGGCCGTCTGGCGATTGCCCGCCTGGTCATTAACGCAAGCGGCGACTGTGAATACGCGATTATCCCGGCGGTGGTGGCCGACAAAATTGCCCAACGCGATGCCGACAGCATTGTGTTGAACAGCGCGCTGAGCCAGGAAGAGCAGGACGAAGACGATCCGTACGCGGACTTCAAAATCCCTGACGATTTGATGTGGTAAACCCTGTCTAAAACGGAGCAGCGTGTCGGGCGTTAATCGTCTCGCCGCTCACCGGATGCACAAAATCCAGCCCGCTGGCGTGCAGCATCAGCCGCGGCGTCGTTTCGGCGCCCGGCCATTCAAGGCCGCCATATAAATCGCAGCCCAAAATAGGGTGACCCAGCTGCTGGCAGTGAATGCGCAGCTGATGGGTTCGTCCCGTCTCTGGCGTGAGCGCAACCCGCGTCAACGGTAACCCCGTCGTCTGATAAAAACGTTCGATGACCCGGTAGCGGGAGCGCGCCGGTTTGCCCGTGACGGCGCAAATCGACATCAGCGGAAACAGCGCCGGGTCTTTGGCAATCGGCGCGTCAATCACCCCTTCGTCATTTTCAACATGCCCGCACAGCAGGGCGCTATATACCTTCTTCACGGCGCGCTGGCTGAACTGATGACAAAGCGCGGCGTTAATCGCTTTATTACGCGCAATCACCATTATCCCGGACGTACCAAAATCAAGGCGATGCACCAGCGTGCACCCCGGGAAGTTTTGCACCAGACGGTAATGAACGGAATCCAGGTTTTGCGGGTTTTTGCCCGACAGGCTAAGCAGGCCGGAAGGTTTATCGATTAGCAGCAGGTGCTCGTCCTGCCAGAGAATTTCAATCTCATCGAGACAAGGTGGGGCAATAAAGTTATCGACGATTACAGACATCAGGCCGCCCGGCTGAAGAGTGGGAGCGGATGATAACGAAAAGCGGAGGAAAAGAAAAACCCTCCCACCGGGCGGTGAGAGGGTGAAATCTTATGCTGCTACCAGGCTGTCGATCGCGGCTTTCGCGTCGGTCTGCGCTTTGGTCGCCACTTCAGGACCGTAGGCGATGCCTTCAGCGAACACGAAGTTCACGTCGGTGATGCCGATGAAGCCCAGGAAGAGGGTCAGGTACGGTGCAACCAGATCGGTTGGGGTATCTTTGTGAATACCGCCACGGCTGGTCAGTACAACCGCACGCTTGCCTTTCACCAGACCTTCAGGGCCGTTTTCGGTGTAACGGAAGGTCACGCCAGCACGCGCTACCAGGTCGAAGTAGTTCTTCAGCTGGGTAGGGATGTTGAAGTTGTACATTGGGGCGTTGATGACGATAACGTCATGCGCCTGCAGTTCTGCAATCAGTTCATCAGACAGCGCCAGGGCTTCCTGCTGACGCGGAGTCAGTGGTGCATCGCTTGGACGCAGCGCGCCAACCAGCTCGCCGTCCAGCACAGGAATCGGGTTTGCAGCCAGGTCACGCACGGTGATTTCGTCAGCAGAATGCTGTTCACGCCACTGTTCAACGAAGTAATCGGACAGCTGACCAGACTGAGAGTACCCTGCCAGAATACTGGATTTCAAAACTAATACTTTGCTCATGGGTGATTCCTGTTGTTGCATTTGATTGAAGGGGGTTGCCCCGTTGCTTGTTGACACTCTATTCACAATCCTGCCACAGAGATAGCGCAATATATCGAAGTCTATGTTCGAATTTTTTGAATAAGGCGCTAAAAGCGCTGATGTGGTACTCTATACCAATCATTAAAAAGAGATTTTATCCGGCAGTGCACTGCCCGTTAACGCTATGACAGAACAACAAAAGCTCACCTTCCCGATGCTCCTGCAACAGCTTGATTCCCTGATGCTGCGCGATAAACAGCGCTTTGCCCGCCGTCTGCACGGGGTGAAGAAGGTTAAAAATCCTGATGCACAACAGGCCATTTACCAGGAGATGGCGAAAGAGATTGAACAGGCGGCAGGGAAAGTTGCGCTGCGTGAAGCCGCACGTCCGGCGATCACCTATCCGGAAAACCTGCCCGTCAGTCAGAAAAAACAGGACATCCTCGAGGCCGTCCGCGACCACCAGGTGGTCATTGTCGCGGGGGAAACCGGTTCGGGTAAAACCACCCAGCTGCCGAAAATCTGTATGGAGCTTGGGCGCGGGCTAAAAGGGCTGATTGGCCACACTCAGCCGCGTCGTCTGGCGGCGCGTACCGTGGCGAACCGTATTGCCGAAGAGCTGCAAACGGAGCCGGGCGGCTGCATTGGTTATAAGGTGCGATTCAGCGACCACGTTAGTGATAACACCATGGTCAAGCTGATGACCGACGGTATTCTGCTGGCGGAAATCCAGCAGGATCGCCTGCTGATGCAGTACGACACCATCATCATTGACGAAGCGCACGAGCGCAGCCTGAACATCGACTTCCTGCTCGGCTACCTGAAAGAGCTGCTGCCGCGTCGCCCGGATCTGAAAATCATCATCACCTCCGCGACCATCGACCCGGAGCGCTTCTCGAAGCATTTCAACAACGCGCCGATTATTGAAGTCTCGGGCCGCACCTATCCGGTAGAGGTGCGCTATCGCCCGATTGTGGAAGAGGCGGATGATACCGAACGCGACCAGCTGCAGGCCATTTTTGATGCCGTTGACGAGCTGGGTAACGAAAGCGCGGGCGACATCCTGATCTTCATGAGCGGCGAGCGCGAAATCCGCGATACCGCCGATGCGCTCAGCAAGCGCGACCTGCGCCACACGGAGATCCTGCCGCTTTACGCGCGCCTGTCAAACAGCGAGCAGAACCGCGTGTTCCAGCCGCACGGCGGACGCCGCATCGTGCTGGCAACTAACGTGGCGGAAACCTCGCTGACCGTGCCGGGCATCAAATACGTGATTGATCCGGGCACGGCGCGCATCAGCCGCTACAGCTACCGCACCAAGGTCCAGCGTCTGCCGATTGAGCCGGTCTCTCAGGCATCCGCCAACCAGCGTAAAGGCCGCTGCGGCCGCGTGTCGGAAGGGATCTGTATTCGTCTCTATTCCGAAGACGATTTCCTGTCGCGCCCGGAATTTACCGACCCGGAAATTCTGCGTACCAATCTGGCGTCCGTTATCCTGCAGATGACCGCGCTGGGGCTGGGCGACATCGCGGCGTTCCCGTTCGTCGAAGCGCCGGACAAACGCAACATTCAGGACGGCGTACGTCTGCTGGAAGAGCTGGGCGCGATTACCACCGACGAGCAGGCCACGGTCTACAAGCTAACGCCGCTGGGCCGCCAGCTCAGCCAGCTGCCGGTCGATCCGCGTCTGGCGCGTATGGTGCTGGAAGCGCAAAAGCACGGCTGCGTGCGCGAGGCGATGATCATAACCTCGGCGCTCTCCATTCAGGACCCGCGCGAGCGTCCGATGGACAAGCAGCAGGCGTCTGACGAAAAGCACCGTCGCTTCCACGACAAAGAGTCCGATTTCCTCGCCTTCGTAAACCTGTGGAACTATCTCGGCGAGCAGCAGAAAGCGCTCTCCTCGAACCAGTTCCGCCGCCAGTGCCGCGTGGATTTCCTCAACTACCTGCGCGTGCGCGAGTGGCAGGACATCTACACCCAGCTGCGCCAGGTGGTGAAAGAGCTGGGCATTCCGGTTAACAGCGAGCCTGCTGAGTACCGCGAGATTCATATCGCGCTGCTGACCGGCCTGCTGTCCCACATTGGCATGAAGGATGCCGAAAAGCAGGAGTATACCGGCGCGCGCAACGCCCGTTTCTCCATCTTCCCGGGTTCCGGCCTGTTCAAGAAACCGCCGAAGTGGACCATGGTTGCCGAGCTGGTAGAAACCAGCCGCCTGTGGGGGCGCATTGCCGCGCGTATCGATCCGGAATGGGTCGAGCCGGTGGCGCAGCACCTGCTGAAACGCTCGTACAGTGAACCGCACTGGGAGCGCGCGCAGGGCGCGGTAATGGCGACAGAGAAAGTGACTGTCTATGGCCTGCCGGTGGTTGCCGCGCGTAAGGTGAACTACAGCCAGATTGACCCGGCGCTCAGCCGCGAGCTGTTTATCCGCCACGCGCTGGTGGAGGGCGACTGGCAGACCCGCCACGCGTTCTTCCGCGAAAACCTGAAGCTGCGCGCCGAAGTGGAGGAGCTTGAGCACAAGTCCCGCCGCCGCGATATTCTGGTGGACGACGAGGCGCTGTTTGAGTTTTACGACCAGCGCATCAGCCACGATGTTATCTCCGCCCGCCACTTCGACAGCTGGTGGAAAAAGGCCAGCAAAGAGACGCCGGACCTGCTCAACTTCGAAAAGAGCATGCTGATTAAAGAGGGGGCGGAATCGGTCAGCAAACTCGACTACCCGAACTTCTGGCATCAGGGCAACCTCAAGCTGCGGTTGACCTATCAGTTTGAACCGGGCACGGACGCGGACGGCGTGACCGTCCACATTCCGCTGCCGCTGCTGAACCAGGTGGAAGAGAGCGGGTTTGAGTGGCAAATTCCTGGCCTGCGTCGCGAGCTGGTGATTGCGCTGATCAAATCCTTGCCTAAGCCGGTGCGCCGTAACTTTGTGCCTGCGCCCAACTACGCGGAAGCGTTTTTAGGCCGCGTCACGCCGCTGGAAATGCCGCTGCTGGACGCGCTCGAGCGCGAGTTCCGACGCATGACCGGCACCACCATCGACCGCGAAGACTGGAACTGGGATCAGGTGCCCGATCACCTGAAAATCAGCTTCCGCGTGGTGGATGACAAAAACAGAAAGCTGCTGGAAGGCCGTTCGCTAACCGAGCTGAAGGATGCTCTGAAGGGCAAAGTTCAGGAGACGCTGTCTGCGGTGGCGGACGACGGTATCGAGCAGAGCGGGCTGCACATCTGGAGCTTTGGCCAGCTTCCGGAAAGCTATGAGCAGAAGCGCGGTAACTACAAGGTCAAAGCCTGGCCTGCGCTGGTGGACGAGCGCGACAGCGTGGCGATCAAACTGTTCGATAACCCGCTGGAACAGCAGCAGATGATGTGGCGCGGGCTGCGTCGCCTGCTGCTGCTGAACATCCCGTCGCCAATCAAGTATCTGCACGAGAAGCTGCCGAACAAAGCCAAGCTGGGGCTGTACTTTAACCCGTACGGCAAGGTGCTGGATCTGATTGATGACTGCATCTCCTGCGGCGTGGACAAGCTGATCCACGAGGCGGGCGGTCCGGTCTGGACAGAAGAAGCCTTTGCTCAGCTGCATGAAAAGGTGCGCGCCGAGCTGAACGACACCGTGGTAGAGATTGCCAAACAGGTCGAGCAGATCCTCACCGCCGTGTTCAATATTAACAAGCGCCTGAAGGGGCGCGTGGATATGACCATGGCGCTGGGGCTTTCGGACGTGAAGGCGCAGATGGCGGGGCTGGTCTATCGTGGCTTCGTCACCGGCAACGGCTTTAACCGTCTCGGCGATACGCTGCGCTATCTGCAGGCGATTGAAAAACGTCTGGAAAAAATGGCCATCGATCCGCACCGCGACCGCGTTCAGATGCTGAAAGTGGAAAGCGTGCAGCAGGCATGGCAGCAGTGGCTGAACAAGCTGCCGCCGGCGCGCCGCGATGATGAAGACGTGCAGGCGATCCGCTGGATGATCGAGGAGCTGCGCGTCAGCTTCTTTGCCCAGCAGCTCGGTACGCCGTATCCCATTTCGGATAAGCGTATCCTGCAGGCGATGGAGCAGATTTCCGCTTAAAAACCTTGCCCGGTGGCGCTGCGCTTACCGGGCCTACGGGAGAATAAGTAGGCCAGGTAAGGCGTAGCCGCCACCCGGCTGGTTATCGTTCTACAATCGCCAGCGTAAACCCATCCCAACCCTTAACCCCCACCGTTTGCAGCGCGGTGGCGGTTAAGCGCGGGTTATCCCCAATCATCTCGATAAAACGGCGCACACCCAGCACGCGCGCGTCGTCGCTTTGCCCGTTAATCACTTCGCCGTCACGCACCACGTTATCGCCGATAATCACCGTACCAGGGCGGGAGTAGTGCAGCGCCCACTCCAGATAGCCGGGATTGTTTGGCTTATCCGCATCGATGAAGATCAGGTCAAACGGCGGAACCTCGCCGAAATTCTCCAGCGAGCTCAGCGCCGGGCCTTCAATTAATTCAATACGATCGGTTAGCCCCGCGAGGTGAATATTCTGGCGGGCAACATCGGCATGCGTCGGGTCAGCCTCGAGCGTAATCAGCTTCCCATCCGGCGGCAGGGCGCGCGCCATCCAGATTGAGCTATAGGCACCCAGCGTACCGATCTCAAGAATGCGTCTTGCCTGCGTCATGCGTACGAACAGCGCCAGCAATTGCCCCTGATTGGCCGCTACGTCGTGTTCGGGTAGCCCGGCGCGTTTATTGTTTTCCAGTACCTGATTGAGTGCGTCATCATCAGGAATAAGCGAAGAAATCATGTAATTATCTACTGCAGACCACTGTTGTTGCATAGATTGACTCCTTGAGAGGGATTGCCGGGTGGCGGCTGCGCCTTACCCGGCCTACGGGGCGAAATGTAGGCCCGGTAAGCGCAGCGCCACCGGGCAGGTTTTCAGGCACTGACCCAGCCGCCGCCCAGTGCCCGGTAGAGATCCACCTGCGCCAGCAGCAGGTTATTTTTCACCTGTACCACGCTGGTCTGCACCGAGAACAATGTTCGCTGCGCGTCCAGCACGTCCAGATAAGAGGAGTAGCCATTGCGATAGCGATTCTGCGCAATGCGCAGCGTCTCCTGCGCCACATCCTGCTGGGCAAGCAGTTCCGTCAGCTGTTCCTGATAGCGCGTAATGGCATCAAGGCTGTCATTCACCTCAGCAAACGCGTTACGCACGGTTTTTTCGTAGCTGTATAGCACCTGATTACGCTGGGACTGGGAAATATCCACCTGCGCATTCAGCGCCTGACGGTTCAGCAGCGGCGCAAGAATACTGCCGCCAACGCTCCACAGCTGGAGTGGGTTATCCAGTAAGCCTGACAGGGTGCGATCCTGAACCGATCCGGTTGCGGTCAGGTTGATCGACGGCAGCAGGCTGGCGCGTGATGCGGCAAGCGAGGCGTCTGCCGCCACCAGCTGACGTTCAGCCTGAACGATGTCCGGGCGGCGGTTTAATAGCGTGGATGGCAGCTGTGACGGCAGCTTCAGCGGCGTCAGTAGGTCGAAGTTTTCACTGCGGGCCACATCGCCCGGATTGCTCCCGAGCAGGAGGCTTAGCGCGTTTTCCTGCTGCGTAATTTGATGCTGCAACAGTGGAACCTGCGCCCGTGTAGAACGCAGTTCGGAGTCGGACTGCATGAGCTCCAGACGCGAGCTGTAACCCGTCTCAAACTGGCGTTTAGCGAGATTGAACGCCTCTTCGCGCGACTTGAGGGTGGACTCGGTGACGCGCAGCTGTTCATCCAGCGAGAGCAGGGTGACATACCCGGCAGCTACCGACGACGCAACGGTTAAATCCGCGGCGACGGCAGCGGCTTTTTGCGCCTCCAGCGACGCCTCAGCGGCATTGGCGGTGCTGCGATTGACGCCCCAGATATCAACGTCGTAGCTGGCGGTCAGGCTCCCTTTGTACAACGTCCCGTAGACCGGCAGGCCGGTCGCGGCAGACTGCGAGCGGGCGCGCGTGCCCGTTACGCCCGCATCAAGGGACGGGAACAGGCTGCCGTCCGCAGCATAAACTCGCGCCTGATACTCATTAATCCGCTCGCGGGCAATCAGGACGTCGCTGTTGTTTTTCAGCGCCTGGTCCACGTAGCGGTTCAGGTTATTGTCGTGGAAATTTCGCCACCAGAGCTGTTCCGCCGGGCTGTTCGGCCCCGATGCGACGCGCCACTGGGCGGGGATCTGTAGTGACGATGTTGCAGGTTCAACGTCAACCGACTGGCATCCGGCCAGCATCACCGCCACGACCAGGCTGGCTAGTGGGCGAAGGGTCATTGCTTCGCCTCCCGCGTATCAATCGTCACCTGCACCGACATGCCGGGGCGCAGCAGCTTGTACTCTTCCGGTTTCCCGAGCACTTCAATGCGCACCGGAATACGCTGCGCGATTTTAACAAAGTTACCCGTGGCGTTATCCGGCGTGATGGCGCTGAACTCCACGCCCGTCGCCGGTGAGATACTCTCCACGCGGCCCTGATACGCTTTGTCGTTCAGGGCATCGACGGTGAATTTTACCGGCTGTCCGACGCGTAGCTCCGCCAGCTGCGTCTCTTTGATATTAGCGATCACCCAGTGCTGCGGCGGAACCAGCGTGGTGAGGTGCGTCCCGGCGGTCACATAAGCGCCCAGACGTACGGCAATCTGGCCGAGCTGGCCGTCGCGCGGGGCGATAATGCGGGTGTTTTGCAGGTCAATCTGCGCCAGCTCCAGCGCTGCTTTCGCGTTTTCAACATCCGCCTCCAGCGCACCACGGTTGACGATGACCGTCTGCAGATCCTGACGCGACATCTCAAGCGTCGCTTTGGCCTGATCAATATCCGCGCTGCCCTGAGCCGCGCTGGCGAGCGCCGCGTCGCGCTCGCGAATGGAAAGGGAACCGTCTGCCGTCAGATCCTTCACGCGCTTTAAATCTGCCTGCGTTTTCAGGCTCTGGGCGCGGGCATTTTTCAGCGCCGCGTCGTTTTTGGCGATCGTCGCTTCGGCGCTTTTACGCTGCTGCAGGTTGTTATTGAGCGCGGCAATTTTCATCGCCAGCTGTGCCTCGGCCTGATGGACGCGCTGTCGATAGATACGATCGTCGATCTGAAACAGCACCTCGCCTTTTTTAACCTGCACAAAGTCCTGAACGTTCACCTCGGTGATATAGCCATTCACCTGCGGGCTGATAAACGTCGTCTGGCCGCGCACGTAGGCGTTGTCGGTAAACTGTGCGTGGCGGGTGAACGGCGGCAGCTGCCACGCGTACAGAATCACCAGCACGCCGACAATACCGATGGCGGCGGCGGTGAATACGGAAACAATGCGCACATTTTTGCGGGTGTTGGCCTGCTCTTTGGCGGCATCCTGCTGACTCATAAACTCTCCAGAAATAGTTCAATTATTTGTTGCCGGTGGCGTTCTTCAGCGCCATACGGGCAGTGATGCGCAGGCGCAACAGGCGCCATAAAATCCAGACCAGCGTGGCGGCGGCAATGCTCGCCGTCAGCAGGTAAGTATCGTTGTAAGCCAGAATGTTTGCTTCCAGGGTGGTGACGGTTTGCAGCTGCGTTATCGCCTGCGTCCCCAAAAGTGCGCTGTCGCCGATCAGGCTCTGGTACATCTGGGTGTAAGCCTGAATGCGTTCATTCACCAGCGGGTTCAGCGTGGTGAGCTGGTCGGCCAGCAGGCTGGAGTGGTACTTCTCGCGCCAGGTCTGAAAGGTGCCGAGAATAGCGGAACCCAGCAGGCCGCCAATGTTCTGGCTCATGCCAAACATCACCGAGAAGCTGACCAGATTGCGCGGGTCGGCGATGACCCCACCGATGGCTGCCAGCATCGCGGGCGCCAGGAAGAAGGCGCTGCCGAAGCCGAGCAGGAACTGGCTTAACATCAGCTGATCCGGCCGGGTCAGGCTGTTGGACTGGCTGTCCAGCAGCGAGGCGATAATCATCAGCGCCAGCGAGGTGATGATTGGCCACGCCAGTTTTGTCGGCTTGATGGTAAGACAGCTGGTGACGATCCCGCAGACAATCCCGGCGAAAATGGACCACGCCAGGTGGGTCATCTGCTCGTTCTGTAACCCCACGTACTGCAGCCAGCCGATGACCCCGGTGTTTTGCTCGGCCAGCACGATGCGGATCAGCAGCATGATCAGCCCTAAACGGACGATGCTGCCGCTCGAGAGCCAGCGGGTATTCAGCAGCGGGTTGCTGCGGTTATGTTCGAACACAATGGCGGAGACAATCAGCACCAGCGAGAGCGCCAGCGACCAGCCGATCCAGGGGGCTTCGAACCACCAGTCCAGACGGCCCAGGGACAGAACTGCGCACAGCAGCGCCACGCCGGGCGCCAGCAAAAAGAAGGTGATGAAATCTTTCTTCTCGAACACTTTTCGCCTGTCACCCGGCGGCAGCTTCAGCGCCATCACGCAGGCAAGCGAGATCAGGGCCAGACCCAGTTCGAAGAAGTAAAGCCCGCGCCACTCGTCAAGCTGCAACAGTTCCGTAGAAAACAGGCGCGCCAGCGGGATTGCCAGTGACGAGCCGGTGATGCCAATCGTCAGCGCTTTCAGGCGATGCTTCGCGGGCCACGCCTGGATCTGGTAGTAAATACCCAGTGAGCTCAGCGCGGCAGCGACCATGCCGTGGGCGGCGCGCACCATCAGCGCGGAGCTGAGATCGTTCACGAACAGGTGGAAAAAGGTGACCAGCACATACAGCACCAGAAAACCTTCCGTAAAGGCGCGCAGGCCGTACTGCTGACGGAATTTCACCAGTAGCAGGTTGATGGAAACGTTGGTCATCACATACACGGCGGGCAGCCAGGCGATTTCGGTTGACCAGGCGCCGAAGGTGCCCTGAAGGTTTTGCAGATTGGCGGTGACGACTGCGTTACCCAGCGCCCCGGTCAGACAGACCAGCAGGCCGACAACGCCGTAAGCGATCCGCTTTGGCGTAGGGTGTTCCGGGGTGGAGGGGGAACCCAGCAGGGCGGGCTTCTCATGTGGCTGCCACTCGCGAGGAGCATAAGGATCGCGTTCGGGCAGGCGCATAACGTTGTTTACCTTAGAAAAAATGTAATGATTAGAGGGCTAATGATTCTACGTCTGACGCAAATCATAATTCAAGTGAATATGATTATCGCATGTTAATCAAATGTTGAGGGGACGCTTGAACAAAAAGAGCGGCCCGGGAGGGCCGCTGAAAGGTCAGATGTGGTCAGGTTGTGCCTGGACGACGGGTGTTGGTTTGATCCGGCTGGCGCAGAAAATGGCGATCAGCGAGATAACGACCGTCACCGCCAGATACCAGGCTACCGGCACCCAGTCGCCGTCGTATTTCGCCAGCAGACCGGTGGCGATCAGCGGGGCGGTACCGCCTGCCAGCGCGGCACCTAACTGATACCCGAGGGTGATGCCGGTGTAGCGCACGTTGGCACTGAAAATTTCAGAGCAGAGGGTGCCGAGCACCGCCGTTACCGGCGCCCAGAGCACGCCAAACGCGATGACGGTGGCGAGAACAATGCCCCAGGTCGTGCCGGTATTGAGCAGCATAAACCACGGGACGATAAACAAGCCGAGCACGAAGACGCTGACCGCATACATGCGCTGACGACCTATTTTATCGGAGAGCAGCCCCATCAACGGGATCATAATGGTGGCAACCAGCGCGCCCAGCGTCACGGCTTCCAGCGCCTGAGATTTTTGGTACGTCAGCGTGGTGGTGGCATAGCTCACCACAAACGTCGAGAAGATATAGAACGGGGCGGTTTCGACGACCTTCAGACCTGCGGCAATCAACACTTCACGCCAGTGGTGTTTCAGGGTATCGCGCAGGGGCGCTTTCGCCACCTGGCCCGATTGTTTTACCTTCTGGAAATCAGGCGTCTCGTCGATGTCCTTACGGATCCACAGCCCGATCAAGACCAGAATTGAGCTGAGCAGGAACGGGATGCGCCATCCCCAGGAGAGGAAATCGTCCTCACTGAACAGCGTCATCAGCGAGACAATAAAGGTCGCCATCAGCATGCCGATGGTGACGCCCGCCTGCGGAATGCTGCCGAAAAAGCCTTTGCGTTTTTCAGGCGCGTATTCGTAGGCCAGCAGCAGCGCGCCGCCCCATTCACCGCCAATGCCCATGCCCTGAATGATGCGCATCAGGATCAGCAGGGCGGGTGCCCACATGCCAATCATGTCGTAGGTGGGGAGCAGGCCGATCGTGACGGTTGCACCTCCCATTAATGACAGCGTCAGCACCAGCGTTTTTTTGCGCCCGATACGGTCCCCGATGTGGGCGAAGAGAACACCGCCAATGGGGCGGATAAAAAAGGTCAGCGAGAACGAGAGATAAGAGAGGATCAGCCCGATTACCGGGTCGACCATCGGAAAGAAAATCTTGTTAAACACCAGCGCGGCGGCGGTGCCATAGAGAAAATAGTCAAACCATTCAATGGAGCTGCCGGTGAGGCTGGCAATTAACACCTTCTTGTTTTTGCGTAAAACCGTCGTTGTACTTTCATGTTGTGTCATGATCTGAAGCTCCGCCACAGAGAGGATGAACGCGGTGTCACCTGGCGCGCTTCAGGTGCAACCCGCAGTAATAAAAAGGTTGTGAAATTGTTAAGCAACTTAGGGTTGGATAGGGCGTTTGGCAAGCAGGGGGCGGGCTATACTGGTCAGATCACGGTGAAATTAGCAGCGACTGGTGCTTTGACATGCGGTTTGACTGGCATGATGTTTTGTATGCCGGATAATCAAAAGCATAACATGCAGGTGCAACCCAATTGTTTTTGGATGTTTCTGGTTATTTCAAAAAATACCAGAAAATGCAGAGTGACAGGCGTTTTGGCTTTAGGAGTGATCCCCTGTTCAGCCGTGACGCGTGCAGTACTCTGAACGTAAACGCTGTAAGGAGGTAACGATGACACTGGCACTTTTTCCTTCTCTACCCGGTTCGACGCTTAATGCCGTCAACACCGTCGGCTCGTGGCTTGCGCAGGACGATAGCCGCAGTCAGCCTCTTGATGCCGTGATCCTGGCAGGGAATGCGGTCATCCCTACAATCGATGCCGCCTGTAAGATAGCGGCCGAACAGGCCATCCCTCTGCTGATCAGCGGCGGTATCGGGCACTCAACCACCTTCCTGTATGCCGCGGTGGCGAAACATCCGCGTTATAACACCCTTCCCACCACCGGACGGGCCGAGGCGGCAATCCTCGCCGATATCGCACGTGAGTTCTGGAATATTCCGGCAGACAAAATCCTGATAGACGATCAGTCAACGAACTGCGGCGAGAACGCCCGCTTTAGCTGGCACATGATGAAGCAAAAGGGTCTGAACGCCGGGCGCGTCCTCGTGGTACAGGACCCGACTATGCAGCGCCGCACGATGGCGACCTTTGCTCGCGTTTGCCGGGACGAGGCCGTTTCGCCGGAGTGGATTAGCCATCCCGGCGTGACGCCAGTGCTGCAAAACAGTGAAGACGGCCTGGCGTTTAGCGGTGCTAGCGAAGGGCTCTGGCCGGTGGAGCGCTATCTGTCGCTGGTGCTGGGGGAACTGCCGCGCCTGCGGGACGACATTAACGGCTACGGCCCGGCGGGGCGTGACTTCATTGCGCACGTGGACATTCCTGACGAGGTGGAGAACGCGTGGACCCTTCTGCGTAATGACGCCATCCTCACCGACGCGCTGGTCAGCCGTTCTCTGCTGTAGCCCTCTGCCCGTTTGCGCCAGGTTTTACGCAAACGGGCATTTAATGTTGCCGATTTGTGATTGTATAAATTGGCTGACCCGTTTCTTTTTTGAGATATCTCACAAAAACAGCCTCATAGGATAGGAAATCGTCCCTGGAATTATAGTTTTTAACAATGCATTTACTTGTCAAAAACAGTGTAATTACAGGAGCAGGTCATGACGGTACCCGTACAACATCCTATGTATATTGATGGACAGTTTGTTGCCTGGCAGGGTGATGCCTGGATTGATGTGATCAACCCGGCCACAGAAGAGGTCATTTCCCGTATTCCCGATGGTCGTGCTGAAGATGCGCGCAAAGCCATCGACGCCGCAGAGCGTGCCCAGCCTGACTGGGAAGCGTTACCCGCCATCGAACGCGCCGGCTGGCTGCGTAAAATCTCTGCGGGTATCCGCGAGCGCGTCAGTGAAATCAGCGCGCTGATTGTCGCCGAGGGCGGCAAAATCCAGCAGCTGGCAGAAGTTGAAGTGGACTTTACCGCAGACTACATCGACTATATGGCCGAATGGGCGCGCCGCTACGAAGGCGAAATCGTCCAGAGCGACCGTCCGGGGGAAAATATCCTGGTCTTTAAACGCGCCCTGGGTGTGACCACCGGGATCTTGCCGTGGAACTTTCCGTTCTTCCTGATTGCCCGCAAGCTCGCTCCGGCACTGATTACCGGCAATACCATCGTGATCAAACCCAGCGAGTTCACGCCGAATAACGCCATCGCGTTCGCCAAAATTGTTGATGAAATCGGTCTGCCTAAAGGGGTCTTCAACCTGGTGCTGGGACGCGGTGAAACCGTGGGCCAGGAGCTGGCGGGCAACCCGAAGGTGGCGATGGTTAGCATGACCGGCAGCGTGGGGGCGGGTGAAAAGATCATGGCCGCCGCGGCGAAAAACATCACCAAAGTGGCGCTGGAGCTGGGCGGCAAAGCGCCCGCTATCGTGATGGACGATGCGGATCTGGAGCTGGCGGTGAAAGCAATAGTGGATTCCCGCGTGATCAACACCGGGCAGGTCTGTAACTGCGCGGAACGCGTCTACGTGCAAAAAGGCATTTACGACCGTTTCGTCAACCGTCTGGGCGAGGCGATGAAGGCCGTGCAGTTTGGTAATCCCGCAGAGCGTACTGATATTGCGATGGGGCCGTTGATTAATGCCGCCGCGCTTGAGCGCGTGGAGCAGAAGGTGGCGCGAGCGGTACAGGAAGGGGCGCGAGTCGCGCTCGGCGGTAAAGCGGTTGAAGGCAAAGGATATTACTATCCACCAACCCTGCTGCTGGACGTGCGTCAGGAGATGGCCATCATGCATGAAGAGACCTTTGGTCCGGTGCTGCCCGTCGTGGCGTTTGACACGCTGGAAGAGGCGCTGAAGATGGCTAACGACAGCTACTACGGGTTGACCTCTTCTATTTATACGCAGGATTTGAATGTTGCCATGAAGGCCATCAAGGGGCTCAAATTTGGCGAAACCTATATCAACCGCGAGAACTTTGAAGCGATGCAGGGCTTCCACGCGGGCTGGCGCAAGTCAGGGATTGGCGGGGCCGACGGTAAGCATGGTCTGAATGAATATCTGCAAACGCAGGTGGTCTACCTGCAGTCTTAATCTGAACATCCCCTCTCCGGCGAGAGGGGATTTTAGGTTACAGCGAGGCGTATTTATCCAGCGTACGCACCAGCTGCGTCACGAAGCCATACTCGTTGTCATACCAGGCCACCGCTTTTACCAGCTGCAGATCGCCAGCCTCGCTGACCTCCGTCTGCGTGGCGTCAAACACCGAACCATAGTGCGAGCCGATCACATCCGACGACACAATCTCTTCGTCGGTATAGCCGAAGGATTTATTGCCCTGAGTCGCTTTTTTCAACGCGGCATTGATCTCCTCAACCGTCACCTTTTTACCCAGAATCGCCACCAGCTCGGTCACCGAACCGGTTTTCACCGGCACGCGCTGGGCGTGGCCTTTCAGCTTGCTGCTGAGTGCCGGGATCACCAGGCCAATGGCTTTCGCGGCGCCCGTGGTATGGGGAATGATGTTCTCTGCTGCCGCGCGCGAGGCACGAAGATCTTTCCCGCGTGGGCCATCCACCAGCGCCTGCGTACCGGTATAGGCGTGAATGGTGGTCATGGTACCGACTTTTATTTCAAAGGCGTCGTGCAGGGCTTTTGCCAGCGGGGCGAGGCAGTTGGTAGTGCAGGAGGCGACGGAGATGATGGTGTCACCGGCGTCAATGGTGTCGTCGTTCACGTTAAACACAATGGTTTTCATCTCACCTGCAGGCGCGGAGATCAGCACCTTTTTGGCACCCGCATCCAGATGCGCTCTGGATTTCTCTTCAGAGGTATAAAAACCGGTGCATTCAACGACGATATCTACGCCCGCGGTTTTCCACGGAATATGTTTGGCCTCTTTTTCGGCGTAAACCGCGATCGTTTTGCCATCCACAATCAGCGCGTCTTCGGTGAAATCCACGCTCCACGGGAAGCCACCGTAGTTTGAGTCATGCCTCAGCAGATAGGCCAGCACTTTGGGCGAGGTGAGGTCGTTGATGGCGACGACGGTGTTGCTGTCCTGGGTTTCAAGAAGGCGACGAAGTACAAGGCGTCCGATGCGTCCAAATCCGTTAATGCCAATTTTACTCATGGTGTTCTCCTGTAAACGTGTCGATGCGACAGTTTGAACTCATCCAGGCTTAGACCATGACGGGCAGGGCGGCAATTGAAGATGCTTCATGCGCGGGGAAGTATTTGAAAATCCATACAGAAAACTTAATGAATTTTTAAGGAAAGCGGATTATGTTGGCGCTGTATTTGTCATTCATCAGGAAATCACATGCGCACTAAATATACAGGCCTGCAAATCGGTATTCACTGGCTGGTGTTTCTGTTAGTTATCGTGGCTTACTGTGCCATGGAATTCAGGGGCTTTTTTCCGCGTACCGATCGCCCACTGATTAACATGATTCACGTCTCCTGCGGGATCGCCATTCTCGTGCTGATGGTGGCGCGCCTGCTTATTCGTCTTAAATACCCGGCGCCGCCCATTCAGCCTAAGCCGAAACCGATGATCACCGGCATGTCGCATCTGGGGCATCTGATCGTTTACCTGCTGTTCATTGCGTTGCCGGTGATCGGTATCGTGATGATGTATAACCGCGGGAATGACTGGTTCGCCTTTGGCATGACGATGCCGCATGCGGCGGAAGGGAATTTTGACCTGGTGGATGTTCTGAAAGAGTGGCACGTCACGCTGGCCAATCTGGGGTATTTCGTGATTGGCCTGCACGCGGCGGCGGCGCTGATGCATCACTATTTCTGGAAAGATAATACGCTGCTGCGCATCATGCCTAAAAAACGCCTGTAGCCAGCTTATTGCCCGGCGGCGCTACGCTTGCACGGGCCTACAAACAGCGCTGTATCGTAGGCCGGGTAAGCGCAGCGCGCCACCCGGCTTGTTTTTTAACGCAGCAGAGCACGCTCTTCAGCTGTCAATTCCAGCATCTGGGTTGTCCCTGTTTCAGATGACCTCACCGCCGCTTCCAGCACCGCCATCACCGCCAGCGCTTCAACCGGATGAACCGGGTTCCCGATTGTGCCCGTCAGCGCATCACGCACGTTAATGTAATACTGACGCTGATCGCCTTTCGGCGTTTTCAGGCGCGTCGCGTCTCCGGCGGCATCAAACAGCACCATATCGTCGCTGTCTTCGCCCCAGCTTTCGCTGCCGGGAATAACACCCTCCAGCAGCTGTGCTTCCTGCTGATCGATGCGTGCCTTCACCACGCTGGCTTTATCGCCGTGAACGGTAAAGCGTGACGTACCGCCCGCCACCAGCATGCTGGCGTGCAGAATCACCTTATGTTCAGGGTAATTCAGGACCACGTGCGCCCAGTCGTTAATTTCAGCACCGTCGCGCAGGGTGGCGATATTGCCCTGAACCGACTGTGGCAGCCCGAAAAGCTGCAGCGTCTGGTCGATCAGATGCGGTCCAAGGTCAAACCACAGGCCACTGCCCGGAACGTTTTGCTCTCTCCAGCGCACGCGCACTTCCGGGCGGAAGCGGTCAATGTGTGACTCAAACAGTTTCACCTTGCCGAGGCGGCCTTCCTCAATCACCTGCTTGATGCCGAGGAAATCGCTGTCCCAGCGGCGGTTGTGGAAGACGGAGAGCAGACGCTGTTTCTCATCCGCCAGGGCAATGAGCTCGCGGGCTTCCTGCATGTCGAGAGTGAATGGCTTATCCACCACCACGTGCTTGCCAGCGTTGAGGGCAAGCGCTGCCAGCGGCGCGTGGGTGGCATTTGGGGAGGCAATCACCACCAGATCGACATCCGGGTGTTGAATGGCTTCTTCCGGGGTAGCGACCACCAGTACGTCCGGCAGATCGCGTTTCACTTTCTCTTCATCACGGGAAGAGACGACCGCCAGCGTTAACCCTTCGATGGACTGGATCAGCGGGGCATGGAACGTCTTACCCACAAATCCGTACCCGATCAGCGCAATATTAATTGTCTTAGCTTTATTCATGACCTTCTCCACGTTATTCCGCGCAAACCGTGACCTGCAATGCGCCGGTATCCCCAAGTTCAGCCCAGGGCCTGTCTAAAAACAGTTGATGAATTTCGCTTACCCCGGCGACCAGCCAGGGTTCACAGTGGTTTAATTTCATATGGTCCACGACGATCCAGTGCTCATGGCTTGCCGCGAGCATCGCCCGCTTAACGTCCGCATCCGCTTCTTTGCTCGCGCTTAAGCCAAGCTGCGCGTGGATGGCACACGCCCCGAGAATGGCGATATCCGCGCGATAGCGGGACAGCAGGGACAGGGTGGCGCTTCCGGCGAACAGGCGCTGCTTCTGGTCCCACTGTCCGCCGAGCAGGATCAGCTCGATATCGTCCCGGTCACTGAAATGTTGGGCGATATCCAGCGAGGTGGTGATCACTTTCAGGGGGCCCTGAAGGAAAGTGGCGACGGCCATCACCGTGCTCCCGGCATCGAGAAACAGCGTGGAACCGGTCGGCACGCGCTGCGCCACCGCTTTACCGAGCCGCTGTTTTGTTTCAGGCAGTAAAGTATTTCTGCCCTGGCGATTCATGCCGGAGAGATCGAGCGCAATCGCACCGCCGTGGTTCTTTTGTGCCAGGCCCTGTTTTTCCAGGTCGGTCAGGTCGCGACGGATGGTATCTGCGGAAACCTGCAGTTTCTCAGCAAGCTCGGTAATGCTGGCCTGGCCTTGCTCAATGATGAGCTCGAGCACGTACTTCTGACGGGCAGTTTTATGCATGACGGGACAATCCTGCAAAATGTAGCAATAAATCGCATAATACAGCATTTCTGAGCGGAGGGAAGAGAACGTTTAGTCGAAAACAGGAAGAAAACCTGATAGTTTATATGCGTAACTATTGAGATTTTATTAAGCGAATATAATGAAGCCGTATGGAATGGTGACTACGATGTTATCGGTATGTTTTATTTATCAGTTTGGATGATGTAACCAATGTATAACCATTAACTGGCATTAAATTCCGTTTATATAAAATTGATCAGTGTTTTATTTTGATAATAACTTTATATGTGGGTTTTAATATTTAATAAGCTCGCCTGATTACCTAAATTGACACTTCTTTGAAAATCTTTGTGTCTGAGTCATAAGGAAATTAACGCAAAAATGTACACAAACGAAATTAGGAATTTTCTTTAAATAACAGTGGGTTTTTATGTTTCATTTGAAAGGCCACTTTTCGTGTTTTGTCCAGAACCTGCATGTTTTTTCTTATTTGTAACACCACATTAACATTGAGGGTGTAGTTGCCTATAACGCATTTTGTTATGCTCCAGACCAGTAAATAAATAAGTAAATTCTTATGCGAAATAAGAAGAAACAATCTCATCTCCAATGGAAATGGATGCGGGGGAGTTTTGCCTGAAATTCAGTGGGGAAGTTAAAGAAGATATTTGTCTAATTATCTATACCTCCTTTTGGGTAATTGCTTAAGTATCACTCAGAGTCAGGGAGATAAAAATGACGGTATTGCCAAAGAACGTTTCACTCAAATTTACACCGACAATCGTATTAATTTCGCTCGCAATGAATATGGCATACGCCAATAGTGGCCACATGCAGATGGCCCCGGTTGCGGCGATAACCTTAAAAGAAAGCATTTTATTTGCTATCGATCGCGATCCGTCTATTAGCCAGCAGGCCGCACAATTAGGTATTGGTCAGGCACAAATAGATGAGGCACGCAGCGGCTGGATGCCGCAAATATCGCTGAACGGCAGTACGGGGCATAGCCAGACCACCGACTCAAGCGGATCGCTGAAGAATTCTGCTGCCTGGGGGGTGAGCCTGACGCAGCTGTTGTACGATTTTGGTAAGACGAATAACAGCATCAGCCAGTCCTCAGCCCAGCGCGATAGCTACCGTTACCAGCTGATGAGCACGCTCTCTGACGTGGCGGAAAAGACGGCGCTCGGCTACGTGGAGGTTAAACGCTATTCCGATCTCTTACAGGCTGCCAAAGACAACGTTCAGGCGCTCAAAAACGTTGAGCAGTTGGCGAAACTGCGCGCGGATGCAGGCGTGAGTTCCACCTCCGATGAACTCCAGACCCGCACGCGCATTGCCGGTATGCAGGCGACCGTGGCGCAGTATAACGCCGCCTTAAACAGCGCCCGCGCAAGGCTCGCGGTGCTCACAGGTCTGCAGGCTGAGACCTATTCGCCTGTCCCTGCGAACCTTGCGGTTGAGCCGGATTCCCTCAACCGCATTGATTATTCGTTGATACCGACGGTGTTGGCCGCGCAGAACATGGAGCGCTCGGCCCAGTATGGCGTTGAAACAGCAAAATCGCAGCACTGGCCAACCCTGAGCCTGAAGGGAGGACGTACGCGCTATGAGTCGGACAACCGTTCTTACTGGGACGACCAAATCCAGCTCAATATAGACGCACCGCTTTATCAGGGCGGCGCGGTTTCCGCACGCGTGCGTCAGGCTGAAGGGGCGCGTGCTATGGCCTCCTCTCAGGTCGACCAGGCGCGCTTTGATGTCCTGCAAAAAGCCTCCGTCGCGCAGGCTGACTGGACCGGTGCCCGGGGAAGAATGGAGGCCGGAAAACAGCAGCTGGAAAATGCCCTGCGCGCCCGCGATGTCTATAAAAATGAATATACCCTGAGCAAGCGGAGCATTAACGATTTGCTCAGCGTTGAACAGGATGTCTGGGCCGCCACCTCCGCAAAAATAATGGCTGAATATGACGGCTGGAGTTCGGCGATTAACTACGCTTCTGCGGTGGATAATTTGATGCCGCTTATCGGAATAGAGAAAAACGCTGCCGCAAAATTACCCGATTTGAGTTAAAAAAAGACGCGTCTTTCTGCGCGAAATAAGTCTGACAATAATGGGTGTTTTTTCCCAGGGATAGCTACATCCGTCTGGTGGACATATCCACAGGAATCCGTACACCTGCAAGGAGAAGAATATGAGTAACGTAAAAGTTGTTGATGTCATCATTCGCAAAACGGCGGAGAAAACGAAATTAACCGGAGAAGGAAATCTGTCGGTATCCATTTCATCGCCGAGCGTGATTGAAATCCAGGGTTCTGCTCAGGACGTGGTGCGTTATGTCCGCCAGGGGAAAGATCTCCTGATTTATATGAAAGATGGCAGCGTGATCCGCTGCAATAACTATTTTGTCGAAGATCCAGAAACGCATAATCAGTCAGAGCTGGTGTTCAACGATAATCAGGAACTGACTCATATTTCTTTTGCCGATGCCGGGGAAGCGTCAGGCATGGCCGCGACGGAATTAACCGCGCAGGCCGCACCCATTAGCAGCATTGAGCCTTTCCTGGAGCAGGAAAGCGTATTAAGCGATGCGCCGTGGGGCTGGATTGCGGGCGCGGCGTTAGGCGGCGGTGCCATTGGGGCGCTGCTGGCTCACGGCGGTGACGGCGAAACAAAAACGAAAGTTATTGATAATACCAAAGAGGTTGAGAGCGCCACGCCGACCTTTTTGCTGACGGATAACGCGGGTGACAAGCAGGGCGTGCTGAGTGCAAAAGAGATCACGGACGACAACACCCCAACCTTCAGCGGTACCGGGCAGCCGGGCGCGACCATTCAGATTAAAGACAGCGGCGGCAGCACCATTGCCAGCGCCATGGTCGCGAAGGACGGCACCTGGACGGTAAAACTCCCGACACAGACTGACGGGGAGCACACCTGGTCGGTCGTACAGATCGACGGCAGCAAAACCACCTCTGCGGGCAGCATCACCGTAACCGTCTCAACGGCCGAGGCCGCCGTGACGCTCGCCACCACGGCGGGCGATAACGTGATCAACGCCAGCGAACAGTCCGCGGGCTTCACGCTTTCCGGGGCCAGCAAAAACCTGGCGCAGGGAACCGAACTCACCGTGACGCTGAACGGAAAAACCTATTCCGCAGAAGTGGGGGCAAACGGCGCGTGGAGCGTGAAGGTGCCTGCCGCAGACGCGCAGGCGCTGGGCGACGGCACCTGGACGGTCAATGTGAGCGGCAAAGACGCGGCGGGCAATATCGTGAGCGGCAGTCAGACGATTGGCGTCGATACCGTTGCGCCTGCGCTTTCCGTGAATGCAATCGCGCAGGACAATATCATTAACGCCGCTGAACATAATCAGCCGCTGACGATTAGCGGTAAAACCGATGCGGAAGCGGGCCAGATTGTGACGGTCACGCTGAACGGTAAAAATCACACGGCGACCGTGGGCAGTGACGGCACCTGGTCCGTCACGCTTCCTGCCGGTGAAGTACAGGCGATGGCTAACGGCGGGCACACCCTCACGGTCAACGTCAGCGACAAAGCGGGTAACGGTTCTTCTACCACCGCCGATTTTACGGTTGATACCGCCGCTCCCGTTGTGACGATCAACACCGTCGCGGGTGACGACATTCTGAACACCAGCGAGCAGGGCCAGGCGCAGATCGTTTCCGGGAAGGCGAGCGGCGCGGCGGCAGGCGACGTGGTGACCGTGACCGTTGGCGGACAGACCTTCACCGGTGTGGTGCTTGCCGACGGCAGCTGGAGCGTCGGCGTGCCTGCCTCCGTCATCGGCGCGCTCGGTGAGGGCAGCCACACGATTTCGGTCTCCGTCACTGATGCCGCGGGCAACACCGGCAGCGCGACGCACGGCGTGACGCTGAGCGGCAACCCGCCGGAATTCACGATTGACGCCATCAGCCAGGATAACGTCCTGAACGCGCAGGAGGCCATGCAGCCCCTGAGCCTGAGCGGCACCAGCAACCTGCCGAACGGCAGCGCCATCACCGTCACGTTAAACAACGTTAACTATCAGGCCACGGTTGAAAACGGTATCTGGACGGTTCAGGTGCCGGTTTCTGACGTGCTGAATCTGGCGAACACCCTTTATACCGTCAGCGTCAGCGGCACCGATAGCGTGGGTAACAGCGGTTCTGCCGAAGCGAATCTGCTGGTGGATACCGTCCTTCCGCAGGTCATTATCAATACGTTTGCGGGCGACAACCTGGTCAATAACGCCGAAGCGGGCGTCGATCAAACCCTCAGCGGACGCGTTACCGGCGCGGCGGCGGGCGATACCGTCTCTGTCACCGTCGGCGGCAAGAGCTACACCGCAACGGTTGGCAGCGATCTGACCTGGAGCGTGAAAATCCCGTCAGCGGATCTTCAGGCGTTCGGCGACGGCGATTTGACCTTCAGCGCCTCCGTCACCAACGCGCACGGCAATACCGGCACCGGCGAGCGTGATATCAATATCAACGCGGAGCTGCCGGGCCTGCGCGTGAACACCATTTCCGGCGATGACGTGATCAACGCCATTGAACAGCAGCAGGATCTGAGCGTCACCGGCTCCAGTACCCATCTGGCCGCGGGGACGCAGATTGTCGTCACCATTAACAACGTTGAGTACGTCACCGCGGTTAACGCCAGCGGCAACTGGCAGATCGGCGTTCCGGCGGCGGACCTGCAGGCCTGGACGGCGGGCGGCATGACGGTTAGCGTCAGCGCTGAAGATGCCTGGGGCAATACCGTTGCGGCTGAACACCCGATTGAACTCGATCTGAACGCCGTGGCGGTCACCATTGATACCGTCTCCGGCGACGACCTGCTGAACGCGGCGGAAAAAGGCGCGGACTTAACCCTTTCCGGCCAGACGCAGGGCGTGGAAGCGGGGCAGACCGTGGTGGTGAAATTCGCTGACCAGACCTTTACCGCACAGGTACAGCAGGACGGCTCCTGGAGCCTGACCGTACCCGCCAGCGCCATGGAAACCCTGATCGACGGGCGTGCGCAGGTGAGCGTCAGCGTGACTAACGTCAGCGGCAACAGCGCGGACGCCGCGCGCGTGGTGACGGTGGATACGCAGCCACCGGCCATTACGCTCGATAACCTGACCGACGACAACATCATCAATGCGGCTGAAGCGCAGCAGGATTTAGCCTTAAGCGGTACCAGCACTGCGGAAGCGGGCCAGACGGTCACCGTGACGCTGAACGGCAAAACGTATCAGACCACGGTTCAGGCGGACGGTACGTGGCAGCTGAGCGTGCCTGCGGCTGACGTGAGTGCCCTGACGGACGGCATCGTTACCGTGACCGCAACCGTGAGCGACGTGGCGGGCAACAGCAGCAGCGCCGATCGCGTGGGACTGGTAGACGCCACCGTTCCGCAGGTGACCATTAACGACTTTGTCACCGACACCAACACCGTTAACCAGCTCGCCCATTCACAGGCGCAGATCCTGAGCGGCTCCGTCACCGGTGCGGCAGCGGGCGATCGGGTGACCGTCACCATTAACAGCGTGGATTACACCACCGTGGTGGATGCATCGGGCAACTGGAGCCTCGGCCTGCCCGCATCCGTCGTGCAGGGGCTGACGGACGGCACCTGGACCATCGACGTCTCCGTGACCGACCGATCCGGCAACACCGGAAGCAGTTCGCTGGATGTGGTGGTGAATACCGTGACGCCTGTTATCGCCATCAGCACGCTGGCGGCGGACGACGTGATTAACGCGACCGAGAAGGGCGAAGATCTGCTGCTCTCCGGCACCAGCAATCAGCCAGAAGGCACGCGCGTCACCGTTAACCTGAACGGCATCAATTACACCGCCACTACTGACGCCAGCGGTCACTGGAGCGTGAGTGTACCGGCCTCGGCCGTTAGCGTGCTGGGAGAAGCCCATTACACCGTGACGGCGAGCGTCACGGATAACGTCGGCAACAGCGCCTCAACCTCACACGATGTGCTGGTGGACACCTCGCTGCCGGTGGTGACGATCGACACCCTGGCGGGCGACAATATCGTTAACGCCGCGGAAGTGGCGGCAGGGCAAACCCTGACCGGTAAGGTGACGAACGCGGCGTCAGGTGACACTGTCACTATTATCCTTGGCGGCCAGACATACACCGCTACCGTGCAGGACGATCTGACCTGGAGCCTGCCGTTAAGCGAGAGCCAGCTTACCGCGCTCGGCAACGGCGACCTCACCGTATCCGCCAGCGTGACCAACGCGCACGGCAATACCGGCTCGTCGTCGCTGGACGTAACCATCGACGCCCAGCTGCCGGGTCTGCGCATTGACACCGTCGCGGGCGACGACGTGATTAACGTCATTGAACACGCCCAGAACCTGATTGTCTCCGGCACCAGCACCGACCTGGCGGCGGGCAGTACCGTGACCGTTACCATCAACGGCAAAGCCTATTCGGCAACGGTACTGGCGGACGGCACCTGGCAGGCGGCGGTTCCGGCGGCCGATGTGTCCCTGTGGGCGGATGGTTCGCTCACCATCAGCGCCAGCGCGCAGGATGCCTCCGGCAACCCGGTGGCTATCGGGACCGTCGTGGACGTCGATCTCGCGCCTGTCGCCATCACCATCAGCAGCGTGACCGACGATAACGTGCTCAACGCGGCGGAAAAAGGCCAGGACCTGGTGCTTTCCGGCACCACGTCCAACGTTGAAGCGGGTCAGACCGTGACCATCACCTTCGCGGGTAAAACCTATACCACCACGGTGGATACCAACGGCGACTGGACCTGGACCGTACCGGCTGCCGATTTGAGCGGCCTGAAAGACGGCGACGCCAGCGTGCAGGTCAGCGTCACCAACGTGAACGGCAACGCGGCGTCTTCGGCGCAGGAATTCAGCGTCGATACCACCGCGCCGACGGTGACCATCAACACCATCAGCAATGACAATATGCTGAACGCGGCAGAGGCGGCACAGGATCTGACCCTGAGCGGCACCTCTACTGCCGAAGCAGGCCAGACGGTCACCGTGACCTTCAACGGCAATCAGTACACCGCGCAGGTGCAGGCGGACGGCAGCTGGACGCTCGACGTTCCGGCGGCGGATATGGCAGGCATCACCGACGGCAGCGCGGCGGTAACGGCGACCGTGTCCGATAAGGCAGGCAACCCGGCCAGCGCAGGCTCCTCGGTGCTGGTCGACACCACCGTACCGCAGATTTCATTCAACATCGTTGCGGGCGACGACGTCGTGAATATTGCCGAGCACGGCCAGGCGCTGATCGTCTCCGGCAAGGTGACGGGCGCGCAGGCGGGCGACGTGATTACCCTGAGCCTGAACGGCAAAGAGTACACCGCCATGCTGGATGCGTCCGGCAGCTGGAGCGTGGGCGTTCCGGCGACGGACGTGGGCGCGCTGGCAAACGGCGACCAGACGATTTCCGCGACCCTCACCGATAAAGCCGGCAACAGCACTACCGCCACGCACGAGTTTGACGTCTCCCTGACCGCGCCGGTGGTTGCCATCAATACCCTGGCGGTTGACGACGTGATCAACGCGACCGAGAAAGGCCAGGATCTGCTGGTGTCCGGCACCAGCAACCAGCCGGAAGGAACCACCGTTACGGTGACCCTGAACGGTATCAGCTATACGGCCACCACCGACGCCAGCGGCAGCTGGAGCGTCACCGTTCCGGCGGCAAACGTCTCTGTGCTGGGTGAAGCGAGCTATGCAGTGACGGCGAGCGTAACCGACATCGCAGGCAACAGCGCGAGCACCGGGCACAGCGTGCTGGTCGACAGCGGGCTGCCGCAGGTCACCATCAACCCTGTCGCCACGGACGATGTCATTAACGCCGCGGAAGTGGCTGCCGGGCAGACCCTGAGCGGCAAAGTGAGCGGCGCGGCGAGCGGTGACACTGTCACTGTTTCAATTGGCGGCAATACGTACACTGGCATCGTTCAGGACGATCTGAGCTGGTCGGTCAGCGTGCCGTCCACGGTGTTAACCGCCATCGGTAACGGCGAACTGACGGTGTCAGCCAGCGTCACCAACGGCCACGGCAACACCGGAACCGGCGAGCGCGACATCACCATTGACGCCAACCTGCCGGGCCTGCGCGTCGATACCGTGGCGGGCGACGATGTGATCAACAGCATTGAGCACGCGCAAAATCTGATTATTACCGGCTCCAGCGAAGGCCTGGCAACAGGCGCGGTGTTAACGGTGACCGTTAACGGCAAAACCTACGCCGCAACCGTGCTGGCGGACGGTACTTGGACGGCGGCCATTCCGGCGGCAGACGTCAGCGCGCTGAATGCGGGCACGGTCACCGTGACCGTGGAAGGCCAGAGCGCGGCGGGCAATCCGGTTTCCATCAGCCACGACGTGAAGGTGGATCTGGCGACCGTTGCTATCAGTATTAACCCAGTAGCCTCGGACGACGTAATCAACGCGGCTGAGAAAGGCGCGGACCTGGTGCTGTCCGGCTCGACCACCAATGTGGAAGAAAACCAGACCGTTACCATCACTTTCGGCGGCAAGTCGTACACCGCGACGGTGGATGCCAGCGGCAACTGGACGGCGACCGTACCGTCTGCCGATTTGGGCAGCCTGAAGGACGGCGATGCCAGCGTGCAGGTGAGCGTCACCAACGTGAACGGCAACAGCGCGTCGGCAGGCCGCGAGTACAGCGTGGACGCGACCGCGCCCACGGTGTCTATCGAAATTGTCAGCGACAACAACATCATCAATGCGGCCGAAGCGCAGCAGGATCTGGTCGTTAACGGCGTGACCAACGCCGAAGCGGGCCAGACCGTCACCGTAACGCTGAACGGCGTGGACTACACCACCACCGTACAGGCGAACGGCAGCTGGAGCGTGACCGTGCCGTCCGCGGATCTGAGCGGTATTACCGACGGCAACTACACCATCAGCGCCGCCGTGTCTGATAAGGCGGGCAACCCGGCCTCTGCGGATCGCGACGTGCTGGTCGATACCACCGTCCCGCAGCTGACCATTAACACCGTTTCCGACGACGACGTGATCAACAGCGCCGAGCATGCGCAGGCTCTGATTGTCACGGGCGCCGTAACCGGCGCGGCGGCGGGCGACGTGGTCACCGTAACCCTCAATGGCAAATCCTACACCGCCACCCTGGATGCCTCCGGCAACTGGAGCGTGGGCGTGCCTGCGGCGGACGTCACCGCGCTGGCCGCCGGGGATTACACCATTACCGCGGCGCTGACCGATAAAGCGGGCAACAGCAACAGCGCCACGCACGGCGTGGAGGTGAACCTGACCGCGCCGGTGCTGACCATTGACACTGTTTCCGGTGACGATGTGCTCAACAGCACCGAGAAAACCCAGGATCTGACGATCTCCGGTACGGCTTCCGGCCTGGCGACAGGCGCGGTGGTGACCGTGATGCTGAACGGCAAAGCGTACAGCGCGATGGTCGACAGCAACGGGAAATGGACCACCACCGTTCCGGCGGACCAGGTGGGCCAACTGGGTGAAGCGTTGTACACCGTTACCGCATCGGCAACGGACAGCGTCGGCAATAGCACCAGCACGTCGCACACCGTGAACGTGGAATCCGTTCTGCCGGGCGTGATTATCAACACCATTGCAGGTGACGACATCATTAACGCGGCGGAGCTGGCAGCCGGGCAGACCATCAGCGGTAAGGTGGTGAATGCCGAAGCGGGCAACACCGTGACCGTGACCATTGGCGGTAACAGCTACACCGCAACGGTGCAGAGCGATCTCACCTGGTCCGTGAACGTGCCGGAATCCGTTCTGACCGCGCTGGGCAACGGCGATTTAACCGTGTCAGCCAGCGTCACCAACGGCGTGGGCAATAGCGGCACGGGCGAGCGCGAAATTGTTATAGACGCCAACCTGCCGGGCCTGCGCGTGGATACCGTGGCGGGTGACGACGTGATCAACAGCATCGAACACGGACAGAACCTGATTATCACCGGCTCCAGCGACGGGCTGGCGGCGGGCGCGGCGCTGACCGTGACCGTAAACGGCAAAACCTATCCGACGACCGTGCTGGCAGACGGTACCTGGAGCGCCGCGATCCCGGCGGCGGACGTTGGCGCACTGAGTGCGGGCACGGTTTCAGTAACCGTTGCGGGTCAGAGCAGCGCCGGTAACCCGGTTTCCATCAGCCACAATGTGACGGTCGATCTGGCGAACGTCGCCATTAGCATTGACGCGATTGCGTCAGACGACGTGATCAACGCGGCCGAGAAGGGCGCGGATCTGGTGCTCTCCGGCACCACTTCGAACGTGGAAGAAAATCAGACCGTCACCATCACCTTCGGCGGCAAGAATTACACCGCCACGGTCGATGCCGACGGTAAATGGACCGCCACGGTGCCAGCGGCCGATCTGGCGGGCCTGAAAGACGGCGACGCCAGCGTGCAGGTGAGCGTCACCAACGTGAACGGCAATAGCGCCTCGGCGGGCCGCGAGTACAGCGTGGATGCGACCGCACCGTCCGTGACCATCAATACCCTGGCGAACGACGACATTCTGAATGCCGCCGAAGCGAAGAGCGATCTGGCCGTGTCCGGTACCAGCACCGCCGAAGCGGGCCAGACGGTGACCGTATCGCTTAACGGCAAAGACTACACCACAACCGTCAGCGCAGACGGCAGCTGGGCGCTGAACGTTCCGGCGGCGGATCTGGCTGGATTAACCGACGGCAGCGTGACCGTCACCGCATCGGTTAGCGATAAAGCGGGTAACCCGGCGTCCGTGGACCACAACCTGGCGGTAGATATCACCGCGCCTGCGGTGACCATCAACACCGTGGCGGGCGATGATGTCATTAACATCGCAGAACGCGGCCAGGCGCACATCATCAGCGGTACCGCCACCGGCGCGGCAGCGGGCGATAAGGTCACCATTACCATCGGCGGCCAGACTTACACCACCGTGCTGGACGCGGCGGGTAACTGGAGCGTGGGGGTACCGGCGAGCGTGATTTCCGGCCTCAGCGATGGCACCGTGACCGTCACGGCGTCAGTCACCGACGCGGCGGGCAATACCGGCACCGGCAGCCATGACGTGACCGTCGACACCGGCCTGCCATCGGTCAACTTCAACGCCATCAGCGATGACAACGTCCTGAACGCGGTTGAAAAAGGTCAGGATCTGAACGTCAGCGGCACCAGCGCCAACCTCGCGGAAGGAACCGTGGTGACCGTAACCCTGAACGGCAAAAACTACGCGGCCACGACCGCGGCAGACGGTACCTGGAGCCTGACGGTTCCGGCAGCGGATCTGGCCGGCCTCGGTCAGGCCAACTACACCCTGAACGCGACCGCCACCAACGGCGTGGGCAACACCGTGAGCAATACCGCGAACCTGCTGGTGGACACCGCGCTGCCGACCGTGACCATTAACACCGTGGCTGGCGACAACGTCATCAACGCGGCGGAAGTGGCGGCAGGTCAGGCCCTGAGCGGCACCGTGGCGAATGCCGAAGCGGGCAATACCGTCACCGTCACCATTGGCGGCAACAGCTACACCGCAACGGTGCAGAACGATCTGACCTGGTCCGTGAACGTGCCGTCTGACGTGCTGACCGCGCTGGGCAACGGCAGCCTGAGCGTGACGGCGACCGTCACCAACGGCCACGGCAATTCCGGCACCGGCGAGCGCGATATCGCTATCGACGCTAACCTGCCGGGCCTGCGCGTGGATACCGTGGCGGGCGACAATGTCGTCAACAGCATCGAGCACAATCAGAATCTGATCGTCACCGGCTCCAGCGACGGGCTGGCGCCGGGCACGACGCTGACCGTCACCGTCAACGGTAAAGACTATGCGGCGACGGTGCTGGCGGACGGCACCTGGAGCGCGGCGATCCCGTCCACCGACGTGAGCGCGTGGCCGGAAGGCACCGTCAAAATCAGCGTTACCGGCGACAGTTCAGCGGGTAACCCGATTACCATCAGCCACGATGTGACGGTGGATCTGGCGACCGTTGCCATCAGCATCAATGCCATCGCCACCGACGACGTGATTAACGCGGCGGAGAAGGGCGCGGATCTGGTGCTGTCCGGTGCGACCACTAACGTGGAAGCCGGCCAAACCGTGACCATCAGCCTGAACGGCAAAATCTATACCGCGACAGTAGACGACAGCGGCAACTGGACCTATACCGTGCCGTCAGCGGATCTGGCTGGCCTGAAGGACGGCGACGCCAGCGTGCAGGTGAGCGTCACCAACGTGAACGGCAACAGCGCCTCGGCGGGCCGCGAGTACAGCGTGGATGCAACCGCGCCGTCCGTGACCATCAACACCCTGGCGACGGACGACATTCTGAATGCCGCCGAAGTTCAGGCCGATCTGACCGTGTCCGGCACCACCACCGCCGAAGCGGGCCAGACGGTGACCGTAACGCTGAACGGCAAAGACTACACCACAACCGCAGGCGCGGACGGCAGTTGGACGCTGAACGTTCCGGCGGCGGATCTGGCTGGATTAACCGACGGCAGCGTGATCATTACCGCAAGCGTCAGCGATAAAGCGGGTAACCCGGCGTCGGCCGATCACACTCTGACGGTGGACGTGACCGTGCCTGCGGTAACCATCAACACCGTGGCGGGCGACGACGTGATTAACATCGCTGAGCACGCTCAGGCGCACATCATCAGCGGCACCGCCACCGGTGCGGCCGTGGGCGATAAGGTCACCGTCACCATCGGCGGCCAGATCTACACCACCGTGCTGGACGCGGCGGGTAACTGGAGCGTGGGCGTCCCAGCGAGCGTCATTTCCGGGCTCAGCGACGGCACCGTCACCGTCACGGCGTCAGTGACCGATGCGGCGGGCAACACCGGTAGCGGCACGCACAGCGTGACTGTCGATACCGGTCTGCCGTCCGTGGCCTTCAACGCCATCAGCGGCGATAACGTGCTGAACGCGGTGGAGAAAGGTCAGGATCTGAGCGTCAGCGGCACCAGCGCCAACCTGGCGGAAGGCACCGCTGTGACCGTGACCCTCAACGGTAAAAACTACGCGGCCGCGACGGCGTCGGACGGTACCTGGAGCCTGACCGTTCCGGCAGCGGATCTGGCCGGTCTCGGCCAGGCCAATTACACCCTGAATGCGACCGCCACCAACGGCGTGGGCAATAGCGTCAGCAATACGGCGAACCTGCTGGTCGACACCGCGCTGCCGACCGTCACCATCAACATCGTGGCGGGCGACAACGTTATCAACGCGGCGGAAGTGGCCGCAGGCCAGACCATCAGCGGCAAAGTGGCGAACGCGGAAGCGGGCAACACGGTAACCGTGACTATCGGCGACAACAGCTACACCGCAACGGTGCAGAGCGATCTCACCTGGTCCGTGAACGTGCCGGAAACGGTCCTGACCGCGCTGGGCAACGGCGATTTGACCGTGTCGGCGACCGTCACCAACGGCCACGGCAACACCGGCGCGGGCGAGCGCGACATCGTTATAGACGCCAGCCTGCCGGGCCTGCGCGTCGATACCGTCGCGGGTGACGATGTGATCAACAGCATCGAGCACGGGCAGAATTTGATTGTCACCGGCTCCAGCGACGGGCTGGCGGCAGGCACCACGCTCACCGTGACCGTCAATGGCAAAACCTATGCGGCCTCCGTGCTGGCAGACGGTAACTGGAGCGCGGCGATCCCGGCGGCAGACGTCGGGGCCCTGGCTGCGGGCACGGTCACCGTGACCGTTGCAGGACAGAGCGCGGCGGGCAACCCGGTGACCATCAGCCATGACGTGACGGTCGATCTTTCCGCAGTGGCTATCAGCATTGACGCCATTGCTGCAGACGACGTGATTAACGCGGCGGAGAAAGGCACGGATCTGGTGCTGTCCGGCAGCACGTCGAACGTGGAGGAAAACCAGACCGTCACCATCACCTTCGGCGGCAAGACATACACCGCGAAAGTGGACGCTGACGGTAACTGGACGGCCACCGTGCCTTCCGCCGATCTCGCAGGCCTGAAGGACGGCGATGCCAGCGTGCAGGTGAGCGTCACCAACGTGAACGGCAACAGCGCCTCGGCGGGCCGCGAGTACAGCGTAGACGCCACCGCGCCAACCGTGAGCATTGATACGGTCGCTGGCGATAACGTGATTAACGGCAGCGAAGCGGCTGCGGGCGTGGCCATTTCCGGCACCACCACGGCGGAAGTCGGTCAGACGGTCACCGTGACGCTGGGCGGGAAGAGCTATACCGCGCAGGTGCAGCAGGGCGGTATCTGGAGCGTGAATGTGCCGGGCACCGACCTGTCCGCACTGGCTGATAACGGCTACACCGTACAGGTCAGCGTGAGTGACGCCGCGGGTAACCCGGGCAGCGCGGGCAAAGCGATTACGCTTGATACCACGCCGCCGACCGTCAGCTTTAACGTCGTGGCGGGCGATAACGTCATTAACAGCGTGGAGCACGGACAGGCGCAGATCGTCAGCGGCACCGCAACCGGCGCGAGCGTCGGCGATAAGCTGGTCATCACCATCGGTTCGAACCAGTACACCACCACCGTTGACGCCAGCGGCAGCTGGAGCGTGGGCGTGCCGGCGAGCGTGATTTCCGCGCTGACCGACGGCACCGTGACCCTCAGCGCGACCATTACCGACAGTGCGGGCAACAGCAGCACCCAGACCCACGATGTGGTGGTGAACACCGCATCGGTTGCGCTGACCGTCAACACCCTCAGCGGCGATGACGTGATCAACGCGGCAGAAGCGGGTAACTCGCTGGTGATTAACGGCTCAAGCGCGCAGTTCGCCAGCGGCACCCAGGTCACCGTGACCCTGAACGGCAAGACCTACACGGCTACCATTCAAAGCGACGGCTCATGGACCACAACCGTTCCGGCCGCCGATGTGGGCGCGCTGGCCGACGGTGCGAGCTATCAGGTGGCCGTTTCGGCGCAGGACAGCGCGGGCAACAGCGCGTCGGCGACGCACGGCATCAGCGTGGATACCACCGCGCCGGTGGTAAGCATTGCCACGCTGTCCGGCGACGACGTTCTGAACGCGGCGGAAGCGCAGCAGCCGCTCACCGTACACGGATCTTCCAGCGCGGAAGCGGGCCAGACGGTGACCGTGACGCTGGGCGGCAAAACCTACACGGCCACCGTGGCAAACGACGGTACCTGGACGCTGAACGTTCCGGCCGCCGATCTTGCCAGCCTGAGCGAAGGCGCGCTGACGGTCACCGCGTCGGTGAACGACAAAGCGGGTAATAACGGTCAAACCACGCACACCTTAACGGTAGATATCGTCGCGCCAACCGTGACCATCAGCACCGTGGCGGATGACGATATCGTCAACAACGCGGAGCAGCTGGCGGGCCAGACCATCAGCGGTACCACCACGGCGGAACAGGGCCAGACGGTGACCGTTTCCTTCAACGGGCACAGCTATCAGGCGACCGTCGGGGTGGACGGATCCTGGTCGGTCTTCGTGCCGGGCCGTGATTTCCTCGGCCTGAGCGACGGGGATTACACCATTACGGCTACGGTGAGCGATAAGGCGGGCAACCCGGGGAGCGCAACGCACGACGTGACGCTGAACGGCGATGTCCCAACCATCACCATTAACACCTTTGCACAGGACGATATCGTCAACGCCGCCGAGCACGGCACGCCGCTGACTGTCAGCGGCACCACCGACGCCCCGGCGGGCCAGACGGTGACCATTACGCTGAACGGTAAAACCTATACGGCGACCGTGCAGAATGACGGCACCTGGAGCTATACGGTCGGAAGCGCAGACGTGACCGCGCTGGCAGACGGCGGTTCGTACGTGATTAACGCGCAGGTCAGCAATACCATCGGCAACAGCGGCAGTGATAACCACACCGTGACCGTCGATCTGACCGCGCCGTCGATGGGAATTACGATTGATTCGCTGCAAAACGACACCGGCCTGAGCGCGAGTGATTTCATCACCAACGACGGCCACGTTGTGGTCAACGGCTCCCTGACCGCGCAGCTGGGTAATAACGAGAAGGCGCAGATCAGCCTCGACGGCGGCACCACCTGGATTGACCTGACCGTGACCGGCACCACCTGGCGCTACACCGATGGCCGCACCCTGACGGACGGTACCTACCAGTACCAGGTGCGCGTGATCGATAACGCGGGCAACGTGGGGGCGACGGACAGCCAGGATGTAGTGATTGACCTGACCATGCCTGCAGCAACGACGATTACGGTTGATTCCATCACCCAGGATACTGGCCTGTCCGGCAGCGATTTTATCACCAGCGACAACCAGATCAGCCTGAAAGGGACGCTCGGCGCGGCGCTCGGCAGCGGCGACCACGCGCAGATCAGCCTCGACGGTGGCGTTACCTGGATCGACGTCAGCGTCAGCGGCCTGAGCTGGACGTATGTTGATGGCCGCACGCTGGCCGACGGGGATTACAACTACCAGCTGCGCGTGATTGACGATGCGGGCAATATCAGCGCCACCGCCAGCCAGGTGGTGACCATTGATACGGTTGCACCTGACGCCAGCAAAACGATCGCCATCGACAGCATCAGCGACGATACCGGCCTGAGCAGCAGCGACTTTATCACCAACGATACCTCGCTGACGCTGCACGGCTCGCTCGGCGCAACGCTGGCCGACGGGGAATACGCGCAGATCAGCATCGACGGCGGCGTGACCTGGCAGAACGTCATCGTCACCGGCAACAGCTGGTACTACGTGGACGGCCGCACGCTGGGTAACCAGACCTATGACTACTACGTTCGCGTGGTGGATGCCGCCGGTAACGTAGGCGCCAGCGCCCATCAGCAGGTGACCGTCGATACGGTCGCCCCGGATGCGGCGATTACGGTGACCGTGGATAACATCACCGTGGATACCGGCTTCGACAATAACGACTTCCTGACCAGTTCGACCTCGTACACGCTGCACGGAACGCTCGGCGCAGAACTCGGCGCGGGTGAATTCGTACAGGTGAGCATGGACGGCGGCAGCACCTGGGTTTACGCCACCGTAAGCGGTATGCAGTGGAGCTACAGCGACACGCGTACCCTGACCGACGGCAGCCATAACTATCAGGTGCGGGTCGTTGACCAGGCGGGGAACGTCGGGGCCACCACCGCGCAGGCGGTGACGGTGGATACCCAGTCGCCGCAGTACGGCGTCACCATCGACAGCATCAGCGACGATACCGGCCAGTCCGGCAGTGATTTCATCACCATGGACACCACGCTGACCATCAACGGTTCGCTGGGCAGCGCGCTGGCAAGCGACGAGCGCGTACAGATCAGCCTGGACGGCGGCAATACCTGGCTCGATACCACGGTCACCAACCAGCGCTGGAGCTACACCGATACTCGCGATCTGCCTGACGGAGACTACACCTACCAGGTGCGGATTATTGACCAGGCGGGCAACGTCGGCTCCACCGCCTCTCAGGTGGTGACAGTGGACACCACGCCGCCAACCACCGTAGGCACGGTAGTGAGCTATACCGACGGTGAAGGCGAGCGTCAGGGGACCTTTGGCAGTGCGGTGGCAACGGACGATAACTCGCCGCTGATCAACGGCACGCTTAACCGCGCCCCGGACGACGGTGAAATTGTGCAGCTCTATCGTGACGGGGTCCTGCTCGGACAGGTAACCATGAACGGCAGCGCGAGCTGGTCCTTCCAGGACAATGGCCTGAGCGACGGCAACCACATTTACATCCTGCGCGTCACCGACAAAGCCGGTAACTACACGGAGTCGGACGGGTTTGTGCTGAACGTTGATACCAGCATCCCGACCACCACGGCGGCGATTACCGCGCAGACCACGTCGGACACCACGCCGATTGTCAGCGGTACCATCTCCGCTGACCTGGTGAACGGTGAATACCTGGTAGTAACGGTGAACGGAAAAACCTACACCTCCCAGACCGGCGGCGCGGTGGTGGTCGACCCGGATCACAACACCTGGTATCTGCAGATCCCGGACGGCGATGCGCTGAGCGTATCGAGCTACAGCGTGACGGCGCAGGTAAAGAGCAGTGCGGGTAACGGCAATACCACCGGTACGGCGACAGGCAGCCTGGTGATAGATACCACCTCGGTGAATACCGATTGGGCGACCACGGCAGGGAACAGCAACAACTCCACCATGACCCTCGGCATGAACAGCAGCGGTCTGTGGAATATCATTGCTAACAGTCAGTCTTACTCCAGCAGCGATAGCTCGACCTATGCCGGAAATACGCTGACCAACACCCGCGGCTACTACGTGGTGAGCCAGACCGCCGCTGACTTCGACCGTAACGGCACGCAGGATATCTTCGCGACGGAAAATACCTACGCTGGCTCTACGCAGGTGATGTGGACCTATGATGGCAGCACCTATAACGCCAGCCAGCTGGCGATGGGGACCACCATCTGGTACGGCGGCGTCATTGCCTACGATAAAACCGGGGATGGCTATCTGGATCTGGCGTACGGCGATGCCGGTGCTGACTCCATCACCTATCTGATCAATAACAATGGGGTACTTTCGCCTGACGGTACCTACGGCGGCGCGGGATTCTGGGGACAATTCACCACCATGCGTGAGATCTCCGGCGTCGATATTAACAATGACGGCACCGTGGATGTGGTTCAGCACACCAACCGCAGTGGCGGGAACTCGTTAACCGTGATTAACAACAACGGTAACGGGACGCTGACCATCGGCCAAAACCTGACTAACGTGTTTGTAGGAAACGCCGCGAACACCACCACGGCGGCATCCATGACGTGGGCGGACTTCAACGGCGATGGCTACATGGATCTGTACCTGGGCAGCAGCTACAACAACAACGGCGGTGTGATCTACTACAACGACGGTACCGGAAAGCTCTCTGCCACCAAGAGCGCGGTGGAAGCCTCTAACGCCACGGCAGGGTATCTGTCGGTGGCGGTGGACTGGAACGGCGACGGGCAGATGGACATCATCAAGCTCAGCACCTACGGCGGCTCGCAGACGGCGACCCTGTTCACCAACAACGGTTACGGCTCTACCTGGACCTCAAGCCAGCTGGCTTCGGGCCTGGCGAACGTCACCGGCGTGGCGGCGGTGGACTACAACTGGGACGGCGCGCAGGATCTGCTGGTATCGCAGCAGAACGGCAAGGTGGTGCTGGTGCAAAACAGCAAAACCATTGCTGACGGCACCGCGATGCACCTGCACATTGTCGACAGCGAGGGCATCAACGCCTACTACGGCAACACGGTCAATCTGTACAACGCCGCGGGCGTACTGGTGGCGTCGCAGATCATCAACGCCCAGTCTGGTATTGGCTCGAACGATACCTCTGCGCTGGTGAGCTTCTACGGGCTGGATCCGAATGAAACCTATTCGGCTGAGATCCTGAAGATTACCAACGGCGTGTCGGATAACGTCACCTGGAGCGGTCTGGAGGCGGGCAACGGTAAAGAGGGTTACGTCCTGACGGCCGAAGCAGCCACCGGCGGCCACAGCGGGACCCTTACCGGAACCGGATATAACGACACCTTTATCGCAGAGGACGGCACCTATACCTATAACGGCTCCGGCGGCTGGAATACCCATTCCGACTACGACACCTGGAGCAACACCGGCGGGATGGACGTGGTGGATTACCGCAATGCGACCTCCGGCGTGACCGTTGACCTGCGCCTCTCTACCGCGCAGGACACCGGGTTCGGGACGTCACGACTGCTCAACATTGAGGGAATTAACGGCTCGAACTTCGACGACGTCATTACCGGCAACAGTGGTGATAACCAGTTCGAAGGCCGCGGCGGGAACGACACCTTCAACATCGGCAGCGGCGGTCACGATACGTTGCTCTACAAGCTGATCAACGCGACGGATGCGACGGGCGGTAACGGTCACGACGTGGTGAACGGCTTTACGGTCGGCACCTGGGAAGGGACGGCGGACACGGATCGTATCGACCTGCGCGATCTGCTCTCCGGCAGCGGCTATACCGGCACGGGTTCGGCGAGCTACGTGAACGGCGTGGCGACGCTGGACAGCAGCGCGGGCAATATCAGCGATTACATCCGCGTGGTGCAGAACGGCAGCAACACCGAGATCCAGGTGGACTTGGACGGGACGGGCGGCCAGTTCTCGCCAACCGCCCTGGTGACGCTGAACGGCGTGCAGACGGATCTGGCGACGCTGCTGGCGAACCATCAGCTGTTAATTGCGTAAAACAACGCCGCGGGGAGCGATCCTCGCGGCTTTTTGCGTTTCTTTACATGAATAGCCATAACCCTATATTTCACAAGATTATTTTGCGGGCTCGTTTAGGAAGTGTTCGATTCTTAATCATCCCGTAAAGGTATCATTTCAGTGCGAAATTATCGCCCTGAACAGGACGTAGCATTATGAAGACACATCCACAGTACGAACCCTGGCTGCAGGGCATGCTCACCATCGCGAAGCACTATCGGCTGGACTTTTCGGCGGAGCACGTTCGGGTCACGATTAACCATGAAAGTCAGTCTCCGCGCCAGCTGGTGCTGGAGGAGATGGCACGCCAGCTTGGGCTGGGGATGCGTGTGGTGGCGGCTGAAGCGGTATCCCTCGACCCGTGGCGTTTGCCGCTGCTGGCGGAGTTCACCGGTGGACAAATCGCGGTCATTAACCGCATGGACAGCGAAGGCAACGTCAGCCTGCAGTTCAGCGGCGACGCGGGGCTGGAGACGACGCTGACGCGTGACGAACTCGGGACGCGGTTAAAGGGGCTGATGGTGTTGCGCCCGCTCGAATCCACGCCGGATGCTCGCGTGGACGATTACATCAAACCCTATGAGAAAAACTGGTTCTGGCAGCTGGCGTTGAAAGACTGGCGACGTTACAGCGACATCATGCTGGTGGCGCTGGTCGCCAACGTGCTGGCGCTTTCCGGCATGGTCTTCTCCATGCAGGTCTACGACAGGGTGGTTCCGTCGCAGTCGGAAGCCACGCTGTGGGTGCTGTTTGGCGGCGTGATGATTGCCATTCTGTTCGAATTCATCATGCGCATGCTGCGCGTGCATATTTCTGACGTGGTGGGGAAACGCGCCGACCTGCGTATCTCTGAACGCGTGTTTGCCCACGCGCTGCGGATTAAAAACGGCGCGCGATCCAAATCAACCGGATCGTTTATCGCGCAGATCCGCGAGCTGGAGTCGGTGCGCGAGCTCATCACCTCGACCACCATTGCGGCCATCTCCGATCTGCCGTTCTTCCTGCTGTTCGTTTTCATTCTGTGGATGATTGGCGGTCCGCTGGTGCTGGTGGTCCTGCTCGCCGTGCCGCTGCTGCTCATTCCCGGCCTGCTGGTTCAGCGCCCGCTGGGGAAACTCTCCAGCGAAGGGATGCGTGAATCCGCCATTCGTAACGCCACGCTGGTGGAAGCGGTGCAGGGCCTTGAAGACATCAAGCTGATGCGCGCCGAACAGCGTTTCCAGAACCAGTGGAATAACACCAACGACGTCGCCGCCAGCGTCGGCATGAAGCAGCGCTGGCTGACGGGCCTGCTGCTCACGTGGACGCAGGAGGTACAGTCAATCGTCTATGCGGTGGTACTGCTGGTCGGCTGTTACCTGGTCATCAGCGGCGACATGACCACCGGTGCGCTGGTAGGGACCTCGATTCTGGCGTCGCGCACTATCGCGCCGCTGTCGCAGATCTCAGGCGTGCTCTCGCGCTGGCAGTCGGCAAAAGTGGCGCGCAAGGGGCTGGACGACCTGATGCAGCGCCCGATTGACGACCCGCAGCACGGTAAGAAGGTGCACAAAGCCCACCTGCGAGGCGACTATAGCCTTGAGGACGTCGGGTTTTATTACGACGAGGAAGAGAAACTCACCGTGCTCAGCATCAGCAAGCTGCAGATCCGCGCCGGGGAGCGCGTGGCGGTGCTTGGGCGTAATGGCTCCGGTAAAAGCACGCTGTTACAGCTTCTGGCGGGCATGCAGGAGCCGCAGCAGGGGAGCATCCTGCTCGACGATATTGCCCTCAATCATCTGGACCCGGCCGATGTGCGTCGCGACATGCAGCTGCTTAGCCAGCAGGCCCGGCTGTTCTTTGGCTCCGTGCGGGACAACATCCTGATGGGCAACCCGCTCGCCACCGACGACGAGATTCATCAGGCGCTGGTCAACAGCGGCGCGCTGGAGTTTGTGCGTAAGCAGAAAATGGGGCTGAACACCATCATCAACGAGGGCGGAACGGGCCTCTCCGGCGGACAGCGTCAGGCGCTGCTGCTGGCGCGCGCGCTGATCGTCTCACCCAATATCCTGCTGCTGGACGAACCGACCGCCTGGCTGGACGAAATGAGCGAGAAGCAGTTCATACAGCATCTCCATAAATGGCTGGGTAAACGTCGGACGCTGGTGGTAGCGACGCATCGCCTGCCGATTCTGGATTTGGTCGACCGCATCATCGTGCTGGAAAACGGCAAGGTGGTGATGGACGGCCCGCGCGATGCGATCCTGCACCAGCACGGTATGGCACCGCAGAAAGCCGTACAGCGTACCGTCACCATGAAAACGGAGGGCGTGGCATGAATGATTTCTCTCGCTTTAACAGCCGTCTGAAAGAGCCGTGCCTGCCGCGCGCGTCACTGGTCGCATGGTCACTCTTTGCCCTGCTGGTGGTCTTTATTACCTGGGCGAGCCTGTTCAAGCTGGATGAGGTGACGACCGGCAGCGGTAAGGTGATCCCATCCTCCCACGAGCAGGTGATCCAGTCCCTGGAAGGGGGGATTATCCACAGCCTGATGGTGCGCGAGGGCGATATCGTTGAACGCGGCCAGCAGCTCGCGCAGCTTGACCGGACAAAAACCGAGTCCAGCGTGCTGGAGAGCGAGTCTCGCCTGAATGCGGCGCTGGCAACGGCGGCGCGCCTGAAGGCCGAGGTGAACGATACGGAACTTGCGTTCCCGGAAGAGCTGGATGACGACGTTGAGCTGGTTAAACAGGAAACGGCGCTCTACCAGTCCCGTCGTGAGAGCCTCGAAAAAGGGCTGGCCGGTTTACGTCAGGGGGCCGAACTGGTGCAGCGCGAGCTGTCGTTGACCCGTCCGCTGGTGACCCAGGGGGCGGCCAGCAAGGTTGAGGTGTTACGTCTTGAGCGTCAAAAAAATGAGCTTGAGAATAAAATCACAGAGATGAAAAACCAGTATTACGTTCGCGCCCGCGAAGAGCTGGCGAAAGCCAACGCGGAGATTGAAGCCCAGCGTTCGGTGATGAAAGGGCGTGAGGACTCCCTGACCCGGCTGACCTTCAATGCGCCGGTTCGCGGGATCGTGAAGGATATTGACGTGACAACCGTGGGAGGCGTTATCCCGCCGAACGGCAAGCTGATGAGCCTGGTCCCGCTGGACGATCAGATGGTGGTCGAAGCGAAAATCTCGCCGCGCGACGTCGCCTTTATTCATCCCGGCCAGAAAGCGCTGGTGAAAATTACGGCCTATGACTATTCCATTTATGGCGGACTGGAAGGGGAAGTGACCATGATTTCCCCGGACACCCTGCAGGATGAGGTGAAAAGGGATGTTTACTACTATCGCGTCTATATTCGTACCGACAGCAACCATCTGACCAATAAGCAAGGTCAGGAATTTCCGGTCTTTCCGGGCATGATTGCTACTGTTGATATTAAAACTGGCAGCAAAACCATTCTGGATTATCTGTTGAAGCCGCTGAACAAGGCGAAAGAGGCGCTGCGCGAAAGATAAGATAGTGGCGTTCGGGATCCCGAACGCCATGTTAATTATACAGTTGACGTCACGTTGTTGAGGTGGCGTCGTTCTTTCGGAACAACGTTGATGTAATGCGTGACATACGCGAAATACAAACCGGCATAGTTTTCCACCAGTTCCATAAAGGCCGGGTAAATCGACATCCTTCCATCACCCCGATCTTTAAGATAGCCCGCCTCTTGCGCCGTTTTGATAATTCGGTTGACGTGAATGCGTGAAACAAAAAATTCCTTAGCGAGCGCGCTGGCAGAATAATCAATAATTGCACCGTGTGCTGATTTGTTTTTTACCGCCTGTAGATAAAGATATAGCATAATCATACGGCCTCCGTCTTTATCGATAAATAACCCCACTTCCGGTAAAACTTTCCTGAACGTTAATCCCCGAAAGAGGTATTCCGCCGCGCGGCGGAAAAAGTTATTTCTTAAAATATCATTGTCCAGTAAATTGACGTCAATATTAAACGCCGGGTACAGAATACTAACGGGTATAAATGCGCCGGACATATAGCGTTTAAGTTCATTCAATCCTTTTTCGGTTGGGGCAATTCTTGTTTTTCGCCTGTCTTCCGTACAGCGCCAGGTCCTGATGCGCCCGGTGGTTCGCAGTATCGTAATGATCGCAATGACGCTGTTGGGGCTGGCTATTTTATAGCGTGAACATAACGCTTTAATCTCTGAAACGGATTCGGCCTGATTTCCAAAAATAAAACAACACATGGAGAGAATAATGTTAAATCGTGATTCCTGCAGCATTGTCTTGTAGAACAAAGGTTGTTTTTTGTAGATGGTATCATTAATTGTGTAGTGCTCTAATATTGCCTCACCGAATCGCGGGTTGTTCTTTATAACATCCCTTCGATGTAGCAAGGCCCTGGATGAGATGTGATTATCCATAGCGTTTTTCTCGTGTTTAATGAACCGATAGATGAAGTGTTAAGCCTTCTTTTTCGGAATATTCATTATACCTGAGAAAATGTTGTTTGCGGTCGTTATTTGAAAAGAAAGATATATTTACAGTCATGATAATGGGCGGGTGATTAACGCAAAGATGTTCCGGTCAATAGCGTCGATAACGATATCTTAACCACTCGGGGTGCTGTAAAATCATTATTCAAGCCAGGTGTATTCAGTTTTTTGAATTTATAAAAAATGAGATTGGCGCTTTCGTGCCAAGGAGCAGGTTATGACTCAAAAAACGTCTCTCAGAAATGCTGCTTGTGATGAGCAAAAATTTGTCATCTCAACCTGCTGTTTCACATTTCAGGGATATTGTCTGCTGCTCAAACAGTATGGGATAAACGCCTCACTTATACACTTTGAGGAAGATGAGGTGTGCCAACGAGATCTTGAAGATGTCGTTAAAAATCAGCATGCTAGCATTTCAGTATTTCTTGGGGAGGGCGTTGTGGAACTTCTTGCCAGCCTGAAGCGGCTGGCATCAGTGCTGAACGCGCTGCCCGTTATTCGACGCGTAACCCTGTATGGTGACATCCCCGATGGTTGGCTCTATTGTACGCTGAGAAGTCTTTTAAATAATAGCCAGCAATTGTCATTGATTCGTATATCCAGCGTTGCTGATTTGGCATCCAGCCTCACTATTCGCGGCGAAAAGCTTAAGGACCGTTCGCGCTTATTACGCAGCCAATATATGGCATCCGCCAACCAGGTGAAAATAAAAGGTTTAACAAAAAGAGAGATTGATGTTTTATTACGTTTCTACCGGGGGATGTCCGTAAAAGAGCAGTGTGAAAGGGCGGGATTGTCTAATAAAACTATTTATACTCACCGTAAGGAAGGGATGAATAAATTACATGTGATTAGACAATGGCTAAACGATCCGCACAATTTCAGAGCGGAAAGCCGTGACGTACTGCCCAATAAAAATGAAGGATTCACCGATAAAGAAGTCGATATCTATAACGCACTGTTGAAAAGAGAAATATTTCCAGCGTATCAGATCATAACCGATCGTGATAAAAAAGGGGTAGGCTTTGAGATACTTATTCGCTGGAATAAAAACGGTAAAATTGTTAAGCCCGCCAGTTTCCTTAATGATATCTCACATCATGAAATATGGTTAAAGATTACGGCGCTGGTCATCCACGCCGCCGTTTGTGGAATTAATAAATATAATGGGAAGTTTTATTTTTCCGTGAATATTCCACCTCGTCTGGCCTCCGGGAATGCCTTGCCGGATATGGCCAGGAAGGCCACCGGCATGCTGCTCAAACCGCAGTGGGCGGAAAAGCTGGTGTTTGAATTTGCGGAAAGCATTGATGTGATGAAGGACAGCAGGATCCCTGAAACCATGCGTCTCCTGCGGAACACGGGGTGTAGATTATTTTTGGACGACTGCTTCTCCAACCATCACACCCTGTTCCCCGTCAGGCAGGTGCATTTTGACGGGCTGAAGCTAGACCGGGATATCGTTGAACATTTTGTGGCAAATGATAATGACTACCATCTTATCAAAGCGATACAAATTTATAGCGACATGACCGGAACGGATTGCATCGCAGAGGGCGTGGACAGTGAAGAGAAGTTTGAAAAGTTAGTTGAGCTGGGGGTGAAAAGCTTCCAGGGTTATTATCTGTCACGGGCTGTGAAAGAGGAAGAATTAGACAGAATGGTACGAATGTTTAGCTAGATAATAAAGCCCCGGAGGGCCTTTATTATTTTCGTCCCAGCAGCAGGCCGAGAACAATACCCACTGCACCGGCGGCAATGAGACCGGTCAGGGGATTATTCTTAACCGCTTCCGTTACGTCAGAAACGGCATCGCTGGCCTGGGCGGCATATTTTCTTGCCGCACCTTTGACCTGATGCTTTGGTGAATCTACGAATTCACCAAACTGCTGGTGCGCTGAACCTGCCAGTTCATCAAGCTTATTTTTGGCTTTGTCTCCAGCGAACTGGGTGTGTTTATCGGCATTGATATCAGACATGTTTACCTCCTTTAGTGAGTAATTAAAGGATAGCCGCTCTTTGCCGATGTGAGAGACGAAAGGTTTATTTCGGCCCCTGGCAGGGCTGTTTTCGGATATATCTCTGTGCGTGAGACTCGCACAGAGAGACGCTGTTATTCGGCAAAACTCAGCAGCGCTTCGCCGTCAAGACGATAGCGAACCCATTCAGACTGCGGCAGCGCGCCTATGCTCAGGTAAAAATCAATGGCGGGCTGGTTCCAGTCCAGCACGCTCCATTCAAGGCGGCCGCACTGCCGTTTTACCGCGAGCTGCGCGATATGTTTCAGCAGCGCTCTTCCCGCGCCTTTTCCACGATAATCCGGGGAAACGTACAGGTCTTCCATATAAATACCGTTGCGTCCTAGCCAGGTAGAATAGCTGGTGAAGAATACGGCATAGCCGGCGATCTTACCCTCATATTCCGCGATCAACGCTTCGGTTTGACTGCCGGTACCAAAGAGCGTTTCCCGGATCTCCTCTGGCGTGGTCACGACTTCTTCCGGTGCTTTTTCATACACCGCGAGCTCGTAGATCATGGCGTAAATTGCTGCCGCATCTTCGGGACGGGCCTGACGAAGGGTTATGCTCATTGTTTTTCCTGTTTTTTTAGCCTGTATTTCGATTGATGGCGTTAAGCATACGGAGTATTGTCCGAAGAATTAAGTGCAATGAAATCAACAAATGATGAATATTATGCATTCGGCACTGAGACGCCTTGATTTAAACCTGCTGCCCGTTTTCGACGCGATTTACCGCCACCGTTCCGTTCGGCTGGCCGCTGATGAACTGGCGATGAGCACATCGGCACTGAGCCATGCGCTGTCGCGTTTGCGCCTCACCCTTAATGACCCGCTATTTTTCCGGGAAGGGCATCGCATGTCTCCCAGCGTGTATGCCACTCAGCTTGCGCCCTCCATTGCTTCCGCACTGTCGTTCCTGAACCATGAGCTGTCCCCACAGCCGGAGTTTGACCCGGCCAGCAGTACCGAAAGCTTACAAATTGGGATTACGGACTTTACCGCGCTGTGCATTTTCCCGGCGCTGATGCACAAACTGCAGCTTACTGCCCCGGGTTTGCGTTTCGAGTTGCGCTACCTGCCGCACAGCCCGGCGCTGACGGAACTGCTGGCGGGCGAAGTGGATCTCGCGCTGGGGTTCAGCACTCAGGATGATATCCGGCACCCGGAACTGGAAGAGATCGACTGGTTTGAAGATGAGTATGTGGTCATCAGCAACGCGCGCAGGACGCGCCTGACGCTGGAGGATTATCTCGCAGCCCGCCACCTGGTGGTGACCCCATGGAATGAGAAGCAGGGCGTTCTGGACGTGCGGCTCGAACAACTGGGCTATACCCGGAAAATCGCGATCAAAACGCCGTCGATGCTCAGCGCGCCCTTTATCGTTGCGGAAAGTGACCTGCTGATGGCGATCCCCCGTTTTGCCGCTGAGAAGCTGGCTGCGGCAGCGGAGCTGAGGATTTTTCCTTTACCGTTTTCGATACGCACGTTTGAAGTGAAAATTTATTCGCATAAACGCAGCGGCCAGCGAGGCGCGACCCGATGGCTTAAGGAAGAGCTGCAAATGCTGGCGCAGGCTGGCCGCTAAACGCCAGAATCCTGACCGAACTTGCTAATTATGGAGAGGTAATACCGGCCGCATATCGTTGTGCGGCAGCAATTGCCCTGTCGTCAAAAATATACTGTTCGAAATGATGGCTTACGTCAGTTACGCGATAAATTTTCCATTTACCGTCTTCTGTGCGCAGATACACTTTTAGCTGCAGTTTTCGCTCATTACCCACACCCAGCTGAACGTTAACAACTTTTCCGGACGCATAGTTAATCGCATTGCTTACGCTTAGGTCAGGGATCCATTCCGCCGCATAGTCCTGCGTATAGGTAAAATAGTCGGAACCGATAATTTCCTGCTCATAGAGAGAGGATATTTTCTGCAGTCGGGAGAGCGTGTCTTGCGCAATATAGTCACGCATTTTTAGTGAATCCAGATCATCTTCTTTGCTGTCTGTGACGAAAGCCATGAGGTAGAACGTATAAAAGTCATGTGTACGTTTTTCAGGTGTAACCATCTGTGTTGCACACCCCGTCAGAAACAGGCACATCAAAAGAACGTTACGCATTAGTTTTTCCTGTAAATCTTGTAAGCAGGTTGTGCGGAGCGATATCCCGGACCACCCCACATATCTCTTTGTCTGAAATCAGAGTACCAGGTCGTGCCGTCATAAATCGCCATGTGGCCCGCAGGATTACCGCCATCATAAGGTTGAATAACAACCACATCGCCTTCCTGTAATATTTCTCCTTGCCCTAAAACTCGAAAACCTGCTCGTTCAAGGTTACTGCCATAGTCTTTTGCGTTAGGTGCATTGCCAATATCCACGCCACCTGCACGTATTGCCTTACGCGTAAATTCTCCACAACGTCTTTGCGATGAAGTGCCGGCATTCTGGCGTGCGTGTAGAGCTGCTGCGTGTTTGTTCCATGCCATTTGTTAACTCCTGTTGTATAGGAAAAAGTCACTAAACAACGTGAGGTTGAATCCGGTTAGGCAATTAATGTTATTGAAAAACTATATATTTCAGTTTGTTATATCTTTTGAGGTTTTCATTTGCTTGGTTGATTGATATGCAGTGGATACGTTGTTTTTGCAGCGGAAATAGAAGGTTTACATCACCAGGAAAGTAAAATACCATACCCCCCTATAGTATCTTAACGGAGGGCGTATGCCGCATTCACCCGAAGATAAAAAACGCATTCTCACGCGCGTCCGTCGCATTCGGGGCCAGGTTGATGCCCTTGAACGTGCGCTGGAATCGGGCGATCCCTGCCTTGCCATTTTGCAGCAAATCGCCGCCGTGCGCGGCGCTGCCAATGGCCTGATGGGCGAAATGGTCGAAATTCACCTCAAAGATGAGCTGGTGACGGGGGAGACAACCCCGGATCAGCGGGCAGTTAGGATGGCGGAAGTCGGCCATTTGCTGCGCTCTTATCTAAAATAAACCCACAGACATCACATAAGGGAAGTCATTATGAAATCACGCGCAGCCGTCGCATTTGGTCCAGGCCAGCCGTTAAAAATCGTTGAAATCGACGTTGCACCGCCAAAAAAAGGCGAAGTGCTGATCAAAATCACCCATACCGGCGTGTGCCATACCGATGCGTTTACGCTGTCCGGTGACGATCCGGAAGGCGTTTTCCCGGCGGTGCTTGGCCACGAAGGTGGCGGTATCGTGGTTGAAGTAGGTGAGGGCGTGACCAGCCTGAAGCCGGGCGATCATGTTATTCCTCTCTACACCGCAGAATGTGGCGAGTGTAAGTTTTGTAAATCTGGCAAAACCAACCTCTGTCAGGCCGTTCGCGCCACCCAGGGCAAGGGCCTGATGCCGGACGGTACTACGCGTTTCTCCTACAATGGCGAGCCGATTTATCACTACATGGGCACCAGCACGTTTAGCGAGTACACCGTCTGTGCGGAAATTTCACTGGCGAAGGTCAACCCGCAGGCGCCGCTGGATAAAGTCTGCCTGCTGGGCTGCGGCGTGACCACCGGTATCGGTGCGGTACACAACACGGCGAAAGTGAAAGAAGGCGATACCGTTGCGGTGTTCGGTCTCGGTGGGATTGGTCTGGCGGTGATCCAGGGCGCGGTGCAGGCGAAAGCAGGCCGTATCATTGCTGTCGACACAAATCCGGAGAAATTCAAACTGGCGGGTGAAATGGGCGCGACCGATTTCGTGAACCCGAAAGATCACGAAAAGCCGGTGCAGGACGTGATTGTTGAGCTCACCGACGGCGGCGTTGATTTTAGCTTCGAGTGTATTGGCAACGTGAACGTCATGCGTTCCGCGCTGGAGTGCTGCCACAAAGGCTGGGGCGAAAGCATCATCATCGGCGTGGCGGGTGCGGGTCAGGAGATCAAAACGCGTCCATTCCAGCTGGTGACCGGTCGCGTATGGCGCGGTTCGGCGTTTGGCGGCGTGAAAGGGCGTACCCAGCTGCCGGGAATGGTTGAAGATGCGATGGTCGGCAAAATCCAGCTGGATCCGTTCATTACGCACCGTTTACCGCTGGAGCAGATCAACGAAGCTTTCGATCTAATGCATGAAGGTAAATCCATTCGTACCGTCATTCATTTCGGCGACAAGTAACTCTTCTGCCAGCGGTTTTCGCCGCTGGCGTTTCTTTAATAATCTTCTCTAAAGTGTGACCAGTGCGGCGTTTTTAGCCGTAATCTAAATCCCCACCGTGCCGATGACTATTTAACAGGCGTGTTTTTACGCATCTTACCTACAAGAGAGTCGACGGTCATGGACAACACAACTTCGATGCAGGCGCAGCGCAAGCTGGGTTTCTTGCATCACATCAGGCTGGTTCCGCTGTTTTCCTCCATTCTCGGTGGCATTATTCTTCTGTTTGCCTTGAGCGCAGGTCTGGCGGGGTATTTCCTGTTGCAGGCTGATACCGATCAGCAGGATGTCACAGCAGAAATTCAGGTGCGTATGGGGCTTTCGAACAGCTCCAACCATTTACGTACCGCGCGAATCAATATGATCCATGCCGGTGCGGCCAGCCGTATCGCGGAAATGGAGGCGATGAAGCAAAACATCAGCGAGGCGGAAACGCGCATCAAGCAATCGCAGTCAAGCTTTACCGCCTATATGAATCGCGCCGTGCGCACCTCTGCGGACGAAGCGCTGGATGCTGAGCTGAAAGCACGCTATGACGCCTATATTGCGGGGCTGCAGCCGATGGTGAAATTTGCCAAAAACGGCATGTTTGAGGCGATCATCAATCATGAAAACGAAACCGCGCGTCCGCTGGATGACGCCTACAACGCCGTCCTGCTGAAGGCCATCAAAATCCGTACCGATCGTGCCAGCGCGCTAACCGCTCAGGCCCACACCCGTACACAGCTAGGGCTGATGTTTATGGTCGGCGCGTTTGCGCTGGCGCTGGTGTTAACGGCCATGACCTTTGTGGTGCTGCGCCGGACGGTGATTAACCCGCTTCAGCGTGCAGCCACCCGCATTGAGAATATCGCGAAAGGTGATTTAACCATGCCGGACGATCCGACAAGCCGGAGCGAAATCGGTCGCCTGACGCGGGATCTGCAAACCATGCAGCATTCGCTGGTGACCACCGTAGGCACCGTGCGCCAGGGGGCTGAAGAGATTTATCGCGGCACCAGCGAGATCTCTGCGGGAAATACCGACCTCTCTTCTCGTACCGAACAGCAGGCAGCCGCGATTGAGCAGACCGCCGCCAGCATGGAGCAGTTGACCGCAACGGTGAAACAGAACGCCGATAACGCCCATCATGCCAGCAAACTGGCGGAAGATGCCTCCGGTAAAGCCAGCCGCGGCGGCCAGATGGTGTCCGGCGTGGTGAAAACCATGGGCAATATCTCGACCAGTTCGAAGAAAATTTCAGAAATTACCGCCGTGATTAACAGCATTGCCTTCCAGACCAACATTCTGGCGCTGAACGCTGCCGTCGAAGCGGCGCGCGCAGGCGAGCAGGGACGAGGCTTTGCAGTGGTGGCGAGTGAAGTGCGCACGCTGGCAAGCCGCAGCGCCAACGCCGCGAAAGAGATTGAAAGCCTGATCAACGAGTCGGTGACCCTGATTGACCAGGGGTCGGGTGAAGTGGTCGCGGCGGGGAACACCATGAATGAAATCGTCGAGGCGGTGAAGCGCGTCACCGATATCATGCTGGAAATTGCTGCCGCGTCCGACGAGCAGAGCCGTGGCATTGTCCAGGTGAGCCAGGCCATTTCTGAGATGGATAAAGTCACCCAGCAAAACGCCTCGCTGGTGGAAGAAGCCTCAGCGGCCGCGGCATCGCTGGAAGAACAGGGCGCGCGGCTGACCGAGGCTGTAGGGGCATTTCGGCTGAACGGGGCAACAGCGGGACGTGCGGTAGCGTCTGCGCCAGTGGCGAAGGGTGTGCCGTTGCGCCCAGCGGCTACGGTTTCCGGGGATAATTGGGAGACGTTCTGAGTTGCGGGTTTGTCGGGTGGCGCTGCGCTTACCCGACCTACAAAAAACGTGTCAGTAGGCCCGCGTAAGCGCAGCGCCACCGGGCAAAAAAAAGGGACCTTTCGGTCCCTTTTTCATCTGTTACTTCTTATCGGGTAACGCATAGGCGATAACGTAATCACCGCGATCCGGCGACTGACGTGCTCCGCCTGCATTAATTATGATGTACTGCTTACCCGTTTTCGGTGAAACGTAGGTCATCGGCCCGGACTGGCTGCCTACCGGCAGACGGTCTTTCCAGATCTCTTTCCCGGTGGCGGTATCAAACGCGCGCAGGTAGAAATCCTGAGTACCGGCGAAGAACAGCAGGCCAGACTGCGTGGAGAGCGATGCGCCAAGCGTTGGCATGCCGATCGGGATTGGCATATGCATACGAATGCCCAGCGGACCGGTATCTTCCACGGTGCCGACAGGAACCTGCCACACCAGCTTGCCGGATTTCAGATCGACCGCTGACATGGTGCCAAACGGCGGTTTCTGGCACGGAATACCCAGCGGCGACAGGAAGCGCTCACGCATCGCGCCGAACGGCGTGCCGTCCATCGGTACAATCCCCATCTCAATGCCGCTGGCATTTTTCGCAACATTCGCGCGAGGAACCATATAGTTCGCCAGACCCAGACGCATATCGTTGACGAACATCAGGCCATTGTTCGGGTCAACCGATACGCTGCCCCAGTTCATCCCGCCGAGGGAGCCAGGGAACTGCAGGGAACGGTCAAGACCCGGCGGGGTGAAGACGCCCTGATGACGCATCTCTTTAAACTGAATTCGGCACAGCAGCAGGTCAACAGGCGTCGCCCCCCACATGTCGGATTCAGTCAGCGTCTGGTTGCCAATCATCGGCATGCCCACGGAATACGGCTGGGTTGGAGAGTAGCGTTCCCCCTCAACGTTACCCGCCGGAACGGGACGTTCTTCTACCTTCGCCACCGGCTTACCGGTTTCGCGGTTAAGCATGAAGATCATGCCCTGCTTGCTGGTCTGCACCAGCACCGGCGTGGTGCCGCCTTTACCGTCAGGGAGATCGTACAGCAGCGGCTGGGAAGGCAGGTCGAAGTCCCACAGATCGTGGTGGGTGGTCTGGAAATGCCAGCGCACCTGACCGGTCGTTGCATCAACGGCCACGATGGAGGAGCTGTATTTGTCGTCGAGCGCGGTACGTTCACCCGCCCAGAAGTCTGGGGTGGCGTTGCCGGTTGGCAGATAAATCAGATTGAGTTTTGCATCATAAGACATTGCTGACCAGACGTTCGGCGTGCCGCGCGTGTAGGTCTGGCCTTCCGGCGGCAGGCCGGTGAGGTTCGGATTACCCGGATCCCACGCCCAGGCCAGCTTGCCGGTGTGAACGTCGTAGGCGCGCACTACGCCCGGCGGTTCGCCGGTGGAGAAGTTATCCGCGACGCGACCGCCGACGACAACGACATTCCCGGCCACCAGCGGCGTGGAGGTCTGCTGATAATACCCGGGCTTAATTTCGCCCATGCCGACGCTCAGATCCACGGTGCCGTGGTCGCCGAAGTCTTCGCAGACCTTGCCATTATCCGCGTTGATGGCAATCAGGCGGGCATCGGTAGTCGGCAGGAACAGACGGCGAGGGCATGCCGCAGGCTGTGTTTCCGTCTGTGAGGCTGTCACGCTTGAGCTATCTTCAAAATAGCCCAGACCGCGGCAGCGCTGCCAGTTAGGGGCCGTGGCTTTGGAATCGTAACGCCATTTTTCTTTACCGGAATCTACGTCCAGCGCCAGCACTTTGCTGTAGGGCGTACAGACATACAGCGTGTCGCCAATCTGTAACGGGGTGTTCTGATCTTCCGCGCCCGAGCCGTTGCTCTGCGGGATATCCCCGGTGTGTGCAACCCAGGCGACTTTCAGATCGCTGACGTTTTGCTTGTTAATCTGGTCCAGCGCGGCAAAGCGATCGCCGTGGGTCGTGTTCCCCCAGTGCGCCCAGTTTTTCTGCTGCTCGCCTTCGGCGACAGGTTTTACCGGCACCGATTCATTCGCGGCAACCAGCGTCTGCGGCTTAAACATCCAGCCGAGGCTGACCAGCATGACCACGGCCAGCACGGCGGCAATGCCAAAAGCGGGCGCTTTGTTAACCGGCTCACGGGTATTCGCGGCGCGCAGGAAGGGCCACACGATGGCGCACAGGAACGCCAGCACGGCGAAGGTGAAGAGGCGGGAAAAGAGCGGCCAAAAATCCCAGCCTGCATCGCTTACCGCCCAAAATAACGAGGCGATAAACGCGATACCATACAGCACCATGCCGCTTGTGCGGTTGGTGAATATCAGGATGGCAGCAATTACCATCACCGCACCCATGATCAGGAAGTACAGGCTTCCGCCCACCGTTGCGAGCTTCAAGCCCAGCCCGCCGACTGCCAGACCGATGAGCATCATCAGTCCGACAAGGAGCCACTGCAGGATACGAGGTAACCCGCGTGGCGCGCTGCCAAATGCCATGTCTATCTCCTTAAACACGCCCGCCCGTCTGGTGTGCTGTGCGCATCTGTACCAATTGGGTCATGCAGGACGGGCGTTATGATGTTTTTACCGTTTGAATAGCGTAAAATTCACTCGTATAAATTCGTGTGCGAACCATTTGGTGAATTCGCGGCTATGATAAAACTGTTAAATTGTTTTACGCAATTGTTAATGAATGATTTCGCATTATTTGCCCAGGAGAAGGTAAACCCGCCTTTACGGCGGGTCAGGGCAGGGACATCAGGCTGGCATGGACTTGCGGATCGCGCTTAACAGCGCTTGTGCGCCTGATGAGAGCGGGGCATCAACACGGGTCAGGATCCCAATAGGTTCCCCGGCTCCCGGTGAGGTCACCGGGAGTGCGGTCAGGGTGCCACGGCGTAAATCGTCTTTGACAGCACCTGAGGGGACGAACCAGACGTAGTCATAGTCCACGGTAAGCTGGCGCGAAAGAGAGGCTGACAGGGTTTCAATGCAGCCCGACGGGAGCGTGCACCCCTGCATTTCGAGTAGCGTTTCGGCACTCTGACGCGGAACCGTACCTTTTGGTGACACAACAACCGGCCACTCCATGACGCGGCTCAGGGTCACGGTATCCTGCAACAGCGGGTGATCGGGACGGACAACCAGCTTGAGTGATTCCAGGAACAAGAGTTCGTAATTGAGGCCGCTCATCAGTTCCGGATCGGACATTCTGCCAATACCCAGATCCAGCTCGCCCGCTTTTAGCCCGGCAAGCAGCATCGTGTTATTCATGGTGGCGACCTGAATCGTAGCGTGCTTTTGCAGCTTGTGAAACTGACCAATCACCGCGGGCAAAATGCCCAGCGCCGCGGTAGGAAGCGCGCCCACGCGCACGATATCGCTGGCAGGTTCCTCTTTTCGGTTCAGCGCCTGGCCTGCGGTGTTGAGGGCATCCAGCACTTTTACCGCGTGCGTCAGAAATTGCTCACCCACGATCGTGAGCTGTGCGCCCAGACGACCGCGATCGAAGAGCCGCGTTCCGGTAAGCTGTTCCAGCTCGTTCAGGGTTTTTGAAAGTGCAGGTTGACTCAGGTTAAGGGTTTCAGCCGCTCGCCCCAGCGTTCCCTGTTGAGCGACGGCCACAAATGTATGCAAATGGCGCAAGCGTATGCGCTGACTGAACAGACCATTTTTTTCCATAGGCGATGTTAAAAACAGAGAGATGCGGGTGACAAGTTAAGTTGTTTGATTTTGATAACTTGATAGCAAAATATTTTTAACATTTGATCTATTTGAGTTACAACCTGTTTTTGGTCATGCACAGGCTTTGACCACTCGTCTGCCTGGATCACAATTCGTAAATTCTTCCCGCCGGAAGGAACGGGCTTCTCTACACTCCAGGTAATATTCACTGGAGGCATGACATCATGGCGAACACCATCACGGCTGATGATATTCGGGAACACTTTTCGCAGGCTATGTCGGCGATGTACCAGCAGGAAGTTCCGCAGTACGGCACCTTGCTGGAACTGGTGGCGGACGTTAACCTGGCGGTTCTTGAAAATAATCCACTCTTACATGAACAGCTGGCGAACGCGGATGAACTCGCGCGCCTGAATGTCGAACGTCACGGCGCAATTCGCGTCGGCACCGCGCGGGAACTGTCCACCTTGCGCCGCATGTTCGCCATTATGGGAATGTATCCGGTCAGCTATTACGATCTCTCACAGGCGGCGGTGCCTGTCCATTCCACGGCGTTCCGCCCGGTGGACGATGCGGCGCTGTGTCGTAATCCGTTTCGTATTTTTACCTCGCTGCTGCGCCTGGAGCTGATTGAAAATGTTGAGCTGCGCGAACGTGCCGCCGGGATCCTCGCCCAGCGGAACATTTTCACGCCGCGTTGCCTGGAACTGATCGCGCTGCATGAGTCAGAAGGCGCATTCACTGAAACGCAGGCGCGCGAGTTTGTTCAGGAAGCGCTGGAAACATTCCGCTGGCATAGCCACGCAACGGTCGACCAGGAAACCTATCTGGCGCTGAGCAAAGAACATAAGCTGATTGCCGATGTGGTGTGCTTCCCCGGTTGCCACATTAACCATTTGACCCCACGCACGCTGGATATCGACCGGGTGCAGGAGCTGATGCCGAAGTACGGCATTGAGCCCAAAATCCTGATTGAAGGGCCGCCGCGCCGTGAGGTGCCGATCCTGCTGCGTCAGACCAGCTTTAAGGCGCTGGAAGAACCGGTGCTTTTCGCCGGGGAACATAAGGGAACGCATACCGCACGCTTCGGTGAAATTGAACAGCGTGGTGTTGCGCTGACGCCGAAAGGTCGCGAGCTGTACGACAGTCTGTTAAGCCAGGCCGGTACCGGTAAAGATAACCTTACGCACCAGCTGCATCTGCGCGAGGTGTTTAGCGCATTTCCGGACAGTGAAATGTTCCTGCGCCGTCAGGAGCTGGCCTATTTCCGCTATCGCCTGACGCCAGCGGGTGAAGCGCATCGCCACGCGTTTCGACCGGGAGACGATCCGCAGCCGCTGATCGAACGCGGCTGGGTGGTTGCTCAACCCATAACGTATGAAGATTTTCTGCCGGTTAGCGCGGCGGGTATTTTCCAGTCCAACCTCGGAAATGAAACGCAGGCGCGCAGTCAGGGAAATGCCAGCCGCGAGGCCTTTGAAGCGGCGCTGGGCTGTACGGTATATGACGAATTCACGCTCTATCAGGAGGCGGAAGCGCGCAGCAAACAGCGTTGCGGTTTGCTCTGAAATCGTTACTCTGCAGGGGTGTGATGGAAAAAGAAGGTGGTTATGCAAAATCCCTCCGCCCCTGTGGTTAAAACGCGCCAGGGCGCACTGACTGGTTTTACAGACAACAATATTCACGTGTGGTGTGGGATCCCCTACGCTGCACCGCCCGTGGGCGACTGGCGCTGGCGCTCACCGCGTCCGCCGGAAAGCTGGGAGGGCGAACGGCAGGCAACGTCGTTTTCGCCCTCAAGCTGGCAAAGCATTGAGTACTGCAAAGAGCTGGGCGGCGGCGATCCCGGCCAGTTCTCGGAAGATTGTCTCTATCTTAACGTCTGGTCTCCCGTCGATCGCGCCGGGCTGCTTCCGGTCATGGTCTGGCTGCACGGCGGCGGGTTCACGATTGGCGCGGGTAGCCTGCCGCCCTACAACGGTAAAGCGCTGGCATCGCGCGGCGTGGTGGTTGTGACGATCAACTACCGTCTGGGTCATCTCGGCTTTTTCGCGCATCCGGCGCTGGAAGGTGAAGAAAGCCGCGTGGTGCATAACTTTGCGTTACTTGACCAGATCGCGGCGCTGGAGTGGGTGCGGGACAACATTGCCGCGTTTGGCGGTGATCCGAACTGCGTGACGCTGTTTGGTGAATCTGCGGGCGCGCGCAGCGTGTTGTCGCTGATGGCATCGCCGCTGGCGGAAGGATTGTTCCATAAAGCGATCGTGCAAAGCGGGTACACCTTACCGGATACGCCGCGCGAGAAAGCCCTGCAAAAAGGGGAAGCGATAGCCGCCCATTTTGGGCTGGAGAACGCCACCGCCGAGCAGCTGCGCGCGCTGCCGCCTGAGGCCTTCTGGCCGCTCACGTCGCCGCTGAACGTTGCGCCTGCGCCCGTCGTTGGGGATTGCGTCTTGCCGGAAGCGATGCTGGATGTGTTCTTTGCCGCGCGACAGCATCCTGTTCCGCTAATGATGGGTTCAAACAGCGATGAAGCCAGCGTGATGGCGGTGTTTGGCGTGGATCTTGCCGGGCAAATTCAGAAGCTTCGCCAGGAACGACGCTTTGGCCTGGGGCTGATTAAGCTGCTCTATCCGGGCGTGAAGGGGGATGAAGAGCTGGGCAGACAGGTGTGCCGTGATATGGCCTTTACCACGATGGGCTATGTGGCGATGCAGGCTCAGCAGCGTGTGGGCGGACTGTGCTGGCGCTACTGGTTTGATTATGTCGCGGAAGCGGAACATGGCACCTATATCAACGGTGCCTGGCACGGCAATGAAGTGCCTTACGTGTTCGATACCCTGGGTCAGGTGGAGCCTTCTCGTCAGTACGTGAACGAACGCGATCTGCAGTTAGCTGCCCAGGTCGCGGATTACTGGGTGAGCTTCGCGCGTGAGGCCGGGGCGCAGGACAGCTTATCCGGACCGGTGCACTGGCCCGCCTGTCGCAAAGGGCGCGACGTATTGTTGCGTATTGGAGTGAATAAACATGCAGGTTTCAGGCTTGAAAACCGCTTTATGCGCGCCCGCATGAGTCTCTTCAAACGGGTGATGAAGCACCACGTCAGTCTCGATTAAGCAAACAGGCGCGGAACGCCGCCAGACCATTTTCCTCGCCTGGCGTTTCGCGCAGCACCAGCCGGTAGCTCGCGCCGGTTTTTATGCTTGTCTCATAAGGCCGCAACAGCCTTCCTGCGCGAACATCTTCCGCCACCAGCGTTTCGTCGGCAATGGCGACGCCGAGTCCCTGAATGGCAGCGGTAATGGCGAGATCCATGGTGTCGAAGTGTTGATTTTTGTGCATAACAAACGACGGGCTTTCCTGTTTCGCCAGCCACAATGACCAGTCGGTTTTATCTCTTGTCGGATGAAGAAAAGTCAAGGCGCCCAGCGTTGCGCCGGCCCGGAGTGGGCTAAGCACCGGCGTCAGCGCTTCTTCAAACAGCAAATCGCCCGCGCTCATGTGGGTGCCGAAAACAATGGCGGCATCGTAAGATTCGGTTTTGAAATTGACGTTGTGATCGGTCGTGGTGGTCAACGCAATTTGCAGATCCGGCTGTTCGCGCTCCACGTCCAGCAGCCGGGGAATTAGCCATCGCATGGCGCAGGTCGGCGCTTTCAGGCGAATGACGGTCTGGTGCGCCCGCGCCCGATCCGCGACGTTCAATAACTGCGTAAAGGCCGATTGCATTTCAGGAAGGAGGGCGCTGCCCTGGGGAGAGAGCCGCAGCCCGCGCGCATGGCGTTCGAACAGGGGAAAGCCAAACCACGCTTCGAGTGAGGCAATTTTGCGGCTCACGGCACCTTGCGTCAGGCAAAGCTCCTGCGCCGCATGGGTAAGGTTCAGATGACGCGCGGTGATCAAAAAGGCGTCGATGGCATTAAGCGGGAATGAACGGCGCGACATACTACACCTCAGCTATGCGTTTTTCTCATGGCTATTATGACAACAATTCGATTGTCCCGACAGCAGAGTTATTGTTTGAATAGTTATGCAACAACAATGAGAAGGGACAGAGGATGACTTTACAGACACCGGTGCAAACCCGTTCAAAATTGCCTGACGTGGGGACCACGATTTTTACCGTTATCGGGCAGCTTTCTGCACAGCATAACGCCATCAACCTTTCTCAGGGCGCGCCCAATTTTTCCTGCGACCCAAAGCTTATCGCCGGTGTCACCCGCGCCATGGAGGCGGGGCATAACCAGTACGCGGCAATGACGGGTCTGACCTCCCTGAAAGAACGCATTGCGGAAAAGATTGCCACGCTTTACGGCACCCGGTATGACCCCGGCAGTGAAGTGCTCGTAACTGCCAGTGCCAGTGAAGGGCTCTACTCGGCCATCAGCGGGCTGGTCCATCCTGGCGATGAGGTGATTTACTTCGAACCGTCATTTGACAGCTACGCGCCGATAGTCCGGTTGCAGGGGGCGACACCCGTTGCCATTAAGCTGACCGTTCCGGATTTTGCCGTTAACTGGGACGAAGTTCGCGCCGCGATTACGCCGCGCACGCGTATGATCATCATCAACACGCCGCATAATCCGAGTGGTCAGGTCTTCTCAGCGAACGATCTGCAACAGCTGGTGGCGGTGACCCGTAATACCGACATCATTATTTTGTCTGACGAAGTGTACGAGCACGTCGTTTTTGACGGCGAGCCGCACCACGGCATGGCGACGCATCCGCAGCTGGCGGAGCGCAGCGTGATTATCTCATCGTTCGGAAAAACCTATCACGTCACCGGCTGGCGAGTGGGTTACTGTGTTGCCCCGGCGGTGCTGATGGACGAAATTTGTAAAGTCCATCAATTTTTAATGTTTTCTGCCGATACGCCAATGCAGCACGCGTTTGCTGAACACATGGTCGATCCGCAAACCTGGCTGTCGCTCTCCGCGTTCTATCAACGCAAGCGCGACCTGCTGCAAAGTTTGCTGGCGGAATCACCGTTCCGACTGCTGCCAAGTGCCGGATCGTTCTTCCTGCTGGCGGATTACAGCCATTTCAGCGACGAGCGCGACAGCGAGATGGTCAAACGGCTGATCGTTGAGTGTGGCGTGGCCACCATTCCGCTGTCGGCGTTTTACGCGGATGGCACGGATAATAAATTGATTCGTCTCTCTTTTGCGAAAGATGAGGCGACGTTACGGGCAGGTGCCCAAGCCCTGTGTCGGGTTAAACCACGCTGAGGAGTGTGAGATGAAATTACGCGCGTTAATAGTCGGCATGGGATTGCTGTGTACGTTTTCTTCCTTCGCCGCCACCGAGTTACGTTACGGCCTTGAGGCGGAATATCCGCCGTTTGAAAGCCGCAATGCGTCTGGTGAACTGGAAGGGTTCGACGTTGAGCTGGGCAACGCTATCTGCAAAGCGGCAGCGCTGAAGTGCAGCTGGGTTGAAACCTCATTTGATGCGTTGATCCCGGGCCTGGTGGCGAAAAAATTCGATGCCATTAACTCGGCGATGAACATCACCGAGCAGCGCCGCAAAAGCATTGATTTTACCCAGCCGATTTACCGCATTCCGTCGCAGCTGGTCGGCAAAGCCGGTACGGCGGTAGACACGACGGCTGAAGGGCTGAAGGGGAAAACCATTGGCGTGCTGCAGGGGTCCATTCAGGAAACCTATGCGAAAGAGCACTGGGAAAAACACGGTGTCACCGTGGTGTCTTATAAAGATCAGAATATGGCGTGGGGCGATCTGCTGAATGGCCGTATCGACGCCTCTCTGGTCATGTCCGCGGCCGGGCAGGCAGGTTTCCTCAGCAAGCCGCAGGGTAAAGGGTTTGGCTTTATCGGCAAACCGGTGTCGGACGACACCATCCTCGGCAGTGGGATCGGTTTTGGGTTGCGTAAGGGTGACGAGGCCACCAAAAAGCAGCTTGATGCCGCGATAGATAAAGTTCGTGCCGACGGCACGATCGCTAAACTCGCTGATAAGTACTTCCCGGGTATCGATGTCAGCGTAAAATAACCGCCTCGTTAGCCCCGGTTGCTGATGTCCAGCCGGGGTTTTTTTATTCACCTGTATTTACTCTTATTTACACCACTTTCAGGCCGTTCTGGTCGACAGAAAATATTTCTCACTTTGTTCATATAATCACCGGCCAACAATTGGATTCTTAACCATTTTTGTTTAGGCTGTGCGTTCTTTCTTGCCGTCATTTCGCCGCGCGCGAAACACATTCACACGACCATAAGGACGTTTTTCCAGGCATGAATCGCAGACGTTTTCTAAAAGGCTCGCTTGCAATGGCTGCCCTGAGCGGCACCTCTGGCCTTGCTTCCCTGTTTTCCAAAGCGGCCTACGCGGCTGACTCTGACATTGCAGACGGCCAGAGCCGTCGTTTTGACTTCTCCGTACTGCAATCCATGGCGCATGACCTGGCGAAAACCCCGTGGGGTGGCGCGCCGCGTCCGCTGCCGGAGACGCTGGCAACCATGACGCCGCAGGCGTATAACGCCATCCGCTACGACGAAAAACAGTCTCTGTGGAATAACATCGAAGGCCGTCAGCTGGACGTGCAGTTCTTCCATATGGGGATGGGTTTCCGCCGCCGCGTGCGTATGTTCTCGCTGGATCAAACAACCTCTCAGGCGCGTGAGATCCACTTCCGCCCTGAACTGTTCAGCTACGGCGACACGGGTGTCGATACCAAACAGCTTGAAGGCCAGAGCGATCTCGGTTTTGCGGGCTTCCGCGCCTTTAAAGCCCCCGAGCTGGCGCGTCGCGATATCGTCTCGTTCCTCGGTGCGAGCTACTTCCGCGCGGTGGATGACACCTATCAGTACGGCCTTTCCGCACGCGGTCTGGCGGTGGATACCTTTACCGACACGCCGGAAGAGTTCCCGGATTTCACCTCCTTCTGGTTTGAAACCGTTAAGCCTGGCGATACCACTTTTACCGTCTACACGCTGCTGGATAGCCCAAGCATCACCGGTGCCTATAAGTTCGTGATCCACTGCGAGAAGAGCCAGGTGATTATGGAGGTGGAAAACCATCTCTATGCGCGTAAAGACATCAAGCAGTTGGGCATCGCGCCGATGACCAGCATGTTCAGCTGCGGCAATAACGAGCGCCGCATGTGCGACACCATTCACCCGCAAATCCACGACTCCGACCGCCTGGCGATGTGGCGCGGCAACGGGGAGTGGATCTGTCGTCCGCTGAATAACCCGCAGAAGCTGCAGTTCAATGCCTACATGGATAAGAACCCTAAGGGCTTTGGCCTGCTGCAGCTTGACCGCGATTTCTCTCACTATCAGGATGTGATGGGCTGGTATAACAAACGTCCAAGCCTGTGGGTTGAACCGCGTAACGACTGGGGTAAAGGCGCGGTAGGGCTGATGGAGATCCCAACGACGGGCGAAACGCTGGATAACGTGGTCTGCTTCTGGCAGCCGGAGAAGCCGGTGGAAGCGGGGGACGAGCTGGACTTCAAATACCGCCTTTACTGGAGCGCGCAGCCGCCGGTGCGTTCTCCGCTGGCGAACGTTTTCGCCACCCGTACCGGTATGGGGGGCTTCCCGGAAGGTTGGGCATCGGGCGAAAATTACCCGAAAGTCTGGGCGCGTCGCTTTGCCATTGATTTCGTCGGGGGCGACCTGAAGGCCGCTGCGCCAAAAGGTATCGAGCCGGTGATCACGCTCTCCAGCGGTGAAGCGAAGCAGGTTGAGATCCTCTACGTTGAGCCGTTTGACGGGTATCGTATTCTGTTTGACTGGTATCCAACCTCGGATTCAACCGAGCCGGTGGATATGCGCCTGTTCCTGCGCTGTCAGGGCGATGCCATCAGTGAAACCTGGCTGTATCAGTATTTCCCGCCGGCGCCGGATAAGCGTAACTACGTTGACGACCGGATAATGCGTTAACGTTTGTGGGGTTGTGCCGGGTGGCGGATTCGCCTTACCCGGCCTACTCTGGACGCATTTGTAGGCCGGGTAAGCGTTAGCGCCACCCGGCAATTGAGAGGCACCATGTCTTCAGAAATCATCCCCGTTTCACAGCAAATCGAACTGCGATCCGTCGAAGAGCGTTATACCACCGACCTGCACAACCTCGTCATCAAAAACAAAAACTTCCTGCAAACCGCCTTTGACTGGGCGCAGCACGTGGGCAGCGAAGAGGATACCCGCCGCAACGTGCAGAGCAACCAAATGCTGCACCAGCGCGGCTACGCCAAAATGTTTTTAATTTTTCATGACGATGCGCTGGCAGGTGTGCTGTCGTTCAACGCCATTGAACCCGCGAACAAAACGGGCTATATCGGCTACTGGCTGGATGAAGCGCATCAGGGAAAGGGCATCCTCTCCCGGTCGTTGCAGGCGTTTATGCGCCATTATGTTGAACTCGGGACCGTTCGCCGCTTTGTGATTAAGTGCCGGGTGGATAACCACAGCAGCAATGCTGTTGCGCTGCGCAACGGTTTTATGCTCGAAGGGTGCCTGCGGGAGGCCGAATACCTGAACGGCCGTTATGATGATGTAAATACCTACGCGAGACTGTTCCCGCTATAGCGCGCCAAGCAGTGGCGTGCGGGTAATGCGCGTATCGCCGTTGATCGCCTTTTCCCCACGCAGGTGAATGTTCTCGCCCATAAAGGCTTCAATCACCGCATCGTCGGTAATCTCCACCCGATGTTCGATAAACACGTCGCCACTGATGCGCGCGCGCCCCTGAATAACGACTTTATCGTCAATCAGAATCGGCCCACCGCGCAGCCACGCCTCTCCACCGATCAGCACGTGATGCTTGATGACGCAGTTACCTTCGATAACGGCGTTTTCTGCAACCTGCGAGCTGTAGCGCACGGTGGGGATAGCGTCGTCATCAAAGCCCGCAATAAGACGCGCGTTGCCGTACACTTTGGCGCAGTCACAGACCCAGACGTTGTTGAGATCGTTACCCTCCAGGATGGCCCTGTCGAAGACTTCGGCTCGATGCTCGATAAAGGCATAGCTGACCAGCGCGTCGCCGTAGATTTGCGCCTGATGCACAATGCGCGACTCGCTCACCGTGGCCCGGTCATAAATTTTGAGGATCTGTTCCTGGTCGGGCGTTAAGCCTTTCGCGGCAATCACCATGCTGTTGTGGATCACGCGTGCATCACCGTAAATATGGCATTCGCCCCGTACGGTGGATTGCTGAATGGTGACGTTGTCACTTATTTTTGCCTCATGGCTCACCTGTGCATTATCCAGCCAGCTGTTACCGCCGACGCAGGCACGGTGGCTCACGACGCAAGGCTGTGTAAGACGGGCGTTATCCGATATTGTCGCGCCCGCAAATACCACGCTGTTCTCGTCGTAGATCCAGCAGTCACCGTCCTGCGCGAGGGCACTCTCATCGTCAATCCAGCCGCCTTTTGTACCGGCCGTCACGTCATTAAAATCCGCCGTGGCGATAATCTGCCGCAGCGTGGCTGAGTGGGTTGTCTCGCCGTTTTTCCACTGCCAGAGGCGGGTCTCGTCGCTAAGGCGGTATTTGTTCATCATGTTATCCCTGGTGAGCGTCTCCACTAAACGTAGCAAACTTTCGGCTTTCCGTTGTGCTGGCATCCGCAGCGGAAACCTCTTAAAATGGCATTTAAAATACATTTTAAAAAATCAAATTAATGAATAACTTTAACAAATCCCAACAGGTGCTTAACCTTCCCGCGGGGTATTTTGGCATGGTGCTGGGCATCATCGGCATGGGCTTCGCCTGGCGATACGCCAGCACTCTGTGGCCGGTGACGCGCTGGCCGGGTGAGATTCTGGTCGCTCTCGCGATTACATGCTGGTTTTTACTGACAGCGGCGTTTATCACTCGTGCGATCCGTTTCCCGTGCAGCGTGCTGGCAGAGATGCGCCACCCGGTGATGAGCAGCTTCGTCAGCCTTTTTCCGGCCACCACCATGCTGGTTGCCATTGGCTTTGTACCCTGGTTCCGCCCGGTATCGCTGGTGCTGTTCGGTGTGGGCGTGGTGGTGCAGCTTGCCTATGCTGCCTGGCAAAGCGCCGGGCTATGGCGGGGGACGCACCCGCAGGAGGCCACCACGCCGGGATTATATCTGCCAACGGTGGCGAATAATTTTATCAGCGCAATGGCGTGCGGAGCTCTGGGATTCAACGACGCAGGGCTTGTCTTCCTTGGCGCAGGCGTCTTTTCATGGCTCAGCCTGGAGCCGGTGATCCTCCAGCGTCTTCGCAGCGCCGGAGAGCTTCCCTCCGCGCAGCGTACCTCTTTAGGCATTCAGCTGGCGCCCGCGTTGGTGGCGTGTAGCGCCTGGTTTAGCGTCAACGGTGGGGAAGCCGACACCTTCGCCAAAATGCTATTCGGCTACGGCCTGTTGCAGTTGCTGTTTATGCTGCGCCTGCTGCCGTGGTATTTGTCTCAGCCGTTTAACGCCTCCTTCTGGAGTTTTTCGTTTGGCGTGTCGGCTCTGGCTACTACGGGGCTGCATCTGGGACACGGCAGTTCGTCTGGATTCTTCCACGCCATTGCCGTGCCGCTGTTTATCTTTACCAATCTCATTATTGGGATGCTATTGGTTCGTACATTTATCCTGCTGATACAGGGCAAACTTCTGGTGCGCACTGATAAAGCACTGCTTATGCAATCTGAGGAAAAATAATGGCTGTCGATGAAAATTACTTCACAGAGAAATATGGCTTAACCCGTACCCACTCTGAGGTGCTGTACAGCGCGGAGATCGTTAAACCGGGTAAAACGCTGGATCTGGGCTGCGGAAATGGCCGCAATAGCCTTTACCTGGCCGCCAACGGCTTTGAGGTGACCGCCTGGGATAAAAACCCGATGAGTATTGATAACATCGAGCGCATCAAAGCGGCAGAAGGGATTACGACGCTGCAGACTGCGATCAAAGATCTTAACAACCTGAGCTTCGACGGTGAGTATGATTTTATCCTCTCCACCGTAGTGCTGATGTTCCTGGAAGCGAACACCATCCCTGGTCTTATCGCCAATATGCAGCGCTGCACGAAGCCGGGCGGCTACAACCTGATCGTTGCCGCCATGGATACGGCAGACTACCCGTGCACCGTTGGCTTCCCGTTTGCGTTTAAAGCCGGTGAGCTGAGCAACTACTATGAAGGCTGGGAGTTGCTCAAATACAACGAAGAGGTGGGCGAACTGCACCGCACCGATGAAAACGGCAACCGCATCAAGCTGCGCTTTGCCACTATGCTGGCACGCAAGCCCGCTTAACGGGCGGCCAGCAGGCAGATCTGCAGGGCAGTGTTGTACGATGCCTCGAACGACGACAGCGGTAAAAACTCGAACGTCGAGTGGAAGTTATGCGCGCCGGTGAAGAAGTTCGGGGTGAGCAGCCCTTTAGCAGAGAGCGCTGCGCCGTCGGTACCGCCGCGCATCGGAGTGGGTTTTGGCGTGATGCCCAGTGATTCCATCGCCTCAAACATCAGATCGATGGCGCGCCTGTCTTCGCCAATCGCATTGCTGATATTGCTGTAGGTGTCTTCAATGCGATAGTCCACCCTGGCCGTTGGATGTTGGGTGGCAATCAGTGCGGCTACGTCGGCAATCTGCCGCTTGCGGGCGGCAAAGTTGTCCTTGTCGAAGTCCCGGATATTGGCTTTAAGAACGGCCTCGTTCTGACCGGCCTGAATGCCGTTAAACCAGATATAGCCTTCACGCCCTTCGGTGCACTCCGGCGTTTGCTGGCGGTCAAAATGGTTGATGTAGTCAGTCGCCATCAGCAGTGGGTTCACCAGCACGCCTTTGGCGGACATCGGGTGTGCCGTCACGCCGGTAAAGCGGATCTCTGCGGCTGCCGCATTAAAGTTTTCGTAGACAATTTCACCCAGCTCGCAGCAGTCGATGGTCCAGGCGAAATCGACGTCGAAGCGTTTCAGATCCAGCGCCTTGGCACCGTTCAGGCCGATCTCTTCATCAGGCACAAATGCCACGACGATATCCCCGTGCTGATGTTCCGCCGTCAGGTTTTCCAGCACCGTCATCACCACCGTCACCGCCGATTTATTATCTGCGCCTAATACGCTGGTTCCGTCGCTGAAAATAATCTCTTCGCCAGGATACGCCAGAATTTCTGGGTGCTCTTTAACACGTAACCAGATGTCTTTCTCTTTATTCAGACAGAGATCATCACCATGAAAGGTCAATATTTGCGGATGAATATCCGGTGATAAGCCCACGTCTACGGTATCAATATGGGTAATAAAGCCGATGCGCGGTGCACCGGGCACATTGCCTTTTTTTACCGCCGTTACCGTGGCGAATTCATCAATCACAATATCGTCTAACCCCAGCTGTGCCAGCTCCTGCGCCAGCTCCCGCGCCATGTCATGCTGGCCCGGCGTTGAGGGCAGGGTTTTCACTTTGGGATCGCTCTGGCTGGTGATAGCGAGATAGCGGAAAAAACGATGCGTTAATTGTCTGGAAAGCGGCGAGCCCATAGTGATTTATTCCTTATTTATTTTTCAGGTGTTTGCCACATCACTTTAATGTTATTTATGGAATGGCAAAAGAATTAATTAGCCGTCGAATTAAAAAGACAGGAATAAATGATGAAAAGCAAACTCACAATGTTAACGCTCGCGTTTGCTGCGCTGACGGTCAGTTCCACCGTGGTGGCGAAAACGCTGGTGTATTGTTCCGAAGGATCGCCAGAAAACTTTAATCCTCAGCTATATACCTCGGGAACTAGCGTGGATGCCAGCGCCGTGCCGGTCTATAACCGGCTGGTCGATTTCAAACCCGGCACCACGGAGCTGGTGCCGAGCCTGGCGGAGCGCTGGGAGGTGAGCGACGACGGCAAGGTCTACACCTTCCATCTGCGAAAAGAGGTGAAATTCCAGAGCAACAAAGCGTTCAAGCCGACGCGGGATTTTAACGCCGACGACGTGATTTTCTCGTTTATGCGTCAGAAGGATGTCAATCATCCGTACCATAACGTCTCCAACGGCAGCTATTCCAACTTCGAAAGCCTGGAGTTTGGCAGCCTGATTACCGCGATAGACAAGGTGGATGACCATACCGTGCGCTTTACGCTGGCTCACCCGGAAGCGCCGTTTGTGGCCGATCTGGCGTGGTATTTTGCCTCGATTCTTTCGGCGGAATATGCCGATGTGATGCTCAAGGCCGGTACGCCGGAGAAGGTCGACATGGATCCTGTCGGGACCGGGCCGTTCAGGCTGGCGCAGTATCAGAAAGACTCCCGCATTTTATTCACGGCGTTCCCGGAATACTGGCAGGGTAAATCGAAGCTGGACCGACTGGTGTTCACCATCACGCCGGATGCGTCCGTGCGTTTTGCGAAAATCGAAAAAATGAGTGTCAGGTGATGCCGTTCCCGAACCCGGCCGATCTGCCGCGCATGAAGGCGAACAAAGACATCACGTTGATGAGCAAGGCGGGGCTGAATACCGGTTTTCTGGCATTCAATACGCAAAAGCCGCCGCTGGATAATGTGAAAGTCCGTCAGGCGCTGGCGATGGCGATCAATAAACCCGCCATTATTGACGCGGTATTCCACGGTACGGGCACTGCGGCGAAAAACCTGCTGCCGCCGGGCGTCTGGAGCGCAGACAGCGAGCTTAAGGATTACGATTACGATCCCGAAAAGGCGAAAGCGCTGCTGAAAGAGGCCGGTTTTGCTAACGGTGTCAGCATCGACTTGTGGGCGATGCCGGTGCAGCGTCCCTACAATCCGAATGCGAAACGCATGGCGGAGATGATTCAGGCCGACTGGGCGAAGGTTGGCGTGCAGGCCAAAATTGTCACCTATGAGTGGGGGGAATACCTCAAGCGTGTGAAAGGGGGCGAACATCAGGCTGCGCTGATGGGCTGGACAACAGCCACGGGCGACCCGGATAACTTCTTTGGCCCGCTCTTTACCTGTACGTCCGCCAACGGCGGTTCGAATTCGGCCAAATGGTGCTACAAACCCTTTGATAAAATTATTGCCGAGGCAAAATCGATAACCGATCAGAATAAACGCATTGCCTTGTACAAAGAGGCGCAGCAGATAATGCATGACCAGATGCCAGCCGTCATGATTGCACACTCCACAATATTTGAACCGGTGCGTAAGGAAGTGACTGGCTACGAAATAGACCCGTTTGGTAAGCATCTGTTCTGGCAGGTGGATATTAAGCCGTAATTTTGTCCTGCCCGGACCGCGTTCGGGCAGTCTTTTCGCAATTTGTGCTGCCTGCATCATTTTTTGCCACAACAAATCCCCCCATCTTTTGCTATAACTTCAAGTGCATACTTGCAGATAACATGGAATACCATCATGCGTACTCACACTTTTTTTAAAGTTGCAGTGCTTTCTGGTCTGTTGGCGTTGGCGGGCTGTGCATCGAAAGTTGCCGCTCCCGAACAATATTCAGGCTTTTTAAAAGATTATTCAGGCTTGCAGCAAACGACGTCCGCGACGGGGAAACCAACGCTGCGTTGGGTTGATCCTTCGTATAACGAAGCCAATTACGACAGCATTCTCTGGACGCCGATAACCTATTATCCGGCGCCAAAACCGACGACTCAGATTGGTCAAAAAACGCTTGATGAGCTCCTGGCCTATACCAATACCAAAATGAAAACGGCAATTGGTCAGCGTAAACCTGTTGTGTCGACGCCGGGCAAACACAGCCTGATCTTCCGCGGGGCCATCACCGGCGTGAGTTCGCAAAAAGAAGGCCTGCAGTTCTATGAAGTGGTGCCTGTCGCGCTGGTTGTAGCGGGTACGCAGATGGCAACCGGTCACCGCACCATGGATACGCACCTGTTCTTCGAAGGTGAATTGATTGATGCGGCAACGAACAAAACCGTCATGAAAGTGGTGCGTAAAGGCGAAGGGAAAGAGTTGGCTAACGAAAATACGCCAATGGGCTTCGCAACGCTGAAGCAAGTTGTGGATGACATGGCGACAGATGCCACCATGTTTGATGTGCATAAAACAGCGAAATAATGAATCAGGGCCTGCAGCGATGCAGGCCTATTTTTATGCCGTTCTCAGTCGTCTGTACCAGGTTTCTGGCTTCGTAAACATCACCATATTCCCGCCCAAAATCAGCAGTAGCCCAACAATCCCATTTACGTGCCACACGTATCCTTCGTAGATCGTCGAAATAGAGAGCGCAACCAGCGGGAACAGCAGGGTGCTGTAGGCGGCTTTACCCGGACCGATGCGTCCGACCAGCGTAAAGTAGGCGCCAAAGGCAATCACCGAGCCAAACAGGGCCAGATAGAGCAGCGCACCAATGTAGCTTACCGTCCACTCCGGCATAAAATTGTCCCCTCTGACGAGCGCAATACCGCCCATCACCAGCGTACCGTAGAGCATCGCCCAGGCGTTGGTGGTCATGGTCTCCAGACCGTTACGCTGGTGGCGCATGCTGATCATATTACCCAGTGAGAATCCGTAGGTGCCCAGCGCCGACAGGCCAATGCCCGTCAGTAAAGAGGCGCTCCAGCCGCTTGCCAGCAGGTCGTCCCAGAAGAGGGTGATGATCCCGACCAGGCCCAGCGCGGCGGCCGTCCAGAAACGAGCGGGCGGGCGCTGTCCGAAGAAAATAAAGCTGTTAATGGCGTTATACAGCACCGCCATGGAGAAAATCACCGACTCCAGGCCGGTATTGATGTGCGCGGCGGCGGCGTAAAAGCACCAGAAGTTGAAGCAGAAAACGCAGCATCCCTGCAGCAGGCAAAAGAGGTGATCCCGCAGGGCCATCTTACGCAAACGGCGAAGGGCAAGTAAGACGATCATTATCGTGGCGGTGGCCACGGCAAAGCGCCAGAAAATCGACACCGGGGCCGCGACCGGTCCCTGCTGCAGAAAAATTGCAATCCAGGTCGTTCCCCATATCACGACCACCAGTCCATAGAGCAATGCGTTCATTGTTTCTCTCTTCTCATACCGCGAAAAGCACAGTCTGACCCGTCTGGCGCTGGGCTGCTTTCATCCTCTTGCGCTGGACTTGCAAATTCTTGCGCTTTTTTGTTGCGCGAAGGCTGGCATCGCGCGACAACACTTCTTAGACTGAGGGTCTGATCAACCATCCGTTCACGGCTATGTCTCACGCTTACGATACCTTTGAAACGCTACGCCAACAGAATGCAGTGCTCCGGGAAACGGTCGCGCTTAATTCCGGTATTCAACTGGCGGCGTGGTACAACAAGCACGATACGATCACCGTAAAAAGCAATCACCATACCCTCAGCCTGTACGTGGCCGATGGTTACGAAAGCTACCAAAAAACGCCGGGCGGCTGGAGGAATGGCGGCGGTCCGGACCGTTTCTGCCTGATGCCGAAAGAGAGCGAATCGACGTGGGATATCCGCGATGACCTGTCATTTGTTCATCTGTACTGTACCGATGAACATTTGCGCGATGTTGGCGAAAAAATCTGGGATAAACGCCCGCTGTCGCTGACGCTTGATGAGAAAATCTTCGGCAGCGATCCGAAAATCACCGCGCTTTATCGCCAGTTTTTGCTTGGCTGCGACTGGCAGCAAAAAGCGAATCAGCTAGCCCTCAGCACCGCCTCTACGCTTTTACTGACGCATCTGCTCCAGAATTACGCCAGCGTGCAGTGGAAGCTGCCGGTCGTCACCGGCGGGCTGTCGCCGTTTGTGCTGCGAAACGTGCTGGCATTTATCGAAGAGCATCTCTCCCAGCCGCTGACGCTGGCCGATCTCGCCGATCAGGCTGCGCTGAGCGAGTATCACTTTGCAAGAATGTTTCGTCAGTCGATGGGGCTGGCTCCGCATCAGTACGTTATGCAGCGCCGTATGGAGAGAGCCAAAGCGCTGGTGCAGCATACCAACACGCCGCTTACGGATATCGCACTCGCCTGCGGGTTTAACTCCGCCAGCCACTTCAGCAACCGTTTTCGCAGCATCATGGGGATAACCCCGTCACAGCTACGCGCGGCGACGGCGTGAAAACACGGCGTAACAGAGGCCACCCAGCACCAGCCCCCAGAAAGCAGAGCCAATCCCCAGAATTGTTGCCCCGCTGGCGGTCATCAGAAAGGTGACGATCGCCGCGTCGCGTTCCGCCTCGTGATTCAATGCCTGATACAAACTCCCGCTGATGGTGCCGAGCAGCGCCAGACCGGCAAGCGTCTGGATCCAGCTGAGCGGTAATGCGGCCATTAATCCGGCGATCGATCCGCCAAAAATGCCCGCCAGGAGATAAAACGCGCCCGCAGCCGCGGCGGCAAGCCAGCGTTTACCCGCATCCGGATGGGCATCAGGGCTCTGGCAAATGGCGGCGGTAATGGCGGCGATACAGATGGAGAACACGCCGAAGGGAGATAACAGCAGCGCCAGCCCGCCCGTCACGATAATCAGCGGTGAGACCGCCAGCGGATAGCCCGATGCTTTCATCGTGGCGAACCCCGGCGCGTTTTGCGAGGCCATGGTGACCAGGAAGAAGGGCACGCCGATGCTCAGCAGGCTGGTGAAGGTAAACGCCGGTGCGATAAATTGCGGCATAACGACAGAAAGGGCGATATCACTTGTGACAACGTCACCTCCCGCCCATGCGACTGCGCTACCCACCAGCAGCGTGGCGACAATGGCGTACCGGGGCGCAAAGGCTTTGGCCATCAGCCAGGCCGCCAGCATGCTCCCGCACAACAGAAAATGCCCGTCGAGATTGCTAAACGCCTGCAGGCCAAACCGCAGCAGCACGCCTGCCAGCATCGCGGCGGCAAGGGAATGGGGGATGAGCTTCATCAGGCGGGCAAATAGGCCGGTCACGCCGCACAGTAAAATGAGCGCGTTGGCAAAGATAAAAATGCCGATGGTTTCGGCAAGCGTCACGCCGTTGAGGCTGGTGGCTAACAGCGCCGCGCCGGGCGTTGACCAGGCGGTGAGTACCGGGGCTTTGTACCACCACGATAACGCAAGGGTGCTGAGGCCCATCCCAATGCCCAGCGCGGTCATCCAGCCCGCAATCTGGTGCGCATTTGCGCCCGCCGCCGCTGCGGCCTGCCAGATGATGGCTGCCGAGCTGGCATACCCCACCAGTACGGCAACAAATCCGGCAAGGACGGCAGGAAAGAGATGAGTTGAAGGGCGCATAAAAAAACTCCGTTGTGCGTTATAGCGTCCGGTATAAAGTACCACTGTGCGTTATAGCGTACAAGTGGTATGCTATATGGGTATCTGGAGGGACCATGGAAATTACACAACATCTTGCTCATACCCTGAAAACCGAGCGCCAGGCGCGCGGCTGGAGCCTGTCGAAGCTGGCAGAAGAGACGGGCGTGTCAAAGGCCATGCTGGGCCAAATTGAGCGCAATGAATCCAGCCCGACGGTGTCGACGCTGTGGAAAATCGCCACCGGGCTGAACGTACCCTTTTCTGCCTTCATCGCACCAGAGGCGGACGGGCAGGCCGTGTTTGATCCCCAGCAGCAGGCGATGGTTGTGAAACCGTTATTTCCGTGGGATGAGACGCTAAGGTTTGACCATTTTTCAATAACCCTTGCGCCCGGCGCGCTGAGCGAATCCACGCCGCATGAAGCAGGCGTCATTGAACATGTGGTGGTGATTAGCGGCGAACTGGAGATGAACATCGACGGCGAGTGGCGCACGATCCACGCTGACGCCGGGGTGCGTTTTGCGGGGGATAAACCGCACGCCTACCGCAACAGCAGCGCCCGGACGGTGCATTTTCACTCCCTTATTCATTATCCCCGCTGAGGCTACGCAAAACTGTTTCGCTGACGCATACTTCTGACTACAATAGCCGCCATTTTGACCATAACGGATAACGACGAAGTATGCGCCTGCAATCCCATCATCTTGAACTTTTAAGCCCGGCCCGTGACGCCGCCATTGCCCGTGAAGCGATCCTTCACGGTGCCGATGCCGTCTACATTGGCGGCCCTGGCTTCGGTGCCCGCCATAACGCCAGCAACAGCCTGAGCGATATTGCCGAGCTGGTGCCGTTCGCCCACCGTTTTGGGGCGAAAGTGTTCGTGACCCTGAACACGATCCTTCATGATGATGAACTGGAGCCAGCGCAGCGTCTGATTACCGATCTCTACCAGACCGGCGTGGATGCCCTGATTGTTCAGGATATGGGCGTTCTTGAGCTGGATATTCCGCCCATTGAACTCCATGCAAGCACCCAGTGCGACATCCGCACGGTAGAAAAAGCGAAATTCCTCTCTGACGTCGGGTTCTCGCAGATCGTGCTGGCGCGAGAGCTGAACCTGAACCAAATCCGCGATATTCACCAGGCCACGGACGCGACCATCGAGTTCTTTATCCATGGCGCGCTGTGCGTCGCCTATTCCGGCCAGTGCAACATTTCGCACGCGCAGACCGGGCGCAGCGCCAACCGCGGCGATTGCTCGCAGGCCTGCCGTCTGCCGTACACCCTGAAAGACGATCAGGGCCGCGTGGTGGCCTTCGAAAAACACCTGCTGTCCATGAAGGATAACGATCAGACCGCTAACCTTGGCGCGCTGATTGACGCGGGCGTGCGCTCCTTCAAGATTGAAGGGCGCTATAAAGATATGAGCTACGTGAAGAATATCACCGCGCACTATCGCCAGATGCTGGACGCCATCATCGACGATCGCGGCGACCTGGCGCGGGCTTCCGCCGGGCGTACAGAGCATTTCTTTATTCCGTCGACGGATAAAACCTTCCATCGCGGCAGCACCGACTACTTTGTGAATGCCCGTAAAGGGGATATCGGCGCGTTCGACTCGCCGAAGTTTATCGGTTTACCGGTTGGCGAAGTGCTGAAAGTGGCGAAAGATCATCTGGACGTAGAAGTGACGGAGCCGCTGGCGAACGGTGACGGCCTGAACGTGATGATCAAGCGTGAAGTCGTGGGCTTCCGCGCCAATACCGTAGAAAAATCCGGCGAAAATCGCTATCGCGTCTGGCCAAACGAGATGCCAGCGGATCTCTACAAAGCGCGATCGAACGCGGCGCTGAACCGTAACCTTGACCATAACTGGCAGCAGGCGTTGCTGAAAACCTCCAGCGAGCGTCGCATTGCGGTAGATATTGAGCTCGGCGGCTGGGAAGAACAGCTGATCCTGACCATGACCTGCGAAGACGGTATCAGCGTGACGCATACGCTCGATGGCCTGTTCGAGGTGGCAAACAACGCGGAAAAAGCACTGAACAGCCTGAAGGACGGGGTGGCGAAACTGGGACAGACGATTTATTACGCCCGTCACATCGACGTGAATCTCCCGGATGCGCTGTTTGTCCCCAACAGTCTGCTCAACCAGTTCCGCCGTGAAACGGCCGACATGCTGGATGAAGCACGTCTGGCGAACTACCCGCGCGGTAGCCGTAAAGCCGAAGCGGTGCCCGCGCCGGTTTATCCGGATACGCACTTGTCCTTCCTGGCGAACGTCTACAACCACAAAGCGCGTGAATTTTATCACCGCCACGGCGTGCAGCTGATCGACGCGGCCTATGAAGCGCATGAAGAGAAGGGCGATGTGCCGGTGATGATCACCAAACATTGTCTGCGCTTTGCGTTTAACCTGTGTCCGAAACAGGCGAAGGGAAATATCAAGAGCTGGAAAGCAACGCCAATGCAGCTGGTGAACGGCGACGAGGTATTGACCCTTAAGTTCGACTGCCGCCCGTGTGAAATGCACGTCATCGGTAAAATGAAAAATCACATCTTTAAGATGCCGCAGCCCGGCAGCGTCGTGGCGTCAGTCAGCCCCGATGAACTGATGAAGACCCTGCCTAAGCGTAAAGGCAGCTAACTAGCGAAAATGGGTATCTGGTTTGCGCGATTTCTGCCACTGGTGGTGTTCGCGCAAACCCTCCGCTGACTCCTCCGCTGCGGTACGCAGCTCATCGCTGTCGGCTTCATGCCGAAGCTGATGCTCCACACTCTTCACATACAGAAATTCATGTCCTTTGTGCCCGGCCATCAGCTGCCCGGAAAACAGTGCACAGACCAGCATAATGAGTGATAACTCTTTTCTAAACATTCGTTCACCGCAGAATGACAATTCACGGCTATCATGCAGGTAATTTCTTTGGGTTATTATTCGGAAGTTCAAATTAACGAAAAGGAATTGTCAGAATCCGTACTCTATACCCGCAATAAATGTGTATAAATAGTGAAGTGGTAACATCCTGAAAAAAGAAAGGGCAGATTCGTCTCTATTTTAGGATTAAACTGAATTACATTACCCCTGCCAAATTTGATATGTCTCCGACTCACCAAAAAGTAGAATAATCCTATATAATGGTATTCCTCTGGCTAAGGAATGAGTCTGATTAAATGAAAAAAATATTACCTATTGCGCTCGTGGTGGTTTCTGTTGGTGCAGTTGCAGGGATAGGCTATACCCGTACTGGCGCCCCGGAATATATCCAGTCGGCCGAATCCCGTGTGGGCTCCTATTTAACCAGCGATTACGGTCGTGTGGCGTGTATTAGCAGCCAAAAGAGCGAGCAGCGCTGGGAATTAGATTGCACCAATCAGGCAAAAGGGAAGTCATTCCAGTTTGCCGTATATCCTTCCGAAAAGGCGCCCTATGGCGTATCACGCTCTTTTTATCTTGAAGCGATTAACGATGATGCTAAACAGAGTGCGGAACAGGGACTGATGCGTTACCTGCAAATAAACACCCAGGCAGGTTAAGCGGTCTGTTTACCTTTCGTTGAGTCTCATGGTGTTAGGTTGTACGGGATCCGCACCCCGGCATGGAATGTCGGGAACGTAGATACCAAAATACAAATCTATCCATGCAAGCATTTACCGCCAGCTAATGGCGGTTTTTTTTTGCCCGTATTCAGCCCGCGCGGGCGAACTGTTTACGGTACCGTGCCGGGGAAAGGGCGTAATGCTGCCGGAAATGGTGCCTCAGGGTAGCGGCCTGGCCAAATCCGGTCTGTTCAGCGATGCTGTCGATGCTTAATTTACTGTTTTCAAGGTAATCTTTGGCGCGCAGCAGGCGTTCATTCAACAGCCAGCGCGTGGGCGTGGTCCCGGTGGCGTCCTGAAAGCGCCGCAGAAAGGTGCGCTGACTCATGCCAACCCGACGCGCCAGGGAGTCCACGGTGTGCGCCAGAGCCAGATGCTGGTGCAGGAAATCAAACAGCTGGCCCAGACGCTGGCTTTCCCGCAGCTGGGCAACTGGACGGCTCAACTGTTGGGTTTGCGAACCGTCCCGATGCGGCGGAATAACCAGACGCCGCGCCACGCGGTTTGCCGCTTCCATTCCGTAATCCCGACGCACCACGTGCAGGCACAAATCGATTCCCGCAGCGCTGCCCGCAGAGGTCAGAATATCGCATTCGTCCTGATACAGGACATCTTCAACCACGTCGATGGCCGGATAACGGGTTTTAAGCGCCTCAATGTAGCGCCAGTGCGTGGTGGCTTTGCGCCTGTCAAGCAGTCCGGTAGCGGCAAGTACAAAGACCCCTGAACAGATGGACAACAGCTGGCACCCGCGCGCGCTGGCCCGGCGTAAGGCATCACAAAGCGCGTCCGGTACGGCGGCATCAATACCGCGCCAGCCCGGCACGAGGATTAAATCTGCACGCTCAAGCAGGCTCAGATCGCCATCGGCCAGAATACGGATGCCCCCCGTTGCCCGTAACTCGCCTTCATCCACGCCTGCAACCGCAAACCGATACCAGCTCTCGCCCATTTCCGGGCGCGGCAGACCGAAGATTTCCACGGCCACACCAAACTCAAAGGTACACAAACCGTCATAGGCCAGAACGACCACTCTGGGAGGAGAAACCTGTCTTAAGTTTGTCATCTTTTTGCTGTTTTCTGGCATACGCGGACGCATTCACTGGCTGAATTTCTGGATAGAGTAGTGTTAACACAAACACCCAAGATGAGGAAGGATCATGAGCTATGTTACTGAAATCCCGGCAGCAGAACCGCAGGAAGCCGTTGCCCATTTTCTGCGTCGGCTGAGCGTCGAGACCGATTGTGCTGACGTTCATCATGCCATTGCAAACAGTGAACAGGACTTTGTTTTGCTGCACGTGGTGGGTAAAGCAGAGCAGTTTTCCCGTCGCCACGTCCCCGGCGCGCTGCATTTACCCTGGAGCCAGATTTCCGCAGAGCGCATGGCGCAATGGCCTGCCGGTACGCTGTTTGTCGTGTATTGCGCCGGGCCTCACTGTAACGGTGCAGACAGGGCCGCGCTTAAGCTCGCACGCCTTGGGCTGCAGGTAAAAATCATGCTCGGAGGGATTACCGGGTGGGAAGACGAAGGGTTCACGTTTGCTCATGAAGGATCGCCCGTTTCGCTGTGAAGATGAATTTTTTTCAACACAGGTGAAATTTTCTCGTTTGCCGGAATGCGGCAGATATGACATCTTTTTTAGACATTTAGACATCCAGAAGTCTAAAGATTCAAATGATGAATTATCACTGTTGGCAACCATTGCCGACAGACAGAGGAGATTTCCATGCAGCGACAACACGCCCCGTACCGCGCCGATGTAGTTGGCAGTTTTTTACGCCCGGATGCCATCAAGCAGGCTCGCCAGAAATTTGCCAACGGTGAGATTGATGCCGGGCAGCTTCGTGCGGTAGAAGATGAGGCCATCCGCCATGTTGTCGAGCAGCAGTGCGCCTGCGGGCTACACGTCGTCACTGACGGTGAGTTTCGCCGCGCCTGGTGGCATTTTGATTTCTTCGACGGCCTGCAGGGCGTGGAGCGTTACGATTCACAGCAGGGCATTCAGTTCAACGGCGTGCAGACGAAAGCCCACGGCGTTCGCGTGACGGGCAAGCTGGGCTTTGGCGAGCACCCGATGCTTGATGATTTCCGCTACCTGAAAAGCATCAGCGGGAACGCGCAGCCGAAGATGACCATTCCAAGCCCGAGCGTGCTGCATTTCCGCGGGGGACGTAAAGATATCGACGCCACGGTTTACCCCGATCTGGCTGATTATTTTGACGATCTGGCGACCACCTGGCGCGATGCCATCCGCGCATTTTACGACGCGGGCTGTCGTTATCTGCAGCTGGACGATACCGTCTGGGCTTATCTCTGCTCGGACGACCAGCGACGCCAGATCCGCGAGCGCGGCGATGATGCCGATGAACTGGCGCGGATCTATGCCCGCGTGCTGAACAAAGCGCTCGAAGGCAAGCCTGACGATCTGACCATCGGGCTGCATGTTTGTCGCGGTAACTTCCGTTCGACCTGGATTTCCGAAGGCGGCTATGAGCCAGTGGCCGAGGTGCTTTTCGGGACGGTCAACGTTGACGCGTTCTTCCTCGAATACGACAACGACCGAAGCGGCGACTTTGCGCCATTACGTTTCGTGCGTCCGGGCAAGCAGCAGGTGGTACTGGGCCTTATCACCACCAAGAACGGCGAGCTGGAAAACCCGGAAGGGGTGAAGGCGCGTCTGGAAGAAGCGGCGAAATACGTGGCGAAGGAGCAAATCTGCCTTAGCCCGCAGTGCGGCTTTGCCTCGACAGAAGAGGGCAACAGCCTGAGCGAATCCCAGCAGTGGGACAAAGTGCGTCTGGTGACGCAGATCGCCAGCGAAGTCTGGTAAGCCTCCTCCAGCGCTGCATTATAAAAGTGCAGCGCTGATTCATTCTGAGTCGTTCTCTTTACAACCCGCGCCTCATCTCCCGCCATTCCGCTTTCTCCATTCTGGCATCCTTTTTGCTCTCCTGAAGCTGACACCTTGTTTATCTGCGTCCCTGCGGTATCGGACGTTTTCGCACAGCTTTCTTTTCAGGAGTGAAAATATGCACCGTCGTACCTTGTTAAAAGCTTTTGCACTGTCGGCCTCCGTGGTCGCGATGGGAATGAGTTTTGGCGTGCAGGCTGCCGATACCATCAAAGTGGGAATTATGCACTCGCTGTCCGGCACGATGGCGATCTCCGAGACACCTCTGAAAGACGTTGCCCTGATGACGATTGATGAGATCAACGCCAAAGGCGGTGTGTTGGGCAAGAAACTGGAGCCGGTGGTGGTTGACCCGGCGTCGAACTGGCCGCTGTTTGCCGAGAAAGCCCGTCAGCTCATCAGCCAGGATAAGGTGGCGGTGGTGTTCGGCTGCTGGACGTCGGTGTCGCGCAAATCCGTGCTGCCGGTGTTTGAGGAGCTGAACGGCCTGCTGTTCTACCCGGTTCAGTACGAAGGTGAAGAGATGTCGCCGAACGTCTTCTATACCGGTGCGGCGCCGAACCAGCAGGCGATCCCGGCGGTGGAGTACCTGATGAGCGAAGACGGCGGCGCGGCGAAGCGCTTCTTCCTGCTGGGCACGGACTACGTCTACCCGCGTACGACCAACAAGATCCTGCGTGCCTTCCTGCACTCAAAAGGCGTTGAGGATAAAGACATTGAAGAGGTTTACACCCCGTTTGGTCACAGCGATTACCAGACCATCGTAGCCAACATTAAGAAATTCTCTGCAGGCGGTAAAACGGCGGTGGTGTCGACCATCAACGGCGATTCCAACGTGCCGTTCTACAAAGAGCTTGCTAACCAGGGCCTGAAGGCTACCGATGTTCCGGTTGTGGCGTTCTCTGTCGGTGAAGAGGAACTGCGTGGGATCGACACCAAACCGCTGGTGGGGAACCTGGCGGCGTGGAACTACTTCGAATCCGTGGATAACCCAACCAACCAGACCTTCGTGGCGGATTACAAAGCCTACGCCAAAGCGCACAAGCTGCCGAATGCCGATACCGTCGTAACCAACGATCCGATGGAAGCCACCTATGTGGGCATTCACATGTGGGCGCAGGCCGTCGAAAAAGCAGGCACCACCGACGTGGATAAAGTGCGTGCCGCGATGGCGGGCCAGTCCTTTAAAGCGCCGTCCGGGTTTACGCTCACCATGGATGCCACCAACCACCACCTGCACAAGCCGGTCATGATTGGGGAAATCGAGGGTAACGGCCAGTTTAACGTGGTCTGGCAAACCGACGCGCCGGTGCGCGCCCAGCCGTGGAGCCCGTTCATCGCCGGAAATGACAAAAAGCCTGACCAGCCGATGAAAACCGCCAGTAACTAAGCCATTACCGCAGGGAGAAACGTCATGAACGTCATGCGCATGTTCATCGCTCTTGTATGGCTTACCGGACTGCTGCCAGGGATGGCGCAGGCATCGGATGCCGATAACTTTGTTGCTGCTAACCGCACGCAGCAAGCAGCAATGCTGACCGCGTGGGCGGCTTCACCGGATGCGGCAAGGATGCCGCTGCTTCAGGCGCTGCAAGCTGAAAGCCTGTTTATCGACGGCCAGAAGCATGCCTTTGCCAGGCACGGCGGCGAGATGGTGCCGCTCGGGGCGGCAACGGCGGCAGAAGGCGCTACCAAAGCCGTACGCCTGACCAACCGACTCCGTGTGCTGGCGGCGACTGCCCTGGCAACACATCAACTAATAAGTGACCGTGTCACAGAAAGGCGAGGCGCAGCCCGACAGCTCCAGCGGGATATCCAGCCAGATATGCTCGGTTTTCTGCAAAAACGGGTCAGCCTCGAAACGGATGATGTGACGCGGCAGTCCCTGCTGCTGGCGCTGGCGAACCTCCAGCTTGCCAGTCCACTGGCGGAGACCCGTCTTCAGGCTATTGAACTGCTGGGTCAATCCGACGACCCGGACGTGCAGGCAAAAATCACGCCGTTTACCCATCCGCAAACGGAGCCAGATGCGAAGGTGCGTGCGGCCGCCGCCGAGAGCCTGAGCCACATTCAGCACCGTCTGATGTGGGGCGACCTGCTCGGGCAGGCATTTATGGGGCTTTCTCTGGGCTCTATCCTGCTGCTGGCTGCGCTGGGGCTGGCGATCACCTACGGACTGCTTGGCGTCATCAACATGGCGCACGGTGAAATGTTGATGTTAGGGGCGTATGCCACCTGGATGGTGCAGCAGGTGATGGCGCAATTTCTGCCCCAGTGGCTGGCGCTTTATCCGGTTATTGCGCTGCCCGTGGCCTTTTGCCTGACGGCGGGCATCGGGATGATTCTCGAGCGCACGGTGATCCGCCATCTTTACGGACGTCCACTAGAAACGCTGCTGGCGACATGGGGGATCAGCCTGATGCTTATCCAGCTGGTACGCATGACGTTCGGGGCACAAAACCTGGAGGTGGCAAACCCGTTCTGGCTTTCCGGAGGCGTGCAGGTGTTCGCCAACCTGACGCTGCCGTGGAACCGCATTGTGGTGCTGGGCTTTGTGCTGATGGTGCTGTTCTTCACCTGGCTGATTCTGAATAAAACCCGTCTTGGCCTGAACGTCCGCGCGGTGACCCAAAACCGCAGCATGGCTGCCTGCTGCGGGGTGCCTACCGGGCGCGTCGACATGCTGGCGTTTGGGCTGGGGTCCGGCATTGCCGGTCTGGGCGGCGTGGCGCTTTCCCAGCTGGGGAACGTGGGGCCGGAGCTGGGCCAGGGCTACATCATCGACTCGTTCCTGGTGGTGGTGCTGGGCGGCGTGGGCCAGCTGGCCGGCAGCGTGGCGGCGGCGTTTGGCCTGGGGATTTTCAACAAAATTCTCGAACCGCAGATGGGTGCGGTACTCGGCAAAATCCTGATTCTGGTGGCAATCATTCTGTTTATTCAGAAACGCCCTCAGGGACTCTTTGCCTTAAAAGGGAGGATTACTGACTGATGAGCCAGCCACTTACCTTAACGATGGCGCGTAAAGCGCCGCGCACGACTCAGATTGCGGGCAGCCTGCTGGTGGCGTGTCTGCTGATCTTACCGTTTTTCGCGCTGCTGCCCGCCACGCATCCCCTGGCGCTTTCGACCTGGATGCTGACGCTGATTGGCAAGATCCTCTGCTATGCCATCGTGGCCGTTGCGCTCGATCTGGTGTGGGGATACGCAGGCATGCTCTCGCTGGGGCACGGCATTTTCTTTGCCCTTGGCGGCTATGCGATGGGGATGTACCTGATGCGCCAGGCGGCGGGTGACGGTCTGCCTGCGTTCATGTCCTTTCTCTCCTGGAGCGAGCTGCCGTGGTTCTGGTGGGGCACTCAGCACTTTGCCTGGGCGCTGGTCCTGATTGTGATGGTTCCGGGATTGCTGGCGCTGGTGTTTGGCTGGTTTGCCTTCCGCTCAAAAATCAAAGGGGTCTATTTTTCTATCATGACCCAGGCGCTGACCTACGCGGGCATGCTGCTGTTCTTTCGTAACGAGACCGGTTTTGGCGGCAATAACGGCTTTACCGGTTTTACGACCCTGCTCGGATTCCCGGTGACGGAGACCGCCACGCGCATCGCGCTGTTTCTGGCGACCGTGTTGCTGCTGATTCTGGCATTAGGCACAGGATTTGCACTGGCGAAAAGCAAGTTTGGCCGCATCCTGACAGCGGTGCGTGACGCGGAAAACCGCCTGACGTTCTGCGGTTACGATCCGCGCGGGTTCAAGCTGCTGGTGTGGACGCTGTCCGCGGTGCTGTGCGGTCTGGCGGGTGCGCTGTACGTCCCGCAGGTGGGCATTATCAACCCTGGCGAAATGTCACCGACCAACTCGATTGAAGCCGCGATCTGGGTGGCGCTGGGCGGGCGCGGCACGCTGGTCGGTCCGGTGATTGGCGCAGCGCTGGTGAACGGCGCCAAGAGCTTCTTCACTGTCGCGATGCCGGAGTACTGGCAGCTGTTTTTGGGGCTGATTTTTATCGCCGTCACGCTGTTCTTGCCGCGCGGCGTCTACGGCCTGTTGCGTAAGGGGGAGAAATAATGCAGCCATCTGACGGATTATTCACCCGGCAGCTGCCCGGTGACCGCTACCGGGAACAGACCGATCCCGTGTTACAGCTTGAGGCCATCAACGTCAATTTTGACGGGTTTCAGGCGTTGACGGATCTCACGCTCAATATTGGCGTGGGCGAACTGCGCTGCGTAATTGGGCCTAACGGCGCGGGCAAAACGACGTTAATGGACGTTATCACGGGCAAAACGCGGCCTCAAAGCGGCAAAGCGCGCTATGACCAGTCTGTCGATCTGACCCTGCTCGATCCCGCCGCTATTGCCCGACAGGGGATCGGGCGTAAATTCCAGAAACCTACGGTGTTCGAGGCGCTGACGGTGTGGGAAAACCTCGAAATCGCAATGAAAACCGACAAATCCGTCTGGGCGAGTCTGCGGGCAAAGCTAAACGGCGAACAGGTCGATCGCATTGATGAAATGCTGGTGCTTCTGCGGCTCAGCAGCGAGCGCGACCGCCGCGCCGGGCTGCTTTCTCACGGGCAAAAACAGTTTCTGGAGATCGGTATGCTGCTGGTGCAGGATCCGCATCTGCTGCTGCTGGACGAGCCCGCCGCCGGAATGACGGACGCGGAAACCGAATACACCGCAGAACTGTTCAGAACGCTGGCGGGTAAACACTCTCTGATGGTGGTGGAACATGACATGGGGTTTGTGGAAACCATCGCCGATCGGGTGACGGTGCTGCATCAGGGGCGCGTGCTGGCAGAAGGCTCGCTTCGTGAGGTACAGGCCAACGAGCAGGTGATTGAAGTCTATCTGGGACGCTAAGGAGCCGTAATGCTACAGGTTAACGAACTGAATCAATACTACGGCGGCAGCCATATTCTGCGCGGCGTGAGCTTTCAGGCTCTTCGCGGCGAGGTCACCTGTCTTTTGGGGCGCAACGGCGTCGGTAAAACCACGCTGCTGAAGTGTCTGATGGGGCTGATCCCGGCGAAAAGCGGTGACATCGTCTGGCAGGGCAAGAAAATCACCCACAGCAAGCCGCACCAGCGGGTGCGCGCTGGCGTGGCGTATGTCCCGCAGGGGCGTGAGATTTTCCCGCGCTTAACCGTTGAAGAGAATCTGCTGCTGGGGCTGTCACGCTTTTCCGCCCGCGACGCGAAGCAGGTGCCGGATGAGATCTGGCAGCTGTTTCCGGTGTTAAAAGAGATGAAACACCGCCGCGGGGGCGATCTCTCCGGGGGACAACAGCAACAGCTGGCGATAGGACGCGCGCTGGCAAGCCGTCCCCAGCTTCTGATCCTCGATGAACCGACGGAAGGCATTCAGCCATCGGTTATCAAAGAGATTGGGCAGGTGATCCGCTCGCTAGCGGATCGCGGCGATATGGCGATTCTGCTGGTTGAGCAATTTTACGACTTTGCCGCCGAGCTGGCCGACAGCTATCTGCTGATGTCGCGCGGCACCATTATTCAGCAGGGGCGTGGTGAAAATATGGAGCAGGAGGGCGTTCGCGGTCTGGTTGCGATCTGAAATGTTATAATATAACATCATCATTCTTATAAAACGGAATGAGGGTTTTGTTTTGGCTGCACATATTGGAAAAATTGCCATGACTCTGGGGGCGCTGCTGGTCAGCGGCCAGCTGTTTGCCCATTCGCACGGTCACCAGATGACCGAGGCGGAACAGAAGGCGGCGAACGGCGTGTTTGAGGATAAAGACGTGAAGGACAGAAAGCTGTCTGACTGGGACGGCACCTGGCAATCCGTCTATCCGTTCCTGTTGGACGGTTCGCTCGATCCGGTATTTAAGAAGAAAGCGGAGAAGGACCACAAATCCGTTGAGGCGGTGAAAGCCTATTACCGGACGGGCTACGCAACGGACGTGGGATCTATCGGCATCGAAAATAACGTGATGGAATTCCACCAGGGGGAAACGGTAAGCCGCTGTCACTACGACTACAGCGGCTACAAAATCCTGACCTACGCCTCGGGGAAAAAAGGCGTTCGCTATCTATTTGAGTGTAAGGATGCCAGCAGCAAGGCACCGAAGTTTGTTCAGTTCAGCGACCATATCATTGGACCGAAAGCCTCTTCACACTTCCATCTTTTCATGGGCAATACCTCCCACGAGGCGCTGCTGAAAGAGATGGATAACTGGCCGACGTACTACCCGAACGAGATGTACAAAGAACAGGTGGTTGAAGAGATGTTGCACCACTAAGTGGTTGCTTTTGCTGTTGTTGTTGCCGGGTGGCGGCTTCGCCTTACCCGGCCTACATGGCTACGCGACTTTGGGCGCGTCGCACCACGCTTTCACGCTCATCCCACGCAAAATCATCAGCCAGGCAATGACGATGGCGGCCATCATAATCACAAACAATGACCAGTGCGGCAGATGGGTCAGGATGAGCCCGGTGATCATCGGGTTCGCCGCCGCGCCCAGCCAGCCCAGCGCCTGGGCGGAGAAATAGCTCGCCTTCATTCCCGGCGGGGCGATGTTGTCGATCAGCATATATTCCCCCGGTGCATAGATAATTTCCCCGAGAGTAAAGATCGCGGCAGCGATGCCCCAGTAAACCAGGTTTTCACCGGAGAGCATAAACCCGCCCAGACCCACGATGAAAAACAGGGTGGCAACGGTCATCAGCGGGCGAATGTTGCTGGCTGAAATTTTACGCCCGAGGGCGTATTGCAGCGTCACCACGACGGCGGCGTTGACGGGCAATACCACGGCGACCACCTTTTCGGCGAAATCACTGTCTGCGTGCGCGGCAAGTACATACTGCGAAATGCAGGTCGCGAACGATCCGCCGACGTATGACGCGAGCAGGCCTGACAGCGTGTACCAGAACAGGGCGCGGTCTTTCAGCAATACCGACGGCTGCCAGGGCATCTTCTCCTCGGCGGTATCCAGCGCAACGCTTTTCTGCACAAAGAAATGGATAAAGCCGAGCGGCAGTGCGGCGCAAAAGGCCGCCAGCCAGAACGGGAGTTGCAGGCTGTACATCACCAGCAGGGTGCCTATCGGCGGTCCGATCGTCCAGCCAATGTTCAGGAAGCTGTAGTTCAGCGAGAAGACGCGCGCTTTTTGGCTCGTGGTGAGCACGTCGGAGAACCAGGCCTTCAGCACCGTCGAAAAGACGGAATAGGCGCAGTTGATCAGCGCAAAAAACAGCACCACCAGCGTGACGTTATTCACCAGCGGAATGGCCACAAAGCCCGCAATAAACGCCACAATGGCGATCAGCATATAGCGCTTTTTATCAAACTTATCGGCCAGAATACCAAACCCTAAGCTGAACACGACGCCAATGGTCAGCGCAATGGTCAGCGCATAACCGATATTCTCGACGCTCATGCTATACGCGCGCGTGAGATAAATGGTCATAAACGGCAGCGTTGCCCCTCGACCAATTGTTAATAACAATGACGATGCCAGCAGCGCTGCGGTAGAGCGCCTGAGAGATGGTTTCATATTCCTGCCCGACAAATGCTTATGCTTTTTTTGTTGTGTTATAAAAGGAGTATCACGACATAAGGGGCTTGTATAGCGCCTAATTTATCCCTAAGTGCTTCGCCTGACTGCCAGAATTAATGATCTTCTCGTGGTGCTATTTTTTCTGTTACCTTGAAGTGTTAACAAATTATTAATAATTCAGGGGCAGGGTATGACGCGTAAAGACGGGCTGCTGGCGTTGCTGGTGGTCGTAGTGTGGGGGCTTAATTTTGTGGTCATCAAGCTGGGGTTACACAATATGCCTCCGCTGATGCTGGCCGGTTTACGTTTTATGCTGGTGGCATTCCCGGCGCTATTTTTCGTGGCGCGTCCAAAAATCCCCCTGAAATTGCTGCTGGGCTACGGCCTGACCATCAGTTTTGGTCAATTTGCGTTTCTCTTCTGCGCCATTAAGTTCGGCATGCCCGCCGGTCTGGCCTCGCTGGTTCTGCAGGCGCAGGCGTTCTTTACCATTATTCTCGGCGCGTTTGTATTTGGTGAGCGTTTACAGGGTAAACAGCTGGCGGGGATCACGCTGGCGGTGTTTGGCGTGCTGGTGCTGATTGAAGCCAGCCTGAACGGTCAGCATGTGGCCCTGCTGGGCTTTATGCTCACGCTGGCGGCAGGGCTGAGCTGGGCCTGCGGAAACATCTTCAACAAGCTGATTATGCAGCACGAGGCGCGCCCGGCGGTGATGTCTCTGGTGGTGTGGAGTGCGCTGATCCCTGTAATCCCGTTTCTGGCGGCATCGTTTATTCTGGACGGCCCGGATCTGATGCTGAAAAGCCTGGTCGAGATCGATCTCACAACTATCCTGTCGCTGATTTATCTGGCGTTCGTCGCCACGATTATCGGCTATGGCATTTGGGGGTCGCTGCTGGGTCGCTACGAAACCTGGCGGGTGGCGCCACTGTCTCTGCTGGTACCCGTGGTGGGGCTGGCCAGCGCGGCGTTGCTGCTGGATGAAAAACTCAGCGCGCTGCAGCTCTTTGGCGCGGTGCTGATCATGGGTGGACTCTACATCAACGTGTTTGGTTTGCGCGTCCGTCGGGCGGCGCGAGTACGAAATTAGGGCACAAAAAAGCCCCGCAGAGGCGGGGCAAAACGAATCAGAAGCCGTGCTGATTGTAATACGGCACGCCTAATTCGTCGGATTTGTCGCTACCAGCCCCCATATGGTTGAAATCAAAAGGTGACTGGTCATGTGCTGACGGCAAAATCATCGTGTCACGATTATTTTGCTGCGTTGCACTGGGCGTTTGCTCCGCGAAGGTCTGGCTGGAAAACAGCACCAGCAAGGCGAGGGCGGCGGAGACGGTAACTTTCATGATTTCCTCGGTACGTCTTTACAGGCGTTGTTTAACTACAGTGTTTTAACGGATAGAGATATCGGGATTCACCCGGCATGCTGGTGATACGATACTTATGAGGCGGCACATCAAAGTAGTTCTTAAACGTGCGCGTCAGGGTTTGTTGCGATTCAAATCCGTAACGCTCCGCCAGATAAAGGATCGGCTCATTGCTTTCTTTCAGTTTTTGAGCAATCTCCGTCAGCTTGCGGCTGCGAATATATTGTCCTAATGAATGACCGGTCTCTTTTTTGAACATCCGTTGCAGGTGCCATTTTGAGTAACCTGAACGCTCTGACACTTTTTCAAGGGAGAGCGGCGATTCCAGGTTGTCCTCGATCCAGTCCAAAATGCTATGAATGGTGATAGCGTCAGTATTGCGTCTGGACATCGTCATACCTCTTTTTCTGTTTACGGCAGTATTTTCTTAAGCAAAAGCTCAAGCGTTGCCACTTCATCTGCCGTTAAGTTTTTTGTTAGTTCCTGATGCAGTGTTTGTCCTACGAGTTGATGACATTGCTCACACATGGCCGCGCCGTCGCTGGTCAGTTTGATCAGCACGCCGCGTTTGTCATTCGGGTTAGGGCTTCGTTCTATCCATCCTTTGCAGACGAGACGATCCAGCATGCGGGTTAACGCACCCAGATCGACAGAGAGCACCTTTTTCAGCTCAACCGGCGTGATACACACTTCGCAGCGAATGGAACACAGCACTTTGAACTGTGTTGCGGTGATATCCAGCGGTGACAGATAGTCATTGAGCAGGCGATCTTTTTTCTGGTTAACCATGTGAATAAGACGGCCCAGTGGAATGATGTCGTTGAAGAGATCGCTGGTGCTTTTCACAATGGTTGCCCTGGCAAGTAGTTTAGTCACGGCAGATATTATTGCTCAGGCAAGTATAAGTCAACTGAATGAATCGACGGATGCCACGAATTGCTAAAACGTTTCATGAACTTTTTTTGAGTGCTTTCAAATCATATACATAACGCAGGGTTATCATTGCAGTGAGAAAATAATGGTTACGTTGTGGTCATGGCTGAAGGACACACTTTCACCCTATAATTGCGGGGATGAATATGGATAAGGACAACGACGCACTATGTTGGATTTGATTAAAGCAATTGGCCTCGGGCTGGTGGTGTTGCTGCCGCTGGCGAACCCGTTAACGACGGTGGCGCTGTTTCTGGGGCTGGCAGGGAACATGAACAGCGCAGAGCGCAATCATCAGTCGATGATGGCCTCTGTCTATGTATTTGCCATCATGATGGTGGCTTATTACGCCGGACAGCTGGTGATGAACACCTTTGGGATTTCGATTCCAGGCCTGCGTATCGCCGGGGGGCTGATTGTGGCCTTTATCGGGTTCCGTATGCTGTTCCCCGCGCAAAAAGCGCATGAATCACCGGAAGCGGCCAGCAAATCCGAAGAGCTGGAAACGGAGCCAAGCGCGAATATCGCCTTTGTCCCCTTAGCGATGCCGAGTACGGCGGGGCCGGGAACGATTGCGATGATCATCAGCTCCGCCTCAACGGTGCGTGATAGCTCCACCTTCCCGGACTGGGTGCTGACGGTTGCGCCACCGCTGATTTTCGCGCTTATCGGTATTATCGTGTGGGCATCCCTGCGCAGTTCCGGTGCGATTATGCGCTGGGTAGGAAAGGGCGGGATTGAAGCGATTTCCCGTCTGATGGGCTTCCTGCTGGTGTGTATGGGCGTGCAGTTTATTATTAACGGCGTGCTGGAAATTATTAAGACTTACCACTGAGGTTATTGCCGGGTGGCGCTGCGCTTACCCGGCCTACGTTATCACGGGTTTGTAGGCCGGGTAAGGCGAAGCCGCCACCCGGCAAGAAGGCTCACCCGTGCTGGCGCTGTTCCTCGAGCGCCACCGGCCATTTACGGAAGATCAGCAGCGACCAGATAAGCGCCACCAGCGAAGGGATCGCCCCCAGATAGCCAATCGCCGACATCGACACGTGCAGGCTGATTTGATTTCCCAGCAGCGCGCCCGCCCCAATCCCCAGATTGAAAATTCCCGAGAAGAGCGACATCGCGACGTCCGTGGCATCCGGTGCCAGCGCCAGCACTTTCACCTGCATGCCCAGACCGATAATCATGATTGCTACGCCCCAGAACAGGCTGAGGATCGCCAGATGGCTTTCGCTGCCCGCGGCAGGCATCAGCAACAGCAGGCACGCCAGCAGCAGGCCAATGGCGCTGCTCACCAGCGTAGACGCATGCTGGTTGCCGAGCTTACCAAACAGAATACTGCCGATAATGCCCGCGCCGCCCAGAATCAGCAGCAGAACCGTGGCGAAATTGGCGCTAAAGCCCGCCACAACCTGCACAAACGGCTCAATGTAGCTGTAGGCCGTGTAATGGGCGGTGACCACAATTACCGTAAGTAAATAAATGCTCATCAGCGCCGGGCGACGCATCAACAGCGGCAGGCTTTTCAGCGAGCCGGAATGTTCGCTCGGCAATGTTGGCAGCAGCTTGATGAGGCAGACCAGCGTGATCAGCGCCCCCATGCCGATGGCAAAGAAGGTGGTACGCCAGCCGAAGTATTGCCCGACAATGCGGCCAATCGGCAGGCCGAGCACCATCGCCAGCGCGGTACCGGTGGCAATCAGGCTCAGCGCCTGCGCGCGTTTCCCCGCCGGTGCCAGCCGAATAGCGAGCGACGCGGTAATCGACCAGAACACCGCGTGGGCAAAGGCAATACCGATGCGGCTAACGACCAGCACCGTAAAATTCCACGCCATGAATGACAGCACATGGCTGGCGATGAAGACCACAAACAGGCCAATCAGCAGCTTTCGCCGCTCCATCTGGCTGGTCAGCAGCATAAACGGCAGCGACATCAGCGCCACCACCCAGGCGTAGATGGTCAACATAATGCCCACCTGCGCCGTCTCCATCTGGAAGCTGTCGGCTATGTCAGACAGCAGCCCAACCGGAACAAATTCAGTGGTATTGAAAATAAACGCAGCGATGGCGAGCGTGACCACACGTAGCCACGCGACCCTGCGGGAAACCGTGTTTGTTGTCATAAAGATGTCTGGGATTGATTAACGATGAGGAGACGATCTTAAAGCTTTAAACGGCGAAAACTCAACCATAATGTGACCTAAATCACAAGATTTACCGTGCCACAGCGGTAGCGGCGGGCGAGGTTTTCCGTGAAGATAAAGAACAACACAACGATAACAGGCGGTAAGTCGATGCAGGAGATTGATTTTTATCTGGTAGATGCGTTTAGTGATACCTCATTTGGTGGTAATCCGGCGGCGGTTTGCCCGCTTAAGGCATGGCTACCGGATGAGACGTTACTCAGCATGGCGCAGCAGCATAACCAGTCCGAAACCGCGTTCTTCGTGTGCAGTAAAGGCGGGATTGAGCTGCGCTGGTTTACCACCTTAACCGAGGTCAATCTCTGCGGACACGCGACGCTTGCCGCTGCGTATGTGCTGTTTAACGAGCTGGACTACCCGGACTCGCGCATTCACTTTGAGACCGCCTCGGGCCGCCTGACGGTCAGCCGGGAAGGTGACTGGATGACGCTCGATTTTCCGGCCTGTCCGTCGCAGGAATTGACCCCGCCGCCAGAGATGCTCGCCGCGCTGGGGATCAACCGCTACGTTGAGGCCCGAAAGGGGCGCGCCTGGGTGGTGGTGCTGGAAAATCGTGAGCAGGTGGAAGCCGTGATGCCAAACTATTCCGCGATGACGCCAGGTGAACACAAGGTTGCCGTCACCGCGCGTGGGGAGGGTGAGTACGATTTCGTCAGCCGCTTCTTCTCACCGGGGGTTGCCGTACCTGAAGATCCTGTCACCGGCTCTGCGCATACGATGCTCATTCCTTACTGGAGTGAAACGCTGGGGAAAACGACGCTGTTTGCGCGCCAGGTGTCGGCCCGTGGGGGCGATGTGCGCTGCGAACTGAAAGGCTCGCGCGTGATGATGAGCGGCCAGGCATCACTATATCTGAAAGGCACAGTATTTCTGCGCTAGAAAAAAGAGGAAGAGACATGCAGGAAATTGATTTTTATCTGGTAGATGCCTTCAGCGACAGGGCGTTTGGTGGCAATGCGGCGGCGGTTTGCCCGCTGGAAGAGTGGCTTCCGGATGAGACGCTACTCAACATGGCGAAGCAGCATAACCAGTCGGAAACGGCCTTCTTCGTGCGTACGGATAACGGCTTTGAGCTGCGCTGGTTTACCACGCTTGATGAAATTAACCTCTGCGGACATGCGACGCTGGCGGCGTCCCACGTCATTTTTGAATATCTCGACTACCCGCATACCGAAATCACCTTCTCGACGCGTTTTGTTGGCGACCTGACGGTGAAGCGCAACGGAGACTGGCTGACGCTCAATTTCCCGGCATGGTCGACGGAGGTTGTCGACAATCCGCCCGCGTTACTCTTCAGCGCGCTGGGCATCAGCGGCGCGAAAGAGGTCCGCGCAGGGCGCGATTACATGGTGGTGCTGGAAAGCCAGCAGCAGGTAGAAGCCTTAACGCCGGATATCGCGGCAATGATCCCGCTGGATAAAATGGTCTGCGTCACGGCACCGGGGGACGCGTATGACTTTGTCAGCCGCTTCTTCTGTCCGGGTGAAGGCGTGCCGGAAGATCCGGTGACGGGATCGGCGCACAGCATGTTGATTCCGTACTGGAGCGAAAAATTGGGTAAAACGTCACTGAATGCCCGCCAGGTGTCAGCCCGTGGCGGGGATCTGCGCTGCGAGTTAAAGGGCGACCGCGTGCTGATTGGCGGGCAGGCGACGCTGTATCTGAAAGGACGGATCTTTTTGCGCTAGCTGAGCGATGCGCCGCCGCAGATCGCAATCTCTTGCCCGGTAATGGCGGCGGCCTCTTCGCTCAACAGGAAGTTGACCAACCCGGCGACCTCTTCTGGCCTGATAAGCCTCCCTAACGGCGGACATTTCGGCGGGGAGGTTTCCCGCCCCGGCGAACTGAGCATTGGCGTTTGGGTGGCACCGGGAGCGACCACGTTCGCGGTAATCCCTCGTGGGGCCAGTTCGGCGGCCCAGCTTCTGATCATCCCAACTATTGCCGCTTTGGTGGCGACATACTGGGAACGTCCGGCTGCGCCGCGTGACGTTCTGCTGCCTATCGCCACCAACCGCCCTCCGGACGCCATGCGGGGTGCGAAGTGGTTAAACAGTACTTCACACGCCTGCACGTGCAGTCGCCAGAGTGCGTCACCCGTAGCAGACTCCAGCAGCCCCAGAGGCGCGGCAGCCATCATTCCGGCAGCATGAATCACCGCGTGAGGCGGAGGGAGGGGCTGTAATATGGCCATCAGCGCATCAGGGTTGCTGATATCAACGTTCAGACTGGTGAAGCTGGGCGTTTCCAGCGTGACGGGGCGTCGGCTTAGTCCGGTCACCTGCCAGCCTTCAGCCAGCAGACGTTTAACGATCGCCTCACCAATGCCCGAGCTGGCTCCGGTAACGACAGCATGGCGCATCTCATACCTCCAGCATCGTGCGGGGAATTTTGAATACCGCTTTGCGCACGGTCATGGGCGACACGGCAGCACACAGCGCCTGATGGGGCTCACCAGGGTAAAAGACGGCAAAATCACCCGCGCCGAGACGGATAGTGACGCTGTGTTCAGCGGCGGAGGCAATAAACAGATCTGGCTTGCGCTCTTCATCACCCGGCCGCCCGATGGGAAGTGCTCCGGCGTGAATATATTCTTCGCCTGCTAACACAACCTGAATATCTGCCCACTGGTGATGGTACTCCGTGTGCCGCTCGTTACGCGGCTGCGTCCTGGCAGGCCCGATATGGCAAAACCAGTTGCTATTCTCCGGTTGCCAGCGACCATCCGCGCGCGCCATAAGAGCCGGGAGCGTGCACTCCGGGCGGGAAAGCAGGGCGTATAACGCCGACGGTAGCCCTGCCAGTGGCAGGGCGTTGAGATGCCCAATAATCATATTAGCCCCTTGACCCATTCTGGCGTCACCCGCACGTATTTGATGGCCTGACGGAAGTAGGTGTAAGCGATATGAATATTGCCTTCCGATCCCTGTTTGATGCTGGGATAGGAAAATTCGCGATTGAGTTTTTCCATGGAGTTGTTGGTCATACAGTAACCATCCCCCTCGTCCAGGTTACGCTGCCACGGCCAGCTTTTCCCGCCGTCCGGCGAAATGGCGACGGTCATCGGCGCACGCGGCGCTCCCCAGAAGGCTGCCCGACCGCCGGTGACGACCGGCTCTTTACGGTCATCACCATCATCAATTTCATCGTAGAGAGACGCCCGGCGCTCAAGCGCACCGGCGGCGCTCATGTGATTGAACACCAGCGCCAGATCACCGCTCGAAAGCGTCGTTACCTGAATGGAGGAGTTGTTATTGGGTAGCGCCGTCTGCTCCGGTACGGACCAGCTTTCGCCGCCGTCCGTTGACTGGCTGTAATAAATATTGTCCGCCCAGCGGCTGCGGAACAGCGCCACCAGGGTGCCGTTGTGAAGCGGGGTAATATTCATATGCACGCAGCCCAGGCTTTCCGGCACCACTACATCACGCCAGGTTTTTCCGCGATCCTCCGAGATTTTCACCGCGCTGATATCGTCGTTACCTACCCATTTCTCCCCCGGCCGTGTACGGCAGTAAAACACCGGTAGCAGCCAGTTGCCGTTTTCCAGCACCACCATCGGCTGGCGGATAAAGGTGCCCGGTTTATCGAGAAGAGTATCAATCTCGCCCCAGGTTTGGCCCAAATCCAGTGACTGGCGATAGCGCACAATCGCCGTGTCCTGATTGCCGGAAATCTGGGCGGTCCACAGCAGCCACAGCACGTTGTCCGGGGCAAGGAAGAGGACCGGGTTTTGCTCAGAGCGCGTCGCGTCGTCCGAGAGTTTGACCGCGTCGCTCCACTGCTGGCTGCCCTGTGTCAGGCGTGAACCCCATACGGAGATATCCGCAATCCCTTCCTGCGTCCCCCCGAACCAGACGCACATCAGCGCGCCATCCGGCAGCGGCAGCAGGTTTGCCGCATGGTTTTGTGGGCAAGAGGAAGGCAGCATGGCTGTCTCCATGTGAATGTCCTGCGGGTGCGGACGAACAATCCCGTCGCGGGTTACGGTTACAGACATATCAAACTCCATTATTTTCTGCAGGGGTGGGCGCTTTTGCGTTCGCTTTTCCCGGAATAAGCCGCTCTATCACCATGATGACGGCTGGGGTCAGCAGAGCGATATACATATTGTTGATACCAAACGGATCGCCAAGCAGATACCAGACCGACGTGACGACGCAGGCACCAATTAGGCCAGCGTTAGCCCCACGGGTGCTGCGGAAGAACGGGGCGTAGAAGGCGATAACGGCCACCACGGAAATCGACAGGCGAATGGCGCGGGTAAAGAACGAGAGCTTCAGGACTTCAGGCACCAGCAGAACAAAAATCAGCGGCAGGAAGCCAATCAGCAGTGAGATCCAGCGGGTGGCCTTAAATTCCTGCTCAGGCGTCGGGTTGCGCATCGGCACGTAAAAGTCTTTAACCACCAGGGAGGCGATAGCCAGCGCAACGGTACTGACGCTGACGAAAATAGACGCCACCAGAGAGGTGGTGACCAGACCGGCCAGCCACGGGTTCATATCCTGCAGGAAAATCGGCATCGCATACAGGCTGTTAATCTCCGGGTGCAGGTATTTAGCCGCCACGCCGATTACCGCGATGGCCAGCGCAATCGGCAGACAGAAGAAGAACGCGACCCAGGTTGAACGTTTGGCCGATTTCACGTCTTTGGTGGAGGAGATGGCCTGAATCACAAACTGGGTACAGAAGATGGAACCAATGGTGCCGATGAGCCATGCGAAAATGGTCGACGCGCCGATATTGCCATCCCAGGTCCAGTAGAAGTCCGGCATGTTTTCAACCATTGGCGCGAAGCCGCCCGTCTTAGACAGCGCAAAGCCCATGATGACCAGAATGCCGAAGTATTTCAGCGCACTGTGCAGCACCGTCACCCACGCCACACCCTTCATGCCGCCAAAGGCGAAATAGAAGGTGCTGACGATAGCGGTAATAAACGCCGCAACGGGCAAATTGACCTTCAATACGGTGGAGATGGCCGCCGCACCGCTGACGTAGTTCCCTACGTTAACCAGCAGAAGGGCGTAGATCATGATGATGGAGATAATATTTTTGGTGCTGTTACCGTACTTTTCGGCAATGGCCCCGGAGATGGTGATTTTCCCGGTGTTATAGATGCGCTTGACGAGCAACAGACCAAACAGCGGAAAGCCAATCGCCGCACCGATGACGGACCAGGAGGCCGCAAACCCGTCTTCAAACGCGGCCTGCGCCGTGCCGATAGTGGATTTTGCGCCGATATATTCAGACATGAGCAGGATCCCGACAATAAATGCTGGCATTGCGCGGGAACCTTCCATGAAATCACCGGAGTTTTTACTGCGGATCCGGAAGGTTAGCCAGGTGGTGAACAGAATGTAGACAATCACTATGCCGACAATGATTAGGGTATCTTCAGCGGTAAAATTATTCATCTTTGCCTCTCTTCAGGGCGAGTGAATCCTGGGCACCTCAGGCACCCGGTATTCTTATTGACGAAACTGACGCCGGTTAATTTAGTGACGCTGTCACTATCTGGCGTATCTGTTGCAGCTGTTGCGCGTTAAACGCCACGGCGTATCGGCTTTCTCCAACGTCTTCTCCCATGATCTGCAGCGCTTTTTTAACTGCGGCGGGGGAAAACGCGACGCTGTATAACTCCGTGCGAAGCTGGGTGACGCTTTCCTGAGCCCGGCGGGAACCGTCGATGTCACCCGCATTAAAGCGTGACCAGATGGCGTTAATGGCCGCAGGTGCCACGTTCGCCAGTCCGGAAATACAGGCGGAGCAGCCATCGACAAAGCCCTGATGGATCAGCGAATCGGGGCCGTTCAGCACGTCGAATCCGTCAATGTCTTTCACCGCATTGAGGAATCCGCTCAGGCTCTCGTAACTACCGGCACTGTCTTTAATACCGATAATATTGGGATGCTCCGCCAGCGCGCGAGCGGTGTCGGGCTCAATGGTGTTACCGGTTCTCGCTGGAATGTTGTAGAGATAAATCGGCACGCTCAGCGCATCGGCAATAGCCGTATAGTGCGTGATTAGCTCGTCTTGCTTTAGAGGAACAAAGTAAGGGGTTATGACCGATACGGCATCCACACCCAGTGAGGCGATCTGTTTGCCAAGACGGATGGTCTGGCGGGTAGATATTTCTCCTGCATGGGCCACAACGGGCGCACGTCCCGCCACGGTTTCAACGCAGTGCCGGGTGACGGCGAGTTTTTCTTCTTCGCTCAGCACGAAAAACTCGCCGTTGGTCCCTCCGCAAAAGATGCCATTACCGGCATCCAGCTGACGCGCGATCTGCCGCGTGAGTCCCGGTAAGTTCAGGTCGCCGTCCGCGTCAAAGGGGGTGACGATTGCCGTCAGTACGCCCTTTATGGTGTTACGCATTTCTCACTCCTTCGATATTAATGTTGGGGAAACAGTGTCCGATAGATTGCCTGCACCTCGTCACGGTCTGGCTGACAGGGGGCGTTATTCATTAAGCGTTTAACGTTAAGCGCGGCCTCACTGAGGGAAGCAATGTCTTCTCGCGGTACGCCCAGCGTCTCAAGGTTATCCGGCAGGTTGAGGCGGCGAACCAGCGCCGCAAAGTACGTCACCAGCGCGTGGGATTTGTCCTCGTCCGACAGGGTGGTATCCGCGCCGGGCACGAGATCCCAGACCTGAGCAAACTTAGTCACCGCATGGGGGCGCACTACGCGCATGCACGGTGCCAGCAGAATGGCGTTAGCCACGCCGTGCGGCAGGTGATATTTCCCGCCGAGAGGATAGGAAAGGGCGTGAACCAGGTGCGTTCCTGCATGGGCAATGGCAACCCCGCCGTAGTAAGACGCCCACAGCATCTCCAGCTTCGCCATCAGATTACCCGGTTCGGCACAGGCTGTTTCAATGTTGTTCAGTAGCTTAGACAGTCCCGTCAGCGCGGCGTTATCGCTGACCGGGTTGGCAACCGTTGACGTGAAACACTCAATCAGATGGCACAACGCATCAATACCCGTCGACGAGGCGATGTGTGCGGGCATGCTGGTAGTGAGTTCAGGCAGGAGCGCAACGTAATCCGGCAGCAGCACGGGGGAGATAATCCCCACTTTCGTATTCTGTTCCGGTATCGCCAGAATTGCGTTTGGCGTGGCTTCGGAGCCAGTACCGGCCGTAGCGGGGATCAGCAAGGAGGAAATCCGCGCTGCGGGTTTTATCCCGGCCAGCAGGGTATCCAGCCCCGGGGACTGAGGATGACACAGTACGGAGAGTAACTTTGCGACGTCCAGCACGCTGCCGCCCCCGATCCCGACGATCAAATCGAACTTGCAAGACGTTAACCCGCCGAGCACCTGGCTGACATCGTGGTGCGAAGGTTCCGGCGGCACGTTATCAACAATCGTGATGCTGCGATTGTCCTCTTCAAGAAGGGGCCGGATCTGCTTTGCTGCCTCCAGACGTGAAATATTGCCGTCTGTGACCAGCAAAATGTGTGCTTTACCGTGAAGCAGCGGTCTGATGGCGGGAATAGCGCCAGCGCCGCTGATAATTGTGCTGTTGATGGTTACCACATTCTTCTCCTGTCCTGGTGGTCATGATTGATTTCGCTCAAATCAGATCAGTCATGGTCATCGCGTGGCTAAATTTATAATTTATTCGCAAACTGATTAACTTGATCTTGCTCACATATAATCAATCATGATTGAATATAATCATTAACAGGATGAACGGACCCGGAGTGGGGATGAAAAAAAACAATCTATACAGAGAGGTGGTGGTCGTCGCAGATGACTTTACCGGCGCAAACGATGCGGGCGTCAGCCTGGCGCTTCGCGGGAAAAAGGTCTGCGTGGCGTTCCAGACGGTTTCTACTGAACCCACTGATGCGCTGGTTATCAATACCGAATCTCGGGCGCTGGGAGCATCAGAGGCGGCTGAAAAAATTGCGCGCCTCGGCGCGGATGTCGTGAACGCGCGGTGGCTGATTAAAAAGATTGATTCCACGCTGCGCGGGAACGTTGGCGCTGAAACTGCAGCCCTTCAGGCACTGAGCGGTAAACGGCAGATCGTCATTGCGCCAGCGTATCCCGCAGCCGGGCGCATTACGCGGCACGGCCAGTGTCTGGTGGACGGTATACCGGTAAATGAAACCGAATTTGCCAGCGACCCGAAAACGCCGGTGCCTTCTGCTGACATTGTTGATCTCTTTTTCGGACTGGCGGGCAAATCCGTGACCGTACGCGACCTGGAAACTGCGCTGGCGCAAGGGGATGGCGTGCTGATTGTGGATGCAGAGACGGAGGGTGAGCTGGATGCCGTTATTGCCGCCGCGCTGACCTGCGAGCAGACGCCGCTGCTGGTGGGATCGGCCGGGTTGTGCGATGCGCTGGCGCGCCATCTTGCGCCGGACCGGCGCAAACAGCTGCTGGCCGTCGTTGGCTCGATGAGTGAAATCGCGCAGCGTCAGATTGCGTTTGCGCTTAACGCACCTGGCGTGTCGCGGGTGTTCATTGATGTTAACGACATGCTTAACGGCACAACGGCAGACGCATTCATCCGAATAATTCAGGCGCTTCAGGCGGGTAATCACTGCATTGTGCATACCAGTTCGGATCGGGAGTCCCGACATCGCGTTGAGGATATTTGTAGCCAACATCAAATTACCCGCGCGGCGCTGGGTGACAAGATTTGTACTTATTTGGGAACGCTGACCCGCGAAGTTCTGGAAAAGCAGGCACCGGATGCGCTGTACGTTTCAGGTGGCGATGTGGCGATGGCCGTTGCCAGCGCGCTTGAGGCACAAGGTTTTGAGATTACGGGACGCATTGCACAGTGCGTACCTTACGGCAGATTTTTGGGTTGTGCCTGGCATCGGCCGGTGATGACCAAAGCAGGGGGCTTCGGAAAGGAAGAGACGCTGCGTGAGGTTTTGCATTTTATCGAGGAGAGAATGAGTGACTAATATTATTGCTGTAACCATGGGTGACCCGGCGGGTATTGGCCCGGAAATTATTATCAAATCCCTTACTGACGGCGAGTTATCGGGTTCATCTGTTGTCGTGGTGGGCTGCGCCCGTACGCTGCAGCGGGTGCTTAAGCAAGGGATCACCGCGCAAGCCGATATGCGTGTGATTGAGAAAGTCAGCGATGCGCAGTTCGCGCCCGGTGTGATTAACGTGCTGGACGAACCGCTGGCGGATCCTGATGGGTTAAAGCCGGGGGTTGTTCAGGCTCAGGCCGGGGATCTGGCTTATCGCTGTGTGAAGCGAGCCACCGAACTGGCGATGGCGGGTGAGGTAAAGGCAATTGCAACGGCGCCACTCAATAAAGAGGCTCTGCATCTGGCCGGACATCACTATCCGGGCCACACGGAACTGCTGGCACATCTGACCGACAGCAGAGATTACGCCATGGTGTTGTACACCGATCAACTCAAGGTGATTCACATCACCACCCACATCGCGCTGCGCAAATTCCTTGATACGCTCAGTCAGGATCGGGTAAAAACCGTGATCGGTATTGCCGATACCTTCCTGAAGCGTGTGGGAATCGATCATCCGCGCATTGCAGTTGCAGGTGTGAACCCGCATGCGGGTGAGAACGGCCTGTTTGGTGATGAAGAGATCAAGATTGTCGGCCCCGCCGTCGAGGCGATGAAAGCGCAGGGGCTAAACGTCACAGGACCCTGTCCGCCGGATACGGTATTTATGCAATGCCACGAAGGAATGTATGACATGGTCGTTGCGATGTATCACGATCAGGGGCATATTCCGTTAAAATTACTCGGCTTCTATGACGGGGTGAATATCACCGCCGGGTTGCCGTTTATCCGTACCTCTGCAGACCACGGCACCGCGTTTGATATTGCGTGGACCGGCAAAGCGAAGTCTGAGAGCATGACGGTGTCTATCCAGTTGGCTATGCAAATTACACGGGAATGATATGAAGGGATATAACCGGTTAGAGCAGATAATGGATTACCTGAAAGGGCATAATCTGGTGACGGTGGATCAGCTGGTGGCAATCACGGATGCCTCACCGGCGACCATCCGCCGCGACCTGATTAAGCTCGACCAGGAGGGCGTCATTAGCCGCACCCACGGCGGCGTTACCCTTAACCGGTTTATTCCTTCCCAGCCCACGACGCACGAAAAAATGCAGCGGAGTCTGGCGGAGAAACATGCAATTGCCAGTGTGGCGGCCAGCTTTGTTAAGGCGGGAGATGCCGTCGTGCTGGATGCGGGCACAACGATGATTGAACTCGCGCGTCAACTGACGCACCTTCCGCTGCGCGTCATTACCAGCGACCTGCATATTGCGCTGTTTCTCTCAGAATTCAGGCAAATCGAAGTGACGATTATTGGTGGCCGTATCGACGATTCGAGCCAGTCGTGCATCGGTGAACACGGGCGTCGCTTGCTGCAAAACGTATGGCCGGACGTGGCTTTCGTCAGCTGTAACGGCTGGGATATAACCCGAGGGATCACCTCGCCAACGGAAGAGAAGGCGGCATTAAAACGCGATTTGATCGCCAACGCTAAGCGCCGCGTACTGCTGGCAGACAGTTCAAAGTACGGCGCCTGGTCGCTGTTTAACGTGGCACATCTGCATACTCTGACGGATATCGTCACGGACAGCAGGCTGGATGAGACGACACAGGCCGAGCTGAGGGCGCTTGATGTCCAACTGACGCTGGCGTCATGACATAAGTTAATACTATGTAGCCCCCTGGCAGGTCTGCGCTATGTTAAAAGAAAAATAGCAAGGAGCCTGCCATGTATTCCATCACCTCTGAGTCTGCCCGTCATCCCGACATCCTTAATCTGATCGCGGCCCTTGACCGCTATCAGAGCGAACTTTACCCCGCCGAAAGCAACCACCTGCTCGATTTGGCTAATCTGCCGGACGCGGCGCTGATTTTAATGATTATTCGCGACCAGCAGCTCAATGCCGTAGGGTGTGGCGCCGTGGTGCTGAACGGCGACGGTACGGGGGAGATGAAGCGGGTGTATATCGACCCGACGCACCGTGGACAACATCTTGGGGAAAAGCTTCTGGCCGCCCTTGAGGATGAAGCCCTGAGCCGGGAATGCCATACCGTCCGGCTCGAGACGGGGATCAAACAGCATGCCGCTATCCGTCTGTATCAGCAGTGCGGATACGAACTGCGTCCGGCGTTTGCCCCGTACGTCGAAGACCCGCTGAGCCTGTTTATGGAGAAGGCGCTGGTGGTTGACGTTCGTTTAGCAGCGCTATAAAGGCTTCAAGCTGACGGGTCATTGCCCCGCGTCGCCACACCAGCCAGGTGGTGAGCCAGCGCCAGTTTTCCACCAGCGGCCACGCTGCAACCTGATGGTGCCCCGGCATGCTCTCCAGCATGGATCGGGGCATTAATGCGATGCCGGCCCCGGCAATCACGCAGGCGAGCATGCCGTGATACGACTCCATCTCATGAATCCGCCCCGGCGTGGCTCTGTCGGCGTGAAACCAGCTTTCCAGATGTCGGCGATAGGAGCAGTTCGCGCGAAAAGCGTAAACATCGCTGCCGCTGACCTGGGTGGCTTTTGAGACTTCAGCATGCCCGGCGGGCGTCACCAGCATCATCTCTTCCCGATAAACCGGCATCCCTTCCAGCTCCGGATGGGATAGCGGCCCGTCGACAAATGCGGCGCTCAGGGTACCTTCCAGTACCCCATCAATCATCGTCCCGGATGGACCGGTGGACAGTGCAAACTGAATGCGCGGATAGCGCTGGTTAAACTGCGCCAGACTCTCCGGGATGCGCACGGCGGCGGTGCTCTCCAGCGCGCCGAGGGCAAACAGCCCCTGCGGTTCGTCTCCGGCCACGACCATTCGCGCCTCGTCAACCAGCGCCAGGATCTGCCTGCTGTAGCGCAGAAAATTATGCCCGGCTGGCGATAAGCGCAAACGCTGGTTCTCGCGGATAAACAGCTCCACGCCGAGATCCGCTTCAAGCTGGCGGATGCGGGTGGTCAGGTTCGACGGCACGCGATGCACCTTCTGCGCCGCCTGGGTGATGCTGCCGGTTAGCGCGACGGCGTTAAACATTTCAAGCTGAGTTAAGTCCATAGCATTCTCGATTCGTGAATAAGGTGGTCAGTATTATTCATTTTTAAGAAATAGCAGAGTGGGCCACAATGAATCAACTGTTATTGCGAGGAGAACATCATGACCCTTTCATCTGCTACTCATGCACGCTCTGTTAACCCGGCGACGGGCGAAACCCTGGCCACGTATCCCTGGGCGACGGCCGACGATGTAGAACGCGCTATTGCTCAGGCCGATGCGGGCTATCGCCTTTGGCGTCGCGAAAGCGTTTCCCACCGCGCGCAGAAGCTGCGCGATCTGGGCGCGGCTTTGCGTAACCGGGGTGAAGAGATGGCGCGGATGATGTCCCGCGAAATGGGCAAACCCATTCTGCAGGCGCGCGGCGAGGTGGCTAAATCTGCCAGCCTGTGCGACTGGTATGCCGAACATGGCCCGGCAATGCTGAATGCTGAACCCACGCTGGTCGAGGATCACAACGCGGTCATCGAGTACCGTCCGCTGGGACCGATTCTGGCGGTAATGCCGTGGAACTTCCCGCTCTGGCAGGTGCTGCGCGGCGCGGTTCCCATTCTGCTGGCGGGGAACAGCTACCTGCTGAAGCACGCCCCGAACGTGCTCGGCTCCGCCGAGCTGATTGCGCAGATTTTTGCCGACGCCGGTTTTCCTCAGGGCGTGTTTGGCTGGGTAAACGCCACCAACGACGGCGTCAGCCAGGCCATTAACGACCGCCGTATCGCTGCGATTACCGTCACCGGCAGCGTGCGTGCCGGGGCGGCGATTGGCGCTCAGGCGGGTGCGGCACTCAAAAAATGCGTGCTGGAGCTGGGCGGTTCCGACCCCTTTATCGTCCTGAACGATGCCGATCTGGATCTGGCGGTGAAAGCCGCAGTGGCGGGGCGTTATCAAAATACCGGACAGGTTTGCGCGGCGGCGAAGCGTTTTATCGTGGAACAGGGGGTGGCTGATGCCTTTACCCAACGCTTTGTCGACGCGGTTGCGGCGCTGAAGATGGGCTCGCCGGAGACGGAAGAGAACTATCTTGGCCCGATGGCGCGCTTCGATCTGCGTGATGAACTGGATCAGCAGGTGCAGGCCACCCTGGCAGAAGGGGCGACCCTGCTGCTGGGCGGAGAGAAACTGGCTGGTGAGGGTAACTACTACGCGCCAACCGTGCTCGGCAATGTCAACCCGAACATGACCGCGTTCCGCCAGGAGCTGTTTGGCCCGGTGGCGGCGATTACGATCGCCAGGGATGCGGAGCATGCTTTAGCGCTGGCTAACGACAGTGACTTTGGTCTGTCTGCCACGGTCTTTACCGCAAACGACGCGCTGGCGGAGACATTCTCTCGCGAGCTGGAGTGCGGCGGGGTGTTTATCAATGGCTACAGCGCAAGCGATGCCCGGGTGGCGTTTGGCGGCGTGAAGAAGAGCGGCTTCGGTCGTGAGCTTTCACATTTTGGTTTGCACGAGTTCTGTAACGTACAGACGGTCTGGAAGGATCGCGTGTAATTTATCGCCCATCTGTGATTTCGGCCCTCATTATGAGGGCTGTTGTCATTTATCTGCAATGGTTCTGTCATTTTCGTTTCGTAGACTCGCTCGCGTCTAACGTATTGTTACAGAAGAAAATTATGAACCTAACGCAAATTTTTCGCCGTATTGCGCAGCGCGTCATCCCCCGTCAATTTGGTCTGCTGGCCGGCATTTTTTGTATTATTGGGCTTTTCTCCGCACTGCAACTCTCCTCCACGCTTCTGCTCACCGCCTCTCTGAAAGAAGCCCAGCGCAACGAACAGCATAACCAGCTGGCGTATCAGCAGCAGGGCAAGCTGGATCAGGCGCGCGTTTCCCTGCTGGCCGCAAGCGATTTGCTTAACCGCTCCGGCGTCTGGTTTATGCAGGATAAGGAGACCGGCTCGGAAGGGAGCTGGCACAGTCTGATGGACGAGGCGCAAAAGGCGCTGGACGACTCTCATCAGGCATGGACGGCGTGGCTGGCACTCCATCCGGCGAAAGACGAGGCGCTGGTGAAGAGCTACCAGCTTTTCTACGGTGCCATTAAAGAGCAGGCGGAAGGGCTGATTAAAACGAACGCCATTGATGCCTTTTTTGCTGTTCCCGCGCAGGCGTTTCAGACCGACTTTAATGATAACTATGCGCGTTACCAGCAGCTGAGCGAGAAACAGGCCCTGCAAGGGCGGCAGACGCTGGTGTCGCAGCTTTCAGGCCTGCAAACGCTATTCCTGTTTGCGCCCGTCGTTCTGCTGGTGATTGCCATTCTGGTCTGGTTCGGGATGGCAAAGTGGGTTATTACGCCGCTGCGTCGGTTGATTGCACATATCAACCAGCTTTCTGCGGGCGATCTGTCCGGTACACCGCCAGCTGTAGCCTGCTTCAACCGGGAGATGGGTCAGCTCAGCGGCAGTGTTAATACCCTGCAGCATGGGCTACAGCAGCTGGTATCGCAGGTCAGCCACGCCACGACCTCGATGGTCGAGAACATTGGCTCCCTGGCACAGGGGAATCAGAAGCTGTATCAGCAGTCTGTACGTCAGGCGAAAGAGCTTGAGGATGTCACGGCGAATATCGCCGCGCTGGAAACGCATGTTGAAGGCAACACCGGCTATGCGAAACTTGCCAGCGCCCGCGCAGATGAGGCGCGTCAGGCTGCGGCAGGCGGCGACCAGATGATGTCTACGGTAAATGCCTCCATGCAGGCGATCGTTGACCGATCCTCTGAGATGCGCGGGATCGTAGCGATGATCGACAGCGTGGCGTTCCAGACCAATATTCTTGCCCTGAACGCGGCCATTGAAGCGGCACATGCGGGCAATCAGGGACGCGGCTTTGCCGTGGTCGCCCGCGAGGTGGGACTGCTGGCCCGCAAAAGCAGTCATTCTACCCAGACCATTCAGGCGCTGATCAATCACTCTTTGCAGGGGATTCATGATGGCTCAAAAGCGGTTAACCGGCTGGAAGATAACCTGCAGCAGGTTATCGGGCTGGTGGCGAATTTAAGCAGCCTGCTGAATGACATCTCAGACGCCACGCTGAGCCAGGGGGTGAGTATTCATCAGATGACTCGCCAGCTTCACGCCCTGAATCAGGTATCGCGGCAGACGGATGCGCTGGTGTCTGACGCGTCGGATGCCTCTGCGCGTTTGCATCAGGAGTCCGATAATTTGCTGGAAGCCGTCTCGCGTTTTCGTCTTCCCGCCTGACGCAATATATAAGCCTCTGTTATACTCGCAGCCCGTTTTAGCCTGAGGGCAAGGAGCAAAGTGTGGCTGCGGTTATCCATAATGAGATGCTGGACGAAATTCTGGCGCAGGTCCGACCGTTAATCGGAAAGGGGAAGGTTGCCGACTATATTCCGGCGCTGGCCTCGGTCAGCGGTAATAAGCTGGGTATCGCCATATGCACGGTAGACGGACAGCGTTTCCAGGCCGGTGATGCGACCGAGCGATTCTCGATTCAGTCCATCTCAAAGGTGCTGAGCCTGGTGGCGGCAATGCGTCAGTATGAAGAAGACGAGCTCTGGCAACGTGTGGGTAAAGATCCCTCCGGTCAGCCGTTTAACTCGCTGCTGCAGCTTGAAATGGAACAGGGTAAACCGCGTAATCCTTTTATCAATGCCGGGGCGCTGGTGGTGTGCGATATGCTGCAAAGCCGCCTCAGCGCGCCTCGCCAGCGAATGCTCGAAATCGTGCGCCAGCTTTCTGGCGTGCAGAGCATTGCCTACGATCCGGTGGTCGCGCGCTCGGAGTTTGAACACTCGGCACGCAATGCGGCGATAGCCTGGCTGATGAAATCCTTTGGCAATTTCCACAACGATGTTGCGACGGTTCTGCAAAACTACTTCCATTACTGTGCGCTTGAAATGAACTGTGTTGAACTGGCGCAAACGTTCCTGTTCCTTGCGCATCAGGGGCATGCACCGCATCTCGATCAGGAAGTGGTGTCGCCGATGCAGGCCCGTCAGGTGAACGCCCTGATGGCAACCAGCGGGATGTACCAGAATGCCGGTGAGTTCGCCTGGCGTGTCGGCTTACCGGCAAAATCCGGCGTGGGCGGCGGGGTTGTGGCCATCGTTCCCCACGAGATGGCGATTGCCGTCTGGAGTCCGGAACTCGATGAAACGGGAAATTCACTGGCAGGTGTGGCGGTACTGGAACGACTGACCCAACGGTTGGGGCGCTCGGTTTACTGATGTCGAACCTGGATCCGTTATTTGCGCGCCTGTCGCGTTCGACGTTTCGGTCGCGCTTTCGACTGGGGCCGAAAGAGCGGCAATACTGCTGGGAAAAAGGGGCTGAGACCATCGATCGCCATGCGGCGGATTTTGTTGCTCAGCGCCTTGCCCCGGCCCATCCCGCGAATGACGGTAAGCAAACGCCGATGCGTGGACATCCGGTGTTTATTGCTCAGCACGCCACTGCCACGTGCTGTCGTGGCTGCCTGGCAAAATGGCACAGCATTCCGCAGGACGTCGAGCTTACGGCGCAGCAGCAGCACTATATCGTCACCGTGATCCATCACTGGCTGGTCATACAAATGAATGGCTGACGCAGACGTAGGATTATCGTGTTGTATATCTCCATACCGGGAGAAAGCGGCCTTGATATATATGATTAAAAGATAAATTGCTTGCTAGGTATTTTTAAGCTCAATAAGATACCGCAAGAAACATATCGGAAAAATCTTAGTATGAATGCCACTGACAAACTTAGTCCCAAGCCTCGCTTACCCGGTCGTCGGTTTGTCAAACGTATGTATCTCATGCGTTTACTCGGCACATTTCTCTGTTTTATTCCTGTCCTGTCCGTATTGATTGAACACCATCGCTCGGTCTGGCTGATGATCCTGCTAGGGGCGAATGCCTTTATTTGGCCAACGGTGGCCTGGCTGCGGGCGCGTCGTTCACCGACGCCCCTGGCAACCGAGCACCAGCACCTCGTGCTGGATGCAGGTGCCGGGGGCTTTTGGATCGCGATGATGGCGGTTAATCCGCTTACGTCGGTCGTGATTGCGACCATTTTGCTTTCGGACAGGCTTTCTGCAGGCGGTATTACGCTGCTGAAAAAGGCCGCCGCTCTGATGCTAGGCGTATTCCTGGTGACCTGGCTGACGCAGGGGATGGAGGTAGATGGGTTTGTTTCCCAGCGGACAATGTTTGCCACCTTACCGCTGATCGCCATCTACCTGCTGGCCATGAGCATGCTGACTGACAGTATTGCGCAGCGCTTACGGATAAAAAGCCGCGAGCTGGAACGGATCGCCATGATGGATCCGCTGCTGGATATCGCCAACCGTCGTCTGCTGGAAAAACGTATCGATCATGAACTGAATAAACTTCGTCAGACGTGCCGTGAATCTGCTTTGATGTTTATTGATATCGACAACTTTAAAGAGGTAAATGACCGCTTTGGCCATAAGGTGGGCGACGCGATGCTGGCGACGGTATCGAAGATCCTGCATCTGGCCACGCGCCCTACAGATACCCCAGCGCGTCTGGGGGGGGACGAATTTGTCATTTTGCTCCCGGATACCAGCGTGGATGAGGCCCAGATTGTGGCTACCCGCATTATGGACGCGGCGGCAGTAATGAAGGATGTGGCGCAAGAGGCCGTGCATTGCACCCTCAGTATCGGTATCGCCTGCGCAACGCGAGATACAAGCAGCGTGGCCGACTGGCTGCAGGCCGCCGATAGTGCCCTTTACCATGCCAAGCGTGAAGGCAAGAACAGAATATTCGCACACTGACAATGTCTCTGTTTAAGCTACGCTTTTAATAACGCAAAGCGTCAGGAGACGTTATGAAAGCACCTGTAACCCCCGCTAATGAAACAGAACGCCTGAACTCGCTGCGCGAGTCTGGCCTTCTTGAGATCGACAATTCCGTGGCATTTGACCGGCTGACGCGTCTGGCTAAACGTTTTTTCCAGGTGCCGCTGGCGATGGTCAATCTCATTGATGAACATTCACTTATTGTGAAATCCGCCGACGGACAGGCACCTGACACCGTTCCGCGCAATATCTCTTTTTGTGGTCACACGATCCTCAGCGAAGCGCCGCTGGTGGTGAGTGATATGCTTCAGGACGACCGTTTTGCCGATAATCCGCTGGTGGCAGGGGACCCAAGAGTTCGCTTCTACGCGGGTTTTCCGCTGCGCTTGCGTGACGGGGCGAGCGTTGGGTCTCTGTGCCTAATCGATTTCGCGCCACGTGAATTTTCCGCGGCGGATCTCGCCGTACTCGGGGACCTGGGCGCGCTGGCGGAAGATGAATTTGCCGCAGTCAGCGCGGCAACCACCGACGAACTCACCGGTTTATACAATCGCCGCGGCTTTAACCAGTTTGTTCGTTTCACCCTCTCTGTCGCCAGACGTCGGGCGGAGCCGCTAACCCTGGGATGGCTGGATCTCGATCGTTTTAAAGAGATCAACGATCGTTACGGCCACGAGGAGGGCGACAAGGCATTGAAAGCGATGGCTTCCCTCATGCAGGCCTCTTTCCGCGAGGCCGATCTGCTGGTTCGCTTTGGCGGTGACGAATTCGCGGTGCTGTTTGCCGATACGGATGAGCAGGGTGCCTGGATCGCCATGCAGTATTTGATCGAACAGGTAGAGAGCTATAACGCGCGTCAACTGCACCCCTGGTCGCTGCATTTCTCCTGGGGCTTGAGTGAGTTCGACCATAACAGCAACGATATTCAGCAGTGGCTTAAAAATGCCGATCGGAAAATGTACTCCATGAAACAGCAGAGACATACTGAGAGATAACGAAATCCTATGTAGTAGGTTATTGCGTTACGGAAATGTTAATAGCAATCTGGAGAGATTCATTAAAAGGACAAAACATGAACTCTCCACTGCATATTAAAACCCTCTCCCGGGACGACATTCTGTCCCACATCGATGCGCTGGCCGATATCCTCGAAAACTGTGTTAACGGCGGCGCATCCGTCAGCTTTATGCTGCCTTTTAGTCACGACAAAGCGCGCACGTTCTGGCATGGGATTGCTGATAGCGTTGGCCGTCATGAGCGTACCGTACTGGCGTGCGTTGATGAGCAGGACGGCATTATTGGAACGGTACAGCTCATCACCGATCAGCCGGAAAATCAGCCGCACCGCGCGGATGTCGCAAAACTGCTGGTTCACGAAAAGGCCCGCCGTAAAGGGGCGGCAATGGCGCTGATGGAGACCCTTGAGGTGATTGCGCGCGAAAAAGGGCTGTCGGTTCTGGTACTGGATACCTCCACCGGTAGCGGCGCGGAGAGCTTTTACCAGCGGGCGGGCTGGCAAAAAGTGGGGGAGATCCCGCGCTATGCCCTGATGCCAGACGGTGCGATGACCGCGACATCCGTTTTCTATAAATTCTTATGATTATTTTTCACAATTGCCTGATGAGTTGATCCAAACAGGGGTTCTGGTCTGAAAGGTTTGATAAGTTATTACACCAATCATATCAGGCTGTATGACTAATCGAAAAGGACCCCAATGTGAACACACTCAACCGACGTGATTTCCCCGGTGCTCTCTACCCTGAACGTATCATTCAGTTTGGCGAAGGAAACTTCTTACGTGCGTTCGTTGACTGGCAAATCGACCTGTTAAACGAGCATACCGATCTTAATGCCGGTGTGGTTATTGTTCGCCCGATCCAGAGCGATTTCCCGCCATCGCTCAGCACCCAGGATGGTTTGTACACCACCATCATTCGGGGTCTGAATGAGAAGGGCGAGGCGGTAAGCGATGCGCGTCTTATCCGCTCCGTTAACCGTGAAATCAGCGTCTACGATCACTATGATGAGTTTTTGACGCTGGCCCACAACCCCGATATGCGTTTTGTCTTCTCGAACACCACGGAAGCCGGTATCAGCTATCACGCCGCTGACAAATTCGACGATGCCCCGGCGGTAAGCTATCCGGCGAAACTGACGCGACTGCTGTTTGAGCGCTTTAGCCACTTTAACGGCGCAGCGGACAAAGGCTGGATTATCATTCCGTGCGAGCTTATCGACTACAACGGTGAAGCACTACGCGAACTTGTGCTGCGCTATGCGCAGGAGTGGGCGTTGCCGCAGGCGTTTATCCAGTGGCTGAACGACGCCAATAGCTTCTGTTCTACGCTGGTTGACCGTATCGTTACCGGTTATCCGCGTGACGAAGTGGCATCGCTGGAAGCTCAGCTTGGCTATCACGATGGATTTATCGATACCGCTGAACATTTCTATTTGTTCGTGATTCAGGGGCCAAAATCACTTGCCGCCGAGCTGCGTCTGGATAAATTCCCGCTGAACGTGCTCATCGTTGATGACATTAAGCCGTACAAAGAGCGCAAAGTGGCTATCCTGAACGGGGCGCACACCGCGCTGGTACCGGTAGCCTTCCTGGCTGGTCTGGATACGGTTGGTGACGCGATGAACGATGCAGAGATTTGTGCGTTCGTCGAAAAAGCGATTTATGAGGAAATTATTCCTGTGTTGGATTTGCCGCGCGAAGAGCTGGAGTCATTCGCCAGTGCGGTGACGGGCCGTTTCCGTAACCCTTACATCAAGCACCAGCTGCTGTCGATTGCCCTGAACGGGATGACCAAATACCGCACGCGCATCCTGCCGCAGCTGCTGGCGGGGCAGCAGGCGACGGGTCAATTACCCGCGCGTCTGACATTTGCGCTGGCCGCGTTGATTGCGTTTTACCGGGGTGAACGTCATGGCGAACGCTACCCGGTACAGGATGATGCGCACTGGTTGACCCGCTATCAGCAACTCTGGGCACAGCACCACGATAAGCAGATCGATACCCGTTCACTGGTGGAAGCGGTGCTGAGTGAAAGCAATCACTGGGAGCAGGATTTGACGCAGGTGAAGGGATTGGTAGAACAGGTTACGTTGGATCTTGATGCCGTCCTTCATCAGGGGATGCGTGAAGCAGTAAAAACACTTTGCTAAACGGTTACCCGGCTTCGGTCGGGTATTTTAACGATCTTTTTTAGTTACAACATACTATTTACTGCGTTTTTAAAAAACGGCTTCAACTCCGTGCGGTTTAGGCTTACCAGTGGAGAAAAAGCAATGTTCCATTAACATGCTTGCAACCGTGAGGGGGATCACGTTTAATAGCCTCGCTCTTTTCCTTTCTGACACTGACTATGATTGTTCGTCCTAAACAGCACTGGCTACAACTGATATTTGTCTGGCACGGTTCGGTTCTGCCGAAAATCTACACCCGCTTGTTGCTCAACTTCCTGCTTTCCATCGCCGTCATCCTGATGCTGCCGTGGTATACCTCGCTTGGCATCAAATTTACCGTCGCACCGTTTAGCATTCTTGGCGTGGCGATCGCGATCTTTCTCGGTTTCAGAAACAACGCCTGTTATTCGCGCTACGTTGAGGCTCGCCAGCTCTGGGGGCAACTGATGATAGCGGCGCGCTCGCTGTTTCGCGAGGTAAAAAACACCTTACCCGACGATAAACATCTGGGTGAGTTTGTGCGCCTGCAAATTGCCTTTGCCAACTGTTTACGCATGACGCTGCGCCGGGAAACAAACGCGGAACAGCTTTCACCTTATCTGGCGGCAGAGGATTTACGTAAAGTGATGGACGCCAACTCTCCGGCGAACCGTATTCTACTGATCATGGGGGAGTGGCTTGCCGTACGGCGTCGTAACGGGCAGCTGTCAGATATCCTGTTCCACAGTCTGAATAACCGTCTGAACGATATGTCGATTGTCCTGTCCGGCTGCGAGCGCATTGCGACAACACCGGTGCCGTTTGCGTACACCCTGATTTTGCATCGCACGGTGTATCTGTTCTGCATCATGCTGCCGTTTGCACTGGTTGTGGATCTGCACTACATGACGCCGTTCGTCTCCGCGTTGATTTCCTATACCTTTATCTCGCTGGATACGCTGGCGGAAGAGCTCGAAGATCCGTTTGGCACCGAAGATAACGATCTGCCGCTGGACGCCATCTGCAACATGATGGAACGCGATCTGCTGCAGATGAACGACGAAGAGAACATTCCGGAAAGGTTGTTCCCGGATAAATACTATCAGCTGACCTGACGGGCATTCCACTCGTCACGGGTGATCTCCCATAACTCGGAAACCAGCATTCCGCTGACGTAGGCTTTCTTTTCCGTTCTGATTAACCGCATGCCGCTGCTGTCTGAAATACGTCGGGAGCGGCTATTAGCGGCAGCCTTCGGAGCGCGTAAAACGGGTTTGTTGAGCGTGTTAAACCAATAATCCGTCGCGGCAATGCTGGCCTCGCGCATAAACCCTTTCCCCTGAAACTCCGGCGCCAGCCAGAACCCTCGGTTGTTATCCTCGACGTCGTAGAGGCAGATAATTCCCATGAGCCGATCCGGCGCTTCACGATGCCGGATACTCCAGAACCAGGCAATCCCTTTTTCCATATCCGGCAGTGCCACGTTGTTGACATAGCTTTCCGCACCGTTTTCCGGGTAGGGCCAGGGCACCGAAGAAACCATATAGCGTACGATTTCCCAGCGCGGATACAGCTGTTGAATCTGGACGGCATCTTCAGCAACCAGCGGTTTCAGCAGCAGGCGTTCTGTCGTAAGCGTCGGTATCGTCATCTGCGAATCTCCATATTTAAGCGTTATGCTTTTGTTTGCGTTCTGGTATTTTCATCACTATCACATTCTAATGAGTTGTGCTTTTCGCTGGCGGTATTCTGATGAGATTTCTGAGTTTTTTAACCGGACGTGTATTCCAGGATCTCCTGCAGCATGGCAAAGAGATAGAGGAAGCTATTGCTCGTCGTGATACCCGTCTTTTGAATCATTCCACTCCCGAGCTGGAACGGTATTTTTCTCGTCCTCTCGACGAGCTTCCGCGTCAAAACCCGTACCCGATAGCGGCGCTGTTACCTCTGTTTTTAGTGGCATTTGCGTTAAATCTTCTACCTTTTCTCCACACGTTGCAGGGGTTGTCGCCTTTACATCATGCACTGAGTTTTTTCGTACCATCATTGATAATCCTTGTCACGCTCATTGTTAGTAGCGTGCTTCTTGCCCGAGGGGTGACGTCAGGTTTGCTGGGCGTTATGGCATTGTTCATCATCCTACTGGTCATGACCCTCGTTCAGGCGCTACATCTCCTGTTTTCTCATGGCGGAAGCCTTTGGCCAATAGTCATCGCATGCTTCGCCCTGTTACTTTGCCGGGTGGTGATGAATAGCAGAGGTTTTGTGCTGTTTACCCTCTATTGTCGCACTCAGCGTCTTGCCAGACTGGCACGTGAAATCCGGTTAAAAAGCCGTTAAGGGGAGGTATGACGTTACGAAAAGCTAAACCGCAGGAAGCCGAAATACTCTGGGATATTCGCAATCAGGCGATCCGTCACGGCTGTAAAACCAGTTACGACGCGGATGTGATTGCTCGCTGGACGCCCGACCTTATGCCCGAACACTATCGAAAAATGGTCATAGATTACCCCTTTTATGTAGTGGAAGATGAAAAGGGTGACATCGCGGCGACGGGTTATCTCGATCTTGATACGCATAGCCTGGAGGCGATATTCACCTTACCTTCAGCATCAGGTAAAGGAATGGCGACACGGATCGTCGAGGCACTGATCAACGAAGCCCGCAGACGTGGAATTACGCGCTTGCTGCTCGATTCGACGCCAAACGCCCGGTCGTTTTATCATAAGCTCGGTTTTGTCACGCTGGGCGAAAAGCATCATCACTCGCGTATGGCGGGTGCTGATTTACGCTGTTTTGAAATGGCAATCACGTTGTAATGTGAGGAACACATGGCTGTCACGGTAAGATCGTTACGCGCAGATGACTATTCCCAGTGGCGACCGCTGTGGGATGGCTATACCCATTTTTATGATTGCTACCTCGACGAATCTGTTACCGCATCGACATGGGAAAGGGCGCTCTCAGATAACTCACCCCTATTTTGCCGGGTTGTAGAGAAGGATGAACAGGTTATCGGTTTCGCGATGTGTATTCTGCATGAAGGCACCTGGTCGACAGCACCCATCTGCTACCTGGAAGATCTGTTTGTGAATGCTGCAGAGCGCGGGGCGGGAGCAGGAAAGGCGCTGATAGATGCCTTGATTGCGGAAGGCCAGCGCGAAGGGTGGTCAAAACTGTATTGGGTCACCCGGGAGAGCAACCCGGCGCGTAAACTCTATGATAAATATGGTGAGGCTGACGATTACGTCCGATACCGCATAACCCTTTAACGTCAAATCGCCTGTGTTTGTATCACACTGTATCAGCGTCCCGGATACATACACAGGCTTGCAATAAACCCGCTTTCGCACATATCCGCTATACAGTGACATGTTGTTATATCCCCGTGAAATGTACACAACCGGAGATATCAATATGTTTAGCAAACTCGCTTACTCGACTCTTGCATTGACCGTTTCTCTTGGCACCGTCATGTCCTGCCAGGCGGAAGCCAAAGGCAACGACTTCGCCTCGGCATTTGATCACCCTCAGCAGATTAACGCAGGCGATCTCAACGTCGGCTATGTCGACATCGGACCGAAAACCGGCCAGCCGGTGATTTTGTTACACGGCTGGCCCTACGATATTCATAGCTATGCGGAAGTGGCGCCCGCACTCGCGGCAAAAGGCTATCGTGTTATCGTGCCTTCACTGCGCGGATACGGCACCACGCGGTTTATCTCGGATAAAACACCGCGTAACGGTCAGCCTTCCGCCATGGCGAAAGACGTTGTTAACCTGATGGACGCGCTGAATATTAAGCAGGCCGTTTTCGCGGGTTACGACTGGGGGGCCCGCACGGCGGATATCGTCGCCGCTTTATGGCCAGAGCGCGTTAAATCGCTGGTCTCAGTGAGCGGTTATCTGATCGGTAGCCAGGCCTTAGGCAAACAGCCCTTGCCGCCGAAAGCCGAGGTTCAGTGGTGGTATCAGTTCTACTTCGCAACCGAACGCGGCGCGGAAGGCTATGCTAAAAATACCCATGATTTCGCGCGTCTGATCTGGACCCAGGCTTCGCCGGACTGGAAATTCAGCGAGGCCACATTTAACGCCAGCGCCAAATCGCTTGATAACCCAGACCACGTTGCCGTAACGCTCAGCAATTACCGCTGGCGTTTAGGCCTGGAGAAAGGGGAGCATAAATACGACCGCTACGAGCAGAAACTGGCAACGCTGCCGAACATCACCGTGCCTACGATCACCATTGAGGGCGGTAATAACGGCGCGCCGCATCCTGCACCCGCGGCCTATGCCAGCAAATTTACCGGAAAATATGAGCACCGAACCTTTGGTGCCACCGTCGGGCACAATCCTCCCCAGGAAGATCCGCAGGATTTCGTTAAAGCGGTCGTCGACGCTGACGCGCTTTAAAATGTGCTATTTTCAATCCGTTACCCTTCATTCTGGAGCTTGCGGTGGAGCATATTGATCATATCCTTGTCGTCGATGACGACAGGGATATTCGTGAACTGATTGTCGCTTATCTCATTAAATCCGGCTATCACGCCTCCGGCGCGGCGAACGGGAAAGAGATGCATGCGGCGCTTAATAAACAGCACGTCGACCTGGTTGTGCTGGATGTGATGATGCCGGGCGAAGACGGTCTGACGCTGTGTCGACAGCTGCGCAGCAGCAAGCATAAAGATTTGCCGATACTGATGCTGACGGCCCGCAACGAGGAGACGGACCGGATCCTGGGGCTGGAAATGGGCGCCGACGATTACGTGGTTAAACCCTTTGTTGCCCGCGAGCTTCTGGCACGCATCAAAGCCATTATGCGTCGTTTTCGCACGATGCCGCCCAATTTGCAGGTCACCGAAGCAGGGCGGTTGGTTGAGTTTGGCGACTGGCAGCTCGACACCGTTGCTCGTCATCTTATCGACCCGGAAGGCACGATCGTGGCGCTTAGCGGTGCGGAATATCGCCTGCTGCGCGTTTTCCTTGACCATCCCCAACGCGTTTTGACGCGCGACCAGCTGCTGAACCTGACTCAGGGGCGAGATGCCGAACTGTTTGAACGTTCGATCGATCTGTTGGTGAGCCGCGTCCGCCAGCGTCTGAATGAAGATGCGCGAACGCCGGCCTACATTAAAACCGTTCGTAGTGAAGGCTACGTTTTCACCATGCCGGTGACCATTAAGGAGGTTAATGAATGAGCCTCTGGCCGCGATCGCTGCTGACCCGGCTGCTGATTATTGTGCTGGTTGGGCTGCTACTGGCAAATGCGCTCAGCCTGACGCTGGTTATGGTGGAGCGCATGCGCAGCGCCCGCACGGTGATGTTGGGTAACCTGGAATATGATGTTGCTACCAGTGTCGCCATTCTTGACCGTCTTCCGGCGAATGAACGTCCGGCCTGGCTGGCGCGGCTTGACCGGGGAAATTACCGCTATATTCTTGGGCCGGGCGAACCGGGCGCGGCCCCGCAGGACAAGCGGTCGCAAGATGCTGTGCGCACCCTCAAAGAGACGCTTTCTGCAGACTACCCCCTTTATTTTACGGCCGTTGCCGGGCCGGTGTCGCACATTCAGGCGCATATCACCTTAAGCGACGGTGCGCCGCTTACGATTGATCTCATCCCCCGCATGCCGCCGGTCGCCAGCTGGCTACCCGTGGTGCTGATTTTACAACTGCTGCTTTTGGCCACCTGTTCGTGGGTTGCCGTGCGTCAGGTGGTGCGGCCATTCTCGCAGTTTACTCGCGCGGTCGACTCCCTTGACCCGTCATCACATGCCGCCATGTCCGAGCAGGGGCCGATCGAGGTGCAGCGCGCCGCGCATGCCTTTAACGCCATGCAGTCCCGCATTCAGGCTTACCTCCGCGAGCGCGGGCAGATCCTGGCGTCCATTTCACACGATTTGCAGACCCCGATAACACGTATGAAGCTGCGCGTTGAAATGGCCGAACAACCTGAACTGCGTGACAAGCTGCTTAACGACCTCGACAGCATGTCGCGTTTGGTTCGGGAGGGTATTGCCTATGCCCGCTCATCAGAAATTCTGGAAGAAGCCACGGTGAAGATGGAGTTAAACGCCTGGATAAACACCCTTGCCAGTGATTATCAGGACATCGGTAAGAACGTGCAGTTTCAGGCAAGCGACGAAAGGCTGCCCATCGTCACTCGCCCCCAGGCGCTGCGGCGGGTAATGACCAATTTGTTGGACAATGCGCTTAAATTCGGTGATTACGCCGAGATTGAAATTGAGCCTCAGGCAGAACAGGTTGTTATCCATATCAAAGACGGCGGGCCGGGAATTCCTGATGCCGAACTTGATGCGGTATTACAGCCTTTTTATCGTATTGAAACGTCCCGTAACCGCGATACGGGAGGTACCGGGCTTGGCCTTGCCATCGCGGCGCAGCTCACCGCGCAGCTGGACGGGAAACTTCGCCTGGCGAATCGCACCGAAGGGGGACTGGAGGTTTCCGTCGCGCTGCCGCGCCGTTGATTGTACGGCTTTGTATCTGCGTTCCGTACGGATACGGTGGCAGAGAAATCGCGCAGATTTGCACATCATCTGAACACATCAGTACGTTGAAATAACCTCACTGCAGCTACGCAGCCAATCTGTTATGTGAGGTCGTTATGTTTCTGATTATCGCTTTTTTAGGCGGGATGATTAGCCTGCTGAGCCCCTGTACGCTCCCCGTTATTCCGCTGCTGTTTGCTGGCTTTCAGGGGCAGCGGCGACACGTCGCGGCGCTTCTCGCGGGCATGGTTGTGATGTTCACCCTGGTGGCCCTGGCCGTCACGGCTGCCAGCGAGTGGATCGTGCAAGCCACCCTGGTAGGGCGCTGGATTGCACTCATGATTTTGGCTACCACAGCCCTTGCGCTGATTTTCCCGCAGATTGCTCAGCGTATTGCCACACCCGCGGTCCATATCGGCAATGTGCTGAATACCCGAAGCGGACAAACGCGTGGGATGTCTGCCGCATTTCTGGCCGGGCTCGCGGTCGGCCTGCTTTGGTCTCCCTGCGCGGGCCCCATTCTTGGCGCGATCTTCAGCATCAATATCGCGGGTCACTCGCCCCTTACCACCGGCACGCTGCTCATCGCCTACGGTAGCGGATGCGCGCTGATGCTGGGATTGCTTGTTGCCGGAGGCCGTAAGTTGATTCAGCCGTTAAGGGCGAAATCGGCGCTCATGGGTCGACTGCGTCAGGCGGCAGGTGCTGTGATGTTGGCCGCGGTGGCATTCAACGTCACGGGGATGACGTCGGCCTTAAAAGGGGCAAATGGCATCGCCGATCGGCTCGAAAACTCACTGTTAAACCTGGCAAAACCGTCGACCTCAACCGTGAAATTGCAGCCGGTGGTGGACAGCGCGCCGAGCAGTGAATTACCGTCATTGAGCGGCGGCACCGGATGGCTAAATGGTGACCCTGTCACGTCTGAGTCACTACGAGGGAAGGTGGTTCTGATCGATTTCTGGACTTGGGACTGCATTAACTGCCAGCATACGCTTCCCCGCGTTCGGGACTGGGCCAACAAATACCAGTCTCAGGGACTCGTGGTGATTGGCGTTCACACGCCAGAATATCCATGGGAAAAACCGCTTTCGTCCGTAAAAAATGCGGTCAATAAATGGCAACTCCCGTACCGAGTGGTGGCGGATAATCAGTATCAAATCTGGAACAGATTTGGAAACCAGTACTGGCCCGCGCATTACTTCTTTGATGCGAAAGGACAGCTACGCTATACCTCATTCGGCGAGGGTAACTACGACAAACAGGAGCAGGTCATTCAACAGCTTCTGAAAGAAGCCCGCTCCTGAACGCCACCTCAGGGTTGACGCTGAGCGACGATGAAAAGCCGTGGAAACGCCAGCAGTATCTGCCCATTCTCCTGGAGCGGATACTGCTCTTCCAGCAGTTCCTGATAGCGCTTCAGGTAGGTTTTTCGCTCGCTTTCGTTGAAATCCTGCAGCCACGGACGCAATCCCGTGGCGCTGACCCAGTCAATAATGGCCTGGTGCGAGCTCATCTTGTGGAAATAGGTTGTCCGCCAGATATCCACCTCGCACCCGGCCTCCGTCAAAATATCATAGTAGGCATGCACGCCGGGCAGCGGCTCACGGCCACGGTCGGGATACCCTTGTTCGTAAGCCACTTCGCGCATTGAAACATGCGTAGGTTCAAGCCAGTTGTCGGGCATTTGAATCGCCAGCACGCCATTCAGGCGAAGCAGCGAAACCAGATGCGGCAGCAGATCGTAATGGTCCGGGATCCACTGCAAAGAGGCGTTGGCGTAGATCACATCGAGCGGCTGGTGTGGTGTGTACTGGCGAATGTCTGCCTCGACAAAGTGACATTCAGGCAGCGCGCTGCGCGCTTCCTCCAGCATGGCGGGAGAGTTATCCACCCCTGTTATGTGTGCCGATGGCCAGCGCTGCTTCAGCAATGCGGTACTGTTGCCCGGACCACACCCCAGATCAATGACGGTGGTCACCGCATCCAACGGAACACGCGCCAGAAGCTCGGCGGCAGGGCGCGTGCGTTCCGCGCTGTATTGCAGGTAGAGAGAAGGATTCCAGTCGGACATGTTCGCAGCTCCATTTCACGGGATTAAGGAAGAATAGCACAGACAAATACCCGCACAGCGGCAGGTATCTGACAACGCGATGTTTATAAGATCCCTTTCAGGGCGACGTGGTAAATCAGCATGATGGTTTTGCCGTCTACGATTTGGCCGGTCTCAATGCCGCGGAGCGCCTCGTCCAGCGTCACTTCAAGCACGTCGATATCTTCCCCCTCTGATTTGATTCCGCCACCTTTGCCGGTTTGATCCAGAGGGTGATATTCCGCCAGGTAGAAATAGAGTTTTTCCGTTACCGAGCCGGGGCTCATATAGGCTTCGAAAATTTTCTCTACGTGCGACACCGTAAACCCGGTCTCTTCTTCGGCTTCCGCTTTAATGCGGCTTTCAGGATCCATATTGTCGAGCAGCCCGGCGGCGGCTTCTATCAGATCGCCTTCATGGCCGTTGATAAAGACCGGAAAGCGGAACTGGCGGGTGAGGATGATCGTTTTTTTGTCGCGATTGTAGAGCAGTATGGTGGCTCCGTTGCCCCGGTCGTACACTTCTCGGCTTTGGCGCTGCCACTCGCCATCGCGGCGTCGTTTATCAAAGGTAAATTTTTTCAGTATGTACCAGTTATCAGATAGGGTTTCGCTCTCGATAATGCGGATATCTGCGCGTTTTGATTGCACGTTCGGCTCTCCTTACGTAGAGTTAAGATCATAAACAGCACTATCGTGCACCCTCAAGATAAAACATGCAACATCAGGAAAGTCCGATGCTCACCAGTCAGCGAAAACAATTGATTCTGGAAAAACTCGAAGCGGAAGGTCAGGTACAGTCGACGGCACTCAGCGTCCATTTTTCAGTATCTGAAGACACCATCCGGCGCGATCTCCGCGAGCTGGCGGCAGAAGGGCGTTTGCAGCGCGTGCACGGCGGTGCGCTGCCGGCATCGTCGGCGGTAGTTCCTTTTGCCGAGCGTAAAACCGTGAAAATGGATGCGAAGAAAAACGTTGCCCGAAAGGGCGCTCAGCTTATTTCGGCAGGACAAGTGGTGATTATCGACGGTGGCACGACTACCGCTGAGTTAATCACGTTTTTGCCCTCAGACCTGCAGATTACCGTCGTCACGCATAGCCCGAGTATTGCGCTGGGTCTGGTCGAGCACCCTTTGATTGACGTTATCCTGATCGGCGGACGTCTGTACAAGCACTCGATTGTCACCGTAGGTGCGGCAGCTATCGAAGGCATTGGGAACATACATGCGGATCTGTTCTTTATGGGGGTAACGGGCATTCACCCGGAGGCAGGGCTGACGACCGGCGATTTCGAGGAGGCATGCATCAAACGTGCATTTTCCGGCAGAGCCGCGGAGACCATTGTGCTGGCTTCTCCTGAAAAAATTAATACCGCCTCGTCATTTGCGATTGGCGAGGTGTCGCTGGCGAATACGATGGTTGTGGAAGATGGCACGGATCGGGCCTGGATAAATGCGATAACAGAGAAGGGCGTGACGATCGTTAAAACCGCTGATCGGACACATGAATAACCGTTTTTCTGCCAGCTTTTTGGTCAGGCTGTCCTTGCGGTAAAGGTTATTGATTAAGCGAGTTCTTATACTGCTGATTTTCAACAGTATAAGGGCTTCCATGGCAGACATTTCAGTTTTAACGTTCGGGGCAGATCCGAGTGCTGAACGTATTTCAACGACGGCTATCCAGCAGGCTATTGCGAAAGCGAAGCCTGGCGACAGCGTGGTGATCCCTGCAGGCCGTTATCTTACCGGCGCCATTTTTCTTAAAAGCGACATCACGCTGCATCTGGCGCAAGGTGCGGTGCTTTTAGGCAGCCAGCACCTGGACGATTACCCCTTAATCGACACTCGGGTTGCCGGCATTGATATGCGGTGGCCAGCAGGCATGATCAACGTGATTAACGCGCGGAACGTAAGCCTCACCGGAACGGGTACCCTCGACGGGCAAGGGCGGATCTGGTGGCAGCGATTCTGGGGAGATGATGAACACGGCGGCATGGTTGGGGACTACAGCGCCAGCGGTTTACGCTGGGTGGTGGACTATGATTGCCAGCGGCCACGCAATGTTCTGGTGTATGAAAGTAAGAATATCCTGCTCAAGGATTTCACCAGCTGCGAGTCCGGTTTCTGGAATGTTCACCTTTGTTATTCCCGCGATGTTGCAGTCGAGAACCTGAGTATCATTAATTCTGCGGGACCAAGCACCGATGGAATCGACATTGATTCTTGCGAACAGGTTCGAATTGAGCGCTGTACGGTTTCCTGCAATGACGACAATATCTGCATTAAGGCGGGCCGCGGGCGCGAGGCCGCGCAAAAAGCCCGTACGGCCAGGGACATTGTCATTCGCGAATGCGTGTTGAACAAGGGATCCGGCATTACCCTGGGCAGTGAAACCTCCGGCGGGATCGAGCACGTACTGATCGAAAACAACCGTTTTAACGGCACGGGGGTTGGGTTTCGCATTAAGTCAGCCCGCAATCGCGGCGGGTTTATCCGCCACGTCACGGTGCGGAATTTGCAGCTCCAGAATGTGCGTTTCCCCGTACTTATCCAACTGAACTGGTTCCCGCAGTACAGCTACGGTGATAGTGGCAACCTGAAGGATAAGCCTGAGCACTGGCGCAAACTGGCTGACGGGATAGAAGGAGAGGCGGGTCTGACTAAAGTGAGCCACCTGACGCTTAGCAATATCACCGCGCGCCGTTCAGACAGCAACTTATTCTCTCGTGCGTTTTTTATCGAAGGCTATCCTGACCGTCCTGTCTGCGGGTTAACGCTGGACAATATTTCCGTCGATGCCACCGAGTTTGGTAAAGTATCGGGTGTTGAGGGGTTGCATTTCAATAATGTCCTGGTCACCGCGAATAAACTCACGCAGGACATCAATGATAGCTACGAGCGCTGATGGGGATTCCGTCAGGCCTGAGGAATGCTCTCTAAGCAGGTGTAGACCTGAAGACCACGCTTGCGCGCGACCTCAATATCCAAATCTGCACCTTTTGATGCACCTTCGATGCGATAAATCGCGTCGCATTTACCAATGAGGCGATGGGCAACGGGATAAAGCATCGCTTCACTGATTTCATCATGCAACGAGGTTGACCCTGCGGCCTTCGCCAGCGGCAGGGCGAGCCATTCACCAATGACCGGGATGTGCCCACGTTCGTACACCGCAAGCGCTGCGTTTTCTAATCTTGCCAGATTGGCATCGATACGTTCCTGAATACCATCCGTGCCGCTACGATAGGGTCCGGCGATTAAAATCAGCTGTTGAGTCATATCTACCTCTGTGAGTGATGATGCATGTTATTGCACGATAATTTCTGTTTTGCGATGAAATTAAACATAACAGGCATTATCATGCAAGATCAAGTGGAATCATGCATGCAGATCACCGAAGTCGCGGTAGTGTCAGTCCAATGAGCCGCTTTCAGGGGCATGACAAACCGCCTCGATATTATGACCATCGGGCGCAATGACAAACGCGGCATAATAATTTTTGCCGTAAGATCGTAATCCCGGCGCGCCGTTATCTTGCGCGCCCGTACGCAGCGCGGCATTGTAAAAGTCATCAACTTGCTGACGCGTTGTTGCGACAAAGGCGATATGTAATGGTGCTGGCTTATCATGTGTCTGATACAGGCAAAGTGAAACATCGCCGGAACTCATTTCGACACCGTAGTCTGGTGCGCCTTCATCGATAATGTTTACGCCAAGCGGCCGAAGGGCTTCGAGGAAGAAGGTTTTACTTTTTTCATAATCACTTACGCCAAATTTAACATGGTCAAACATTTGAGCCTCCAGTAAGTAGCGGTGAAATACGGAGTATAGAAGCGGAGCGTGATTATGGTGGATTCGATGCCTGGTAATGTGGGTTTGGGCACGTTCGTTGACGAGGACAAGGATGACCATGAAATGCTGGATTTTGCCTTAATCTATGTCGGTGCGCATAATGTATATTATGTTAAATTTAATATTATGGTCACATACCCACTCTCTACTTAAATGCCGAGTATTTAAATGTTTAAAGTCTTATCCCGTCGCCTGCAACACTGTAACGAGGTGGCTGCCAGTATCAGCAAAGCCAGCCCGGTTCAACTGCAACAGATAAAGACGCAGCTTGCTGCATTCTTTCTACGTCTTTCTATAAAATGCTGTTATTCACTCTGTATAATCGAGCCTGGCGCAAGCTAATCATCCAGACTCGTGAAGCTCACACGCCTCGCTAACCATTTCCCCTAAAAAACCCGCCATAAACTGGCGGGATTTATACTCATTATCCCAGGCGTGATATCCTTGACCTCGCCTCGTCAAGATGTGCGCGTAACGCCCTCAAACAAGGTGCAAAGCTGGCAGAGAAACGGTCGCAATCGCGGGCTAAAGCATAAAATCGCTCCGCCAGTTCCAACGCTTCACGCCAGGTTTCCCCACCGATCGCATCAAGTAGCGTTGCCGGACGAAGTGTATTCACTATTTCGCCACCTGACTTAGGCGCAAACCCCATAGGCAGAATGTCGTAGGCTGGCGCAAGATTTATGCGGTAAATGGGGGCCGAACTGAACCCCCGAAACGCATCGCGTAGCACATAGTGAATAGATGGACCGGTGCCAATTCGAACAACCTCATCACCAAGCGCTTTCATCGCTCGCGAGATGGTTGGCTGACTAATCCTCATAATATCAGTAAGTTGCCTTGCTGATGTAGGGCCTTGCCTCAGCAGCTGTCGTATCGTTTCAGAACGGTCTGTCATTATTATGAATCGCTGTGTGAATAGGTTATTGAATAGCTAATTCATCAGGTGTTGTGCTCCCTGTCATCTTCAGCAAATGCTGTCGCCGTTTTATGCCTGCGCAGCCAGATGAGCTTGTACGCCGCAGGAATAATAAACAGCGATAACAGCGGCGCCGTGATCATCCCGCCAATCATCGGTGCCGCTATCCGGCTCATGACTTCAGAACCCGCACCGGTTCCCCAAAGAATGGGCAGCAGACCGGCAATAATCACCGCGACGGTCATCGCCTTTGGCCGCACGCGCAGCACGGCACCATGATAAAGGGCGTCATCAAGCCCCTGCTCGGTGAACGTTTCCCTATGGGATAACGCAGGTTGCGCTTCAATGGCATGACGCAAATACATCAGCATCACCACGCCAAATTCTGCCGCTACCCCGGCCAGCGCGATAAACCCGGTTCCGGTTGCGACAGACATATGGAAGCCCTGCCAGTACAGGAACCATATCCCTCCAACCAGTGCGAACGGCAGGCTCATCAGAATCAGCAAGGCTTCGTCCACGCGACGGAAGGCCAGATATAACAGAATGAAAATGATCATCACCGTCATCGGCACCATCAGCTTCAGTTTTTTATTGGCATGCTCGAGTAATTCAAACTGTCCAGAGAATGACACACTGGTTCCCGGCCTCAGTTTTACCTTCTGGCTGATGGCTGTCTTAATGTCGTTTACCACCGACACCATATCCCTGCCCCGCGCATCAATGTAAATCCAGCTGGCGGGACGGGCATTTTCCGTTTTCAACATGGTTGGACCGGAAACGACGTTAATCTCTGCCACATCGCCAAGGGTGATTTGCTGCTTCATCGGCGTCAGGATCGGCATCTCCTTCAGCGCCTGCGGGCTGTTCCGGTAATCCTGCGGATAGCGGATATTGATCGGATACCGGGCCACGCCTTCTACCGTTTCCCCTACCGTCGCGCCGCTGATGGCGGAGGAGACGAAGAGTTGCACATCGCCCACCGTCATGCCGTAGCGGGAGGCTTTTTCACGGTTGATATCCACATCAACGTAGCGCCCCCCTTCCAGACGTTCAGCCAGTGCTGAGACCACGCCCGGCACGGTTTTGGCTACCGCCTCAATGCTCTGCGCCGTTGCGTCGATATCCGACAAAACGGTACCCGACACCTTGATCCCTATCGGACTTTTGATCCCGGTTGAGAGCATATCAATGCGGTTACGGATGGGCGGCACCCAGAGATTGGCAAGCCCCGGCAAACGAACCGTCTGATCCAGTTCATCGATAATCTTGTCAATCGTCATGCCCGGCCGCCACTGGTCTTCCGGCTTGAGCTGAATGGTCGTTTCAACCATTTCAAGCGGCGCGGAATCTGTTGCGGTTTCAGCCTTACCCGTCTTACCAAACACGGAAGCCACTTCCGGGACGGTTTTGATTAACTTGTCCGTGGTCTGTAATAGCGCCGCCGCTTCTGCCGGAGAGACGCCCGGCAGGGTCGACGGCATATACAGCAGATCGCCCTCATTGATCTTCGGCAGAAACTCACCTCCCACCTGACTTAAAGGCCAGATAACCGTGAAGATGGATAACGCCGCAACCAACAGGGTAGTTTTAGGCCAGTGGAGCACCCTGAGCAGTAACGGGTGATAGGCTTTAATCAGCAGCCGGTTCAGGGGATTACGGGTTTCCGCAGGGATTTTCCCGCGGATCCAGAACCCCATCAGAATAGGAATAACAATGATGGCCAGCGCGGCTGCACCTGCCATGGAATATGTTTTAGTAAAGGCCAGCGGGCCAAACAACCGCCCTTCCTGTCCTTCAAGGGTAAATATAGGAATGAAGGATAAGGTGATGATCAGCAGGCTGATAAACAGCGCGGGGCCAACCTCCACGGAGGCGTCGGTGATCACCTGCCAGCGGGTGGCGTTATCAATCTGCTCTCCGGGATGCTGATGATCCCACTCCTCGAGCCGTTTATGCGCATTTTCAATCATCACAATGGCGGCATCCACCATTGCGCCGACGGCGATGGCGATCCCACCCAGCGACATAATATTGGCGTTCAGCCCCTGGAAGTGCATGACGATAAAGGCAATGCACAGGCCGAGCGGCAGAGAAATGATGGCGACCAGCGCAGAGCGGACGTGCCAGAGGAACAGGGCGCAGACAATAGCCACCACGATAAACTCTTCAAGCAGCTTGGAACTCAGGTTGTCGATTGCCCGGTCGATTAGCTGGCTGCGATCGTAGGTGGTCACAATCTCAACGCCTTCCGGCAGACTGGCTTTCAGCGTCTCCAGTTTATCTTTCACCGCAGTAATGACCTCACGCGCATTTTTGCCCGAACGCAGGATCACGACGCCCCCGGCGACTTCCCCCTGCCCGTTTAGTTCGGCAATACCGCGTCGCATTTCCGGCCCCGTCTGAACGCGAGCAACATCACGCAGATTAATGGGGACCCCGTTTTCCCCGGTTTTCAGGACGATATTATTGAAGTCATCAAGAGTCTGGAGATAACCGCTGGCGCGAACCATATACTCCGCTTCCGCGATTTCAATGGATGAGCCCCCTGCTTCCTGGTTGGACGATTCCAGGGCCTGCTTAACCTCAGGCAGGCTTACGCCGTACTGGGCCAGTTTTAACGGATCAACCTGAATCTGATACTGCTTCACCACGCCGCCGACCGACGCCACCTCGGCCACGTTCGGAATGGTTTTCAGTTCAAACTTGAGGAACCAGTCCTGAAGAGATCGCAGTTCCGCGAGATCGTGTTTTCCGCTGCGATCGACCAGCGCATACTCAAATATCCAGCCCACACCCGTGGCATCAGGCCCGATTTCAGCGCTTACCCCGGCGGGCAGTCTACCCTGCACCTGATTCAGATACTCCAGCACGCGTGACCTGGCCCAGTAGAGATCTGTCCCATCTTCAAAAATGACATACACGTAGGAATCACCGAACTGGGAAAACCCGCGCACGGTCTTTGCGCCCGGCACCGACAGCATGGTGGTGGTGAGCGGATACGTCACCTGGTTTTCAACAATCTGCGGAGCCTGGCCGGGATAGCTGGTTTTAATAATGACCTGAACATCAGACAGATCGGGCAAGGCATCGACCGGCGTGTTGATGATGGTCCAGGTTCCCCAGACGCTGAGAAACAGCGCCCCCATCATCACCAGAAAACGATTGGCGACTGACCGCCGGATAATCCATTCAATCATCGTCGTCTCCTTAGTGACCAGCATGCGCGTCGTCATGTTTTTCAGGATGCCGCATGCGTTCCAGCGCACCGGTAATATTGGCCTCCGAGTCAATCAGGAACAGGCCGCTGACCACCACCGACTCCCCTTCATTCAGGCCTGAACCAATACCGGACTGTTGCTGAGATTCGTGCAGCACGTGGATCGGCTTCGGCACAAAACGCCCCTCCGAATCGACCGTAATCACGCGCTGTTCTTTGCCGGTATCGATAACGGCCTGAGACGGGATCAGCAGCATGTCCTGGCTTTGGGTATTCAGCTTCAGATAGGCGTTCATACCCGGTTTCAGACGTTCATCTTTATTGGAAACCTGCAGGCGCACCTGCAGCGTGCGAGTGGCCGGGTCCACGCTCGGCAGAAGGTTCCATTTTTCAACGGGGAAAGATGTGTCCGGATAAGCCGGTACGGAAATAGCAAACTGCGACGTGTCTTTCAGGAGATACGCGATGGACTCAGGGACGGCTGCGCTGATCCAGACGGGGTCCATCCCCTGAATCTGTGCCACCACTTTATCTTTTGAAATATTCATTCCGGTGCGCAGGTCAAACGCGGTGATCACCCCGTCGATGGGGGCTTTGATGGTAAATCGGGTCTGAATCGTTCGGCTTGCGCGCAGCCTTTGTATATCGTCGTCTGGCATGCCTGCCAGCCGCAGCCGCTCAAGCACCCCTTTAATCTGGGTAGGCGTTCCGCCGGTGCCGGATAACAGCAAAAACTCACTTTGCGCCTCGACCCAGTCCGGGATCGTGATATCAATCAGCGGCGTGCCTTTCTTCACATGGTCGCCCGTTGTCAGCGGGTACACCTTCTCAACGAAACCTTCAGCGCGTGCCTGCACAATGACAAACTGATAGTCGTTATAGCTGACGTTGGCCGGGATGGTCTGGGAATAATTCAGCTTCCCTCGCGTGACTTTTTGCGTTTTTAATCCCAGGTTCTGAACCTGTGTCGGATCAATACGAATACCGGCGCTGCTTTTCTCGTCGTCTTCATCCGCATATTTCGGCACCAGGTCCATATCCATAAAAGGCGATTTACCGGGTTTATCAAATTTAACGTCTGGCTTCATCGGGTCATACCAGAAAAGTACCTTTCGCTCGGGTACTGTCTTTTCTGTTTTATCCACTGAATGCATTACCTGCCAGGCCGTCACTGAAATCAGCCCACCTGCGATGAGGCTGGAAATAATCATTGCAGCATATTTTATTTTAAAAGACGCCATGCCGTTTCTCGCTATTTAATGCTCTTCAGTAAAGAGATATTGCCCTGCTGCACAAACGAAAAATTAACCTGGCTACCCACTTTTAACGCCGTAATACTCTCGTCAGCCTGGGTAAAGGTGAAGCGCATGGTCATCGCGGGCCAACCCACCGCCGGGATAGCATCATGAGAAATGGTGATTTTCTTATTGGTGAGATCAATGTCCTTCACAATACCGGTTCCTTCAATCACCTGCTCTGAAGCGGCGTCGCTGGCAGCAGTCATTTCACCATGCTGATGAACTTCAGCCTGAAGGCCAGCAGAAAACATCACAGAGAGAGCACCAAATACAACGGCTTTAATGGAATTACGCATATTCATTGTCCTGTTAAATGATAAATAAGTTATTCAACCCAGCCGCCACCTAGTGCGGTGTAGAGATTAATTTCATTCACCTGTCTGGAATTGGTCAGGTCGAGTAGAGTTTGCTGTGTGGTGAAAAGAGAACGTTCAGCATCAAGTACTTCGATATAGCTCACCGCGCCGCTGGCATATAATCCTCTGGCGCGCTGAAGGGTAATTTGCAGTGAATCCAGATAACGCTGCTGCGCATCAATTTGCCTGCTAATGCTGTCACGCAGGGCGAGCGCATCAGCAACATCTTTAAATGCAGCCTGAATTTTTTGTTCGTAATTCACAACCGACTGCTGCTGGCGATTTTCAGCCAGCTTCAGGTTGGCGTTATTCCTTCCGGCATTGAAAATCGGAATGTCGATTTTAGGAATAAAATTCCACATTCCGCTCGCCGGTGTGAACAGGCTGGATAACGCCGTACTGCTTGTTGAAAGTCCACTGGTCAGCGAAATTGAAGGGAAAAAAGCGGCTCGCGCAGCGCCAATATTGGCATTAGCCGCTTTCAGCTGATACTCCGCCTCCATGATATCCGGGCGCTGAAGCAGAATGTCTGATGACAGATTGGGCGGCAGCTTTACGGGTGTCAGAGCGCTATCGCTCGCACCGTTTTCTGCCGGGAGCGCGCGATACGTGCCCAGCACAAGCTGCAGGGCATTATTGGCCTGCGCCAGCTCGCCCTCTCTTTTGGCAATCTCCGCGCGGGTGCTTTCGATTTGTCCACGAGCCTGCTCCAGCGCGAGGACGTTCGTGCTGCCCGTCACCAGCTGCTGCTCTACAAAAGCATAAGACTGTTGATAATTTTTCAGCGTCTCGCGCGCAATACGCAGCTGTTTGTAGGCCAGCTGCTGGCTGAAATAACTCTGCGACACGCTGGAGACAAGCAGAATATGCACCGCCCGGCGAGCTTCTTCGCTTGCAAAAAAGTTATGTCTGTCTGCCTCACTCATGTTCCTGAGCTTGCCGAAAAAATCGAGTTCGTAGCTAAGCTCAAGGCCCGCGTCATACTCTTGTGATGTCGGCTTGTCACTTTTCAGCCCGCCGCTGTAGGTAATGCCTGACGACGCATTCAACTGCGGATAGCGGTCTGCATCCGTGACGTTAAACTGAGCCCGGGCTTCTTCCACCTTCAGGGCCGCCATGCGCAAATCGCGGTTATTGCTCAGGGCCTCGGCGATCAGCCTTGTCACCTGCGGATCGTCAAAAAAGTTGCGCCACCCGCTGTCCTGATAATTCTGCGCTGCGGGCATCAGACCGTTGCGAGACAGTGAAAACTGCTGCGGGACCGGTGCCGCGGGGCGCTGGTATTCAGGTGCCAGGGAGACGCAGCCTGCAAGGAGGAAAATTGTGCTGATGCTAAGTCGTTTTAAGGTGAACATAACGCTTCTCGTCCAGGCAGACCTGGTAAATGATTCCAATGAAGTCCAGAGTGTTACCAGGGTTACTCTAACGAAATCATCCTGTTTGCCCGGTGACAGGATAATGACAATGTTGTCATTTTTAGCGTAAGCCGTTGATTACGGCCTTCGGCACAATAGAATGTCGCTAGCAGCCAGTCAGGGGAGCAAGATGAAAATACTGATCGTTGAAGACGAGATTAAAACGGGCGAATACCTCAGCAAGGGGCTGACGGAGGCGGGCTTTGTGGTGGACTACGCTGACAATGGCCTGAACGGATATCATCTCGCCATGACCGCCGGGTATGATCTACTGATTCTGGATATCATGCTGCCTGATGTGAACGGCTGGGATATCGTCCGCATGCTGCGTTCTGCCGGGAAAGGGATGCCGATACTGTTACTGACGGCCCTCGGCACGATTGAACACCGGGTTAAGGGGCTTGAGCTGGGCGCAGATGATTACCTGGTAAAACCTTTCGCGTTTGCTGAGCTTCTCGCTCGGGTGAGAACGCTGCTAAGGCGCGGTAATACGGCGATAGCCGAGAGCCAGTTCAACGTGGCGGACCTGACGATCGATCTCATCTCCCGGAAAGTCACCCGCGCCGGAAACCGTATTCTGTTAACCAGTAAAGAGTTCAGCCTGCTCGAGTTTTTCATCCGGCATCAGGGCGAAGTCCTGCCCCGCTCCCTGATTGCTTCGCAGGTGTGGGACATGAACTTTGACAGCGACACCAACGCCATCGACGTCGCGGTTAAGCGCCTGCGCGCCAAAATAGATAATGATTATGAGCCAAAACTGATCCAGACCGTCCGCGGCGTCGGCTATATGCTGGAGGCGCCGGATGCAAAATAAGCCCGCCAGGCGTCCATTCTCTCTTGCCCTGAGGCTGACGTTTTTTATCAGCCTCTCTACGATCCTCGCTTTTTTCGCTTTTACCTGGTTTATGCTGCATTCGGTTGAAAAGCATTTTGCCGAACAGGATATTAGCGATCTGCAGCAAATCAGTACCGCAATGCACCGCATACTGCAGTCACCGGCCGATCCCGATGAACGAAAGGTCAGTAAAATCAAAGAGTCGATTGCCAGTTACCGCAACGTCGCCGTGCTGCTTCTGGATCCTCAGGGGAAAGAACTGTTCAGTTCAGCGCAAGGCGCGGCATTACGCCCTGCGGTAAATACGGCGGATTTTGGCACACACCGCCGCGCGCAGGATGTGTTTCTCTGGACGGTAGAAGACCCGTCCATGCCCGCGCACTCCGGCCCCGAAATGAAAATGGAAACCTACCGAATTATCGCCTCTTCTGGAACGGCTGCATTTCAGGGAAAAACGCAGAACTACGTCATGCTTATCGGGCTATCCATCAATTTTCATCTTCACTACCTCGATGCGCTGAAAAAGAATCTGCTCGCGATTGCTGCTGTTATCAGCGTGCTGATTATTCTTGTCATCCGCATCGCGGTTCGCCAGGGACACCTGCCCCTGCGTAACGTCAGCACCGCTATCAAAAATATCACCTCTGAAAATCTGGATGTGCGGCTGGAGCCGTCCCGCGTGCCTGTTGAGCTGGAACAGCTGGTGATCTCCTTCAACCATATGATTGAAAAAATTGAGGATGTCTTTACCCGTCAGGCCAATTTTTCTGCCGATATCGCGCACGAAATCAGAACCCCCATCACCAACCTGATGACGCAAAGCGAGATTGCCCTAAGCCAGAACCGGACCCAGAAAGAGCTTGAAGACGTGCTCTATTCCAGCCTTGAAGAGTACACCCGGATGACCCGCATGGTCAGCGACATGCTGTTTCTCGCCCAGGCGGATAATAACCAGCTGATCCCTGACCGGGTCATGTTTGATTTACGTGCAGAGGTGATGAAAGTTTTCGATTTCTTCGAAGCCTGGGCGGAAGAGCGCAACATCACGCTGAAATTCAACGGGATGCCCTGCCTGGTTGAAGGCGATCCCCAGATGTTCAGGCGAGCAATCAATAACCTGTTATCCAATGCCCTGCGCTATACGCCGGAAGGACAGGCTGTGACCGTCTCACTCACAGAACAAGATAGCTATTTTGTTCTGATGATGGAAAACCCCGGCACGCCCATCCCCGAAGCGCATTTGCCGAGACTGTTCGACCGCTTCTATCGTGTGGATCCGTCCAGGCAACGTAAAGGCGAAGGCAGCGGGATCGGGCTTGCCATCGTCAAATCCATTGTGGTTGCCCATCATGGAAAAGTGCGTGTGGAATCTGACGCTCGCTCGACGCGGTTTATCTTGTCTGTGCCAAAGGCGATATCGCGCTAAGGCTCACTGCGCATCCTGACAGACTTCGCGCACTTTCTCTCTCAACCAGCGGTGCCCCGGATCCTGCTCCATTCGCGGGTGCCACATCTGGGAAACCGTAATGGTCCGGGCTTTAAACGGCAGTTCGAAGACGTGCAAACTTTCCGTCATGGTTTGATTGCGCAGATACAGTGCGGGCACCATCGCAATGAGATCGGATGCCAGCGCCACGGATAACGCCGTCGGGAAGCCCGGCACCACGCTGGCCACTTTACGTTTCATACTCTGTTCCGCCAAAACATCATCGACAAAGCCGTGTAACGAACCGTCAGGCGAGGCGACCACATGGCCCCATGACACATAATCGTTGATGCTGATTGCCGACAGCGCGGCCAGCGGATGTCCTTTGCGTACCGCACCCACAAACCGGTCCTGAAATAACCGCTGCAAACGTATCTCCGGTCCCATGTTGCTCTGTACGCCAATTTCCAGGTCAACCAGCCCCTCACGCAGATACCGCGACGTTTTTTCAGGCTTCGGTGCGAAGCGTATACAGACCTCAGGGGCAGCCGCGGCAACGGCGGCAATCAGGGCAGGACCAAAGGCCACTACGAAGCCATCATTTGCCCGAATGGTGAAAAGTCGTGCCAGAGTTTGGACGTTAAGCGTCTCGGTGGAGGGCTGGAGCACCGCCCTCGCCTCGTGCACGGCGTTTCTGGCCCGGTCCCGGGTGGCTTCTGCCCAGGGCGTCAGCACCATGTGACGTCCGGCCCGAACCAGAATCGGATCGCCGGTCACTTCACGCAGCCTGCTCAGCGTTCGGCTCATGGCGGAGGTGCTCAGGTTTAGACGCCGCGCCGCAGCGGCTACGCTGGCTTCAGCCAGCAAAACGTCGAGGGCAACCAGCAAATTGAAATCAGGGTCGGTCACGTTATCTCCTCATATAAGGCGTTATACGCAACGAATGAATGCACAGGCTGCGTCTTCCGCCTTGTATACCCCATGATTATAGTTTCGTCATCACTATTCTTTTCTGGAGTAAATATCATGACGCTGTTTTCAAACCAGCCCGGCGATGAGGGATTACCGGGACATGAACGTGCTCGGGTCATGGTCGCGCTGATGACCACCACGCTGATGGGCGTCTTTGATGGCACCATGATTAACGTAGCGCTGCCCTCCATGGCGAGCGCGATGCAGGTCTCTGCGAATGTCGCAGTATGGTTTGCCAACGGTTACCTGCTGTCGGCGGCGATGACGCTGGCTATCTTCGCGGCGCTGGCAGCGCGCATGGGCTATCGCCCGGTGTTTCTGGCGGGTCTTGCGACGTTCACGCTTACCTCCCTTGGCTGCGCGCTGGCGACGACGCCGGACATGCTGATCGGGATGCGCGTTTTGCAAGGCATAGGGGGTGCGGCCACGTTGAGTATCGCCCCGGCGATACTGCGCTCCGTTTTCCCTGGACGACTGCTTGGCCGCGTTCTGGGGCTGCACGCCCTGCTGATTGCCGCCAGCACGGCCATAGCGCCGGTGCTGGGCGGCACGATCCTGGAGGCGCTGCGCTGGGAATGGCTGTTTGCGATTAACATTATTCCGGGAAGTGTCGCACTGCTGCTGGCCTGGAAGGCGTTACCGCGCGGTTCGGCTTCCAGTAAAACGCCCTTTGACACCGCAGGTGCGGTGCTCTCGGCGATTCTGCTCGGTTCGACAATCATGACCGCGAACAGTTTCCAGCACGTCAGCCATGAGGCGGTGTTTTGGGTGGGTATTGCCCTGCTCAGCGCCACCGCCTTCATCTGGCATATTCGCCGCGTCCAAAGCCCCTTACTGCCCCCCGTTATCTTCCGCAACGGCCGCTTTACGCTCGCCGCACTCACCTCACTTGCGTCGTTTGTCAGCCAGGGCATCACCTTTATCGCGCTGCCGTTTATGTTTCAGAGCGTGTATGGCTACAGCCCGCTGGAATCGGCCCTTCTGTTCACGCCCTGGCCGATTGGCATCGTGTTGATTGCCCCTCACGCGGGCCGTTGGGCAGATACGATTTCCGCGCCGCTGATTTCCACCATCGGGCTGATGATTTTTGCCGTTGGGTTGATCCTGCTGGCGACGTTACCCGCAAGCCCTCCCACATGGGATATCTGCCTGCGCAGTCTGGTATGCGGTATTGGGTTTGGCTGCTTCCAGAGCCCTAATAATCGGGAAATGCTCGCTAACGTGGCGCGGGAGAATGCCAGCTATGCGTCCGGGGTATTGTCCATCGTCAGGACCTTCGGGCAGTGTCTGGGGGCGGCCGTGGTGGGTGTTTGGTTGGCCGCGACGACGGGCTCGGACCAGGCCGTTCACTTTGCGCTGTGGACTGCGGTGGTCGCCTCTGCCGAGTCGGTGTTGTTTAGCCTGAGCCGACTGCGCGCCGCCGTTCGGGCATCAGCCTGATTCGCCCGGCGGCGCTACGCTTACCTGGCCTACAATGTAGGCCAGGTAAGCGCAGCGCCACCCGGCAAAAAAGACGACGCGTTTATTTACTCCAGCGCCAGCAGCGCAAAGCTCGCCAGCCAGTGCCCGCCGCTGTAGTGGCTGCCCACCACGTGCTCGACGCTTGCCGTCAGGTGTTTCGCCACGGCATCACGCAGCGCCTGCTGTCCCGGATGGTTCTCCGGCAGCGCCTTTGCGATGTGCTTCATACACCAGGCGCGGCTGAGGTTTAACCCGTCCAGATGGGCAATTTTCGGGTCGGAACGGTCGCTCACCTCCGCCGGGTTCATCAGTGCCGCAACAGTCTCTACGTCAGGGAGGAATTTATCGAACCATGCCGGGAAGTTATCCGTTACCTTGCTCATCAGCAGCGCCTCGGTCAGCGCGCCGGAAATATACTCATCGCCGCCCGGTTCGTAGTGCGCCGGATAGCGCGTATCGGCGAAATAAAACCGCTCAGCCGCCGTCAGAATCGCCTGCTCCAGCCCGCTGTCCTGCACGGCACGGGCGTAATCCAGCCCCAGCGCGAGGGCAAACGCCGTGTTGTAGTGCGTTCCGACGCGGATCGGATAGGTGAGCTTGCTGAGATAATCCACCAGCCGGTTACGAATATCCTGGGTTAACGGCTCAAGCGTCTGGTACCAGCCTGCGGCCTGCGGCAGCGACGACTGTTTCAGCTCCTGAGCCAGTGCCAGCAGCCAGCCGTAGCCATACGGACGTTCGAACGACGCGCGGAACGGCGCGGTGAAATAGGCCAGCTCTTTCGCCACGTTCTCGTCGGTCAGATGCTCGTCGATAAGCGCGACGATGTCATTCCGACACGGTAGCTCAGGATAGAGGCGCAAGCAGCGCAGCAGCAGCCAGTAGCCGTGCACCGCCGAGTGCCAGTCAAAACAGCCGTAGAAAATGGGGTGCAGCTCGCGAGGCGGCAGAACATCGCCATCATCATTCAGCAGGTGCATGATGTGGTTCGGGTATTCCTGGCGCAAATAGGTCAAAGGCATGCGGGCAAACGCGTCTGCCTGATGTTGCGTTAATTCCATATCAGCTCCTTAGCGAAACACGAGGAAATACATTAAGAACACGTTCACCACCAGCAGGGTTAACGCGGTCGGGATCTGGATCTTGATCACCTGATATTTGTCTTTGAGTTCCAGCAGCGCGGCGGGAACGATATTGAAGTTCGCGGCCATCGGCGTCATCAGCGTGCCGCAGTAGCCCGCGTACATGCCAATCGCCAGCAGCGGTGCCGGGTTGCCGTGATGCACGTTAATCAGGAACGGTAAGGCGATACCGGCACTTAATACCGGGAAAGCGGCAAAGGCGTTACCCATGATCATGGTAAACAGCGCCATACCCACGCAGTAAATCACCACCAGCATGAAGCGGCTATCCGGGTTCACGAACAGGCTGACCACCTTCTGCACCGAATCGCCGGTATTGGCCGCCACGAACACGCCGCCAAGCATCGCCAGCATCTGCGGCAGGATCACCGCCCAGCCGATGGTGTCGACAAGACGACGAGACTGGCGGATAGCGTGCAGCGGTGTCCCCTTCGTTAGCCACCATCCGGTGAGGATCGCCGCGACGCAGGCCACGCACAGCGCCGCCAGGGTAAGCTGTTTCTGGTCGAGAAGATAAACGCCGCCAATCGACACGCCCTTCAGGAACAGCGTCCCGATAACCGTCACCGCCGGGATCATCAGCGCGGGCAGGAACAGCCAGTTTTTGAGCCGGTTCGATGAGGCAACGCGCTCCTCGTCGGAGGCCATTTTATAGTGCCCTTTCCCGACCAGTCCAAAGCCCGCCAGCAGCGCGATAGCGATGACGCCGCCGCCAATGATCCGGTACGCCAGCGATTTCCCCAGCTCCTGTACCATCAGATCGCCAAACAGGAAGATCCCGCCGAATAAAAACCAGAACAGCGCGGTGGTAAAACGCTTCGGATTGGCGCGATCGCGCAGGGTCATCACGACCAGCAGCATCACGACAAAGCCGATGAGGTAGTACACGCGGTTAATGGTGATAAGCGTCATCATTGCGCCACCTCCTGTTTACCCTGCTCTGCACGCCAGGCCATGACGTCGCGACGAATGCTTGCATCCAGGCGCAGCAGGCGCGTCATATGAATAATTAATGCCGCAATGGCGGTGGGAATAGCCCACAGGCCGATATGCAGCGGTTCGATCCCCTGGATCCCGTTCTCTTTCAGGAAGGCGTCAATCAGCAGAACCGCACCGAAGGCGATAAAGATATCTTCGCCAAAAAAGACCGCGATATTGTCGCACGCGGCGGCATGGGCTTTGATTTTGTCGCGGATATGTTGCGGCAGTTCGCCATATTCGTTCAGCGCCGCCCCTTCGGCCATTGGGGCCAGCAGCGGGCGCACCGTCTGGGCATGGCCGCCAAGAGACATCAGACCCAGCGCCGCGGTCCCTTCACGCGCCACAAAGTAGAGCATCAAAATACGCGCCGAGGTGGCGCTGGCGATCTTCGCCACCCAGGCCTGGGCGCGCTCTTTAAGCCCGTAGTATTCCAGCAGACCAATCACCGGCAGGATCAGGATGAAGGTGGCCAGCGATCGGCTATTCACGAACTTTTCGCCGAAGGTCTCCAGCAGCATCCCGAAATCCATCCCGACCAGCAGACCCGTCGCCAGCCCCGCCACCACGACCACCAGCAGCGGGTTGAAGCGCAGTGCAAAACCAATAACCACGATCGGTATCCCGATCAGCGGCAACAGCGTAGTACCGTCCATAAACGTTTACCCTATCCAAAGTGAGCGTTGCGCGCCGACGGCTATTTTTTTAATTTGCGGCGAGCGATGTTGTGTTTTGTTGGCAGGCTTCGCAAAACCTGCGCTAAAAAGCTATATCTGAACCTCAAAAACATGTAAACAATTTATCAATAAAATGTTCTTATTTTATCGATGAGTTTACATTTCTGGCTAAGGAACGTTATGACCTCAAAAAAGAGTGTTGCCTCAAACCACGACGATATTACGGATGGCCGCATCGTCTCCTCTCGCCACCTGGTGTCGGAACGCTGTGCGGAGCTATCGGAGCTGGAATACGCGCTGATCATGACCAGCAACGCGTTTAACAAATGGATGGTGCGCTGCATGACGGCTGCCGGCGAGCCGGATATGGGGGCATTTGACGTGTCGCTGCTGCATCATGTGAATCATCGCAACCGCAAGAAAAAATTGGCCGATATCTGCTTTGTCCTGAACGTGGAGGACACGCACGTGGTGACCTATGCGCTAAAGAAACTGGTGAAAGCGGGCTATGTGACGAGTGAGAAAGCGGGCAAGGAGCTCTTTTTCTCAACCACGGAGGAAGGCAAAGCCTTATGCATGAAGTACCGCGACGTGCGGGAAGCCTGCCTGATTAACATTCATGGAGAGAGCGGTATTTCAGGAACGTCTATCGGGGAGACCGCGCAGCTGCTGCGCACGATCTCCTCCCTGTATGATACCGCCGCACGGGCGGCGGCATCGCTGTGAGTTAAGGACGTCTGAAAAGCGAGATACTGCGTCCGGCCAGTTCGTAATCTACGGCCTGGGTGATAACCGTTCCGGCGGCAGTATCTTCAGCCGTAGACAGTTCAAGCACCCATCCACCTTCCCCAAACTGCGGGATCTGGAACGCCACCGGGCCTTCAAACGGGTTAAACAACATCAGCACATCGTGCCAGATGCCGTCCTCCTGTTTGAGATCCGGCCTGCTGATGGAGACCCCAAGCGTCGAGCCCTCATCCCACTGTTCCTCCTGCTGCGGCCCGCCTCCGGCATTAAACCAGCGGATCTCCAGCCCGTCGCGCCAGCTTTCACGGCGCAGTAACGGCTGTGAAGCGCGCAGGGCAATGAGACGGCGGGTAAAGTCGCGCAGCGCCTCGTCGTTTTCGGATAGCCCCTTCCAGTCTATCCACGAGATCTCGCTGTCCTGGCAGTAGCCGTTGTTATTGCCCTTCTGCGTGCGGCCAAACTCGTCGCCCGCCAGCAGCATCGGCGTGCCGTGGGAGAACAGCAGCGTGGTCAGGAAATTACGCTTCTGCCGCTCGCGCGTGACAATAATATCCGGGTTCTCCGTCGGCCCCTCTTCGCCATAGTTGTACGAGCGATTATCGTTATGCCCGTCGTTATTATCTTCTCCGTTGTCGGCGTTGTGCTTCTCGTTGTACGACACCAGGTCGTTCAGGGTAAAGCCGTCGTGAGCGGTGATGAAGTTAACGCTGGCCCACGGACGACGACCGCGCAGATCGTAGAGATCGCCGGAGCCCAGCAGACGCGCGGCAAAATCGGTTGAGACGTTATCGCCCTTCCAGTATTCGCGGACGGTGTCGCGATATTTGTCGTTCCACTCGCCCCAGCCCGGCGGGAAACCGCCGACCTGATAGCCGCCGGGACCGATATCCCAGGGTTCGCCGATAAGCTTAAGCTTAGAGAGCACCGGATCCCGGGTGACCGCGTCAAAAAAACCGCCGCGCGGATCAAACCCTTCCGGCTCGCGGCCAAGTATGGTCCCTAAGTCAAAGCGAAAACCGTCAATATGCATCGATTCCGCCCAGTAGCGCAGGGAGTCCATCACCATCTGCAGCACGCGCGGGTGCGAGGTGTTGACCGTGTTTCCCGTCCCGGTGTCGTTAATGTAATACCGGTGCTGGTCGGGCAGCGTGCGGTAATAGCTGTAGTTATCAATGCCCTTAAACGAGAGCGTTGGCCCAAGCTCGTTGCCTTCCGCCGTATGGTTATACACCACGTCCAGAATGACCTCGATGCCCGCATCATGATACGCGCGTACCATGTCGCGGAAACCCTGGATCCCCGCCGGGCCGTAGTAGCGCGACGCCGGAGCGAAAAAGCCCAGCGTGTTATATCCCCAGAAGTTTTTCAGCCCGCGGTCAAGCAGATGCTGGTCGTCAGGGAACCAGTGAACCGGGAGCAGCTCAACCGAGGTGATGCCAAGACTCTTGATGTAATCGACCGAGGCTTTGTGTCCCATCCCCTCAAACGTCCCGCGCAGTTCGGGCGGAATGGCCGGGTTCATCTGGGTAAAGCCTTTCACGTGGCTCTCGTAGACAACGGTATGCGGCCATGGCACCTCCGGTCGGTTGTTGTCCTGCCAGTCGAAGGCGTCCGGATCGATAACCTTGCATTTGGGCGTGAACGGCGCGCTGTCGCGAGTATCAAAACTGAGATCCCGTTCATCATGCCCAAGCTCATAGCCAAAATGGGCGTCGTTCCAGTCGATATCGCCCACCAGTTCACGCGCGTACGGGTCGATAAGCAGCTTATGCGGGTTGAAGCGGTGGCCGTTTTCCGGGTCATAAGGACCATAGACGCGATAGCCGTACAGCGCGCCAGGCTTTAGATCGGGCACGTAGCCGTGCCAGACTTCATGGGTATATTCCGGGAGTTCCAGCCGGGCAATTTCCGTTTTGCCGGACGGGTCAAACAGACAGAGCTCCACCCGCTCTGCGTGCGCGGAGAAGAGCGCAAAGTTCACGCCTTTTCCGTCGTAGTTTGCGCCCAACTGCTGGCCGTGACCGGCCCGAATTTCAAACCTGTTATCCTTTGCCATTTTCGTTCTCCACGATTATTCGCAGGTAAGCAGAACCAATGCACATCCCTTTTCTGACGTTAGATCCAGCGTCTCTTGCAGAACGCGGCTTTCACCGCTGAACACATCGCGATAGCGCTTCCCGACCAGCTCTTCGGGTATGGCTACCGAGGTATTGACCCACAGTTTTTCGTGACTGGTGATTGTGAAAACCAGGCGCGGCACAGCAACAATCAGCGCCTCGTCGTCCTTCACGCGTGCATACACAATCAGATGCTCCTCACGCTCACCGGTCACTTTAAGCGGCAGCCAGTCGCCGTAGCGGAACAGCGACGGGTAGTGCGGACGCAGCCGCAGCAGCGTGGCAGTGACATACTGCTTCACGCGTCCGTCCCGCCAGCACTGTTCGTCGTTAAATACCGTGGAGTTCGCCGTACTGAGGTTTTGCACCAGCGCGGCGAAGTCCGGTTCGCGTCGGTTATCCGGGTCAACCAGGCTAAAGTTGAGCGCTTCGCTGCCCTGATAGATGTCCGGTACGCCGGGCGCGGTAAGTTTAATCACCGTCTGGCTCAGGCTGTTCATCAGGCCCGCTCGAACAAACGGCTGTAAGGTTTCACTGAAATCATGCAGGAACAGCGTGTTGTCGGGCGACAGCAGATGACGAACATAGTCCATCACCACGTTTTCGTAGCTCTCGTTACTGTCTATCCAGTCGGTTCGCTGCTTGGCCTCGCGCAGCGCTTTTTCAATAAAACCGAGGAAACGCGCTTCAAGGGTTTGCAGCCCGTCCCAGTCGTCGGGTGAGAGTGTGGCAGGCCAGACGCCAGCCAGCGCCTGATAAATCATCCAGGTATCAGCGGCGTTCGGCGCGGTACCGTCGTTAAGGAAACGCACGTGCGTCTGGTTCATCTGCCGCCAGCGGGCCAGATTTTCGCCCCACTGCTCGGGCGCTTCGGTCAGCGTGTACAGGCGCGCCCGGGCATCCTCCCCGCGCTTGGTGTCGTGCGTCGAGGTGCCCAGCAGCGCGTCGGGCTGACGGGCAAGACGGATGCGCATCTCCTGATGGAAACGCGATAGCGAGAAGGCGCGCGGCGTCGGGTCGGCCCCCACTTCATTAAGCGCAAGCTCCAGGTTGTGGCGGAAGAATAGCGTGTCTTCCACGGACTTCGCCATCAGCGGCCCGGTCAACTGCTGGAAACGGGTCCTGAACAGGGTGGCCGAATCGCGGTCACGCTCCGGCAGATCGCCGGTCAGAATACGCACGATCAGGCTCAGCGCGGGTTCTGAAGCGTTCACACTGGCGACAACGCGGCTCAACAGCGTAACGTCAGAAGGCGTTAACCCCTCCGCCGTCCCGTAGGTGCGGTAAACCGGAAAGGCGATAAGCAGTTCGCGTAACGCATGGTGAATATCATCCGTCTGTATCTCAACGCCGTTGTGCTGAGCCAAATCGCGGGCGAGGTTGAGAAGCGTGGTGAATTCCCCTTCGAAGTTGCGGTCGGTCATCAGCCCTTTGGCATCCCGCAGCGCGTTTTGCCGATCGACCGTAACGCCCAGCGTCTCGTTATGGACTTTCTCCAGACGCGCCAGGCTATTGTCATCCACCAACACCTCCGCCAGCGACGCGATGAATTCATACCCCGTCGTGCCGGACACGGGCCACTCGGCCGGGAGCTGTTCTCCCTTCGCGAGGATTTTCTCCACCGTGATGTAACAGTCTGGCCCGGTGGCCTGGCGCAGGCGCTGCAGATACTCCAGCGGATCCGCAAGCCCGTCAATATGGTCAATGCGCAGGCCGTCAACGGTCCCGTCGTGAACCAGCTCGAGGATCAGGCGGTGCGTGTCGTGAAAAACCTGTTCGTCTTCAACCCGGACGCCGACCAGCCCGGTTATCTCAAAGAAGCGTCGCCACGAAAGCTGCTTCGGTGCTTCGCGCCATGACATCAGCCGCCAGCTCTGGGCCTCGTGCAGTTCGGCGATGCTTTTGTTCTCGTCCCAGGTACCCGGGTTAAGCGGATAGGCGGTGTCGTAATAGACCATCGCGGCCTTATTCGTGACACTGTCACGATGAAGCCTGATTGCACCCTTCTCCAGCTCCGCCTCAAAGGTATCGCCAAGAAACGGCAGCGTCAGCGGTCGCGACCAGTCGATATCGAAATAACGTGCGTAGCGGCTCTGTTTGCCATGCTCAATCACGTCTCGCCACCAGCGGTTTTCCAGCGAGGTCGACATATGGTTAGGGACAATATCCAGTATCAGCCCCATGCCAGCCTGCCTGAGCGCCGCGGCCATGCGGTTAAAACCGTCTCGCCCGCCTATTGCGGGGTCAATTTCGTTGGGATCGGTGACGTCATAGCCGTGGGTGGAGTCCGTTGTCGCGGTAAAAACAGGTGACGCATAGAGATGGCTAATGCCGAGATCGCGGAAATACGGGATCAGAGCAACCACCCGGTCAAACGTCATGCCATTGCGAAACTGTATGCGGTACGTGGCGGAAGGGATCATAACGCGGCTTCTCCATCAGCAAAGCGAACAACAATACTGTTCGGCGGCAAAATGTCTCCCGTCTCCGGCCAGCTAAAGAGAGTTTCTCCGGCCAGTTCGGGCATTGGGGCAGGTTTTTTGCCAATATTCAGCGCCAGCGACAGCGTCCCCTGCGGGAACTGCCAGCTCACCGCGACCCTGCCGTGCGCCGTATGCAGGATCTTGCCCTCAACGGTTCCGCCCTGGCGCAGCAGCGGGACGATATGGCGATGTCGCAGCGTGAGCAGGCTTCGGGTAAAGCGCAGCCATGATTTTCCCTCCTCCTGTGACAGCTTATCCCAGTCGAGCGTTGAGCGAACAAACGTGTTCAAATCGTTAGGATCGGGGACGGTTTCATCGTGCCCGGCATGGCCGGTAAACTCCTTCGCGCGCCCTTCCCGTACGGCTTTTGCCAGTTCGCCATGGAAATCGGTGAAGAACAGAAACGGATGGGTTTCTCCGAACTCTTCGCCCATAAACAGCAACGGGATATGGGGTGAAAGAAGCAGCGTCGCCAGCAGCACGCGGGTCTTTTCCGCGCCCGCCAGCGTGATGAGCCGCTCCCCCTGGGCGCGATTCCCGGTCTGATCGTGGTTTTGAATAAAATCGACGAAGAACGGTGGCGGCTGGGTGTGGCACTCCACGCCGCGCGATTGACCGGTTTGCAGAGAAATCTCGCCCTGGTAGACAAAGCCTTCCGCCAGCGCCCGGGCGAACTTTTTCTCCGGCTCAAAGGCAAAATCCTGGTAGTAGGCGTGTGTTTCTCCGGTGGCGAACACGTGGGCGGCATTGTGGAAGTCATCATTCCACTCGGCGGTGAACAGTGGCGTATTTCCCTGTTCATCTCGCGGATGCAGGAAAATCACGTTGCGGCTGTCTTCCGTGGTCAGGTGAACGTGACGGTGCGGGATCGCTTCTCGGATCTTTTCGGCTATCTCCTCAAGAATATGCGTATCCGAGGTGTCTTTGATCTGATCGATGGCATCAAACCGCAGGCCATCCAGACGATATTCCGTCAGCCAGTAAAGCGGTGCATCGGTGATGTACTGCCTCACCGGTTCGCGCTCGTAAGCGATGCCGTTGCCCCACGGCGTCATCCGATCCGCATCGAAAAATGCGGGCGACAGCAAGGGCAGATAATTCCCTTCCGGGCCGAAGTGGTTGAGCACAATATCCAGCACCACCGAAAGCCCCAGTCCGTGCGCGGCGTCGATAAACGCGTGAAAATCCTCCGGCGTACCGTAGGCGGCGTGCGGAGCGTACAGCAGCACGCCGTCATAGCCCCACCCGCGGGATCCGCCAAACTGAGAGACGGGCATCAGTTCAAGCTGGGTAATTCCGAGCTCTGCCAGATACGGCAGCTTGTCGATGGCCGCCCGGAAGGTTCCCTCCGGGGTAAAGGTGCCAACGTGCAGTTCGTAAATAACCGTCTCTTCCCACGGACGCCCGCTCCAGTCCCGGTTGACTGGCTGATAGCGTCGGGGATCGATCACCACGGAGGGGCCGTTAACGTCCCCTTTTTGCGCGCGCGAGGCGGGATCGGGCACCGTCATGCCGTCCTGAAGAACAAACTGATACTCTGCGCCGTGCGCGACGCCGGGCACATCAGCCTGGAACCAGCCGTCGCCGGTTGCCGTCATCGGCACGTCGGTGGCGGCAAGTCGTAGCGTAAGTTCTTTCTGTCCTTCTGCCCAGACGCGAAAACGTACCACGTCATCGGAAATAAACTCAGCACCCCACTGCTTTTGAAATGTTCTGAATTCCATTCCTTGTCCTCGAATGACCGCATTTTACGCGAAACGAAGTACAAGCTTAGTTCAGGATGAAAAGTGTGTTAGCTCAGCGGATTTAACCGCTTCGTCTATTCTTTATGAAATAACTCACCACAGGGAATACTATGCAGATTCGAAAAGGATTAAATACTGACCTTGTACGTCTTGAATGCTGTGACTTTTCTTTCACCATTAGCCATATTGCGCGAGAGCCCTTTATCCACTGTGATTTGCATATTGAAGCCGTCGCCGAGCCCTGGACAAAAACCTATGAGCTCGACATTCAAACCCTTGAAAACCACTGCGTTAACCCGGACGCCATATTTCTTATCGCCGAAACGGATGACGGTGAAATAGCCGGATTTATTACTGCGTCAATCGGCTGGAATAAGTTTATTTCAGTGGATTATATTGCCGTTGAGCGAACAAAACGCAGAACCGGCGCTGCGCAAAAATTGATGGCCGCCGCCCACGTCTGGGCCCGCAGCGTAAACGCGCCGGGATTACGGCTTGAAACACAAAATGTGAACGTCTCTGCCTGTCTGTTTTACCGTCACTACGGGTTTACCCTGGGCGGATACGATCGTTTTCTCTACAACGCCTTACCGGAAAAAGACGAAGTCGCCCTGTTCTGGTATTACATGCTGGTGTAGCAACGCAGCCTTCATATTTCTGTCATTAGATTTCATTACGCTTTCGGGATTTTAACCACGGTGTTGAGGAAAGAAGTGTGAATTCAATGGCTAAGGCATTACTGCTGGCATTACCTGTTTTGAGTGCAACGGCAACGGCCGCTGAGCGCGACCTGTGTGAACCCAAAGCGTACGAAATGGCGCTGCGCTATCAGCAGAAATCGGCAGAGATTATGGCTCTTCAGCTGCAGACGTATCGGTTTGCCACCGAGCGTTTCAACGAAAAGGTAAAAGACCTTAAAACGCCTGAAAATTACGCCGTGGTAATGGATCTGGATGAAACAGTACTGGATAACACCCCTCTGCTGGTGCGCGACACGGAGCAGTGTCACGACTATACAAAATGGGACACCTGGAGCGACTGGGAGAAACAGGGAAAACCCGGCTTAATTCCCGGCGCGAAGGCGTTTCTTGACCATGTGAATCAAAGCAATGTCCGTATCTATTATGTCTCGGACCGCATGCAGGAAAATAAAGCCGATACGCTCAGGACGTTAAAAGCCCTCGGACTTCCGCAGGTATCCGATGAAAGCGTGCTTCTGGATACGGTCAGCAAGGAAGAGCGTCGCCAGAGCATCCTCAAAAAGCAGCAGATCGTGATGCTGTTTGGCGACAGCCTGCCGGATTTCGCCGTGCAGTTTAAAAACAAAAAGCCGAGCGAGCAGCAGCGTGAGCTGGTTGAAGCCAGCAAAGCGCACTTTGGCGATGACTGGATTGTGCTACCTAACGCCGCTTATGGCGCTTGGTCGAAAGCCACGCTGGACAGCTGGAACGCCTCCCTGAAAAAATAATATTTTACTGGCCGGGAAAGGCATCGCCCGCCTTACCGGCCCTTCGGTTTACTATCCATCCCATTTATAGGTCCTATCATTATTAGGCAGGTTCTTATAATTTTACGGAGAAGTAAGATGAGCGCTTTCAAAGGAGACTCGTATGCTTACCGTGAAAAAACTTGCTCTGTCCACGCTGATTTCCAGTTCATTGCTTTTCTACCCTGCGCTGCAGGCGTCGGCACTGACGCCTCAGCACGTTGTTAAACAACCGGCGGGCGGATACAGCGTTCAGGTCGGCGATGTGCTTGTCACCTCGTTTACCGACGGGAGCGTCGCGCAGGATCTGCACAAGCTGCTGCGCCGGACAACGCCGCAAAACATTGATGCACTGCTGGCGAAAAATTTCCAGACTAACCCGGCTGAGGTGTCCATCAACGCCTTCCTGATTGCGATGCCCGGACATAAAATTCTGGTGGATACCGGCTCAGGCCAGCTTTTTGGCCCCGGCAACGGCGGACGTCTGATTGAGAGCCTCGCCACGCAGGGAATTAAGCCGCAGGACATTACTGAAGTCCTGCTGACTCACGCCCACTCCGACCATTCTGGCGGCCTGGTAAAAGACGGCAAGGTGGTGTTCAGCAACGCCCGCGTTTTCGTGGGCAAACCGGACATCGACTTTTTCTTTAACGACGACAACCAGAAAAAAACCGGCTACGGCAAGAACTACTTTACCATCGCGCAGAAGACCTTAAAGCCCTATCTGGACGCCGGCAAGGTCGTGCCGTTTAGCGGCACCTCTGAACTGCTTCCGGGCATTACCGGCACGGTTCATCCAGGACATACGCCGGGTTCAGCGTTTTATACCCTGGAAAGCAAAGGCGAGAAGATCACCTTCGTGGGCGACATTATTCACGCCGCGGCGGTCCAGTTCCCGCAGCCTGACGTGACAATCACCTACGATGAAGATCAGAACAAAGCGGCAGGCGTGCGCCAGCACGCGTTTGCGGACTTTGTGAAAAATAAAGATCTGGTGGCCGCGCCCCATCTGCCTTTCCCGGGTATCGGCTACGTGACCAAAGGCGAAAGCAGCGGTTATGCCTGGGTACCGGTAACCTATACCAACCGGGACGCCAGCGGCGCGAAATAAGATGACGCGGGTCACTGAGATGGACATAGACCTGCTCCTGACCCTGGACGCCCTGCTCCAGGACAGGAACATCACCCATGCGGCCGTGCGGCTGGGCATCAGCCAGCCGGCGATGTCCGCCCGTCTCGCGCGCCTGCGTTCGCTCTTTGGCGAACCGCTGTTTATTCCCTCCCCGCATGGACGCGGGGTGTTACCCACGCCGAGAGCGGAGGCGCTCAGGCCGCAGGTGGAGAGCGTACTGCGCGGCATCAGCGCGATGTTTGCCCCCACCGCCTTCGAGGCGCAAACCAGCAGCCGGACCTTTGTTATCGCGCTGCATGAAAACCCGGCGCTGATGCTGGGCACCGGGCTGCTTAACCAGGCAGGCGCAGCAGCCCCCGGCGTTCGCCTGCGCTTTGCCCTGCCTCAGATGGCCGAACTGCCGCAGCAGCTGGAAAACGGCGATGTGGATATCTACATCGGCGTGAGCGCGGGAGCCCACGACGGCTGGGTAAGACGCAAACTCATCGACGACGCGTTTGCCACCGCACAGCGCAAAGGCCATCCGCGCGGGACAGGACCGTTAGATCTGGAAACCTACTGCGCCCTTTCTCATCTGGTAGTGTCATCGGCGGGGGATCCGTTTACCGGCTTTGTCGATCAAACCCTCGCAGGGCTGGGCCACCAGCGGCACGTCGCCATGTCGACGCAGAGCTACGCCGTGGCGCCTGCGCTTGTGGCCGGTACCGACCTGGTGTGCACCCTGCCGGAGCGGATGCTGAAACAGTTTGCCAGCACGCTGGATCTCTTCGCGCCGCCGCTGCCGCTGCCGCTCCAGCCGATTACCATCAACATGTACTGGCACCCGAAAAATAGCCATGATCCGGCGAATATCTGGCTGCGCGAGCAGCTGCTGCTGGCCGCCGGACGTCAGGTGTGATCGAGGGTAAGCAGAAACTTTTTAAGCACCTCTGAGCGGATAATCCGGTGGCAAACCAGCGTCAGCTCGCTCTCCCGCAGCCGGTCGAGGATGTCCACGTAAACCACATTCTCGACGCTCACCGCCTTTGCCGAGGCGGGCAGCAGCGCCAGCCCAAACCCCGCCGAGACCATGCTTATCACGGTGGGCACGTCGGTCGCGTTTTGTACCACGTTCGGCTGAAAACCCGCTCCGCTGCAGGCGTTGTAAAAGTACTGTTCCAGCCCCATCCCCTCCGGGTCGCGCAGGGAGATCCACTTTTCATCTTTAACGGAGGCGAGCGTCAGCGCGGATGAGCCCGCCAGCGGATGCTGACGATACAGCGCCAGCACCGTTTTCTCGGCGGTGAACGGTCGGCTCTGCAGATCGTCAGGCAGCGTGGGCAAGGGAGCCCGTATGATGGCCACATCCAGCTGATTGCTCTGCACGGCAGCGTAGAGCGTCTGCACATTTCCCGTCACCAGCGACATGGTGATGTCCGGCCAGCGCGTATGCATCTGGCGCAGCGCGGCGGGCAGCCTGCCGTCGAACATCGCGCTCGACACGCAGCCCAGGTTTAACACCCCTGCTCACCCCTTGCCGTTTGCCTGGCGTCCAGAACCGCCTGCTCGGTCAGGGAGATGGCGAGTCTGGCTTTCAGCAGAAACGCTTCACCAGCGGGAGTCAGGGTCAAGCGGCGGTTCGCCCGGCTAAAGAGCGTGACGCCCAAACGTTCCTCAAGCGCCTTGATTTGTTGGCTCAGCGCCGGCTGCGCCATGTTAAGACGCTCGGCAGCCCGGTGCATGTGAAGCTCTTCGGCAACGACGATGAAATGGCGCATCTGACGAAACTGCACGGAACGCCTCCTTTTTTGATATGAATTTACTTATCAATTTAGCAGTAATGATGCAATTGATGCTATTGGTCATTGCCATAAGAATGGAGGTATTCAACCGAGGGAGGAAAATATGGAAAACCCGATCAACGATCTCCGCAGCGCCATCGCCCTGCTTCAACGCCACGAAGGGCACTATATTGAAACCGATTATCCGGTCGATCCCAACGCGGAGCTGGCGGGGGTCTATCGTCATATCGGCGCGGGCGGTACGGTAAAACGTCCGACCCGTACGGGTCCGGCCATGATGTTCAACAGCGTGAAGGGCTATCCGGGCTCCCGCATTCTGGTGGGCATGCACGCCAGCCGCGATCGCGCGGCGCTCCTTCTGGGCTGCGAGCCTTCTGAACTGGCAAAACACGTTGGGCAGGCGGTGAAAAAGCCGGTGGCACCCGTTGTCGTCCCGACCTCGCAGGCGCCCTGTCAGGAGCAGGTTTTCTACGCGGACGATCCTGATTTCGACCTGCGCAAGCTGCTTCCGGCACCGACAAACACGCCAATCGATGCGGGACCGTTCTTCTGTCTGGGGCTGGTGCTGGCAAGCGATCCTGAAGATAGCTCGGTCACGGATGTCACCATCCACCGTCTCTGCGTCCAGGAGCGCGACGAGCTTTCCATGTTCCTCGCCGCCGGTCGGCATATCGAAGTCTTCCGTAAAAAGGCGGAAGATGCAGGAAAACCGCTGCCGGTGACGATCAACATGGGGCTCGATCCCGCCATCTATATCGGCGCGTGCTTTGAGGCCCCCACCACGCCGTTTGGCTACAACGAACTGGGCGTCGCCGGGGCGCTGCGCCAGCAGCCGGTTGAACTGGTGCAGGGCGTGGCGGTGAAAGAGAAAGCCATTGCGCGGGCGGAAATCATCATCGAAGGCGAACTGCTTCCGGGCGTGCGCGTAAGAGAAGATCAGCACACCAATACCGGCCACGCGATGCCGGAGTTCCCCGGATACTGCGGAGAGGCAAATCCCTCCCTGCCGGTGATCAAAGTGAAAGCGGTGACCATGCGTCATCATGCAATCCTGCAAACGCTGGTGGGACCCGGAGAAGAACATACCACGCTGGCCGGTTTGCCAACGGAGGCCAGCATCCGTAATGCCGTTGAGGAGGCGATTCCGGGCTTCCTGCAAAACGTCTATGCGCATACCGCGGGCGGCGGTAAGTTCCTCGGGATATTGCAGGTGAAAAAACGCCAACCGTCAGACGAAGGACGACAGGGCCAGGCGGCGCTCATTGCCTTAGCCACCTATTCGGAGCTGAAAAACATTATTCTTGTGGACGAAGACGTGGATATTTTCGACAGCGACGACATCCTGTGGGCGATGACCACCCGCATGCAGGGAGATGTCAGCATCACGAATATACCGGGGATCCGCGGCCACCAGCTGGATCCGTCCCAGTCGCTGGACTACAGCAACTCAATTCGCGGAAACGGCATTTCCTGCAAGACCATCTTCGACTGCACGGTGCCGTGGGCGCTGAAGGATCGCTTCGAGCGCGCGCCATTTATGGAGGTGGATCCACGTCCGTGGGCGCCGGAGCTGTTTAAAGATAAAAAATAAACGCTTTTTCTTCACCCCTCAGGGGTGAAGAACCTCACGCTTAAATTGCCGCTTCCCCTGCTTTCTTGTACCCTTTCACCGGAAACCCTTCCCCCATAAACATTGAGATATCCGGACGCCTATGACTGCACACATTTCTAACGATCCTTTACATGGCGTAACGCTGGAGATGATGGTCAACGCCCTGGTGGCGAAATATGGCTGGAGCGAGTTGGGCGACCGAATCAAAATTAACTGTTTCAGAAAAGATCCCAGCGTTAAATCGAGCCTGAAATTTCTGCGCCGCACCCCGTGGGCGCGCGCGGAAGTCGAAGCCCTGTATCTGGACTCCCTCAACGATGAGGTAAGCACAGAACAGGCGGAGCCCGCCTTTAATCCCTGGGCTAACAGTCGGATTATCAAGAGCTAAAACGCAAATGACGCGACACGTAAAACGGATTGGTGCGCTGGCTGCCTGCGCACTTTTACTTGTAAGCTGCTCCTCAAAGCCACCCAAATCACTGGTCACCCCTCTGCCGACCGTGAGCAAACCGACGCCGCAGGCAAACGAGCCGATGCGCGGGATCTGGCTGGCGACCGTCTCTCGTCTCGACTGGCCGCCGTTGGCATCGGTGAATGGCCGCAGTGCTGACCAGCGTATCGCGATGCAGAAGCAGGCGCTGACGGACAAACTCGATAAGCTGAAAAGCCTCGGGATCAACACCGTATTTTTTCAGGTGAAGCCGGACAGCACGGCGCTGTGGTCATCTAAAATCCTGCCCTGGTCGGATACCCTGACGGGAACCATTGGAGAATATCCGGGCTACGATCCGCTCCAGTTTATGCTGGATGAGGCCCACAAGCGCGGCATGAAAGTCCACGCCTGGTTCAATCCATACCGCGTCTCCACGAACACCAAACCTTCGACCATTGCCGCGTTAAACCGGACATCGTCACTGCACCCTTCCAGCGTTTACGTACAGCACCCGGAATGGATCCGTACCTCAGGCGATCGTTTCGTCCTCGATCCGGGCATTCCGGAGGTGCGTGACTGGATAACCCAGGTTGTAACAGAAGTAGTGAGGCAATATGCGATAGACGGCGTGCAATTCGACGACTATTTCTACACAGAAACGCCCGGGTCGACACTGAATGATGCCTACACCTACAGGCGATATGGCGAGGGATTTGCCTCAAAAGCAGACTGGCGACGTCACAATACGCAAGAGTTGATCGTGCAGGTCTCCCGTGCAATTAAACAGGCAAAACCCAACGTTGAGTTTGGTGTGAGCCCGGCGGGTGTCTGGCGCAACCGCTCCTTTGATCCGGCAGGCTCTGACACGCGCGGTGCTGCCGCGTATGATGAATCCTACGCCGACACCCGTAAATGGGTTCAACAGGGGTTGCTGGATTATATCGCGCCGCAGATCTACTGGCCCTTCGCCCGTGACGCCGCGCGCTATGATGTTCTGACCAAATGGTGGGCTGACGTGGTGAAACCGACCCATACCCGCCTTTACATCGGCATCGCGTTTTACAAAGTGGGGGCACCCTCTAAAAATGAGCCCGACTGGACGGTTAACGGCGGCGTGCCTGAGCTGAAGAAACAGCTCGATTTGAACGATTCACTGCCCAACGTGAATGGCACCATCCTGTTCCGTGAAGACTATCTCAACCAGCCGCAAACACAGGACGCGGTAAGCTATCTCCGCGGGCGCTGGGGTAGCTGAGAGGGTAAACGCGGGCAGGAACACGCCGTTTCTGCCCGCGCCGATCAGGGTTTCGGCCCGAACATCTCTACCAGCTGTTTCTCGTTCGGCAGTCCCATCACCTGCTGAAGTTCGTTTTCTTCATTCAGATAATAAATCGCCGGAGTGGCATTCCCCCCCAGACTGTCCATTAAGGCCTGATGCTTCTGCAGGATCTCGACGGTTTCACGCGTCGCCGCAGCGTCTGGTTTAGGCAATTTTTTCCCACCGGAAAGCTCGTACTCTTTCCAGGCCGAGACCGGATCTTTGGCATTCAGAATGGCTGAGGCGTTACGCCCGCTGTTGGGGTTGAGAAACGCAACCAGCAGCGTGTTGAGCTGGACCTTGCCCGCCTTCACCCACGGCTGCGCTTCGGCCCAGAACTGTTTGCAGTACGGGCAGAACGGATCGGCAAAAACAAAGACTTTACGCGGCGCAGCGTCAGCCCCCTCTTTCAGCGGATGTGCTGCATTGAGCTTTTTCCACATTTCACGCCCCATCGGCGCGTAGATCTCTTTCTGGAAATAGGCCTCACTGAGATTTTTTCCCTTCTCATCATATAGATACCCTGAAACCACGTGCTTTCCGTCAGGGGTTAAAAAAAGGGTGACGCCCATGTCCTGGTATTGTCCAAGCCATGCAGGTGCGCCGCCTGGGGCCTCAATCTTCTTGAGGATCTTGATATCCTGCTGCTCGCTGAAGTTCTTCACGGCATCAGGCAGCGTCTCTTCCGCTTTGAGCCCCCAAGAAACCATGAGAGCAGCAAGTAACAGCACTTTTTTCTTTGCAGGCAGTTGAAGCATAACGATCCCTCTAACATATTGTTTTTCAGAGTGGTCGAACTTCAATCCCCTGTCAACGCTTCATAGATATCCTGCAGGCGACTACGCAGAAATCGCACGGCCTTGTGCTTGCGGGATAACAACGCCTGCACCGTGTCGCCCGTTTCATCCGCCAGCGCTTTCATGCTGTACCCCTGAAATTCCGTTTTTTCGAATACCTCCCGCTGCGACGGCGGCAGTTCCAACAGGGCTTGCTCGAGTTCTTCCCACAGCAGCGATTTAAGATACTCCTCCTCCGGCGTTTGCGGCACGCCGAATAACGTTTCGGCTAACTCCTCTTCGGGGAAATCCTCGTCGTCGTCAGCGGTAAAGTAGCCAGCGAGCGAAACCTCACGCTTTTTCCGCGCCCGGTCGGTCATCTCATTGCGTGCCGCACGAAACAACCAGGCGGCGACGTTCTCCACCGGCTGTTCCACTTTCATCAGCTGATACGTCACTTCCTGCAGGATATCGTCGGCGTCATCGCGAACCGCCGTTCGCCCGCGAATGAATGCCTTCAGGCGGGCGCGGCAGGCATTAAGCGCCGAGACCAGTAATGATTCTCCTGCCTCACCGGCTTTCATATCGTTCACTCTGCTTCCGGTGTTTTCGCCGCATTGTCATCGCGCTTTTCATCACGATGGTCGCGCCAGCCACAATGGCCGTGGCGTCCAAACCCAGCGCGACGCTGCTGAATAAAGGCTTCACGCTGTTCTGGCGTCATGTTCATCCAGCGCTCGTGCATCCGGCGGTGTGCGCCGAACATACCAGGCCTGAAGCCTAACCCACCGAACAGAATGCGGCTCAGCAGCAGAATGCCCAGCGCCTGCCAGAAGCCGATGGCTTTCACGCCGAGGATGGCGGGAAGTAAAGCGTTCCACAGGGTCATCACCAGCAGGCCGAGCACGATGAAAATCACCGCGCCGATGACTAAACCCTTACCCATACGATGGCGACCGAATCCGCGTCCGTGACCTCTGACGTGCATTTCAAAATCTCTCATGGTGTTTACCTCGTTTACAGTAACTGATTATGGCTTGTGATGAGGTAGACGGATGAGGGCGGGAAATATTGCTGGGGAAAATGAAATAAATACTCTGGCCGCATATTCGCGGTTATTGCCCGGCGGCGCTGACGCTTGCGCGGGCCTACAGGTTTGGTAGGCCGGGTAAGCGTCAGCGCCACCCGGCATATGTCAAAGGCTTACGCCTGCACCGGCAATCTAAAGCTCGAAATACTCCGTGAAAGCTGCTGCGCCTGCTCTTCCAGCGAGGCCGCTGCCGCCGCGGACTGCTGCACCAGCGCCGCATTCTGCTGGGTCACGCCGTCCATCTCGGTCACCGCCTGGCCGACCTGCCCAATCCCCCGGCTCTGCTCTTCGGAAGCGACGGAAATCTGTTCCATCAGCGTATTCACTTTATTTACCGAAGAAATAATCGAATCAATAACGTCTCCCGAGCGGTTAACCAACTGCGCACCGTTTTTCACGCTGGAAACCGACTGCGCAATCAGGCTCTCGATGTCCTTGGCCGCCACCGCGCTTTTCTGCGCGAGTGTTCGCACTTCGCTGGCAACAACCGCAAAGCCGCGGCCCTGCGAGCCCGCGCGCGCGGCTTCAACCGCTGCGTTGAGCGCCAGAATATTGGTCTGGAAGGCGATGCTGTTAATGACGCTGGTAATATCCTCGATGCGCTTCGAGTTCGCCGCAATGGTGTTCATCGTTTCGATCACTTCGCGGGTCACCGCTTCGCCGGTGTGGGCATTTTTCACCGCATCCTGCACCAGCTTCCCGGCCTGGAATACATTATCGGTATTATTCGCCACCGTCGCGCTCAGCTCTTCCATACTGGCTGCGGTCTGGGTCAGTGCAGATGCCTGTTGTTCGGTGCGTGAAGCCAGGTCGATATTTCCGGAGGCAATCTCTTGCGCCGCGTGCGTGACGGTATGGCTCGCGTCGCGCACCTGGGCGATAGTGGCGAGCAGCGCCTGACGCATCTGCTCCATCGAACCCATCAGGTGATCGATTTCATTCCCGGAGCTGCCCTTCACGGGCACCGGTATGTCCAGCTTGCCCGCCGCAATCTGGCTGCAGTGTTCACGGGCCAGGTTAACCGGCGCGAAGACAAATCGCTTCATCAGCAGGCTGACGGCAATAATCACCAGCACAAACAGGCAGGCGATAACGGCAATAATCACCAGGCCAGAAACAAAGTTGCTGCTCGCATCCTCGTTAAGACTTTTGGCATATTTCTGATGAATGGAAAGGACCTGGTCGAGAACGATCTCGTACTGACGGTCAAGGCGGGAGACTTCCGGGATCAGCGCGTTAAATTTGGCCACGTCGTGCGCCTCGGCGGCATCGATCAGCGGAGCCAGCCCCTGGTTGCGGTAGTTTTGCCAGGCATCCTGATAGGCAGCCACCTGCGGGGCTTCATCCGTCAGACGCGGCGAAGCCATAAAGGCCGCAAAGGCGTGGTCCGCTTTGGTCAGCGCCTCTTTCACCGCAGAAAGCTTGGTAGCCTCATCGGCAGTATTGCCCGCTTCCACCATCTTCACGTACTCCATCACCCTGACGCGCAGCGTACGGCTATGGTTGATAGGGTCAATAATGGAGAGCACAACCTGGATCTCTTTGTTCACGTTATCCAGGGAATTATTACTTTTAATGATGAGGCCAACGCTGGTAGCAGTGCTGACAACAAAGAAGAAAAGCAGTGAGAACAGGACAATCAGGGACGACTTCTTCAACGACATAAACCAATACCTCAAGGAAAATTATTCCTTATGGTTATCGGCTGTTCCAAAACTTAAATTAATTAAAGTTATTGATGTATTGGCCGGGGCTATACCGCTGACTTATAGCGCCGCTGAAGGGTAGCATCCAGCTTCCGCTGCACAGGTTGCGGTGCCTCACCGTCGATCAATTTACCAATCAGATCAAAGCAGTGCCACGCCAGCTGGCGGTTATCCTGGCGAATAGTATCAACCGGTATCGTCAGCGAATCATACAAATAATGATCGTCAAAACTGGCTAACCTGATATCACTTTGCAACAGATTATGTTGGCCCATATAGCGCAATACCCCTTCCAGCAGGCCACAGGCGGCGGTAAAGAGGGCTTTAGGCGGACGGCCTAAGCGCGCGCAAAGCTCAGCGAACATCTCGTAGCCGGAGCTCGGGTGATAGTTGCCGTGAATGATCCACTCCGAACGTAGCTCGACGTTGGCCTCACGTAAACCTTGCTTAAAGCCTTCCAGACGGTCCCGCGTCGGGGAAAGCCGTGGCTGCCCGCCGAGGAAATAAAACTCATCAGGATGCTGGCGGGCGATCTCGGCCACCAGTTCCGCCGTGGGGGTAATCGAATCGGTAATGACCAACGGCAGAGAGCTGTCGTTCATATGGCGGTCAAAGAGGACAACGGGCAGCTGTTCGCTCAGTTTCTGGTAGTCCGCATCATTCAGCATGCTGGAGGCCACAATCAGACCGTCCACCTGGCGCGCCACCATGTTATTGACCACCACGGTCTCCTGCCCCGGATTCTCATCGCTACAGGAAATCAGCAGCTGAACACCCGCCTCGCGGCACAGTGTTTCCAGTTCGTGAGAAAAGACGGCAAAACCGTAGTTGGTGATCTCCGGGACCACCAGACCAATGGTGTGACTGCGGTTATCACGCAGCGAACGGGCGTGAATGCTCGGCTGATAGTGATGCTCTTTGGCAATTGCCAGAACGCGATCGCGGGTCTCTTCCGCCACCCGAAGCTCTTTGCTGCGTCCGTTCAGTACCAGGCTGGCGGTGGCTTTTGAAACCCCCGCCAGCTCCGCGATGTCTTTAATTGTGACGCGTTTTGTTTTTCTCACAACGACTTAGATCCGGCTGCCAAAACCCCTATTCTATCATGCAGCGGCGCAGCGACCAGTAGCGTAATGTGATGTCGGACGCACCTTCGAAGCACACCTGAGCCGGATGAGCAGGAAAATAGCGGCTGCTCATCACCCCTTCGCCATGATTGATGAAAATCTCAACGCTGGAACGGTCGCACAGCACGCGTAAATGGTTAACGTCACCCAGCCAGTAGCGAGTCAAGGTTTCGCCATTTTTCAGGCTGGCGCGTTCAAGACGCAGCCCCTTCTCATCCCAGCGAAGGCGCATCGCGCCGGCAAAATCCACATTCACACACGCCGTTTCCAGCTCAAACTCAAGACTCGTCGCATTCAGAACGGGCGCACCGCGGGCAGCACCCTGCCACTGACATTCGGTCTCGCGCAGCGTTTCCAGTTCACGAACGGGCGTTTGCCACAGCCTGCCGTCGCGATACCGCAGTTCACGCGGGCAGGTCATCTGGTGGATCCAGCCATGGGCCCGCGTCGGCTGGAGCATCTCTTCCCCGTCCGGCACACCCATCCAGCCAATGAGGATACGCCGACCGTCTTCCGCCAGCGTGGTTTGCGGGGCGTAGAACTCGAACCCGGCGTCCAGTTCATGTAGCTCGCCGTGATCAAACGTCGCGCGCTGGTAGTCAAACGCCCCGCTCATCCAGGTCGCCGGATAGGTATTGAGGTAGCGATGCGGCTCGCGCTCCAGCCCCTGCGGACAGCAGATCAACACGTGCGTCCCGTCGAGGGCGAACAGGTCCGGACACTCCCACATATACCCCGCGTCCGACAGGCCGTTGACGCCGTGACCGGCAATCTCGCCGCAAGGCTGCCAGCGCTGTAAATCACTGGATGTGAACAGCAGCACTTTGCCGTGCTTTTGCACGTCTTGCGCACCCAGCACCATGTACCACTCCCCGTCGTGTTGCCACACCTTCGGGTCGCGGACGTGTCCGGTATAACCGTCCGGCAGCGGCAGCACCGGGCCCCGTTTTTTAAAGCTTCCGTCCGGTTGTTCGACGGCCAGGCACTGCCAGGCGGTGCGGCTGCCGTCGTCAAACTTCACGTTGCCGGTGTAGCACAGCGTCAGTTCGCCGCCGTTGTCCACGGCGCTGCCGGAGTAGCAGCCGTTGCGGTCATATTCTTCATCCGGCATCAGCGCCAGCGGCTCATGCTGCCAGTGCACCAGATCCGCTGAACTCCAGTGTCCCCAGCATTTGTAGCGATGATCGCACTCCAGCGGATTCCACTGATAAAACAGGTGGTAGCGCCCGGCAAACCAGATAAACCCGTTGGGATCGTTCATCAGCCCCGTAACCGGCGCGGCGTGCCACGCGGGGTAATGGCTGTCGGCCAGCGCGCGCGGCTGGCCCTTCATGACGGCCTGCAATATCGCAGGCCAGCGGGAAGCGAAGGTCATTATTCAGAGTCCGTTTTATATTTCAGCAGCAGCGAGACGGTAAACGCCACGCCGAACGCAATCACCATGCCGATAATATAGTTGAGCAGCGAGCTGGCCTGCACAATAGCCATTCCCGGAATAGCTGTCAGGCCAACGGCGGTCATATAGACATGGACCGACACCACCCAGGCACCGCCCACCGCGCCGCCAATCAGCGCGGCGATAAACGGTTTTACAAAGCGCAGGTTGATACCAAAAATGGCCGCTTCGGTGATGCCCAGCATCGCAGAAAACGCCGAGGGTAAGGTAATGGCTTTGATTTTGGCATCTTTGGTCTTGAACCACACCGCCAGACAGGCACCGCCCTGCGCCACGTTCGCCATGGCCCAGATAGGCAGCAGGAAGTTAACACCAATCGACGGGTTACCCAGCAGCCCGGCCTCGATGGCGTGGAAGCTGTGGTGAATACCGGTGATCACAATCACCGAATAAAGCCCACCAAACAGCAGCCCGGCCAGCCAGCCCGCGTGTTCAATGAGCGTGCTCAGGATAAAGGAGATGCCGTCTCCCAGCGCGCGCCCTGCCGGGCCGATAATCAACAGCGCAATAAAGCCGGAGATCACCACGGTCAGGAAAGGCGTCAAAATCAGATCCAGCGCGTCCGGGATCGCGCGGCGCAGATTTTTCTCGACGATGCTCATAAACCAGACGGCCAGCAGCACCGGGAACACCGTGCCCTGATAGCCAATCATGGCGATCTCAAGCCCGAAGAAGTTCATGGTGTGGAAGCCGGACGCCACGCCCCAGGCGTTGGTCAGCGCCGGGTGCGTCAGGATCCCGCCAAGCGTGGCCCCCAGGTAGGGGTTGCCGCCAAATTCGCGTGCGGCGGTGAAGCCAATCAGGATAGGCAGAATGATAAACGCCGCCGAGCTGCACATGTCCAGCATGATGTAGAGCGCGTTGTCCGCGTTAACCCAGCCGTAGGTTTTCACCATCCCGAGCAGCCCCATCAGCAGACCCGAGGCCACAATCGCCGGGATAATCGGCACAAAAATATTGGAGAGCAGACGCGCGATGCGCTGGAACGGGTTGAGCTTGCGCGCCGCGATATCCGCCGCTTCCGACTTGCTGGATTCACTGATACCCGCCGCCTGAATAAACGCCGCGTAAACCTTGTTGACCACGCCCGTGCCAAAAATGACCTGCATCTGCCCGGCGTTACGAAAACAGCCTTTTACACCCTCGACCTTGCCGATAGCCTGCTGATCGGCAAGCGCGTCATCGACCAGCACCAGACGAAGACGCGTTGCGCAGTGGGCGGCGCTGGCGATGTTTTCCTTGCCACCGAGCAGCGGAATAAGCTCGCGGGCGATTTGATTAAAATCCATAGATACCTCTGCCTGACTTCTTTTTTATGATGTGCGAAACGCTCCCGCCAGGCGGGAGCGTGATGGGTTAAAACCAGGTTTCCATCTGAACCCCAAAGTTCCATTCCCCGCCAGCGTTGAAGCCGCTGCTGCCAAAGGCATCATCGCTGGCGTAATTATCCAGTTTGCTGCTCCAGTCCATCCAGGTGGCAAACAGGCGCAGCTCCGGACGGCTGAAGAAATCGCCAATCTTGCCCGCTTTTAACGTCGGGGCGAAGGTCAGCTTGTAGAAGCTGCCGTTGACCGCATTGCGATCCTTGTAGCCTTCCGGGTTTAAGTCCATGTACTGATAGCTGCCCTCGAACGCGAGGGCGAAATTCTGCGTGACCTCTTTGATCAGGCGCGTATTCAGGGTGACCCACTCATAGCTGTCGCCTTTCACGTAGCGGTCCTTGCTGCTCTGCGCCAGCACGGCAGGCGCGATATGCCAGCCACCGCCGAGCGGCGTGACACCGTAACTTGCAAAGCGCCAGGTATCGGCTTCCGACAGCAACGCGCCATCCGAACCGATGCTTTTAACCTCAGCGCCCAGACCGTGGCCGTAGAGCAGCGCCGTTTTGGCGGAACCTTCACGCAGCCCGTAGAAACTCTCGTTATGCAGGCCGACCAGGGCGTGCACGCCGTTGTTCGCCGCATCGGTTTTAATCAGATCGCCGCTGCTGTCTTTACGGTCGTCATTATCCTTCGCGCGTAAGCCGCTGACCATGACCTGGAGCGGACCGGCGAAGTGGTTCATGCTGAGGATGTAATTCTGAACGTTATTGTCGATCTCCTCTTCGCTGCCAAAGTTGCGGCCATAAATCGAGAAGTTGCTGCGCAGGTTCTCGTTCCACTTCACGTCATACACGCCGCCGCCGGTCCCGGCGAGAAACACCACGTCGGAGTCCAGCCAGTGAATGTCAAAGTTATCGCGATCGAATCGTTTACCCGCCCAGAAGGTGCTGCCCTTTAGCGCGCCGGTAAAATCTGGCAGATTTCCCAGTTCGGCAAAGGCCTGACGAATATTGAGATCGCTGGTATCGGCGGACCAGTCGTTATAGGTCTTCTGACCGTCGGCAAGCATTGCCTTGAAGCGGGTGGTCGCCCCGCTGTCGAGCGTCTGTTTGTGCTCCACGTTCAGCTCAACGTAGGTGTCTGCTTCGTTACCCAGACGCCCTACCGCACCACCGGTTTCCCCGGCTGGCGTCAGGTATGGCCCACTTTTACTGCTGGAGGCCGCGTCGTTCATCAGCAGCCCCGAACGGGCGTAGCCGTGGAACTCAAACCCGCTGCTCTGGTCGGCTTTTTTCTCCAGCACCGTCGTACGTTGCGCCACCGCCTGAGTGGTGGTTTGCGCCTGCTGCTGTGCCGCCACCAGCTGCTGCGTTTTTTGCTCCGCCGCCGTGGCGCGTTTCTCGGCAACCTGTGCGCGGGTTTCCGCAGCCTGGAGGCGCTGCTCCATCGCGGCAAGGCGCGCTTCAATGCTTGTCATATCCGTTTGGGCAAAAACAGAGGTACTGCCGGCCAGCATGCCTATCATCACGGCAAGTCTGCGTTTTTTATACATTTTGTCGCATCCCTAAAAGAATTTATAAAAAGTGCTAAATTGCTAAACCGGTTTAGGTTGCTGATACTAAACCGGTGAAATTTGGATCGGCAATGTTTTTTGCTAAACCGATTTAGTTTGTGTGATCGAGGCGACAATTCAGGCCGCCGACGGGCGGCCATGGGGGGAATTACAGTTCGTGATGGTAAGGCAGCGCGGTCATTGCGCCTTTCGCCGTCGTGGCTAACGCGCCGCAGCGCTGCGCGAGTCCGATGACCGGGACAAGTTCCTGACCGGCGGCCAGTCCGTAGAGAAGACCGGCCACGAAGGCATCACCTGCTCCGGTCGTATCGACACACTCCACGGAGGTTGCCGGATAGTGTTTCACGGCGCCATCATGCCAGGCGATAACGCCCTCTTTGCCCAGCGTGACCAGAACCAGACAGGCCGGACAGCGGCGCATAAGTGACTCCAGCCCGGTTTTTACCTCAGCGTCATGGGTTAAAAACGTCAGCTCCTCAACGGAGAGTTTGACCACGTCTGCGTGCTGCAAAGCCAGTTCGAGGCAGCGGCGAAGTTCGTTCTCATCAGCCCAGAGATCCGGGCGAATATTGGGGTCGAAACTGACGTAACCACCCGCCTCCCTGATGGAGGTCATCGCCTGAAACGCCGCTGAGCGGCTCGGTTCTGCGCTTAAGGCGATGGAGCAGACGTGCAGCCACTCACCGGCGCTGAAGGACGGCAGATCGGCGGGTTCCAGAAACAAATCGGCGCTCGGGCGCACCATGAAGGTAAACGAGCGTTCGCCATGGTCATCCAGATCGACAACCACTGTGGAGGTACGATGCGCAGGGTCAAGGCGCATCTGCCGCACCTCAACCTTCTCATCAGCTAATATCTGATACATAAAGCGGCCAAAAGGATCGTCGCCCACTCTGCCGATAAACGCGCTGTTTCCCCCCAGCCGCGCAACGCCAACCGCCACGTTTGCCGGTGCGCCGCCAGGGCATTGCAATAACCTGCCTTCCCCATCTGGCAGGAGATCCACTACGGCATCACCAAGAACCCAGATCTTTTTCATGTCATCCTCTTTGCTAAACAATGTTAAACCGTTTTAGCTATTTAAGCACAGCCTGGCATGAGGGGGAAATAGTCGAGGAGGAAATGTATGGAATGTGCGATCACCGCGTCATATGCGGCCAGTTAATATCAGATACGCCATTCAGCTGTGGGCGTGCAAACAAAAAGCCCTGAAAACGGCGTATTCCGGCAGACTCAAGCCAGAACCACTCTTCGAGCTTCTCGATGCCTTCGGCCACCAGGGTAATTTCAAGGTCGGTACAGCAGCTGATGATTGAGCGCACAATCGCCTGCTTCGGACCGCTTAGGTGAATATTGCTGACAATCTCCCGGTCGATTTTAATTTTATCCGGCTGGAATCGGGTCAGCAGAGAAAGTCCGGCATAGCCAGAGCCAAAATCGTCAATGGCCAGACCAATCCCTTCTGCACGCAGCTGTTTAATGGCGCTGTTAAACTGATTGAAACCGGAAATCATCTCGTTTTCGGTCACTTCGATGATGACCTGTTCAGGCTGTAAACCGTACCTGCCGATCTGTTCGACCAAAAACTCAACCGCGCCAGGCACATTCACCAGCGACATTGGCAGCAGGTTCACTGCAAGTTTGTGACTCCCGATCCCCAGTTTTTCGGCCAGCGCGAAGGCATAGGCTTTGGTTTGCAGATCGACCTCGTAAATCTTATCCGGGTCGAGAGCATTGAAGAAATGCTCCGGGCTTCCGCCGTCATTTCCGCGGATCAGCGCTTCAAAAGAGCTAATTTTGCCTTCCGAGGGCTCGACAATCGGCTGAAGGGCAAACTGGCAGGGCTGATCGGCAAACAGCCCCAGGCCGTGACGAAAAACCGTGCTCTCGCGGGAAAGCGTCCATTTCTCCGGTTCGTAATGCGAGCCAGACGATGTCGATTTACTGCCGGTAATAAACGACTGGATAAATTTAAACACCCGATCGTCAGATGTCAGATAACTCTCGAGCTTGCTGTAATGCAGAACTGATTCCAGAACCTCTTTCTGCGACTGGACCTGCAGATCGAACAGCAGCATGCCGACGTTGTCGAAACGTCGGCGCGGACCGTAATCCCGCATGAGTTCCACCACGTCTGCATGCCGTTTATCTTCGCGGATCTTATGGAAGAGCTTCACCACGCTCTCTTCCTTCCCTTCGAGAAGTGGCAGAATTTCGCTTCCGTTCGAGAGAAGAATACCGGTGATGTTCTCCCCCGTATTACGGATCCTGGCCTTTTCAACCAGCGCGCTGAGCTCTGCAGTGCTGCAGGATAAATTCCACTGGCTTCGATAAATGAGAGTAGTAAGCACAGAATCGGGGTCCGGATATAAGGTAAACGTCTGAACGTTACTGTTTAACATACTTCCCCCTTGCGGCCTAATCTATTCATTAAACCAATTAATTCCCCTCAATGCGCCCGTTAATCCGCGCCTGCATATAGTCGTAAAACGGATTCGACGTGACCCGCATGAGCGCATCCTTCCCGACGCTAAGAACCGAGGTCTCGCCCCACAGCGCAATGGTCCCCAGGCTAATGCCATAGCGGTTTTTGACCTCCGGATGACGGCCATACAGATCATCTTCAGGAGGGAACGGGATGGCCACATGCGAGAGCGAATAGACCTCTTGCGGATACGGAGTGGAGAGCGGAACTACCGTTTCACGCGTACTCTCCGCAGGCGTAATCTTAGCAACCGTGTCATCACTGTCTGCCCTGCGATTGGTCACCACCGTGACACTGTAACGCCTTTTTGCCGCAGGCAGGAGATCGGCAAGCGCTGTCCATGAAGAGGGTTTAAACAACGGACGGAAGCTCGCCGCCTGGTTAATATCAAATACCACCAGTTCACTGCCGTTTGCCGGAAGCTGGTCGAACAGCCCCGTCACCACCGCCCGGGTACTGACCGTAGAGTCCATGATGGACTGAAACGCTATCACCGGCGAGAGCTGGTCGAGGCGGTGGATCTGCGCATCATGGCTAAGCTGCTGCTGCAACGCCTGCGTCAGTAACCACGACTGTCGCGCCGCGTTCACCGGAAACGAATTATATTTGTAAGGGTTATATTCTGGAGCAATGTTGAGCCACGCGGCTTTGGCAAATGCCGGTAACATCGCGGGTAGTCCGGCGAATCCGGCAAAACGGGCGAACGCCGTAACGCCAATCATGGGTGACAGCAGAACCAGCTGCTGAGGTTTGCGCAGCGTCGGGGCGTCGAGCGCATCAAGGGCATACTTCATGGCCAGCGCCCCGCCGTTGGAATACCCCACCAGATGCAGCGGCACCGCATCTCCCGCCAGACGCGTCGCTTCACGTACGGCAAGCCGCGTCGCCGCCATCCACATCTCCCAGTCGACATCCGTTAACGCACCGGGCGCGGTGCCATGACCGGGCAGGCGCGGAACAACGGCGACAAAGCCGTGCTGCTGATAGTTAACCGCAAGGTGTTTTACGCTGTAAGGCGAATCCGTCAGTCCGTGAAGCAGCACCACCGCTCCGCGTGGTTTGCCTTTTGGCATCAGCACAAATGAACGGTTGGCATCGGGTGAAAACTGTCCTGGCCATACCAGGCTCTGGCGGTTGTAGCGGTTAAGGGGGGTCTGCTCTTCTGCTTCCGTTTTCGCCGTCACCTCGTTTTCCAGCGCGCTGAAAATGGCGTTTTCGCGGGTCAGGTACTGGGCGAAATTTGCCTTGTCCATCTCCTGGACGGACATTTCATCCGCGCGCCAGGTATGCCAGCGGTGCAGTTCCGGCCCCTGCTGCGAGAGATAAACCCGCACGGCGAGCAGTACAAACAGGATAATCCCCAACACCAGGATACTTTTCTTTGCGAACGCGATCAGCCGCACGCTGACACGCCAGGGCCAATTCGCCATGCCGATTTTCCTTTCCAGCTCAGTGTCCTTCAATCTTAACAAAAATGTGAAGGCACTGACGTATTCACCAAAATCATTCTCCTCCGCTTCGACCAATGCACCAAAAGTGAACTACGCTGCACAAATGTTGATCATTGGTTAAACAAATATTGCATTAACTTTGCTGCATAGCGGGTTTTACCCGCTCTGTGAACATGGCACGCGTCCTGCATTGTTAATCAGATAACAAAAAATCGGCAATTGACAGCCAGTTAACAGCGAGGCGGTATGACGACACAACCTGAAGTGCTGAGCCGTATCGAAGCGACCTTCAGTCAGCTCACGCCAAGCGAAAAGCGGGTGGCAAGCTGGATGCTGGCGCACGCCGCGCAGATCCCCTTTGAAACGGCAGAAAGCGTGGCGCTGATTACCGGGACCAGCGGGATCACCGTCGGGCGCTTCCTGCGCAAGCTGGGCTACCGCAATCTGGACGATGCCAAAAAAAGCCTGCGCGACCCTTATCAGCCCTGGGGCATGAACGAGCGTCTTGACTCGTGGCAGCAGCAGCAACCGCTGTCGGACCGCGTTCAGCACTCGCTTTCCCTGGAAATCGACGCGATTACGCAGGTGTACCAGCTGGCGCAAAGCGAGGCCTTCAGGCAGGTGGTCCATCAGCTTGCCCGTGCAGACGCGGTTTTTGTGCTGGGTATTCAGTCGACGCGCGGGATCGCTAATGCGTTCTTCAGCCATCTGGAATATCTGCGCCCGCGCGTGAGCTACTCAGAAGGGTTATCCGGCAGTTGGGTGGAGTCCCTGAACTCCGGATTTGCGAACCCCTACGTGGTGCTGACCGATACCCGCGCCTACTCCGCTATCGCCCGTCAGTACTGTCGCGTCGCGAGTGAAAAAGGCATTCCGATGGCGCTCATTACCGATATCTGGTGTCCGTGGGCGCGGGATTACCCTATCGATTTACTGCAGGTGAAAACCGATACCGGACACTTCTGGGATTCACTTGCCCCCGTCAGTTGCCTGTTCAACCTGCTGCTCTCGGGCGTGGTGGAAGCACTGGGTGAAGCGCTGCCGGAACGCCTCGCGGTAAACCGGCAGCTACAACAAGAGTTTGGTCAATTCGAACGCTAAAGGAGTGGATCAATGTCCGACGAGTATCAACTGGTTGATGTGGCGAAGACGTTTCCCGCGCTGCATATCGATCTTAAATACGCCACCGATGACAACATCACCGGCAGGCCGATTTATCAGGAAGCGCGATGCTTGCTGCATACCGATGCGGCTACCGCGTTAGCGAAATCGATCGGCATTGCTACCCTGGCCGGACTGAAACTGGTGGTCTACGACGCCTACCGTCCGCAGGAGGCCCAGGCGCAGCTGTGGGATGCCTGCCCAAACCCGGAATACGTGGTTGATGTGGCCATTGGCTCGAACCACAGCCGGGGGACCGCCATCGACGTCACCTTGATGGATGAACGGGGTCACGTGCTGGATATGGGCGCCGGGTTTGACGAAATGCACGACCGCTCGCATCCGTATCACCCTTCCGTACCGCCGCAGGCACAGCGCAACCGCCTGCTGCTCAACGCCATTATGTTTGGCGGCGGATTCGTGGGCATCAGCAGCGAATGGTGGCATTTCGAGCTGCCAAACGCCGCAGGCTACCCGCTGTTAGACGATCAATTTCCCTGTTTTTCGACCACACACGCTGCACGTTAATACTGGAGCCCGGCCATGAAAAAAACGCTTCTGACCACGCTGATCGCCGCTACGCTGGCGTTAACTTCTACCGCTGCACTGGCAGCCGTCCCCAAAGATATGCTGGTGATTGGTAAGGCGGCCGATCCGCAAACCCTCGACCCGGCGGTGACAATTGATAACAACGACTGGACGGTCACCTACCCGTCCTATCAACGTCTGGTGAAATACAAGCCGGGCACGACCGAGGTGGAAGGCGATCTGTCGACGGGCTGGAAAGCGTCCGACGACCAGAAAGAGTGGACATTTACCCTGACGGACAACGCCAGATTCTCCGACGGTACGCCGGTCACCGCCGAGGCGGTCAAGCTTTCCTTCGAACGTCTGCTGAAAATCGCTCAGGGCCCGTCGGAAGCCTTCCCGAAAGATCTCAAGATTGATGCGGTTGATGAACACACGGTGAAATTTACCCTCAGCCAGCCGTTTGCCCCCTTCCTCTATACGCTGGCGAACGACGGGGCCTCCATCATTAACCCGGCGGCGCTGAAAGCCAATTTCGCCGATGATGCACGCGGTTTTCTGGCGCAGAACACGGCGGGATCTGGCCCGTTTATGCTGAAAAGCTGGCAGAAAGGCCAGCAGCTGGTGCTGGTACCGAACCCACACTGGCCGGGCGACAAGCCGCATTTTAAGCGCGTGTCGGTGAAGATCATTGGCGAGAGCGCATCGCGCCGCCTGCAGCTTTCCCGTGGCGATCTGGACATCGCCGACTCTCTGCCGGTGGATCAGCTTTCCGCCCTCAAGCAGGAAGGCAAAGTGACCGTCGCGGAATACCCGTCCCTGCGCGTGACCTATCTCTATCTGAACAACAGCAAAGCGCCGATGAACCAGGCTGATTTACGCCGGGCAGTCTCCTGGGCGACGGACTATCAGGGGATGGTGAAAGGTATTCTGAGCGGCAACGGCAAGCAGATGCGCGGGCCGATCCCGGACGGCATGTGGGGCTATGACGCCACCGCCATGCAGTACAGCTTTGACGAGGCCAAAGCCAAAGCAGCGCTGGAAAAAGTGAAGGATAAACCCGCCAGCCTGACGTTCCTCTATTCCGACAACGATCCGAACTGGGAGCCGATCGCCCTCTCCACTCAGGCGAGCCTCGGCAAGCTCGGGATTAACGTCAAGCTGGAGAAACTGGCCAACGCCACCATGCGCGACCGCGTGGGCAAAGGCGATTACGACATCGCCATCGGCAACTGGAGCCCGGACTTTGCCGACCCGTATATGTTCATGAACTACTGGTTCGAATCGGACAAAAAAGGGCTGCCGGGCAACCGCTCGTTCTATGAGAACAAAGAGGTCGATGCCCTGCTTCAGGCGGCGCTGAAAACCACTGACCAGGCCGAGCGCACCAAAGACTACCAGCAGGCGCAAAAAGTGGTGATTGACGAGGCGGCCTACGTTTATCTGTTCCAGAAAAACTACCAGCTGGCGATGAACAAAGAGGTCAAAGGCTTCACCTTTAATCCGATGCTCGAGCAGGTGTTTAACATCGCCACCATGAGCAAGTAGCGGCTCTCGCCGGGGGAAAATGTATGACGTTCTGGAGCATTCTGCGCCAGCGCTGCTGGGGGTTACTCCTGGTGGTGGCCGGTGTCTGTATTATCACCTTTGTTATTTCACACATGATCCCCGGCGATCCGGCCCGCCTGCTGGCCGGTGATCGCGCCAGCGACGAAATGGTCCAGAGCATCCGCCAGCAGCTGGGGCTGGACCAGCCGCTCTGGGTCCAGTTTGGTCGCTACGTGGACGCGCTGGCGCACGGTGATTTAGGCACTTCCATCCGCACGGGGCGGCCGGTGGCGGAAGATTTGAAGGCCTTTTTTCCCGCCACGCTGGAACTGGCCTTTTGCTCCCTGCTGCTGGCGCTGGTGATTGGCGTGCCGCTGGGCATTTTATCCGCGGTCTACCGTAACCGCTGGCTGGACCACCTGGTGCGGCTGATGGCGATGACCGGCATCTCCACGCCCGCGTTTTGGCTGGGGCTGGGGGTGATTGTGCTGTTCTACGGACAACTGCAAATTCTCCCGGGCGGCGGCAGGCTGGATGACTGGCTCGATCCGCCCATGCACGTGACCGGGTTTTATCTGCTGGATGCGCTGCTGGAGGGCAACGGCGAGGTGTTCTTCAACGCGCTGCAGCACCTGATTCTCCCCTCGCTCACCCTGGCGTTTGTTCACCTGGGGATTGTAGCGCGACAGGTTCGCTCGGCGATGCTGGAGCAGCTTAGCGAGGATTATATCCGCACCGCCCGCGCCAGCGGCCTGCCGGGCTGGTACATCGTCCTGCGCTATGCCCTGCCCAATGCGATGATCCCGTCAATTACGGTGCTCGGGCTGGCGCTGGGCGATCTACTTTACGGTGCGGTGCTGACCGAAACCGTCTTTGCCTGGCCGGGAATGGGTGCCTGGGTGGTGACCTCTATTCAGGCGCTGGATTTCCCGGCAGTAATGGGCTTCGCGGTGGTGGTGTCGCTGGCGTATGTCTTCGTCAATCTGGTGGTGGATCTGCTTTATCTGTGGATTGACCCACGAATCGGGCGCGGAGGTGCCGAATGATGTTAACTCAGGAAACGTCCGTCCCCGTAAAACCCGCAAAGCAGCGCATCAACTGGGCAAAGCTGTTCTGGATGCTGCGCCAAAGCCCGCTCACGCTGATTGGCGGCGTAATAATGCTGCTGATGCTGGCGCTGATGGTGACATCACCGTGGATCGTACCGCACGACCCGAACGCGCTCGACCTGACCGCCCGCCTGCAGGCACCGTCTGCGCAACACTGGTTTGGCACCGATGAAGTGGGCCGCGATCTGTTCAGCCGGGTGCTGATTGGCAGCCAGCAGTCCATAACCGCAGGGTTAGCCGTGGTGGCGATCGCGGGCGGTATTGGCTCGCTGCTCGGCTGTCTGTCCGGCGTGCTGGGCGGACGCGGTGACGCCATTATCATGCGGATCATGGACATTATGCTCTCCATCCCTTCGCTGGTGCTGACGATGGCGCTGGCCGCCGCGCTCGGCCCGAGCCTGTTTAACGCCATGCTGGCGATTGCGATTGTGCGCATTCCGTTTTATGTCCGCCTGGCGCGCGGGCAAACGCTGGTGGTGCGCCAGTTTACCTACGTGCAGGCCGCACGTACCTTTGGCGCTTCGCGATGGCACTTGATCAGCTGGCACATCCTGCGCAACGCCCTGCCGCCGCTGATTGTGCAGGCCTCACTGGATATCGGCAGCGCGATCCTGATGGCCGCCACGCTGGGCTTCATTGGTTTAGGCGCGCAGCAACCCACCGCCGAATGGGGTGCGATGGTCGCCGTTGGCCGCAACTACGTGCTTGACCAGTGGTGGTACTGCGCCTTTCCGGGCGCGGCGATTCTGATCACCGCTGTCGGTTTTAACCTGTTTGGCGATGGGATCCGCGACCTGCTGGATCCGAAATCGGGAGGAAAGCAGTGATGAGTGATGCCGTTTTAGCGATAGAAGATGTACACCTGAGCTTCCCGATTTTTCGCGGAGACGTTCATGCGCTTAACCACGTTTCGCTGGAGATCAAACGCGGGGAAATCGTCGGCGTGGTGGGCGAGTCCGGCTCGGGCAAATCGGTGACGGCGATGCTGGCGATGCGCCTGCTGCCGGAAGGCAGCTACCGTGTTCATCACGGAAAGGTCACTTTGCTGGGTGAAGACGTGCTGAACGCCACGGAAAAACAGCTTCGCCAGTGGCGCGGCGCGAAGGTGGCGATGATTTTTCAGGAGCCGATGACGGCCCTCAATCCCACCCGGCGCATCGGCAAACAGATGGTGGAGGTGATCCGCCAGCATCAGTCCCTTTCCCGACGGGAGGCACAGCAAAAAGCCATCAGCCTGCTGGAGGAGATGCAAATTCCCGACGCGGCCAGAGTGATGGAGCGCTATCCGTTTGAGCTTTCCGGCGGCATGCGTCAGCGGGTGATGATTGCCCTTGCCTTCTCCTGCGAGCCGGAGCTTATCGTTGCGGATGAGCCCACCACCGCGCTGGATGTGACCGTCCAGCTGCAGGTGCTGCGGTTACTGAAGCATAAAGCGCGCGCCAGCGGTACCTCGGTGCTGTTTATCAGCCACGATATGGCGGTGGTATCGCAGCTTTGTGACCGGATGTACGTGATGTATGCAGGTAGCGTGATAGAGAGCGGTGCCACGCAGACGTTAATTCATCATCCCGTTCATCCCTATTCCATCGGCCTGCTACAGTGCGCACCGGAAAACGGCCAACCTCGCGATGTTCTACCCGCCATTCCCGGCACGGTACCCAACCTCAGCCAACTTCCGCGCGGGTGTGCATTTCGCGAGCGCTGCTTTGCCGCTGGCGCGAAATGCGGCGAAACGCCCCGCCTGATGCCACATGGCGCTGAAGGTCAACAGGCGGCATGCTGGTACCCGCAACAGGGGGCACACCATGTCTGACATTCTGCTGGAACTGAACAGCGTGCACGTGAACTTTACCGCGCGCAAAAACTGGCTTGGGCGCGTTACCGAGCAGGTTCACGCCCTCAACGGGCTGGATCTCCAGCTCCATCGGGGCGAAACGCTGGGCATTGTCGGAGAGTCCGGCTGCGGCAAAAGCACGCTGGCGCAGCTGCTGATGGGGATGCTCAAACCCAGTACCGGCGTTTGCCAGCGGACACACCATGCTGGCGATATGCAGATGGTGTTTCAGGATCCGCTCTCGTCGCTCGATCCGCGCTTGCCGGTCTGGCGGATTATCACCGAGCCGGTGTGGGTGCAAAAACGCAGCAGCGTACGTGAACGTCGCCAGCTTGCTGAGGATCTGGCGCTGCAGGTCGGGATTCGTCCGGAATACCTCGACAGGCTTCCCCACGCGTTTTCGGGGGGCCAGCGCCAGCGCATCGCCATCGCTCGTGCGCTCTCGTCCGATCCTGACGTCATCGTGCTGGATGAACCCACCAGCGCGCTGGATATCTCCGTGCAGGCGCAGATCCTCAATCTGCTGATCAAGCTGCAGCAGCAGCGCAATCTCACCTATGTGCTGATCTCGCATAACGTCTCGGTGGTCCGGCACATGAGCGACCGCGTGGCGGTGATGTATCTGGGGCAAATCGTTGAGCTGGGAAGCGCCGCGCAGGTTCTGGGGGATCCTCAGCACCCGTATACCCGGCTGCTGCTGGACTCCGTCCCGAAAACCGGCGTGCCGCTGGATGAAGCGCTGGCGCTGCGTAAAACGGACCTTCCGGGTAACCGCCATCTGCCTGAAGGGTGTTATTTTCGCGACCGCTGCCCGATGGCAACGCAGGGGTGTGAACGTCCTCAACCGTTACAGCCCTCGCGTGAGGGCCGAAACGTGCGCTGCTGGCGAAATGCGGGTTAGATTTGCGCCATTCCGCCGTCGACAAACAGCTCGACGGCATTAATAAAGCTGGCCGCGTCGGAGGCCAGAAACGCCACAGCTTTACCGACCTCTCCCGGTGCCCCTAAGCGGCCCAGCGGAACCTGAGCGGCCAGCGCGTCGTAAAGCCCCTGGCGCTGGGATTCTGGCACCAGGTCACCCAGTCCTGGGGTTTTGACCGGACCAGGGCTGACGACGTTGACGCGAATGCCCCGCCCCTGCAAATCCAGTGCCCAGGAGCGGGCAAAGTTACGCACGGCGGCCTTACTGGCGCTGTACACGCTGAAGTTGGCGGTCCCTTTCACCGACACGGTCGACCCCGTAAGGATGATGGATGAGCCGGTGACCAACAGCGGCAGCGCTTTTTGTACCGTAAACAGTACGCCCCGCACGTTAATGCCGAAGATCCGGTCAAACTGCTCTTCGGTGATGGCCCCGAGCGGCAGCATGTCCCCGCCGCCTGCGTTAGCAAACAGGATATCCAGGTGACCTGATTCCTGTGCAATTTGGGCGTAGACCCGGTCGAGATCGGCAAGCGAAGAGACGTCTGCACGGATACCCACGGCAGCGGCACCGACGCTGGTGACAGCGGCATCCAGCTCGGCCTGGCGGCGACCGGTGATATAGACCTTAGCACCCTGTGCCGCCAGCTCCTGCGCGGTTGCCAGACCAATACCTGTGCTGCCGCCGGTCACCAGTGCGATTTTTCCTGCGAGCGTTGTGTTCATTGTATTCACCTTTAATGAGGGGGTTGGGTTGAACACACTTTAGCGCTGGCGTTATTGGTGAAAAATGGGCAAAAATGAAAATGACTATTCACACAGAGAAATAATCCAGGGGATCGCATGGATCAATTACTGGCGATGCGGGCGTTTACGCGAGTCGTCGAATCCGGCAGCTTCACGCGTGCGGCAGATTCTCTGAACATGCCGATCGCCACGCTGAGCAAGCTGGTTAAATCGCTGGAAACGCATCTGGAAACGAGGCTGCTGCACCGGACGACCCGCCGCGTCGTGACGACGCTGGAAGGGACGGAATACTATGAAAAAGCCATGCGGGTGCTGATTGATATTGAGGATATCGACACCTCGTTTCGCGCCTCCTGCTGTACGCCCAAAGGGCATTTGCGTATTGACGTCGGCGGCTCCACCGCGCGTGACGTGCTTATCCCCCTGCTGCCGGACTTTATGCAGCGGTATCCGGATATTCGCATCGATCTGGGCGTGGCTGACCGACCGGTAGATTTGATAGGCGGTAACGTGGACTGCGTGATCCGCGGTGGCCCGCTTGATGATTCAACGCTGATCGCCCGCCGCATCGGGGAGGCGGAAAGGGTGACCTGTGCGTCACCCGACTATTTGAAGCGTCACGGCATTCCCGGGTACCCGCAAGAGCTGCGCAATGGGCACAAGCTGGTGAGCTATCTCTCACCCGTAACCGGACGGGCGTTTCCTTTTCGCTTCAGAGAAAACGGCGAGGCGCTGGACATCAGCGTGCCGCACTATCTTGGAGTAAACGAAAGCAATGCGCACCTGGCGGCGGCGGTCGCGGGGCTGGGAATTATTCAGACGTTTGGCTACGCGGCCCGTTCCTCTTTGAGAACCGGAGCGTTAGTTGAAATCCTTCATGAATGGCGTCCTGCGGATTATCCTTTTCACGTGGTTTATCCGCAGAACCGGCATCTGACGCATCGCCTGCGGGCATTTATTACGTGGCTGGGTGACGTGTTCCCGACAGCGTTGAAGGGCTAGCCGGGCGGGCGCCCGGCTTTAGACTTAGTTGAGCTTATAGTCCAGCGTGATTTCCGCTTTTAATACCTGCGATACCGGGCATCCAGCTTTGGCCTTCTGGATGATGCCGTCGAATTTCTGCGGGTCAATACCCGGTACGGTGACCTTACTGGTTAGCGCAATTTTTGTGATCGCAAAACCACCGTCGGCCTTGTCCAGTGAGACATCCGCCGTGGTGTCAATGGAATCCGCGGTGAAGCCCGCTTCACCAATCATCAGCGACAGCGCCATTGAGAAACAGGCGGCGTGCGCTGCGCCAATCAACTCTTCCGGGTTCGTGCCCTTTGCGCCTTCAAAACGGGTGTTAAAGCCGTAAGGTTGTTGATTCAGGACGCCACTTTCCGTTGAAACCGTCCCTTTTCCTGATTTGATGTCACCAGACCAGTGTGCCGAACCGTGCTTATGAATCGTCATTCTTGCTCTCCTTTTGGCTTACAAAGGATTAAGTATAGGACGCTAAGCGTATTCTGCATGAAAGACAGACGAGTCTTAACCCTCCATGAGCGACTTAGCCAGTGCATCAAGGAACACCCGCTGAGCCGCAGGCTGGTAATCCCGAGATTGGTAGATGCCAAAAATGCCGATCGGCTTGGGCGTTAATGCCTCGAGCACCTGCACCAGCTTACCCTGTGATAGGGCTTCCTTAGCCTCGCGCTCCGGTAGCATCGCGATGCCGCCGTGGTGAATGGCGGCGTCCATCAAGAGAGACGAAATGCTGGCACTGAGGTTTCCGCCCACCGCAATTGAAACGGCTTCCCCCTTCGGCGTCAAAAACGACCAGGACTGACCCGCGAAGAAGCTGTAGTGCAGGCAGTTGTGGTTGGCCAGGTCGGCTGCGGTCGTCGGTGCCCCATAAAGCGCAAGGTAGTCGGGCGAAGCACAAAGCACCGAGCGACACTCACCCAGCCTGCGGGCAATCATTCCCGGCTCCGGGTTATCCGTGATGCGAATCGCCACGTCAATCCGTTCTCCGACAAGGCTCACCGGATGGTTGTTCACGTCCAGCTCAACGCGCAGCTGCGGAAACCGGGACAGCAGATCGGGCAGCACCGGCGCGATAATGTGCATAGCGGTAAAATGCGCGCAGGCCACCCGCAGCGTGCCTGAAGGCAAATCTTTTGCCGACTGATCTTCAATTTCCTGCGACAGCCGCGAAAGCGTGCGCGTTTTTTGCAGCACCTTTTCCCCTGCCGCCGTCAGCGTCAGCTTGCGCGTCGAGCGGTTTACCAGCCGCGTTCCCGCCCACTTTTCCATCTGTTCCAGATAGCGGCTGACCATTGGGCGAGAAATACCCAGCGCGCGGGCTGCCGCGCTCAGGCTCCCCAGCTCGCATATTCGGTTATAGACCTGAGCAGCAATAACGCGATCCATACAACACTCCATTTGCTCGATTTATGAAACAAAGCATGTCTTGTTTCAGGAATTCTGGCAAATGCGAATATCCGTACAATAGCGATATTCCTGAACAACAGAGACAACAGCATGAAATTCACTCACCTTGCCCTGCTTTCCACCCTTTTTACTCCGGCTGTGTTTGCCGCGCCGTTGACCATTGATACCTATAACCCGCAGGAAAAAGGCATTTTTGCGGTCTCCTCCACGCTGGTCTCCGGCCCGAAAGAGGCGGTGCTGTTTGACGCGCAGTTCAGCGTGAAAGATGGCGAAGCGCTGGTAGAAAAAATCCGCAAAAGCGGTAAAACGCTGAACAAGATTGTGATCACCTCCGGCGATCCGGATTTCTATTTTGGCCTTCAGCCGCTGGTGAAAGCTTTCCCGAATGCCAAAGTGGTGGCCACGCAGCATGTGGTTGACCATATCAAAGCCACCAAAGACGCCAAGCTCGCCTTCTGGGGGCCGCAGATGAAAGACGGCGCGCCAACGGAGCTGGTTATCCCGCAGGTGCTCGCGTCCACCACGTTTATGGTTGACGGAGAAAAGATCGATATTGAGGAGCCAGACAGCTACGCGGCCTATGTGTGGATCCCGTCAGCGAAGACTATCCTCGGCGGCACCGGCGTCTCCTGGGGCATTCACGTCTGGACAGCGGATACCCAAACGTCGGCTCGCCGTCAGCAGTGGCAGGAAACCCTGGATAATATGGCCGCGCACAAGCCAGAGCGCGTGATCCCGGGCCACTACCTCGGTACGCCGCCAGCCGGAACCGGCGCTATCGACTTTACCCGCACGTATCTGCAGCAGTTTGAACAGGCATTGGCCAAGCATAAGGATTCTGCTGGCGTGATTGCCGCGATGAAAAAACAGCAGCCGGACCTGGCCGAAGTCAGCTCTCTTGAGTTAAGCGCAAAGGTGAATACCGGCGAAATGAAGTGGTAAGTTAAAATCTGCTCCTGCTATATTTCCGTGATAGCAGGAGCAACCCGCAAATATCTACCCACTCTCCCATTGATTCCCCCTCCTTTTTAAAAGCACATAAAAGCATGCACTTATGACTTTTTTAATTCTAAGATGAATCTTACACACAGCGCCGGAAATATTTGCCATTCTGAATGTGAATTATATTTTTGCACGCCGTAACATTAAACAGACAACGACACGGAGGCAGCATGTTTACTTATTACCCGGCAAATACTACAGCAGCACAACCGGAACTTGTTAACGCCATTGCGCAGGGTCTTCACGCCGAGCACGGTGCTGTGACTGAAGATGACATTTTGATGGAACTGACCAGGTGGGTGGAATCCACAGACAATGACATCCTCAGTGACATCTACCAGCAGACCATTAACTATGTTGTTAGCGGGCGAAACGCACCTTTGTAAAAACCTGCTAAGCTGGATCTGCAACCTAAGGGGTTACATTTCGTTTGCGTCAGCAAGCTTGTCCTTAAAACTATCAACAGGATTGAGGAGTTAACATGAAATCGAACCGTCAGGCACGCCATATTCTGGGACTGAACTACAAGCTTTCAAACCAACGTAAAGTGGTGATTGAGGGCGACAGTGAAACGCAGGTCACCCACGCCACGGGCAGAAAACGCCACGCAGGCAAGTAAGTTCCAGTAAGACATTCACGACACCATCGGTAATCCCGATGGTGTTTTTGTTTATGTGTTGCGGTAATTAATATTTAGCTCCTTTATAATACCGCCCGACCGCCCCCCGTAGCACAGGCCAGAAAGATGACAAACAGCAGTGTCAGGGACGGATCTTCATAAAAAGAGTGAGTGACATGGACAACAAACTGAAAAAACATCGTTCCTTATACATCCCATACGCCGGACCCGTTTTACTCGAATTTCCCCTGCTCAACAAAGGCAGTGCCTTCAGCATGGAAGAGCGCGGCAGCTTTAACCTGCTTGGCCTCTTGCCTGAAGTGGTTGAAACCATTGAAGAACAGGCAGAGCGCGCCTGGATCCAGTATCAGGGATTCAAGACGGAAATCGACAAACACATCTACCTGCGCAACATCCAGGACACCAACGAAACCCTCTTCTATCGCCTGGTGCAAAACCATCTCGAAGAGATGATGCCGGTGATCTACACCCCGACGGTGGGTGCCGCCTGTGAACGTTTCTCTGAGATCTATCGTCGTTCCCGTGGGGTATTTATCTCTTATCAGAACCGTCACAACATGGACGATATTCTGCAGAACGTGCCAAACCACAATATTAAAGTCATCGTGGTAACCGACGGCGAACGTATTCTGGGTCTTGGTGACCAGGGCATTGGCGGGATGGGGATCCCAATCGGTAAGCTCTCCTTGTATACCGCCTGCGGTGGCATCAGCCCGGCGTATACCCTGCCGGTGGTGCTGGATGTCGGAACCAATAACCAGCAGCTGTTGAACGATCCGCTTTACATGGGCTGGCGTCATCCGCGTATAACCGACGATGAGTACTATCAGTTTGTCGACGACTTCATCCAGGCCGTGAAACAGCGCTGGCCGGACGTACTCTTGCAGTTCGAAGACTTTGCGCAGAAGAACGCGATGCCGCTGCTGAACCGTTATCGGGATGAGATCTGCTCGTTCAACGACGATATCCAGGGCACCGCCTCGGTGACCGTAGGCACGCTGATCGCTGCCAGCCGCGCAGCCGGTAGCCAGCTGAGCTACCAGAAAATTGTCTTCCTTGGCGCAGGCTCTGCGGGCTGTGGTATTGCCGAGCAGATTATCGCCCAGACGCAGCGTGAAGGGTTAAGCGAAGAGCTGGCCCGCTCCCGCGTCTTTATGGTTGACCGTTTCGGCCTGCTGACCGACGGTATGCCGAACCTGCTGCCGTTCCAGACCAAGCTGGTGCAGAAGCGCGAAAACCTGAAAAACTGGGATACCGACAACGAAGTCCTTTCCCTGCTGGACGTGGTGCGCAACGTGAAGCCGGATATTCTGATCGGCGTTTCCGGACAAACCGGTCTCTTTACCGAAGAGATCATCCGCGAGATGCACAAGCACTGCGAGCGCCCTATCGTGATGCCGCTGTCTAACCCGACCTCGCGCGTGGAAGCGACGCCGCAGGACATCATCGCCTGGACAGAAGGTAATGCGCTGGTCGCGACCGGCAGTCCGTTCGATCCGGTGGTGTGGAAGGATAAAACCTATCCGATTGCCCAGTGCAACAACTCCTACATCTTCCCGGGCATTGGTCTGGGCGTGATCGCCTCCGGCGCATCCCGCATTACCGACGAAATGCTGATGTCGGCAAGCGAAACCCTGGCGGGCCACTCTCCGCTGGTCAATGACGGCGAAGGTCTGGTGCTGCCAGAGCTGAAAGACATTCACAAGGTGTCGCGCGCTATCGCATTCGCGGTAGGTAAAATGGCGCAGCAGCAGGGCGTGGCGGTGAAAACCTCTGCCGACGCGCTGCAGCAGGCCATCGACGACAACTTCTGGAAGCCTGAATACCGCAGCTATCGTCGTACTTCGATTTAAAATGTGAGTGGGCCACTGGCCCACTTATTTTTTGCTAGGTTGCCAGCTTTTATCTATCCGCGGTTCACCGTAATGCTCCTGCCGATGACAGTTAGGGCAAAGGGCAATAGCATTGTCTACGTTGTCTTCCCCATTTTCTGATAGCGGAATAATGTGATGAACTTCTAAATAATATCTCCCATCCTTCGTGCGCTGAAATGGCGCCGGGGCATCACAACATTCACAATTATTTTGAGCTCTGAGGAGTACTTCGGCCACAACATCGGGATTACGATCGTAACGCCAGACGGAAACCTGTTTTTTCGCCGGATGCACAGACGCATTTTGCAGCCGCTTTCGTCTTTCCTCAGATTGTAGTTTTAACGCCTTGCTTACTTTGTCGTAAAAGTCGTTTTCATCGCGGCCAGGAATATCTTCGCTGTCCACTCGCTGTTGGTTAAGTTGTTCCTTGAGGATGGCAATAACCGTCGCGTCCAGAGGCTTCTGGAATGTCCTTCCTGTTTGAGCGAAGTGATTCATGAAGCGATCCCAACGGGATTCTTTGCCCGCTGGAGGCAGAACTTTGCTTAATTTGTGGCAATCAAGCGTAATAAAATCATCTAGCTTAGACACATCGCTCAACTGCACGCGATGGGGGTAAACGTTTCCCTCCTCGAAATCGATCCCTTCAATACGGTAAAGTCCGCAAAGCTGGTATCCCAAAGATTTATGAACATTTTGGATGACAAAGACAAAGTCACCTGTTTTTACATTACTCAGCTTTTTCTCACTACTTGCACTAACACCATATCCCTTGATGTAATCAAAATTGCTGGAATTAGATGCACTGTGATAGGCGTAATAATAGGCCATACGCTCAACCTCCTTTTGGTTTCATAATGAAGGGTATCGGCATAATGACAAAATTCTTAACGTGCAATCGTGTGACATTCGATTATACTTTCGACACACATTAACCCACTGAATATATAAGGAGGCTAATTATGCTGTATCGTGAAATTTTCAATGTTTCACATACATTTGGTGATCGCACCAGCTCAAGCGTTATCGGTATCGTGCTGCGATAACTTCTGCTTGAGCGAAGACACCAACCCCTGAAATCCCTTCTCTCGGGCTTACTGAGTTATCGTCAGCGATGTTTGACGAGGCATAAACATGCCTGTAACTCTTGGGTAAGCAACAATGAGCACTTTACTCACTGCACAATCTTTACGCGTTGATACGGCGTTTGGCACGCTCTTCGACTCACTCTCCTTTACGCTGAAAAAAGGCGACCGCATTGGCCTGCTGGGCGACAACGGCTGCGGCAAAAGTACGCTGCTGAAGGTGCTGGACGGCACAGATTCCCCTGCTGCCGGAACGGTAGCGTTGGCCGGGCACTGCCTGATGGCGCGCGTTGAGCAACATCTCCCAGACGCCATTTTCCCGCTGACCATGCTGGATGCCGTACTCGCACAGCTGCCTTTTGCTGAGCGCGACAGCCTGCGCTGGAAAGCCGAAACGCTGCTGGCAAGCATGGGCTTCACGCCGCAGGATATGATGCTGCAATCCGCAACGCTCAGCGGCGGGCAGCATACGCGTCTGCTGCTGGCACGAGCGTTGATCCACGATCCGGATCTGCTCCTGCTGGACGAACCGAGCAACCACCTCGATTTACCGACCCTGCTGTGGCTGGAACAATTCCTGCAGAACTGGCCCGGGAGCTTCGTGCTGGTCTCGCACGACAGACAGCTGCTGGATGCCGTCACCAACGGCAGCTGGATCCTGCGCGATAAGATGCTGCACTACTTTGCCCTTCCCTGCACGGCGGCACGCAAGGCGCTTGAAGCAAAAGATGAAAGCGACGCGCAGCGCCACAAGGCGGAGCAAAAGGAGATCGACCGCGTCACCGCCAGCGCGAAGCGGCTGGCGACTTGGGGAAAGGTCTACGACAACGAAGACCTTGCCCGCAAAGCCAAACAGATGGAAAAACAGGTCGAACGACTGAAGGAGAGCCAGACGGCGCTTACGGCAGGCAGTCAGTGGACGTTAACCCTGCGCGGCGACGCGCTGCGGGCAGACCGTCTGCTGGAGATGGAAAACCTCAGCGTCCCGCCTGCGCCCGGGCTACCGCCGCTGTTTAACATCGACATGGCGCGGCTGAAAAGCGGCGATCGCGTGGCGATTGTCGGTCGTAACGGCTGCGGCAAATCGTCGCTGATGAGGCTTATCTGGCAACAGTTTGCCGATAAGCCCGCAGACAGCGGGTTGAAAATCCATCCGCGCGTGTCGCCAGGCTATTACGACCAGACGCTTAATCAACTGTCGGACTCTGCCACGCTGCTTGACGCGCTGGAGCCGTTCGCACCGGATCCGCAGAACCGCAAAATGGCGCTGATAAGCGCGGGTTTCCCGTGGGCGCGTCACGGACAAACCGTCAGCACGCTCAGCGGCGGCGAGCGCTCTCGCCTGCTGTTCGTTGGCCTGACGCTTGCCCGCTATAGCCTGCTGATGCTGGATGAGCCGACCAACCACCTTGATATGGAAGGCAAAGCGGCGCTGGCAGAAACCCTTCAAGAGTTCGAAGGCGGCGTGCTGCTGGTCAGCCATGACCGTCAGTTAATCAGCCAAAGCTGCAACCGTTTCTGGCTGATTGAAGAGGGAACGCTGAGCGAATGGCACGATGCCGAAGCGGTGTTTGAGCGGATGCGTGAAAGCGCGGGTCTGGTGACACCCACCGCGCCTGTCATCGCCGATGAGACAGTTCAACCCTCGCCGTATGACGATCTGCTTGAACGGCTGGTCGCGCTGGAAACGCTGCTGGAAGACGATCTGGCGCGTAAGCCGAAGCATCAAAAGCTGCAGCTGCAGGCGCAATGGCGTAAAGAGATTGAGGAGATAGAAGCACAGCTGTGAGTCTGCGCCCGGCGAGCACCTCGCCGGGCCAGCATTTCCCCCCTTAATTATTAGAGGATCGCCGTATTCTTAATCTGAAATCGAATCAAATGATGACATTATGTTGCGGCAGCCTTGCATTACCAGGCTAATGTATTAATCCTTAAGGGGTATTACACCTGCTATGCAGATTCTTATCATGAACAAGGAGATACACATGAAGGCTGCTGTTGTCACACAGGACCACCAGGTCAACGTTACCGAAAAAACCTTACGCCCGCTAAAGCACGGGGAAGCCCTGCTGAAGATGGAGTGCTGTGGCGTATGCCATACCGACCTCCACGTGAAGAACGGCGATTTCGGCGATAAAACCGGGGTGATCCTGGGCCATGAAGGGATTGGCATCGTGAAGGAAATCGGCCCCGGCGTGAAATCACTGAAAGTTGGCGATCGTGCCAGCGTGGCGTGGTTTTTCGAAGGCTGCGGCCACTGCGAATATTGTAATACCGGCAACGAAACCCTGTGCCGCGACGTGAAAAACGCCGGTTACTCCGTTGACGGCGGCATGGCGGAAGAGTGCATCGTCACCGCTGACTACGCCGTAAAAGTGCCGGATGGTCTGGGATCCGCTGAAGCCAGCAGCATCACCTGTGCAGGTGTCACCACCTACAAAGCGGTGAAAGTGTCTGGAATCAAACCGGGCCAGTGGATTGCAATTTATGGTCTGGGCGGGCTGGGCAACCTCGCGCTGCAGTACGCCAAAAACGTCTTTAACGCCAAAGTCATCGCCCTTGACGTTAACGACGAACAGCTGAAGCTTGCGGCCAGCATGGGTGCAGATTTAACCATCAACTCCCGCAGCGAAGATGCCGCGAAAATTGTGCAGGAAAAAACGGGCGGCGCACATGCCGCAGTCGTTACTGCCGTCGCAAAAGCCGCATTCAACTCAGCCGTTGATGCCGTGCGTGCCGGTGGCCGCGTGGTCGCGGTTGGCCTGCCGCCGGAAGCGATGAGCCTCGATATTCCGCGTCTGGTGCTGGACGGCATTCAGGTGGTCGGTTCGCTGGTCGGCACCCGTCAGGATCTGCAGGAAGCCTTCCAGTTCGCCGCAGAGGGTAAGGTCGTGCCGAAAGTGACGATGCGTCCGCTTGAGGACATCAACGCCATCTTTAAAGAGATGGAACAGGGCCAGATCCGCGGCCGTATGGTGATCGACCTGCGTTCATAACCGATCATCTTTCATCACCGCTCCTCTCCGGGGCGGTTTTTTTATAGCCATTTTCCGGCAATCCTTATCTTAATTCCTTTGTTCCCTTGTTTTCCCCCGCGCCCGATGATGAATCCGACGCTAACAAGAAGATAACAAAGGAATTCACCATGCAAACCCCATTTCGTCTGCCGCTGCTGACGGCGCTGATGCTGGCGACAACAACAGCCTGGGCAGCAGAAGCGCCCGTCAAAGGCGGCACGCTGATCTATCTGGAGCAACAGGCGCACACTAACCTCTACCCGCCCGCCGGTGGCTTCTACCCGAACGGCGGCATTCTGAATCAAATCACCGACAAGCTGACGTGGCAGAACCCGAAAACGCTGCAGGTGGAACCCTGGGTGGCAGAAAGCTGGACCACCAACGCCGATAAAACCGAATATACCTTTAAAATTCGGCCCGGCATCACCTTCTCCGACGGCACGCCGCTGGACGCCAGCGCCGTGGCGAAAAATTTTGATACCTACGGTTTAGGCAATAAGGCGCAGCGCCTGCCGGTGTCAGAAGTGATCAACAACTACGATCGTAGCGAAGTCATCGACCCGCTGACCGTGAAGTTCTACTTCAAAAAACCATCGCCGGGGTTCCTGCAGGGCACTGCCACCATTGGCTCAGGTCTGGTCTCGCTCAGCACGCTGAAGCGCAACTTCGAAGAGCTGGGGGATGCCCGCCATATCGTTGGCTCTGGGCCGTTTGTGGTTAAAGACGAAAAACTCGGACGCGAAGTGACGCTGGAAGCCCGCAAAGACTACCAGTGGGGACCGAAAAGCCTGGCGCAACAGGGGCCAGCGAATCTCGACGGCATCAAGTTTATCGTCACCCAAGAGGACAGCGTGCGCGTCGGCGCTCTGCTGGCGGGTCAGGCCGACTTTATTCGCCAGGTGCAGGCGTATGACGAAAAGCAGGCTACCGATCAGGGCTATAAAATCTACGCAGCGCCTACGCGCGGGGTAAACGACAGCATCAGCTTCCGCCCGGATAACCCACTGGTTTCCGATATCCGCGTACGCCAGGCGCTGCTGCATGCCACCAATGCCAAACAGGTGGTCGAGACCCTCTTTTCGCCTAACTATCCACAGGCCAAATCGGTCATTGCCGATTCCGCCGCTGGCTTTGTCGATCTCAGCGACAAATTGACCTTTGACCCGGCAAAAGCCAACCGGCTGCTGGACGACGCGGGCTGGAAAGCAGGCGGCGACGGGATCCGCGCCAAAGACGGTCAACGTCTGGCATTGACGGTATATGAATCCCTGCCTCAGCCGCAAAACAAAGAGGTGCTGCAGCTGGTTGCCCAGCAGTGGCGACAGGTGGGCGTGGCGCTGAGCGTCAAAGCCGGTGATGCGGGCAGCCGCACGCTGGATAACCTTGACCCGCTCAAAACCCCGCTGACCGTCTCCGAAGTGGGCCGCGCCGATCCGGACGTGGTGAAAAGCATGTTCTACCCCGCTAACCGCGACGCGCTGCTGCAAAAAGGCGGCTCCAGCGACAAGGTCAAAAACTTCCGTGACGACAAGCTGAATGAACTGCTGGTGAACATTTCGGCTGAGGTCAATCCACAAAAACGCCTGCAGCTGACGGGAGACGCCCAGCGCTATCTTCTGGACAACGCCTACGTCATTCCGATTTTCGAGGAGCCGCAGGTCTTTGCCGGTGCGCCGTGGTTAAAAGGTGTGAATTTTGAAGCGGTTGGCCGCCCGTCGTTCTACGGCGCGTGGATTGAGAAACACTGAGGAGCTGACGATGCGCCACGCACTTCTTCAACGTCTTGGGCACGGCCTGCTGGTATTGTGGGCTGCCTTTACCCTTTCGTTCGTGTTGCTCCAGGTGCTGCCGGGTGACGCGGTGCTGATCAAATTTCAGAACCCGGATCTGGGACTAAGCCCGGCACAAATCGAGGAAATGCGCGTGGCGTACGGCGCGGACAGCCCGCTGTGGCAGCAATATTTTCACACGCTGCTTGCTATGCTGCACGGTGATTTCGGCTACTCCTTGCAGGCTGGCGTACCGGTTAGCGAGCTGATTGCCAGCAACCTGCCGGACACCCTGAGCCTCGCTCTGCCCGCGTTTGTGCTCGCGGTCCTGCTGGCGTTTGCGCTGGCCTTTGCCTCCCGCCTGCCGGGTCTGCGCTGGCTGAGTAATACCCTTCAGTCTCTGCCGGTCCTGTTTATCTCCTTACCCACGTTCTGGCTGGGGATTGCCCTCATCCAGCTCTTTTCTTTTCAGCTGCGGCTGATCCCGGTGATTAACCCGACGCCGCTGCAGGGGCTGATCCTGCCGATCGTCACCGTCGCCATCCCGATCTCCGCCCCTCTGGCGCAGATTCTGATGCGCAGTCTCGACCAGGTGGCGGCGCAGCCGTTTGTCGCCGTCGCCCGGGCCAAAGGGCTGAGCGAAACCGCCGTCCTGTGGCGTCACGTCACCGGTAACGCCCTGCTGCCGGTCCTGAACATTGCCGGGTTGCTGCTGGGCGAGCTGATTGCCGGGGCGCTGATCACCGAAACGGTTTTTGGCCGCAGCGGGCTGGGACAGCTGACCCAGCAGGCGGTGAATAACCAGGATATCGCCGTGCTTCAGGCCGTGGTGATGATTTCTGCGCTCGGTTTTGTGCTGATTAACCTGATGGTGGATCTGCTGATGCCGCTCTTCGATCCACGCCTGCAAACCGTTACCGGAGGTGCCTCATGAGTCTGGTCGATTACGCTGCCGCCGCGCGCAAACGCGTCCCGACGTGGCAAGGGCTGCAGTGGCAGCCGGGACTCTGGCTGGCCTGGGCGGTCATTATCGCCGCCGCGCTCGCCGCCGTTGCGCCGGGTCTGTTTACCCACTACAGCCCGATTGAAGGGATTGCCGGGGCTCAGCGTCTGGCTCCGCAGGCCGATCACTGGCTGGGTACCGATCAGCTTGGCCGCGACGTGTACGCCCGCATTGTTTACGGCGCATCGCATTCGCTGAGCGCCGCGCTGGCCGCCGTCACCATGGGGCTGCTGGTCGGCACCGGGCTGGGCGTGGTGGCCGGGGCGTTCGCCGGGCGCGTCGAATCTCTGCTGATGCGTTTTGTTGACGTATTGCTGTCAATTCCGTCCCTGCTGCTTTCCCTGACCGTGATCATCCTGCTCGGTTTTGGCACCGTCAACGCCGCCATCGCCGTGGGCGTCGCCTCGATTGCCAGCTTTGCTCGCCTGGCGCGCGGTGAAGTCGTGCGCATCCGTCACACGGACTACGTCGAAGCGGCGTACGGCAGCGGCGGAACGTTCTTCGCCGTGCTGTGGCGACACATTCTGCCCAACTCGTTAACCGCCGTCCTCGCCTTCGCCACGCTTCAGTTTGGTCAGGCTATCCTGGCGCTGTCCACGCTGAGCTTCCTCGGTTATGGCACTCCGCCCCCCATTCCGGAATGGGGTTTACTGATTGCCGAAGGCCGTAACTATCTCTCAACCGCCTGGTGGTTAACCACCTTCCCCGGTGTGGTGGTCATTGCCGTGGTGCTAGCCACCAACCGTATCAGCCAGCAGTTTAGCGGAGGTCGCTCATGACCGTTCTCTCAGTGGAAAATTTGACGATTAGCTACCGTACCGCGCGCCAGTGGCAAGAGGTGGTGCATAACGTCAGCTTTACCCTCAAGCGGGGGGAAATGCTGGCGTTTGTAGGCGAGTCAGGATCCGGTAAAACGAGCACTGCACAGGCGATCATGGGGTTGCTGGCTGACAACGCCCGGCGTGATGCGGGCAAAATCATCCTCAACGGCGAGGAGATAAGCCAGTGGTCCGCTAAACGTCTCGATACCCTTCGTGGCGCGCGGATTAGCCTCGTCCCGCAGGATCCGGGTAATTCCCTCAACCCGGTGAAAACCATCGGTGCGCAGGTGGGTGAAATAATTGAACTACACCAAAAAGTGCCCCACGCACAGCGTGATGAACAGGTGCTCGCCCTGCTGACTAAAGTGGGGTTGAGCCACCCCGAACAACGCATGAAACAGTATCCTCATCAGCTTTCCGGCGGCATGAAACAGCGCGTGTTGATTGCCATCGCCATTGCCCTGCGACCGGACGTGATTGTTGCCGACGAGCCGACCAGCGCGCTGGATGTGACGGTGCAAAAGCGCATTCTGGATCTGCTGGACGCCCTTCGCCGGGAGTCCGGTACCGCCGTACTGTTTGTAACGCATGACCTGGCGCTGGCCGCACAGCGTGCCGACAGGCTACTGGTGTTCCGCCACGGTGAAGTGCAGGAGCACGGCGCGACCGATGATATCGTCCGCGCCCCGCAGCATGCCTATACCCGCCAGCTGTTAAGCGATTTACAGGGCCAGCGTCTGACTATCGCGCCGGTCTCGGGACGTCCGCTGGCCTCGCCTGCTATTCGCGCGCTGTCCATCAGCAAGCAGTTCTCGTTGGGTAAAGGGCATCAGCTGCAGGCGCTGGACGACGTCAGTTTTGACGTCACGCGCGGCAGTACACACGCGTTAGTCGGCGAATCGGGCTCGGGCAAAACCACCCTTGCCCGCATTTTGCTCGGGTTTGAGCAGGCGGACAGCGGGCGGGTGATTATCGATGATATTGATGCCACCACCCTCAGCAGGGAGGCACGTCGACAGCTGCGTCAGAAGATCCAGTTCGTCTACCAAAACCCGTTTGCCTCGCTCGACCCGCATCAGACGCTGTTTGAGATTATTGAAGAGCCGTTAAAAAATTTCGCCCGTCTCAGTAAAGCGGAACGCAGGACCCGCGTGGAGACGGTTGCGCAGCGGGTGGCTCTGCCGCTCGACGTGCTGGGGCGTACGGCGCGGGAACTCTCCGGTGGCCAGCGCCAGCGCGTGGCCATTGCCCGGGCGCTCATCCTGGAGCCGACCCTTATCGTTCTGGATGAAGCCACCTCCGCGCTGGACGTTACCGTGCAGGCGCAAATTCTGGCGCTTCTCCAGCAGCTGCAGCAACAGCTTGGGCTGACCTATCTCTTTATCACACACGATCTGGCAACGGTTCGCCGCATAGCCCACACCGTCACCGTGCTGCAGGGCGGTAAAGTCATCGAGCATGGCGCCGTTGAGACGTTGTTCAACGCCCCACAGAACGACTATACCCGCGAACTGATCGACGCTATTCCCCATTTTTCACCCGCTACGGAGGAGTTCGCATGACGCGAAAACGCCTGGGCTTTTTCACACGCCTGCTTGACGACGCCACGCCAAAGGAGCGCTATCGACTGGCAACCGAACAGATCCGCCACGCCGAACGCCATGGCTTTGACAGCGCCTGGATTGCGCAGCATCACTTTCATGAAAACGAAGGCGGGCTGCCGTCGCCGCTGCTGTTTTTGGCACACGTTGCCGCGCATACCGAAACCATCCGCCTGGGTACGGCCATCATTACCCTGCCGATGGAAAACCCGCTCCGCGTCGCAGAAGATGCCGCCGTGCTCGATTTACTCGCCAATGGACGTCTTGAAGTCGGTTTTGGTTCCGGCGGCACGCCGACCTCTTTTCTGCCCTTTGGCCTGACGTTTGAAGAACGCGGCGCGGTCTTCGCTGACCATTTGCACGCGATCCAAAGCGCGTGGCGCGGGGATTCGCTGACCCATCCGGATAACCACCTTTATCCGCCTGCGCCACAGCTGGCCGACCGTATCTGGATTGCCACGTTCTCCGTCGACGGTGCCGTGCGCGCCGCGCGGGCCGGTCATGGGCTGATGCTGTCTCGTACCCAGCCTCGCCCCGCTGAACAGTTAGATTTGACGCTCGACCAAATCCAAAACCCAATTGTTGACGCCTATCTTGACGCGCTACCCGCCGGAATCGCGCCACGGATCCTGGCCTCACGTACGGCGTTCGTTGCCGACAGCGATGACTATGCGCTGAAGGTGGCGACACCGGGCTTAACCCGACAGGCGCAACAGCATCGCGCGGCGGGGCATAGGGTAATAGGTGACACTGTCACGGATTATCGCAGACAGTTCGATGCGCATATCGGGTCGCCGGAAACGGTACTGAACTCGCTTAAAGCGGACGGCATCCTGGCGCGCGCCACGGATATCTCATTCCAGGTGCATTCGGTAGAACCTTCGCACCGGGACACCCTACGATCGATTGAATTGATTGCAGAACACATCGCCCCCCACATTGTTTGAGGAGACACGTATGGCTTTAAGTCAGGATATTCTCGCCGAACTGGCGGAAATCGTGCCCGGTTCGCCGCTGTCAGAGGCGCGGGCCACGCGGGACGCCGCCACGCGCCACGCTCAGGGCAGTTATGAGATTTTATTCAGCCAGCAGGATGCAGCATTTGCGCTGGATGAACGCTTTGCCGTGGCGGCAAAGGTCGCAAAATGGCACAACGCAGAGGCGCTGGCGGCGCACTATGCCGGATTTGGGCTGGCCGATCCGACCTCCGGGCGCCTGACCGCTGCGCTGAACTTTGCCCGTCTGCTCACCTTCTCTCCTGTCGACGCCACACCCGGCGCATTACAGGCGCTTGTAAAGGCGGGATGGAGCAAAGACGGCATTGTCACCCTTGCTCAGCTGATTGCCTTCGTCAGTTTCCAGAGCCGACTCATTGCCGGGCTGCGTTTACTGAATGATAAACCCATTGCGGCCAGCGATACGCCCGTCGTTGCGGGGGCATGGCACACCAACGCAGCCACTGCCACGGGTAAAGCGGCCCCCGTCGCGTTCACCCAGCAAGAGCTGGGCTGGGAGCCATGGATTGCCGCTAAACCTCTGGCAGAATTTAACGATGATGAAGTGACCATTCTCGCCAAATTTGGCCATACGGAATCTGACTATTTCCGCCTGCTGGGTCGCAACCTGCCGGTTCTGGAACAGCGCACGTTAACGGATAAAGGGATTTTTTACACGCCGGGAGGATTACCGCGTGCTGAACGCGAACTGGCCGCGACGGTAGCCAGTAAAATCAACGGCTGCATTTACTGCGCATCTGTCCATGCGCGCAAAGCGAGCCAGCTGTCAAAGGACGACGGCGCGGTGGAAACCCTTCTGGCCGTCAGGCCGGGACGCGCCCTGAGCGAGGGGCAGTCTGCGCGCTGGCAGGCGGAAATCAACTATGCGGCGGCGCTGTCGGTCACGCCACCGGCCGCCACGCCGGGCCATCTGGCTGAGCTGGAAAAACAGAAACTGGATACGCTTGAACAGCTCGATCTGCTGCAATCCGCCGCGTTCTTTGCCTGGGCCAACCGTCTGATGTTGACCCTGGGCGAGCCCTGGCTTCCCTGAAAAAATCAGGCCAGCGCCCGCGCGTTGGCCTGACGCTTTTTGGCGCAGAGATGGCCATACATCAACAGCGAGGTCATCGCAGCGAAGGACAACAACGCCGCCGGTAGCGTGACATAGCTCCAGCTAAAGCCGAGCGTAATCATCATCCCACCAAAGTATGCCCCTACAGCGCTACCCAGATTAAAGGCCATCTGTCCGCCCGCCGCCCCGAGCATTTCACCCCCTTTCGCATTCTGCAGCAGAAGAATTTGCAGCGGTGCGGAAAGTGCAAACAGGCCTGCACAGCAGACAAAGCCCATCAACAGCGAGGCCGTTTTCAGTTCGCCAAAGGCGAAAAGCAGCAACAGTGAGGCGACAATGACCATGTCGGTGGTGGCCGCAATGCGCAACGGGCTAAACCGCCCCGAGAGTTTACCGCTCAGCAGATTGCCCAACACCATGCCGAGCCCCATCAGCATCATTATGACGGTCATCATGCCTTCGGAGAAACCCGATACATTGACCATAAACGGCTTAACGAAGCTGAACCACGCGAAGACGCCGGCGTTGCCAAACATGGTGGCGGCGAAAATCAGCCAGGGCTCCGGTTTCTTCAGAAAGTGGAACTGCGCGGTCAATTTGATCTCTGATTTATCGTGCAGAGTTGGCACCCACAGCAACACGGAGAGGATCACCAGCACATCAAAGGCAGCAATCAGGAAAAAGGTATAGCGCCAGCTGTACTCATGCCCCAGCCACGTCCCGAGCGGTACGCCGACAAGATTGGCTACGGTCATTCCGGCGATCATACCGGCCACCGCGACCGTGACTTTTCCCGGCGGCGCAATTTTGGAGAGGATTATCGCCCCTACGCCGAAAATCGCGCCGTGAGGGAATCCGGAAATTAAGCGGCCTGTCGCCAGCCCGACGTAAGAATGTGAAAGGCTGAATAGGGCATTCCCAATGACGCACATCGCCACCAGGAACAATAATGTTGATTTCAGAGAGAACCGGCTGGAAAACAGCGCCACAATCGGTGCGCCTATCACCACGCCGAAGGCGTAAAAGGAGATCATGTTCCCGGCAGAGGGAATCGAAATCCCGGTGTCCTTCGCCAGTTCCGTCAACACGCCCATCACGCCGAATTCGGCCATTCCCAGACCAAACGTACCAAGTGCCAACGAAAAAATTGTTTTTTTCATACCACGACCACGGGTTAACTATTCGCGACGGGCATTATCAAACAATCTGGTATGGTGAGCCAGTTCAAATCAATTGGCTGACAGGTTAATCCATTCATTCAGGTGAGACTGTGAATACCGTTAGCCTAAAACAACGATGCCAAGTCGCTCCATCAACTGGGAAACCTGATAGCTGTCCAGTTTGACGCCCTGCAAATCAATACCCCGCACGTCCAGATCACCCAGTTCTGAATTGGTCAGATCGCAGTGGGTAAAATTGGCCGCTCGCCAGTCAAAGGATGAGAACTCGCCCCCAGACAGATCCGAGCCGCTAAAGGTAGCGCCAAGTATCTGCGCGCCGTTCCAGCGGTTTTCCCACAGCTCGCATTTTTCCAGAACCACCTTCGAAAAATTGGCATAGCTCAGGTTGCTTTTTGTGATGTAAGCACAGCAAAACCAGGTACGGGTGGTGATCATGTTCATAAAACTGGCCCCGCGGAAATCGGCCCCTTGCGCCCTGCATTCACGGATTTCGATGCCTAATGCATTTGAATGCCTGAAATCCGCCATCGATAAATCGCAGCTTTTGAAAATAGCATCTTTAAGTTGCGCCCGATTAAAGTTACCGCCCTGCTGGCTTTCCCGGTCATAGAACTGACAGCCGATAAACTCCGAGCTGGTTAAATCCGTACCGGAAAAGTCGCAGTTACGAAAAATTGCATTCTCTATTTTCTCTCCGGTAAAACGGTTACGACCTATTTTTTCGCCTTCAAAAATCAATGCCATGGCACCACCCTGTTTATTTATACAGTCCTTCTCACCATTCTAACCCGTTACCTGATGAAGGGAAACACGCTTATCAGACACGTATGTCAAAAATTCCCGCGAAGGTTGCCGGCCAGCATTACACTTCAAAGTGTTAGTTCCTTCCAGGCACATCACCCGATTCGGAGATGAGGATTATCATGGGAAACGCAAAACAGAATAAAACGAAAGCAGTGACCGTGACCAAAGCCAGCGTAGACAGGGAGGTTAAACCCGCGCTGAAGACCAAAGAGTATGAACAAGAGCTTCGTCGCCTTCACGTGGAACTGGTTAAACTCCAGCAGTGGGTCGTCGCCAAAGGATTAAAGGTCTGTATTGTGTTTGAAGGACGCGACGGCGCCGGTAAAGGCGGCACCATCAAAGCAATCACCGAGCGCGTCAGCCCGCGCGTCTTCCGCGTTGTCGCGTTGCCCGCCCCCACCGATAAAGAGAAAAGCCAGCTCTACTTCCAGCGTTACGTGCCGCATCTGCCCTCTGCCGGTGAAATCGCCATCTTTGACCGCAGCTGGTATAACCGCGCGGGCGTCGAGCGCGTGATGGGGTTCTGTACCGAGGAGCAGGTGGAGAAATTTTTGGACGGCGCGCCGGTCATGGAAAAAGCGATGGTGGATGCCGGAATTATCCTGCTGAAATACTGGCTGGAAGTCACACCAAAAGAGCAGGAGCGCCGTCTGCGCGATCGCATTAACGATGGTCGTAAGATCTGGAAGCTGTCCCCGATGGACATTAAATCTTTCAACCTTTGGGACGAATACACTCTCGCCCGCGACGCGATGTTTAAAGCCACCGACACCGCCTGGGCACCGTGGTTTGTGGCGCGTTCAGAAGATAAAAAGCGCGTGCGGCTAAATATTATTTCGCACCTGCTTAAACAGATCCCCTATAAAGACATTCACGTCGAAAAGGTCGACTTGCCGAAGCGTAAAATTGGCAAGATAAAACCCACGAAATACCCGTTCCGGTATGTTGAAGAGCGGTTCTGATATTACTGGAAGACGGCTCGCAGAATGGAGATTACCAGGTTAAACAGTATTGTTTTTTGTTGGCTGCGGTTGATAATGACCGCACCAACAAAGGAGATACCGATGAAACACACAGCAAACCGCGCCCACTCCCGAGGCATAAAACCAACAGCCCCGTCGCGCCACACCGCGCCAGACTTCGTTGCCCCGCGACAGCCATCAGAAGCAGATCGTTCATTTATTCGGTCAATGAATGAGTTTGTAGAAAAACAGGGAACCATTACTGATGATGAGTTTTTTAGGGTGCTTTAATGCTGAGACAATTCAATGTTTACCGTAATACATCTACGGCAACCCGTGAAAAGCTTCCCTACTATATGCTCATTCAGGATGATTGTTATGACGATCTTGCCACGCGCGTAATTGTACCGCTTGCGAAGAATAATAAGTTACCGTTATAGCGGAGCCATCTGGCTCCCCGCATTAATATCGATTTTGAAACGTTTCTTATTTATTCACCAATGATAACAAACCTTAACAACGACAAAATTAACCCTAAAGACTTTGTTTGTAATTTACGCAACGCACGTCATGATGTTATAGCAGCAATTGATCGTTTATTGACTAACACATGATGCCAGCCGGTCAGACAGTTGTGCTGTCTGCGCAAGCGCAGCGCCGCCGGACAAAGCCGACGGCGCAGAGCGACTTACTTCATCCCTTCCGTACTTTCCTGTTTCGCTTCCAGACGTTCAACATCACGATACCAGCGCGGGTGGTGCTTCTGCGCCCAGCGGCGGCTCACCTTCCCTTCAACCATCCCTTTAATCGATCCTTTCACCCAGAACGCCATATACATATGGATCAGGATGGCGTGGATCAGAATGATGGCCGACGTGGCGTGGATGAGCAGCGCATAGCGAATCACCTGAATCGGGAAATACTGCGCAAAATAAGGACGCCAGATAATCACCCCTGTCACCAGCAGCACAAAAATCATGCTCATGATGGTCCAGAACATCATCTTCTGCCCGGCGTTGTATTTGCCCACCTTTGCGACTTTATGCTCGTTGCCTTTTAGGACTTCAACAATCCCTTTCACCCATGGGATGTCCTGCTTGTCCGGGATGTTGTGATGCACGAAACGCACGAACATAAACATCAGCACCACGAAGATCAGCACGCCAAAGAATGGGTGCAGAATTCGCCCCATCTGCGGCGTACCGAAGGTTTCGGTCAGCCACTGCAGTGTCGGGAAGAAGAACGAGATCCCGGATACCGCCACCAGGAAGAAGCAGATCACCACCGTCCAGTGACAGGCGCGGTCGATAAACTTCGTGCGCACAATCATTTTCGACTTACTCATGGTGTTCCTCCTCTTCGTCATCATCCACCTCTTTGTTTGGCCCGATCCCAATGTAGTGATAAATCAGCCCGGCAAAAGTGGCGATAAAGCCCGCCGCCGAGAGCGGTTTGAGAGCCCCTTTCCACAGGTTGATCGAGGTATCGATCGCCGGATCTTTCGGCAGATTGTGGTACAGCTCCGGCTGGTCGTTATGGTGCAGCACATACATCACGTGCGTACCGCCCACGCCCTGCGGGTTATAAACGCCTGCATTCTCGTACCCGCGCGCTTTCAACTTGTCCACCCGCTCCTGCGCCACGTCCAGCATCTCTTTCTTGGTGCCGAAGTGGATAGCGCCGGTGGGACAGGTCTTGACGCAGGCAGGCTCCTGCCCGACGCTGACGCGATCCACGCACAGGGTGCATTTGTATACCCGGTTATCCTCTTTATTGAGGCGCGGGATATTAAACGGACAGCCCGCAATGCAATACCCGCAGCCGATGCAGTTGTCCTGCTGGAAGTCGACGATCCCGTTGGCGTACTGAATAATCGCACCGGCAGACGGGCACGCCTTCAGGCAGCCCGGATCTTCGCAGTGCATACAGCCGTCTTTGCGGATCAGCCATTCCAGCCTGCCGTTCTGGTCGGTTTCGCTAAAACGCATCACCGTCCATGATTTGGCGCTCAGATCCGCCGGATTGTCGTAGACGCCAACGCAGTGCCCGACCTCATCGCGGATATCGTTCCACTCCGAACAGGCCACCTGGCAGGCTTTACAGCCCACGCAGGAGGAGACATCGATAAGCTTTGCAACCTCTGCCTTATAATCCCGCGCACGAGGCGCGGGCGTTATCGGGTTGGTCGCGGAGCGTTTGATAATGTCTTGTGTTTCCATCGCCATTGAATCGCTCCTTACGCTTTCTCGATGTTGACCAGAAACGCCTTGTACTCCGGCGTTTGCGAGTTGGAATCGCCGACGTTAGGCGTCAGGGTGTTGGCGATGTAGCCTTTCTGCGCCACGCCCTCAAAGCCCCAGTGCAGCGGAATACCCACGGTTTCCACCTGCTGACCGTGCACGTTCAGCGACTGCAGGCGGCGAGTAACCACGGCAACGGCACGAATAAAGCCGCGCTTGCTGCTGACCGTGACGCGATCGCCGTTGGCAATGCCTTTCGCCTTCGCCAGCGTTTCGCTGATCTCTACAAACTGTTCCGGCTGCGCGATAGCGTTAAGCCGCGCGTGCTTGGTCCAGGTATGGAAATGCTCAGTCAGGCGGTAGGTCGTTCCGACGTATGGGAATTTGTCCTTTTTGCCCAAGCGCAGCACGTCCTCTTCGTAAATACGCACCACCGGGCTGGAGACCACGTTCGGGTGCAGCGGGTTAGTCCCCAGCGGCGTTTCCATCGGCTCGTAGTGTTCCGGGAACGGCCCTTCCGCCAGCTTGTCGAGGGCGAACAGGCGTCCCAGCCCTTCCGGCTGCATGATAAATGGCCCGGTGTTGCTGCCCGGCGCGGCGGTGTTGTAGTCCGGGATATCGTTCCCCGCCCACTTCGCCCCGTTCCACTGGATCAGCATGCGCTTCGGATCCCACGGCTTGCCGTTGATGTCCGCAGACGCGCGGTTGTACAGCACGCGACGGTTCAGCGGCCACGCCCATGCCCAGCCCAACGTATTGCCCAGCCCGGACGGGTCGGCGTTATCGCGGTTGGCCATCTGGTTACCCTGCTCCGTCCAGCTGCCGGTGTAGATCCAGCAGGACGACGCCGTCGTGCCGTCATCGCGCAGCAGCGCGAAGCTGTTCAGCAGTTGACCTTTCTTCGCCACCAGGTTGCCGCTCGCGTCATAGAGATCCGCCAGCGCCACGCCGTTGTTCTCTTTGGCGACTTCCTCTGACTCAGGATGGTCAGGCTGCTTGTAGTCCCAGCCCATCTTCAGCAGCGGCTCCGCGCCTTTGCCACCTTCAGTGCGGTACATTTCGCGCAGGCGATGGTAAATCCCGGCGAGGATCTCACCGTCATTACGCGCTTCTCCCGGCGCATCCTGACCTTTCCAGTGCCACTGCAGCCAGCGGCCGGAGTTGGCAATAGAACCATCCTCTTCTGCAAAGCAGGTAGACGGCAGGCGGAACACTTCGGTCTGAATCGACGCCGGATCGACATCGTTTGATTCCCCGTGGTTCTGCCAGAAGGTGGAGGTCTCGGTCACCAGCGGATCGATAACCACCATGTACTTCAGCTTGCTCAGGCTGCGAACGACTTTGTTTTTGTCCGGGAAGGAGGCCACCGGGTTGAAGCCCTGGCAGATATAGCCCGTGACGTTGCCCTTATCCATCATGTTGAAATACTTGATGACGTCGTAGGCCTGGTCCCACTTCGGCAGCCACTCAAAGCCCCAGTCGTTCTCCTTCTGCGCGGCATCGCCGTAGAAGGATTTCATCAGGCTGACGTAGAACTTCGGATAGTTGCTCCAGTAGTTCACCTGATCCGGCAGCGTCGCATTAGGCGTATTCGCCGCCAGATAGGTCTGCAGATCGGCCTGCTTCTCAGACGGTAGCGTCAGGTAGCCTGGCAGGCTGGTCGACAGCAGGCCGAGGTCGGTCAGGCCCTGGATGTTGGAGTGACCGCGCAGCGCGTTCACGCCGCCACCGGCCATACCCATGTTGCCGAGCAGGAGCTGGATCATCGCCATGGTGCGGATGTTCTGCGCGCCAACGGTATGTTGCGTCCAGCCCAGCGCGTACAGGAACGTGGTGGTTCTGTCGGCGGCGCTGGTTGAGGCCAGCACTTCACACACCTTCAGGAAATCCGCTTTTGGCGTGCCGCAGATGTTTTCCACCACGTCAGGCGTATAGCGGGATACATGCTCTTTCAGCAGATTCCACACGCAGCGCGGGTGCGTTAGCGTTTCATCACGCATCGCGTAGCCGTTTTCATCGAACTGATAGTTCCAGGACGATTTATCGTACTGGCGTTTTTCGGCGTCATAGCCGCTAAACAGCCCGTCATCAAAGGCAAAATCATCCCGCACCAGCAGGTTCGCGTTGGTGTAGTGCTTAACGTATTCCGCGTTAATTTTGTTATTTTCGATCAGGTACAACAGCACGCCGGACAGGAACGTGATGTCCGTACCGGAGCGGATCGGCGCATAGATATCGGCCACCGATGCCGTACGCGTAAAACGCGGATCGACGACGATCAGCGTCGCATCGTTGTTGTTTTTTGCTTCCATCGCCCAGCGGAAACCCACAGGGTGTGCTTCAGCGGCGTTACCACCCATCACCACCACGACGTTAGCGTTTTTGATATCAACCCAGTGGTTGGTCATCGCACCGCGACCAAATGTTGGAGCAAGACTTGCTACCGTTGGTCCGTGTCAAACGCGCGCCTGGTTGTCTACCGCCAGCATGCCGAGAGAACGCACAAATTTTTGCGTCAGCATGCCGGTTTCATTACTCGCCGCAGATGCGCACAGCATCCCGGTGGAAAGCCAGCGGTTAACCGTTACGCCCTGCTCGTTCTTTTCAATAAAGTTGGCATCGCGGTCGGCTTTCATTAATTTGGCGATTCGGGAGAAGGCCTCATCCCAGGATATTCGCTGCCACTTGTCGGAACCCGGCGCGCGGTATTCCGGGTAGCGCAGGCGGTTTTCACTGTGAACGTAGTCCAGCAGCCCCGCCCCTTTCGGGCAAAGTGCGCCCCGGCTCACCGGATGATCCGGATCCCCTTCAATATGATAAATCGCTTCTCTGGCGTTCTTCGCGCCATCGCCCAGGCTATACATTAAAAGCCCACAACCTACGGAGCAGTATGTGCAGGTGTTACGGATCTCTTTCGCGCGCAGCAGCTTATAGTTGCGTGCCTGAGCCAGCGCCATTTTGGGAGCAAATCCCAGCATCGCGGCTGTTGTTCCGGCCATACCGCCCGCGCAGATTTTGAAAAATTGTCTGCGGCTGACGTCCATTGTTGTCCTCGTTATCTGATAAGACTTCGTGGCGCAAACTAACAGCAATGCCCCTGTTTTTTTTGCGTCAAATCAAGGTCATCTCCCTTCCCCCCCTAAATAGTCACCTTCGGTACGGTCAAATACCCCTTTTTGATTAACGGCTTAAGAGAATAATTCGCGACAGCGTCAGGATGAATGCGCTACATTTTCCCTCTGATTTTTATTGCAATGGCAACGACATGGACAGAAAAAGAGCAACGCTTATTGGGCTGGCGGCGATACTGTTATGGAGCACCATGGTCGGCCTTATTCGCAGCGTGAGCGAAGGGCTGGGGCCGGTAGGCGGCGCGGCGATGATATACACCCTCAGCGGATTACTGTGTCTGGTAACAGTAGGATTTCCTGATATCAGACGGTTTTCGCCCCGGTATCTTATTGCTGGCAGCGTTTTATTTGTCAGCTACGAAATATGCCTGGCGCTGTCGTTAGGCTATGCCGCCACGCGATCTCAGGCTATAGAAGTAGGCATGGTCAATTATCTCTGGCCAAGCCTGACGATTGTATTTGCGATTTTGTTCAACGGGCAGAAATCTAACGTGTGGGTGATCCCCGGGCTCGCGATCTCATTGCTCGGCGTCTGCTGGGTATTAGGCGGTGAACAGGGGTTACACGTTGATGAAATCATCCGCAATATCGTCTCCAGCCCGCTGAGTTATGCTCTGGCATTTGCCGGTGCCTTTATCTGGGCAGCCTACTGCACCGTCACCGCCAAATTTGCCAGAGGACAAAACGGGATCACCCTTTTCGTTTTGCTAACGGCGCTGAGTCTGTGGGTGAAATATGCGCTCAGCGATCAGCCGGAGATGGTGTTCAGCATCCCTGTGGTGGTGAAGCTCGTCATGTGCGGCATCGCGCTGGGGTTTGGCTATGCCGCATGGAATATTGGCATTCTCCACGGCAACGTCACCGTCCTGGCGGCGGTCTCCTATTTCACCCCGGTATTATCCGCCGCCCTGGCGGCCGTGCTGTTAAGTTCCCCGCTGTCGTTCTCTTTCTGGCAAGGTGCGCTGATGGTCTGCGCCGGTTCGCTCCTTTGCTGGTATGCGACACGCAAATAATTCCCCCGCGCCGGGAATATTTTCATCCCGGCAACATAATTAACATTAATTTAAAATGTGAGCCTGCTCAGAATATTTATCAGAATTAGAGTGAGCGGTTTAAATTCTGTTTATATTAGGCTCGTGACGAAAGCCTACCTCTTCTCATATTGACATAAACTGACAACGCAATGTGATTAGTTCGCTGCGTATATTAACGAACTATATAGCACAGAATGCAATAATACATTTCTGGGTATGTCAGGCGTCCCTTTATAAATTCGATGCAATGAAACCTTCATGTAACTGTTTTCATTGAACTTAACATTATCACCTCACACTTAAAAGATCGTTAATCACGAATATTTCCATCCTGTACTACAACATATAAAAACTATTTACTGCGTAATATTCATGGTGCGTAAATAGTCACTTTATGCGTGAATATTAATCAAATTCGCGGGTTTCACGGCAATTATTCCGATCAGGATCACACTAATTGAAATTATCTTTAATATTTTGAAACTTATTATTGAAAGCAGGCTACAAGATTTTTAAAAATAGTCTGCCATTGACGAACCGCCTCGTTTAGAAATCGTTCAAATTGGCTCAGGAAATACCTAAGAAAATTATAAGGAATGTTTAAGATGAAACTTAAATTAGTTGCAGTGGCAGTCACTTCTATGCTGGCAGCAGGCGTTGTAAACGCGGCTGAAGTTTTTAACAAAGACGGTAACAAACTGGATCTGTACGGCAAAGTAACAGGTCTGCACTATTTCTCTGATGACGCTGACAACGACGGCGACAAAACTTACGTTCGTCTGGGTTTTAAAGGCGAAACGCAGATTAACGACCAGCTGGCCGGTTACGGTCAGTGGGAATATGAGTTCAAGGGCAACCGCTCTGAAGCACAGGGCTCTGACGGTAACAAAACCCGTCTGGCGTTTGCCGGTCTGAAATTCAACGAATTCGGCTCTTTCGACTATGGTCGTAACTACGGTGTTGCTTACGACATCGGCGCGTGGACTGACGTTCTGCCAGAATTCGGTGGCGATACCTGGACCCAGACCGACGGCTTTATGACTGGCCGTACCACTGGCGTTGCAACCTACCGTAACACCGACTTCTTCGGTCTGGTTGACGGCCTGAACTTTGCGGCACAGTACCAGGGTAAAAACGACCGTGACGATATCACCGAGTCCAACGGTGACGGCTGGGGTCTGTCTTCCAGCTATGAGTTCGACGGCTTCGCTGCGGGCGCAGCCTATGCGAAATCCGACCGTACTGACCGTCAGGTTCGCGCCGCAAGCGATCTGAACGCCGGTGGCGAAAACGCAGAAGTCTGGGCAGCGGGCCTGAAGTACGATGCGAACAACATCTACCTGGCAACCACCTACTCTGAAACCCGTAACATGACCGCGTTCGGTAACGGTCACGTGGCGAACAAAGCGCAGAACTTCGAAGTGGTTGCACAGTACCAGTTCGACTTCGGCCTGCGTCCATCCATCGCTTACCTGAAATCCAAAGGTAAGGACATCGGTTCTTATGGCGATCAGGATCTGGTTGAATACATTGATGTTGGCGCGAGCTACTACTTCAACAAAAACATGTCTACCTACGTTGATTACAAAATCAACCTGCTGGACGACAACACGTTCACCAAAGATGCCAAAGTGTCTACCGACAACATCGTGGCTGTGGGTCTGACCTACCAGTTCTAAGATGTGTCAGTACGAAAAGGCCAGCCATTGTCGCTGGCCTTTTTTATTCCAGGCTCTGTTCACTGCCCGCCGCCCGGCGTAGCCAGTTTTGCAGCAGTTTCCCGTCTTCGGTCATGTCCGAGTCAGTGCGTACGCAGAGGTAGTAATCCCGCCCGTCGTCGATCGGCAAATCAAAGATCTTTACCAGTTCCCCGCTCTCAAGATACGGAGCAATGAGCGGCTCGCGCATCAGGGCACATCCCAGCCCGGCCTGTACGCCAGCCAGCGTCAGCAAGCCATCCTCAAACATCGGTCCACTGCGGCGCACGGGACGCTTCACCCCCTGCTGCATAAACCATTGCGGCCAGGTCGAGCGCTCCTCGTCATGCAGCAGCGGCATTTGCAGCAGCTGGTCGGGCGTATCGATATGGCCGTGAATACGTAAAAACGCGCGGCTGCACACCGGCACCATCTGGCCGGAGATCAGTTTTTCACTCTGATAGCCAGCCCACTGACCGTTACCAAAGCGAATCGACATATCGGATGCGTCGCTCAGGTAGTTACGGTGGTTGGCGTAGACGACGTTGATCTCCGTCTGCGGGTTGGCGCGCATAAAGGTCGGCAGACGTGGAATAAACCACCCCATACCAAACAGCGGGATCAGGCTGATGGTCACCTGACGCGTTTGCGCCTGTTCCACCAGGTGCTCCGTCGCCTGCCGAAGCACGTTGAACGCGGCGCGAATCGAGCGGTAGTAATCCCGCCCCTGCTGGCTCAGGATCAGCCTTCGCCCCTGTCGCTCCGTGAGTGGCATCTGCAGATAGGCCTCCAGCACCTTAAGCTGATGGCTCACGGCGGAGGGGGAGATATCCAGCTCCTGCGCGGCCAGGGTTACGCTTCCCAGCCTGGCAATGGCCTCAAATGCCCGCACGGCCCGAAGCGGCGGATCGTTTGCCAGACGGCTTTCGGCATAGGCTGACACGGCGGTCAACTGTTCTGTTTTATTCATATATTGATTTCTTTAGGCTTTTCACCCTGCTAATGGGTTTTGATATTTTCATGTAAATCATAAAGATAAAGCAATATCGGTTTATCATAAGAAATAATATATGTGTATTTTACAATTTTATTCATTTATTGGATGGTAGCCGCTGAAAGAGCAACTTGTCGGGTACGCACGTTGGATACACTGATACAACAACTGATCAACGGCGTGATGCTGGGAAGCATATACGCGCTGATCGCGCTGGGCTATACCATGGTGTATGGCATCTTGCGCATTATTAACTTCGCCCACGGCGATATTCTGATGGTCGGCGCGTTAACCACGCTTTCCGCCATTAACGTTCTGAACAACACCTTCCCGCATCTGCCGCTGCTGCTGCAGTTGGGCTTTGCGCTGCTGGTTGCCATGGCGGTCTGTGCTCTGCTGGCGATGGCTGTGGAACGCTTTGCCTACCGACGCCTGCGCAACGCGCCGCGTCTGGCACCGCTGATCTCCGGGATTGGCGTCTCGGTGCTGCTGCAAACCGTGGCGATGATTATCTGGACGCGCAATCCGCTGATGTTCCCGCAGATCCTGCCGATGGACCCGATCGCCGTCACGTCCGGCAGCGAAGCCCATCCCCCTGCGATTGTTACCGTCACCGGCATCGTGACCGTGGCGCTGGCGCTGACCGTCATGGTCGGACTCTGGCTGTTGGTCGAATACAGCCGCCTGGGGCGCGGCATGCGCGCCGTGGCGGAAAATCCGCGCGTCGCCATGCTGATGGGCGTGAACCCGAACGCGATAATTACCCTCACGTTTGCCATCGGCGGCATCTTTGCCGCGCTGGCAGGCGTGATGATGGCGAGCAACTATGGTAACGCCAGCTTCTCCATGGGCTTTCTGCCAGGGATTAAAGCGTTCACCGCCGCCGTGCTGGGCGGGATCGGCAATATTCGCGGCGCAATGATTGGCGGGATCCTGCTTGGCATCATAGAAGCACTCGGCGCGGGCTACCTGGGTGAACTGACCCACGGCGTGTTCGGCAGCAATTATCAGGATGTCTTTGCCTTCATCGTGCTGATTCTGGTGCTGGTCTTCCGTCCGGCAGGCCTGCTCGGCGAACGCGTGGCAAACAGAGCGTAAGGAACACTATGACAACCGTACAACTCCAAACGCCGACCGCGACGCGCACGTTCTGGTCCGGCATAACGCTGTTCTGCCTCGCGCTGCTGATTGCGCCCGTGGTCGCCAGCCAGATTGGCGGCAACTACTGGGTGCGGGTTATCGACTTTGCCCTGCTTTACATCATGCTGGCGCTGGGGCTTAACATCGTGGTCGGCTACACGGGCCTGCTGGACATGGGCTTTATCGCTTTTTACGCGGTCGGTGCCTATCTGGCCGCCCTGCTTGCCTCCCCGCACCTGTCAGAGGTATTCCCGATCCTCACCGTCTGGTTCCCGGAGGGGCTGCACACCTCCTGGCTGCTGATTATTCCCATAGCGGCTCTGGTTGCCGCGGTGTGCGGCATTATGCTTGGCGCACCCACGCTGAAGCTGCGCGGGGATTACCTGGCGATAGTGACCCTCGGCTTTGGCGAAATCATCCGCATCCTGATGCGTAACCTCGACCGTCCGGTGAACATCACCAACGGCGCAAAGGGCATTACCGGCGTCGATACCCTGAACCTGTTCGGCCTGAAGTTCAGCGGCGTATATCACTGGTTTGGCTTCAAAGTGCCCGCCCTGTGGCTGTGGTACTACCTGCTGATGCTGGTGATTGTGGCGATTGTGTTTGTCTGCCTGCGCCTGCAGCATTCGCGCATTGGTCGCGCCTGGCACGCCATTCGTGAAGATGAAGACGTGGCCCTCGCGATGGGCATCAACGTGCGCAACTACAAGCTGCTGGCCTTTGCCATGGGCGCCTCGTTTGGCGGCGTGGCGGGTGCCCTGTTCGGCGCGTTTCAGGGCTTTGTCTCACCGGAGTCGTTTACCTTGCAGGAATCCATTGCCGTACTGGCGATGGTCGTGCTGGGCGGTATAGGGCATATCCCCGGCGTGATCCTCGGCGCGGTGCTCCTGACGGCCCTGCCGGAGCTGCTGCGCAGCCAGGCCGCGCCCGTTCAGCAGGCGCTGTTTGGCACGGTGCTGGTCGACCCGGAAATTTTACGCCAGCTGTTCTACGGTCTGGCGCTGGTGCTGGTGATGCTGGTTCGTCCTTCAGGCATCTGGCCGGTGCGCCACAAGGAGGTGAAAGCATGAGCCTGTTAACTGTACGCAATATGTCCAAGCGCTTCGGCGGGCTGACCGCCGTGGATGACGTTTCGCTCACCGTGAATAAAGGCGAAATCTACGGCCTGATTGGCCCTAACGGCGCGGGCAAAACCACCTGTTTCAACCTGATTACCGGGCTGTATCCGGCGGACAGCGGTGAGTTCACCATTGCCGATAAGCCCTATTACCCGAAACAGATTGAAAAAGTCACCGCCGCCGGGATCGCCCGCACGTTTCAGAACGTCAGGCTGTTTAACGAGATGTCGGTACTGGAAAACGTCATGGTGGGCCGCCACGTGCGCACCCGCAACGGTTTATGGGCGGCGCTGAGCCGCAACGGGCGCGCCCGTAAAGAAGAAGCTGAAACGCGCGAGCAGGCGTGGCACTGGCTGGAATACACCGGCATTGCAAAGTTTGCCCACTATCGCGCCTGCGACCTGGCCTACGGGCATCAGCGACGTCTCGAAATTGCCCGGGCGCTGGCAACGGATCCGCTCCTGCTGGCGCTGGACGAACCCGCCGCCGGGATGAACGCGGCGGAGAAAGTGGCGCTCGGTGAACTGCTGACGCGTATTCGTGATGACGGCAGAACCCTGCTGATGATTGAACACGACGTCAAGCTGGTGATGGGCATCTGCGATCGCCTGACGGTGCTTGATTACGGCAAAACGCTCGCCAGCGGCACGCCGGAAAGCGTACGTCGCGACCCGGCAGTGATCGCCGCCTGGCTTGGAGGCAACGCCCATGTCTGAATTACTGAAGGTTGAACGTCTGGACGTGCATTATGGCGGTATTCAGGCCGTACGCGATGTCTCTTTTACCCTGCGCGAGGGCGAACAGGCTACGCTCATCGGCGCGAACGGCGCAGGAAAAAGCTCCACCGTCCGCGCCATCACCGGGCTAGAAAACTTTAGCGGCAGTATTGAATTCAACGGTAAAACGGTACGTAAGCACAGGCCCGAAACCCTGCTCCGGGACGGGTTGGTCATGGTCCCGGAAGGACGTGGGATCTTCGCCCGAATGACGGTACTGGAAAACCTGCAGATGGGTGCCTGGCTCAGGCGTGACACTGTCACCGTCAGGCAAGAGATGAATGACATTTTCGAGCGCTTCCCGCGCCTGGGGGAGCGCCAGCATCAGCTCGCTGGCCTGCTTTCCGGCGGTGAGCAACAGCTGCTGGCGCTTAACCGCGCCCTGCTCAGCCGCCCGCGTCTGCTGATCCTCGACGAACCGTCGATGGGCCTTGCCCCGAAGATGGTGGAGAACATTTTTGCCGTTATCGGCGGCCTGCGCGAACGCGGCGTCGCCCTCCTTCTGATCGAGCAAAACGCCAGGCTCGCGCTTGAAGTGACCGACAGCGCGTGGGTGATGGACAGCGGCAGCATTGTCCATCATGGCGAGTCGAAAGCGCTGCTCAATGACGACCAGATTGCACAGATTTACCTGGGCGAAATGCCCGTTTAACCACACCAGCCAACATCAGGGAAATATAATGAAAACAGTAAAAATCAGTGCGCTCAGCGCCGCTATTCTCCTCAGCGGTTTTGCCTCGACGGCCGCGTGGGCCGCTGGCAGCGAAACCGTGACCATCGGCCTGGCGGGCCCGCTCACCGGCCCGTCTGCCCGTATCGGTAAAGATCTCGAAAACGGTGCGCAGCTGGCCATTGACGACATCAACAAGCAGCACCCGACCATCGGCGGCAAAGCGGTGACCTTCAAGCTGCAGTCCGAAGACGATCAGTCTGACCCGCGCACCGCCGTTGCCGTGGCGCAACGTCTGGTGGACAGCGGCGTGGCGGGCGTAGTTGGCCACTGGAATACCGGCACCAGCATTCCGGCCGCGCGCGTTTATCACGATGCGGGCATCGCACAGGTGGCCCCGGTAGCGACCGGGCACGCCTATACCAAACAGGGCTTTGACACCAGCTTCCGCGTAATGGGCCATGACGATGACGGCGGACAGTTTGCCGGTCAGTACGCGGTCAATACGCTGAAAGCCAAACGCATTGCGGTGATCGACGACCGTACCGCCTTTGGTCAGGGTCTGGCGGACGAATTTATCAAATCGCTGGACGCTCAGGGCGTGAAGATTGTCGACCGTCAGTACGCTGACGACAAAACCGTGGACTTCAGCGCCGTGCTGACCGCCATTCGCAGCAAAAACGCCGATCTGATCTTCTTTGGCGGCGTTGACAGCCAGGCTGCACCGCTGGCGCGCCGTATCAAACAGTTGGGCATGAACGCCACGCTGATGGGCGCAGGCGGCTTTGTCAGCCAGACGTTCCTTCAGCTGGCGCAGAAGGAAGGCGAAGGCGTTGTCGCCCTCGAACCGGGCCTTCCGGTTGAGCAAATGCCGGGCGGTAAGGCGTTTGAGCAGGCCTACCAGGCGCGCTACCACACGCATATTGAACTGCACGCCCCGTTCGCCTATGACGCCACCCGCGTGCTGGTTGCGGCCATGGAAAAAGCCGACTCCGTCGATCCGACCGAGTATCTGCCTGCCCTGCGCGCCATCAGCTATTCGGGCGTGACCGGACAGATCGCGTTTGATAAAGAAGGCAACCTGAAATCACCGTCGTTCACGGTCTACAAAGTCGTTGACGGCAAGTGGCAGCCGCAGACCGTGCTGGGCGGCGCGAAAGACAAGTAACCGCAGTGAGGCAATGTGATGAGTGATAATAATGAGCTGGGCATTCTCGCCCGCCGCAAAATTGAAGCAGAAATTATTAAGCCAATCTATGAAATCCTGGTGCGGGAGATAGGGAAAACCCGCGCGCAGGCGGTCATTGGCGAGGCCATTGAGCAGGCCGCGATTGACGCAGGCAAAGCGTTTGCCAGCAAAGAGCCCGACGGTGCGGACGTAAAGAGCTTTATCGCCCTGCAGTACCTGTGGGAGAAAGATAATGCCCTTGAGATTAAGGTGATCGACGCCGACGACCAGCAGTACAACTACAACGTGACCCGCTGCCGCTACGCCGAGATGTACCACGAGATGGGGCTGGGTGAAATCGGTCACCTGCTTTCCTGTGCGCGCGATGAGAAATTTATTGTGGGCTACGCGCCGGACGTGGAGCTGACGCGCACCACCACCATCATGCAGGGCGGCTCGTGCTGTGACTTCCGCTACCGCATTAAAAAGGACACGGCATGATTCGGGTCAACGCTAAGCGTCTGTGGACAACGCTGGAGATGATGGCGCAGATCGGCGGCACGCCCGCCGGTGGCGTTACCCGTCTGGCCCTGAGCGAGGAGGATCGCATCGCGCGTAACCTGCTGCGCGACTGGGCGCTGGGGGCGGGCCTCACCTGCGACATCGACAGCATGGGCAATATGTTTATTCGCCGCGCGGGTACAAACCCGGCGCTTGCGCCGGTGATGACCGGCTCGCACGTCGATTCGCAACCCCTCGGCGGCAACTACGATGGTATCTACGGCGTGCTGGCCGGGCTTGAGCTGCTGCGGACGCTGAACGATAACAACGTACAAACCGAGCGCGACATTGTGCTGGTGAACTGGACCAACGAGGAAGGCGCGCGCTTTGCCCCGGCGATGCTCGCATCAGGCGTTTGGGCAGGCCAGCTTTCCGAAGATTTTGCCTACGCCCGGATGGACAGCAAGCGAGTAACGGTACGCGAGGCGCTTGAGGCGATCGGTTATCGCGGCGAAATCCCGGCCCGCGCTTTTCCGGTCCACGCCTGCTATGAACTGCACATTGAGCAGGGACCGATTCTGGAAGATGAATCCATCGATATCGGTCTGGTGCGTGCGGCCATGGGCCAGCGCTGGTTTACGATCGCACTGGAGGGTTTCGCCGCGCATGCGGGCACCACGCCTATGCACAGCCGACGCGATGCGTTAACCGCGTTTGCCGAGCTGGCGCTGAAGGTGGAAGAGATTGGCTATCGGCATGCGCCGGACGGTCGTGCGACGATCGGCATGGCGGAGGTCACGCCGAACTCGCGCAACGTGGTGCCGTCTCGCGTCGTGTGTAGCGTGGAGTTCCGCCATCCGGAGCAGGATGCGCTGGAAGCGATGGAGGTGGCGCTGCATCAGGCTGCGGAAAGCCTGGCCGCCCGTGGCGTGATGGCTAACGTCGAGCGCATTTTTGACTACGCGCCGATTGCGTTTAACGCGGCGTGTCTGGCCCGCACGGAACGCGCCGTGGCGGCGCTGGGCTACTCGTCTAAACCGATGGTTTCGGGTGCCGGGCATGACACCTGTTATGTCAGCAAAATCGCCCCGGCCAGCATGATCTTTATCCCCTGCGAGAAAGGCATCAGCCATAACGAAGCGGAAAGGATCCTGCCGGAGTGGTCAGAGAAAGGGGCAAATGTGCTGTTGCACAGCGTGTTGGCCGCCGCGCAGGAAACCTAAGCCATTACCGCGGCCTGATGCCCTCACCCTCTCCCACAGGTCTGAGGACGGCTCCCTCTCCCTTGAGGGAGAGGGCTGGGGTGAGGGGGAACATACGGCTCTGGTGGACATTCCGTTCACTTTATGTTCCTTGCTACTCTGTAAGGGCACAACCTGTGAACGTGCCAGGGTGGCTCAGTCGCCACCACCCTGGCGACCCAGGCTCCCGGCGGTAAATCGCCGCTTCGCGGTGCCCTCGGCTTATTCCTTCCGGCTTATCGGGGACGGGCGGAGGTAACATCCCTGTAAAGCCCGCCCTCTCGGCGCATCCATGCGCCTCGCCCCGGCCTGCAGGAAACGCCTCAGCGATTTACAGCCGGACCAGGGCGTCGCTGTAAGTCATTAATTATCCTGAAACAACATTCATCGCTTCCGGTTAAAAAATTACTGGGGATTCCTCAGCCCACAGGGAGAGGGGACAAACATGGCGGGTTTTACGGCTTCGGCACCTTCGCCAGGCTAAACCAAATCCCTGTCGCCAGGATCAGCAGCATCGCTCCCGCGCTGCCGAGCGCTACGCTGTGTGAGGTGATAAACGCCGTTTTCGCCGCCTCAATCACCGACTCCGCCAGTGACGGTGCCAGATCCTGCGCCACCTTCACCGCTTCACCGATAGATGACGAGGCTTTATCTGCAAGCGACGGGTTCAGCCCCTGCGGCAGCTCAATCGACGCCGAGAAGCTGCGGGTTAACAGCAGGCCGAAAATCGCGATCCCCAGCCCCGCGCCCAGCTCGTAGGACATGGTTTCAATCGCCCCTGCGGCAGCCGCTTTCTCTTTTGGCGCAGCGGCCATAATCGCAGAGGTCGAGGCCAGCAGCGCGCTGGCCGCGCTAAAGCCGAGCAGAACCATCAGGGCAGACGCCAGAAGCTGCTGAGTGCTGAAATCCAGCATCGACAGGCCGATAAAACTGACCGCGCTCAGCCCCATCCCCCCTGCCGCCACAAGACGCAGACCGAGACGTCCCACCAGTACACCCGCTATCGGGCCGCTAAACCCGCTGGCCACCATCAGCGGCAGCATAAACATGCCCGCCTCAAACGGCGTAAAGCCATGAACAAACTGCAGCTCCTGCGCCATCAGCAGTTCAAACCCCACCAGCGCGATCATCGCCGTCATCGCCATCACCACGCCGCTTAAAATGATGCGGTGGCAAAACAGGCGCATGTCGATCATCGGCACGCGGGCGCGCAGCTGAATGCGCACGAAAATAAACAGCATCACCGCGCCAGTCAGCAGCGTACAGGCCACCAGCCACGGCGACAGCACGCCTTTCAACGCGGTTTTAGCGCTGTAGACCAGCAGTAAAATCGCCACGATCAGCATGATCGCATGGCTAATGTTCAACGGCTGCTCAGGCCGCCCCTGCTGCCGGGGAACAAAGCGCGCCGCAAGCGTGACAACAATAAGCACGATTGGCACGTTGATCAAAAACACTGAACCCCAGTAGAAGTGTTCCAGCAACATACCGCCAATCAGCGGACCAAACGCCGCCCCGCCGGATCCCACGGCCGCCCAGACGCCGAGCGCGATGTTGCGATCCTTCGCGTCGACAAACAGCGTGCGGATCCCGGCAAGCGTGGCCGGAATTATCATCGCTGCGCCTATTGCCAGCGAGGCGCGCGCCGCAATCAGCCAGCCCGCAGAAGGCGCAAACGCCGCCGCCAGCGACGACAGGCCAAACAGCGTGCTGCCAATCATGAGCAATCGTTTAAAACCAATGCGGTCACCCAGCGCCCCCATCGGCAGTACCATTCCCGCCATCACCAGCGAGTAAATGTCGATGATCCACAGCAATTCATTGCCGCTCGCGCCCAGCGTCATGCTCAATGTTGGCGCCGCCACGTGCAGCACCGTCGCGTCGATCGCCACCGGGATATACACCAGCACGATAATCACTAACGCTAACCACTGACGAAACATAAATTTCCTTTTCTTTTAAAACATGGACACATGTCCAGGATGCGATCCTACGTAAAGTTGAACGCATGTCCAGCTTTTTGTTACACTCGTTTCGCCCCCATTGAGAGTGAGAAAAACATGCGTTATCTAAGCAAGGACGAGCGGCGTGAAGCCATCCTACAGGCCGCCATGCGCGTGGCCCTCGCCGAAGGACTGGCGGCCATGACGGTGCGCCGTATTGCCGCTGAAGCCAGCGTGGCGACAGGACAGGTTCACCACCACTTCACCTCCGGTGGAGAACTAAAGTCGCTGGCCTTTGTTCGCCTGATCCGCGAGCTGCTGGATGCCGACGCGTTGGACGAAAACGCCAGCTGGCGCGAGCGGCTGCATGCCATGCTCGGCAGCGATGACGGCAGGTTTGAACCCTACATTCGTCTGTGGCGTGAAGCCCAAATTCTGGCCATTCGGGATGCCGAAATAAAAGGCGCTTACGTACTGACAATGGAGATGTGGCACCAGGAGACCGTTGCCATTATTCGTGCCGGGGCGGACGCCAGCGAATTTACGCTGACTGACCGTGCAGAAAATATTGCCTGGCGTTTGATAGGGCTGGTGTGCGGGCTGGACGGCATTTACATATTAAATATGCCGGAGATGGACGACGCGGCCTTTAATAAGCATCTCGATAAACTCATTACGCTGGAATTGTTTTAATACCCCTTCCGGAGTATTAATTCCCGTGCGTTTTACAATTAGTAACACATTAAGCGACCCCTTAATCCCATTCTAATCTCAGGGGTTCGCTTTTTTATCTATCCTTTCAGATGTATCCCAAAACATCCAATAAACCCTAGTCCCCACTCTCATTTATCTTTTTGTTTTCACTTCGTTTTTCTCTCCATTATGGCAAGCAAGAGGGCGATATGTCACCACAAAGTGAAAAGAGTAACCCGCATCTTTTAAGTAACTGGAAACCTGAAAACGCGCAATTTTGGGAGAATAAAGGCAAACATATCGCGCAAAGAAATCTGTGGATCTCGGTGGCATGTTTACTGCTGGCCTTTTGCGTATGGATGCTGTTTAGCGCAATCGCGGTCAATCTCAATAAAGTCGGATTTAATTTCACCACCGATCAACTTTTTATGCTAACGGCATTACCTTCTCTCTCCGGCGCGATATTGCGCGTCCCCTATTCGTTTATGGTACCCATATTTGGCGGACGATACTGGACGGTATTGAGTACCGTCATCCTGATTATTCCCTGCGTCTGGCTGGGAATTGCCATTCAGACCACCGCGACGCCTTACTGGGTCTTTATCGTGATTGCCCTGCTCTGCGGCTTTGCTGGTGCCAACTTTGCCTCCAGCATGGGCAACATCAGCTTCTTCTTCCCCAAGGCAAAACAGGGCAGCGCGCTCGGCATTAACGGCGGGCTCGGCAACCTGGGCGTCAGCGTGATGCAGCTGGTCGCACCCTTGGTGATATTTCTGCCGATGTTCACTTTCCTCGGCGTTCACGGCGTGCCGCAGGAAGATGGCTCGACGATATGGCTGGCCAATGCAGCATGGATCTGGGCGCCGCTGCTGCTGCTGGCAACCCTTGCGGCTTTTTTTGGCATGAACGATATTGCCAGCTCTAAGGCTTCTATTGCCAGCCAGCTCCCGGTGCTGAAGCGCTTTCACCTCTGGCTGCTGAGCCTGCTCTATCTGGCGACCTTCGGCTCGTTTATCGGCTTCTCGGCGGGTTTTGCCATGCTGTCAAAAACTCAGTTTCCGGACGTCAACATCCTGCACCTCGCCTTCTTTGGCCCACTTATCGGTGCGCTGGCCCGTTCAGCGGGCGGGATGATCTCTGACAAACTGGGCGGCGTGCGGGTCACGCTGATTAACTTCGTCTTTATGGCCGTCTTTAGCGCCCTGATCTTCCTGACGCTGCCCGGCTCCGGCTCCGGCAGCTTTGTCGCGTTCTATCTGGTCTTTATGGGACTGTTCCTCACCGCCGGACTGGGCAGCGGATCCACCTTCCAGATGATCGCGATTATTTTCCGCCAAATCACTCTCGACCGCGTCAAAAAGCAGGGCGGCACGGACGAGCAGGCGCAGCACGAAGCGGTGACGGAGACCGCCGCCGCGCTGGGCTTTATCTCCGCTATCGGCGCCGTTGGCGGGTTCTTCATTCCCAAAGCCTTTGGCACCTCGCTGGCGATGACCGGATCGCCGGTCGGCGCCATGAAGGTGTTCCTCGTGTTTTACATCGTCTGCGTGCTTGTTACCTGGCTGGTGTATGGCCGCAAATCCGCAAAAAAAGAATAACTACACGTCCGAAGCAGGAGAAATGTCATGAGCAAACTGTTGGATCGCTTTCGTTATTTCAAAACAAAGGGGGACAGCTTCGCCAACGGGCACGGGCAGGTATACCACACCAACCGCGACTGGGAGGACAGCTACCGTCAGCGCTGGCAGTTCGACAAGATTGTGCGCTCCACCCACGGCGTAAACTGTACCGGCTCCTGCAGCTGGAAGATTTACGTCAAAAACGGCCTGGTGACCTGGGAAACCCAGCAGACCGACTATCCCCGCACCCGCCCTGACCTGCCCAACCACGAGCCGCGCGGCTGTCCGCGCGGGGCAAGCTACTCCTGGTATCTCTACAGCGCCAACCGCCTCAAATACCCGCTGGTGCGCCGCACGTTAATTGAGCTCTGGCGCGAGGCGCTGGCGCAGCATACCGATCCGGTGCTGGCCTGGGACGCCATCCAGAGCGATCCGCAAAAGGCGCAGAGCTACCGGCAGGCGCGCGGACACGGCGGATTTATCCGCTCGAACTGGAAAGAGCTAAACCAGCTGATCGCCGCCGCCAACGTCTGGACCATCAAAAATTATGGCCCGGACCGGGTGGCGGGTTTCTCCCCTATCCCGGCAATGTCGATGGTCTCCTACGCCGCCGGCACGCGCTATCTTTCCCTGCTGGGCGGCACCTGCCTGAGCTTCTATGACTGGTACTGCGACCTGCCTCCGGCTTCGCCGATGACCTGGGGCGAGCAGACCGACGTGCCTGAGTCCGCCGACTGGTACAACTCCAGCTATATTATTGCCTGGGGCTCGAACGTGCCGCAGACCCGTACCCCGGACGCCCACTTCTTCACCGAGGTGCGCTACAAAGGCACCAAAACCGTCGCCATCACGCCGGACTTCTCGGAGGTCGCGAAGCTGAGCGACCAGTGGCTGGCCCCCAAACAGGGCACCGACAGCGCCCTCGCCATGGCGATGGGCCACGTGATCCTCAAAGAGTTCCACCTCGATAACCCCAGCGACTACTTCCTCAACTACTGTCGCCGCTATACCGACATGCCGATGCTGGTGCTGCTCGACGAGCAGGAAGACGGTCGCGTGGTGCCGGGACGCATGCTGCGCGCCTCGGACCTTGTCGACGGGCTGGGTGAAGCCAATAACCCTGAATGGAAGACCGTCGCCTTTGACATTGCCGGGAACCTGGTGGTGCCAAACGGATCGATTGGTTTTCGCTGGGGAGAAAAAGGCAAATGGAACCTGGAGCCGCAGGCTGCGGGCCACGAAACCGAACTGACGCTTTCTTTGCTCGTTACCCACGACAGCGTTGCCGACGTCGCCTTCCCCTACTTTGGCGGCAACGAAAACCCGCATTTCCGCAGCGTGAAGCAGGAGCCGGTGCTGACGCGCCGCGTGCCGAGCAAAACCCTGACGCTCGCCGACGGCAGCGAGAAACGGGTGGTCAGCGTTTACGATCTGGTGCTGGCTAACTACGGTCTCGATCGCGGTCTGGAAGACAACAACGCAGCAGCACACTACGGTGAAATCAAAGCCTACACCCCGGCCTGGGGCGAACAGATTACCGGCGTCCCCGCTTATCTGATAGAAAAAATCGCCCGCGAGTTTGCCGATACGGCGCACAAAACGCACGGTCGCTCAATGATCATTCTGGGTGCCGGGGTGAACCACTGGTACCACATGGACATGAACTACCGGGGGATGATCAACATGCTGGTCTTCTGCGGCTGCGTCGGGCAGAGCGGCGGCGGCTGGTCACACTATGTCGGCCAGGAGAAGCTGCGCCCACAAACCGGCTGGCTGCCGCTGGCCTTCGCGCTGGACTGGAACCGTCCGCCGCGCCAGATGAACAGTACTTCCTTCTTTTACAACCACGCCAGCCAGTGGCGCTATGAGAAGCTGACCGCGCAGGAGCTGCTCTCTCCGCTGGCAGACGCCTCGAAATTCACCGGCCACCTGATCGACTTCAACGTCCGCGCCGAACGCATGGGCTGGCTGCCGTCGGCCCCGCAGCTCAACCTTAACCCGCTGCACATTAAAGCCCGCGCGGAGGCGGCGGGCATGACGCCGCAGGAGTACACCGTACAGGGGCTCAAATCCGGTGACGTGCGTTTCGCCTGCGAGCAGCCCGACAACGGTAAGAACCATCCCCGCAACCTGTTCGTCTGGCGCTCTAACCTGCTCGGCTCGTCCGGGAAAGGCCACGAGTACATGCTGAAATACCTGCTCGGCACCGAGAGCGGCATTCAGGGCGAGGATCTCGGCTCTACCGATGACGTGAAGCCCGAAGAGGTGGAGTGGCAGACCGCCGCCATCGAGGGCAAGCTCGACCTGCTGGTCACGCTCGACTTCCGCATGTCCAGCACCTGCCTATTCTCGGATATCGTCCTGCCCACCGCCACCTGGTATGAAAAAGACGACATGAATACTTCGGATATGCATCCGTTTATTCATCCGCTCTCGGCCGCCGTCGACCCGGCGTGGGAGTCCCGCAGCGACTGGGAGATCTACAAAGGCATCGCCAAAGTCTTCTCAGAGGTCTGCGTCGGGCATCTGGGCACCGAAACCGACGTGGTGCTGCAGCCGTTACAGCACGACTCCCCGGCGGAGCTGTCGCAGCCGTTTGATATTCAGGACTGGCGCAAAGGCGAATGCGATCTGATCCCCGGCAAAACCGCGCCGAACATTGCGGTCGTCGAGCGTAACTACCCGGAAACCTACGAACGCTTCACTTCTCTCGGTCCGCTAATGGATAAGCTCGGCAACGGCGGAAAAGGCATATCGTGGAACACGCAGAACGAGGTCGATTTCCTCGGTAAGCTGAACTACGTCAAGCTCGACGGCCCGGCGAAAGGCCGGCCGCGCATTGAAACCGCTATTGACGCCTCCGAGGTGATCCTCGCTCTGGCACCGGAAACCAACGGTCAGGTGGCGGTGAAAGCCTGGGAAGCGCTCGGCGAACTGACCGGGCGCGATCACACCCATCTGGCGCTGAACAAAGAAGACGAGAAGATCCGCTTCCGCGATATCCAGGCGCAGCCGCGCAAAATCATCTCCAGCCCGACCTGGTCCGGACTTGAGAGCGAGCATGTCTCCTACAACGCGGGCTACACCAACGTGCACGAGCTGATCCCGTGGCGTACCCTTTCCGGTCGTCAGCAGCTTTATCAGGACCACGCGTGGATGCGCGCCTTCGGAGAGAGTCTGGTGGCCTACCGTCCGCCGATTGATACCCGAAGCGTTACCCATATGCGCGAGATCCCGCCGAACGGCTTCCCGGAAAAAGCGCTGAACTTCCTGACGCCGCACCAGAAATGGGGCATCCACTCCACCTACAGCGAAAACCTGCTGATGCAAACCCTGTCGCGCGGCGGGCCGATTGTCTGGATCAGCGAAACCGACGCCCGCGAGCTGGGCATTGAGGACAACGACTGGATCGAAGCCTTCAACGCCAATGGCGCCCTCACCGCCCGCGCGGTGGTCAGCCAGCGCGTGCCGCCGGGCATGACCATGATGTACCACGCCCAGGAGCGCATCCTGAACATTCCGGGTTCAGAGGTGACCGGACGGCGCGGCGGGATCCACAACTCGGTGACCCGCGTTTGCCCTAAACCGACGCACATGATCGGCGGTTACGCGCAGCTGGCGTACAGCTTCAACTATTACGGCACCGTCGGCTCCAACCGCGACGAGTTCATCATGATCCGCAAAATGAAAAACATTAACTGGCTGGATGGCGAAGGTCGGGATCAGGTACAGGAGGCGAAAAAATGAAAATACGCTCACAGGTTGGCATGGTTCTGAACCTCGATAAATGCATTGGCTGCCACACCTGCTCGGTCACCTGTAAGAACGTCTGGACCGGGCGTGAAGGTATGGAATATGCGTGGTTTAACAACGTCGAAACCAAACCGGGGATCGGCTACCCGAAAAACTGGGAAGATCAGGATGAGTGGCAAGGCGGCTGGATCCGCGGCATTACCGGCAAGCTAACGCCGCGCCTCGGCGGCAAAATGGGCGTATTGTCGAAGATTTTCGCCAACCCCGTCCTGCCGCAGATTGACGATTACTATGAGCCCTTTACCTTTGACTATCAGGATCTCCACCGCGCCCCGGAGGGCGATCACCTCCCTACCGCCCGTCCGCGCTCGCTGATTGACGGCAAGCGGATGGATAAAATCGTCTGGGGGCCCAACTGGGAAGAGCTGCTGGGCGGCGAGTTCGAAAAACGCGCCCGCGACCGCAACTTCCAGAAGATCCAGAAAGAGATGTACGGCCAGTTTGAAAACACCTTCATGATGTACCTGCCGCGCCTGTGCGAGCACTGCCTGAACCCCAGCTGTGCCGCCACCTGCCCGAGCGGCGCGATTTACAAGCGTGAAGAGGACGGCATCGTGCTGATCGACCAGGATAAATGCCGCGGCTGGCGTCTGTGCATCAGCGGCTGTCCGTACAAGAAAATCTACTTCAACTGGAAAAGCGGCAAATCAGAAAAATGCATCTTCTGCTATCCGCGCATTGAATCCGGCCAGCCGACCGTCTGCTCGGAAACCTGCGTCGGGCGCATCCGCTACCTCGGCGTGCTGCTGTATGACGCGGACCGCATTGAAGAGGCGGCCAGCACCGAGCATGAAACCGATCTGTACGAGCGCCAGTGCGACGTGTTCCTGAATCCAAACGACCCGGCCGTGATTGAAGAAGCACTGAAACAGGGTATTCCGCAGAACGTGATTGACGCCGCCCAGCGCTCGCCGGTCTATAAAATGGCGATGGACTGGAAGCTGGCCCTGCCGCTACATCCGGAGTACCGCACCCTGCCGATGGTCTGGTACGTGCCGCCGCTGTCACCGATTCAGTCCTACGCTGATGCGGGCGGCCTGCCGCAGAGCGACGGTGTCCTGCCTGCCGTGGAAAGCCTGCGCATTCCGGTGCAGTATCTGGCGAACATGCTCAGCGCGGGCGATACCGGCCCGGTGCTGCGCGCCCTGAAGCGCATGATGGCGATGCGCCATTACAAACGTTCCCAGACCGTGGAAGGCGTGACCGATACCCGCGCCATTGAAGAAGTGGGCCTGACCGAAGCGCAGGTTGAAGAGATGTATCGTTATCTGGCCATTGCCAATTACGAAGATCGCTTCGTGATCCCGACCAGCCACCGTGAAATGGCGCGCGACGCCTTCCCGGAGAAAAACGGCTGCGGCTTCACCTTTGGCGACGGCTGCCACGGCTCCGATACCAAATTCAACCTCTTCAACAGCAGCCGCATCGACGCGATTAACATCACCGAGGTGCGCGAACACGGGGAGGGAGAATAATGCAAATCCTCAAGATCATCGCGCTGCTGATCGAATATCCCGATGAAACCCTGTGGGATAGCCGTGATGAAGCGTTTTCGTTGATTGAGCAGGACGCGCCCGCGCTGCTGCCGTTTACCCGGCAGCATCTGAACGCCCCGCTGCTGGATAAACAGGCCGAGTGGTGCGAGGTTTTTGAGCGCGGTCGCGCAACTTCGCTGCTCCTGTTCGAGCACGTTCACGCGGAGTCCCGCGATCGCGGTCAGGCGATGGTCGACCTGATGAGCCAGTACGAGAAAGCCGGGCTGCAGCTGGACTGCCGCGAGTTACCGGACTATCTGCCGCTCTACCTGGAATACCTCAGCATCGTCACCGACGATGAAGCGCGCGAAGGATTACAAAACGTTGCGCCGATCCTGGCGCTGATTGGGGGACGTCTGAAGCAGCGTGGCGTGGCGCATTACCAGCTGTTTGATGCCCTGCTGGCGCTGGCGGGTACGCGGCTTTCCAGCGACAGCGTGGCGAAACAGGTGTCCAGTGAAAAACGGGATGATTCCCGCCAGGCGCTGGACGCCGTATGGGAAGAGGAACAGGTCAAGTTTATCGAAGACAACGCCACATCGTGCGACAGCTCGCCGATGCAGCAATATCAACGACGCTTTAGCCAGGACGTCGCGCCGCAGTACGTGGACGTCAGCGCCGGAGGCCCAAAATGACACACTACCTGAACGTGTTTTTCTATGACATTTACCCCTACATCTGCGCCACCGTCTTTTTCCTCGGCAGCTGGTTGCGCTACGACTACGGGCAGTACACCTGGCGCGCCTCGTCGAGCCAGATGCTCAGCAAACGCGGCATGAACTGGGGCTCGAACCTGTTTCATATCGGGATCCTGGGGATTTTCTTCGGACACCTGTTCGGCATGTTAACCCCGCACTGGATGTACGCCTGGTTTTTACCCGTCGCGGTTAAACAGCAGCTGGCCATGGTGGCGGGTGGGGTTTGTGGCGTATTGACGCTGATTGGCGGTTCTATGCTGCTTTACCGCCGCCTGTTCAATCAGCGCGTGCGCGCCACGTCCACCACGCCGGATATCATCATCATGAGCATTTTGCTCATCCAGTGCATCCTGGGGCTGACCACCATCCCCTTCTCCGCACAATATCCTGACGGGAGTGAGATGATGAAGCTGGTCGGCTGGGCGCAGGGGATCGTGACGTTTAAGGGAGGCTCATCAGAAATGCTGAGCGGCGTGGCGCCGATCTTCCGCGTTCATCTGGTGCTGGGGATGACGATCTTCCTGATCTTCCCGTTCACCCGTCTGGTGCACGTGTGGAGCGCGCCGTTTGAGTATTTTACCCGTCGGTATCAGGTGGTGAGATCGCGCCGTTGATTTTGTCGGGTGGCGGCTACGCCTTACCCGACCTACGTTCAGGTTCCTCCTGGCCCGGTAAGGTGTAGCCGCCACCGGGCTATTTTCCGGCCTGAGGATGCGTATCAAAACCCGCCATCACGGCCGACAGCTCAGCCAGTGAAAATCCGTGTTTTGCATCGTCAACGCCCAGTCCAAAGCGTTCCTGCATCAGTCGGTAAAGCGCTTCAGCGTCCGGCAAATGGATCTGCTCTTCTACATGGCCATTTTGCCAGTGGGTAAAGTTGAAGTTAGTTAGCGTCAGCTTGCCGCCATCCGGCAGATGACGACACATCAGCAGATGGTGACGGAAATGCGACTGCGGCCAGTGCGCCGACCAGAAATTCCCCATCACGTAATCACTGAAATACTGCGTCGTCAGGTCAAAATGATACATCGACTGCCAGTGCTCGTGGTGGCGGAACTGCAGCACCCAGTCGTTACCCTCACTCAGCAGACGATACAGCCCGTGCGGCGTCTCTTGTTCTTCATTGGCAATCAAACGAATCGGCGCCGTCAACGTCTGGCCGCCAAACCCTACGTCGGCAATCCAACGTTCACCGTTAAGCTCCACCAGCAGCAGGCGATGCGTGCGCGGGGGCATTTGCGGCGGACTCGCTAACACCACGCGTCCCAGCACGCTACGCACCGTAAACCCGACCTCACGCAATACGCGTTCGAACAGGCCGTTTTGCTCAAAGCAATAGCCTCCGCGGCGAGCGGAGACCAGCTTGTCGACCAGATTCTGATCCTCAAGGTGGATCTCTCGCGGCAGAACGACATCAATATTTTCAAAAGGGATCGCACAGTTGTGGTGTAAATGCAGCGCGCGCAGCGTGTCGATATCAACAGCGGTTGGTTGCGTCCAGCCGATGCGAGCGAAATAGGCGGTCAGAAATGGGGACATTAATCAGTTTCCTTTGATTGCGATGTTTTGTTTATAAACTAATTTTATGCGCCCACTTTGATTTACGTGCTTTTTCGTCATACTCATCAAAGTAAATAAGGAGCCTCTATGAATCACTTTCGCCCTGTTGAATTACGTCATGCCAGCCGTCTGCTGAACCACGGTCCGACTGTGCTTATCACCAGTCGGGATGAAAGCCTCGACAGACGCAACGTGATGGCCGCCGCATGGTCAATGCCCGTTGAGTTTGAACCGCCGCGCATCGCGATCGTCGTGGATAAAAGTACCTGGTCACGTGAGCTGATTGAGCGCAGCGGGAAATTTGGCATCGTCATCCCCGGCGTGGCAGCGGCCAACTGGACATACGCGGTCGGTAGCGTCAGCGGGCGCGATGAAGACAAATTCAACTGCTATGGGATCCCGGTCGTTAACGGTCCTGAACTTGGCCTGCCGGTTATTGAAGAGAAATGTCTGGCGTGGATGGAGTGCCGGTTATTACCTGTAACTTCTGCGGCAGAAAAATATGACACCCTGTTTGGTGAAGTGGTTTCAGCGGCAGCAGACGAACGCGCGTTTGTCGCCGGACGCTGGCAGTTTGACGGGGATAAGCTGAATACGCTGCATCATCTTGGGGCCGGGACGTTTGTGGCGAGTGGGAAGATTGTGAAGGCGCCGGATTGATTTCGTAAATCATATCCTACTGAAATATAAATATTTTCCATGGCATTTTATGTTTACCACGGCGAAGTCAAACGGAGGATATTTCTGCAGTTGTTGCATTAGCAATGCTCACACTAAGAACCTATCCCAGAAGGGATTGTCAGCATGTCGTAACTGATAATTTCTGAAGGTGAAAAGATGACAGGCAGCAAATGGCGGATCAGCGATGAACTCTGGGAAAAATGGCACTGCTTATCCCCGAGCACAAACCCTGCCATCCACTCGGTACGCACCGGAAACGCGTTGATAACCGCGCTGCCATGGACGCCATATTCTTCGTCCTCAGGACCGGTTGCCAGTGGAACGCCCTGAACGCAACCGGGATATGTTCATCGAGTTCTGCACACCTGCGCTTTAAGGAATGGCGCGATGCTGGCGTTTTCGAGCGCTTCTGGCAGAACGGTTGGCTTGCCTGCGTGCATCTGGACAGCATTGACTGGTCCTGGCTGTCAATGGACGACTGTATGACCAAATCGCCGCTGTCAGGAACCAAAAAACAGGCCGCAACCCCACGGACAGAGGGAAACAAGGCGTAAAGTGCAGCCTGCTGACGGACGCCAGCGGGCTTCCTCTGTCTCTGGTTGTCGCAGCAGCGAACGCGCACGACATCAAACTGGTTGCGGATACGCTCGATGCCCTTCAGACGGGTCATCCGGGGCAAAAACTCAGACTCTGCCTGGACAAAGGTTACGATGCAGGCTGGCTGAAAACATATCTACAGAGCCGCCGCTACGAACTGCATATCCAGTCCCGTAAAGAAGAGTCAGACGCGAGTAAAAACACGGGCTTCAGAGCCCATCGCTGGGTTGTCTGGAGGACTCATAGCTGGATGAATCGCTTTCGCCGTGTCCTGACCCTATGGGAATTGAAGGCTTAAAATGACGAGTCCATGCTCCCTGTGGTCTTCTCGTCTGGAAATATCGGGCCAGGTTCATGTTATCAATATATTAACATATCAACATGTCAATTGATCGCGATGCTGTATTTATGTACAGTGCCCGTGCTTACTCATAAAGCAATAGCTTTTGATATTTATCACAATTTTATAGGATACAAAAAATGTCAGAAAATTTAATCAGCAATGGTGAGTTTGATAATGGTAACTCCCAGTGGGGTTTCACAAGCAATGGTTCGGGTGTCGCTACTGAAAATGAAACTGTTACTGTCATCAATAACTACTGCCGTATCACATCGACAGAAGCAATCTATCAGCAGATTAACCTTGAACCGGGTAAAAAGTACCTAATCAAAATTTACAGCAGAAGCCCTTTTTTAACTGGTACACTTTCTGTAATGACAGAAAATACTAATGATGTGTGGGGGGTTCCTGTTATCATTAATAAAAACAGAAGCAACACATGGCACGAAGAGCAATTTATTGTAGAAGCACAGGCCTCATGGGTATCACCACTTATGATCCATATCCGAGCAGAACAAAATCCTGAGCCGAGCTTCTATCTGGATGTTGATAAAATTGATTTAACTGAAACGATTTGAAACAGCACTAAGAGCCTATCTCAATAGGACTTTATTCCAGACAATAAGACCACAGGCAAAATGCAACATGGCCTCGTAATTTTCAGTCTTCTTTTCCCATCGTGTCAGAACCCGGCGAAAGCGATTCATCCAGCTATGAGTTCTTTCGACAACCCAGCGATGGGCTTTGAAGTCCGTGTTTTTACTGGCATCTGACTCTTCTTTACGGGACTGGATATGCGGCTCGTAGCGGCGGCTCTGCAGATATGTTTTCAGCCAGCCTGCATCGTAACCTTTGTCCAGGCAGAGTCTGAGTTTTTGCCCCGGACGACCCGTCTGAAGGGCATCGAGCGTATCCGCAACCAGTTTGATGTCGTGCGTGTTCGCTGCTGAGACAACCAGCGACAGAGGAAGCCCGCAGGCGTCCGTCAAAAGGCTGCGCTTTACGCCTTGTTTCCCTCTGTCAGTGGGGTTACGGCCTGTTTTTTTGTTCCTGACAGCGGCGATTTGGTGATACAGCCGTCCATTGACAGCCAGGACCAGTCAATGCTGTCCAGATGCCCGCAGGCAAGCAAACCGTTCTGCCAGAAGCGCTCGAAGACTCCGGCATCGCGCCATTCCTGAAAGCGCCGGTGTGCAGAACTCGATGAACATATCCCGGTGGCGTTCAGGGCGTTCCACTGGCAACCGGTCCTGAGGACGAAGAATATGGCGTCCATGGCAGCGCGGTTATCAACGCGTTTCCGGTGCGTACCGAGTGGATGGCAGGTTTTGTGCTCAGGGATAAGCGGTGCCATTTTTTCCCAAAGTTCATCGCTGATCCGCCATTTGCTGCCTGTCATCTTTTCACCTTCAGAAATTATCAGTTACGACATTCTGACAATCCCTTCTGGGATAGGTTCTAAGGAAATATCTATGTCATGGAATAAAAGGGAAGCCAAAACAGCCTCTATCCTGGGCCAACATATCGAAAGCTCCAACCCAAAATAACTATTTACAGGCACAACTAATATGAAAAAAGCCTTATTTATTTTACTTCTGGGCTCCTGCTCAGCGTTGGCGCACCAGAACGATCCCGTTCAACAGGCTGTTAATTTTAATAAATGGTATGTTAATCAAATTAGCAAGGATGCCTTTCCAATAACTGACAGCCGCGAGATCGATAAATTTGTCACTGCATCCACAATGAAAAAACTGCGTCATGCTCAGGATCCTAACTACGCTGATGATGACTTTTATGACGCGGATATTTTTTTAAAAGCGCAGGATATTGGCGATGACTGGCCCAGCAATGTAGCCGCAATTGCAGGTGACACAGATCCTGTATGCGTAAATGTATATATCGCATTTGGAAAAAAGCAGGAGCACATCGTCATTGACTGCATAGTCAAAGAAAATGGAGCCTGGAAAGTACAATCAGTCGCCAGGGTAGAATTTTCAAGAAACGTTACTGCTACAAAATGACTCAATCGATGAAAAGCCAGAGTGCTGATATTTAGAGATCTCTTGGGTCGTAAAAGCACATGGTAGTCTGACGACTACCATGTGACATGACCTAACTACTTCGCACGCCTTGAAATAATCTCTTCCGCAACATTCCGCGGCGCTTCTGCGAAATGATGGAACTCCATCGTATAGGTCGCGCGACCCTGTGACATCGAGCGCAGTGTGGTGGCATAGCCAAACATCTCTGCGAGCGGCACGTCGGCACGAATAATCTGGCTGCCGTACTGCTCTGCCATCCCCTGCACCATGCCGCGTCGGGAAGAGAGATCGCCCATGATGTTACCGGCGTACTCTTCCGGTGTTTCCACCTCCACGTGCATCACGGGCTCCAGGATGACCGGATCCGCTTTACGCGCGCCCTCTTTGAAGCCCAGGATCGCCGCCATACGGAAGGCCATCTCCGAGGAGTCGACGTCGTGATACGAACCAAACGTCAGGGTGGCTTTCACATCCACAACCGGATATCCCGCCAGCACCCCAGAGTTCATGGCCTCACGCAGTCCTTTCTCAACGGAAGGAATATACTCGCGCGGCACCACGCCGCCCTTGGTGGCATCTTCAAACTTAAAGCCGCTGCCCGGCTCTAACGGTTCAAGGCTGAGCACCACATGGCCGTACTGCCCTTTACCGCCGGACTGACGGACAAATTTGCCTTCGATGTCCTTCACCGCTTTACGCAGGGTTTCACGGTACGTTACCTGAGGACGACCAATATTTGCCTCCACGCCAAACTCACGCTTCATGCGGTCGACGATGATTTCCAGATGAAGCTCGCCCATCCCGGAGATAATCGTCTGGCCAGACTCCTCGTCGGTGTGGAGACGGAAAGACGGATCTTCCGCCGCCAGACGCTGCAGCGCGATACCCATTTTCTCCTGGTCGGCCTTGGTTTTCGGCTCGATCGCCAGAGAAATTACCGGGTCCGGGAACTCCATGCGTTCAAGCGTAATGACCGCATTAGGGTCGGTCAGCGTGTCACCGGTCGTGACATCTTTCAGACCCACGCAGGCCGCGATATCGCCCGCGCGCAGTTCGTCCACCTCGTGGCGATCGTTGGCATGCATCAGCACGATACGCCCGATGCGCTCTTTCTTTCCTTTTACCGGGTTATACACCGCGTCGCCTTTGCGCAGCACGCCGGAGTAGACGCGGATAAAGGTCAACTGCCCAACGTACGGGTCGCTCATCAGTTTGAATGCCAGCGCCGAGAACGGTTCGTCATCACTCGGATGACGTTCCGCGTGCTGCCCTTTTTCATCCACGCCATCAATGGCGGGGACGTCCAGCGGCGATGGCATCAGTTCGATCACGGCATCCAGCATGCGCTGCACACCTTTGTTTTTGAAGGCGCTGCCGCACAGCATCGGCTGGATTTCACCGGCAATGGTGCGAATACGCAACCCCTTGATGATTTCAGCTTCATCAAGATTGCCCGTTTCCAGGTACTTATCCATCAGTTCATCGCTTGCTTCCGCCGCCGCAGAGACCATTTTTTCGCGCCACTCTTGCGCGGTGCCGAGCAGATCGTCAGGGACCGGCGCATAGCTAAACGCCATGCCCTGGGTGGCATCGTCCCACAAAATGGTGCGCATCTTGATGAGATCCACCACGCCGGTGAAATGTTCTTCTGCGCCCACCGGGATCACAATCGGTACCGGATTGGCCTTCAGGCGTTCCTGCATCATCCGCACGACGCGGAAGAAATCGGCGCCCGGACGATCCATTTTGTTGACGAACGCAATGCGTGGAACCTTGTATTTGTTCGCCTGACGCCAGACGGTTTCCGACTGCGGCTGCACGCCGCCCACGGAGTCATACACCATCACGGCACCGTCGAGTACGCGCATGGAACGTTCCACCTCTATGGTGAAATCCACGTGCCCCGGAGTGTCGATGATGTTGATCCGGTGCGGCTCAAACCCCCGGTCCATACCCGACCAGAAGCAGCTGACCGCCGCGGAGGTAATGGTGATACCGCGCTCTTGCTCCTGCGCCATCCAGTCGGTGGTTGCCGCGCCATCGTGTACTTCACCCAGCTTGTGGCTCATCCCGGTATAAAACAGGATGCGCTCAGTGGTGGTTGTTTTACCGGCATCGATATGCGCGGAGATACCGATGTTGCGATAACGTTCGAGGGGGATGGGTCGGGGCATGATATTTCCTTAAGTCTTCAAGACTGTAGTGTGACGACCGGGATGGTCGTATATTCGTTCGTTTGCTATAATAGTCCTATTGTACGAGTATTATCGAACTATTTTTTAACGATTGACCTATTGTTGATATAGCTCAATCTGACATTTCACGCAGGAAAACCATGATCCCAAACCACCCCGAACCTGAACAAATACTCCTGGAAAACGTGCTGTTCGCCCTCGGTAACCCGCTCCGCCTCTCGATAATTCGCAGGCTGGCCGACGGCAGTGAACTGAGTTGCAATGCGCTACGCCCGGAGGATGTAGTGAAATCCACCATGACGCACCACTGGCGCGTACTGCGCGACAGCGGCGTTATCTGGCAGCGCCCGCAGGGGCGGGAAAATATGATTTCATTGCGAAGAGAGGATCTGGACGCCCGCTTTCCGGGGCTGATGGAGATACTTTTACAGGCGAAATCATAAGAACATGTGGGGTTTCCCCTGAAAAATGCCCCGTATAGATTTAAGGGGCATCACGTCAGCTAAGGGATTTATCTCACGTGCATACGATACTCAATCATCCCGCTTTTTTTCGCAATCCAGTCGTACAATCGTTGCCCGCGATAATTGGCTTCATGCGTATGCCAGTAAAGATGGGCGGCATGATGTTTCCTTGCTTCTTTCTGAACATATTCTATTAACTGTTTGCCAACGTGTTTGCCTCTGATGGTCTCACAGACATATAAATCTTCGAGGTAGCAGTAATCGCTCTCAGCCCAGGTCGAACGGTGAAAAAGATAATGCGCAAAACCCACTACGTCTCCATCACATCGCGCCACCACGCAGAATAGCGGTTCTACGGGGCTGAAAAATCGTTGCCAGGTTCGTTGAGTGACGGTCCCTGAGAGGTCGACATTATAAAATTCCTGGTATTTACCCCACAGTGGCATCCAGCTTTCAAAATCACGTTCTTTAACTGCCTCAACCGTCACGCTCGTATTGTTCAAATTGCCTCTTTCCTTATCCGTTATTCGTTTCAGGAAGAGTGTATTTGCTGAATGGCACGTTTTTCCCCGCCAATTTTTGCCATAAAGGCAGACCAATTTTTCATCCTGCTGTCTGCAATATTGCTTTAGAATCAAGAGACACAGAGGAAAAGTGGACAACGTAATGTTTAAGCACGCGCAGCTTGAAACGGTTAAAGCATGGATCATCGATCCTGCAAACGGTTCGCTACCGCTTCACGAAAGGATCCAGAGAGCGATACGGACACTGATACTGGAAGGGATCTTATCTAACGGTAAGGCCCTTCCTGCTTCACGTGCGCTGGCTATCTCACTGAGTGTTTCCCGGGATACGATTGAAGCAGCCTATTCCAGCCTGCATGCGGAAGGTTTTATTGAGCGGCAAACAGGCCGAGGAAGCTTTGTCTCTTCCAGCGCGCGTTTTTTAAAACCTCGCTCTCGACTGCGCCAGCCAACCGCTGAAACACGAAAAGCAAAACTCAGCGCCCGTGGAAAAGTCATCTATGAAAGCGGCGGGATCCGCGAATTTTCCTCGCCCCGCCCGCTGGCACCCGGTATTCCTGAAACCCGCATGTTTCCCATTCCAACCTGGGAACGTCTTCAGCGGCAGGTCCTGAAGGAGTTTCAGCACCAGGCGTTAGAGCAAAGTCCACCACAGGGTATGGAGCGCCTGCGGCGAGCAATCGCGGAATATGTCAATCTTGAGCGCGGAACACGGGCGAGTGCAGAACAGGTCATCATTCTGACAAGTTCTCAGCAGGCGCTTGCGCTCTGTTCCCACGTGCTGATGGACACCGGGGACTGCATTGTCATTGAAGATCCCACCTATCAGGGAGCACACAAAGCGTTCAACGCTGCAGGACTTCGCTGTATTCCGGTTCCTCTTGATGAAAAAGGCATCTCGGTTGACGGTCTTAATTCGCTGACCGAGCCTGCCAGAGCTATCTACCTTACGCCATCTCATCAGTACCCTACCGGGGTGACGCTCTCTCTTGACCGACGGCTGGCTGTCATTGACTGGGCAAATCGTCACTCGGCGTGGATCATTGAGGATGACTATGACAGTGAGTTTCACTACGAAGGAAAGCCTATGGCCTGTCTTCAGGGGCTGGATGCTTACCATCGGACAATTTATATCGGCACGTTCACTAAGTCCCTGTTCCCTGGGTTACGTATTGCTTACATGATCGTTCCCTCAGAGCTGACAGAGCCTCTTACCATGGCCAGGACATTAATGGATGGCCATACAGCCTCAATAACCCAATTGACGCTGGCTAAATTTTTGGAAGGTGGGCATTTTGGTGCCTACATTCGCAAGATGCGGAGCGTTTATGTTACTCGTCGCGACAAACTGGCTAGCCTGATGGAAGAGTATCTTTCTGATTATGTTGCGTGCATAGCGCCAGCGGGTGGAATGCAGATGCCTTGTCTCCTGAACCACGGTATATCTGAGAAAGAGATTGCCGCCGCCGCTCGTCGTGCGGGCGTTGATATATTAGGGCTTACCGGTTTATATGCAGGCCCCCCCGGCTCCACCGGTTTTTTGATGGGGTTTGCTGCCTACACGGAGAGGGAAATAGAAGACGCTGTAAAAAAACTGGCCGTAATTTTCCGTCATGTTTGATGCCGTCGACCGGTCAGCGGCGAATACTCATTCCGGGCGAGCAAGGCTATAAACAGGGATCCGTCGGCTGGTCTTTGTCAGCGTATCGAACACCTCGGTCTCAGACGTCACAATTCTCACGCCCATTTTCCGTAACCTCTGCACATCCGCCGCGATGCGCTGAATGCCAAACCAGAAAAGCCCGTCGAGCGCCGTCACGGACAGCCCGTTTTCCAGCGCCAGCTTGAGTCGTTCGCGGGGCGCTTTCACCTGCTGGGCGATTTGCCGGTAAGGAACTTCATTGCATCCTGTCGCGTCACTGCGCTGGATCCGCGTTTTCAGCTGATAGGTAAACTCGTCAGGTATTCCGTTGAGATCCTTTTTAAGGCTATAGACGCAGCCAAAACGCTTGCCGTTAAACAGAACATTTTTCTGACTAAGCTGCAGCTCGTTTCTGACGCCGTCTATCAGCTGTGGCGCACGGGTGAGGAGAAGCCTGAAGGGAAGCTCGAAGCTGGTCACATAATCCACATTTAGCAGCGCGAGGCGCAAGCGCTCCTCAGCACCGGATTTTTGCTCACGACACTCTTCCAGCACCTCTGCCCACTGGCGCGTCAGGCGTTCCGGCTCGGCGGCTTCGGTAAGGAGATATTTTTCAATCTGGTAATCGACTCGGGTGGTCATAGTGGTGTATCCGGTCGCTGTAGATGGGGTAATTCTATCCAGCGCGGCGACTTTTATAAAGGACTGAACCGCAACGGCATTCACAAAATGCCGTTGCGATTCAGTCTCCTGATATTTCGAATCAGTGCGCCATTATCCAGCCCATCAGCAGCGTGGCGAAAATCACCGTCGATGCGCCGCCGATACGGGTAGCGATCTGTGCGAACGGCATCAACGACATGCGGTTAGAGGCGGATAAAATCGCCACGTCCCCTGTCCCACCCAGCCCGCTGTGGCAGCAGGTAACGATAGCCGCTTCCACGGGATACATATTTAGACGCGATGCAACAAAATAGCCGCTCAGCGCCATTGCAATCACGATCGAACCGCACACCACAACGTAGCCCACCGAGAAGACCGCCACCACGCTCTCCAGCGGCACGTACAGCATACCCAGACCAATCATTAGCGGCCAGACCAGCGCAGCCGAGACAAACTTATAGCAACTGTGCGCCCCCTGTTCCATGGAACCGGGGATCACCCTGAAATACTTACACAGCACGGCGATGAGGATCATCAGCACCGGACCAGGGATGTGCACAAGTTTTTCAAACAGGCCACCGACGATGAAAAATGCGCACACCATGAGCAACCCGCCCCCCATCAGATGGAAATCCGTCTGCTGAACGCTTTGCGCCCCCGCAAACAGATTCTGATCGTCCTTGCTGCGGGTTAGCATGCCGTTTCCCGAAAGGGCAGGACGTTTCGTTCCCAGACGCGCCAGCGTACCGGCACAGATGATGGCGAAGATATTACCGACGACGGCAGCAGGTGCCAGCTGTGCGACGTAAACGTCAGGCGCTTGTCCGAGTATGGCCGAATACGCCAGCGACAGTGGCAAAATCCCCTCACCAATCCCGCCGCCAATAATCGGCACGATGATGAAGAAAAAGGTGTGGTAAGGCGTATAGCCAAACAGCGAGCCGACGATTAACCCGCTCATTACCGCCATCAGCGTCCCGACAACCAGCGGTACAAACATGCGGATCATCCCCTGGATAAGCAGCACCCGGTTCATCCCCAGAATGCTTCCCACCACCAGACAGGCAATGACGAAATAGAGCAGATTCGCCTCTTTCATCAGCAGGTGTACGGTATCCAGCGTCTGTTTTTCGAACACGCCAAAATAGACCAGGATGGATGGCACCATCAGGCAGAGAATGGCCGGACCACCGATGTCCTTCAACAGCGGGATCTGACGACCGATTTTGGCAAAGGCGAAACCGAGCGTCATGATCACCGCCAGTCCACCGATCATATTTTTCGGCAGCAGCCCCGCCCATGCGGACGTCGCCACGATGGTCGCAATGCCCACAAACAACATCAGTGGGACAGCGCCCACTTCGGCATTACTCAACCCTAACGTAAAACGCGAGGAGACCGGAGAAGTCGATACAGGATTATCTTTCATATAATCACCTGATTAGTAGGTTCGGATATAAAACCAGGAGTAAAAACCGATAACTCCCGTGTTCAAAAATATTCTTTATATTTAATAATTTTAAATCGCCATTGATAAAATGGTTCAGCATGAAATTAGCACGGGCATTCAGCCAGAAATGTGAAGGCCGCAATGATTTCTTTTTAAAAACTTAATTCATCTTTTTGTAAGTAAAGTTATCAATCACCACCCGTATTTTGAAATTAATAAAACCAGAAAGAGTGTGACCCTTATCACCACCGCCCTGATGTTTAACCGCTAGATTAGCGCTAAATAAAACATAAACGCGCTTAAGAACAGACCTGCTTCGCAAATCTTATTTAATCCGTTTTAACTATTTCAGGAGTCAACCATGTCTCGCAAAGAAGTGCTGTACACGCCCTATAACGGCGCTGTACTGCTGGAAAACCCATTACTGAATAAAGGCCTCGCGTTCATTAAAGAGGAACGTGATAATTTTAATCTGCACGGCTTATTACCGCATAATGTTGAAACCATTGAAGAGCAGACCGAACGCGCATGGGTACAATTCTGTCATTTCAAAAGTGATATTTCCCGCCACGTTTATCTGCGTAATATTCAGGACACCAATGAGACCCTGTTTTACAATCTGTTGCGGAAACATATGAAGGAGACGCTGCCGATCATATATACCCCAACGGTCGGTGAAGCCTGCGAACATTTCTCTACCATCTATCGTCGGGCGCGCGGGCTTTTTATTTCATGGCCTAATCGCCATCGCATCGATGAAATGCTGCAAAGTTTCTCGCGTAATGATATTCGCGTGATCGTGGTGACTGACGGAGAGCGTATTTTGGGCCTTGGCGACCAGGGGATCGGCGGAATGGGCATTCCGATTGGTAAATTGTCATTGTATACCGCGTGCGGTGGTATTCATCCGGCCTCAACGTTACCGATTATGCTGGATGTCGGCACCAATAATCAGCAACATCTGGACGACCCGCTGTATATGGGCTGGCGTCATCCACGCATCAGCGACGAGCAATACGCTGAATTTATGGATATGTTTATCAGTACCGTCAAAGCCCGCTGGCCAACTGTTTTACTGCAGTTCGAAGATTTTGCGCAAAAAAATGCGACCCGATTACTCCAGCGTTACCGCGACCAGCTGTGCTGCTTCAATGACGATATTCAGGGAACCGCTGCCGTCACGGCCGGCACGCTGATTGCTGCCGCCCATGCAGCCGGAACCCACATCCGCGATCAGCGCGTGGTCTTCCTCGGCAGCGGCTCTGCCGGATGCGGTATAGCCGAAAAAATCGTGGCGCTGATGGTCGACGACGGGCTAACCGAGGCCGAGGCCCGCAGCCGGATCTTTATGGTCGATCGTTTTGGCTTACTGACCGACGATATGACCAACCTGCTCGATTTCCAGAAAAACCTGCTTACGGCGCGGGAAGCCATTCGCGACTGGCAGGTGGAATCGTGCAATATTTCGCTGATGGAGGTGGTCAGAAATGCCCATCCAACCGTGATGATTGGCGTATCCGGTCAGCCGGGGCTGTTCAGCGAAGCGATAGTTAAAGAGATGCATCGCCACTGCCCGCGCCCTATTATTATGCCGCTCTCTAATCCAACATCACGCGCAGAGGCGCAACCTCAGGATCTGATCGAATGGACGCAGGGTAGCGCTCTGGTTGCGACGGGTAGCCCCTTCTCGCCGGTATTCTGGCAGAACGAACAGTACGACATAGCCCAGTGTAACAATGCCTACATTTTCCCCGGTCTGGGGCTGGGGATATTGGCCAGCAACGCGCGGCGGGTTACCGAAGAGATGTTGATGGTGGCGAGCCGTAGCCTGGCGGCGCAATCGCCGCTGGTCACCACTGAAAAAGGTGGATTACTCCCTCCCGTCGACCGCATTGATACCGTGTCGCGCAATATCGCGTTTGCGGTCGCCCGGGCAGCGATTGAGCAAGGCGTTGCGGCGGCAATGGATGACGAGACCTTGCTGGCGCAAATCGAAAAAACCTGGTGGCAGGCGGACTATGCGCCGTACCGCAGGTCGGCGCTGTAGTTTCCACGCCGGGTAGCGTTCCCGCCTGCCCGGCAAACCTTACATCGAATACCCAGGCTTCTTGATCAGCTCGTCCAGCTTCGGTCCGATCTCGGTATCCCAGACCTGCGCTTTCCAGTCGGCTTCCTGAACTTCATTCAGCGCCACCGAAATGGAGCGGTCTTTGCTGTTCAGATGGCGCGTAATCACCTCGGCGATATCCGCTGCCAGAGCGGATTTTTGTTCGTCATTCAGATCGCGGGGAAAACATTTGATATCAACGTGTGGCATGTGCAGGCTTCCTGTTGTGGGTGAGCGTTCCACGTTATCAGATAATCTCGTTTGCCTTTAACACCTTGTGCAGTTCCGGCAGCGCACAAACGGAATCGGCAATTGACGTCATATTTGGCGTATTGGCTGCAAACCAGTCGTGCCGTGGCCCCCATGTGCGCGCGACCGTAATATAGACGTCGAGCAGAGTAAGCTGCTCCCCCAGCGCAAAAGGAGACGCGGTAAGTTGGCTATCGAACCACAGATAGAGTGATTTCCGGTACTCAATGCAGTTTTTTTTCAGCTGCTCCGGCGCGTCGGGCACCCAGCGTTCCGGATAATCGGCATAGGTAAAGGTGGGATAGACGTTCGCCACAAACCAGATGAGCAAACGCTGAAACTGCTGGCGCTCGGCCTTGCCGACGGGCGGGGCAAGATCCGGGCAACGGTCAAGCACCATCAGGGCAATCGCCGCGGTTTCGGTCATGATGGCCCCATTTTCCAGCGCCAGCGTGGGTACCTGACACAGCGGGTTGAGCTTTTGCAGCAGCTCACGCTGTGGACCGAGCTGGTCAAACCCGTCCACGTTGATAAACTGATAAGGGATATCAGCCAGGGTTAGCATCACTTCACCGATCGCCGAGCCCCAGCCGGGTACGCCATAGAGTTTAATCATGTTGCCCCCTCAGGAATGAAAACCTAAGTGTAGAGCACCATTAGTAGGTTATCCCAGGCGGGTTCACCTCCGACTGCGCCACCGCTTCGCCCTGCTCACCCCAGCGCGCCAGCACCTTCTGGTACTCTCCCCGCTTAATCGCACCGTCCAGCGCGGCCTGAAGCGCGTACACCAGATCATTGCCTTTTTTGGTGGTGGTCGCGACATAGGCTTTTTTCGGCCCTAACCCCACAACGCGGGTTTTACCGGTGAGCGCCGCTTTGTAGGCTGAAACCGACTGAGGACCAAAGAACACATCGGCCCTGCCGGACTGGATATACAAATTGCCGGAGGCATCGTCGGTCAGATAGACCGGCAGCGCAGGCGTCCGCCCGGCCTTTTTGTTCTCCTCGTTCCAGCCAAGCAGAATGCGCTCCTGATTGGTACCCGAGCCGACAATCACCTTTTTCCCTGCCAGATCTTCCGCGCTTTTGATTGACTGGATCTCGCTGGTGGATTTCACCGAAAACGCCAGCGAATCGACGCGATAGGTGGCGAAATCAAACTTCTCTTTACGCTGTTCGGTCACCGCAATGTTCACCAGCGCCACGTCGTAGCGCCCGGAGCTGATCCCGAGCGGCCAGTCTTCCCACGCCGTCGGCACCAGCTTCAGCTTTAGTCCCAGACTGCCCGCCAGCAGACGAGCGATATCCGGATCGCTGCCGATGCGCGTGCGGTTATCGCTGGCCAGCAGCGCCAGCGGCGGGGAATTGAGAGCCGAAATGGCCACTGTCAGCGTACCCGGCTCAACGAATTTGTAGTTCGCGGGGATCTTCGCCACCGCCTGCGGATCGCGCGTGACCGGCAGCGGCTGCTCGTTGGCTTTCACATCAATGCTGGCGTGGCTAACCGTCGTGAAGATCAGCCCAGCCAGAAGTCCATATTTCATCTGCGCTCCTTACAGCACTTTAGAGAGAAACTGGCGCGTTCGCGCATGCGACGGACGGTTCAACACCTCGTCGCTACTGCCCTGCTCAACGATTTTCCCGTCAACCATAAACACCACCTGATCCGCGACTTCACGGGCAAAGCCGATCTCATGGGTGACGACCACCAGCGTGGTGCCGGACCGGGCGAGCTTTTTGATCACGTCCAGCACTTCGCCAACCAGCTCGGGGTCGAGCGCCGAGGTGGGCTCATCAAACAGCATCACGCGGGGGCGCAGCGCCAGCGCGCGGGCAATGGCGATGCGCTGCTGCTGTCCGCCGGAAAGATGGCGCGACCAGGCATCGGCTTTATCCCGCAGCCCAACCACGTCCAGCAGGCTGTACGCCCTTTCCACCGCCTCTTTTTTGCTGAGCTTTTTGTGCGCGATGGGCGCTTCAATCAGGTTTTCCAGCACCGTCAGATGCGGGAAGAGATTGAAGTTCTGGAACACATAGCCCACGTTGACGCGCTGTTTGAGGATCTCCTTCTCCTTCAGTTCGTAGAGCTTATCGCCCTGACGGCGATAGCCGATGTAATCCCCGTCAATCTGGATAAAGCCTTCGTCAACGCGCTCCAGGTGGTTAATGGTGCGCAGCAGGGTTGATTTGCCGGAGCCGGACGGCCCGAGGATCACCGTTACGGACCCGGGCGGGATCTCAAGCGAAACGTTGTCGAGCGCCTTATGGCGGCCAAAAAACTTGCTGACGCCGGTGATCGAAATATGTCCTTCAGGAGAGGCTTGCATGAACGGGCTCCTGTGCTGGCGTGGAGGTAACAGAACGGACGCGGCGAGTGGTGCGGTTCTGATTGACGGCGGAGCGGCGTTCGCTGCGTGCCAGAGCGCGCTCAACAACGTACTGAATTGCGGACAAGACGGTGGTAATGACCAGATACCAGGCGGCACCGACCATCAGCAGCGGGATCACCTCCTGCGTGCGGTTGTAGATCATTTGAATGGTATAGAACAGTTCCGGCATCGCCAGGACGTACACCATCGCCGTACCTTTGGCGAGACTGATGATTTCATTGAATCCCGACGGCAAGATGGTGCGCAGCGCCTGAGGCAGAATGATCCGCACCGTACGGCGCCAGGCCGGGAGACCCAGCGCGGCGGCCGCTTCATACTGACCGTGATCGACCCCAAGGAAGCCCCCGCGAATGATTTCGGCGGTATAGGCGCTCTGCACCAGCGTCAGCCCCACCACGGCGGTAGAGAACTGCCCCAGCACGTTGATGGTGTCGAAGCTGCCCCAGGTGATACCGGTGAACGGCACGCCCAGAGAGAGCGTGTCGTAGAGATAGGAGAAGTTGTAGAGAATGATCAGCACCACAATCAGCGGCAGCGACCGAAACAGCCAGATATAGCCCCACGCCAGGCTGTTCAGCAGCCATGACGAGGACAGTCTCGCCAGCGCCAGCAGGCCGCCCAACACCACGCTCAGCGCGGTGCCGATCAGGGTCAGCAGCAGGGTCTGCCCTACGCCTTCGAGGATCACCGGGTCAAAGAACCAGCGGGCGAATACCGCCCACTCCCAGCGCGGGTTAAAGGCCACCGACTGAATCACGACGGCCAGGACAAACAGCGCCACCGCGGCGCCGACGGCCCGCAGCGGATATCGCGCCGGGACCACCTTAATGGTTTCAACGTTGCTCATCGTCGTTCCTCATGCGGTTTTACTGAACGCTTCGCGTACCAGCGTTTTAGTGAAGCGCAGCCGACCGTCAAACGGCGGCTGGCTGTACTCTTCCGGATCCCGGTTCAGATCGAACTGCGCCTGGTAGCCCTGGCTGAGATAGAGCCTGACCGCCTCCGGCTGGCGAAAACCGGTTGTCAGATAGATTTGGCTATACCCTGCCAGTACCGCCCGGCGCTCAAGCTCCTGCACCACGCGCCCGGCAAGCCCCTGCTGACGCAGGGTTTTGTCCGTCCAGATGCGTTTGATTTCCGCGGTGCGTTCATCGAAAGGTTTGTACGCGCCGGTGGCGATAATCTTTCCGTCTCGCTCCAGTACGATAAACAGCCCCTGCGGCGCTAAATACCACTCGGTGAGTTCTACTTCCGCGTCTTTAGAGAAGTAGTCCCCATAACGGGCGGCGTATTCTCCGAACAGCCCCTCGATGATGGGCTGGAGCTCGGCATCTTCCGGCGAAACGTCACGAAATTGTTCGCTCATGCAGCCTCCTTAATCGCCCAGGCCAGCAGGGTTCACTTCGGACTGAGGAATGCGCTCAACCCCTTCCCCCCAGCGGTTCAGCACTTTATCGTAATCGCCGTTTTTGATGACGCCGTTCAGCGCGGTTTGCACCGGCTCAACCAGCCCGCTGCCTTTTTTCAGCGTCACCGCAATGTGTGCCGCCTTCGGCCAGCCGCCGTCGACGCTGCCCACCAGTTTAGTTTTCCCGTTCAGCGCCGCTTTCCAGGCGCCAATCACGTTCGGACCAAAATAGGCATCCGCGCGCCCGGACTGCAGCGCCAGCGTTTGTGCCGCATCGTCTTTGGTGTAGATCGGGGTAAAGGGTTTGAGCCCCTTCTTCAGGTTTTCGGCATTCCATGCGAGCAGGATGGCCTCCTGATTGGTGCCGGAGCCGACGATAATCCGCAGCCCGGCGATGTCTTCCGCCTTCTCAAGCGACGCGATCGGGCTGGTTGATTTCACGTAGAACCCGAGGGAATCTTTTCGGTAGGTGGCAAAATCAAATTTCTCTTTGCGTTCTTTGGTCACGGTGATGTTGCTGATGGCCGCATCGTATTTCCCGGACGCCACGCCCAGCGGCCAGTCTTCCCAGGAGGTCGGCACCACGTTCAGCTCCAGTCCCAGGCTGTCAGCGACCAGACGGGCGACGTCCACTTCACTCCCCAGCAGCGTTTTGTTGTCATCGGAAAATACCGTCAGCGGCGGTTGATTGAGGCCCGCTACCGCAACGGTAAATTTCCCCGGCACGGCGAAGCGATAATCTTTCGGCAGCTGAGCCACCGCATCGTTGTTTTTGGCGGTATTAACCGGCGTTTTATTGGCCTCGATGCTCACGCCGGTGCCGTTAATCTTCACATTCTCTGCCCAGACGGCAGGGGTAAAAGCCAGCGCAAGCGCCAGAATAAGCGATGTTTTCTGCATAGCGGGGTTCTCTTTTATTGTTGTGTGAATTGGTTTTTAGGTTCGTCTAAGCCAAGACTTTCGCGCAGCGTGGTGCCGGGATAGTCGGTCCGAAACAGTCCGCGCGCCTGTAAAACGGGCACCACCTGGTCAACAAAGCGCGGGAAGGTGTCCGGCGTACCGCCCTGAATGATGAATCCGTCCGCCGCATGGCCTTCGAACCAGGCCTGAAGCCCGTCAGCTACCTCTTCCGGCGTGCCGGAAAAGCGCGGGCGCGGTGATGCAGCTTCAAGGGCCACCTGACGCAGGGTTAAGTTACGCTCTGCGGCATTACGCTTAATTTCATCTGTGGTGCTGCGGAAGCTGTTTTTGCCTAAGTCACCGATATCCGGGAACGGCTCGTCGAGCGGATACTGGCTGAAATCGTGATGCTCAAAATAACGCCCGAGGTAGTTAAGGGCATCGTTAATCGACACCAGCGCCGCCGTGGTTTGATACTGGTTTTCCACGTCATCGGCGTCTTTACCCACAATGACGCTGACGCCCTGAAATATATGTAAATCAGACGCGCGGCGTCCGTTAATTTCCAGCTGCTGCTTCACGTCGCGGTAAAAGGCTTTTGCCTCATCGAGCGTTTCGTGATGCGTAAAAATGGCGTCGGCATGTTTCGCCGCCAGTTTTTTCCCGTCGTCCGACGCGCCCGCCTGAAAGACAATCGGTCGCCCTTGTGGCGTTCGACCAATATTCAGCGGACCGGCGACCTGGAAGAAATCACCGTGGTGGTCCAGGGTATGCAATTTTGCCGAATCAAAGAATTGGCCACTCTCTTTATTGCGCACAAAGGCGTCGCCCTCCCAGGAATCCCACAGCCCTTTCACGACGTCGAGATACTCGTCCGCAATGCGATAGCGCAGCGCATGCTCGGGGTGCTTTTCACGGGAAAAATTCTTCGCTGAGCCTTCCAGCGGCGAGGTCACCACGTTCCAGCCCGCGCGTCCGTTACTCAGGTGATCGAGGCTGGCAAACTGACGTGCCACGGTAAAAGGCTCGCTGTAGGAGGTGGATAAGGTTCCCACCAGGCCAAGGCGTGAGGTAATACTCGCCAGCGCGGATAATACCGTTAGCGGTTCAAAGCGATTTAAAAAATGCGGGATCGATTTTTCGTTAATATAGAGACCGTCGGCCACGAATAAGAAATCGAGTTTGCCCGCCTCCGCTTTTAGCGCCGTCTCTTTAACAAAATCAAAATTGATGCTGGCATCCGCGATTGCCGCAGGATGACGCCAGGCTGACATATTTCCGGATGCACCATGCAAAATGGTCCCCAGCCGCAGTTGACGATGTACAGACATATTCACCTCAAATAAATTAAACGTGTTGCAGGGCTTTTTCCGCAAGCTGTGCAAAATAGCGGGCAGCGGGTTCAATGAGGGCCTCATCCGGATTAAAGGACGGGTGATGTAAACCAAACGGGCTGTTGCTGCCAATGCTGACAAACGCGCCAGGAATAGACTGCAGATAGACCGCAAAATCCTCCCCGCCCATGTGCAGCTCCGCGTGCTGGGTTTCGTACCCTGACTCTCTGGCAACAGAGGTGGCGAAATCTGCCCAACGTTCGTCGTTCACCAGCGCGGTCGGTCCGGCATACCAGGTGATGTCGATCTGCGCACTGAAGGCGCTGGCAAACCCGGCGGCGATTTCACCGACGCGGGCCTTCACGTTTTGCTGCACTTCCGTGCGATGGGTGCGCAACGTGCCTTCCAGCTCCACGCTTTCCGGCAGGACGTTCCAGGTGTTGCCTCCGGCAATGCGCGTTACGCTCAACACCACCGAATCCAGCGTGTTAACGTTGCGGCTGGCAACGCTTTGCAGCGCCGTCACCAGCTGGCTCGCCAGCACAATGGCATCATTGCCTTCGTGTGGACGTGCGGCGTGCGCGCCCTTGCCGGTAATGCGGATCACGAAGCGGTCAACGTTGGCATAAAACGGCCCGCCGCGAGTGGCAAACTCGCCTACCGGCAGCCCCGGCTCGTTATGCATACCGAAGATGGCGCTCACGTCACGCAGGGCACCGGCCCGCACCATGCTTTTTGCACCGCCAAAGTTCTCTTCCGCAGGCTGGAACAGGATCCGCACCCGCCCGTCGAGCGACGCTTCACGCTCTTTCAGCTTCAGCGCCGCGCCGAGGATCACGCTGGTGTGGATGTCGTGTCCGCAGGCATGCATCACCCCCGCACGCTGCGAGCTAAACGGCACGCCGCTGCGCTCCTCTATTGGCAGCGCATCAATGTCTGCGCGCAGCGCAATCAGCTTATTACCCGTCCCGATTTCCGCCACAAGCCCGGTTGTCAGGTCATACGGCAGCGGCGTAATGCCAGCATTCGTCAGCCACTGGCGCAGGCGTGCAGTCGTTTCGACCTCCTGTCCGGAGAGCTCCGGGTTCTGGTGCAATTCACGACGCCAGGCAATCAGTTGTTCGCCAAAACTCATACGGTGACCTCCTTGTTGAGACGCGCTTCGCCAAGCAGACGCAGCGACGCGACGCGCGTTGTCCCCTCCGCGACCGGCGTGTCGATGATAAATTCGTCAATGCCCCACTGCTCGTGCAGGGCGTTCAGTTGTTCAAGCACCGAGTCAGCCGTGCCCGCCAGCAGGGACTGCGCCCGGCGGGCAATACGTACCGGCTCGCTGCCGGCCTGACGCGCAAAGGCGTAGGCCTGTTCTTCGCTGGCGACGGTCACGCGCTGGCCGTTTGCCAGCTCAACGCCCCATACTTCGACCTTCTGCGCCAGCGCGTCGGCCTGCTCCTGCGACTCCGCCACAATGGCCTGCACTGCAACAATCACATCGCGGGTGCTGTTCTGACGCCAGGTTGACACCACCTCTCGCAGCAGTTCCGGATCACCGTTCAGATGAGCGGCAAAAACAAAGTACCAGTCAAGTGATGCGGCGAGCAGCGCGCTTTCGGTACTGGCTCCCAGCAGGAACCCCTGCGCAGGCACCTGCGGCAGCGGCGTGGCGCGAACGGCCTCCTCCGCCGACTGATTTTCAGGGCGGATCCAGCCGTCCAGCTGCGTCAGCTGTTCAGCAAAGCTGCCTTTTTCCTGCGGATGTAAACCGAGCTGCAGTGCGCGGGTAGAGAGCGGGAGACCGCCGGGGGCTTTCCCGACGCCCAGATCCACGCGGCCCGGTGCCAGCGCGGCCAGAAGATTAAAGTTTTCTGCGACCTTATAGGGGCTGTAGTGCTGAAGCATGACGCCGCCCGACCCCACGCGAATGCGCGTTGTTTGCCCGAGGATCCAGGCAATCAGCAGTTCCGGCGAGGGGCTGGCGAGCTGAGGGGTGTTGTGGTGTTCGGCAATCCAGAAGCGGTGATAACCCAGCGTTTCCGCCTGCTGCGCCAGTGTTAAGGTACGTGCCAGCGCATCGGCGGCGGTTTCGTGTTCTGCGACGGGGCTTTTATCCAGAATGCTGATTCGCCATGACATGTTGCGTTCTCGTTTGACTTAACATGTCGTCATTATTAAAGGCGCGATTAACCTCTGAGAAACAATTAATTTACATTTAGTTTGCCGAAAATCAGATATGTAAACCCTGCTAACGGTGTGATTTAAGCGATGAAATCAGCGCCTCCGCCTCCTGCCGACGGGTGATGCGGACAAAACGAATGTGGGCATATTGCGGATTTTGCATATCGGCTTCGTAGCGTTCGCGATTGCTGCGCCAGGTTTTGAGGGTCCATATGATGATGGACTCCCGACTAAAAAACGAGCGGCGGAAGCTTTCACGGTTTCCGGTGCCGGGCCACAGTTCCTGCTGGTGCCATGCACGTTTAAACGCACGCGTCACCGCCTGCCAGAGCGTGCGGAGGAACCCGCAGTCCACCCACACCACTAGATCTACCTCGCGCCACTTCACGGGACGAGTGCGGTTGTAGTTACCGTCGAGCACCCAGCCGGGCGTGGCGGCCAGCGTCTCCGCCAGCGTTTTCAGCAGCACCTCGTCGGGCGTTCCCTGCCAGTCAGGACGCCAGTACAGCCTGTCCATCTCGATATACGGGAGTGACAATTCCGTTGCGATGCGCCGGGCAAGCGTGCTTTTACCACTCCCGCTGGTGCCGATAATATTGATTTTCACCGTTCCGCCTGACTATGCTGAAAAAAAGGATCGCATCATATCCCTTTCTTTTTGTCACCGAAACGCTCAATGGCTAATCATTCGGGTACTGCAGGTCACTCACTTTCTCCAGCCACTCAACCGGACTGCCGTTTACCGCTTCGGCGATGGCAATATGAGTCATCGCCGTTTGCGCACACGCGCCGTGCCAGTGCTTGACGCCCGGCGGGATCCACGCGATGTCGCCCTGGTTAAGCGGCTCCGCCTCCTTACCCCACTCCTGCAGCCAGCCGCGCCCCTGGGTGACAATCAGCGTTTGCCCAAGCGGATGAGTGTGCCAGGCGGTACGCGCGCCCGGCTCAAAGGTCACCGTGGCCCCGCCTACTTTTGCCGGTTCTGTCGCCTGGAACGGTGCATCAATGCGCACGGTGCCGGTGAACCAGGCGTCTGGCCCCTTAACTGACGGTAATGAACCGCTGCGGATAATTTTCATCATGTACTCCCCGTTGACTGTTGCGTTAACAGTAGCGCAAAGCCATCCGCAGCATTAGAGTGCATAATCAGAACGGAAACATGAACTGAATTCATAAATGAGGGCTAGCCGCCATGTTAAAAGACAATTTCAACGATCTGCTCTCGTTTATGGTCGTCACCCGCGAGCGCAGCTTTACACGAGCCGCGGCACAGCTGGGCGTCTCGCAGTCGGCACTGAGCCATGCGATGCGCAATCTTGAAGCCCGACTCGGCGTTCGCCTGTTAACCCGAACCACCCGTAGCGTGGCTCCTACCGAGGCCGGCGAGCAGCTTTTTATCCGCTTACGTCCCCACCTGATGGAGATCGAACAGGAGCTAACGGCGCTGCGCGATACGCGCGACAGGCCTGCGGGGAATATCCGTATTACCGCGGGTGAACATGCCATGGAGAGCGTACTTTGGCCGGTGTTGAAACCCTTTATGGCGCAATACCCGGATATTAACGTTGAAGTGACGGTGGATAACGGCCTGACCGATATTGTTGATGGGCGTTTCGACGCGGGCGTGCGCCTGGGTGAACAGGTGGCGAAAGATATGGTGGCGGTGAGGATCGCGCCGGACATGCGCATGGCCGTCGTCGCGTCCGAAGATTATCTGGAGCGCTTTGGCGTGCCGGAAACCCCGGAGCAGCTTGCGACGCACCGCTGCATCAATATGCGCCTGCCCACTCTTGGGGGATTATATGCCTGGGAATTTGAACGCGACGGGCGCGGTTTTAGCGTGCGAGTTGAAGGACAGCTTACGTTGAACAGCCTGCCGCAGCGTATCGATGCCGCCGAGAATGGTCTCGGTTTGGCCTACGTGCCGGAAACGTCGGTCAGCAAGGCCGTGTCAGAAGGACGGTTAGTTCAGGTCCTCGATGCCTGGTGTCCGACCTTTGAAGGATATCACCTTTATTATCCCAGTCGTCGCCAGCATGCGCACGCTTTCAAGCTGCTGCTGGATGCCCTGCGTCAGCCGTCAGCGATACCCACAGGTAATTATTAAGCAAACCTGATGATTAAAGCACCGCTTCAACGCGCGTTTTGTCTAAAAACTCGCCACGTTTCAGCGCGTTGTGATCCCCGTCTGCTCTGACCACACGATTTCCTTCGACGTGCATCACTTTCGGCACGGTTATATTTTGCGTCGCTTATCAATTGCGGGTAGGATGCCACGCCATGTTTCGCCTTATCCATACACAGAATGACTGGAAAGGCAGCATGTGTTTGCGCAGAAGCAATCGTTTGTATTGCGTTCTGCCAGGCAGGACTATCACGATAATGGTTCAGACAGGCAAACAGGTAACTCAATGAAAACAAGCAATAAAAGCGCAGCCGATCATCACGCTGCGAAACGTCGCTGGTTGAACTCCCACGAAGAGGGCTACCACAAAGCGATGGGCAACCGTCAGGTTCAAATGATCGCCATCGGCGGCGCTATCGGTACAGGTCTGTTTTTAGGTGCTGGCGCACGTCTGCAAATGGCGGGCCCTGCACTTGCACTGGTCTATCTGGTGTGCGGGATCTTCTCGTTCTTCATCCTTCGTGCCCTGGGCGAACTGGTACTGCACCGCCCGTCCAGCGGCAGTTTTGTCTCCTACGCTCGCGAGTTCCTCGGTGAAAAAGCCGCCTACGTGGCAGGCTGGATGTACTTCGTCAACTGGGCGATGACCGGTATCGTCGACATCACCGCCGTTGCGCTGTACATGCACTACTGGGGCGCGTTTGGCGATGTGCCGCAGTGGGTCTTTGCGCTCGGCGCGCTGGCGATTGTCGGCACCATGAACATGATCGGCGTGAAGTGGTTCGCCGAGATGGAGTTCTGGTTTGCGCTGGTAAAAGTGCTGGCCATCGTGGTGTTCCTGGTGGTCGGTACGGTGTTCCTCGGCAGCGGTAAACCGCTGGACGGCAATGCCACCGGCTTCCATCTGATAACCGATAACGGCGGCTTCTTCCCCCACGGCCTGCTGCCTGCGCTGGTGCTGGTTCAGGGCGTAGTGTTTGCTTTTGCTTCCATTGAGCTCGTCGGTACCGCGGCGGGTGAATGTAAAGACCCGCAGACGATGGTGCCAAAAGCCATCAACAGCGTGATCTGGCGTATCGGCCTGTTCTACGTCGGCTCCGTGGTGCTGCTGGTTCTGCTGCTGCCGTGGAACGCCTATCAGGCAGGTCAGAGTCCGTTCGTGACCTTCTTCTCTAAGCTGGGCGTCCCTTATGTGGGCAGCATCATGAACATCGTGGTACTGACCGCCGCGCTCTCCAGCCTGAACTCTGGCCTGTATTCCACTGGCCGTATTCTGCGCTCCATGTCGATGGGCGGTTCCGCGCCGAAGTTCATGTCGAAGATGAGCAAGCAGCAGGTTCCTTATGCGGGGATTCTGGCGACGCTGGTGGTTTACGTCTTTGGCGTGTTCCTGAACTATCTGGTGCCGTCCCGCGTATTTGAGATCGTTCTGAACGTGGCCGCGCTGGGGATCATCGCCTCCTGGGCCTTTATTGTGGTCTGCCAGATGCGTCTGCGCAAAGCGATCAAAGAAGGCAAAGCGGCTGATGTGAGCTTCAAGATGCCGGGCGCACCGGTGACATCCTGGCTCACTCTGCTGTTCCTGTTCAGCGTGCTGGTGCTGATGGCGTTTGACTACCCGAACGGTACTTACACCATCGCGACGATCCCGCTGCTGGCGGTTCTGCTGATTGCTGGCTGGTTCGGCGTGCGTAAGCGCGTTCACGAGATCCACAGCACCGCGCCGGTTCATCATGACGATGAAAAGCACGACGCACCGCTGGTAGAAGAAACCTCGCGTTAATAAAAAAGCCGGGTGGCGGCTTCGCCTTACCCGGCCTACATATCAAGAATTTGTAGGCCCGGTAAGCGCAGCGCCACCGGGCAATTCCCCCATCAGAGTGCAATACGAATCACGTCGTCAGGCTGGGTTGCTTCCTGCTGACGGGTCGATTTCTGTTTCACCGTCACATACAGCGTTTTACCATCGGCAGAGAGTGCCAGGCTGTTCGGGTAAACCGGCGTATCGAACGTTTTGGTCACCTTGTAGGTTTTCGCGTCAATCACGCTCACCTTGCCCGCTTCGCGGTGCGTCACGTAGACTTCATTGCGCGTTGGGTTAAACAGGACGGCCAGTGATTCAGGCGCGGCGATCTTCTCCATTACGCTGCCGTCTTTCAGGCTCACCACCAGCACTTCCGGCTGTTTTGAATCGGTCAGGAACGCGCGCTGACCGGCGGTGTCCAGGCTCAGGTTAAGGTAGAAATGCTCTTTACCGTCGTCCTGCACTTTTTTACGGCTGATGATTTTGTGGGTGGCCGTGTCAATCGCCAGCAGTTCGCCGTCCGCATTCGTGGTGTAGAGACGTTTCGCCTGCGCATCCAGCGCCAGGCCGGTGCTGTAGGTGCCGGTATTAGCAATAGTGTCCTTCAGCTTCAGGGTTGCGCCGTCCACGACCCAAATCACGCTCTCTTTGCCTACCCCGGTGATGTAAACGGTGTTGCTCGCGTCGTCCGCCACCAGCTGGCGCGGCTGCAACGGTTTGACCGTCTCGCTGCGTTTACGATCGTCGAGTACCAGACGCCCTTTCACGTCCCCCGTTTTGGCATCAATGGCCGTCACCGCACCGTTGATGGTGTTACCCAACCACAGCGTCTGGGTGGCGTTATTGAAGGTTGCCCCGAACGGTTTGAGATCGCTATGGATCGCTTGCGTCACGTCCAGCGTGACCGGGTCAAGGCGATAAACGACGCCGCCTTTATCGGTCTTACGGCTTTGTGATGTCGCCACCCACAGCGCGTTCTCCTGCTGGCTCAACGCCATCTCATAAGCCCCTTTGCCGACCGCTTTACGCAGCATCTCTTCTGCAGCATGAACCTGGAACGTACCGGCGAATAATAATGAGCCTAACAGCAGAGAACCGCGCAGGCGCGGCGAGCACAGATGACGTAAAGACATAACAATTCCTTTTTTGAAGAATAAGTGTACTGCTGACATCGCTTCCAACCGGCAGCGTCATCGCGCCGCCTTTATGATAATGAGAATAGTAATCATTAATTCTATAAATGTGGAGTTTTTCTTCCCTTCTCTCCTTTCATTAACGCAATGTGCGGTTATAGTTTTCAAAACATTTACAAAAGATTTAACATGTATGCACATGTTCCATTTGGTTCGTTTCTTCACCTTAACTGGTTTACTTCATGAAAATCATCACCGCCCGTAAGGCAACTCTCCCGCTGCTGCTGGTTCCTGTTATCCTGGCGCCCCTTGAGGCGATAGGCGCGGACGAGCAGACCATGATCGTCAGCGCCACGCCGCAGACCGTCTCTGAACTGGATACGCCCGCCGCGGTCAGCGTGGTCAATGGCGACGATATGCGTCAGGCAGCGCCACGGATTAACTTGTCTGAATCTCTCGGTAGCGTGCCGGGGCTGCAAATTCAGAACCGCCAGAACTATGCGCAGGATCTGCAGATTTCAATGCGTGGCTTTGGCGCCCGCTCTACCTTCGGCGTGCGCGGTATTCGGATGTACGTGGACGGTATTCCCGCCACCATGCCGGACGGACAGGGCCAGACCTCGAACATCGACCTCACCAGCGTGGATAGCGTTGAAGTGCTGCGCGGCCCCTTCTCTGCTCTTTACGGCAACGCTTCTGGTGGCGTGATTAACATTAATACGCAGACCGGCCAGCAGCCGCCGACCATTGAGGCCAGCAGCTATTACGGCAGTTACGGCACCTGGCGCTACGGCATGAAAGCCACCGGCGCGATGGGCGACGGTACGCATGCGGGCGATGTGGATTACACCGTTTCTACCACCCGCTTCACCACCCATGGCTATCGCGACCACAGCGGCGCGCGTAAGAACCTCGCCAACGCGAAGCTGGGCGTGCGTATTGATGACGTAAGCAAGCTGACGCTGATTTTCAACAGCGTGGACATGAAAGCCAACGATCCGGGCGGTCTTGACTATCAGGAATGGCGTGACAACCCGCGTCAGTCACCGCGCGGCGACCAGTACAACACCCGCAAAACCATCAAGCAGACCCAGGCCGGGCTGCGCTATGACCGTCAGCTGAGCGAGCAGGACGATCTCAGCGTGATGATGTACGCCGGTGAGCGTGAAATGACGCAGTATCAGTCCATTCCGTATCAGCCACAGTTGAGACCAACCCATTCCGGCGGCGTGATTGATATGCAGCGACACTATCAGGGCGTCGATACCCGCTGGACGCACCGGGGCGAGGTGCTGGTTCCGGTCACCTTTACTACCGGGCTGAACTACGAAAATCTGAGTGAAGATCGTCGCGGGTACGAGAACTTTGTCATGAACAACGGCGTGCCGGATTACGGTGTAAAAGGCGATAAGCGTCGTGACGAACGTAACCTGATGTGGAACCTTGACCCTTACCTGCAAACCAGCTGGCAGTTAACGCAAAAACTCTCTGTCGATGCGGGTGTGCGTTACAGCTCCGTCTGGTTTGATTCCAACGACCACTACGTTACGTCCGCCAACGGTGATGATAGCGGCGAGGCGAGCTACCATAAATGGCTCCCGGCGGGCTCGGTGAAATACGCCGTGACCGACGCGTGGAATCTCTATGCCGCCGCAGGACGTGGATTTGAAACGCCGACCATTAATGAACTCTCCTATCGTCCTGATAACCAGGGTGGGCTGAACATTGGCCTGAAGCCGTCCACCAACAACACCTATGAAGTGGGCAGCAAAACCCGTATCGGCAATGGCCTGCTGACGGCAGCGCTGTTCCGCACCGATACGGATGACGAGATTGTGGTGGATTCCAGCTCCGGAGGCCGAACCAGCTATAAAAATGCCGGTAAAACCCGTCGTCAGGGGGTGGAAGTTTCCCTCGACCAGCAGTTTGCGGAAAACTGGAAGCTGAAAATGGCGTGGACCTACCTTGATGCCACCTACCGTACCAACGTATGCGGGGATGATAACTGCAACGGCAACCGTATGCCGGGTATCGCCCGCAACATGGGCTTTGCATCGTTTGGCTGGCAGCCAGAAGAAGGCTGGTATGCAGGGACAGACGTGCGCTACATGAGCGACATCATGGCCGACGACGAAAACACGGCCAAAGCGCCGTCTTATACGGTTGTCGGACTCAATACCGGGTATAAATTCAACTACGGCAACTGGGGAATGGATCTCTTTGGTCGCGTCGATAACCTGTTCGATAAAGAGTACGCGGGCTCGGTGATTGTCAACGAGTCCAACGGGCGTTATTACGAACCTGCTCCGGGCCGCAACTACGGCGTAGGACTGTCGGTCTCTTATCGCTTCGAGTAAGGATACGCGACAACCCTCTTCTCTTTCTTATATTTTAACTCCTGTTGGCTAATTGCCAGCAGGAGTTATTCATCAAAAAAATAAATGGATGCGGTAAATAGTCGCGCGCTAAAATAATCTCTCAGTTGAAATATTGTCGCTGTAGCAGATCGTTTGCTTCATCAATCAGCTTATCTATTGCTTTCTTACTCCCTTCAACATCCCTTCTTTCCAGGGCAGCAAGTAAATCTGCGTAATGATAGGTTGACGCCCTGATATCATTCAGCTCCCGGTGGAGATAGTTAATACAGGGACCAATGCGCACCCACAGCTGCTCGATGAGCGCGCTGAGCGTCGGCATCTCCGCGTACTGATACAGCGTAAAGCGGAAAACACGGTTTGCGTATAACGCCTGCTGGACGTTGCCGTTAGACATGGCGTCATGAAAGGCTCCAGACAGCTTGTGCAGCGTTTCCAGCTTGCTCTCGGTCATGTGCTGACAGGCTGCCGCTACCGCCATTGGCTCCAGCTGTTTTCTGATGGCATTTATCTCGTTATAGCGATCTAACGTTACCTCCGGCACCAGGAAGGCCTGCGCCGGCGTGGCGTGCAGCGCCCCCGCCGATACCAGACGTAAAAGCGCCTCGCGAACCGGGGTGATACTGGTGCCTAATTTATCGGCGATCTCTTTCGTAATCAGTCGAGCGCCAGGTTTAAGTGAGCCTGTAATTAACGCCCCTTTTAAACTGATCTCAACTTGCATGGTTAGACTGACTCTTTGCGCTTTTTCTAAATGATCCAAATCAAGCATGTTCAATTCCTGTAGCTAATACTTAACGCTATTTTTAAGCGTCGCTTTTTATAACGACGCTGGTTCGATATATCCTGTATCGTCATGCCTGGTGGTGGGAAGTGCGTATAAACGCAAAAAAAAATACATACAATCTGTTTTTATCGCGCTCTGGCCTTCTATGCTGATGACGCTGGCGCGGTGCCGATATAATTAAAGACAATATATCGTATCTTCACAAATAAATATGGCGGGTTTCCCGCCATATTTTCGTTTATTTATTGTCCGCCGCAACGCGAATCACGACTTTGCCGAAGTTTTTGCCTTCAAGCAGCCCAATCAACGCTTCGGGTGCGTTTTCGAGTCCGTCAGTAACCTGTTCGCGATAGTGGATTTTACCTTCCTGTACCCAACGCCCCATCTCGTCCTGAAACTCTTTAATACGGTGTCCGTAGTCCTGGCCGATGATAAAGCCCTGCATGCGAATGCGTTTCTTCAGCAGGGTTGCCATCAACAGCGGCAAACGATCCGGGCCGTCCGGCAGGCGGGTTGCGTTGTAGCCGCTGACCAGCCCACATACCGGCACGCGCGCGGCGGTATTCAGTAGCGGCAGTACGGCATCAAAGACTTTCCCGCCAACGTTTTCATAATAAACATCTATTCCCTGCGGGCAGGCGGTTGCCAGCTGCGCGTCAAAATCCGCAGCATGGTGATCCAGGCACTGGTCGAATCCCAATACCTCGACAGCATGGCGGCATTTTTCAGCACCACCTGCGATACCGATAACCCGGCAGCCTTTAATCTTGCCAATTTGCCCAACCGTTGCCCCAACCGGCCCGGTCGCCGCAGCCACCACCAGCGTTTCACCGGCTTTTGGCTGACCGATATCCAGCAGGCCCATATAGGCGGTAAAGCCCGGCATCCCGAGCACGCCAAGCGCCCATGAAGGGTGCGAAGGGTTTTCTCCCAGCTTGACCAGGCCGCTGCCGTCCGAGAGTTCATACTCCTGCCAGCCGCTATAGCCCAGCACCCATTCACCCGGTTTGAAATCCGGGTGGTTCGACTGCTCAACCCGGCTTACCGTACCGCCCACCATTACCGCGCCAATCTCAACGGGCGGCGAATAGGAAGGCGCATCGCTCATGCGACCGCGCATATACGGGTCCAGCGAGAGCCACACTGTGCGTAATAGCACCTGTCCCTCTGCCAGAGCGGGCAGCGGCTGTTCTTCTAAACGGAAGTTATTCGCCACTGGCGCGCCGTGTGGGCGCGAGGCCAAAAGCCAGCGACGGTTTCGCGTGGAAGATTGACTCATAAATCACTCCTTTCTCGTGCAAATGTCTCTTGAGACTAGTCCCTTATCTGGCATGATGCTTTGACATTACGAGCCAGACTGATTGAGGCGGACAACCAGATAAATGCAGGCTTCATCGGTCTGATTAATAAACCGACAGTCATTGGGCGGCCCCAGTTCGAGACAATCTCCGGCCTTCATTTCATGCCGGGTATCCCCTTCCTGAAACACCAGCTCGCCAGACTGCAGCCAGATCAGCTGACGTGCCAGCGCGTAAGACGATGCGGGCATCGGCACATCGCTGCCGGGGGGAAGTTCCACCTGCACGAGATCGATAGGCAAATCGGTGCGCGGCGACACATGACGCCGCACGTAATGCGTTTGCGGATCGCGCCAGACCGGTTGATTCGCCAGGCGCAGGAGTTTGCCCTCCTGCATTTCCGCACGCGCGATTAACGTAGACATGCTAATGCCAAAAGCACCCGATAACCGGGCGAGCAGCGTCGCCGTAGGGCTACTGTCCCCACGCTCTATCTTATGGATCATCGCGCGCGATACGCCTGCCCGTTCGGCCAGCTCGCTCAGGGACCAGCCTCGCGACTCGCGTTCGATACGAATACGCGCGCTAATCCGTTGATTCATATTGTCTGTCATAGTATTCATCACGTCATACTATAGTGTATGAACAGTATTTCAATGGCAGTTTTTATAACAAAAAAATAGGGGTTATACCGTAGCCGTAAGACGGCACTTTTGTGTACTATTGTGACATCATTGTACCACTATAGTGAACAGCTCAGCCTGAGGGTTAATCATGATCGTTCGTCATGCCAGTAAAGAAGATTGCGCCGCTATCGGTGAAATATACAACCACGCGGTCCTGCATACGGCCGCCATCTGGAACGATAAAACGGTGGATACCGATAACCGAATCGCGTGGTTTGAAGCGCGCACGCTGGTGGGTTATCCCGTACTGGTCAGCGAAGACGATGGCGTGGTAACGGGATATGCCTCCTTCGGCGACTGGCGGGCGTTCGACGGTTTTCGCCACACCGTTGAGCACTCCGTCTACGTTCACCCGGACCACCAGGGTAGAGGAATCGGGCGGTTGTTGATGAAGGCATTGATTATTGAAGCGCGAAAAATTGGCAAACACGTCATGGTGGCGGGGATCGAAGCGCAAAACCATACCTCCATTCATCTTCATGAGACGCTGGGGTTTGTCACCACGGGACAGATGCCGCAGGTGGGGACCAAGTTTGGCCGCTGGCTGGATTTAACCTTCATGCAGCTGCAGCTTGACGATCGCAGCGAACCGGATGCACTCCCATGAATCAATCGCTCACGCTGGCGTTCCTGGTTGCCGCGGGTATTGGGCTGGTGGTGCAGAACACGCTGATGGTGCGCATCACCCAAAGCTCGTCCACCATTCTCATCGCCATGCTGTTGAACTCGCTGGTTGGCATTGTGCTGTTTGTCAGCATTTTGTTGATTAAGCAGGGGTTCACCGGCTTTCATGAACTGGCGTCAACGGTTCGCTGGTGGACATTGATCCCGGGCCTGCTGGGCTCGTTTTTTGTCTTTGCCAGCATTAGCGGGTATCAGAATGTGGGGGCGGCAACCACTATTGCTGTGCTGGTGGCAAGCCAGCTGATTGGTGGGCTGGTGCTGGACGTGCTGAGAAGCCACGGCATTCCACTGCGCGCGCTGATCGGCCCGGTATGCGGCGCGGTGATGCTGGTGGTGGGCGCCTGGCTGGTGGCCCGACGCCAGTTTTGAACGTTACAGTATGGTGCCGCCTTTAGTTAGCTGTTCCTCACGCGCATCCATCTCTTCTTTGTGCTGCTTACCGTGGTGTGAAATCGCGGTGCGCAGGCGCTGCTGCTGGGTATAGCGGTCTTCCCGGCTCAGCTCTGCATCATCGCTTAATTCAATCAGCAATTCGTTCATGTGGGTAATCACGCTCTCTTTGATGGCGGCATCCACACGGGCTGTTACGTCGTTTAAATGTGACATTGTCACTCCTTGTTATGTGCCCGGTGGCGCTACGCTTACCGGGCCTACGGGTGCCAAATGTAGGCCGGGTAAGGCGTAGCCGCCACCCGGCGATAAAACGCTTAGTTCAGCTTCGCTTTGGAGAAATCGCTGCCCATCAGGCTCACGCTGTAACCCGTCACGTTGCTTCGGGTCGCGTAGAAGGTTTTGCCGTTCGCGAGGGCAATCCACGGCGCCTGCTGGTAGAAAATCTCCTGCGCCTGGCCGTAGAGTTTCGCACGTTCGGCCGGGTTGCTGGTCAGCTTCGCTTTATTCACCAGAGCGTCATAACCCTTGTCGCACCAGCGTGCAGCGTTGGATCCGGTTTTGATGCTGTCACAGCCCAGCAGCACGTCGGCGAAGTTATCCGGGTCGCCGTTGTCGGACATCCAGCCAAACAGCGCGGAGTCGTGCTCGCCCTTACGCATGCCGGAGAGATACTCGCCCCACTCGTAAGAGACAATTTTCGCCTTCACGCCCACTTTCGCCCAGTCGGCCTGAATCATCTCAGCGATACGACGCGAGTTCGGATTATACGGACGCTGAACCGGCATTGACCACAGGGTCACTTCTGCGCCCTTCTCCAGTCCGGCCTGTTTCAGCAATGCTTTCGCTTTTTCAGGATCGTAGCTGTAATCCTTCAGATCTTTGTTGAAGCCCAGCATATTTGGCGGGATCGGCGATTTTGCCACCGTACCCGAACCCATAAACACCGCGTTCACGATCGCCTTTTTGTCGGTCGCATAGTTCAGCGCCTGACGCACCAGCACGTTATCGAACGGTTTTTTCTCGGTGTTGAACGCCAGATAGCCGACGTTAAGCGCGTCGATTGAATGCAGCGTCAGGTCTTTGTTTTTCTTGATGACGTCAAACTGAACCGGCGACGGCGCAGGGATAATCTGGCATTCGTTGGTCTGCAGTTTCGCCAGACGGGTTTCTACGTTTGGCGTGATAGAGAAGATCAGGTGTTTGGTCGGGACCGCGCCCTCCCAGTAGTTCGGGTTTGCGACGTAGCGGATAAGCGAGTCCACCTTATACTGCTGAAGCACGTAAGGCCCGGTGCCAATTGGCCACGTATCGACATTCTCAGGCGTGCCCTTTTTCAGCATCGCATCGGCATATTCGGCGGACAGGATAGAGGCAAAATCCATCCCCCAGTCGGCCAGAAACGCGGCGTTCGGTTCGCTAAGCGTAAACTGGACGTGATAATCATCGACCTTTTTCACGTGCTGAATCAGCTTATCCAGCCCCACGTCGTTAAAATATTCGTAATTGCCCTGCGAGACGTTGTGATACGGGTGCTTAGGGTCTTTCTGACGCAAGACCGAGAAAATAACGTCATCCGCGTTAAAGTCACGAGTCGGCTTGAAGAATTTATTACTGTTAAACTTCACCCCTTTGCGCAGGGTGAACGTATAGGTTTTGCCGTCCGGCGAAATGGTCCATGACTCCGCCAGCGACGGAACCGGGGTGTTCTTCACCGGGTCAAAATTGATCAGGCGGTTATACAGTACCTGAGAGCTGGCGACAAAAGACGGACCCGAACTGGCGATTTGCGGGTTAAACGACTCGGGTGAAGCCTCGGAGCAGTAAATAATGGTATCGGTGTTTGCCGCCCATGCGGCCCCTGCCGGTAAAAGCGTGCTCAACGCGAGAGCAAGCAGTGTTTTCCCTGTAGACATGGTTATAACCCTTTCAGTTTTATTATTGTGAACAGTAATAACAGCACAGCTGTTTTGACCTGACAAATAACGAAACACTATCAGGTTATTCTAAAGCAGAGTTTATTGCTGCTTTTCCAGTCAAGAAAAAAGGCGATTTGCCTTAAGTGCCATTATTCGTCAAGCACAACCGTCGCGATCAATGCCGTAAGAAATCGGCCCTTTTGGCGTCTCCTCAGCCGTTTGTTTGCGTCCCGGTTTCGTTAAAGTAACGGTGTGAAGAAGTCTATGGGACCAAATCGTGGCAAAAACACTTTTACGCAGCGGTAATCTGGATGATTTTCAGGCCGTTGGCGGCGGCGGACAGGCCGTTTTTGAATCAGCGTTGCAAATCCGTGAAGCGCTTCGGCTGCGCAAACAGCAGGCTATTGTCGACTGCCTGGCTATTCCTCAGGTGAACGATGGCGGCGATCGCGTTGACTGGTATTCCCCCGTTGACGGAACGGTATCCAGCTGGAAAGCCGCAGAGGAAGATGAACGTTACCGCGCCCTGCGCTACCTGGAAAACACCCTGGCCAGCGTGGAATCGCTGAGTAAAAAGTGTCTTCAGTCACCGAAAACCGCGCAACAGCTGTTTGGTTCCCTGCTGTCAAAAACCTTCCAGTTCCCCGGCGAAAACTTCCTTTATCTGGTCGATGGCAAACCGGTGATCTGCTTCTGGGGCTTCGTGAACCTTAACGAGAACGCCCGTGACGACGTGCTTGATTGCCTGAGGGAATCGCTGATCCCGGAACCTGCGCCCGTAGTCATTGACGATCCCGAGCCAGAGCCCGAACCTACGCCGGTGATTACCTTTGAACAAGCCGATGAGCCACTCGTGACGCCCGCGACCAGCGTGCGCATCACCGAGGACTCGCTGTACGAACCAGAACCGCCTCGCGTGATTGTGCCGCCTGTAGCAGAAGAACCGGTCCCCGAAATTGTGCCGAAAAAGCGCCGCGTCCCCCTGTGGTCATTGCCCGTCGCAGCGGTGATTGTTGCGGCAATCGCGACCCCATTACTCTGGCCAAAACAGGCCCCCTCTGCTGAACCTGTCGCCGTACCGGCAGCGCCTGTTGCCATTGCGCCAACACCCATTAAGCCGGTAGAACAGCTTGCCATGAACCTGCCTCTGCACCAGGCCGAAGTGCTGGAGCCGAAGGTACAAGCGCCCGTCGCAAAACCAGAGCCTGTCGTAATTGCCGCGATCCCGAAAGATGCCATGGTGATGGAGGCCAATCAGGTCAAAGCAGGCTCGACACGGTTCCTGAACGGAACCTGGCGCGCCCTTCTCGACGTGAAAGATCCGGTCACCGGCAAGCCGCCGTCATTGCGCTACCAAATACAGAATAATAAAGGCACCGCGCGCGTGGTTCACGGCGACAACATCGTTTGCCGCGTCGAGGTGTTCTCCGGGCTGCACAGCAACGGTGAGTTACTGATTAAAACACGCGGCAACGCCCGCTGCACGGACGGCTCACGCTATCCCATGCCTGAAGTCGCCTGCAAAGCAGGCACCAGCGATGTGGCGGAATGTAGCGCACGTTATGATGCCAACACCGTCGTTCCACTGACGTTCAAGAAAGCAGGTGCGTGATCCTATGCTGGTAACTCTTTGCGACTATAAACAGAGCGTCACGCTCATTGCTAACAGCGGCGTACAGTTCCTTGATTTTGGCCTGACCCCGCAGGACACCGCCAGCAATGGTCGTTTCGTGCGTAAAACGGCAAATGGCCCGCTGCTGCGCCTTGATTTCGACCTGGTGAACGGCCGTTACACGCTCCCGGCGAGCGGCGGCAGCCAGCCGGAGGTGGTGAAGCCGGAAAGCACCATTCCACTGCATCAGTCTCTGACGGTACTGGACGGTGTCTGGCTCCCGCTACCGTTCCTGCGCTTTAATCCTCCGCGCACCTTCGTTGATGGCCCGGACAACTGGGCTCGCGTGCAGGTGCGTAAACTGGATACCCCGGATGCGGCAGGCAATACGCATCGCGTGACCCTCGCGCTCGACAGCCAGATTGCAGAACACGCCACTTCCGCGCTGTCGCCTGTCGAAAACGACATTCTGAACGGCACCCGTTTCGCCCTCGCCTGGCGCGATGAAGAAGTGGAAAACTTCCTCGATCAGACCTGGATTGACGGCTGGCTGCGCGAAGCCTTTACCCAGTTTGCGGACGGCGTTGAAAAACGCTCTGAGCGCGAGTTGTACCAGGCAATGCGCAGCTTTGAATATCAGGCGCACTGGCTCAATCTCCTGTCGATGCTCGGCGAGCAGTTGACCGTGCCTGAAGTGAAATTTGTCACCCACACGCTCAGCACCCCTGCCATTCCGGTCGACCTGATCCTCGACGTGGGCAACACCCACACCTGCGGCGTCATTATTGAAGATCATGGCGATGCGAACGATGGGCTACGCCAGACCGCCGAGTTGCAGGTCCGCTCGCTAAGCGAACCACAGTTCCTGAATGAGCCGCTCTTCACCAGCCGCCTGGAGTTCTCCGAAGCGCGTTTCGGCAAGCAGCACTTCTCCGTGGAAAGCGGCCGTGAAGATGCCTTCGTCTGGCCGTCAATCGTGCGCGTGGGAGACGAAGCGCGCAAACTGGCGATGCAGCGCCTGGGTACCGAAGGTAACAGCGGTATCTCCAGCCCGCGTCGCTACCTGTGGGACGAAACCCCGGTGGTTCAGGACTGGCGCTTCAGCCAGATGAACAGCAAAACCCAGCGTGAACCGCTGGCGACCGCGTTCCCGCTGATGAACCTGATGAACGATGACGGTGAGCCGCTCTTCACCCTGCCTCAGGATGAACGTCTGCCGGTATTTTCCCCGCAGTACAGCCGCAGCACGTTAATGACCCATATGCTCTGTGAGCTGCTGGCACAGGCGCTGGGGCAGATCAACAGCGTCGCCACGCGCTTGCGCCTGGGCTTCCCGGCGTCTCCGCGTCAGCTGCGCACGCTCATTCTTACCCTGCCCTCGGCCATGCCGAAACAGGAGCGTGAGATTTTCCGTCGCCGCATGTTTGAAGCCATTGCTATCGTCTGGAAAGCGATGGGCTGGCACCCGCAGGATGAAGATTTTGCCAGCCGCAAACAGCAGGAAAAAAGCGTGGTGCCGGTACCTGAAATTCAGATGGAATGGGACGAAGCCAGCTGCGGCCAGCTGGTCTGGCTGTATAACGAAGCCATCTCCCATTTCGGCGGCCAGACGGAAGCGTTCTTCGCTTCCCTCGCCCGTCCGGATCGTGAGCCTGAACCGGGCGTTCAACCCGGGCGTTCACTGCGCGTGGCCTCCATTGATATTGGCGGCGGTACGACAGATATGGCGATTACGCACTATCAGTTAGACGACGGTTCCGGTAACAACGTCAAAATTACCCCGCAGCTGCTGTTCCGCGAAGGGTTTAAGGTCGCCGGAGACGACACGCTGCTGGACGTGATCCAGCGCTATGTGCTGCCTGCGCTGCAAACCCAGCTGCAGAAATCCGGGATTGCGGACGCTTCCCTGCTGATGGCGTCGCTGTTTGGCGATTCCGGACGCATTGACACGCAGGCCGTGCTGCGCCAGCAAACGGCGCTTCAGCTGTTTATGCCGATTGGACATGCGATCCTCGCCGCGTGGGAATCCAGCGACATTGACGATCCGCTGGCCGGACTGCATGCCACCTTCGGCGATCTCCTTGCGCAAAAACCGACGCGCAACGTCCTGAACTATCTGCAGCAGGCGATCGACCATGCGCTGCCCGCGGGGTCAGAAGCGTTCGATCTCTTTGCCGTTCCGCTGCACGTTAATTTCCGCGAGATGCAGGATGCGATGCTGGCCGGACAGTTCACGCTGGCGTCTCCCCTTCATGCGGTGTGCGAGGCCATTTCCCATTACAGCTGCGATATTTTGCTGATCACAGGCCGCCCGGGCTGCCTGCCGGGTGTCCAGGCGCTCATTCGCCACCTGCAGCCGGTGCCGGTCAACCGCATCGTCTGGCTGGATAAGTATCAGGTGCATGAATGGTATCCATTCAGCCAGCAGGGGCGTATCGGCAATCCTAAATCTACTGCCGCCGTCGGCGCGATGCTGTGCAGCCTGGCGCTGGATCTTCGCCTGCCGCGTTTTAACTTCAAGGCAGCCGACATTGGCGCATACTCGACGGTTCGCTACCTGGGCGTGCTGGATAACACCATCAATACCCTGCGCGAAGAGAACGTCTGGTACCAGGATATCGATCTCGATAAGCCGGGCGCGAAGCTGGATGCCCGTCTCCATTTCCCGCTACGCGGGAACGTCACGCTCGGCTTCCGTCAGCTTGCAAACGCCCGCTGGCCAGCGACGCCGCTGTATACCCTGAGCATTAACTCTGCTGAACTGGCAAAAGCCATTGCAGGCGACGGCGTGCTGAACGTTCGCCTGAAGCTGCGCGGCGGCAGCAAGCACGAAGGGCCGGAGTCCTTCGAGCTCAGCGACGCCTGGCTACAGGACGGCACGCCGGTTCCCCCGGACGCACTGACCTTTAAACTGAATACCCTGGCCGATCGCCGACACAGCGGCAGCCACTACTGGATTGACAGCGGGAGCGTATACCTGAAATGACTGTGACGACTGCCACCACTCAGGCCTTAATCGGGTGGATTAACGACACGCGCCTGCACGCTCCCATGCTGGATAACGATGCTGATGCCCTGCTGTCACGGGTCACGTCCGCCCAGGCGCGTGAGCAGGCCATTGACCGTGCCCTGCTGAGCCAGAGCAGCATCGGGCTGTACGGCCATTCTCAGGCGGCGAAATCGCATTTACTCACGTCATTGTGCGGCAGCGGCAATGGTCGTCTGAATGTGTCACCCGGCCAGCGCACGTTCGACTATTTTTCACATATCAATCCCGGCCATGCGGCAACGAATATGGCCATTCGCTTCACCCGCGAACAGCGGGAGATTGCCGATGAGGCGTTTCCGCTGCGTCTGCGACTGGTAACCGAAGCCGAACTGGTCCAGCTCTTTATTGCGCGCACCACCCTGCACCCGCAGATCCGCCCGGTGGATAAATCCGTGATTGAAGCGCGGCTTGAGAAGTGGCGCGCCTTGCGTCAACCGCAGGGCGTTCCGGGGATCACCGCGCAGGAGGTGGGTGCAATCGCCCGTTTCTGGCAGAGCACTGTTCCCGGTGGGAAACAGCAGATGGACGATGCCCTGTGGCACCAGTTCGCACTGCTGATCCCCTCGCTCGATCTCAGCACGCGTGCCAGCGTCTGGTCACTGCTGTGGGGAGAACAGCAGGAGTTAACCCAACAGTGGCTTAAGCTCGCCCACGTTCTGCATCAAACCAGCCATGCCACGCTGCTTGCGGCCCCCCTTAGCCTGCTGGTGGATAATTTTGGTCTGCCGAGTGAAGGTTTTCTGACTCACGGGGCGCTAACCGCGCCGGAGACGCAGGAAGCGCTGCTGCACCCGATCAGCGACGGTGACGTGCTAAATGCCATCAGCATTCCCGTTGATATCCTCGCCTTCCTTACCCGTGAGCTGGTGCTGCCGGTAGAGGGATGCGTATTTGATAACGTTGATATTATTGATATTCCTGCGCTGTCTGACGACGGAGCTTCGTTGATGACGCAGGCCAAATGCCTGTGGCTGCTGGAACATTATCGTCAACAGCTACAGCCCGATGTACTGGTCATCTGTAACGCCACCGCACATCATCAACAGACGGCAAAAGCTGCGCGAACCCTTCAGAACTGGGTCAAAGAGACGCAGCCTGCGGAAGAATCCGCTCTCCCGGGTCTCGTGTGGGCAATAACGCCGCACGACGCGCGTTTTACGACGAAACAGAATCTGGATGAAGCCGTCCAGCACCTGCTGGGCCAGCCGGGTCTGCGCTGGGGTACGCTGCAGGCGCTGGACAGCCACAGCATGCAGCGCATGATTGAGTGGCTTTCTCAGGCCACGCTGCCGTCACAGCGTCACAAGCGGCTCCATAAGCTAAAAACGCTTTTACAGTTGGATCTGGCGGCACTCATGCAACCTTATCTTGCCCCGGTCACTCAGGATGCAGGGGAAAGACGTTCTCAGGCCGAAAATATGGTGAGAATGCTGCAAAGCAGCGCCGCACGCCATGGTGAACTGCTTGAAGGGCTTTTACCGCCGCTCAAAGCCTTTGAAACGCTGCTGGCAGTCCAGCAACCGCGCGAGGAGCAGGTCAACGGCTTGTTCACCGACGTGATTGACCTGTTCGCGGAAAATACGCAGGAAAGCACCGGTACCGTTCAGACCAAAGATAAAGCACGCCTCGCGCACAAGGTGTGGATTAACCATCTGCGTCAATGGAGCCGCAACGATGCCGCCGCCGCCCGGTTAGGCCTTGAACCGGCGGTTTTACAGCAGGTTGCCGATGTACTCGTCGTCGCCAGTTATCGTCTGGATTTACCTCAGCAACTGCAGCGGATCGTTGAGACGGATAAAAGTAGCGCCGCGCAACTGCATGCGGTGATGGGCAATTTCATTGGCTGGCTGGGTTACGATAAAATGCCGGTTACTGGGCGTCCTGCAAGCCGCATCCGTAAAGGCAAGGCAATCTTTGTTACGCCCATCGTGAGCAGTGCCACCCCGCGTCTCGCGCGTCTGGGCGAGCAACCCGTCCATGCCGCAACGGCATATGTGTACGACTGGCTGGTTGCACTTTATAGCCGCGCGATAGAGAACATTGATTACCAACATCCGCATGATGTCCAGCCTGATGCGCGTCAGGCCTTACAGGCATTATTGCGCTGAACGCTGATTAACAATGTAGCCGCCTTTCCAGCCGGGTGGCGCTGCGCTTACCTGGCCTACATTCTTCACCGTTGTAGGCCCGTGCAAGCGTAGCGCCGCGCTCATCACTCCGTCATACACCCGGCTAGCGTCTGCGCCAGCGCAGAGGGATTTTCCCACGACATTGAGTGCCCCGCCGCAGGGATGATTTTCACCTCAACGCCCTTCTGCTTCAGATTCTCCACGTCGTCATCAGGCAGCGACAGCTCGCCGAAAATCAACGTAACCGGACAGGCAAGCGACAGAAATTGTGTTGCCCAGTCAGGCTCAACACCGTGCACGAGGCTCGACGCGCCCCGCCAGACGGCATAAGGAGCATTGCTTTTCAGGCAACCCGCCCACGCCGTCGTTTCCGCGCTCAGCATGGCGTCATAACCCTGCGTCAGAAACTGTTGCTCGGTTTGTGCGACAATTGACCGGCTGAACATTCCCCCACCCGCATGAAAATTGGGTTCTGAGACCATCAGTCCCTTCACGCGCGTTGCCAGCAGCCCCGCCGTTTCGATAGCAATGCTGCCGCCCATACTGTGGCCGTATAACCAGAAGGCATCCAGTTTAAGGTGATCAATCAGTTCCGCCACAACGTACGCCTGGTCGGTAGTTTTATAGCTGTAGTGCTCAGGCTTATCGCTGTAGCCGCTGCCGGGCAAATCGATGAGAATCGCTCTGCGCGCGCCAAACAGCGGGTCATGAACGACACGGGGATATTCATAGGAAGAGGCGCAGCCCAGCCCGTGAATGAACACCACGGGATCGCCGGTACCGGGCAAGTCATGCCAGCGCACGGTGCAACCGGCCTGCTGCGAGTAAAAACTGTTCATAAGCACTCCTTTTACGATGCACTGTGTATTTATACAGTTATCGTATCTGGAATGCCATGTTCATCGTTTAAAAATGGAAGCGTGCTTCAGAAAAGCGAGATCAGCAGCGCAACGGGAAAGCTCATTGGCCACGTTGAGCCCACCAGAAAAGCGCTGAGCAGGCGGATACGTTTGCGGTCTTTGGAGAGGAACCAGGTAATTAATGCGCAGAGGGAAGCCATGATTGCGTAAAAAACCAACATCTTTTGATACAACGTCATTCTGTATTCCAGAGCCGAAAAATAACCGCACGCAATATGCGTCATATGTTGATACAGATCAAGTTTTTTCGTTACAGAATAACCACTTAAAATTTATGGATAATAACAACTGAGTATCTTGCGTAACAAACAGGGAGAGCAGGCAATACTCCTTACCTATAACACGCATCTTAAATGCACTTTTTGACAAATCCTCTGTTTTTGAAAGGCGTCTAATAAAGGCAGACATTCATGGGAGGCAAAATGCTACGCATTCCGCAGAGTTGTATTCATACCCGCTCCACCCCTTTCTGGAATCGAGACACAGCCCCTGCAGGGATCTTTCAGCGTCATCTCGACACGGGTACCCGTCCGGGCGTTTATCCGCGCCTTTCCGTTATGCAAGGCGCCGTACGCTACTTAGGCTACGCCGATGAACTGACGCCCGAGCCTGACAGCACATTGATTATCAAGGCTGGGCACTTCGGTGTTTTTCCGCCGGAGAAATGGCATCACATCGAAGTCATGTCCGATGACACGCTCTTCAACATCGACTTTTTCGTCGAACCCGAGGTACTGAGGTCGCTTTAAGCGGCTTTTAGTTAAGAGGAAATCATTATGCTACGTATTCCTGAGAATTTTGTGCATACCCGCTCCACGCCCTTCTGGGATAAAGACTCGGCACCAAAAGCCCTTTTTAATCATCATAATACTAAAGCCAGCGTCTACGGCCGTTTGTCCGTGATGCAGGGCGCGGTGCGCTATTTTGGCTTCCCGGATGCAGACGCAACAGAACCGGATTTGGAACAGGTGATCGAGGCTGGTTCGTTTGGCATCTCACCGCCGGAAAAATGGCATCGCATTGAGCTGTTGACCGACGATACCTATTTCAATATCGACTTTTTTGCCGATCCTGACGTTACGCTTCAGGGCGCAGGTATCGGGAAAGTTGTTAATACACATAAGGAGTAACGTCGTGAGTAAAGCAACGTACACCGTGACCGTGACCAACAACAGCAACGGCGTCTCGGTGGATTATGAAACTGACGCACCAATGGAGTTGCTCATCCCCGACGTCGCCGCAGACGTGGTGAAAGATTTGGTGAATACCGTCCGCGCTTACGATACGGAAAATGAGCACGAGGTATGTGGCTGGTAAATAAAACGCCCGGCGATACTGGCCGCCGGGCATGGTTTTTAGTGTTTTATCATCACATGCCGGACAACCGTATAATCCTCAAGCCCGTAGACCGACATATCTTTGCCGTAGCCGGATAATTTCATGCCGCCGTGCGGCATTTCACTCACCAGCATAAAATGGGTATTCACCCAGGTGCAGCCATACTGCAGGCGCGCACTCAGGCGATGGGCGCGGCCCACGTCTTTGGTCCAGACCGACGACGCCAGGCCATATTGCGAATCGTTGGCCCAGGCAAGTACCTGCGCTTCGTCGTCAAATTCCGTCACGCTGACCACCGGACCAAACACCTCGCGTTGAACAATTGCATCTTCTTGCTTCGCCCCGGCCAGCAGGGTTGGCTGGAAGTAGTAGCCCGCCCCTTCGTGTTTACTCCCGCCGGTCACCACGCGGATATGGCTCAGCGCTTTTGCCTCGTCAACCGCGTTGCACACGCGTGACAGGTGTGCGGCAGAGCTGAGCGGGCCAAGTTCTGTCGACTCGTCCTCCGGCGCCCCCATTTTCAGGCTGGCGACGGCGGCCCCCAGCTTCTCAACCAGCGCGGCGTAAATGCCCTTCTGAGCATAGATACGGCAGGCGGCGGTGCAGTCTTGTCCGGCGTTGTAGAAACCGAACGTGCGCACGCCTTCCACCACGGCGTCCAGATCGGCATCGTCAAAAACAATCACCGGTGCTTTGCCGCCCAGCTCCATATGGGTGCGCTTAATTGAGGAAGCCGTGTGGCTGATAATATGCTCGCCCGTGGCAATCGACCCGGTGAGTGAGACCATGCGGACTTTTTCATGCCCGGTGAGCGGGTCGCCGACGGTTTTACCGCGACCAAAGAGAACGTTAAGTACGCCTGCCGGGAAGATGTCTCTGGCCAGCTCGGCCAACTTTAAGGCCGTCAACGGGGTGATTTCAGAAGGTTTGATCACCACGCAGTTGCCTGCCGCCAGCGCGGGAGCCAGCTTCCAGGCAGCCATCATCAGCGGGTAGTTCCACGGCGCAATGGACGCGACGACGCCGACCGGATCGCGGCGGATCATTGACGTATGCCCTTCAAGATACTCGCCGGCGGCCAGTCCATTCAGGCAGCGCGCCGCGCCCGCAAAGAAGCGAAACACATCGACCACCGCCGGGATTTCGTCCCCCAGCGCGCAGTGCAGAGGCTTTCCACAATTAAGGGATTCGAGCCGGGCGAACGCTTCAGCATGCGCTTCAATGGCATCAGCCAGCTTCAGCAAACACTCGGCGCGGGTTTTAGGCGTCGTTTGCCCCCATTCCCCGAATGCGCGATCCGCAGCCTGAACGGCCGCATCGACCTGCGCCGCTGACGCTTCAGCAATATCCAGCAGTACGTCGCCGGTGGCAGGGTTATAGACCGGCTGCGTTTCCCCTTCACCGGCCACCAGTTCACCATTAATCAGCAGTAGTTTTTGCATAGCATTGTCCTGTTGAAATCAATGTTATTTCCCGCTTTCGGCACCGTTTTCGCCGTCGCGGGTTAGCCACCAGGCTCCCAGAATGGGGATGGTTGTCACCAGCATCACCAGCAGTGCAACAACGTTGGTGACCGGTACGTCACGCGGACGACCGAGCTGGTTGAGCAACCACAGCGGTAACGTGCGCTCGTGTCCCGCCGTAAATGTCGTCACGATAATTTCGTCAAACGACAGCGCAAACGCCAGCATCCCTCCGGCCAGCAGCGCCGAGCCAAGGTTAGGCAGCACCACATAGCGAAAGGTTTGCCAGCCGTCTGCACCTAAATCCATCGACGCTTCCACCAGACTCCAGGACGTGCGCCGGAACCGGGCAATCACGTTGTTGAAAACCACCACCACGCAGAAGGTGGCGTGTCCTACAACGATGGTGAAAAATCCCGGCTCAAGGTTGATGGTTTTGAATGCCGTCAGCAGCGCCAGGCCGGTGATGATCCCCGGCAGGGCAATCGGCAACAGCAGCAGCAGAGAGATCGCGTTTTTACCAAAGAACTCGCTGCGCCACAGTGCCGCTGCAGCAAGCGTGCCAAGCACGAGTGCAATGCCGGTTGATAAGCTGGCAATTTTAAGTGACAACGTCACAGATTCAAGAATATCCCCACGCCCTGCCGCAACGCTGAACCACTTGAGCGTTAGCCCCTGCGGCGGGAAGCTGAAAGCCGCGTCCTCGGTATTGAACGCATAGGTCGCGATAATCAGCAGCGGGAAGTGGAGGAAGATAACCCCGCCCCACGCGGCCACTTTCAGGAACAACGGTGCGCGATCAGAGTGCATCGAATGCTCCCAGGCGTTTCACGAACGCCAGATAAAGCGAGATCAGCACAATCGGAACCAGCGTGAATGCGGCAGCCATGGGCATATTCCCAATGGCCCCCTGCTGGGCGTAGACCATGTTTCCGATGAAATATCCCGGCGGCCCCACCAGCTGCGGCACGATAAAATCCCCGAGCGTCAGCGAGAAGGTAAATATTGATCCTGCCGCAATCCCCGGAATAGCCAGCGGCAGAACCACGTAGCGGAAGGTTTGGCGCGGACGCGCGCCCAGATCGGCAGACGCCTGTAGCAGAGAAGCGGGTAACCTCTCCAGCGCCGCCTGCACGGGTAGGATCATAAACGGCAGCCAGATATAGACGAAGACCAGAAAGCGGCCCAGCCCTGATGTCGACAATGTGTTACCGCCAATCGCCGGAAGCGTAAGCAGAGAAATCAGGAGCGGCTCAAGCCCCAAATGGCTGAGAAACCACTGTGCCACCCCATCTTTCGCCAGCAGCAGCGTCCAGGCGTAAGCCTTAACGATATAACTCGCCCACATGGGTAGCATCACCGCGATGTAGAAAAAGGCTTTCCACTTACCGCGGGTATAACGCGCCATATACCACGCCATCGGAAACGCGAGGATCGCGCTGGCGACAGTGACCGCAAGAGCCATCACCAGCGTGCGCAAGATGATGTCGTAGTTTGCCGGGTTGAAAAGTGCCTGAATATTCGCAAAGGTGAGATCGGGCGTCACCGACATGGTGAAGTCGTCGAACGTATAGAAACCCTGCCACAGCAGCGTCAGAAGCGAACCCAAATAGACGATGCCAAACCACATCAGCGGCGCGAGAAGGAGCAAGAACAGGCCGAGCGACGGTTTACGCCAGAACAAGGCGGTAATACGGCTTAACCTACCGTGCGGCGCGGGCGTGGGTGAAACGCTCATGTCCATTTCACCTCTCCTCATGAAGCAACACCATGGCCTCGCGTGACCACGAGGCCAGCACCTGCTGTCCGGGCGCAATCCCTGCCGGGAGCGCGCCTCCGGTAAGGTTCGCCTGGCTGACCAGCAGTTTCGCACCGTCTGCAAGACGCAGTTCAAAACGCGTGGCCGCGCCCTGATACTGTACCGCCTGTACCACGCCCTGCACCTGAACGTCACCGCCCTCATTAAGACGAATATGTTCCGGGCGCAGCGAATACATCCCCTCCATCCCACAGACCTGGCGGGCCAATGCGGTATCAAAAACGTTAGAGGTGCCAACAAAACTGGCGACAAACGGCGTGCGAGGACGCATGTATAGTTCGCGCGGGGTGTCAACCTGCTCGATACGCCCGTTGTTGAAGACGGCCACCCGATCCGACATGGACAGGGCTTCTCCCTGATCGTGGGTGACGAAAATAAAGGTAATGCCCAGCTCCTGCTGAAGCTTTTTCAGCTCGAACTGCATTTGTTCGCGCAGTTTAAGGTCGAGAGCGCCTAGCGGTTCGTCCAGCAGCAGCACGCGGGGTTCGTTCACCAGCGCGCGGGCAATCGCCACGCGCTGACGCTGGCCGCCGGAGAGCTGTGAAGGCTTACGCGCGACGGCAAAACTCAGGCCGACCTTCTCCAGCGCCTGACCGGCCAGCGCGTAGCGTTTTTTCTTGTCGATACCTTTAACCATCAGCCCGTACGCTACGTTGTCGAGGATCGACATGTGCGGAAACAGCGCGTAATCCTGAAATACGGTGTTGACGTCGCGCTCCCAGGGAGGCAATTCGCTGGCTTCTTTACCGAAGATTTTTATCGCGCCGCCGCTCAGCTGTTCAAAACCGGCAATCAGGCGCAGGCAGGTCGTTTTGCCGGAGCCCGAAGGCCCCAGCATGGAGAAAAACTCCCCGTCACGAATGCCAATAGTCACCCCATCCACCGCTCGTACGTCGCCGTACAGACGGGAAACGTCATTAAACTCTACTGCGTACGTCATGTTCTGCTCCCGGACGTTCAACGACCGCCCATGATGGCAATGTAATCCTGCGTCCAGCGGCTGTAAGGGACAAATTTCCCCCCTTCCGCAATCGGCGTTTTCCAGAACATGATTTTTTCGAACTCGTTATAACCGTTGGTTTCGCAGCCTTTATCACCGAGCAGCGTGCTGGCTTTACAGCCTTCCGCGACCACCGGCAGCGAGCCAAACCAGGCCGCCAGATCGCCCTGAACTTTTGGCGTCAGCGACCAGTTCATCCATTTGTAGGCGCACATTGGGTGTTTTGCCTGCGCGTGCAGCATGGTGGTGTCCGCCCAGCCGGTCACCCCTTCTTTCGGGAAGACGGTGGCAACGGGCTGGTTCTCTGCCTTCAGGGCATTCGCCTGATATGGCCAGGCGCTGGAGGCCACCACGCCTTCATTTTTAAAGTCGCTCATCTGAACGGTGGTGTCATGCCAGTAGCGGTGGATAAGCGCGTGCTGATCGCGTAGCACCTTGAGCACAGCGGCGTACTGCTCTTCGGTGAGCTGGTACGGGTCTTTAATACCTAACTGCGGTTGAGTGGCTTTGACGAACAGCGCGGCATCGGCGATATAAATCGGGCCGTCGTACGCCTGCACGCGTCCCTGGTTGGTTTTACCGTCAGGCAAATTCTGTTTGGTGAATACCACGCTCCAGCTGTCCGGCGGCGTCGGGAAAGTTTTGGTGTTGTACATCAGCAGGTTTGGCCCCCACTGATACGGCGTGCCGTAGACTTTGCCGTCAACGTTAAACCATTCCCCTTTCACAATCCGTGCGTCGAGGGTTTTCCAGTTGGGGATGAGATCGGGGTTAATCGGCTGAACGCGTTTCCCCATGATCAGGCGCAGCGAGGCGTCACCGGAGGCCGTGACCAGGTCATATCCCCCTTTCGCCATCAGGCTGACCATCTCGTCGGATGTGGCCGCCGTTTTGACGTTAACGGTACACCCGGTCTCTTTTTCAAACTGGGTCACCCAGTCATAATTTTTATCCGTCTGACCGCGTTCGATGTACCCCGGCCAGGCAATAATATCCAGTCGTCCTTCCCCGTTACCGATGGCCTTCGGCGGTTCGGCGGCTTGCGCGGTCATGATTGTCATGCCAAGCGCATACAGGCTGCTGCGGGCAAAATTTTTGCTCATTAGATATACTCCAGTCGCAATGAAATTTAGCGGCAGCCTTGCCGTAAAAATATCTCCTTAATTAAACGTAGACCGCGCAAATGCGCCGCACCTTTCGGCTAAAGGAAATTTCATCAAGGTGTGACCGAGGGCGCATTCCCCGTTAACTGGATTATAGACAAGGAGTTAGCAGAGGAAGGGAGTATGCAGATTTCCTATGATGCGGCGCTGAGGGATATTCGCAGCGCCGTCATAAAGATAAGGAAGGATTATTTAAAAGCCGACTACGCGATTTATTCCAGCATCTCGCTAATTAATTTTCCCAACTGAATAACAGCCTGTTCTTCCCGTTCACCCCACGCCCAGGAGGTATTAAACCGGAAAAACGGTGTCCAGCTGTCTGACGTTGAAAACATCTTACCTGGCGCGATGCTGATGTGGTGGACTAACGCTTTCTCGCTCAGCAGCCCGGCATCCAGCTGCGCCGGAAGCTCCAGCCATAAAAAATAGCCGCTGTCGTTGTGATGGATTTTGACGCCAGCAGGCATATGGCGCAAAAGCGACTGCCACCCCTGCTGTTTGCGCTCGGCCAGCGTGCGTCGCAGGCGGCGAAGATGGGCGTCATACCGTTTTGTCGCCAGATAATCCACCAGCGCCAGCTGCATGGGTGAGCTGGTTGATAAGGTGCTCATGAGCTGCAGTTGCTGAATGCGGCGCGCATGCTTTCCCGCCGCGACCCATCCGATGCGAAAACCGGCCACCAGACATTTTGAAAATGAGGAGCAGTGCAGCGTCATGTCCTGCCTGTCCCAGGCCTTGGCCGGAAGCGGTTTTTCACGGCCAAAATAGAGTTCGCTGTAGACGTCGTCCTCAATCAGGGTGACGTTATGCTTCGTTAGCAGCGCCACCAGCAGCGCCTTTTTCTCCGCACTCAGCGTGAAGCCAAGCGGGTTTTGACTGTTGGTCATTAGCCAGCAGGCTTTTACCGGATAATCATTCAGGGCCTGTTCAAGGGCATTCAGGTCGATCCCCTCGCGCACGTCGGTCGCTATCGATAGCGCCTTCAGCTTCAGGCGTTCAAGCGCCTGGAGAGCACCATAAAAACAGGGATTTTCAACGATCACCCAGTCACCGGGTTCGGTGACGGCCTGCAGGCTAAGGTTCAGCGCCTCAAGCGCGCCTGCGGTAATGACAATCTCTTCAGGTGAGATGTTCATCCCCTGCTGCGCGTAGCGGCGGGCAATGGCGTGGCGTAGATCGACGTTACCCGGCGGCAGGTTTTCAATCACGCTCATCGCGGTGGCGGTTTTACTGACGTTCGCCAGCGAGCGGTTAAGCTGCTGAAGCGGAAAGAGCCGCGGATCGGGAAATGCGGAAGCAAACGGGACGACGGAGGGATCGCGGCTGGCCTGCAGCACGTCGAAGATATAGGTGTTGATGTCGACCACTTCATCGCGCATCACCTGAGCCGGAGGAGCAGGCTGTTGCGCAGTCGGGCGCGAGGCAACGTAATAGCCCGATTGCGGTCTGGCGACAATGCGCCCCTGGCTTTCCAGCATCTGATACGCGTGGCCCACGGTCATAAAACTCATGCCGCTGCTCGCCACCTGCTCTCGCAGCGAAGGCAGCTTATCGCCCGGCAGCCATACGCCAAGCTCAATCTGCGAGATAATTTGTTGCGCCAGACGCTGGTATTTTTTCATCAGATTCTCCTTATTGCCGACAGTGTATATCAGCAGGAGAAAAAGAGAAGATTTTGCTAACTGTTATGGAAAGCGTTGTTAATTACTTGCGGTACTCAGTGATATGGCTCTGGGCAGAACGTGCTGCGGCCAGGTGATCGAGCGTAACCATCGACGATTTGCAAAAAATGCATTTCGCGCCGTGAGGATTTTTCTCAGACACATCAAAAACTGAAGTACGGTACTGCGAGCCATGACAGCATGGGCAGCGAAAATGGATATAAGAAGTCATAGGATTCTCCTGTAAACGTAAAAACGTAAATTACTCATGAGCCGATCAGGCAATAATGGTTTTAAACAAAACTAATCGGAAAGTAGATAAAGACCCAAGAGAGGCTGCGGAGAGGCACAACGTGATGAGAACTGCTTTATAAAACTACGTCAGATATTTATTTGGACTCAAAACCAGAAGACCATTAACGCACGACGCAGACGACAAGGCAAGCGGTTTAATGCGGAAAATTCATAAAAAAATGGTTTTTATTCCGTCTTTGCACATTACGGATTCAAATATTGGGGTGGGCACCTCCTACACACCACAGCATAACCACATGAAATATAGATATTTTATATAACATCTTTTGCCTACCTCTCTCCCAAGCCAGGGCGTATTAAAAATAGGGTAAAGAACCTGATAGGTATCCTCATCACGTAGGAATTTCGTTCTAACTTTGCATAAAGGAACTAAGAATGAGTTGGAATAAAGACGTTGCTCTTTCACATCTTCGGTCACGCGCTCTCGGCCACTCGCATCACGAATGTGCGACATTTACGCGGGAAGCTATAGAAGCTGGCGGTATACGGCTGGAGAGAACACGAAACGCAAAAGACTATGGACCCTCTTTACTTCGCGCGGGGTTTCGTGAAGTTCCCTCGGGTTCTGTGTTGCGAAGTGGTGATGTCGCAGTGATCCAGCCTTACCCGGGAGGAAGCGCCAGCGGCCACATGACTATGTATGATGGAACACAATGGATTTCCGATTTCCGCCAGAGCAGTATGTATCCGGGGCCGGGTTATCGTGCTTCTCACCCGGCTTACAAAATCTACAGGATGAACTGATGCGAATCGCAATTGTATTATGCGCATGCTGGCTTTCTGCTTGCTCTGTTAAGCACGATAGTGGCGTGACGACCCGGGTGCGTTCATTCTATTCACTCTATCTCATGTCTTTGACCAGCAGCGAAAGAGAATTCTCGAACGCTGATCTGCGGGAGTATGTCTCTGCCGATACGCTCTCGAGAATTGAGCAAATAGAATCAATACCCGAGCAAGATTTGCTGGAGTCTGATTACTTCGCTTACGCACAAGATTATGATCCAGCATGGGTACCTGCGCTAACCGTCGGCCCCGCTACGACTTTCATGGGGGGTGAAGTTTTGCCCGTGTGGATTGGCGTAGAAAATGGAGAAAAAATAGAACTTGAGGTATTCGCCCGCTGGGAATCGGGCACATGGAAAATATACAGAGTCCGTGATGTCACCGATAACTACGAGCATCCGATATTTAATGCTGGAGCAATTGCCCGGGCGAGGTTGGCTGCTGAAAGTGGGCTTTAAGCACATCAGGTTATACGCAAGGCAAACTGTTATGGGTAATTAAGCCAGGTCTGTTTCTGCAACCCAGCGCTGGCGCGGCTTAGAATGGCATCGACATAATTACATCGCGGAGTTTTGCATGTTTGGTTTGGATGCTTTTCACCTTGCGCGGATACAGTTTGCCTTTACCGTATCCTTTCACATTATTTTCCCGGCAATCACCATCGGCCTGGCAAGCTATCTTGCTGTACTCGAAGGGCTGTGGCTCAAAACAAAAAATCCCGTCTGGCGCTCGCTGTACCATTTCTGGTCGAAGATCTTCGCCGTTAACTTTGGTATGGGTGTGGTCTCCGGGCTGGTCATGGCCTACCAGTTTGGCACTAACTGGAGTGGATTTTCACAGTTTGCGGGCAGTATTACCGGCCCGCTGCTGACCTATGAAGTGCTCACCGCTTTCTTCCTTGAGGCCGGTTTCCTTGGCGTGATGCTGTTTGGCTGGAACAAAGTCGGTCCGGGTCTGCACTTCTTTGCAACCTGTATGGTGGCGCTGGGGACGATTATATCGACCTTCTGGATCCTCTCCTCCAACAGCTGGATGCAGACCCCGCAAGGCTATGAGATCGTCAACGGTCAGGTCGTACCGGTAGACTGGTTTGCCGTGGTATTTAACCCCTCTTTCCCGTACCGCCTGCTGCATATGTCGATAGCCGCCTTCCTCAGTAGCGCGCTGTTTGTTGGTGCATCTGCCGCCTGGCACCTGCTGCGCGGTAACAGGACGCCTGCCATTCGCGCCATGTTCTCCATGGCATTATGGATGACCCTGATTGTGGCCCCCATACAGGCGATGGTGGGTGATATGCACGGGCTGAACACCTTAAAATACCAGCCCGCCAAAATTGCCGCCATTGAAGGCCACTGGGAAAACCCGCCGGGTGAACCGACGCCGCTGCTGCTGTTCGGCTGGCCGGACATGGAGCAGGAGCGCACCCGCTTTGGGCTGGCGATCCCGGCGCTGGGCAGCCTGATCCTGACCCACAGTCTGGAAAAACAGGTTCCCGCGCTCAAGGAGTTTCCGAAAGAAGACCGGCCAAACTCCACCATCGTCTTCTGGTCGTTCCGCATCATGGCAGGCCTGGGCATGTTGATGCTGCTGCTGGGAGTGGCTGCGGTCTGGCTGCGCTACAAAAAACGGCTGTATACCTCTCGTCCCTTCCTGTGGTTTGCCCTGTTTATGGGGCCATCCGGATTGATTGCCATCCTTGCCGGATGGGTTACCACGGAAGTGGGCCGCCAGCCGTGGGTGGTCTATGGACTGCAGCGCACGAAAGATGCGGTTTCCGCGCACGGCGATCTGCATATGAGCGTCAGCCTGCTGGCCTTCTTCGTGGTTTATACCTCGGTGTTTGGCGTGGGTTATAGCTATATGGTACGCCTGATCAAAAAAGGTCCTCAGCCTCATGAGTCATTTGCCACTGAAGCTGATGGTCGACCCGCTCGTCCCCTTTCCGCCGTTATCACTGAACGTAAGGAGAAGCCATAATGGGAATCGATCTCTCCCTTATCTGGTTTGTGATCATCGTATTCGCCACGTTAATGTACATCGTGATGGATGGATTTGATCTGGGAATTGGCATCCTGTTCCCCGCGACGCAGAACGGCGACGATCGCGATGTGATGGTCAACAGTGTTGCGCCGGTGTGGGACGGGAACGAAACCTGGCTGGTGCTTGGCGGCGCGGCCTTGTTTGGTGCCTTTCCGTTGGCTTACGCGGTCATCATCGACGCGCTGACCATTCCGCTGACATTAATGCTGATCGGACTTATTTTCCGGGGCGTGGCGTTTGAGTTTCGCTTCAAAGCCACACCGGTACACCGTCCGTTCTGGGATAAAGCCTTTATTGGCGGCTCGATTCTGGCAACGTTCACCCAGGGCGTGACGGTCGGCGCTGTGATTAACGGTTTCTCCGTTACCGGACGCGCGTACAGCGGCGGACCCTTTGACTGGTTCACTGCCTTTAACCTGTTCTGTGGCGCAGGTCTGGTCATCGCCTATGCCCTGTTAGGCTCAACATGGCTGGTGATGAAAAGCGAAAATGCCCTGCAACAGCGGATGCGTGAGGTTTCAAAAACGCTGTTAATCGTCCTTCTGCTATTCATTGCGGCAATCAGTATCTGGACGCCTTTGGCGCAACCGGCTATCGCCGCGCGCTGGTTTACGCTGCCGAATCTGTTTTATCTGCTGCCCGTCCCGGTGCTGGTGGCGATCCTGAGCCTGTGGCAGTGGCGAAGCCTGAAGGATCCTGATAGCCATAATCTGCCGTTTGTGCTGACGCTGGGGTTGATTTTCCTCGGATTCAGCGGTCTTGGGATCAGCATCTGGCCGCACATCATCCCGCCGTCTATCACCTTATGGCAGGCCGCTGCACCACCGCAGAGTCAGGGCTTTATGTTAGTGGGCGCACTATTGATCATTCCCATCATTCTGGTCTACACCTTCTGGAGCTACTACGTATTTCGCGGAAAAGTACAGCATGGGGAGGGTTATCACTGATGCAACAACCTGTCTGGAAACGTCTGATGTGGCTGGTCATCATCTGGGGCGGTAGCGTCCTGGCGCTGGCCGCCGTAAGTATGTTCTTCCGCATGCTGATGGCGGCGGCGGGATTTAAATCTCACTAACACCCTGTGCCGGGCACCGCACTGTTGCCCGGCCTCTTCTCGCACTTTCAGATAAACCCCATTAACTCGCGCGGGCGTATGGTTACACTTGGAATAGATTCACAGCATTGATATTTAGAGAAGAAAAATGAAAAAGCTCGTTGCAGTAACTTTTCTGAGCCTGGCCCTGGCGGGCTGCGTTAACCCGGGTAAAGCGTCCGTTCAGCCGGAGCAGCTTCAAAACCACCGTTTTGTGCTGGAAAACGTCGATGGTAAAGCCATCACCAAAACGGCAACGCAGCCTGAAATAAGCTTTAGCGCGCTGTCAGATATCAGCCTGATTAAAAACATCAATGTCTCAGGCGTGATGTGTAACAGCTATAACGGACAGGGGAAATTGTCCGAAGGCGCGCTCACCGTCAAAACGCTGGCGATGACCCGGAAACTGTGCACTGACCCACAGCTTAACGAACTGGATCAGGCCATCGGCGACGTGCTGCGCAAGGGCGCACAGGTCGACCTGACTGAAGACCAGTTAACGCTGGCGACAGCCGAAAAAACGCTGATGTTTAAACGCGTTGAGTAATCAGTAGTTACCGCAAGATCCCGCGGCAAGCGACTGTTCACTGCAGCGCTTGCCATTTGGCAACGCGCACATACCAATCGCAGACCCATCGAGCTGGCGAGCAACCGATAACGAACCCCCAATCATCGCGCAGTTGGCCTGGCCGGAACTTGACATCGCAGCCCTCATACCTGGCGTAACGTGCGCCGCCGTTGCCTGCTGAACAGGTTCACTACTACATGCCGACAACAATAACGCGGCACACCCTACCCAAAACGCTGAACGCATGTTCTCTCCCCCATGAATAATGACAAACCTATGCATAATAGGCACGCGGCGCCGCATCGTCGAGAGTGGATGTGCGTATTTATGCGCTCCGGAAACAATTTCTCGCAATTTTTCCGGCAAAAGTTTGATCTACTCATTGATGCCGGGAATATCGAGGACACAAAAGCGAAAATCGCAAAACCTGAGCTTTGCTAAAATAAAAGAATAATTATCAGGGCTTGTTGCCGTTATACAGGCCCCTCTTTTTGCGCAATGTAAGGGTGTCGTCTTATGCAAACTATTGACGGTAATGGTGCAGTCGCGTCAGTTGCGTTCCGTACCAGCGAAGTTATCGCCATCTACCCGATTACGCCAAGTTCCACGATGGCTGAACAGGCGGATGCCTGGGCCGGAAACGGGGTAAAAAACGTCTGGGGGGATGTCCCACGCGTGGTTGAAATGCAGTCCGAAGCGGGCGCGATTGCCGCGGTGCACGGTGCGCTTCAGACAGGCGCCTTGTCCACGTCGTTTACCTCCTCTCAGGGATTGCTGCTGATGATCCCGACGTTATACAAATTAGCCGGACAGTTGACGCCATTTGTGCTGCATGTCGCTGCCCGTACGGTCGCCACTCACGCCCTCTCCATCTTTGGCGATCACTCAGACGTGATGGCGGTCCGTCAAACGGGCTGCGCCATGCTGTGCGCCAGCAGCGTCCAGGAGGCACAGGACTTCGCGCTGATTTCGCATATCGCGACGCTGAAAAGCCGCGTGCCGTTTATTCATTTCTTTGATGGGTTCCGCACATCTCACGAAATCAACAAAATCGTTCCGCTGGCTGACGATACGATCCTCAATCTTCTGCCACAGGCTGAGATCGATGCGCACCGTGCTCGCGCCCTCAATCCGGAACATCCTGTGATTCGCGGAACCTCTGCAAACCCGGATACCTATTTCCAGTCTCGCGAAGCGACCAACCCGTGGTACGACGCGGTTTACGACCATGTTGAACAGGCGATGAATGCGTTCGCCACCGCCACCGGACGGGAGTACAAACCGTTCGAATATTATGGCCATCCGCAGGCGGAACGCGTAATTGTACTGATGGGCTCAGCCATCGGCACCTGTGAAGAAGTGGTGGATGAACTGCTGACGCGCGGCGAAAAGGTCGGCGTGCTGAAAGTACGGCTTTATCGTCCGTTCTCAGCTAAACATTTGCTCTCAGCGCTTCCGGAAAGCGCGCGATCCGTTGCCGTTCTTGACCGTACCAAAGAACCGGGTGCGCACGCGGAACCGCTCTATCTGGACGTGATGACGGCCCTGGCGGAAGCGTTTAATAGCGGCGAACGCGAAATGCTGCCGCGCGTTATTGGCGGGCGCTATGGCTTGTCATCCAAAGAGTTTGGCCCGGACTGCGTGCTGGCAGTCTTTAACGAACTGAATGCAGCGAAGCCAAAACCGCGCTTTACGGTCGGCATTTATGATGATGTGACTAACCTGTCCCTGTCGTTGCCGGAAAACACCCTGCCCTCGACCGCCAAACTCGAGGCGCTGTTCTATGGTCTGGGCAGCGACGGTAGTGTCTCAGCAACCAAAAACAACATCAAAATCATCGGCAATTCGACGCCGTGGTATGCCCAGGGCTATTTCGTCTATGACTCCAAAAAAGCGGGCGGGCTGACCGTTTCCCACCTGCGCGTCAGCGAACACCCTATTCGCTCGGCTTACCTTATTTCTCAGGCAGATTTTGTAGGCTGCCACCAGCTGCAGTTTATCGACAAATACCAGATGGCGGAGCGCCTGAAACCTGGCGGTATTTTCCTGATTAACACTCCGTACAGCGTTGATGAAGTCTGGGCGCGGCTGCCGCAGGAAGTGCAGGCGGTGCTGAACCAGAAAAAAGCCCGCCTCTTTGTGATTAACGCCGCCAAAATTGCCCGCGAATGTGGCCTGGCGGCACGTATCAACACCGTGATGCAGATGGCCTTCTTCCATCTGACCAACATCCTGCCGGGCGACAGTGCGCTAATAGAGCTGCAGGGTGCGATAGCCAAAAGCTACAGCAGTAAAGGCCAGGAGCTCGTCGAGCGCAACTGGCAGGCGCTGGCGCTGGCTCGCGAATCGCTGTTTGAGGTACCGCTGCAGCAGGTGAACGGAGCCAGCCCGAATCGTCCTCCGGTGGTGTCCGACGCGGCGCCGGATTTCGTGAAAACCGTAACGGCGGCGATGCTGGCCGGTCTGGGCGATGCCCTGCCCGTCTCGGCGCTGCCGCCGGACGGTACCTGGCCAATGGGCACCACCCGTTGGGAAAAACGCAACATCGCCGAAGCGATCCCGATCTGGAAAGAAGAGCTGTGTACGCAGTGCAACCACTGCGTGGCGGCCTGCCCTCACTCGGCCATCCGAGCCAAGGTGGTTTCTCCTGAAGAGATGGAAACCGCACCGGCCAGCCTGCACTCGCTGGATGTGAAATCACGCGACATGCGCGGACAGAAATACGTTCTGCAGGTCGCCCCTGAAGACTGTACCGGCTGTAACCTGTGCGTCGAAGTGTGCCCGGCGAAAGATCGTCAAAATCCGGACATCAAAGCCATCAATATGATGTCGCGTCTGGAACATGTTGAAGAGGAGAAAGTGAATTATGACTTCTTCCTGAACCTGCCGGAAATCGATCGCAGCAAGCTGGAACGTATTGATATTCGCACCTCACAGCTGATTACTCCGCTGTTCGAATACTCGGGTGCCTGCTCTGGCTGCGGAGAAACACCGTATATCAAACTGCTTACGCAGCTTTACGGCGACAGAATGCTGATCGCTAATGCCACCGGCTGTTCGTCTATTTACGGTGGTAACCTCCCTTCCACGCCATACACTACCGACGCTAACGGTCGCGGCCCGGCATGGGCAAACTCGCTGTTTGAAGATAACGCCGAGTTTGGTCTTGGCTTCCGTCTGACCGTCGATCAGCACCGCGCGCGCGTGATGCGTCTGCTGGAGCAGTTTGCCGATAAAATCCCTGCAGAACTGAATGATGCACTTCACTCGGAAGCCACGCCTGACGTACGGCGCGAGCAGGTCGCTGAACTGCGCAACGCGCTGCAGGGCGTTGAGGGTACGGAACAATTGTTGACGGATGCTGATGCGCTGGTTGAGAAATCTATCTGGCTGATCGGCGGCGACGGCTGGGCCTACGACATTGGCTTCGGCGGGCTTGACCATGTACTGAGTCTGACTGAAAACGTTAATATTCTGGTGCTCGATACGCAGTGTTATTCCAACACGGGCGGTCAGGCGTCTAAAGCGACACCGTTAGGCGCCGTCACCAAATTTGGTGAGCACGGCAAACGCAAAGCTCGTAAAGATCTCGGCGTCAGCATGATGATGTACGGCCACGTTTATGTCGCGCAGATTTCACTGGGTGCACAGCTTAATCAGACCGTGAAAGCGATTCAGGAAGCGGAAGCCTACCCTGGCCCATCGCTGATCATTGCCTACAGCCCTTGCGAGGAGCACGGCTATGATCTGGCTCTCAGCCACGATCAGATGCGTCAGCTCACAGCAACCGGCTTCTGGCCGCTGTACCGGTTCGACCCACGCCGTGCGGATGAAGGCAAACTGCCGCTGGCGCTGGATTCACGTCCGCCATCTGACGCTCTTGCCGAGACGCTTATGCAGGAGCAGCGCTTCCGCCGCCTCAACGCGCAACAGCCTGAAGTAGCAGAACAGCTCTGGAAAGATGCCGCCGCGGATCTGCAAAAACGCTATGACTTCCTGGCACAGATGGCCGGGAAGGCGGATAAATCAACCAGCGAATAACTCTACCCGCCCGGCTCGTCCGGGCATTTATTTGTCATAAAAAAAGCCCGATGTATTCACACCGGGCTAATCCAGAGAATCAGAGAAGACTATTTAGTTAACTAAATAATATTCACATCAATTATGGATGAAGAAATCTTAAAGGCATATAACGACGGCGATCTTACCTTTTCTCACGCGCAATTAATAATTTTAGTTTTGTATATTTCCGGTTAATACATTCATGAAATCTATCAAGATTTCAACGGTATTATTTAGTTGAGTATTTACTTAAAATGTAACAGATATAATTACGACTCCTCATTGGGAGTGATTTAGCATGAGACATCTTTCCTGTGTGGAAAGTTCATCTGGTAATTAAATAAAAATGATTGCAAAGGAATATCACTATGCAAAGAAAAGTACTGGCCCTCATGATTCCTGCGCTGTTAATGGCAGGCGCAGCACATGCAGCAGAAATTTATAATAAAGACGGCAACAAATTAGATCTGTACGGAAAAGTAGATGGTCTCCACTACTTCTCTGACGATGCGTCAAAAGATGGCGATCAAACCTATATGCGTCTGGGCTTTAAAGGCGAAACCCAAATCAACAACCTGATGACCGGCTACGCGCAGTGGGAATACAACGTTCAGGCAAACAACACCGAAGGGTCTGATAACCAGTCCTGGACGCGTCTGGCGTTCGCGGGTGTGAAAGTGGGTGATTACGGTTCATTCGATTATGGCCGTAACTACGGTGTGCTGTACGACGTGGAAGGCTGGACAGATATGCTGCCAGAATTCGGTGGCGACTCATACACCTCCGCCGATAACTTTATGACCGGCCGTGCAAACGGCGTGGCAACCTACCGTAATACCGATTTTTACGGCCTGGTGCAGGGTCTGAACTTTGCGCTGCAATACCAGGGCAAAAACGAATCCGGCAATAACAATCAGGAAGGGACCAACAACGGTCGCGATACGCGTCATGAGAACGGCGACGGTTTCGGTATTTCTACCACCTATGATTTCGGCATGGGCATCAGTGCAGGTGCGGCTTACGCCTCTTCTGACCGTACCAACGATCAGGTGACACGTACGACCGCAGGCGGCGATAAAGCAGATGCATGGACTGCTGGCCTGAAATACGATGCCAACAATATCTATCTGGCGGCAATGTATTCCGAAACCCGCAATATGACACCATACGGTGATAAAGAAATTAACGTGGCAAACAAAACGCAGAACTTTGAAGTCACCGCGCAATATCAGTTCGACTTTGGTCTGCGTCCGGCGATTTCTTACCTGCAGTCCAAAGGTAAAGATCTGGGCAACGGTCAGGGCGATCAGGACCTGGTTAAATATGCTGACGTAGGTGCCACCTACTATTTCAACAAAAACATGTCCACCTATGTTGATTATAAAATCAACCTGCTGGACGAAGACGACAGCTTCTACAAAAATAACGGCATCAGCACTGACGATGTTGTTGCATTAGGCCTGGTTTACCAGTTCTGATCCTACGAGCCCGCAGCTTTCTGCGGGCTCAAAACATCGCTATAAGCCTTTTCTGACCAGCTCAGCGGCTTTGACGAACACCTCGTCTTCAACGCCATCGCCCTTCTGTCTGCCGAGTCTAACCAGTTCGTCAACGATACTTTCACGGTTGATCGGCTTCTGCGCCGAAACCAGCCCAATAACGGCGGCCCCAATCGCCAGCCCAACCAATCCTGTTTGTTCTTTTTTGTTCTTCATGATCGCGCTCCCTTGTACAACAGAAAAGCGTAGCAGGAATACAGTAAAAAGCGTGTTTGTTACGCCAACCGCCGCTCATAACGCAGAGAAGTGATAAACCGCCGCCATCGCTGCGATGCTCAGGATGACACTTAGCATAAAGTAGGTTTTGAAAGGCTGCTTTTGCGTTTTATGGCGAAAAAGTTGTTGACCCAGAATGGCGCCAGGCCAACCCCCTGTCACCCCAAACGCCAGCAAAGTGGCTTCCGGGACTCTGCGCATGCCCTTTCGCGCCGCCATTTTATCCGCGCCATATATCACCATCGTCAGCACATTGATGAGCACGAACCACATGACAAGAGGATTCGAAGTAAAAAAGCTGCCAGTCGCAGCGGAAAACAGAAGCAGATAACAAAAACGATTGAGCGTCATAGCAGTGACCACGGGAATGTTGAGCGTATTCAGATGCCGCATTATACGCGATAACGTGAATGTATCAGGTTGATGCTATGTCAATTTCTGCCAACATTCCAATCCCCACCATCAAATTGATTTTCTTAACTATTTTTGTAAAATGCATATATCCTGAGAGACGAGTTATCTCCATCTGTTTAGTTTTGTAGTCCTCTAAGGTAGCATTACACAAAGAAGAACGTGAAAAATGCTGGATAAATGCACCAACCTGGCGAAAAGATAAAGGAATTCCAAAATGATTTATGATTGTTTTTTATACTACGATGAAGATATGCTGCTTGAACTTCGCCTCAATACGTTAAACGAAGTCATTGATAAGTTTGTGATTGTAGAATCAACTCACTCATTTACTGGAATTCCGAAGCCTCTCAATTTTAATATCGACAAATTCCCTGAATTTAAAGATAAAATCATTTACGTTGTTTACGATTCACTTCCTAAGCTGAAAAATGGCGTCGAAGGGGAATATGATGCCTGGGCTAACGAAGCAGCGACCAGAAACGCAACAATGCGCGGACTTCGTGATGCTAAGGACGACGATATTATTATCATCTCCGATGTCGATGAGATCTTCACCCCTGAAGCCATTAAGCAAATTAACCCGAAGAAATTATGTACGACCTTTCACATGAATTTCTTCAACTATCAATTTAACCTGCAAGTCTTTAATAAAGATGGCTCTCCGCGCCTGTGCACACTTCCGCGCGCGACAACGTTACGTAATCTTAGAGACCGTTTTGGCGGAAACGCGTTTGACTTTAGAAACGTTAAGTCCACTAAAATTTACAAAGACTTTTTGTCAAGACTGACATTCAAATATAGAAACAAGATTGTAAAAAATGCGGGTTGGCACTTCTCATGGGTTATGTCGCCTGAACGCATCTCAAAGAAGATGTCTACGATCTCTCATACTGAACACGATACGCCAGAATTCAATAATCCTGAACACATCATGAAAGTGATTACGAATGCAGAGGACATCTGGGGTCGAGACAGAAAATTAGTTAAGCAGGATCTTAAAAACCCTGAGTTTCCGGCTTACTTAGTCGATAATAAAGAGAAGTTTAAAGAGTTCATTATTTAATCAGCGGTTTTGACCAGATAATACCGGGTGCTTTTACTGTTTCTGTCCTACTATAAAGCACTCTCTTTTTCCCATAATCGCAGGAATCGATCTCGCCCTCTCTGTTGCCATCGCGGGAAGCCTACTACTCTTTATCAATCCAACACCGCTTTAAAACATGCTGGTATTCGCCGCCGGAATCCGTAACATACGCGGCATACTTTTGCCTGCTGGCTTTTATCTGCCAGCGCTAACCCGTCTTTCGACCCTGCTGGTTCCGAAGGTAGTAATAGATGCAACAAAATCAAGAAGTTAACAAAAAAGAACAATACAACCTGAACAAGCTGCAAAAGCGTTTGCGCCGTAACGTGGGCGAAGCCATTGCGGACTTCAACATGATTGAAGAAGGCGACCGCATCATGGTTTGTCTGTCAGGGGGTAAAGACAGCTACACCATGCTGGAGATCTTGCGTAATCTTCAGCAAAGCGCACCGGTGAATTTTTCCCTGGTGGCGGTGAATCTCGACCAGAAACAGCCAGGCTTCCCTGAGCACATTTTGCCAGAGTATCTTGAAAATCTGGGTGTTGAGTACAAAATCGTCGAAGAAAACACCTACGGCATTGTTAAAGAGAAGATCCCGGAAGGGAAAACAACCTGCTCGCTGTGCTCTCGCTTACGCCGCGGGATCCTCTACCGTACCGCGACGGAGCTAGGCGCGACCAAAATTGCGCTCGGACATCACCGCGACGATATCCTGCAAACGCTGTTCCTGAACATGTTCTACGGCGGCAAGATGAAAGGCATGCCACCTAAGCTAATGAGCGATGACGGCAAACACATTGTCATCCGCCCCCTCGCCTACTGCCGTGAAAAAGACATTGAGCGTTTTTCTCAGGCTAAAGGTTTTCCGATCATTCCATGTAATCTCTGCGGATCGCAGCCGAACCTGCAGCGTCAGGTGATTGGTGACATGCTGCGCGACTGGGACAAGCGTTATCCGGGTCGGATCGAAACCATGTTCAGCGCGATGCAGAACGTTGTCCCTTCCCATCTCGCGGATGTAGAGTTATTCGACTTCAAAGGCATAAACCACGAATCAGAAGTGGTTAACGGTGGCGATCTGGCGTTTGACCGGGAAGAGATCCCAATGCAGCCTGCGGGCTGGCAGCCGGAAGAAGATGACAGTCAGTTAGAAGAACTGCGTTTGAATGTGCTGGAAGTGAAATAAAACGAAGCGTCTCAGAGAGATATCTGAGACGCTTTTTTCCGTTACTTCAGCAGACGAACGCGGCAGGCTTTGCCTTTAATTTTACCGTTTTGCAGCTGCTTCCAGGCTTTATGCGCCACCGACTGGCGAACTGCCACGTAAACGTGCGCCGGATGAACCGCAATCTTTCCGATATCCGCCCCGTCCAGACCGATATCTCCGGTCAGCGCCCCTAACACATCACCCGGACGCATCTTGGCTTTTTTGCCGCCGTCGATACACAGCGTCGCCATTTCAGCCTCCAGCGGGACAATGCTGATATTGCCCGGGGCATTCACCCAGTTCAGTTTAATCTGCAGCATTTCAGAAAGGATATTGGCGCGCTGCGCCTCTTCCGGCGCACAGAAGCTGATGGCGAGACCGCTGTTGCCCGCGCGCGCGGTACGACCAATACGATGGACGTGTACCTCGGGATCCCAGGCCAGTTCAAAGTTAACCACCAGCTCGAGCGATTTAATGTCCAGACCGCGGGCGGCAACGTCGGTCGCGACTAAAACGCGCGCACTGCCGTTAGCAAAACGCACCAGCGTCTGATCGCGGTCGCGCTGCTCCAAATCCCCATGCAGCGACAGTGCGCTTTGACCTGCGGCATTCAGGGCATCGCAGACCGACTGACAATCCTTTTTAGTGTTGCAAAACACCACGCAGGACAAAGGCTGATGCTGGCTCAGCAGCTTTTGCAGCAGCGAGATTTTGCCATGCTGCGACGTTTCAAAGAACTGCTGTTCGATGGCGGGCAGAGCGTCAACGCTATCAATTTCAATGGTCAACGGATTCTTCTGCACACGACCACTGATTGCCGCGATGGCTTCAGGCCAGGTCGCGGAGAACAACAGCGTCTGACGATCCTGCGGCGCAAAGCGGATCACCTCATCAATGGCATCGCTAAAGCCCATGTCGAGCATACGATCGGCTTCATCCATCACCAGCGTCTGCAGGGCATCAAGCGAAACCGTCCCTTTTTGCAGGTGATCGAGCAGGCGTCCTGGCGTGGCAACAATAATGTGCGGCGCATGCTGCAGCGAATCACGCTGTGCGCCAAAAGGTTGCCCGCCACAGAGGGTTAAAATTTTGGTGTTCGGCAGAAAACGTGCCAGACGGCGCAACTCTCCGGCGACCTGGTCCGCCAGCTCGCGGGTCGGACACAGAATCAGCGACTGCGTCTGGAATAACGCCACATCAATATGCTGCAACAGCCCGAGACCAAATGCAGCCGTTTTCCCACTGCCGGTTTTTGCCTGCACGCGTACGTCACGGCCTTCCAGGATGGCCGGCAGCGCAGCCGCCTGTACAGGGGTCATAGTGAGGTATCCCAACTCGTTAAGGTTATCGAGTTGGGCAGCAGGCAGAACGTTCAGGGTAGAAAAAGCGGTCACAGTATTCTCTCGTGGTCATCTTCGCAGTCAGATGGCGCGTATCCTCGCAGATATCAGGGTTGGATGCGACATTTTAATCGGTTCTTCATCAGGCGGCGGGTCCGGCATAGGCTGAGGACGCGGGATGGGATCGGGCATCGGCGTTGGGTCGGTGGGTACCGGATCGGACTGGCGTGTATTCATGAATTGCAGCGCAAGTAGCATGCTCATCTCTTCCTCCAGGTTTTTTTGTTGACCCTTTTAGGGTAGTCGCTGGGGAACGGCAGGCAAAAAAAAGCCGACTATTAAGTCGGCGTCGTACGAATCAATTGTGCTATGCAGTAATTCAAAAAAGGAAGTAAGACAATATGGAGCGCAACGCCCATCGCTTGACGTTGCATTCACCTGCGGAAGTAATATTGCACCTTGCCGGGTCGATGTTTATTGACTTCGCTCAATTAAAATGTCGTTTTGAAGCAATCTACTGACCGAAAAAGCGCAAATTTACAACCATTTACTGCGATGCAACCACCATGCAACACCGCCAATCAAAACCACTAACATGACGCAAAAGGTCGTAAAACCATAGTGGTATTCTCCGCCGGGTATTCCGCCAAGATTGACGCCAAACAGCCCCGTCAGAAAAGTGCTGGGCAAAAAGACCATCGCCATGAGCGACATCGTATAAGTTCGTCTCGAGAGTGACTCCTGCATCACCTGGGCTATTTAGTCCGCCATTACCGCCGTTCGGGCAATACAGGAGTCGATCTCGTCCAGCCCTCTTCCGAGCCTGTCAGCAATGTCCTGCATTCTTCGACGCTGATCATCGTTCATCCAGCTCAGCCGCTCGCTGGCCAGTCGCGCGTACACATCGCGCTGTGGCGTCATGTAGCGACGCATGACGATCAGCTGTTTGCGCAAAAGCGCCAGAAAACCGCGTGGGGGGATCTGCTGATCGAGCAGATTGTCCTCCAGATCGATAATTTTATCGTGCAGCTCTTCGATAAACTCGCTGGCATGATCGGTCAGGGCATCGCAGACGTCCACCAGCCAGCTGCCGCAATCCGTCGGGCCCGTGCCCTCTTTCAGATCGTTAACCACGTCATCCAGCGCCAGCACCTTACGCTGCCGGGTGGAGACAATCATCCGCTCATCCATATAGAGGCGCATGGCAACCAGTTGGTCGGGACGTTCATCCGTGCTGCCATTAATGCAGCGCAGCGTAATTAATGTCCCCTCGCCCATTCTGCTGACGCGTGGCCTGAGGCTCTCTCCTGCGAGCGCATCACGCACGTTATTGGGTAAGAGCGGCGTCGATGCCAGCCACTGGGCACTGTCTGGATGGGTGTAGTTCAAATGCAGCCAGCAGGGATGTTCACTATCAATATCATCACTGTCTTCCAGCGGCCTCGCGCCACCACGGCCATCGAACACCCACGCAAAAACTGCGTCAGGCACGTTAATTTCGGACCCTTTAATGCTCTCCACAGCGCCTCCCGCTTTTCATCTTCACGGTGTCAGTCTAGCTTTCGTCCAGGCTTAAGCAATAGATATGTTCAGCATCGCGCTGAATGCGCTCAGGAATTGTACTTTTCGCATCAAAGAAAAAGCCTGGCAAGCCAGGCTTTTTATCAGAGGGAGGGGATCGGGGATCGTTGACGTCGCGCTGAGGGCTCATCCTCGAGATGTCGCTGGTCAAGCCGGAAATTACGCGTGCGGGTTTGCAGTTCAATCACCTGGTTACGCAGCACATCGGAGGATCCGTTGAGCTCCTCCACCATGGCGACATTGCTCTGCGTCACGCGTTCCAGTTCAGACAGCGCCTGCGTTATCTGCGAAATCCCCTTTTCCTGTTCTGACGTAGAGGCAGAAATATTGTCCATTAACCGGCTGACGTTGTTCGAGCCCGCCACGATATCCTGCATATTTCTCTCCGCTTGCGAGACAACGTTAACGCCCTGCGTCACGTTATTGCTGGTCACGTCAATCAGCAACTTGATGTTTTTCGCCGCTTCGGCGCTTCGGTGTGCGAGATTACGAACTTCACCCGCCACCACGGAAAATCCTTTGCCATGATCGCCCGCGCGCGCAGCCTCTACCGCCGCGTTAAGCGCCAGAATATTGGTCTGGAAAGCGATACCATCGATAAGGGAAATAATTTCCGTCATTTGCAGGGCACATTCGGTTATAGACTGCATGTTGTTAGCAACCTGCCCCATTAATTGTCCACCTTTTTGTGCCTGTAACGTCGCGGCATTCGCTTGCTCACTGGCTAAACGGGTATTGTCTGCATTGTTTCGGGTACTCGCTGCCATTTGTTCCATGCTGGCCGCCGTCTGGATCAATGACGCTGACTGCTGTTCGGTCTTTACCGACAGCTCTGCACTGCGGGACGAGAGTTGCTCCGCAAGCGTCATGGCCGTTTGTGAAGAGGATCTGATCTCGCTGACCAGCGTTGCGATGTTACTGGACAAGCTATTAATCCCTGGAATCAAACGTCCGGCGCAGTTGTTGCCAAATTCAGGGATAGAGACGCCAAGTTTGCCCGACGTCACTTCTTCAATACTTTTTTTCACAGTATTGATCGGCGTCACAAGATATTTTGTCATGTACGCCCAAAGTAAAAGCAGTGCAATGAGTTGTGCAGTATTCACGGCAATAAAAAGTGACACGCCATTAGCAAACAATGCAATCACTCCGTTATTAACCAAAAAGAGACATAAAAGGAAATAGACAATAAAAGTTCTGACACTAATATTTCTTAGCATACATTTTCCTACGACTTTATATTTTTATCGGCATTAAAATTTATAGCATTGCACGATAGCTTTGTCCTCACGATCTGCGCGAGTTTGTTGTTTCGCAGTTTGATTAGCATAATTTCACTTAAGAGAGAACAAAAGCGGGTTTTAGAGGAAATGCAATGCTCGCCATGCTGCCACTCTGGTTTATGCCACCCGTACGCGATACTCTGTTCTTACGCCACGCGATAGATATTCATACGTATTTAAGAGGCATTGCATTAAAAACGGGATACTGTTTAGTCGCACTTAAAAGAGTAATTTGCTTAATATATTTTATATTCTTTATTAATTGATAACTCCGTAACTTTTGGCGTGGGATGACATAATGCTCAACGTATCGTGGGACCCTGTTTTAATAGCCATTTCTTATTTGGTGGCGTTCATCGCCTCATTTGTGGCTTTAGACAGCGCGGGTAAAATCCCTCTTGCCGCCCGTAAGGCTGCACTGTTCTGGCGTGTGGCCGGTGGCGTAACCTTAGGTATCGGGATCTGGTCCATGCATTTCATCGGCATGCTGTCGATGAAAATGCCGATGATCATGAGCTACCACCTCTGGCTCACCGTCGGCTCACTGGGTATTGCCGTCGTTGCTTCTACGCTTGCCATTAATATCGCCGTTTCCGCAAAATCGCTTTCCCCTTTTCGACTGATACTCGCCACGCTGATCCTCAGCGCGGGTGTCGTTTCCATGCACTATGTCGGCATGGCCGCATTAATGCTGAAGGGCAGCATTATCTGGGACCGACGCATTGTCCTCTTATCGGTGCTGATTGCCGTCATCGCGTCCGGCGCGGCACTGTGGCTAGCCTTCCATTTACGAGAAAAGCGTAAAGGCGTGTACATCAACCGCCTTGCGGCTGCGCTAGTGATGGCTGCAGCCATTTGCGCCATGCATTACACCGGAATGAACGCCGCGCATTTCCACGAAATGGAAAACACATTACCGGGCGGTATCAGTGAACTGGGATTATCAATTTGGGTATCCGTCACCACATTATGTTTGCTCGGTGTGATGTTGATTATCTCGCTGATGGATTCACACAGGCGGACTAACAGGCTGACGGATAATTTGCGCCAGCTCAACAGACAGCTGGAGTTGCAGGCACGTTTTGATGTGCTTACCGGACTTGCCAATCGTCACCAGATGGACGTGCGGATGCAGGACTGCCTGCACAGCGCACTGCTGAGCAAAAAGCCGTTTGCGGTGATATTTTTCGATATTGACCATTTCAAACGGATTAATGATATCTGGGGTCATCACGTTGGCGATGAACTGCTGATAAACGTGGCTCATCGCGTGACTGCACGGTTAACACGCGAAATGACGCTGGCACGCCTGGGTGGTGATGCTTTCATTTTGCTGGCCCCAGAATGCGATGACGACAAGCTGAACGCGCTGCTTTCACCCCTGCTGGACGATATCCGCCGTCCACTTTCCCTTTGCGGGCATACGTTAACCATCACGCTCAGCGCAGGAGTAAGCCTCTATCCTCAACACGGTGAAACCCTGCATGAGCTAAAGCTTAAGGCCGATGCGGCGATGCATAACGTGAAAAAGCAAGGTCGTAACGGCTGGGCCATTTATCGCGCAGAGATGTCGACGACGGTTCCGGCTGAACCTGCCTTTTTGCAGGAGTTATCCCTGGCGCTGGAACGCGATCAATTTGAAATGTGGTATCAGCCAACCTGGCTGGCAGAAGAGAACACCATTCACGGGTTTGAGGCACTGCTACGCTGGCGTCACCCGGAACAAGGTGTTTTACTGCCCAGTCTCTTTTTACCGTCGCTGGAACAAACCGGGTTGATTATTCCCGTTGGTAACTGGGCGATTGAAGCGGCCTGTAAACAGCTGAGTTTCTGGACTGAACAGGGATTCAGTCAATGGACATTGTCATTCAACCTGTCGCCGATGCAATTTGAGCAGCAGGATATCTTTCAGGTTATCTCGTCCATGCTGCAAAAATATAACCTGGCCCCCTCCCGGTTGATCCTTGAAGTGACGGAAAGCACGGCGCTAAAAAACCTCGATCGCAGCATTGAATTGCTCACCGCGTTCAACCAGGCAGGGATTACCGTTTCGATAGATGATTTTGGTACGGGTTATTCGAATCTTCTCATGCTCAGCGTCTTACCGGCGAAAGAGCTGAAAATCGACAAAAGTTTTGTCAGTTCAATGCTTGAAAATGAGAAAAGCAGAAAGCTTGTGGAAACGATCATTACCATCGCCCGGACTCTGGAGATGAATGTCGTTGCAGAAGGAATTGAAACCGAAGCGCAGCGGGCAATGCTGGTGAGTCTGGGGTGTGATTATCTCCAGGGTTTCCTGTACTCCCGACCTTTACCTGCAGAACAGGTTCCGGGGCTGCTGCTGCAAAAAACGTCTGAAAGACAGATTATACCAATCGGTAAAATTCAGGCGGAATCCCCTTTTATTTCACAAAAAAACCACGCCTGATGTGATGAAGTAAGGTATGTTTCAAAGGAGCCCACGCGAGTCAATTCCGGCGTGATCGTCAGGTATACCGTGCCGATGTACAGGAATTCCCTATGTCGCAATATTGCTTCGATGCGCTGAATGTTATTAAAAACCCGGTGTGGCTGATTTCACCCGTCGCGGAAAATATTCTATTTGCCAATACTGCGGCGACTAAACTTATGGGTGATAAAACGTTGACCGAGATGCGCACTGGGATCTATTCCGCTAATGCGCAAACCGCTCTCTCAATGTATGTTCCCGAACTTAAAAGCGAACTGGATATCATCGAAATACTCACCGTCTGGCGTGACAATCAAGAGAGTACGCTGAGCTGTCGTCTGACGCTTACGCATCTGGCACCTTATGGTGATGTGATCGTGTTTGAGGGGATTTCGCAGCAGGCGCCTTCCGGCCTGAAAGCCAGCCGTTCAGCAACCTATCAGCGAAAAAAACAGGGATTCTACGCGCGTTTTTTTCTTACTAACAGCGCACCAATGTTGTTAATCGATACGGCACGTGATGGTCACATTGTTGACGCCAACCTGGCTGCACTTAATTTTTATGGCTACACCCATGAGGAAATGTGCCGTAAACATACCTGGGAAATCAACACGCTTGGGCGCGACATCTTGCCAATTATGACGGAGATCGCCAGCCTGCCCGGAGGACATAAACCGCTAAATTTTGTCCACCGACTGGCGGATGGTTCGACCCGACACGTACAGACATACGCCGGACCCATTGAGATCTATGGCGATAAGCTGATGTTGTGCATTATTCACGATATCACTGAACAAAAGCGGCTCGAGCAGGAGCTGGAACATGCAGCCCTGCGAGATTCAATGACCGGCCTGCTTAATCGCCGACAGTTTTACAACATCACAGAGCAAACCACGCTTTCTCACCTCCCGGCACAGCAGCAGTTTAGCCTGATGCTGGTAGATACTGACCATTTCAAAAACATCAATGACCTCTTCGGACATCTTAAGGGTGACGAGGTACTCATTTCGCTTTCACGCACGCTGGAAGCCTGCAGCCGTCCCGATGACTACGTTTTCCGCTGGGGTGGCGAAGAGTTCGTGCTCCTGCTGCCGCGAACCACGCTTGAAACCGCGATGCAGATAGCGGAAACCATTCGCGCCGCGGTAGCGCATATTACGATCCCTGGATTGCCTCGCTTCACCGTCAGCATCGGCGTTGCACGACACAACCAGGGCGAAAGCATTGATGACCTCTTCAAACGTGTCGATGATGCGCTCTACCGCGCCAAGAATGACGGTCGCAACAAAGTGCTGGCCGCATGAAGCTGGAGTTGTGAAGCAAGCCCCGTTAGAATCCCAGCCAGGGCTGAAACAGACTTCAGGTGGGTAATTGCTTAGATGGGAAAAACAGAAATACTCCTCACCTTAATTATTCTCTGCCTTATTATATTGGGTTTGTGGTTTATTTTTAGTGGTGAGATTTGGGTGCTGGTCGCCTATTTTGAAAATAGCCTCTATCCGACCATTGAAGCGCCGTAAGGCTCGTTTAAAGCCTTGCGCCAGTGATGTCTTACATTACAGTGCTCAATGTGCCGGGTACCCGGCTGGAATATTCAGGCCAGACAGTCCACTGCCAGGAAAAAATGATTTTCCGTCATAATGGCATTCTCTTTTACGCCCTGCTGTTGACGCCGGATAAACCAGCCTTCCTCCGGTGCCATGCTCAGGCAAAACACCTGGTTGATGCCGGGCGCATCAACCCGCATTGTCACACAGCCCCTCTCCGCGCTACGACAGAGTTGCTCCGGCATAATACTCACGCTGCGATCTCCGTTCACCAGCCGGATGGTGGTGATGTCATACCGGCATATGCCGCTGCTAAGGCTGTAACCAAGAGTACTCAGGTCATGAATATGCTTTGTCGACACAATGACCTCAATTCCACTTCCCTCAAACCACACACAAATCTGCTGTGCCAGCGCATCCATCCGCTGACGGAATGCCCTGATTTCACCCTCAGCTGATTCGTGATCGGGCGGGATACTGTCATTTTTCTGCTGTACTCTTTTGAAAAACCGGTCTCTGGCTGACACGTTGTCGTCCCTGTTAACATTTCACACGCTGTTGAGCCAGATTCAGCGTGAGATACGCTGACCGGCCATTATCTTTTTTTCTCAACCGCTCCATCGCCTTCTCTGCCTATTCCACTGTTTTCTGTTTCAGCGCTGCATAGCGGGTAATTAGCTGTTGAAGATGCTGTTCCGTCTGGCTCTGCAGCGCTGCAGGCCAGGACTGTTCTTGCGGTAACGCAGACAGCTGACGCAGCTGCTCCTCGACCGGCACAGCGCTGTTGAACGACTGCGACATGGCAAACACGGCCGATTTCAGCTCGCTGACCGTCATGTACCTCCCCTTCTGTTCATCAAGGGCATTCAGCCGCTTCGCCAGCTGCTCTAGCTGCGCCATTCCCTGATGCCAACCATTAAGACTGTCCTCAGGAAGAGCCGCGATCGCGATCTGTCGCTGCCATTGCTGCACCAGCGCTTTCGCCTGTTCTGGCCAAAGCATCAGCGCCTGCTTCAGAAGTTCATCACCATAACTGATGGCCCAGTCCGGTTTTAACTGCACAAGCCGCGTGAGCTGCTGCTGTGTCTGCCTGATGCCCGTAGCTGGCGAAGGAGAGGATTGACGGAAAAATCGGATTTGTTCATCCGAAAGCGCTGCGGGTAGCGGGGCAAGCGTTGCCGCAAACTGCATCTGTGCTGGGTCAGGCTTATGCATTATCTGCCATCCCAGGACCGTCGAGCCAGACAGTACCAGCATGCTCAGCATTCCGGCAATAAACGGCTTCCAGGGTTTTACGGGCGCTGGAGATTCCGTCTCCATTTGCACATGCGGCTGAGGATCAGGTTCAATAACGTACACCCGCTTCACTCGATCTGCCTGCGCAGGGGACACGGCCTCACCCGGGAGGCTCACGCCAGCGTTTTCGCTGTTTTCCAGCCGGACCGCTGCGTTATGGATCAGTATGCGCAGGTCATCAAGCTGGCTGGTATGCTTTAATTCCAAACGCTGTAACACGTCACCCAGCGCATTCAAATAAGCCTCTGCCTGGTACAGTTGGCTGAGGTCGGCATAGCTCAGCGTCAGGGTACGCATCACCTGCTGTAGCCGCTTACTGAGGGAACTGATAATTTCCATCCGGGCATGCATCGGCTGAGGCCATATGTTCCCCCACTGACGTGAAAGAAGCGCATCCATAATCGCCAGTCCTTCATTCATGCCGTACAAACCGGAGAGATGCGTGCGCGCAAGCGTATACCAGGCGGCGGTCTGCAGCTCCACCCCGTTGTGTTCAAAGAGCGAAAGGCAGAGCGTTTCCGCTTGCAGCCAGTTTACGTCCGGACGTGCTGGATGTGTCAGCTTGCTCATTTCATCGCGCAGGGATACATAATTGGCAAGCGTGCGCGGGTCACCGCCGGGTTTAAGGTGACGCTCAGGGAATGTTGTCATGTTGGTTTCAGCCAGAATAAAAACTAGATTGCGGAGCGGGCATCCAGATACTGCTGCTGTTTGAGGTGGTGAATGAGCACGCGCCCTTCGGGCATAAACTCGGTGCCGTACCGTACCAGGCCGATGCCTTTGAGTTCGGCGTCAATGGCATAGCGCAGCTCGCCGGGGACGTTCTGCTCCAGGAGTACAACGTTTATCTTTTTCAGGCGTGGCTCATACTTGAGCAGGACGGCAGACAATGTGCCCATAAGCTCATGGGCTGTGCCCGGCATGCCCTGCAGGATTTTCGTCATATCGGGCAACCCGTAATCCGGCAGATGTGCCAGCGTGCCGGCACGACAGTTTAGGACGCGCTGCATGTTATCAAGTACTGAAAGGATGACCTGATTTTGCTCACTAACCTGATTAAGATCGTGGTCGCCCGCAAAGTTGCCATAGAGCATTTCATACAGTGAAGGACGGGATAACTCATTCATCATTCACCGCCTGCAGGGTCAACCGGTTATTGCCCGCTTCGATGACGCGTGCCTTATCCGGATCAAGGTCGTCACGGCTAAGCACCACGCGCCAGGTGTTGTTTGCTTGGTCCGGCGACATAAACATCCCAGCCACCGCCACATACTGCGCATCTTTCTCCATTGGCATATCGACCATCACCGTTCCCCCCGGCTGCAGGCGGATATCTTTCTCAGCCACCAGGTCTGATTTAATGGCCTGACTGTCAGCTTTAAACAGTGACGGATAGTCTGTACTGTCAAAGGTCTTGCGGTCCTTCAACTGGTAAATACGCACCACAGTGGACAACGCCACCCCACCGGCGTTGTGGTTCACCGCCTCGCGGGCGCGAATGTCGAGGTGCAGGGTTTTCACCTGTTTATAAAAGATTGATTTGGTGACGGCCACGGTGCCGTCTGTCACTTTTTGCGTCAGCCCGCAGCCCGCCAGTATCAATGTGATACCTGCAACCAGCGCAGCCAGAGGAAATTTACCAGCGGTACTCGCCATCTTCATCGGTCTCCCTGCGGTGAATATTTTCCTGTACCCGCTCATAGCGGCCAAGATTGATGGTTATGATTTTGGGGTGCGTGAAGGTGTTCGCCCTATTCAGCGGCCGCATTACAGCAGTGCGGCCCAGCTGCACTGCACCTGTTTTGGGTTTCGTGCTCATCGTCGCGTCCGGCAGCAGACTGCGTTTGACACATAACTGCAGGCGGACATCGATCCGTGCCCCAAGATACACATGCAGCAGCGCCATTAAATCCGTGTGCAGTTCCCCACCCGGCAACCAGCCCTGCACTTCTGCCGGGTCGGTAGTGGTCAGACGTATAAGTACCTGGCTGTTCACATCGGTGGCATAGTTACCCATCACCGGACGGTTTGTCAGGGTGACAGGCTGGCGCACGCTCATGGTCAGGGGCTTCTTCAGCGGAACCCGGCGTTTGTCATGGTGCCATATTTTTACCTGCGTGCCGGGTGCCAGCAGTCGCACCAGTGATGCCATTCCTTCTGCAGTCCTCCCTGGCAGCATCATGACCGGCAGCAGCGCCAGAAAACGTGAGGCCGGCGTTGCGATACTGTCCGAACAGCCGTCAATCCCGAGCCCGGCCAGCCCCAGCAGATACTGCGAGGTTTTGTCCTTACCGCCTTCCTCAAAGGCTGCCGGATACGAATATTTCCGCCAGATGCGGTAGTACTGAGCAATCAGCCGGTGGTTGAAGATATCGAGGAAATCCGCAGTGGCTTCGTACCCTTCCCGCCGCTGGGTGATGTCATCGATATAGTGCGTCGGCAGCGGAGACTCCACGCCATAGAGCCCCATAAAGGTGATACGCACCCTCGGCGGCAGATGCGGGTGCTCCGGTGGTTCAATCTCTTTGATTTCGGAGGCCGGGAAGCCCATCCCCGGGAATGGCCGAAAACGCACCGGTTCATGACGCACCTGCCAGGTGCTGCCCGTAACCGGTTTGTCCGGCTGGCTCTGCTCCAGTAACTGGCAGAAGCGGTAAAAATTGATATATGGCAGCCGGTCACCCAGCCGCTCCATCAGCCGGGCAGGCGCGGACTGTGATTCTCTTTCCACCGGATGCATTTTCCTTCTGGCTGAACGATGAGGGTGAGCTGGTTGAACTGGTTCATGTCGGCGTAGAGGGCAAAGAACCGGTTGAGCATTTCGCCGAACAGATGAATATCGCCCTCCCCCGTAAACCCGTTGCTGTTGAGTGTCAATTCGATATCCAGGCCGCGCAGCAGGAAGCCCTGCTCAAAACGCTGAAGACGGTGATGCGCCACATGCTGTATCGCCTCCAGACGCCGGGTGTTCAGTTCATCTTCCTGCCAGTTGTAGAGCGCAAGCGTTCCGCGCAGTACTTCGGCGGTACTCATCATGTTCAGGAATCCGGAGCCCAGGTGGCTCAGCACCCGCCAGTGGAAACGGTCTTCTGCAGGCGGGTAGACCGGTAGCGTCGGCTTGCAGAGGTTGCGTACCGAAAGCTGTGTGCTGACCACCTGCTCACAGCAGTCCAGCAGCGTGCTCTGCAATGCCCGGCGTGGTAACTGACCGTTGGTGCCGGTGATTTGCAGCGACACGGCTTCACGCTCAAACAGGCGGTCATCTTCCCACTGATGTCCTCCCAGTATTAACCAGGTATCATACAACCCGGTCACACTGCGCTTCACGCGGGTGTGGTAGTAACGCGGTGGTGCCTGGCGGCGCATCATCCCGCCTTTATGGCGGAAGGAGCTGAACGGCACGTACTCCGCGTCGTTCGTCCGGTTTGAGCCAGTGACCGAATCCACGGAGTAAATCTCGGTGTGTCCGTCCTGCAGCCGTTTGGGACGCAGCAGGTACTCACTTTCAAGGCCCGTAACGGTGAGCGGGTCTGCCTCCAGCGTGAACAGATTAATGACCGGCACGCAGTGCAGACGAATGGCGTCACCGGTGACCGGCAGGTCAGTCGGCCACAGCGCGCTGAACACCACTTCAATGTCGAAGTACTCTGCCCCGGCAGGCGGCGTAATGCCGTCCAGGCCGTTGAGGTGGACAAACATAAACTTGTCGCGGAAGGTGAAGTACTCCAGCAGCAGTTGGTAGCCACTGAAAGCGGTATCCCCTTTCGGCCACAGCCCGTCTTCCTCGGCAAATCCTCCCGGCGAGAAGTACCCGTCAAGACGGATGCGGTCGGTCTGCCCGTGCAGACGCATGTACAGTGCCGCCTGGCGCTTCGTCAGCATCAGGTGCAGCTGACTGCTGACGGGTGCGTCCGCCCCGAGATACAGGCTCAGACGGCTGAGGTCAGTGTGTGACCAGTCGGCCTGGCTGCTGCAGGCCAGGCGCATCCGCAACAGCGAACGACCGTCAGGCTCGGTGGTCATGGTAACCGCTGAGACACTCAGGGGATTGAGCATTACATCCTGGGTTGTACGGTAACGACAAACCGTGTTCTTCGGCCCCACCGGGCGGGAGTACACCTCCAGCCCCGCAGGGACGACTTCGGCCATTTTTACGGTATTCGGCGCCGGTGTCAGCGCCACCACCGAAAGCGACGGAATGGTACGCAGATAATGCGGCCAGAGCATACTGACCAGCCCTTCGGTGAGTTCTGGCAGGTCGTCGTCAATCTTTTCGCGCAGTCGCCCCATCGAGAAAGCAAAGCCTTCAAACAGACGCTCGACATACGGATCCGGTGTACCAGCTTTATCCAGGTCGAGCATAGCTGCGCGATCGGGATGGGTCTGCGCGAACTCTTTTGCGGCTTCACGCAGGTAGCGCATTTCTGCATCGAAATAGCGCAGGGTTAAATCTTCCATAAAACACCTGTTTGATTAATGTCCGAATGGTGAAGGGCCATTAATGAGCTGAAGCAGACTTAATGATATCGGGAAAAAAACAATATCAGCAGAGAGTGCTAACGGGGTAACGACAATATTGGTCGCCAGATTTACGGGGTGAAAATCGGTTCCAGACTCTAGCGAATAAAACTGAATGCTGTACGTTCTACCCAAAGATTCAGTCTTATCAAAAGTATAATTAAGGCTCGCTTTGGGAATAATTACTCCCGTGATATATACATCCCGGGCATACCGGACACCGTTGCTCCGGAAGCCTGCATGCTGAACAGTATTTAACTCTTCTGTTGAAAGCATCCTGGAGGATTTATTGACGTCGACAGGTAGTGCATCGCTGAACTGAAGCACGCTGTCGCTGCCTGACGGTTTGTTTATCCGAAACTTAAGGGTGTTCTCTTCCCGACCTGATATCAGAGGAATTTTGCTTGCAAGTTTATTCAGGAACAAAAGTTCATCTGCCCCCTGGGTCAGAATGTATATATTTTTTTCACCGACAAAGGCAACACCTTCAGAGGGAACTTTAATAGTCGTTTTTTTGCTTCCCTGAACAGCAGAAAGAGCAAGGTTTTTATACTGAAAAACACCGGTTACACTATCCTTAATCTGAATATGCCTTTCTGTTTTTGGCTCGGCGACCTTATTCCCTCCCCACAGTAGTGCAGTACAACCTGAAAGCAAGAACATCACACCTAAACAAGTAAATATTCTAAGACGTTTCATTTTTTAATTTCCCTTGATTCTGATTTTTTTCCTGAAGGTATGACTCATTATCATCCGCAAAGCACGGCGGCACGGGCTGGATCGACGGCAATCAGCCCGGCAAGTAACTGGTCCATTAACGGTGTAAGGCGGGCCTTATCAGCCTCACTGCGACTGGCTTTCAGCCGCAGGAGTTTCAGATGACGGGCCTGTACCTCAAACAACAGCTCAGGCTCCAAGTTCGTAAGGGTGAGCTCACCGGCCCGCTCGCCCAGTTCCGCAAACAGATGCACCGCCAGGTCATTTTTACCGTACTGCTCCGCGATACGCCCCATCAGCAGGCGCAGCAGCCACTGCTGCCGTACGGTGGTGTTGCCGGGACGGGTCTGCAACCAGCCCAGTGCCGCATCCGGGCCTTCACTGTCGGCCAGTGCCACCGCTTCCGGCTCCAGCGCCAGAATGTCATCTTTACCGGCAGTTACCGAAGCTGATGGCGTGTCGTTGTCCCAACCGCCGACCGTATCCAGCACGCTCTGCTGGATCCAGTCCAGCGTCACGTCATCCGCAAATGGCGTGCCGTCACTGAAGGCCAGTGTTTCGAGCCCGGACAGACGGGTCAGCAGCCCTTTCAGGTCAGCCGTGATAATACCGGCCAGCGTGTCCTGACCGGATTTCGTCAGCGCCTGATGGATATACCACTGCAAATCCAGCCACAGGTGATTGGCACCACGGGAAAACGTGCTGTCCGCCGTTTCCAGCATTTCAGCCCAGTTCTGCTGCAGGTACAGGCGTTTGAGCAGTGCCCGCTGGTCTGCCCGTGGCGGCTCAATGCGTGTACGCCCCTGCGCATCCGGGGCCGGAATAGCCCGCAGAGTGTCGTGACGCAGGCTTTTCATCAGATGATGCGCTGACAGCCAGCCATCCGGCTGCTCGCGCAGGTATTCGGTGAGGGTGCGGGCCTGGGCCAGCAAATCCTGGCCGGAGGTGATCCGCCCGATTGCCGGGGCGTCGCTGTGGCTGGTCATGGCAAGTGTGTCGCTGGTATCGGCGTTCTGCGGTACCACCGCATCCACGCCCCCCGCTTTCTGCAGACGGCTTTCCAGCGCACCGTACAGCGCGTTAAGTTCCGGACGGGTTTCATCCGGCTCATTTTCGGTCAGTTGTGCTATCAGCAGCAGCGCCCCTGTGGTACGCATCGCATCGTTCCTGACCACTTCCGGGTACAGGGAGAGAGAATCCGTCATACGCGAACACGCCAGCCATTCCAGCGCCGCCTTACGACTGCGGTCACGCTGCGGGTGCAGCTGTGGTCCAAAGCGCTCCAGCAGACCGGCCAGCAGTTCAAGTCCTTCATCCAGTCCCTGCTCGCCTTCGCGGTGCAGCTTCGCCCAGCAGTAGTACGTCGCGACGCGAATGTCTTTCGCGGTGGTGGTCAGCAGTTTCTCCGCCAGCCGGCAGATGAGTTCGGTATCCGCGCCGGAGAGTTTGTTGACCTCTTCGCGCATTTGCTGGAAGTCATCGTCATAGCCCGGGTCTTCGCCAGCGGGCGATGAAACGGACAGCGGCTGCAGCCAGTTGTCCCACTGCGCCACGCGCTCACGGGTTGCCGCAAGCAGAGGTGCCTGCTCAGTCTGGCAGGCGCTGATTAAGGCATTTAGCGTGTTCATCAATATACGTCCTCTGTATCATTACCTGCACTGGCAACCTGGTCTGGCGATGTTGCACCGGTGGTGCTGAAGATGGTTTCCGGCAGACGGAAATTACGCAGTTTCAGCAGCGCCAGCGGTCCCTCGCCCGCCTCGGTACGAAGGGTGTAATTGAGCGTACGTCCGTCCTGCGCTTTCCAGCTCAGACTGTAACTGCTGTCCACGCCCGGGTAAGCACTGACCACAGCTTTATCAAGCAGACGTATCCAGCCCCAGGCGCCAGGGATATCGGCGTACTGACGGGTTCCTGCCTGCGTGCTTATCCAGCTCAGGTTCGCACCGGGTGCTTCGGTATCCGCAGGCCAGGCGAAGCGCTTCCATGCCGGCAACTGGTTCACATAAATCAGCTTCTGGCTGTCGATAACCATATCCGTCTGCATCACGCCACCAGCGGTACCCGGGCGCAGTTCAAAGTTCATCCCGGCATTGCCTTCTGTAAAGGCGACATCCGAGATATGGCTCAGGGTGTTAATGGCATTGAGGAATGCCGGGTTAAAGGCCAGCCCCTGCGAGTTGATGCAGTCCGGCACCCAGTGGTTGCCCTCTTTGTGCAGCACACCTTTGAGGCGGGTCTGCAGGAACTGGGCAATACGCCCGGAATCTGCATTGAGGTATTTAGCCAGCAGCGGCAGGGAGACATCACTGCTGGAATTATTAAACGGCCAGCGTCCACCGAAGGCACTGTTCCACTCAGCCACCACCGCCTGTCGCCACTGGGCATTGAGGCTGTCGGCCGCCGGAGTCAGTACCTGCTGCCAGGCCTGCTCCATCGGCTGAACAAACACGGTACGGCCAAAACCGCTCCACTCCTGTCCCAGACCTGCTGCAATCAGACTACCGTAGTCACGAGTTTCGGTCAGGTCCACGGCTTTGCCCTGGAATACAGTCTGGGCAATAGTCTGGGTCATTGCCTGCGGGTCGGCAGCATTGGTCACCTGCTGCAGGCGCAGACGCACCTGCGTCACCCGGGTCAGGTAGGATTGCAGGCTCAGTTCCTGTGCACCCGTGCGATTTTTTTCCATCAGCGCCAGCACCGGACCAAAGGTCGCATCCAGCGGACCGTGAACGCCGGCACTCTGGTCAATGACATCCTGACTATCACCGCCCAGCAAATTTTTCGCTGATTTCACCAGCGAATCCGAAATGGCTTCACCGGTCTGCCCGGTGCGCCCCTGCACATTCAGGGTGTTCATCAGCGCCACCAGTGGTGACTGACGCACATCGGCCATCAGGGTCAGCTGGTCAATGGAGTCTGACAGCGTGACGGCCTGATTCCAGTGCAGGCTATTGAGGAACTCAAGCCATGCCCCGCCGAAGTCGGCAAAGTAACGCTCCGTCAGGCGCTTTTTCAGCGCTTCCGGAGAGGTTTGATCCTGTTTATTCACCTGCCGCTTGCTGTCAGTCAGTACCCAGTCAAGCTCGTCCCGGCGCGCCTTCACCACCTTTTCGATGGCGGGCTGTACCGCCTGCTCCCAGGCCTGGCGGGTAAACATCCCCGGCACGATTTCGGTGGTTCTGAACAGGCGGGCGGCGTCAGTATCGCCGGTCATGTCTTCAAGGCGCATATCGACATACAGGTGCGCCACCTGAGAGAGCATTTTCTGGTACAGGGTCGATTCGCTGTTACGTACCCCCATCAGGCGAACCAGCAGGGAACGCGCCTGGCTGACCATGTTTTCATCGGCTCGCAGTTTCCACTCAGGATGTGTGACCAGTTGTGCGCCATAGAACGACAGCAGCGACGGGGCCATACCCTGCCAGATGCCATTTTTTACACCGTCACGCATTGGCCAGTCATTCAGCAATGCAGAGCTGAACCAGGCCGTGTCCATATGTTCCGGACGCGCCAGCATCAGGTAGAGCCTGAGTTGGTCATATGTGGTTCTGGCCATCTGCTCACGCAGCGGGCTGCCCGGTGGCAACGCATTAAAGGCACTCAGTTGTCCCTGCAGATGGTCAGCGGCGGCATCCCGCAACAGCGGCAGCGCGCTGTCCTGGTAACGCGGCCAGAGTGCCGCCAGCAGCGCATTGTTCTGGCTCAGCCCGGCCTGCTCGTACCATGGCACACCGTGCTCAGCGCGGTACTGCAGGCGAGCCAGCGTTTTTTGCAGTTCAGACAGCGCATGCAGGCGCTGAGCCAGGGGCTGATTCTGCCGGGCGGCAAGTGCGGCCTGGGCATTCGCACCGGCAATCTGGCTGCGGTTGGTGACATACGCAAGCCCCATCCACGCAGCCCAGCCCACCATCGACAAAGCGACAACCGACGCAAACACTTTGCGCCATGGAATACCCGGTTTGCGTGGACGCAGTCCGGCAGGAAGTGTCCGGACCGACTCAGGCAAAACATCCCAGCGTTTATCCATGCCCCAGTGGTGTGTCACGGCACGTTCAGCGCCGGCAGAAGGCTGACTGAACACCACACCGGCCAGTGGCAGCGGGCGGTACGGATTGAGCATCACCGCCAGCGGTGCGGTCACGCTTTCCGGCTCACGAATGAGCTGGTCGGCAAGCGTCAGCAGGAAGTTATGTTTCACTTCACCGCAGGTCTGCTGAAGACCCTGTGAAGTCAAATCTGGCGTCAGGGCGGACAGTTGCTCTGCCAGCCCTTCGGGGCGGCAGCCGGCAGGTAACAGACAACCGATAGCCTGAGTAATGCGCCCTTCCGGTATACCGGCGCGCGGATGCAGGGACCAGACAAAGAGAGGAAGTTTCCAGCCAAGCGCTTCCATCCGATCGCTGATGGCGTGGGACAGGGAATCCATGGTGCTTTCAGACGGTACCGGCAACGGCTGTCCCAGCCCTGGTGCTGAGAGCTGGTCAAAAGCCGAGGTGACCCACACCAGCCCGTCCACCGGGCGACTGCGCAGTTTGCGCAGCGCTGTAAGCCAGGCACTGTCTGCTGGCGTATTGAGATCACCGCCCCACAGCAAAAGTGTGCCGCGGTCTTCCTGCCAGAGCGGGCCTGTCAGGCCAGGGGTCAGCAGTTCTACCTCAGAGACGGTGCCAGTGATCAGCAGGATGCGTGTTTTACGGGCCCAGCGACGACCGTAGAGGTTACGCATGGCGTCACGGATTGTATCAACGGTGACATTGCGTGGTGCTGTCTGCTTGACACGATCTTCATCGGCCGGCAGGACACTTTTACGCGTCCCCTGAAAACGCGACCACTGTTGTTTAATCGCGAGACTCATGATTTTGCCATGGCGGACAAGCAAAAGAAGGATTATAGCTGCCACAGATCCCAGCAACTTTAGTCCATTGCTTGTCAGTCCGAACGCATCACCCTTTTTCCAGATGACCAATCCTATCGCAACAGCAATTAGTGTGGTAATGCTGAGGCGCCCCCAGTTACCACGCCACACTGAACTATCCTTCGCCATTCATCAGATTCCCTGTAGTTACGGTATTTACAAATCGCTGCTCTTTGTCACCCGAAAGCATCAGGCAATCTTCTTTTGTGAGCAGAGCTATATCACTGACGACGGCGGCCATAATCCACGGTGAGAAGGGACCACTTAGTCCGGCATATTTTTCCAGCCAGTGGCACTGCTGAGGTTTCCAGCTGCCTTCATATTGTTTTGCACTGGTCAGAAGAGCGGAAAAATCATCGCCCCACTCCATGCTGTCACCCACAATTGCACGCGCAGCAATAGCCTGTGACTGGGTCGAGAAAAAGGTATCGAGCTCTTTACTCAGCATTTGGGTTGATTCAATCGACATAGGCCGAAGCAGGCGAGCGTGATGCTTTAGCTGATACTTCGTTGCTACATCATCAGAGGTCAACATTAAAGCCGAGAGCGAATCACTGTACTCATTCCCTCCCTGAGTCTGGTGAACCAACAAAAGCTCAACATCCAGAATCGGGGCTTTAAGGCGTTCGCCCACCCAATCGAAGACCCGGCCTTTAAGAATCGTCAGTAACGGTACGGGATAGGCCATTCCAACTAACTGGAGCCAGCATGCTGTAAATTCTCTCTGCAATGTCTCATCAGGATCGTGTGAATCAGTCAGTAAGGTTGCGTGGAAAGGGAGGTCTGATAAGCGCTGTAATTCTGATATGTCCAGGCCCCCAATCAATGCTGAAAAAGTATCTTCGCCAGCAGGTAACGTTATTCTCCGAGAAAGAGAGCTACTCTGCTCGAGATCTTTGGGAGCCAGCAGAAATGTTGATGGTGTCAATTCATCAGGCAGAATAACCCGGCTATACAGAACCGCCAGATAACGCCCGGCCCAGGAAACCCATTGCTGCTGTGCATAGTCTGCCTCATCGGATTCAAACTGGTGACGATCCATTGCGTGGTTATACATCCAGCCGCGAATACAAATCGTCACGAACCAGATAAAAAGAGGGCTTCCGGCAACAATCCAGAGGTTAAATTTTTGCAATTCACCCAGAAACTGATTGGCGTGGAGTACAAAGAGCAACACTCCAGCAATAACAGCAACAAGGCCTGCAATCAGCCAGATGACCAGTGAAGGCTCATCAGGTTCTGCATCAATTGTGGCTTTCTGACGCTCCCAGCTCATAACTTATCCTACTGAACAATCCGGCGCACTGGAGATAACATGGCAGCCACATTCACATTTGCAGCCATCCACAACAACAGGCTTCCCATCTGAGATCCATTCCGGTGATCCTTCGATAATGGCATTAATACCATGACCTACAACAGGGCAATTAATTTCATCCCCAACAAGAGCCACTTTATTTCCGTTAACAGTCATGGTTGAAGATGCAGATATAACCTCACCGCCGTGAGTAGTTTTATCTCCTAGCAATACAAATCCTTTGGACATATGAGCTCCCAACAAAGTAAAATTTGTTTTCACTGATTAATTTTCGACACAGCGGAAACCGTACCCAGGACCTTCAGTTTCAGGCTTATTGCTTCCTCGCGTGATATCATACAGACCAAACATTGAGCCTAAGTAACCTCTTACTACTTTTTCAGTCCCATTAGCTGGCCCCTGAGGATCCCTTTCAGGTGAATGCTGGTAATAATCCTCAGCATACCAGTCATTAACCCAATCATGACCATTACCCATCATATCGAAGAGGCCTAGAGAATTCGGGGCAAAACTACCTACAGGGGCGAAATCAAAAGTGAAATTCTGTTTTTCATCAGGCCAGCTCACATTGTAATAATTATCTCCGTTTGCAAATTGGTTAAATTTACCTCCACTTCGCGCGGCATATTCCCATTGTGCCTCAGTAGGCAGGGTTATTTTTTTATTAGATATAGTCCCTATCCATTGGCAAAAATCAGATGCGTCTTTCCAATTTGCAACAGCTGGAAAATCGTCTCCTGTTGTTTTTTTGAACCGTTCACTCCTATCCTTTTCGGTAGCCCACAAGTAGTACTTGCTTTTACCCCTGCCCGCAAGTTCTAACCATTCATTAAATTCTCGCCAAGTAATACGCTTTGTTGACATCTTGAAATCTGAAAGCTCAACCCAGTGCAATGGTTTATTGTTCTGTTCAGGGCTAAATGGCAATTTTTCTCCTACCAAAGGACCAAAATCCCCCATCTGAAAGCGCCCACCTTTAACCACGACCATTGAATTAACAATATTGTTAGCAAATTTATGGTTATTCGCATCGCTTTTTGCATTATCGCACCCAGCAAGGGTGAATGCTGACAAGGATACAAGTGTCAGTACTTTATATTTTTTCATTACATTCATAACTCTTGCCCACCAACGATTACTCTAGTGCAACTTTGCATGAGCACTGGAGAAATTTCTTTTAATTTATGCATTTCACCCCCCTTAATTTCCTCTGTATCTGGTAAGCTGCCCCAAATATCCATAAGGTTTTTGGCATAATGGCTTGGAAGTATCTTTATTTCGGATGCATTAGGCACGATACGTGAAGAACCATAAACGCGCTCCTGTTCCCCCAGAGCAAGAAAATCTGCAACTCTCTGCTGGTTTGCTTGCCACGAGCCAACAGCTTTAAAATCCCTGGATAGATGCTGCATTACATTTTCGTACTCACGTTTGGATTGAACCCAACGCAAGCACAACAAAACGGCACGTTTTCTGGCGCTAAACATAACTAAGCCTTCACAGTCTGTCTGTGCATTCGAAGCCGGGCTGGCAAATTCATCCCAGAAATTATGTTCTATCAGGGATGCTATCGCCCCCCCTTTACTTTCAGGTGGGGAATATTTCAAGCAATCACCATTGGAGTTTATAATTCCCTGCATTAAGGCAACCCTCTTCTCTTTATCACCCCAATCATTTTCTAACTTCATTAATAGAAGTCCTGTTTCATTCTCCAGGTTATTCAATAAAGCATCACCACCATACATCGTCATTAATAAAGGTAATGCGCAAAATGCATAAAAATCACCTTTACGAATTACATTCTCAGAAAGTTTTATGTAGTCAGCATTCCGAAGCATATAGGTCAGGCATGGCATGAAATCGGTAATTATCGCCACACCATCAATATCAAAAGCAACACTTCCTTTTCCCCCTCCTCCCCAACACATTCCGCCTCTCGCCAGAACCTTGACTCTTCCATTTTCGTAACTGAACCGGAAAGAACCACTCCAACCCACTCCCATTTGAGCAGTAGCCCCCAATGCCACTTTTGCCAGTTGCGTATATTTTAAATCTTTTTTGTCAGGGTTAAGCCATTTAATAGCACCTGAAAGGTTCGCTGAGGCCTGGGCTCCGGCAAAGACGGTTAATTCTCCCGTGACTTCTGGATCCTCAACAACTTTGCTTATATCTATTTTTCGCTCTCCGGGAGCACCTGTATTGTCTGAAGACCCGGGAACTCCTTTTGCCCAGTTAATTTTCATCGATACGCCGAGTTCAACACCTAAACTTGCACCAACACTACCGGCCAAAGCCAGTTCAAAGTCAAAACGCAGCGTACCCAAATTACCGGTTCCCCCACCCATTTCTGGCTTCAGCGGGTAGGTCATCGTAATACCATGTATGTCAGGAAGCGACAGGGTTAATTTGCTTTTAGACTCAGCGAGAGCAAGACTTGCATAGGCACTTGCTTTTCCGCTGGCGACAGCTTCTTTTATAAATTTTTTACCCTGATTACGAAAATCCACTTCAAATGGGTTAAGTTCCTCTGTCAGGCCCGCACCATAAGTCCAGCGCATAAGCTGTGACTGAGAATCAAAGCCAAATCTATCCCCCTGGTATGGAGAATGTTTAAGGCTGTCATTCATATCTCTGGCCCACTGACCAAGAATGCCTGTATGCTGTTCTAATAATTCCTGTTCAACCTTCAACATTTTTGGCTTTATCTTACTTATCTGGGATTTAAGTTTATCATAATCAATCTTTTCCCGTGTTTTTGTGTTGCCTTCACTATCAGTATATGACTCAGAGACAACAAAGCTTTTATTTCCAGACTTTTTATCTCCATCCTCAAGCGGATAACGTCGCCATTTGCTGTCAATTTGATCTGAGCGGGCATAGATATAACGAATGCCTTTCATATTTCCGCGAACTTCAATTAACTCCATTAGCCCGACAGCACTTTTGCTGCTGTTGTCAAGAAGAGTGGCCTTCGGAAGTTCTTCTGTCGCTGAAAGCGTCGCCAATTTTACTTTCAGTTTCTTATTAAGATCATCAAGTCTCTGGGCTTCTTGTTGTATCTGAGTTTGGAGAGTCGGCTTTTCCCCAACCTGTCCCCAGTTTAATTTTGTGCACTGAGTTGTTAGATCATCTATGCGCATTTGCGTATCAACCTGATCACCTAACAATCTATTTAGCTCATTGCTTTCCTGCTCCAGCTTATCACCGTCAACAGCAAGAAATGTTCCACTATCAGCATGAAATATAATCGGGTGCCAGTAGCATGATTGGCTTTGATGCCATTCGCTTGCATCCCTGTTTTACCACTACCATGAACGGTTTCTGTCGTATTACTCATGGAGGCAACTCCTGTTAAATTTGTTCTGATATATTCGGGCTAATTATCCGAGTTCAACTTTTATCTTGTCTGATAATGCTGTGAATATTTCAGCGGTTTTGCCCTCAGAATCTGTTACCCCTGAATATACAACACCCTTACCAGTCGTAATCCGATAGCGAGTGTTTGGTGTGATCTGCCCAGTTTTATCATCGTGCGCCACGAAATACTCACTATACCCACCAGGAAAATCAGGTACGGAGGATGTAGCGCTGGCTGCACTCATTTTCTGCGCATTGGCGCATTTCCACAGGATATTACCTTCGCAGCCCAGAATAATATTCTTACCCTGCAACTGGATGAACGACCCATCCAGATTTTTCAGCACAACATCTTTCGCCGCCGTGATCTCAATTCGCCCTTCTGTACTGGTTACGGTCACATCCTTTTTGGCTATTGCATCAAGCGCATCATCCTGAGCCTGAATTTCTACTTTTCCCTTAGCCGCAAAGAGTTTCATTCCGGCCTTACGGGCCAACATACTCACGGCTTCACCTGCTGCTACGGTAAATCGTTTAAGTGCGCTAATGTCTGTATTCTGTTGCGACATGATCCCAACGCTGGCACTACCCGATGCCATACGAACCGCCTGCGGGCTGGTGATGCTGACTCCTTCAGGCGCATTTAGCACCATTCCTGGCTGGGCAAGGTCTATAAGAGCATCAGTCAACTTCACCTGGCTCTGTATATCAGCAGGAAGTGCTTGTGCCGTTTCAGCAGCATCAGATAAACTTCTGACAATACTCAGTGCATTCTCAAGCTGGGCTATCGCCTCCTGCATGGAAAGCATCTTGTCCCCGGCAAACGGCTGTTTATCTGCTGTGATAAATACACCAGCTCCGCCGCGAACGGCCACCCATTTATCAGTACGTAACTCCGCACCTTCCCCTCTAAGTACCCTGTCAGCATCCACATTGTGACCCAAATTAAGCTGCGTCTTACCGCCGTACTCTGTACTGAGCTTAACGTGTTCTTCTCCCCGCTTATCTTCCATCCGCAGCTTGTTCAGGCCAGCTGTTCGAATGACATTGCGCGTGCTGTTGACTTCCGTGACGTGGTCAACATGACGGGAATCGTGAAGGGCATGTGCAATATACGGACGATCCGGATCGCCCTCATGGAACGCAATGGCGACTTCAGTACCCTGTATCAGCGGGAAGTGGAAGCCGTACTTGTCGCCACCGTAAGGTTTGGCAAAACGCACCGGCATACTTTCCTGGCCCTGACGCTTATCATCGCGGTCAGCATCAAACTTCACCCGGTACATGCCCGATGCATCCTGCCAGGCGTAGATATCGTTATCTTTGGCGCTGGTCACGCGCGCCATCAGGGTACCGCTGACGACAGGGCGTTTTTTTGCGGCAGGGCGCCAGCAACGGTTCTCGTAGTACGGCATCGCTACCCATGCCACTTTTAGGGCATTCTTACGGCTGGCGTAGTAGCCAGTGCGAATAATAACAACACCGTTCTCCGTTTCACGGGGCAGTGTTGGTGGGATAGCCGTCTCGGTAATAGTCAGTACCTGCGCCGGGCCGAGGGTGTGGTCGGTGCTGCTGCCGGCCACCGTGGTTTGGGTAGACAGGAAGCGTTCATGCTCCAGACGCGCCCAGAAGTTACCGGTTTCCGCTGCTGGGGTAATTTTGTCGCCCCGCTCAAGATGGCGCGGACGATGGTGGTACACCTCACCATAGGTGATACCATCACCGTCGCCCCGGGTCATGTCTGCCGGAACAGACGTCAGTATGTTCTGTGCTTCGCGGTGGTTATAGTCGCTAGCCGTAACCGAACGTTCCACCACGTTATGCCAGACGTGCACATCCCACACCGAGTCCGCCGCATTGTCATTCGCACCGGAAGGACTGTTCAGTGGCAACTTTTTGCCAAATGTCCATGCACTCTGCTTGTCTGCGAAATGCACGACTTCGGTCTGGGTGTCGGGCTGCAGGGTGAAGAAGTAGAAAATCCCCACTTCGGCCAACAGACGCTCAATGAACGCGAGGTCGTTTTCCTTGTACTGGTTAATCTGTTCACGCTTCGGATAGTCGGTTTTGAGGGTGAACTCATACTCCCAGCCTTTCAGGCCATGCTCCTGTAATACTTCGGCGACGACTCCCGGTACCGATTTGTTGACGAAAAAGCGATGGGTGCGGAACTGATTCCTCAGTTGGGCCAGGAACGGCTCCAACACAATACAGTACTGTGCTTCATCAGCTGAACCACCCGTTCGCTCGAAGTGAGTCACCACCCCGTGAACCACCTTACGCTCCGTCAGGGAGAGCAGTTTGCCCGCGCCCATGGTCATGGTTGCCGGCTTTCTCAACATCTGGCGGGAATCAATGTTCTTGTCGGCGCTAGTGAAGTTGATGGTGTACCTGTACAGTACACTCATCGCCTCTGAGCCGCTGAAACTTTCCACGTCAATATTTGACGTACACGACGGAATATCCAGTTGGTAACGGTTTAGCGGGGTTTGGATTAAACTGCCCAGTGTATCTGTCAGGCTCACGATCTTTACTCCGTGTAATATTTCAGCATCCTGAATGACCAGTGATGGAAAGAGAGACAACGATATAAGGTTTAAATTATTTTATTTAGTTATCCCACCATATAGCCACGTTGCCTTTATGCTTGTTGGTGGAACGTTTCAAATACCTTTCTGATTGATTGTCAGGAGATGAATAAATCGTAGGGTTATTCATCATAAATGTATCTATAAGCGAAACGATATATATGATAACCTACAAAAAATTCTGCTATCGAAAACGCACCCCAAATATATCTAGAGTCGCCTGAAGATAAGAAAAAAAACCAAATAGAAAATGTAATACCAGAGACACCCAGCCCCATCCCCGCCCCGCGAATTAGGCGGGAAAGGATTACTAAAAAAATCACTTTGATTTTCATAAGCCTCCAAAAAAGTACTCGCACACCTTATCAAATTCGGCAGGGTTTCTGTCTCCGGCCTCACAAGCTGTTTCGAAAGGCTTAACGATATCTTCAACAACAAAATAAAGAAGATCCAGGTCACCAAGGCGTTGGAGTTTATTGTGCAAAATAGGATTTCTGTCTTCGAGGTCTCTTGATATATAAATTGCTCTGGATGTTTCAGCACCAATAGATAACAATAAACCAGCCAAACTTCCAGCAAAAAAGGCTGATACACCTCTGGATACTATTGCTTCGCCTAACTTCATACCCGTTAATTCAGTAAACGCCATTTTCCCCATGAACGAACCGGAAACATTTTTCACGATAGAAGATATTTTTTCGACGTGAATGCGTGAAATAAAATCTTCGAGAGAGGTCTTAATGACTTGCTCAATAACCTGATGATTAAATACGCCCTTTTTAACTAATCGCGCCAGCCTGAATTTATCATCCAGATTATCCCTACTATGCTCAGTATCAATGAAATCATACCCCAGATAGGCAAGACTGACTGGAAACGAAATAAAACCTTTTCCTATTGCACCCCAAAAACCAGAGCCATCGATATTAATAGCCACAAGCATATCACTGGCAATCTTTTTTGCGCTGTCCATAATTGTCACCCTTTAGATAAGCTTGTTAATCAAACTCCAGCCCTATGCCCTCTTCCTCGCTCCATCCCAGAGTCAGGGAAGCTGATTTCTGTTTCGCGGCCATGTGGGTCAGCAGTTGCTGACTCAGCACCGGCAGAATTTGTTGATTGAGCAGGCTGTCAACGTTGCGCGCGCCGGTATCCGGCAGCAGGCAGGCGGCGGTGAGCGCGTCGTACAGACTTTCTTCAATATCCGTTTTCATCCCGTAGTGCCGCGCCAGACGCTGACTCACCTGGTTCAGCTTCATTCCCACAATGGTACGCATCGCATCCCGGGTAAGCGGGCGGTAAATCACCGTCTGGAAACGGGCGAGTAAGGCTGGCTGGAAGTGGTCACGCAGCACCGGGCGCAGCAGTTCGTGCAGGTCCGGCTCTGTCGCCTCCGACTGTTCATCCAGCATCTGCATGATAAGGTCGCTGCCGAGGTTCGAGGTCATCAGAATCACCGTGTTGCGGAAGTCAATTTCCCGCCCCTCGCCGTCGCGCATAAAACCGCGATCAAACACCTGATAGAACAGGTTCATCACGTCCCGGTGCGCCTTTTCCACTTCATCGAGCAGCACCACGCTGTACGGACGCTTGCGCACGGCTTCAGTCAGAATACCGCCCTGACCGTAACCCACGTAACCCGGCGGGGAACCCTTGAGCTGGGAGACCGTATGCGGCTCCTGGTATTCAGAGAGGTTGATGGTAATCAGGGATTTCTCGCCGCCGAAAAACTCATCAGCAAGCGCCAGCGCCGTTTCAGTCTTGCCGGTGCCGCTCGGACCGGTCAGCAGGAACACGCCCTGCGGCCCGGCGGGAACACGCCCTGCGGACCGTTCTCCGGCGCAAGCCCGGTTTTACTGGCGCGCAGGCGCTGCGCGATGGCATTCAGCGCCGCATCCTGGCCCACCACGCGTTTACCGAGACTGGTTTCCAGGCTCAGCAGCTCCGTCTGCTCGTCCTTCATTAATGACGAGAGCGGCACACCGGTCCAGTCGGCAATCACCGTGGCGACGGTGTGCACGTCCACGTCCAGCCCCAGCAGCGGGTTATTCTGCTGCACGGCGGCAAGCTCTGTCTGCAGGCCGGCAATCTCCGCCTGACGGGAGATGTCCGCGCGGCAGGCGAGCAGGGCTTCCGTGAGTTTCAGCTCCTGGCCGTACTGCGTTTCCAGTGCGTCGAGTTCCACGATGATGTGGACTTCGTCCTGCTCAATGGCCGCCAGACGTTCACTGTGGGTGATGTTGCCCACCGCAATATCTTCCATCAGCGCCTGTTTTTCCATCGCCAGGGCCGTGAGCTGCGCCTTCATCCGGGTCAGCGGCTCCGGCACGGTGTCAAGACTCATGCGCACGCGGGCGGAAGCCGTGTCCAGCAGGTCCACCGCCTTGTCCGGCAACTGGCGACCTGTCAGGTAACGTCTGGACAGGGTGACCGCCGCCCTGACCGCCTCATCGGTAATGTGTACACCGTGGTGCTGCGCGTAGCGGGATTTCAGCCCCCGCAGCATCAGGCAGGCGGTGTCGTCGTCCGGCTCATCCACCTTCACCATCTGGAAGCGCCGCTCCAGTGCGGCGTCGCGCTCGAAGTACTGTTTGTATTCGCTCCAGGTCGTCGCGGCGATGGTTCTGAGTTCGCCACGCGCGAGCGCGGGTTTCAGCAGGTTGGCCGCATCGGCGCCGCCCGCCTGGTTGCCTGCGCCGATAATAGTGTGTGCCTCGTCAATAAACAGCAGCACCGGTAGCGGCGACTGCTGCACTGCCTCAATGATGTTTTTCAGGCGCTGTTCAAATTCGCCCTTCACGCCCGCGCCCGCCTGCAGCAGGCCAAGGTCAAGGGTGCGTACCGAGACCGGCTTCAGCGCATCCGGGACGTTGCCCTCCGCGATGCGCAGCGCCAGACCTTCCACCAGGGCGGTTTTACCCACGCCCGGCTCCCCCACCAGAATCGGGTTGTTCTTGCGGCGCCGCGAGAGAATATCCACCATCTGGCGGATTTCATTATCACGACCAAACACCGGGTCGATTTTACCCTCGCGGGCACGGGCGGTGACATCGAGGGTGAATTTATCCAGGGCGTTCTGCAGGGCCGGATTCAGTTCCCCCTCTTTCACTCCGGCATCAACCGGGCGGCCGACAAACGTCACCTCGCCGTCCTGCGCCAGCTCTTCTTCCTGCTGCACCTCCGGACACTCGTCCGACTGTGCATCCAGCAACCCGCGCAGACGCTCCAGCTGGCTCTGCCCCAGCGTCAGCAGCGGCCACAGGCCGTCGCAGCGCACCCGCGACGGTTTCTCCGCCAGGGCCATCAGCAGATGAATGCTGCGGATGTGTTCTTCCCCGGCAAGCGAGGCGCAGAGCCAGGCGTCCTGCATCAGGCTCTGAATACCGTCGGAGAGCTGCGGACGGCTGCGCACTGAACGGGGCAGCGTGCCGAGAAATGCCAGCAAATCCTGCCAGATGGCGTCCATATCCCATTCGTAACGCCGTGCCAGCACTGTCAGGTCGCCCTCGCCCTGCTCCAGCAGCTTCAGCAGCCAGTGCTCGGGCAGGATTTCGGCGTGGGCGCGGGTCTGGCACAGGGAAGCCGCGCCCTCCATGGCACGGGCGCAGTAAGGGTTCAAACGACGTAACAGGACGGCGGGATTTTCCATGAGACTCTCTCTTTATCAGTTCCGGGCACGCTACCGCCCCTCGCTGTTCACCAAAGCGCATCAGGTCAGGCAGGCAGATTGTGTTTTTCTTTGCTCAACACCTGTTTCTCAGGCGCTCAGCAAAGAAAAAAGCGGACAGAGAAGCTCTGCCCGCTTGCGACTTACGCAGTGGCGCGTTCGTTCCAGCTGTCGGAATGGATGATGTTGCCGTCCTTATAGGTCCAGGTGATTTTTTCGTAGCGCAGCTCAATCTGCTCGAGGTGGTTGTGCTTCTCGAACGCCGGATCCTTGATGTCGTGCATCTTCGGATTCACTTTCACCAGCTTCACGTTTTCCAGTTTGGTGTTGAAGTACTCCACTTCCTGGCCCGCGTCGTTGATTTTGTACCACTTGAACTCCGCAGACTTCAGGGTCTGGCCGGTGGTCACCGCCTTGTACAGGTACGGGCTGGAGGAGTCGATTTCCTTGGTGAACAGGAACGGCGTGTGGATACGCGTACCGGTCAGTTTGCCGGTGTTGTTGTCGGTCGGGATGTACAGGTTATGCTCCTGCGCCACCACCTCGATGCTGCCTTCACGGTCCTTCACGTCCACGGAACCTTTAATGTCCGCGCCGCCGTCGTCCTTCAGCCACAGATAAACAGGAATTGCCATGTTAATTACTCCATTTCATTTTTTGACGCGCCATCATCCGATGACGCGGGTGTGTTGCCCGGCAGCCGGCAGGCATTTGCCTGCGGCACCAGGCTGATTTCGACACGGCGGTTGAGCGCACGGCCCTCCGGGGTGTCGTTGGTGGCGACAGGACGGCTTTCACCGTAGCCCTGCACCGCAAAACAGCTCTCCGGCACGTCGCCGGTATCGCGCATCCAGTCGCGCACGGACTCCGCACGCTTAAGCGACAGCACCTGGTTGGACTGGTCATCGCCCGTGCTGTCGGTATGGCCTGCCACCACAATCAGCCAGCCGGGCTTTGCCTTAATCCCTACCAGCGAGTTCACCAGCAGCTTCACCGAGCCGAGTTTCAGGGCCCATTTGCCGGTGTCGAACAACGACATGCTGTCGAGACGAAGGGTTTTCGGCCCCTGAATGATTTTCTTAATGACCGGAGGAGGCGGTGGCGGTGGTGCCCAGTCACTGACTGCGGCCTCAACGGGCGGAATCAATCGCAGTCCCTGATACAGACCCATGCGATAACGCAGTGGCTCCCCACGACGCGCCCAGTCGTCCAGCAGTGCACCATCGGCCCGCAGGCGCTGCTGCGCACGCAGTTTCGGGGCAACAGGCTGCCCCGTCAGCTGGTGATATAACGCAAGGTGATCGCCAACATTACGAATGAGGCGCTGGTTGTTCACCCAGGACGCTAGCATGGCCAGCGCCAGGAAAATCCCGCCCAGTAATCCGGCATAACGCCAGAACACCATCCTGCGGCTCACGCCACGTCGGCGCGGCAACGCCGGCAGCAGTAGTTCAGGCAGCGGCAGTGGCTCTGTGCTCACAACGGCATCCGGTGGCAGCGCCGTCACGGAAGTGATGTGCTGTTGCCAGAGATTGCCCACGATACCAGTCACCGGCACCATGCACATACCCTGCACGCAGGGCGTCATCACTGGTAACTCTCCCCGCCGTACCGACAGCAGGTCATTCACCGCGCTGTTTTGCCAGGCAAGCAGACTGTCCAGCCACAGGACATGACTCAGACGCGAAAGACGCCCGTCAGTTCCGGTTTCCAGGATCCACTCCGTCAGTGACACATTGCCCTGACCGGACTGATACACCTGAATACCGCTTCGCGGGTTTATCGTGGTAAACCTGACGGGCTCAGCCTGCGCACAGACCACAGGAGGGGATATCCAGGTCACGGTCCACAGCGGGGGGAGTGTGCCAAATGCCGCACGGCACCGGACGACAGCACGCTGCCAGCCCCGAAGATGCTGGGTAAAATCATCACCGGAGATGTGTTGCTCAGGTACCACCGCCAGCATGACGGAGATTTGCGACACCAGGGCCGGGCGCACAAGGCTCAGGTGCTGTGCCAGGAGTGGCAGTTGTTCCGCATCCTTTACCCACAGATACCAGCCCTGCCGGGTTTCCCGGTGACAGGAGCCGGACACAAACAGCGGGCTGTTGTCGCCGCAGACGAGGATCACCGCCCCCTGAAAATCTTCCGGCGGCAGGTTTTCATCTACAATCTCGCGGACAGCGGTCGCCCGTGCCTGAGAAGCCCGGCGCTGGCACCAGAACATCACCCCGGAGACCAGAGCGACCAGCAGGCTGAGTGCCACACGGCTGCCCGTAGACAGTGGCCAGAATCCCAGAATGAGCCACAGCGCCAGTACGGCACCCAGGACAGTTAACAGACTTCGGTACGCATCCCGCATCGCTTACTCCGGCCTGACCGTCTGGCTTACCAGCTCGGTAAGCGAAGACGAGAGGAAGAACCAGAGCGCCGCCAGGGCGACAACGGCCATGATCCAGGCCAGCCAGTACTCGCGTCGACCGCTGCGCAGACGTGATGCCCGGGCAACAATAGGGGCATCCTGTGCCAGCGTGAAGGCCGGAACCCGTTCTGCAAGCGCGCGAATTGTATCTTCCCGACGCTCGTCATCCTGGGCGCGATACTGACCCACGAACCCCAGCTGCAGTGTTCGGTACATACAGGTCAGGACGGCGGCGTCAGGGGCAGTTTCCTTCAGCAAATCTCGGATCCTTTCCCACAGCTCCTCACCGGCATTTAGGGTACCAAAGAAGTGTGCCTGTAGCGGGTCACGGTGCCAGGTCAGATAGCCATCATCGGTGGTACCCCGGTTCATCACGCTCTCATCAAGCAGTGCACACAGGGCATACACCATATGGTCACAGCTGATGTCGCTGTAACCTGCCTCCGTGAGCGCAGCCTTCGCCTCCTGCACCAGACGGCAGGCCCGGCGATAGAGCCCTTCGCCGTCACGGACCTCCTGTCCGCCCCGCAGCTGGCTGGCCATCAGCCAGCCCGGGTAGAAAATGCGCTCAATTTGACTCATTTCTAATGTATTCATGTACGCAGCACCGCAAAGAGTTCAAGTTTCACATCCCCCAGTGAGCGCGGGGTATAGAAGGTGCAGCTTCCCGCTTCCAGCATCGCCCGTGCCGCCTCACTACTCAGATCCAGCGAGAAATACTGGTTCTCAAGGCGTAACGGGATAGCGGTCGGCACATGGGTCAGCGGCCTGATAACCATCCCGCTCAGGGCCACATTCACCACATCCGAAACATCATCAAAGCTGCCCGCTTTACACAGCTGCGGGAATTTCGTCTGAAGTTCATGGTTCGGCATGGAAGAGCGTACGGAAAGGTAGAAATCCGCCCCTTCGCGCAGGCGGGCATCGTGCAGGGCACCTTTCCAGATCTGATCCTGATGCTCCAGGTGGATACTCACCACCCTCGACGGCAGGCTGGCTTCCAGCAGTTTATCGAGCAGTGCCAGCAACGGCGGGAATACCCGCTCTGGTGCATCATGCTTGTAAGCAGGAATGTCCCCGGCGTCGTGTTCAAGTGAGAAAGTCAGCAGGCTGCCGGCCAGCCGGGTCAGTTCGCGGTACAGCAGTTCCGGGTGCCTGCCCGGTGTCTGCAGCAGTTCCGTCAGCACCGGCTCGGCGCTGTTCAGGGCATTGAGCAGCCAGAACAGGGAGACATCCGCGACCGCAAAATCGGCCATCCGTTCATTGCTTTCACGACGCATGGCCATCAGGCGACGGCGGCGGGCCTGCAGACGAACCAGCAGGTCACCCAGCTCGGTGGCAAGCCACGGGCTAGCAGCAACAGAAAGCATCGGCGGGATAAAGGCCGGGTCACGGCACCACTGCCCCTGTGCATTACGTACCAGACGGGCGACCGGGCAGGTCAGGTATGCTGTGTTTTCCTGGCCGGACAGACGCAGTGTCAGGGCATGACGCAGGATCGCGAGTTCCCCGCTTTCATGCCCGGCCAGTTCCTGCACCACCACACGTTCGGCTTTCCAGCGACGCGGGCGTTCACTGTCCTGCCCGTTATCGAGGTTGCCACCACTGGCGCTCAACAGCGGCAGCGCAGCAACCACTTCAACGGCTTCAGAGCCGTTTGCAGCGGATAAATCGCAGACCGGCGGAAGATTATCCGCCAGATCCGTATCAACTATCGTGCCATCCTGGAAACGCACGACCAGTCGGGTGGCATTCAGGCGCGAGAGCACCAGTGCAGCATCATCAAACTCTGCCGCAACCACGCCCCAGGGATGAGAAATACCCATCCCGGCGACCATGTCGGCAACGTGTTCATTCCAGCGGGCCTGCTGCTGAAACTGTTGCGGGGCCAGGAAAGCCCCGTCACTCCATAACGGACGATAAATTTTCATCCCTGCTCCCGCCTTACGCTTTCGCTTTCGGCATCTGGCTCACCAGCGACAGGTTCACGTCCATGCCTTCCACCTGGAAGTGCGGCACCGCAAACAGCTTCACGCGGAAGAAGCCCGGGTTGTCTTCGATGTCTTCCACCACCACTTTCGCGTCGCGAAGCGGGTGGGATGCCTGCAGCTCGTCGCCCGGATCGGTCATTTCAGTCACCAGACCACGCACCCAAGTGTTGAGTTCCAGCTCCAGCAGACGGCGATCCTTGGTGGTACCGATGTTTTCGCGCCGAATCAGCTTCAGGTAATGCGCAATGCGCGACAGCAGGAAGATGTACGGCAGACGCGCGTTGATACGGCTGTTGGCGGTGGCATCTGCGGTATCGTACAGCGCCGGTTTCTGGGCAGAGTTAGCCGAGAAGAAGCAGGCATAATCGCGGTTTTTGTAGTACGACAGCGGGATAAAGCCCAGGTTGGCGAATTCAAACTCGCGGGTTTCTGGGATCATCACTTCAGATGGGATTTTCACCTGGTTACCGGTGCCAAGGTCATACAGGTGGATCGGCAGATCTTTCACCGCACCACCAGCCTGCGGGCCACGGATCTGCACGCACCAGCCATTATTGATGAAGCTCTTCACCATGTTCGAGGCGAAGGAGAATGACGCGCTGGTCCACAAATACTTATCGTGATCAGGGCCTTTTACCTGCTCGACATAGTTGAAGCTGCGCACCGGCACGGTGTCCGGACCGTATGGCAGACGCCCTAACACGCGCGGCATCACCAGGCCGATATAGCGTGAGTCGTCGGTGTCACGGAAGGATTTCCACTTAATGTACTCAGCGCGATCGAAGTAGTTGCCGATATCTTTAATCGCTGCAACTTCTTCCATGGAGTCTTTCAGGAAGAATTTCGGGCCGACGGCACCGATAAACGGCATGTGTGCCGCGGCAGACACTTTAGAGATGTTGCGCAGCAGCGCCACGTCCTGCGGACTGGCATCGAATTCATAGGAGGAGATCACAGAGCCAATCGGCTCTCCGCCAGGGGTGTCATATTCGGCGGTATAGGTGTGCCAGTAGAGTCCGCTCTGGATCAGTTCCGGCGCGTCTTCGAAGTCCTGACGCAGGTCGTCTTTCGAGACGTCCAGAATTTCAGTCTTCACGTTCTGGCGGTAGTCAGTGCTGTCCACCAGCTGCTTCAGACCGCGCCACAGCGATTCCACCTTCTGGAACTCTTGATGGTGCATTACTGCGTCCAACTGGCGACTGATCTGGAAATCCAGCTCAGCGATGTGGTGGTCAATCAGCGTTTTGTCGAGTTTCTCAACCTGCTGACCGGACTTGCGGATGCAATCCATAAATACCTGCATCGCCGCCGTCAGGCGCTCGCCTGCCGGAGCGTCAGACAACGCGGCATCGTCGAGGAAGTCGTTAATATCACCCAGGCTTGAGGCCGGGGTCAGGTTGATTTTTTCAAACAGGGAGGCGTAAACGCTCTCTTTTTCCAATACGGTGGTCTGCCCCTGCGCGGAGGCGGTTTCAGAATTTACAGACATCAGCATATTCCCAGTTAATCCATTAAAAAATGCACGCCGCTTATTTCGGGGCCAGTGCACTCATTTCGTCGCGTAATTCCTGAGACAGCGCCGGGTCTTTGAGAATTTTCTCGAGTTCTTTTCTGAAAGTAGCGTTATCAAGGAGATTAGATTTCAGATCGCGTAATAAATTACGCATCGCCAGCATGGCACGGAGTTGAGGGATCTGACGGGCCACCTGTTCCGGTTCGAAATCTTTAATATCGGAGAAACTCAGCTTCACGTTCTCTTCCGAACCATCCCCTGCCAGCGTATTCTGCACACTAAGATTCACTTCCGGGTTAAATTCCGAAAGTACGCTATTAAAGTTATTTTTATTGACGTTAATTTTTTCTCTTTCAGATAATGAACGACTTTCTTTGCCATTACTGAAATCACCGACGGTGAGGAGTTTAAGCGGCAGTTCGACTTTCTTCTGTGCGCCACCCGTGTGCAGTGCCAACTTTAAATTTATGCGTGCCTTCGGCACCTCGTTCTGGAACGTATCGGCCATAGCGGTCCCTTTCCTTAAGGAATGTTTGTTGAAAATAACAACGTTTCTTTACAAATCCATAGTAGAACAAAACACCATTCAAGATCAACTAAACAGATCATAGATCTGACATAAGACTTTTATTAAGAATTTTCATCCATTAATGATTGGTGCATGACGCCATGGAAACAAAAACCATACATGGCATTAATTGTTTATTTATGGAAACATGGAATTAAAACCCACTAGCGATGAAAGCATCCTTTTTATATCAAAGAACACGCATGTTATTGATACAAATCAATGAATGAATACAGCAGTAGATACCCTCACGCTTGAGAAATTTCTGAATCCGCAAATAACAGCACGATGATTTTCTTAAAAATATCAGCAATAAAAAAGTCCAATACTGGACAAGAAACAATTCCGAGAACGTAATAAAAATATGTTTATCATTCGCGTCATGAATGTATTTTGCAGACGAAGACTTTTCCAAATAGTCATCGTACCTCAGATGCCTGATAGTAATATCTCGCAGGAGTCATCGTAAGGTCTATTCCATTTGAGGCACGACTGTCAACATAATAAGATTTCCCAGTCTTAATTACCGGGTACCATTCGTCGGATGTCGTTGCGGCGGGAGAGGGTCAAATAAAGAGACTGGCGCTGTAAGCGCGCCAGCCCAGGTTTAGCGGTAGTAGCCTTAGGCTAACAGGCACTGATTAGTGCTTCTCGATATACATCGTCCGGCTATAGGCTACGTCTTCGGGGTTATTAATCGGATAACCTTTCACCCACGGCTTGATCAAACGTCCATTGGTATACTGATAAATCGGGGCTATAGGGGCTTTCTCGGTCAGGATTTTTTCCGCCATGTTGTAATCTTCGTTACGCGCTTTCTCGGTGGTTTCAAGCGTCGCCTGGTTGATAATCTTGTCGTAAGCCGGGTCCTTGAAACGGGAAATATTGCCGCTGTGGGTTGAGGTCAGCAGCGAAAGGAACGTCGACGGCTCGTTGTAATCCCCTACCCACGACGCGCGGATCACATCAAAATTACCGGTGTTGCGGCTGTCAATGTAGGTTTTCCACTCCTGGTTTTGCAATTTGACATCCACACCCAGGTTTTTCTTCCACATTGATGCTACAGCGATGGCAATTTTCTGGTGGTTTTCTGACGTGTTATACAGCAGAGTGAGCTTCAGCGGACGCTGCGGACCGTAACCTGCCGCCTGCAGCAGAGTCCTTGCTTGTGCGTTTAACTCCTGCTGCGACATCTGCTCAAAAGGCGATGTCTCCGGCGTAAAACCTGCCGTGACGTCAGGAGTGAAGTGCCAGGCTGGTTTTTCACCTGTACCCAGTACTTTTTCCGCCATAATACGCCTGTCGATTGTCATGCTCAGCGCCAGGCGCACGCGGGCATCAGCCGTTGGGCCTTTCTGCGTGTTGAACGCATAGTAATAGGTGCCGAGCTGCGGCGGCGTATACACCTGCCCCGGAATATCCTTCAGCAGCTTCTGATACATATTTTTTGGGAACGACTCAGTGATATCAATATCGCCCGCCAGATAACGTTTTGTGGCTGCAGACTCCTGGTTAATGGGCACAAAAGTGACTTTTTTCAGCACCGTTTTGGCGTTATCCCAGTAGTGTTCATTCGGCTCCACCACCAGCTTCTCGTTGACCACACGATCTTTCAGCACATACGCACCGTTCCCCACAAGGCTGCCCGGACGCGTCCACTCTTTACCACTCTCAACATTGGCTTTCTGAACGGGATAAAACGCAAAGTTAGCCGTCAGGTTGCTGAACCAGGGCAGCGGCTTATCCAGTTGTACGCGCAACGTTTTGGCATCGACGGCCGTAACGCCAAGCGTATCAGGCGCGGCTTTACCATCGATAATCGCCTGCGCGTTGTTGATACCCGCCAGCGCCGCAAACCACGCGAACGGTGAGGTGGTTTTTGGGTCAACCAGACGCTGCCAGCTGTAGACAAAATCCTGCGCCGTCACGGGCGTGCCGTCAGACCAACGGGCGTTATCTCGCAGCGTGAAGGTCCAGACGCGGTTATCGTTGCTCTGCCAGCGCGTTGCCACGCCGGGGGTCAGTTCCCCTTTTTCATTCTGATTCACCAGACCTTCATAAAGGTCACGGATCACCTGAATTTCAGGCAAACCTACGGCCTTAGCCGGATCGAGCGAAGCCGGTTCGTCTTTAATGTGTCTCACCAGTTCCTGTTTTTGCGCCAGGGCAGTGCCCTGCGGCACATCAGCAGCGTACGAAAGTGAAGAAAGTCCGCACAGCCAGAGTGCAGTACAGAGACGCGAAACAGGATGCTTCATAAGATCCCCTTGATTGAATTCAGATAACCAGCAGATGCGTAATTATTTGTTTCACAAATGAGAAATGCAAATACCTTCATCCGGAAAGTTGATATCTGGCAATTTTCCGCTAACACGGAAACTATTTGATAAACAGCAAGTTTTGCACAACACTGCCAGTAGAGACATTTTTATCAGGATTTCGTATGACAATCACCCGACCAAGAGCGCAACGTGGTGCTTTTCCGCCTGGCGCTGAGCAATATGGCCGTTCTTTTTTTGGTGCATCTTTGATCTGGTTTCCTGCCCCGGAGGCCGATCGTAACAGCGGTCTGATCATTGCCGGTACGCACGGCGATGAGAATTCATCCATTGTCACGCTGTCGTGCGCGCTGAGAACGCTGACTCCCGAACTGCGGCGTCATCACGTGATTTTGACCGTCAATCCGGATGGCTGTCAGCTTGGATTGCGTGCTAATGCGAGGGGGATTGACTTAAACCGCAATTTTCCGGCTGCAAACTGGCGCGCCGGAGAGACGGTATATCGCTGGAACAGCTCCGCCGAAGAGCGCGATGTGGTCCTGCTGACGGGAGATACCCCCGGCTCGGAGCCGGAGACGCAGGCGTTATGCCAGCTCATTCATAAGATCCACCCGGCCTGGGTTGTCTCGTTCCACGATCCGCTGGCCTGTATCGAAGATCCGCGCCATACGGCGCTGGGTCAGTGGCTGGCTGAGGCATTTGCCCTTCCGCTTGTAACCAGCGTGGGTTACGAAACACCAGGCTCGTTCGGCAGTTGGTGCGCTGACCTGGGGCTGCATTGTATCACCGCAGAATTCCCGCCTATCTCGTCTGATGAAGCCAGCGAAAAGTATCTCAAGGCGATGACAGAGCTTCTGCGGTGGGAACCTCAGAGGTGAAGCACGCCCGTGGTAAAATTCAGGGCGGGTGAGACGTCAACCGCCAGCCATGTCGGGCCATCGAGATCGGCAAAACGCACTTGATTTGCCAGCGGCAGCGCAGCGCCAATCGCCCGGGATGTGCATAACATGCATCCCAGCATGAGGGTAAATCCCTGCTCATGCGCCGCTTTTGCCAGCGCAAGCGCTTCGGTTAATCCGCCCGTTTTGTCGAGCTTAATATTAACCATCTCATAGCGGCCTTTAAGGCTGTCCAGACTGTCGCGGGTGTGACAACTTTCATCTGCACAGACAGGAAGTGGATGAATGAAATTCGCCAGGGCGGCATCCTCATGCGCCGGTAAAGGCTGTTCGAGCATGGCAACGTCAAGATCGGCCAGCAGCTGACAGCGTGCGGCCAGTCCCTCGCTATGCCAGGATTCATTCGCATCCACAATCAGCGTTGCCTGCGGCACTGCCGAACGAATGGCAACCATCCGTTCACTGATTAATCGATCGTCGAGCTTAATCTTTAATAACGTCGCGCCGGAGTCGTAGAGCGCTTTTGCGCTGGCCGCCATCTGTTCTGGTTCACCAATAACGACCGTCTGCGCGGTCACCACCGCCCCCGGCAACGTAATCCCCAAGTGTGAAGGCAAGGTTGTCTGCTGCTGCGCGGCCTCCAGGCTCCACAACGCGCAGTCAATCGCGTTGCGCGCTGCACCGGCGGACAGTCGCTGTTGCAACGATTCGCGGCTAAGACCCGTTTGCAGATCGGGCACCAGGGTCATGATCTGGGCCATCACCGAAGCAAGGCTCTCGCCGTAGCGAGGATAAGGCGTGCATTCACCGACCCCCTTAATGCCGTCCTCCTCTATTTCGACCACCACGACGCAGGCTTCACTGCGGCTGCCGCGGGAGATCACAAACGGGGTATGCAATGGCCAGGCTTCTTCATAGACCTTTACGCTTCTCATCACTGACTCCTTGTAGCCCGGTAAGGCATAAAAATTGGTTTGCCGTGTTATCCGCGGATGGCATACACTAGCCACGACGTTAACTATATGTAAACAGGAAGATATCTATGTCACAACTCGTTCATTTCCAGGGCAACCCGGTCTCTGTTGCAGGTGCCATTCCGCAGGTGGGTAACAAGGCGCAGGCTTTTACGCTGGTGGCTAAAGATCTGTCTGACGTCACGTTGAGCCAGTTTGCTGGCAAGCGCAAAGTCCTGAACATTTTCCCAAGCATCGATACCGGCGTTTGTGCCGCATCCGTGCGTAAATTCAACCAACTGGCAACAGAAATGGACAACACCGTCGTGCTGTGCATTTCCGCTGACCTGCCGTTTGCCCAGTCTCGCTTCTGCGGCGCTGAAGGTCTGAGCAACGTCATCACCCTTTCTACCCTGCGCAGCCCTGATTTCCTGGAGAAATACGGCGTTGGCATTTCTGAAGGTGCCCTGAAAGGCCTGGCGGCACGTGCGGTTCTCGTCATCGACGAAAACGACAACGTTGTTTTCAGCGAACTGGTCAACGAAATCACCACCGAGCCGGATTACACCGCTGCGCTGGACGCCCTGAAAGCATAATGATTGCTTAGCATTCTATAAAGCTTAGCATTGTCCTGAAACCTCGCGTCGGCGGGGGGTTTTTTATTGCCTCACAAGCTGAATCGTTAAGGCATAAATGCTTTTACTTCACATTTTTCATGTAAACATTGCTTAGTAGACAAACAAACAGGAGAGTCAACTCTCATTTATCAGGTTAAAAAACCGTTATTTCCTTACCAGTGAACCGCATCACATTTCCCCTCCCCTCTAAACATTAGATTTGCTGACGTATTCAAATAATCGTTTCAGCAAAAAGGGATAAATATGAAAATTAAACTGGCGTTGACGGTGGTTGCAGTACTGATTTCGGGTCATGTCTCGGCAAAAACATGGGTGCTGACAAGCGCTGAAAGCGGTGTAGAAAAAGGAAACTGGCGAATTTCGAGTGATGAGCTGAACGCTAAAGGGCTAAACTTCAGCATTGAACAAAAAGTTCTCCACGGCGGTAAGCAGGAAGGCAGTAAAATCATTGTTATTAGCAGTAAAAATGGCCTGACAATAACGTTGAGTCCAACCCGTGGTATGAATTTACTGCGCGTTGAGGGTTTTGGGTCAAAACTGGGCTGGGACTCTCCGGTTAAAGAGGTCGTTAACCCGGCATTTATCAATCTGGAAAGTCGAAATGGACTCGGCTGGCTGGAAGGTTTCAACGAAATGATGGTTCGCTGCGGCTATGAGTGGACAGGCCACCCGGTAACAGCGGACGGGCAGATTTACACGCTGCACGGTAAGGCGGGGAATACGCCGGTATCTCAGGTTGAAGTCGAGGTTGCTGATGCTGCACCGCATGAAATCCGCATTCGCGGTCTGATTAAAGAGAGCACCTTCAAAAAAGCCGATCTGCAAACGATGACCGAACTGCGTTATGTTCCTGGAAGCAACCAGTTCAGCCTGCATGATGTTCTGACCAACCATGCTGACTACCCGCACGACTATCAAATCATCTACCACAGCAACTTTGGCACGCCGATCCTTGAAGAAGGCGCTCGCTTCCTGGCTCCGGCCGCCAGCGTGAGTCCATTTAACGATTACGCCAAAGCGGGTCTGAACGGCTGGCAAACCTATGCCGGTCCGACAAAAGGGTTTGATGAGATGGTCTTTAATATCACGCCGCTGGCTGACAAAGATCGCCAGACGCTGGCTGCGGTGGTCAACAAAGCGGGTGATAAAGGGGCATCAATTCAGTTTGATACTCGCCAGTTGCCGGTTCTGACGTTGTGGAAGAATACCGACACGTTGAAGCAAGGCTATGTCACGGGTATTGAACCCGGTACCAGCTACGCCTACCCGGTCACGATTGAACGCGAGCAGAAACGCGTTAAGCAGCTGGAACCTGGCGCAAGTACGCAGTTCGATCTCACCTATACCCTGCTTCATAACCAGGCTCAGGTGAAAGAGGTGGAGAACAGGATCGCGGCGATTCAGGGTGAGACAAAACCAGACCTCGTTGCCACCCCAATCGCGAAGGAATAAGTGATATTCAAAAGCCTCCCTCCGGAGGCTTTTGCTTTTATTCGTCGCCTTTCTTATGGTTCAGCCCATACTCACGCAGCTTATTCGCAATCGCGGTATGTGACACCCCAAGCCGCTTGGCCAGCTTGCGTGTGCTTGGATAGCTACGATACAGCTGCGTCAGCACAGAGCGCTCAAAACGACTGGTGATATCGTCGAGCGAGCCTTCCATCGCCTCTTCACCCACCGACACCGTCCCGGCATCGTAATCCGGCAACAGGATATCCTGAGGCCGCAGCTCGTATCCTTCCAGTTGAGTCAACGCGCGATACACGGCGTTCTTCAACTGACGAATATTCCCCGGCCAGCCGTAGCGCGTCAGCACTGTGCCCAGATCGGCAGAAAGCTTCGGACGCGGCACCCCCTGCTCATCCGCAAAACGGGCCACAAACAGCTCCGTCAGCGGGATGATGTCTTGCGGACAATCGCGCAGCGGCGGGATGTTAAGTGTCAGCACGTTCAGACGATAATAGAGATCTTCCCTGAACACCCCTTTTTGCACCAGCTCCACCAGGTTTTTCTGGGTGGCGCAAATGACGCGAACGTCGACGTGGACTTCATGGTCCTCACCCACGCGACGGAAAGTACCGTCGTTCAGGAAGCGCAGCAGCTTAGCCTGCATGCGCGCAGACATCTCGCCGATTTCGTCCAGCAGGACCGAACCGCCGTTGGCCTGTTCGAAGAATCCTTTTTTCCCTTCCGGCGCGTGGCCAAACAGTTCACTTTCAACGGCATCTTCAGGGATCGACGCGCAGTTCAGTGCCAGGTAAGGTTTTGCCGCCCGCGGGCTGGCCATATGTACGGCATGCGCGAGTAAATCTTTCCCGGTTCCCGTATCTCCCGTTATCAGCAAGGGTGCAGTCAAATTGGCAAGCTTACGTGCCTGATCGACCACATGGCGCATTTTCGGGCTGACGGCAATAATCTGGCTGAATGCGCCGACATCCTGGCTGGAAATGTTCTGCAGTTGACGTCCCATCCGGACGGTGGAGCGCAGCATAATCACGGCTCCCGTCAGGACACGACTGTCGTTTTCCCCTTTCAGGTAGACCGGCGTGATCTCCATCAGGAAATTTTGCCCGTTAATAACGACATGTTCGCTATGGGTGTTTTGCGGGTTACTGTCCAGCCAGCGCTGGAAATTAAAGCCGGGGATCAGCTGCGTAGCGTGATGATTGCTGAGTTTCTCCTGACTCTGTGCAAAAAGCTGGCAGCTCGCCAGATTCACGCGCTCAACTTTACTTTTCAAGTCGAGGGACAAGAAAGGTTCAGGCATGGCTTCCAGCAGCGCGCTCAGCGCCAGGTGCTCTCGCTCTGACGGCATCCATGGGATGGTACGGACATCCGTAACGCCAGCGATACGGCGGATTTCCCCCATCAGGCTACTGAAGGTGTTGAATTCAATTTCGGCAAAATTGAGGTAAATTCGCCCGACAGGATCGATCTCAATGCCACGTAAATCAATGCTACGTAAAACAAGAAGATCGAGTAACTCGCGGGTCAGACCGAGACGGTCCTCACAAAAGACTTCCAGACGCATGGGAAATTCACCGTTCTTAGCCATTAACGCTAAAATGATAAGTCAGATCACGGTATTCTGGAAGGTGGCTGTCAACAAATATTGACAGCCAGCACGAATAGTAAGCAAGGCCTTTACGGGGTCGGTTTTTTATTGAGCGTTTCTTTCAGTTGCCCAATGAGCTCACGACGGAAATCGCCCAGACGAGGTTTGTCACCATCGATCCAGGGCAGCGGACGGCATACCTCCATCGCTTTGATACCCAAACGAGCAGTCAGCAAACCGGCACCAATCCCCTGAGCAGCCCGTGCGGACAGACGCGCCGCCAGATCTTGTGACATCCAGTCCATCCCCACTTCACGAACCAGCTCGCTGGCACCGGCAAACGCGATATTCAGCAGCACCAGCTTGAACAGGCGCAGACGGCTGTAATAGCCCAGTTCGATGCCGTACAGATTTGCGATGCGGTTAATCAGACGCAGGTTACGCCAGGCGATAAATGCCATATCCACCAGCGCCAGCGGGCTGACGGCAATCATCAGCGTGGACTCCGCCGCCGAACGGCTGATTTCACGTCGCGCCTGCGCATCCAGCACCGGCTGCACCAGGTGGGAATAAAGCGTCACCACTTCGCGATCGTTCTGAGTCTCATGAATGGCGGCATACCAGCGCTGAAGCGCCGGGTGCGACTTGTCTATACCGGCCTGTGCGGCCAGTTTCTCACAAAAGTCCCGGCCCTTTCCCGTGCCGTGGCTGTGAAGCAGATCCCGGGCGATATCTCGCTCGTGCGCGCGCTGTCGTAAACGCCACAGACGCCGCCACTCGGTAGCAACCGACCCGACACCCGCCCCCACAATCAGCGCACCCGCAGCACATCCACCCAGCGCAACCCAGTCCTGGGTTTGCCAGGCGTTGATCGTCCACTGAACGCCTTGACCCACCACGCTTACGCCAAATAACGCCAGCCCGGCAGTGACCATCTTCCGCCACAGGCTACGTTTCGGGCGTAAGGCCGCTTCAACCACCGCTTCAGCCGGGCCGTCCTCGACGCTGGGTTCTTCAGTCAGCACTGGAGCAAAGTTATCAGCCTGCGCGCCGTTAAAGGTTTGCGCCGTTTTAAACGCCTCCTGATGCTCTTTCTCAAGCGTCCCGGTAAAGTCAATGCGCGGTTTTAACGGTTCCGTCATCGCAATTTATCTCCAATCAAAAATTCCAGAGCCGCATCCAGACGAATGTGCGGTAACGGCCGATCGACGCTCATGGTTTGTGGCCGGAAGGCTTCGAACTGGAAGCCCTGATTCTGCCAAAATGCCTGCCCAGGCAGACGAGCCGGTACCTCCCCCGGATAGACGGTCAATGGTTCACCGTCGCTGAGACGGTTGCCCCGCAGTGCAGGGATCTTTTCGCCATTAACGTCTATCAACCCGCTCTGTGTCGCCTGTACCGAGGCCAGCCCGAGGCAGTCCATACCGATCCCTTCAAACGCAGCGTTCTGCCAGGCATCCTGCACCAGCTGCTGCAGCAGCGAGACTAAATTGGCATGCTGATCGACCGTCACGTGGTCGGCCTTGGTGGCGGCAAAGAGCAGCTTATCGATCACCGGCGAGAACAGACGGCGGAACAGCGTGCGCTGTCCATAATGAAAACTTTGCATCAGTTGCGTCAGCGCAAGGCGCATATCGTTAAACGCCTGCGGTCCGCTGTTGAGCGGCTGAAGGCAGTCCACCAGCACGATCTGGCGGTCGAAACGTAAAAAATGATTTTTGTAGAAACCTTTGACCACTTTTTCGCAGTAGTAATTGTAGCGCTCGCGCAGCATCCCGGCGTTGGTGTGCTTGTCCGCTTGCGCCAGCTTTGATTCCCCGTAGGCATCCACATCCGGCCAGGGGAAGAACTGCAGTGCGGGAGCCCCCGCTAAGTCTCCCGGCAGAACAAAACGACCTGGCTGTATGAAATGCAGCCCTTCCTGTTTGCACTGATGCAGATACGTCGTCCAGGCCTCAGCAATCGTTGCCAGCCGGTTTTCATCCGCAGGGGCCAGGGGATCTAACCCCTCGCACAGCTGTCGCCATTTTGCCGACCACCCGGCACGTTGCCCCTGCAATAATCCCGTCATCTGGCGGGACCACGTCAGATAATCCTGGGCCAGCATCGGCAAATCAAGCAGCCACTCGCCAGGATAATCCACAATTTCCAGATAGAGCGTCGACGTATCCTTGAAGTGGCGCATGAGCGATTCACTGGAGCGAAAACGGAGCGCAAGGCGAATTTCACTCACGCCGCGCGTCGGCGTCGGCCATGTCGGCGGGTCGCCATAAAGCTGTGCCAGCCCTTCATCATAGGTAAAACGAGGAATGCCGAAGTCGCGCTGAGGCACGCGCTTAACGCCCAGCAAACGCTCTTCGCGCACGGCGCTTAGCAGCGGCAGGCGTGCCCCGGCGTGCAGATTCAGCAGTTGGTTCACCATCGCCGTGATGAACGCCGTTTTGCCGCTGCGGCTGAGTCCCGTCACCGCCAGACGCAGATGGCGATCAACACCGCGGTTCACCAGAGAGTTGAGTTCGTTTTTAAGTCGCTTCATCGCCGTCCTTCATTGCGTGGAAACCTGAAATGCATGGCTTCAGAATACAATAAATGGGGGCAGATCGTTGATTATCAATTCTTATTTATTGCTATTGCCGTTTTCTCTCCAGTAAGATGAACGGCATTGCTGTTTGTCTGGAGTGAGAGGTGTATGTCACCCACTATCTATGATATCGCCCGGGTTGCTGGCGTTTCAAAATCAACCGTGTCGCGCGTTCTGAATAAACAAACGAATATTTCTCCTGAAGCGCGTGACAAAGTGTTGAAGGCGATTGACGAATTAAATTATCAGCCCAACAAACTTGCCCGCGCCCTGACCTCTTCTGGCTTCGACGCCATTATGGTAATTTCAACGCGTTCAACCAAAACGACTGCCGGTAACCCTTTCTTCTCTGATGTTCTTCATACCATTACGGCAAAAGCTGAAGAAGAAGGTTTTGACGTTATTTTGCAGACCTCTAAAAGCAGTGAAGACGACCTGCTAAAATGCGTGAGCAAAATAAAGCAGAAAATGATTAAAGGGATCATTATGCTGAGTTCACCGGCTGATGAATCTTTTTTTACTACCCTGGATGCGTACGGCGTACCGGTAGTTGTCATTGGTAAAGTGGAAGGCGATTTTACGAATATTTACTCCGTCGACACGGATAATTTTCATGACAGCGCCACGCTAACAGATAATTTTATTAAAAACGGACGGCATAAAATTGCCTGCCTGCATGCGCCGCTTGATTATCATGTTTCTATCGATCGTCTTTCAGGCTATAAAGCCAGTCTGGAAAAGAATAACATTGCTATTAATCCAGACTGGATCATCGATGGCGGATATACACACGAGAGTGCACTTACTGCGGCCATTCAATTATTGTCCTCGACCACGCCGCCTGACGCGGTATTTGCGACTGACAGCATGAAATTACTTGGCCTTTATCGCGCGGCGGATGAGTTAAACCTGATGATCCCAGAGCAGGTTGTGGTTGCGGGATACAGCGATCCGATGCTGTCCCTCATTCTCACGCCTGCACCTGGAGGCTTTGATATTCCTACCCGCAAGCTGGGCGAAGAGAGTTGCGATCTTCTGTTTAAGCGTATCGCCGGTCATCCTGCGCCACAAAAGGTACTCGTTGATACCCATTTTTCACTTGCAGCCTCCCTACGGTAATACCAGGGGCGGTTAGCCCCTGGTATTGTGTCGATCAAAATGCGTAATTCACGCCAACGCCCGCATAGTGGAAGCGGTCGCTTTCACCTTCATCATGGTTTTCCCACTCATAGGCGTATTCCAGCGTCATGGATAAACCATTGTTGAAATCGTAAGCGTAGAGGAGACCGAGTCGGTTGAAATCGTGTCCTTCACGTTCAGGATCGTCCTGCCAGTCCCAGTTCGACCAGCGATCAAGCCCAAGGCGGGTATAAGGTGTTAGCGTCGTCTGGCCTAACGAAATGGGCAGATACGCACGAATTTCCTGCGTCGAAAACTCGCCGTTATTACGGGAACTGTCCATATTGAAACCGCGCTCTAAATAGTAATTCACTTTAGCCGCGAAGGTTTCGTTGATGGTCCAGGTAAAGCCCGTTTCGGTTTCGACACGACTGTCCGAATATCCGGTCTTTTCCAGGTCATTGGCAAACTGATACATGGCAAACCAGCCGCCAAAACGCCAGTCATCGGTTAATTTAATATCCCAGTCAGGCTGAATTTTATAACGCTGCATATTAGCGCTGCCGTCTTTCGCGCCCTTTTCATCTTTGAAGTGATATCCATAATTACGGAAGCCACCCGTCAGGCCGAGTGTGAAATCATCCGTTCCAATAAAGCGATAGCGTAATTCAAATTCAGGACGATCGAAATAGGTTCCGCGTGTCATGCTGCTGTAATCAACCGGCCCTTCCTGATACATCGCCATCGAAATTGTCCACGCATCCCAGGTGGCGTTAAACCAGACGGAGGGTTCATATAAACCATCTTTATCGTCGCCCTGACCTTCTACGTTTTCAATTTCATACATTGCACCGATATTAAACGCCCAGTGTTTTGCTGTTTCTTCGGCTTGCGCGCAGCTAACCCCTGCGCACAGCACGAGCGCAGCACTTCGTAGTAGAGTACTCATTAAAATATTCCTTTATAATTAACAAACAAAAAAACCGGAAATTTGCATTTCCGGCAAACACCTTTCTTATCTAATAGCTGCTTCAGTATCAGCGTCGAAGAAATGGCACTTATTCATGTCGAACTGAATACCGATAGTATCCCCTGCGGCATAATCATTTGCTGCTCCCGCCCGAACAACCAGTTCATGCCCGCCAACGGTGGCATAAAGCATAAACTCCGCACCCGTCAGCTCGGCTACACTCACTTTCGCGGCAATGTCTTCCCCCTGGCGCTGAAGCGTCAGAATATCTTCCGGTCGGATCCCAAACACCACGGCTTTACGCTGGTAGCCCGCAGCGTTGAGTGCCGCAAGCTTCTCTTCCGGGATTTCCAGACGCAGCGTTTCCGTCACAAAATAACGGTCGTCTACTGCCCCGCGAATGAAGTTCATGGCGGGCGAACCAATAAACCCGGCGACAAACATATTCGCGGGCTCGTTATATACCTGCTTCGGTGCCCCCACCTGCTGAATAAAGCCGTCCTTCAAAATCACGATACGGGTAGCCATCGTCATCGCTTCCGTCTGATCGTGAGTCACGTAAATCATCGTGGTATTGAGTTTCTGGTGCAGCTTGCTGATTTCAGCGCGCATCTGCACGCGAAGCTTGGCGTCGAGGTTAGAGAGCGGTTCGTCCATCAGGAAGACACCGGCTTCACGCACGATCGCCCTGCCTAATGCCACACGCTGCCGCTGGCCGCCGGACAACGCGCCAGGTTTACGCTTGAGATACTCACGTAAACCCAGGATTTGAGCCGCCCAGTTAACGCGCTCTTCGATAACCGCAGGCGCAATTTTTTGCATCTTCAGGCCAAACGCCATGTTGTCGTAGACCGTCATATGGGGATAGAGCGCATAGTTCTGGAAAACCATCGCGATGTCGCGAGACTTGGCGGGGACATCGTTCATGCAGACACCGTCTATCACCAGTTCACCGGCGCTGATTTCTTCCAGTCCGGCGATCATGCGCAGCGTCGTCGATTTACCGCAGCCAGACGGCCCGACGAAGACAATAAACTCCTTGTCCTCAATTTCGAGGTTGAAATCCTTCACCACGTGGACCTGGTTATCGTAGATTTTCTGAATGTGTTTCAGAGACAGTTGAGCCATTATTAATTCCTTATCAATGCCGTCCGGGACGCCCAGAAATCCGTCAGGCATTTCCAGGTCAGTTCCCGCGTTGAATGAAGTTGTAATCCCGCATGGTTCAGGCCAGGTCCAATCCCAACCGACAACATCCCTGCCGCATTGATCGCTTCAACGCCCGCCGCCGCATCTTCGATACCGATGGCCTCTTCAGGGCGGACATTCAACCCCGCGCAGGCAGCGAGGAAGATCTCCGGGTCAGGTTTTGAGCAGGTAATACGAGAAGCATCTGCACAAAAATCAAAAGCCTTATGAATACCCAACGCCTGTAATATGCCGGGGGCGTTGAGGGAAACGGAGGCAAGCCCAATTTTGATTTTCGCCCCGCGAATATCCGCCAGGACTTCGCGGATACCTGGAAGCAGCGAATCTTGCGTCAACGACGCCAGGGACTGGACATAGAGATCGTTTTTCTTCGCGGCAAGCGCGAGGCATTGCTTGTCGTCAAACGCCCCCTCTTTTCCACCGTGTCGCAGGATCCGCTGCAGGGAATCCATGCGGCTAATTCCCTTTAGCTGCTCGTTAAACGCCTCGTCGATGGTGATGCCAATCTCCAGTGCCACGCTACGCCAGGCCAGGAAATGCAGATGTGCGGTATCGGTGATCACGCCATCCAGATCAAATACAACTGCATTAAGCGTCATAGCGCCCCTCCGTGGTAGCGGTCCCAATAATAGGCGCAAGAAAATCCTTACGTGCAAAGATCTGCAGCCCCGAGACGTTAAGGGTTTTACCCCATAGCGTTAGCGTGACAGGTGCAGAGGATTCAACGGTCCACGCATCATGTTCAAAACAGAAACGCATTTGCGCGTTTCGCCACCGCAGCGGGAAGCTCAGTTTTCGCCAGTGGGCAGGCAATTTCGGCGCGAGATGAAGTTCCCCTTCCACAATCTGCACCCCGGCAAAACCCTGAATAACGCCCGACCAGATGGCACCGGTCGCGGCGGCGTGAATACCGTTATCGCTGCTGTGCGGATCGTCACCCAGGTCGATGGCGACACCGTCACGCCACAAGACATATGCCCCTTCAGTGTCGCCGCAACGCGCAGTCACGATCCCGTGAATGGCCTTGCTCAGCGACGAGTCATGGATGGTGCGTGGCTCGTAGAAAGCCAGGTTGGCAGCACACTGTTGCGGTGTAAACCTTTCCGGCAGCAGGTAGTTGAGCATCACCACATCGGCCTGTTTGAGGATCTGCATCTCATTCACTTCAGCGCGAGAGTAATCAAGCAGAATAGTTTGTTTACCCGCTTTTGCTTTATAGCGACTCAGATCGATAGCCGGTTTCGTCATGAAGGTGTCATCCTGAGGAAGGACACCTTCGGCATTCGCCTCCGGGAGCCATAAACGCGTCAGAAAACGGGTGGCATTTGCCAGGAAAACGGCATCGTCACGACCAAACATCGACATAAACTGGCGGGCACAGGCGACGTTATGCCAGGCCAGATAGTTGGTGTAAGCGTTGTTGTTAACGTGTTCGGTGTATTCATCCGGCCCGATCACATCATGGATTTCCAGACGACCGTTGGCTTCGACGGCACGTCCCATCCAGAACGTCGCCGTCTCCGTCAGTAACGTCAAACCTTCATTGCGCATAAAAGCGTCATCCCGTGTCGCCTGCCAGTAAGCGACAACGGCCCACGCGATATCCGCCACAATGTGGTGTTCGGCCAGTGCAGAGGCCACTTTCTGACGTGTGCCCGTACGAATGTTGATTGCCGCAAATTCCGGCGTCTCTTCCTGACCGCTCGCGGCGCTTTCCCACGGGAACAATGCGCCAGGCCAACCGTGACGACGCGCCTTTTCGCGTGCGCCGGAGAGGTTAAGCCAGCGATAGCGCAGCAGGTTGCGGGCAATCTGTGGACGGGAGAACAGATGGAAAGGCAGGAGGAAAATTTCGGTATCCCAGAAGATGTGACCTTTGTACCCTTCCCCGGTCAAGCCTTTGGCGGCGATACTGCTTCGCTCGTCATGCGCTGGCGTCATGGTTGTCAGATGCCAGACAGCATAATCAAGCGCCATCTGATCCTGTTTGTCCGTGGATGTCACGTCAACCCGCGCGTCACGCCAGACGTTCTCCCAGGCACGCGCGGAGTTCTCCAGCAGCGATGCGTAACCTTTTGCCGCACACACTTTGAGATCGGCCAGCGCATTGCGCGCATAAGTTTCCTGCGAGAGCGTTTTGTCCTTGCGGTGAGTGATCCACACCAGTTTTTCAAGTGTGACAGTGTCACCGGCAGGAAGCGTCAGCGAATGATGTGCCATTACGCGACGATTTTTCGCGCTAAAGCAGCTATCGCTGCTGTCCGACGACAGACGGCAGCTTGTAGAGATTACCACCTCTGCAGCGCGATCCTGGGTTTCATAGACACCCTGCAGGTAATGCTGGTCAAAGACTCTGACAGAAACTTCATCCAGATGCTGTCTGCCGCTGTTGGTTTGGGTCGCATCAATACCTGTTTTCAACACCACCTGGGATGCAGCATCCAGCGGCGTGATCGACAGTTGCATTGCCGCCAAAGGTAGTTGATCGAGTGACACAAAGCGACGGCTATCCAGACGATAGCGATTCCCATCGGGCGCGCGCCAGAGAACCGTGCGACGCAGTTCGCCGTTGGCAAAATCCAGCTCGCGCTGCCAGCTCAGGATATCCCCTGACAGGAGGGTAAAATTCACACCGTCCAGTTCAACCTCGATGCCTGTAATATCCGGCAGGTTGATCAGTTCATTGGTCTCGTTCCGACCTGCGCGATGATACAGCCCCGCCAGATACATTCCTCTGGTTTGCTGGGTATAGTCTTCCTCATGCGCAGCGCGAATGCCCATATAGCCATTGCCGCAGGCCATAACAGAAGCGAATTTGTTCAGGCTGTGTGGACAAAAGCCCGGGTCGGTTAATACAGACACGTTCAGCATAACGTCACGCTTTCCCCTGTTTCTGCTGATTCATAAAGCGCGGCAACAAGCTGCTGGATAACCAGCCCCTGCTCCGCATCAGCAATCATGACCGGCTCTCCCTGCACGTGACGAACAAAGGCGTCCATACTGCGCAAATGCCGTTGGTCATCAGCGTCTTCACGCTGCGTGAGGGTCTGTAATACCCCGGCCTCGTCAGTGTAAATATGTGCCGGGAACAGCGTTGCCCCGGCCTTTTCACCGCAGAATGAGACATTCATGATCGACTGCTCGCGAATATTCAGGGCAAACGAGGTATCCAGACGCAGGATGCCCCCGTTGCAGAATTCAATCGTGCCGAACAGCGCATCTTCGACCGTAAACTGAGCCGGATCCCACTCACCAAACTGGCCACTGTTTTTCCTGTTTCCCAGTCGCTGGAAGCTGTGCGCCGTGACCCGTTTTACCGCTGGGAACCCCAGGACATACATGGCGGCATCCAGCATATGAATGCCGATATCGATCAACGGTCCGCCGCCCTGCAACGATTTGTTCGTAAAGACGCCCCAGCCCGGCACGCCACATCGACGCAGCGCCTGCGCCGTCGTGAAGTAGATCTCGCCCAGGACGCCATTCAACACGGCCTCACGCAGCAATTGCGTATCGCGTGCAAACCGGTGGTGAAAATCATACGCCAGCACTTTTCCCGCCTTACGGGCAGCGGTACGCATCTGTTCGGCCTGCTGTGGCGTCATGGCGGGCGGCTTTTCACACATGACATGGCATCCGGCGTCGAGCGCCGCCATAACATGTTCAAAGTGAAACCGGTTAGGCGAACAAACGCTCACCACATCCGGTCTGACCGTCTCCAGCATGGTTCGCGTGTCCTGCCATGAAGACGGGATCCCATGACGTTCCGCAAACGCCTGTGCCTGTTCAGGGCGGCTGTCCATGACAGCCACCATCTGAATATCACTGCGCGTGGCGTAATACGAGGCATGAACTTTGTCCGCGACCTGTCCGGCACCAATGATGGCGACGCGCAGAGGCGAAGGTGTTGAAGCACTCATCACGCATGTCATCCTTAGCATTCACGCAAATAGGTGAGCGAATCCTGATAAGCCTGCGCAGGATTGTCAGCACGAACACGACACTCATACACCACGTAACCCTGATAATTGTCAGCACGCAGCCGATCGAACAGGCTGGCAAAATCGAGGCTGCCGCTGCCCGGCTGGTAGCGGTGGTTATCTGCAATGTGCACATGACCCAGCAGATCGCGGTTGTGGTGCAGCGCATCCGTTAGCGAATCTTCTTCAATGTTCATATGATAGAAATCACCGATGATCTGCACGTGTTTGAGCGCATTCTCTTCGATGTAACGACGCGCATCCGCCAGGGTGTTGATCATATGGTCCTGATAGCGGTTCAGCGGCTCCAGGTATACCGTCGTCCCGGTGCGTGCTGCCACTTCATCCAGCCAGCGCAGGGAGGCGCTGACTGCTTTGCGGTCACCGTCCAGGCTGCGTGGAGAGGTCATTGGCGGCAGACGGAAGGTAAACATCCCCCAGGCCGCAGGGACGATAATCCCCTTGCCGCCCACCTCTGCCAACGCTTCCAGAATACGTTCAATCTGCTGTAGTCCGTTCAGACGGCGCTCTTCGATGAAATCACCGAGCCAGCAATCGTATCCGCCGCACGCGGTTGTTACCGGCAGGCCGGTAGCTTTGATAGCGGCTTTTACTTCATCGAGGTTTTCCACCAGCAGGCGGCCATCAATTTCGTAGCCATCAAAACCCATCGCTTTGATGTACTCGAATTTTTCCATGATGTTGGTCGGGAAAAAGGCCTGGTTTTGTGTTGCGATTTTCATGATTTGCTGTCCTTAGCTTAAAAAGTGACGCCCATTTTGATGCTCAGTTCAGGGTGCTGATCGACATATTTCATGTAGCTCTCAGCGCTGGTGGTAAAGGTGACAACCGGGTCGATCAGATCCTCGCAATTGAGATAACCGTTCATCAGCAATTCCCAGCAGGTCTCTTCAATACGCTTGCGGCTCCAGCGCGGGTAATCCGGGTTCGGTTCACTGCAGGCGCGGGAGAAAACAATTTTCGCGTTGTTGAAATGCGCTTCGCGACCGAGGTTGAATCCTGCCGCAAACGGCTTGGCGAACGCCACGTAGGAGAGGGTTCCGCCGTAAGCGAGACCGCGCAGTGCAGATTGCAGCGCATCGGCAAAGCCACTGGTTTCGATAATCACATCCGCGCCCTGCTTACCGGTCAGCTTTTTGATTTCAAGACCGACATCAGTACCGATTGGGTTCAGGCAGTGGTCTGCGCCATGACGGCGAGCAATCTCACAGCGATGTTCGATAGGATCGACACCGATGACCACTGACGCGCCAGCTTTCTTCGCCAGCTGAATCGCGATCTGACCAATCGCCCCCAGCCCGACAACAACCACAAAATCACCTACACGGACATTGGCATCACGCACGCCACTCATGGCGAATTGCGCCGGATCGTAGCAAACGGCATTTTTCCAGGACGACCCCTGCGGCATTTTGCGCAGCTTGTAGTTGTTCACCGCGTTAACGATCACCGTCTCCTGCAGCGGACCGTAGCAGCAGACGCGATCGCCGATCTGGTATTCCGTCACGTCAGCCCCGCATTCGATAATGTCGCCGACGATCATGTTCCCCAGCTGGAATTTACCGAACTCAATACCGCGAGCCGCGCCCTCTTCACGTGGCGTGAACATCTGCCACTCGGCGTTGAACTCTTCATCGATAAACGGGCTTGCCGCGCGGAAATCCACCACTTCAGTGCCGTGTTTCGGCGCGCCAAAGCGGGCACGAATTTTCACTTCGTGAACGGCAACAGGACGATCTTCATATTCCACCAGCGCCGCCACGCGGGGCGCTGTCGCAACTAACTTTTTCATGACTGACTCCTTGTTAAAATTGGCCGCCTCAGCCCTTCACGCCACCGGCGGTCAAACCACTTTTAATAAAACGTTCAGACAGCGCGTACATGATGACCACAGGCAGTGCCGTCACCAGCGATGCCGCCATCATGCGACCCCAGATGTAATCTGGCGTGCTAAACAGGGTGTTGAGTCCTACCGGCAGGGTGAAATTGCTGGCGCTGGACAGGAAAATGGAGGCAAACAGATAGTCGTTCCATGCCACCATGAAGCAGTAGACAAACACCGACACCAGACCGGAAATCGCCAGCGGCACGGTGATGCGGAAGATGATTTGCAGACGGTTAAGACCGTCCATCATCGCGGCTTCTTCTATTTCGTCCGGAATGGTGTCGAAGTAGCTGCGCAGCATGAATACCGCGGTCGGCAACGTCTGGGTCACCATGGTGATAATCAGCGCCAGTTCGGTATCGTAGATCCCGAGCGCGGTGATGATTTTGAACAGCGGCACCACCAATAAAATCCCGGAGAACATGTAGACGGTGTAAAAACTCGCATTGATCGTCGTGCGTCCTTTAAAACGCAGTTTGGACAAGGCGTAAGCACCCAATGTACCGAGAAACACCGCAATCACTGATGAAGTCAGCGAGACCACCATGCTGTTGCGGAAGTAATCCACAAACGGGAAAATCAGTGGGTTAAAGATGTCGACGTAATGCTGCAACGTCCACTCCTGCGGCAGAATCGTCGGATGCAGTGAGATCGCCTCTTTGGCGCTTTTAAACGACGTCATCAGCATAACGAAGAACGGGAACAGCGTGATGATGAGGAACACCGCCAGCCCCAGATAAAAACCGATACGGCCCAGCACGCGTTTATTTGTTGCCATTGAGGTTTACCCTTTTTCTGGTCAGCAGAATGACGGCGAAGATGATCACGAACAGCACCACGGAGATAGCGGCGGCTTTACCCAGATCGTTGAAGGCAAAGGCCGTTTTATAGAGATAGACGCCCAAAATATCGACCTTCGTTGTCAGCAGATAGACATCCGCAAACATGTAGAACATCCAGATGGTTCGCAGCGTAACCACCGTTGCCAGAACCGGCATGATCGCGGGCAATGTGACAATGCGAAAACGCTGCCAGGCATTCGCGCCATCCATTTCAGCCGCTTCATATAACGACTTATCAATGGTCTGCAAAATGGCCAGAAACGAGATGAACGCATAGGGGAAATAGCGCCAGATGGCAAACAGCACCACCAGCACAAAACTGCTGCCGGGGTTGTCAAACCACAGCGGTGCCTGGTCATACAGATGCAGCAGGTCAACGCCCAGATAGTTCACAATGCCGTAGCCGTTGTTGAACATGTACTTCCAGGCAAACACCAGCGAAATTGACGGCGTAACGTAGGATAAAATCACCAGTGAACGGGCCGTTTTGCGCAGGCGAAATTCACGGTTAAAGAAGATGGCGACGGCCAGCCCAAGGCCCGTACTGCCCAAAACGACCAGCGCGGTGTACCAGAACGTCATCCACAGCGAGTGCCAGAACGCAGCATCGCTCAGAATACGGATGTAGTTATCCAGCCCAACAAACACGGCATCGATGCGCGGGTTGAGCGGCAAGCGTAAGAAACTGATTTCAATGTTGGAAATCATCGGCCAGGCCACCAGGCCCCCCAGCAAAATCAGGCTGGGGGCCAACAGCAGCATGGCGAAAGGCATATCTGAACGACCAGAAAACAACGTCTTCATAATTCCCTTCGCAAAGCGCTCCTATCGTTGTGAAATCAGGTCAGTCAGTCGCTTCTGGCTGTTGCTTAACGTTGCACTGAGATCTTGTTGACCTACCGTGACGTTATGCACCATAGAACTGATAATGCCGGAACCCGTGACATCGCCCATGCGGGTGAAGTTTTTGTCACCCACGGCACCAAACACCTGCACGTTCGGGAATTGGGCGATCAGCTCGTAAGGCAGTTGCCCAAACGCTTTAATCACATCGTTGTTTTTCCAGGTTTCCGTGCCCACAACCCGTTTGTTCACGGGCAACGCTGCACCAGGCGACATCATGACCCAGTCTGTTGCGTTCTGAGCCTGCTCCATCCAGGTGACAAATTTCTCTGCCGCTTTGGTTTCCTCTTCGGTTTGGCCTGTGGTGATCGTCAGTGATGTGATCATGCCGTAGACCGCAGAGGATTTTTCAGTCGGGACCACAAAGCCCAGGTTCGCGGGATTGCCGTCTTTGAAGACCGCCGGCAGGATGTAGGTGGAGTAAACGGCCATCGGCGCGGAGCCGTTCATAAAGGCGTCTTTGATCTCCATGACATCGTTTGATCCAGGCATGGTGGTTGCCGCCAGCGCTTTATAAAAGGCCAGCGCTTTCGTCATCTCTGGCGTATCAATCTCCACGTCACCTTTCGCATCAAAGACGTTTGCGCCTCCCGAAAGGGCGAACTGGGAGAATGCCTGTTCCGTCATCACACTTTCTGCCGTTGGCAACGCAATGCCGTAGTGTTTCTTGCCCGGATCGTTGAGTTTCTGACTGGCTTGCAGCAACTGCTCCCAGTTATGCGGCTCTTCAATGTCCGCAGCCGCCAGGATGTCTTTGTGGTACCAGACGCCGGACAGCCAGGCACTGACAGGAACGCCGGTCCACGCCGTGCCGTCTTCAGTACGAACCACGCGAAGAATGCCGTCGTAGAAGGTGTCTTCACCTACGGCTTTAATCGCTTCACCGATCGCGTCCCGATCCAGCAACTGCTCTTTGTCCATCACCTTTGCGTAGTCATGGCTGACTTCGATCACTTCCGGCAATGCGCCGGTACGGGCCAGAGTGATGACCTTGGTGTTGTAGGCATCCTCTTCCACCGGTACCTGTTTCACCGTGATGGTTGGGTTTTCCTTCTCGAATTTCTCAATCAGTTTCGTAATGACGGCCTGACGTTCCTGCTCCACCGACGAATGCATAAATTCAATGGTGACGTTCGATGGCTTGTCGTCCTTACATCCTGATATCAAGGCGCACGAAGCCAGTGCTGACATCAGCACAATTTTGGTCATCTTCATTTTTGAGGTCCTTTTTAGTTTTCTTTAATCCACATCACCTGCCATGGATTAAGGGTCAGAGTCGTACCGCTAATATTCTGTTTCGTAATCAGCTCCGTACCGGATATCCCTTCAGAATTCACGGTCTGAATATGTTGGCTAAAGTTAAAAAATGCCGTTATTCGCTCACCCTTTTCTGCCACGCGAATAATTTTAAGAATATGTTTTCCGGATGTTTCGAAAAATGCGTGACTATCCGGATGGAAAACCTGTTCCGTTCTGCGTATCGCAATCAACTCGCTTAACTGTTTAAATATTTTATGGCGAATGCCTGTTGTGTTTGAAAGTTTTGAATCAATCTCACCGGCAATGTATTTTTTGCGATTGATTGCGCGGTTATATCCAAGTCGCTCAACGCCTTCATAATCATTACGTGAGCCCAGCACACTTTGAATATAAATGGCAGGCACGCCAGGGAAACTCAATAAGACCGCATGCGCCAGAATAAATCGTGCAATACGTTCGTTATCAGCTGCATTTTTTGGGCTTAATGCGTCCAGATAGGTAACATTAATTTCATAGGGACTTCGCGTTCCGTCAGGGTTATTTTTCCAGTTAACCAGAGCCCCTTCCTCCTGAAGTTTTTCCACCAGCGAAAGGATGTCGGACTCAGGTAAAATCCCGCGTAACGGATTCAGGCCGATACCATCATGCGAAGCTAAAAAGTTGAACCAGGTGGTTTTCGTGGAAGGGAGTTCCAGCGATGAGGCCCACTGGCTCAGGGTGCGGACATCCTGACGATGGATGGCATGCAACACCAGCGGCGGTAAAGAGAACTGATACACCATCTGCGCTTCATTTTCGCCGTTGCCGAAATAAGAGATGTTGTCTTTATGCGGAACGTTTGTTTCGGTGATGATGACCGTTCCCGGTGCCACAGCCTCGGTAATCGCGCGGAATAGCTGGATGAGCTGGTGGGTTTGTTCCAGATGGATGCAATGTGTTCCGGGGATTTTCCACATAAAACCCACGGCATCGAGACGGATGTAATTCGCCCCTTCCATCAGGTAATGAAGCAGTACATCCACCATGGCAATTAACACGTCCGGCGAAGCAAAGTTCAGATCGATCTGGTCTTCGCTAAAGGTGGTCCACAGGTGGCGGACGCTGCCGTCATGAAGCGTAAAAGGCGTCAGAAGCGGTAACGCTCGCGGGCGCGTCACGGCGGATAAGTCTGTTTTCGGATCGACGGAGATAAAGAAATCTTCATAGCCAGGCGTTTGCTGTAAATAGTTTGCAAACCATTGGCTTTTTGCCGACATATGATTGCATACGTAATCAAACATCAGGCTGGCGGACTGTTTTAATTCAGCAATATCACTCCAGGTTCCGGTTTCTGGTGCCACTTCATGATAATCGATAACAGAAAAACCATCGTCAGAGGACCACGGATAAAAAGGCAGAAGATGGACATGAGAAAAGGAATGAGAAAGCCACTTATTATAAAAACGGGTAAACACCGGCAGCGCGTTCTCCCCTGCTGCCGAAAACTGATCGGCATAGGTAATGAGGACGACATCTTTTTCATCCCAGCCGGATTTACGTTTTTCCGTAATAAGAGAAGCGGCATTACCGATTTTTTCCAATAACACCTTGCGATGTCTATCAGTAAAGGTTTCCCCGTAAATAAGATCAATGAGTTTATTAATTTTCGCGTTCACTTTGTTTTCCATGGTAGCGGTCCCACGGATCGCAATCTACTCCCATGGAAAATATCTGTCAACGGACCAGGAAGCATAAAATGGCCCTGACAAAGCAGCGCAGAGCAGTAATGTGAGCTACAGCAAAGAAAGAATAAAAAGACAGAGATGCCAGGCAGAAACGCCGCTAGCCCTTCTCTCGGGTGAGAAAGGGCTAACGCAATCAGGAAGGGTCAGGAAAAGTATCGACGAGAAACGCGTTTTGCCAGTTTCTGCAGCATCGGTTCCAGCGCCACGGCAAGCAGCATTCTGACCGGTTTACGGGCAACAGATTTTATCGCCCAGCCCGCCACACCGGCCGGACCGTAACGCAACGCTGTCAGCAGGACCAGTTTACCTGCGATTTTCAGGCCGGGTTTTACCTTCTGACCGGCCTGTTGCCAGTTTTGTTTCATTAATGTTCTCTCTTAAAGCTGACGAAAACGGCTTCTCAGCGTAAAGGTATCAGAGGTGATATAGCGTTCCATTTCCCGCAGCCGCTTCTCCCCTTCAGCCAGTTGATCATCAACGGCGTTGAGCAGATCGCTGCTGGTCGGTGCGCCTTCCGCCGCCAGTTCACCGTCAGGCATGGGATCGAGCACAAACGACAGCACGATATAGGCCACCAGAGTAATAAAAGCCAGACCAAAGAAAATGGATAATACCGTCACCACACGCACCAGTTTCACCGGTACATCGAGATAATGGGCCAATCCAGCACAAACGCCGCGTACCATGCCCTGCTGCGGGATGCGCCACAATTTTTTGTTCAGGTTCAGTCCAGACATTAACGCTCCCTCCAGTTCGGATGTTCTGCATCCAGGATAGCTTCCAGCGCCTGAATGCGATCGCGCATCTTATTCGCCTGATCGGTAAGCTGCACAAGACGTTGTTGCTCACTCTGAGAAAGCTCTCCACGCGAAGAGCGGTTACTGTAGTGCAGCCATAACCAAATCGGCAGAACGAACAGCACGAAAATGGTCAGGGGAATTGCCAGAAAAAGCGCGCTCATGTGTACTCCTTGTTTTATGATGCGGCACGCTCAGGTGCCGCACGAATTATTACTGGTTGTCTTGCTTCATTTTGGCTTTCAACGCCGCCAGCTGCTCGCTGATTTCGTCGTCGGCTTTCAAATCGGCAAACTGCTGATCCAGCGTTTTCTGCTTACCGATACTGTGACTTTCCGCTTCCGCTTCCATGTGGTCGATACGGCGTTCGAAAGATTCGAAACGGGCCATCGCTTCGTCCAGCTTACCGCTGTCCAGCTGACGGCGAACGTCACGGGAAGAGCTTGCCGCCTGGTGGCGAAGCGTCAGCGCCTGTTGACGCGCTCGGGTTTCGCTGAGTTTATTCTCAAGCTCGCCGATCTCTTTCTTCATACGAGAGAGCGTGTCATCAACCAGCGTCACTTCGTGTTCGAGCGCGGTGACAACATCTGACAACTTCTGTTTTTCAATCAGCGCGGCACGAGCGAGGTCTTCTTTATCTTTACGTAACGCCAGTTCGGCTTTTTCCTGCCATTCGTTGAGCTGGGTGGTCGCCTGCTCAATGCGACGCGTGAGCTGCTTTTTCTCAGCCAGCGCACGAGCGGAGGTGGAACGCACTTCAACCAGCGTGTCTTCCATTTCCTGAATCATCAGGCGCACCAGCTTCTGCGGATCTTCCGCTTTCTCAAGCAGTGAGTTGATGTTGGCGTTCACGATGTCGGCAAAACGAGAAAAAATACCCATAATCAAATCCTCATATTTGTGTTATCGGGCGATGCCCTGCTACAGAGATAATACAAATCCCATGCCAACTTTTTATCTCATTGATATTATTAGATTTGATTGATATTTACACATTATGGCACTATCCTCACCTGGTGAATATCACTAAGGAGTGGTTAATTTCATCATGACCGGATACAAAGACAACTTACTGGGTGAAGCGAACAGTTTTCTTGAAGTGCTTGAACAGGTTTCGCGCCTGGCACCTCTCAATAAACCGGTGCTCATTATCGGCGAGCGCGGTACGGGTAAGGAACTGATAGCCAACCGTCTCCACTATTTATCCGGGCGCTGGGATGGGCCATTTATTTCCCTTAACTGCGCGGCGTTGAATGAGAATCTGCTCGACACTGAACTCTTTGGTCATGAAGCGGGCGCGTTTACCGGTGCACAAAAACGCCATCCCGGACGGTTCGAGCGTGCAGATGGCGGCACACTGTTCCTCGATGAACTGGCGACAGCCCCAATGCTGGTTCAGGAAAAGCTGCTGCGCGTCATTGAATATGGCGAGCTGGAGCGCGTCGGCGGAAGCCAGCCGCTGCAGGTTAACGTGCGTCTGGTCTGCGCGACCAACGCCAATCTGCCGGAAATGGTGGCGGAAGATAAATTTCGCGCAGACCTGCTCGACAGGCTGGCGTTTGACGTCGTACAACTGCCGCCGCTGCGTGAAAGGCGCAGCGACATCATGCTGCTGGCAGAGCAGTTTGCCATCCAGATGTGCCGTGAGCTGGGTCTGCCTCTTTTCCCCGGCTTCAGCGATTACGCCACAGAAACCCTGCTCGGCTACCCGTGGCCGGGGAATATTCGTGAACTGAAAAACGTGGTAGAGCGTTCGGTTTATCGCCACGGCAGCAGCGAAACCGAACTGGACAACATTATTCTCGACCCGTTTAAGCGCAACGCTCGGCCCGCTGTTGTGCCTGTCGATAACACTGACGCGCCGTCTCTGCCGCTCGATTTGCGTCAATTTCAGCATAAGCAGGAACAGCAGTTACTGGAACAGAGCCTCCAGCAGGCGAAATATAACCAGAAACAGGCGGCTGATTTGCTGGGTCTGACCTACCATCAATTAAGGGCATTGCTCAAAAAGCATCAAATGCGCTGACATTATCAGCACTTATCTGCAGACATTTTTACGAAGCAGGTGTAAGTGCGATACACTTTGCAGATCGAACCTAAAAACCTTAAAAATTATGCGTCTGGTTTTATCGTCCTTGTTGGCACTCGGTCTGTTCAGCAACCTGGCTGTTGCTGCGCCTGAGCGATCTGAGCTCCCTGATATTCGCGATAGCGGATTTGTCTATTGCGTCAGCGGGCAAGTTGATACCTTTAACCCGCAAAAAGCGGGTAGCGGCCTGATTGTCGATACGCTGGCAGCACAGCTGTACGATCGTCTGCTTGATGTTGATCCGTATACCTACCGCCTGGTGCCAGAGCTTGCTGAGAGCTGGGAAGTGCTGGATAACGGCGCAACCTACCGTTTCCATCTCCGCGATGATGTCGACTTCCAGCGCACGCCATGGTTTACCCCCACCCGCAAACTGAACGCGGATGACGTGGTGTTTACCTTCCAGCGCATCTTTGACCGTCACCATCCGTGGCATAACGTTAATGGCGGAAACTTCCCCTATTTCGACAGTCTGCAGTTTGCCGATACCGTCAAAAGCGTGCGCAAGCTGGATAACCGGACGGTGGAGTTCCGGCTGGTTCGCCCGGATGCCTCTTTTCTCTGGCATCTGGCAACACACTATGCGTCAGTGATGTCGGCAGAATACGCGGCTACGTTGACGAAAAAAGATCGCCAGGAACTGCTCGACCGCCAGCCTGTCGGCACGGGCCCGTTCCAGCTTGCAGAGTATCGTGCCGGGCAGTTTATTCGCCTGCAGCGTCACGAACATTTCTGGCGCGGCACGCCGCTGATGCCCCAGGTGGTTGTTGATCTGGGCTCTGGCGGTACAGGACGTCTTTCGAAGCTGTTAACCGGTGAGTGCGATGTGCTTGCCTGGCCAGCAGCCAGCCAGCTGACCATTCTGCGTGACGATCCGCGTCTGCGCCTGACATTGCGTCCGGGGATGAACATTGCCTATCTGGCGTTCAACACCGACAAACCGCCGCTGAACAATCCTGCCGTTCGCCACGCGCTGGCGTTAGCGATCAATAACCAGCGTCTGATGCAGTCGATTTACTACGGTACCGCAGAAACGGCGGCTTCTATTTTACCGAGAGCCTCCTGGGCCTACGACGGCGAAGCTAAAATTACGGAATACAATCCGGCGAAAGCGCGCGAACAGCTCAAGGCTCTGGGAGCGGAAAACCTGACGCTGCAACTCTGGGTGCCGACCAGTTCACAGGCGTGGAACCCAAGCCCGCTGAAAACAGCGGAACTGTTGCAGGCCGATATGGCGCAGGTGGGCGTTAAAGTGATCATCGTCCCTGTCGAAGGTCGTTTCCAGGAGGCTCGCCTGATGGATATGAACCATGATTTGACGCTGGCGGGCTGGTCTACCGACAGTAACGACCCGGACAGCTTCTTCCGCCCCTTGCTCAGCTGCGCCGCGATTAACTCGCAGACCAACTACGCGCACTGGTGTCATCGGGAATTTGATGCCGTGTTACAAAAAGCGCTCGCCTCACAGCAGCTTGCGTCGCGTATAGAAGCGTACGATGAAGCTCAGGATATTCTGGCTCGGGAACTCCCGGTGCTCCCGCTGGCCTCATCCCTGCGTTTGCAGGCCTATCGGTACGATATTAAAGGGCTGGTACTGAGTCCGTTTGGCAACGCCTCCTTCGCAGGGGTCACTCGTGAAAAAGAGCAAGAGGTGAAGAAACCATGATCATATTTACCTTGCGCCGTCTGCTGTTGCTGCTGGTTACGCTGTTCTTTTTGACCTTCGTGGGCTTTAGCCTGAGCTATTTCACGCCCCACGCCCCGCTTCAGGGATCGTCACTGTGGGATGCGTGGCTGTTCTGGTTTAACGGCGTACTGCACTGGGACTTCGGGGTTTCCAGCATTAACGGACAGCTGATTTCAGAACAGTTGAAAGAGGTTTTCCCGGCGACCATGGAGCTGTGCATCCTGGCGTTTGGCTTTGCTTTGATGGTGGGCATTCCCGTGGGGATGCTGGCGGGCATTTATCGCAATAAATGGCAGGATAAATTTATCAGCGCCATTGCCCTGCTCGGCTTCTCAATCCCGGTATTTTGGCTGGCGCTGCTGCTCACCCTCTTCTTCTCTCTGACGCTGGGCTGGCTGCCGGTTTCCGGGCGATTCGATCTGCTTTATACGGTTAAAACGGTGAGCGGGTTTGCCATCATCGATGCATGGCTTTCGGATTCGGTCTGGCGCGATGAGATGATCATGAGTGCGCTGCGTCATATGGTGCTGCCGGTTCTGACTTTAGCCGTTGCGCCTACCACCGAAGTGATCCGCCTGATGCGCATCAGCACCATTGAGGTGTTCGATCAAAACTACGTCAAAGCTGCCGCCACGCGCGGGCTGTCGCGTCTGACTATTCTGCGTCGCCATGTGCTGCACAATGCGCTGCCGCCGGTTATTCCCCGCCTGGGATTACAATTCTCTACCATGCTCACGCTGGCGATGATCACGGAGATGGTCTTTAGCTGGCCGGGTCTGGGGCGCTGGATGATCAACGCCATTCGCCAGCAGGATTACGCAGCGATCTCCGCCGGTGTGATGGTGATTGGCTCACTGGTGATTATTGTGAACGTTCTTTCCGATATTTTGGGTGCCATGGCCAACCCTCTGAAGCATAAGGAATGGTATGCCTTACGATAGCGTATACAGTGAAAAGCGCACGCCCGGTGCGCTACGTACCGTGTGGCGTAAATTCTATGGTGACACCACGGCAATGATCGGCCTTTACGGCTGCGCTGGCCTGGCCTTGCTGTGCGTGTTGGGTTCGTGGTTTGCACCGTATGGCATCGATCAGCAGTTCCTCGGCTATCAACTTTTGCCGCCTTCGTGGTCCCGCTATGGTGAAGTCTCCTTCTTCCTCGGGACTGACGATCTTGGACGTGACGTGTTAAGCCGTCTTCTGAGCGGCGCGGCCCCGACGGTGGGCGGTGCGTTTGTGGTGACGCTGGCGGCCACGATCTGCGGCCTGGCGCTGGGCATTTTTGCAGGCTCTACTCACGGCCTGCGTTCGGCGGTGCTGAACCACATTCTGGATACCCTGCTCTCTATTCCGTCTTTGCTGCTTGCCATTATTGTCGTGGCGTTCGCTGGGCCACATCTGTCACACGCGATGTTTGCCGTCTGGCTGGCGATCCTGCCGCGCCTGGTTCGCTCGGTATACAGCCTGGTGCATGACGAACTGGAAAAAGAGTACGTTGTCGCGGCCCGTCTGGACGGCGCGACCACGTTTAATATTTTGTGGTTTGCCGTATTGCCGAACATTGCTGCCGGACTGGTCACAGAGATCACCCGCGCCCTGTCGATGGCTATCCTGGACATCGCCGCGCTGGGTTTCCTCGACCTGGGGGCGCAACTGCCCTCCCCTGAATGGGGTGCAATGCTCGGTGATGCCCTGGAGCTTATCTATGTCGCACCCTGGACGGTCATGCTGCCAGGGGCGGCCATTATGGTGAGCGTACTGCTGGTCAACCTGCTGGGCGACGGCATTCGCCGTGCGATTAATGCGGGGGTGGAATAATGCCGTTACTTGATATCCGCAACCTGACCATCGAATTCAAGACCGGTGAAGGCTGGGTGAAGGCCGTGGACCGCATCAGCATCACGCTTGCTGAAGGCGAAATCCGCGGGCTGGTGGGAGAATCTGGCTCCGGTAAGAGCTTGATCGCCAAAGCCATCTGCGGCGTGGCGAAGGACAACTGGCGCGTCACCGCTGACCGCATGCGCTTTGATGATATCGACCTGCTGCGCCTCTCCCCTCGGGAACGCCGCAAGCTGGTGGGTCATAACGTATCGATGATTTTCCAGGAGCCGCAATCCTGTCTTGACCCGTCCGAGCGCGTGGGTAAACAGCTGATGCAGAACATCCCCGGCTGGACCTATAAAGGACGCTGGTGGCAGCGTTTTGGCTGGCGCAAGCGCCGTGCCATTGAGCTACTGCACCGTGTGGGGATTAAAGATCACAAAGACGCGATGCGCAGCTTCCCTTACGAACTGACCGACGGCGAATGTCAAAAAGTGATGATTGCCATCGCGCTGGCAAACCAGCCGCGCCTGCTGATTGCCGATGAACCCACAAACGCGATGGAGCCCACCACGCAGGCGCAAATTTTCCGCCTGCTGACGCGTCTTAATCAGAACAATAACACCACCATTTTGCTGATCAGCCATGACCTGCAGATGCTGAGCAAATGGGCGGATAAAATTGACGTGATGTATTGCGGTCAGACGGTCGAAACTGCCGTCAGTGAAGATCTGGTGAATACACCGCATCATCCATACACCCAGGCTCTGATCCGCGCGATACCGGATTTCGGTAGCGCGATGCCGCATAAAAGCCGTCTGAATACCTTGCCGGGTGCCATTCCCCTGCTGGAGTCGTTGCCTATTGGCTGCCGTCTGGGGCCACGTTGTCCCTACGCTCAGCGTAAATGCATTGAGACGCCGCGTCTCACAGGGGCGAAAAGCCACCTGTACGCCTGTCATTTCCCGCTGAACATGGAGAGAGAGTGAAATGGTCGAAACCTTACTGGAAGTTCGTAACCTGAGTAAGACCTTTCGCTACCGCACAGGGCTCTTTCATCGCCAGACCGTAGAGGCGGTTAAGCCGCTGAGCTTCACACTGCGCGAGAAACAGACGCTGGCGATCATTGGCGAGAACGGGTCCGGAAAATCCACGCTGGCGAAAATGCTGGCGGGCATGGTTGAGCCAACCGATGGCGAAGTGCTGATTGACGATCACCCGCTAAAATTTGGTGACTACTCTTTCCGCAGCCAGCGCATCCGCATGATCTTTCAGGATCCGTCTACTTCCCTCAATCCGCGCCAGCGAATTTCGCAGATCCTGGATTTCCCGCTGCGGTTGAATACCGACCTGGAGCCTGAAGCCCGGCGTAAACGCATCGTCGAAACGCTGCGTTTAGTTGGACTGCTTCCCGATCATGTGAGCTACTACCCGCACATGCTTGCACCGGGTCAGAAACAACGTCTGGGGCTGGCACGCGCGTTGATTCTGCGTCCAAAGGTGATTATTGCCGATGAAGCCCTTGCCTCGCTGGATATGTCGATGCGTTCGCAGTTAATTAACCTGATGCTGGAATTACAGGAAAAACAGGGTATCTCTTATATCTACGTGACCCAGCATCTTGGCATGATGAAACACATCAGCGACCAGGTCATGGTGATGCACCAGGGTGAAGTTGTCGAACGAGGAAGTACGGCTGATGTGCTGGCCTCTCCGCTGCACGATTTGACGAAACGGCTCATCGCCGGGCATTTCGGTGAAGCATTGACCGCCGATGCGTGGAGAAAAGATCGATAAGCACGAGATAGACGCCCCTGAGGCGGCACTGAACTAAATTACTCAGCTGAATTAAGGATTAAATAGTTTGCATACGCTATTTAATCCTTTGCTTTTTCGTCTCCACTCCTGCTCCATATTTCACACAAAATAAATCAATAGTTCCCCTCCAGAATACCCATAAATTACGGAGGAGAAGAAATGAATAACGCCACTTACGTTCTCAAATACACTGAATATCTAATAAGAAAATGCCGCTCTTTTTTAATCACAGATCTGCATTTCCATACTACCAGGCTTAAAAAAGCCTCAGGGAGAATCCCAGACATTCAATCACCCACTACGTTGAGTGAAAAAATATGTCATCGTCTGGTCTATGATCATAATAACCTCTACACGATGCTCGCCGATAAACTCGCCGTTCGGGCATACGTTTCCTCCAGAACAAAACGAGTGAAAACGGTGCCATTAATTGGCGTTTATTCCCGAGCGTCGCAGATTGATTTTTCAGTACTCCCTGACAAATTCGTCCTTAAGTGCAACCATGACAGCGGCAGCACAATAATATGTACAAACAAAGCGCAATTTAACTATAAGGAAGCGTGTAAAAAACTGAGCCTCGCGTTAAAGAAAAACTTGTACTACACCACGCGCGAATGGCAATACAAAAACATTACGCCGAGTATACTTTGCGAGCCGTTTGTCGATCTCTTCGATGATGCTGACAGGAATACAACGCCCGAAATGCTGAGGATCCATTGCTTTCATGGCGTTGCCCACTATGTAGAAGCGGATTTCACGGATGATAACGGCAAAGGGTTTATCAACGTTTATGACAGGCACTGGAACTTACAACCCTTCCGGATGGAATATCCAAATACTTCAGCAGATCCTGGCGAACCGGTCTTGTTCCGACAGGCGTTGTTGGCCTCTCAGGAGCTGGCGGATGGAATTGACTACTGCCGCGTTGACCTTATGCTAAAAAAAGATGAAATCTATTTCAGTGAAATAACCTTAAGCCCGAGACGCGGTAAACTGACGATTACCCCGCAGGAATGGGATGCTAAGTTAGGAAAAATATGGCATTTATCGCCGGCAGGCGTATTTGACCTGCCGCTGAAACTCACGCGTCGGACCAGGTGAGTTTAAATATCGAGTGGTTTTGCGTCGATAAGGTATAGGTAACATCGCCACCATGCGCCAGCATGATGGCTTTTACCACCGACAGGCCCAAACCACAGCCTTCCGGGTTCAAATGTCTGGCGCCATTATCGCGCTGAAAGGGCTGAAACAGGAAATCATGAAACTCCCTGGGGATGCCCGGTCCGCCGTCCTGAATAAGGATATAATTGCCTTTATCCGAAACGCCATTTTTCACGATGAGCGTGCGCGAGGTTGAATAATGTAAGGCATTGTCAAATAAAACGGTCAGACACTGATTGATGCGTAACGGATCGAATACGCATTGCTGCTCCCTCAGGTCTGTATTAACGGTAAATGCCTTACGGTTAAACTCGGGCATGAATGTATCGAGTGCATCCTGTATTGTTCCTTTTAGATCCATTCTGGACTGGCATAACGTGTATCCCGCTCCGCCACCCGAACTGATCACCCGGAGATCCTCAATCAGACGGGTTAACCCTTCCGTCTGTTTGAGAAGATTATTAAACAGTACCGGGTCTGGGGTAAAAACACCGTCAACCAACCCCTGAAGCCGTCCGCGTAAGATCGTGACCGGCGTTCTCAGCTCATGCGCAATAGCGGCATTCCAGGATTTCCGCTGAATATCCAGCGTCTGTAATTTTTCCGCCATTTCATTGAAATCCGTCACCAGGTGATTGATCTCACCAAGCCGGGAACTGGTACAAAATGCCCGGGCGTCCAAATCGCCCTGAGAAATCTTTTTCAGGCTGGACGCTACTGCGTTAAGCGGGGTGAGTATTCGCGATGAAAGTTTGACCGTGAAAAAGAGTGCAATAATCAGACTGATCGTTGTCGCGGTCCCAATCCATACCCAGTCCCACATCGTCATCTGCTCGTCATCGCCCGCAGCAGCGCCACCCGGGAGATGATCCAGAATAAAGGAGTAAAAAAACCAGGAGCCCAGTATGGCGATGGCAATGATCGTAAACGTCAGCAACAGCATATACGTTAAGATCTGACGGCTCAGGACAGACTCTTTGTTCATTTCTTTTCCCCAAGCCGGTAGCCCATGCCTCTGATGCTCTCCGGAACACCATACAGACCGGCAAGCTCCAGTTTTTTTCGCAACTTGCTCATATGGCTGTCGACCGTTCTGTCGAGCGTATCCCCTTCCGGCAGACACGCGTTGAGTAACTCTTCGCGGGAACAAACCTTTCGTGGATATCTCACCAGCCAGGTGAGTAATTTAAATTCGGTCGTCGTTAAAACCGGGGAGATAACCTCTTCGCCCACGGTGACTTCCACGTAAAAGTCATCCGGATAGACCGTAATAAATGACGTTCTGAGCGGCAGGGAACCCGCATGCTGAAGTGTGGGTTTCGTCCTGCGCAGCACCGCCTCAACCCGTGCGACAATTTCTGAAGGATTGAAGGGTTTGATCACGTAATCATCCGCGCCCAGTCTCAGCCCCATGAGTTTATCGACATCCTGATCGAGTGCGGAAACCATAATAACGGGGACAGAACTTTCCTGACGAAGCGTGGTAAGTACGCTCCAGCCGTCACATAGGGGCAGATGAATGTCCAGCAAGATGAGATCCGGCTTATGGAGGCGATTAAGCGTTATTGCCTGCTCGCCCTGGCTGGCTCTGAGCGTTTTCATTCCTGAACGCTCTAAGTAGCTCATCAGTATATCGGCGATTTCGTCTTCATCTTCAACAACAAGGATCAGCGTATTTTTGTGCATTTTATCTCCGCGGGTGAAATCCCTTTGAGCACGCTTACAGACATCTTTAGCACAATAAGACACAGTCTTCGGGAAAAAGTGCCGTGGTCACAAAATTTTCCGGGGTGGATTTCAATTCCCGGTTATTTCTCCACACAGCATACACATTCTGACAATAAAAACTCGACAATGCCTGTTCAAAATAGCTGTTCAGGCATATGCCGTCTTTTCATCGAACGTAACTAATTAATCCTGTCTCTTAAAGACATTCTGAAGTTGGCTGAGATAATGAACATGGAACTCTCTAAATATTTCCACCCTAAAAAAATCGGCATATATTCCCTGTTCCTGATGCTGTCCTGGGGATTATTATATATTTGGCTGGTGCTGATACACAGACTGGACGAAAAAGTCGCCTCGACGCTACCCTCCACCCCCATTATGTATGGCTGCATCGCACTGTCAGTGGTCTTTTTATCAATCCAAAACAAAGCTGGCGCGCTGACTGAACTTCTTGTCATCGCCTTCTGGTTAATGGTGATTTTTGTTTATCTCATTATTACGTTCACCGTGCTGTTAAATGCGATGCCCGACATCGAAGATCTGATCTTTTATTACGAGTGTTATTTGATTATTTTTTTTGGCGGAACTCCTCTGTACCTTATTATGAGAATGATTTGAATCTGAGCTCCACACATCCTCCACAAACCACCCATTTCCGCTAAACAGGCGCGCGGTAGACTCTCCACCTCATTTTTTTGCACAAAAATAATACACTCAAAAAGTCTGACACGACTTACCCATAATGATGAATCCTAATAATAATCTCCGTTCTTCGGAATCTGCCGGTGTGATGCACTCGCTTAAAAAACTCGCGATACGGCACCGGAAAAAACTGGTTGTCACTTTCTTGCTGGTGGTGGCCGAAAACGTGACGTTTTTACTTTATCCCGTTCTGGCAGGTATCGCGATAAATGCCATCCTCGCAGGTGAGACGCTTAACGCCGCGCTGTATGGCCTGATGGTACTTTGTATGTGGTTCATCGGCGCGGCCAGACGGAGCGTAGACACCCGCACGTTTGCACGCATTTATGCCGGACTTGCGGTATCCGTCGTCCTGGCACAGCGCAAATACCAGCTAAACCATTCGGCAATCGCCGCCAGAGTCACGCTCTCGCGCGAATATGTGGATTTCTTTGAAATGCACCTTCCCCTGCTGATTACATCGCTGAGTTCCCTTTTGGGTGCTGCAATCATGTTGCTATTTATTGAATGTTGGGCCGGCGTCATGTGCTTTGCGATTGTACTTATCCTGCTCGGATTTGTCTCCGGATATGCCCGTAAAAATGAATGGCTATTCATGCGCCTGAATAATCGGCTGGAAAAAGAAGTGGATTATGTTCATAAGGCGGGTACGTCCACCCTTCACCGACATTACTCCACGCTTGCGCGTTTACGTATCGCATTATCTGACCGCGAGGCGTGGGGTTATTTGTGGGTTGGCGTACTTGTTGCCGTGCTTTTTACGCTGACCATCGTCTGGATGACGCGCTCAACCGGCATCACCGCCGGACATATCTATTCCGTGATGACCTACATGTGGATGTTCGCGACGAGTCTGGATGACGCACCACAGCTTCTTGAGAAGTTTTCGCAGCTCAGGGACATCGGTAAACGCGTTTCCACTGATGATGAAATTCACGTAACGGGACGTTAATTTAATGCCTCATTTTTTTATTGAACGCCCCGTTTTTGCCTGGGTAGTGGCGCTTTTTATCGTTCTGGCGGGACTTCTGTCTATTCCCCGTTTACCGATTTCGCAGTATCCGGCGGTGGCACCGCCGGGAATCATTATTTCCGTCAGTTACCCGGGGGCCAGCCCCGATATCATGAATACGTCGGTGGTTTCGTTAATAGAACGCGAAATCTCTGGAGTCGATAACTTGCTCTATTTCGAATCATCCAGTGACACAACCGGTTCAGCATCAATTACCGTCACGTTTAAACCAGGCACGGACATCAAGCTGGCGCAGATGGACCTGCAGAATCAGATTAAGATCGTCGAGCCTCGTCTACCTCAGGCGGTAAGACAAAACGGCATTAACGTCGAGGCCGCTAATTCTGGCTTTTTAATGATGGTGGGGCTGAAATCCACGACAGGTCAATTTGAAGAAGCCGATTTAAGCGACTATTTTGCCAGAAACGTCAGTGACGAGCTTCGTCGCGTGCCCGGCGTAGGGAAAGTTCAGCTGTTTGGCGGCGAAAAAGCGCTGCGTATCTGGTTGGATCCCATGAAGCTCCACAGCTATGGGCTCTCGGTAAGTGATGTTCTTACCGCTGTTGGCCAGCAAAATGCCCTGGTTTCGCCCGGTAAAACGGGAGACGAGCCCGCATCTGAAGGGCAAGGGGTAACGTATCCCATCACCATAAAGGGACAGCTCTCCTCGGTCGAGGCGTTCAGGAATATCACCCTGAAAGCTGACGCATCCGGCGCCCGCCTGAAACTGTCCGACATTGCGCGGATTGAATCTGGCCTGCAAAGCTACGCCTTTGGTATCCGCGAAAATGGCGTGCCCGCAACGGCGGCGGCAATCCAGCTGTCGCCTGGCGCGAATGCAATGAGTACGGCTTCAGGCGTACGGGCGCGCATCGACGAGCTTTCCCGGGTGTTACCCGATGGAATGACGTTTACGATCCCTTTCGATACCGCGCCGTTTGTAAAACTTTCTATCATGAAAGTTGTTCAGACATTTGTGGAAGCGATGGTCCTCGTCTTCCTGGTTATGCTGCTGTTTCTGCACAAGATACGCTGTACGCTTATCCCGGCGATTGTTGCTCCCGTCGCACTTCTTGGCACCTTCACGGTGATGCTATTGAGCGGCTACTCCATCAATATTCTGACGATGTTCGGCATGGTGCTGGCGATAGGGATTATCGTGGATGATGCCATTGTGGTTGTAGAAAACGTTGAACGACTGATGGAGGAAAAAAGCCTGTCCCCGCGTGACGCCACGCGGCAAGCCATGCAGGAAATCACCCCGGCGATTATAGGCATCACGCTGGTGCTAACCGCGGTCTTTATCCCCATGGGGTTTGCTGAAGGATCCGTCGGGATTATCTACCGACAATTTTGTATTTCCATGGCGGTCTCCATACTGCTATCCGCGTTTCTTGCCCTGACGCTGACGCCTGCCCTGTGCGCAACGTTACTCAAGCCGCATAAGGCAGGAAAGAGCGGAGGTGGAAGATTCGCGGCCAAGTTTAACGCGCGCTTCCGTTCGCTCACGGCCTGTTACGAAGTCGGGCTGGGTGCTGTTCTGAAGCGAAGCGGACGTATGCTGTTCCTGTACGTTGCGCTTTGCGCTGCGCTGTTTTTGGGAATGTCTTCGTTACCGTCATCCTTTCTGCCGGACGAAGATCAAGGCTACTTTATGTCCTCAATCCAGCTGCCTTCTGATGCCACGATGCAGCGCACCCTCAACGTGGTTAAAAAGTTTGAAGAGGAAATTGCGGCCCGGCCGGATATTGAAAGCAACATAATGATCCTGGGGTTTGGGTTTTCAGGTTCGGGACCGAATTCGGCTATGGCCTTTACCACGCTGAAGGACTGGAAAAATCGGCAGGGCTCGACGGCTCAGGATGAAGCCGACCATATCCAGGCCAGCATGGCGAACGTGTCGGATGCCGTCACGATGAGCCTGCTCCCGCCGGCCATTTCGGATATGGGCACCTCCTCGGGGTTCACCTGGTACGTGCAGGACAGAGCAGGACTGGGCTACGAGGAGTTAAAGCGTGCTGCCGACGCGCTGGTCCTGCACGCTAATCAGCGCCCTGAACTGAGTGACGTCTACATAGACGGTCTGCCGGAAGGAACAAGCCTCGCGCTCCAGGTTGACAGAGAAAAGGCGGAAGCGATGGGCGTCTCATTTGATGAAATCAACCAGACGCTCTCCGTCACCCTGGGCTCAAATTACGTCAATGACTATACGAACAACGGCCGCGTTCAGCAGGTGATTATTCAGGCCGATGCGGCCTACCGAATGCAACCTGAGCAGATACTGACATTATCAGTGAAAAACCGGATGGGTCAGATGGTGCCGGTATCGACGTTTGCCACGCTTTCCTGGAACGTTGCGCCGCAGCAGTTGACGCGTTACCAGGGATATTCTGCTATTCGCATTACCGGAAATGCGGCCTCGGGAGAGTCCAGCGGCACCGCAATGAAGATTATGGAGAGTTTGTCCAGGGATTTACCTCAAGGCATGGCGGGCGAGTGGGCCGGGAGTTCATTACAGGAGCGAAAATCGGAGTCTCAGCTTCCGGGCCTTATCGTCCTGTCGATACTGGTCGTATTTATGGTACTCGCCGCCCTCTATGAGAGCTGGTCTATTCCTTTTGCGGTCATGCTGGTCGTTCCGCTGGGTCTCATCGGCGCGGTGATAGCGGTGTCTGTTGCCGGCATGACGAATGACGTTTTCTTCAAGGTCGGCCTGATTACGCTTATCGGCCTGTCAGCCAAGAACGCCATTCTGATTGTTGAATTTGCCAGGCAGCTCCATCGCCAGGGGCAGCCCCTGCTGGCGGCAACCATTCATGCCGCCAGCCAGCGCCTGCGCCCCATTCTGATGACCTCGTTAGCCTTTACTTTAGGGGTTGTTCCCTTGATGCTGGCCAGGGGGGCGAGCGACAGTACGCAGCATGCCATCGGTACCGGCGTATTTGGCGGCATGATCAGCGGTACGCTTCTCGCGATCTTCTTCGTACCCGTTTTCTTTATCGTCATTGCGCGTTTCGTCGACAACATCAGGAACGCGTGAATACCCTGGTGGGATCACGCTTCCTCTCTGGTTGGATGAGGCGAAGCTGTTGCCGGGTGATATACTGGACGAATGCTGAAATTTTGAGCCCCCGCGAGTCCGCGGTGCATTCTTCGGGGCAGGCGTCTTCGGAGAAGTGCGAGAAATATCGTGACACAAGGGGCTGTGAGTGGGCTATAATTTCGAGCTAATTTCGAATGATTTTGAAATACTGCCTGTAACGCTATGAATTACAAGGCAAAATTAGCAATGAATATAAGGATTAAAGCTATGGGTTTTCTTTCCGGTAAGCGCATTCTGGTGACTGGCGTTGCCAGCAAACTGTCCATCGCATACGGCATCGCACAGGCAATGCATCGCGAAGGCGCTGAGCTGGCGTTCACCTACCAGAACGACAAGCTGAAAGGCCGTGTTGAAGAGTTTGCCGCGCAGCTGGGTTCCAGCATCGTTCTGGAATGTGACGTTGCACAAGATGAAAGCATCGATGGCATGTTTGCTGAACTGGCAAAAACGTGGGACAAATTCGACGGTTTCGTTCACTCCATCGGCTTCGCACCTGGCGACCAGCTGGACGGCGACTACGTTAACGCGGTAACCCGTGATGGCTTCAAAATCGCGCACGACATCAGCTCCTACAGCTTCGTTGCGATGGCGAAATCTTGCCGTGCCATGCTGAACCCGGGCTCCGCCCTGCTGACGCTGTCCTACCTGGGCGCAGAGCGTGCTATCCCTAACTACAACGTGATGGGTCTGGCTAAAGCTTCTCTGGAAGCCAACGTACGCTACATGGCGAACGCAATGGGTCCTGAAGGCGTGCGCGTTAACGCCATCTCTGCAGGTCCTATCCGCACCCTGGCCGCTTCCGGTATTAAAGATTTCCGTAAAATGCTGGCACACTGCGAAGCGGTTACCCCGATTCGTCGTACTGTTACCATTGAAGATGTGGGTAACTCTGCAGCCTTCCTGTGCTCTGACCTTTCTGCGGGTATCTCCGGCGAAGTGGTTCACGTTGACGGCGGTTTCAACATCGCTGCAATGAACGAGCTGGAAATTAAATAAGTTTGTGACTCTCTTCCCGCCCGGGAAGAGAGTTTCTCTCCCCACTGCGGTGCTCTTCGTTATTCCCTTCTGTTATTTGTTATCACCTAACAATATTTTTCCCCTCATTCACCTTACGCCAGGATATTGATCGCCATTTTGAGATCAAGGAACGCCCATGGAACAACGCCGCTTTTCCGGCAAAGGCCACTGGTATCATGAAACCCAGTCCAACCACTCGCAAACGGATGTCCTGCCTTTGGTGCCCGAAGCCGCTAACGTCGACGATCGTTTTTTGCTCGATTTAGAACTCCCTGAAAAGATTGTCACCGCCTGCCATGGCTGGCTCGCTCCCGCCAGGGCCTTGTGCCACCTTCTGTTCCCGCTCAATATTGAGGTTAACCGACTACACACGCTTAGTGCGTACGACAGGCTCAGCACGGCGTTGACGGTCGCTCAGGCGTGTGGTGTTCAGCGACTCTGTAACCACTACGCTGCCCTGCTCGCCCCCCTCCCTGGTCCTGACTCCTCACGCGAAAGCAATCGCCGCCTGGCACAAATCACGCAATATGCCCGCCAACTTGCCAGCTCACCAGACGTCATTGACCACAAAGCGCAGCTACAGCTCGATGAAGTGGGCCTGACAACCTATGACATTGTGCTGATCAACCAGATTATCGGCTTTATTGGCTTTCAGGCGCGTGTTGTGGCGGTGTTTCAGGCGTTACTGGGGCATCCTGTACGCTGGTTGCCCGGACACCATATTCCGCCGCATTCCTTACCGGTGACTATTCGTGTCTGGCCCCCTGTACTGCCCGTCGTCGAACTGCGCTACGCGACCCCATTCCAGCTTGAGTCGCTTTCACGCTGGCAAGCAGAGCCGGAACTTCAGGCGCTCACGCCAGTGCTGAGCCACGAGCCTGCGCTACTCAACCTGACGGGCGAGATTCTGATCAATCACCGTCAAAGCGAGCCACAAACGCACGGGGCGCTAACTGCGGCAGTAGAGCTACTGACCCGTTCACCGGATCGTTTTAGCGCGGCACAATTCACGCCGCTGATTGATGCTGGGATCCCTGATATCCGCGCCATCAATCTGCTTACTCAAAGTGCATTTACCGGCTGGCTCGACCGCCTGCGAGTGGCGCTTGGCAAAGCGGAATAACCGTACTTTTTACCCAAAGAGCGCTTGCTGAAGCAGTAAGATTCGCGTAAAACTGTCAGCCGCTCAATGGCTACGAAAATAGAACATTATGTTTCAGGACAACCCGCTGCTAGCGCAGCTTAAACAGCAACTGCATTCCCAGACGCCGCGTGCAGAAGGGGTCGTAAAAGCCACGGAAAAGGGCTTTGGCTTCCTTGAAGTTGACGGGCAAAAGAGCTATTTCATCCCGCCTCCGCAGATGAAAAAAGTGATGCACGGCGATCGCGTCACAGCGGTTATTCATACGGAAAAGGAACGCGAATCCGCCGAGCCAGAAGAACTGATTGAACCCTTCCTGACTCGCTTCGTGGGCAAGATACACAGAAAAGATGACCGTCTTTCCATCGTGCCGGACCATCCCCTGCTGAAAGATGCTATTCAGTGCCGTGCGGCGCGTGGCGTTGAGCATGATTTTAAAGAGGGTGACTGGGCCGTTGCTGAAATGCGCCGCCACCCTCTCAAAGGCGACCGTGGTTTCTATGCTGAGCTGACGCAATTTATCACCTTCGGCGACGATCACTTCGTCCCGTGGTGGGTAACGCTGGCGCGTCACAATCTTGAAAAAGAGGCGCCAGACGGCGTCGCGACAGAAATGCAGGACGAAGGTCTGTCACGCCGTGACCTGACCGGTCTGGACTTTGTCACCATCGACAGTGCCAGCACCGAAGACATGGACGATGCGCTGTTTGCAGAAGAGACTGCGGATGGCAAAGTGCATCTGACCGTCGCGATTGCCGATCCTACCGCCTGGATTGTCGAAGGCAGCAAACTGGACGATATGGCAAAAGTGCGTTCGTTCACCAACTACCTGCCGGGCTTCAATATCCCGATGTTGCCGCGTGAACTCTCTGACGATCTCTGCTCGCTGCGACCGAATGAAGTGCGCCCGGTACTCGCCTGCCGCATGACTATCGCCGCCGACGGCACGATTGAAGACGATATCGAATTCTTTGCTGCGACCATCGAATCCAAAGCCAAGCTGGCCTATGACGACGTGTCCGACTGGCTGGAAAATACGGGCACCTGGCAACCTGAAAACGACGCCATTGCTGCGCAAATTCGACTGTTGCATCGCGTGTGTCTGAACCGCAGTGAATGGCGTAAAACCCATGCGCTGGTCTTCAAGGACCGTCCGGACTACCGTTTCGTGTTGGGTGAAAAAGGCGAAGTGCTGGATATCGTTGCTGAACCACGCCGCATCGCTAACCGTATTGTTGAAGAAGCCATGATCTCGGCCAACATTTGTGCCGCCCGCGTATTACGCGACAAGTTAGGCTTCGGCATCTATAACGTGCATACCGGGTTCGATCCGGCTAACACCGAGGCGCTGGCTGCCCTGCTGAAAACGCATGACGTGCATGTCGATCCTGAAGAAGTGCTGACGCTGCAAGGCTTCTGCAAACTTCGTCGCGAACTCGATGCGCAACCATCCGGTTTCCTCGACAGCCGTATTCGCCGCTTCCAGTCCTTTGCCGAAATCAGCATCGAACCGGGCCCACATTTCGGTCTGGGGCTTGAAGCCTATGCCACCTGGACCTCTCCGATTCGTAAGTACGGCGACATGGTAAACCATCGCCTGCTGAAAGCGATTATCAAAGGGGAATCGGTCGCGCGTCCTCAGGATGATTCCACCGTGCAAATGGCCGAGCGCCGCCGCCTGAACCGTATGGCTGAACGCGATGTCGGTGACTGGCTGTACGCGCGTTTCCTGAATGAGAAAGCAGGAACGGATGCCCGCTTCCCGGCGGAAATCATTGATATCAGCCGCGGCGGTATGCGCGTACGTCTGGTGGACAACGGTGCCGTTGCTTTCATTCCTGCGCCGTTCCTGCATGCTGTACGCGACGAGCTGGTCTGTAGCCAGGAAAACGGAACCGTGCAAATCAAAGGCGAAACGGTTTACAAAGTCACTGACGTGATTGATGTGAATATCGCTGAAGTTCGCATGGAAACACGCAGCATTATTGCGCGCCCGGTCGCCTGATAAGCTGCTAAATTGTCGACCCTTTCCTTCATGGATGGGTCGACAAACTCTTCTCTCATCACAAACCACAAAATCACTGACTATTTTCCGTCTCCTCCCGCCCAAAATCGCCATAATTATCTACATTAAAAGAATCCCTTCATATTCGGTTACGTGAATTTTTATACGCTGAGTATCCTTTTTAACCTGACTCGTTTTATTATTAGAAATCAGGGAAAAAACAATAAGTTCACTTCGGTTTTGCCGCTTTATCACAACGGAAAGTCGACAACAAATGAATGATTTGTGCGCTAATGAGCAGCTGCGGGAGAAAACAGGATGGACGATTTGGAGCAGAATTTGCTGTTTCGTTACATGGGAACCCACAGCCCCTGGTGGCGACTGACCGCTGACAGCAATGCTCTGCATCTCTCCACCAGTGAAAATGCCGATGTGACGCAAGTGATCGCGCTGAATGATGAACAGGCCGCGCTCATCCGCCAGTTAACCGTCATCACCTCCAGTATCTCGATGACCCTCTCTTTGTACGGTGAAGATGTTCCTGTCCATCTGGTCGGGCGCAAAATTACCCGAAACGAGTGGGGCCGGTACAGCCTCTGCCTGGCACGATACCCCTTCCGTTGCGCGCGATCTGGCGCAGGGCCTCTCTTTTGCCGAACAGGTTGTCTCAGAAGCCAATTCAGTAATCGTTATCCTGGACCAGAACGGCAATATCCAGCGCTTTAACCGCCTGAGTGAGGAGTACACCGGGCTGAAAGAGCACGAGGTGATCGGGCAAAACGTCTTCAAACTGTTTATGACCCGCAGCGAAGCCGCTGCCTCAAGACGTAATATCGCCGGTTTTTTTCGTAACGGCAGTTCCTATGAAGTTGAACGCTGGGTCAAGACCCGCAAAGGGCAGCGATTGTTTCTGTTCAGAAACAAATTTGTTCACAGCGGCAGCGGTAAAAATGAAATTTATCTCATCTGTTCCGGTACCGATATCACGGAGGAGCGGCGTGCTCAGGAACGCCTGCGCGTGCTGGCCAATACGGATACCATCACCGGACTGCCAAACCGAAACGCGATCCACGAGCTGATTTCCGATGCCATCGCCACCCGAGGAGACACTCAGATCGGCGTGGTCTATCTCGACCTGGATAATTTTAAAAAGGTTAACGATGCCTATGGGCACATGTTTGGCGACCAGTTATTGCAGGCCGTCGCCCTTGCCATTCTGAGTTGCCTGGATGAAGGTCAGGTGCTGGCGAGACTCGGCGGTGATGAGTTTATTGTGATGGCAACCGATACCTCGCAAGGCTCCCTTGAAGCCATGGCATCGCGTATTTTGAGCCGGTTACGGCAACCCTTCCGCATCGGCTTAATTGAAATTTACACCGGCTGCTCTCTGGGCATCGCCCTCGCCCCACAGCATGGTAACGACCGCGAGAGCGTCATTCGCAACGCGGATACCGCCATGTACACCGCGAAAGAGAACGGACGAGGCAAGTTCTGCGTTTTCTCTCCAGAGATGAACCAGCGCGTGTTCGAATATCTTTGGCTGGATACCAACCTGCGCAAAGCGCTGGATAATGACCAGCTCTTGATCCACTATCAGCCGAAAATGACCTGGCGCGGCGAAGTCAGAAGCTTGGAAGCGCTGGTGCGCTGGCAATCGCCAGAGCGCGGACTTATTCCTCCGCTGGAATTTATCTCTTACGCTGAGGAGTCCGGCTTGATTGTGCCGCTCGGTCGCTGGGTTATGCTGGACGTGGTGCGTCAGGTGGCTAAATGGCGCGATAAAGGCATTAACCTGCGGGTGGCGGTCAACGTATCAGCGCGTCAACTGGCAGACCAGACCATATTCAGTGACCTGAAACAGGCGCTGAAGGATCTGAATTTTGAATATTGCCCTATCGATGTTGAACTGACCGAGAGCTGTCTTATCGAAAACGAAGAGCTGGCCCTTTCGGTCATCCAGCAGTTCAGCCAGCTTGGAGCGCAAATTCATCTGGACGATTTCGGTACAGGCTATTCATCCCTGTCACAGCTGGCGCGTTTTCCTATCGATGCCATCAAGCTCGATCAGTCGTTTGTGCGGGATATCCATAAACAATCCATTTCGCAGTCGTTGGTCCGTGCTATTGTGGCCGTCGCTCAGGCACTGAATCTGCAGGTCATTGCGGAAGGCGTGGAGAGCGCAAAAGAAGACGCCTTTCTGACTAAGAACGGCGTCAACGAACGGCAAGGTTTTCTGTTTGCTAAGCCGATGCCCGCTGCCGTTTTCGAGCGATGGCTAAAGCGCTATCAGTCACGAAAGATGCGTTAACTGGCCTGGCGTAACCCCGCCGCCTGATGGCGGTTTTGCAGCATAACCAGACGTTCCATATAAGCGATATCTTTCGGTTCAAGGTAAAACGCGGCATCGACCCAGTCTTCTGTAATATCCATCAGTTCACTGCGTGGCAGCTGCAACACGCGGGTACGGGCGCGCAGCATTGCCCTTACGCCGTTCAGCTTCGGCTGCAGCGTGTCGATAAATGTTCGGACGGTGACGTAGCTTTGTCCCGGTTCAAACAGCACATCCACCAATCCGTGCTGTTCGTACCACTCAGCCGTATGGGATTCCCCTTTGTAAATGAGCTCCTCTGCCAGCTTCATGCCTGAGCGGCGTGCAACGAGCGAATAGCCCCCCATCCCGGGGAAAAGATTAAAGGCGATCTCCGGGAACCCTAACCGGGCATCGCGCTGAGCCAGGAGAAAATGGTGCGCCAGCGCAGCCTCGAAGCCGCCTCCTAAGGCGCTCCCTTCGACCATCGCCAGCGTAATTGCCCCGGTATCAAAACCCCGTGATGCGGCGTGTACGCAATCAACACAGGCACGCGCATATGCGCGTAATGCTTCCCGGCGCCCGTTTTGAATACAGTCTACGAAGAACTGCAAGTCCCCACCGGCGTTATACATATCGGGTACCAGCGATCCGGTAACCCAAAAATCGACCGCAAAACCGGACTGGCGAACCAGCCAGGAAAGATTCATGATCTCCTCTATTAATGCGTGGTTGAAGCAAGGGCGCGGTTGCGACCGCAACATCATCCAGACAGTGCGACGCTCCGCCTCATAATAGCCCGCCAGCTGAGTGAAACGTTCAGTATCGGTAAACAGTGTGCAGGTTGCTTGATTGATAACGGTCATAGTCTAATTCCTCTTAAAAAAAAGCGCCTTGCGCGCAGTTTTAGACTAATCCACTCATTAACCCCGCTGCATGAGAGGGAATAAAATTATCACTTTCATTTATGTACTTTAGTTATTGCATTTTTTCCCTTCTCTTTTGTTCCCATTTTCTGCATCATTGAAAATATTAACTTTTCGCTCCTGGGGTGAGATTATGTCTGACATTGATGCACTGGCTGTGGCACGACGTATTGATACGGTGCTGGATATCCTGGTAGCGGGTGATTATCACTCTGCGATCCGTAATCTTGAGATCCTGAAATCAGAGTTACTGGCTCACAAAGATTCCGATTCCGCGCCAGAAAGCGCTCAGCCAAAAGCCCCGTGGGAAGTTTGACTCCACCGTTTCCGACCTCGTTTTGCTTTTTAAATGGATGCTATGAATTCCCGACAACAAATCATTTTGCAGATGGTCATCGATCAGGGGCGCGTAAGCGTGGTCGATCTCGCGAAAACGACCGGCGTTTCTGAAGTCACAATCCGTCAGGATCTTAACCTTCTGGAAAAACAGAGCTACCTGCGTCGTGCGCATGGTTATGCCGTCCCGCTGGACAGTGAAGACGTTGAAACCCGCATGATGAACAATTATGCCCTCAAGCGAGAACTGGCAGAATTTGCTGCGTCCTTAGTGAACAATGGTGAAACGGTCTTTATTGAGAATGGCAGCAGTAACGCCCTTCTGGCACGTACCCTGGCCGATCAAAAAGACGTCACCATTATTACCGTCAGCAGCTATATTGCGCATCTGCTGAAAGAGACGCGCTGTGAGGTCATTCTGCTGGGCGGTATTTACCAGAAGAAAAGTGAAAGCATGGTGGGACCACTCACTCGCCAGTATGTCCAGCAGGTTCATTTCAGCAAAGCGTTCATTGGCATTGATGGCTGGCAACCTGACACCGGGTTCACCGGTCGGGATATGATGCGTTCTGACGTGGTTAATGCCGTGCTGGAAAAAGAGTGTGAAGCAATTGTCCTTACCGACAGTTCTAAATTCGGTTCTGTACATCCCTATATGATGGGCCCGATAAACCGATTTAGCCGCGTGATCACCGATGAACGGCTGAGTGATGAACATCGCCAGCAGCTTGAGCAGGACGGCCTGACCGTCGATATTGTGAGAAAACCTGCCTGACTCTCCTCTGCGCCTGAATAACGGGCGCAAATCCCCCCCCTCTCTCTGAGATGATTCCGAAGCCTGCTTTAAGAGTTTTTACCTGTTTAACCTGGGCTAAAGGGGTAAAATTATTATTAGCGATATAACAGGAAGTGACTATCACTTGCGTGATTACGTAACACCTGCGCGACTAGCTTTCATGGAAAACAGAATTTAAGTATGACTATTGTCTATACTTAAAGTGCACTTCTTTCCGTGAATCGATAATTCAGGAGAAAGTATTATGACCTTTACCAGCAAAAAAATCGCTGCCGCTGTTCTGGCAATTACAGTAGCTATGTCCCTGAGCGCCTGCTCTAACTGGTCTAAACGTGACCGTAACACCGCAATTGGTGCGGGTGCCGGTGCTCTTGGTGGTGCGGTATTAACGGATGGTAGTACGCTGGGTACATTAGGTGGTGCTGCTGTCGGCGGTATTATCGGTCACCAGGTGGGCAAATAATCACCATAACGGCTCTCACCGGTCTAATAATATATTCAGTATTTTTCAGGTCTGACTTACACACGTATAAAGAGCCACGGTTAACGCCGTGGCTCTTTTAATTTAGCCGCCCGCCAGTTTAACTTTCATTCCTTTGGCTTCGAGCAGCGTTTTAATTAAATCGCGTTTGTCGCCCTGAATTTCGATCACGCCATCTTTCACGGCACCGCCGCAACCGCATTTCTTTTTTAATTCTGCGGCCAGGTTAGCCAGCTCCGCATCATCCAGATCGATACCGGTAATCAGACACACGCCCTTGCCCTTGCGACCACTGGTCTGACGCTGGATGCGCACGATGCCATCACCTTTAGGACGTTCAGCTTTCTCTTTTGGCTCATCGATACGCCCGGTGCCGGTGGAGTAGACCAGGCGGCTGTTGGAATCGCTCATCAGGCACCCTTTTTCAATGACGCGTTGATCGCTTTTAGCGTCTGCGCCGGATCCGCAGATTGCGTAACGGGACGGCCGATCACCATATAATCCACACCTGCAGCCAATGCTTGCTCTGGCGTCATAATACGGCGCTGATCGCCAACCTCACTGCCCGCGGGACGAATACCCGGCGTGATAAGCTTAAATTGTTGGCCCAGTTCGGATTTGAAGCGCACCGCCTCCTGGGCTGAACAGACTACCCCATCGAGACCACAGTTTTGCGTTAGACGAGCCAGACGTTCAGCTTGCTCAGCGGGTGACAACGTCACGCCAAGATCGCGCAGGTCAGATTCATCCATGCTGGTCAGCACGGTGACCGCAATCAGGAGCGGTGCATCTTTGCCGAAGGGCACCAGCGCCTCGCGCGCGGCGGTCATCATACGCGCCCCACCCGATGCATGGACGTTGACCATCCACACACCAAGCTCGGCTGCAGCAGCGACGGCATGCGCAGTGGTGTTGGGAATATCATGGAATTTCAGGTCCAGGAAAACGTCAAACCCACGCTGCTGAAGATCGCGGACAATTTGCGGACCAAATAGCGTAAACATCTCTTTACCAACTTTCAGACGGCAATCTCGCGGATCGATACCATCAACAAAGGCCAGCGCGTTGTCGCGGTTATTGTAATCAAGCGCAACAACAACAGGAGAATCAGTGATTACGCGGGAAGCGGAGGAAGTAACAGACGTCATGACCAGCCCTTTTCGTCTATGGGCGCGCAGCGGCGCGGAACAGATAAACGGCCTGCATTCTACCTGCCAGCGGTGGAAAATGACAGAATCGATTTCCTTTCCTGCCTGACCGAAAAATTGCACGGTGCTGACTCAGTGACAAAAACTTTACAGTATGTTGTAACTAAAATGGGACGTTTTAAAAAATTACTGCCCGTCAAGACCACGAATCGGCTTGATGGTTGACCAAGCCCGGCACGAAGGACAGTGCCAGTACAGCGTGTAAGCGGTAAAACCGCACTTCTGGCAGCGGTAGCGCGGCTTACTGCGTACCTGCTCGCCGACCATATCGCGCAGCACCATCAGACTCTCTTTCGCACGCCCTTCTTCTGCGTCGTTCAGGTGGTAGTCCATCAGTTTATGGAATACCCGCATCGTCGGGTGGCGCTGCAGTTGGCGCGTAATATAAACCTGCGCGGTGTCGCTTCCCTCATACTGCTCAACAACGTCTGAGAGCATCAGTTCAGCGGTGGCGCCAGTATTTTCTTCCACGCAACGACGCAGGAATGCTACCCACTCATCCTGCTTGTCGAGCTGTTGATAGCAGGTTTGCAGCATTTCCAGCGTTTCACTGACCAACTCTTTATCCTGGTCGATAACCCGCAACAGGCTTTCAACGGCTTTGGCGTAGTCGCCATTCGCCATAAAGACGCGCCCCATCATGATGGAGATTCGCGCGCTGTTGCGATCCGCAGCGGCGCCTTTCTTCAGCAGTGCCATGGCTTTATCCATGTCGTCGTTGCCCATCTGCTGAAGCGCCAGTTCGCAATAGAAGTGAGCAATTTCTACGCGTTGCTTATCTTTGCCAAGCTTCACCAGACGTTCGGCTGTATCTATGGCTTTTTGCCATTCGCTGGTCGCCTGGTAAATCTGCAGTAACTGCTGGAGCGCACTGATACGGAAGTCGGTCTCATCAACCAGTTGGGTGAACATATCTTCGGCACGGTCGTACAGCCCCGCAGCCATGTAATCACGTCCCAGCTGTTGAACGGCCAGCAAGCGTTGATCGTAGGTTAACGACGCGCTTTCCATCAGCGTCTGGTGAATACGAATAGCGCGATCAACCTCACCGCGCGAGCGGAACAGGTTGCCCAGGGTGAGATGCGCTTCTACGGTGCCCGTATCCTCTTTCAACATATCAAGGAACAGATCAACCGCTTTATCCTGTTGATTGCTCAGGAGGAAGTTCACCCCCGCAACATAGTCGCGGGAGAGTCGGTTGGCCTCATCCTGTTTTGTTTGTTGCGCACTTCTGCGGCCCATATACCAGCCATAGGCTGCGGCTACAGGCAAAAGCAGAAACAACAACTCCAGCATATTCGATTATTCCTTGGCTACCGGCACACCAGAACTCTCCGGAATGTCAGTCGCGGGCGCAATTTGATGTTCAAGGCGTTTGATTTTACGTTCAGCGCGCACAAGCGAAACACGAACTTTAAGCCAGAAGAGACCGCACACCAGCCAGCCGATAATAAAACCGGCGGCAAACAGGACCGCAAGCAGGCTCGATACCCGGTACTCGCCCTGTGCAAGCAGATAGTTAAAGGTCACCTGCTGATCGTTTTGCGCACCTAAGGTGACGGAAATAACAAAAATCGCCAACACCAGTAAGAAAATGAGTAAATATTTCACATGACTTCCCGTTATGTGGTTCAAGCGAATAAAGTCTGTTCAACTCACCGCAATCAGCCTTATAAACTACCATTTTAGTGACGGGGGCGAAACGGAAAAAGTTGCGCGCCCGTCATGGATTTATGGGCAAAATACGGAAAATCAACCTTCAGACACCGCTTTGCTCGCGCTCGGCGATTTCTTCCTTCTCTTCCGGTGGCGGCGTCAGTGGCCCACAGAATCGTTCGGCAAGCCAGGTGGCTAACGTTACCAGCAGCCAGGAAATCAGCGTGGCCACCACTAAATCACGCGGCCAGTGCATCCCCAGCAGTAAACGGCTCCCCATCACGCCGGTTGCCCAGACTAACAGAATCGCAATAGTGACCGTCCGGCGTCGCGGCCACAATAACCCGACGCCGAGTAACGCCCAGCTTGCGGCAAACATCGTGTGCCCGGAAGGAAACGCGAAACCGGTCTCTTTTTGCCAGTGTTTACGCAAAAATGCCGGAATATCCTGTTGTTCTGCAAGCTGCTCTTTTACCAGCGCACCGCGATCTTTACGTTTTAAAGTGTAGAACTCATCCACCGGCACATGGTGCGTTTTTTCCATCCAGATGACGAAAGGACGCGGCTCCTGTACACGATCTTTAACCCAGGATTTTACGCCCTGACCCACCAGAATGGCCCCGCCGAGGATAGCAAATAACACCAGCGCTGCGCGCAGACGAAAACGCAGGCACCACAGGAACCAGGCGCAGAGAAGAACATGCGTGATGATCCCCCACGGCTGTGTCACCGTTTCCGTGATCCAGTATAACGTTTTCAGCCACATGGCGTTCTGGCCCGGCTGCCACATCCAGCCGGAGCACCATACAACCAAAGGCATCACAAGTAGTACGGCCGCACCCGCTGCCGTTCGTCTGGCAATTGAAAGCATGTCTTCTCCTTTTATGCTAAGCACCACAATCATAACTGAAATTCATCCATATGGTGGATATGTCGGATCGTGCGTTTAACGCGCGTATAGCATGGTGGTGATTAGGCGAACTTGAGGAGCTTGTGGCAAAATGAACAGATAGAGAAAGCCAAACAGGCAGACGGCACGAAACGTGTCAGCCGATTCTGGAGAATCACATGCAGCTTAAACGTGTGGCAGAAGCCAAACTGCCAACCCCATGGGGCGATTTCCTGATGGTGGGTTTTGAAGAACTGGCAACCGGACAAGATCACGTCGCGCTGGTCTATGGCGACATTTCAGGGCAGACGCCGGTGCTGTCCCGCGTACATTCAGAGTGTCTGACCGGCGATGCGCTGTTCAGCTTGCGCTGTGACTGCGGTTTCCAGCTCGAAGCCGCCCTCTCGCACATTGCAGAAGAAGGCCGCGGCGTGCTGCTGTATCACCGTCAGGAGGGGCGTAATATTGGCCTGCTGAATAAAATCCGCGCCTATGCGCTGCAGGATCAGGGTTACGATACGGTAGAAGCCAACCACCAGCTGGGCTTTGCCGCTGACGAACGTGATTTCACCCTGTGTGCAGATATGTTCAAACTGCTGGGCGTGGACGAAGTGCGTCTGTTGACCAACAACCCTAAAAAGGTCGAAATACTGACCGAGGCGGGGATCAACATTGTCGAACGCGTGCCGCTGATTGTCGGACGTAACCCGAAAAACGCGCACTACCTTGACACCAAAGCCGCGAAGATGGGCCATCTGCTCAGCGAGTAATCCTGAAAGCCCGGCTGTAAAGCCGGGCGTTTTCCATCAATCCAGCATCTTACGAATCACATAGTGCAAAATGCCGTCGTTCTGGTAATAGGTCAGCTCTGTTGCCGTATCGATGCGGCAACGGCATTCCAGCACCTCAATCTTCCCATCTGCCCGCGTTAACTTCACCGGAACCGTTTTACCCGGCTGCAGGTTTTGCAGACCGCTAATGTCAATCTGCTCCTCCCCGGTCAGGCCCAGCGTTTTACGGGTGACGCCCTGTGGAAATTCGAGAGGCAGGATCCCCATCCCGATCAGATTCGAGCGGTGAATACGTTCGAACGATTCGGCGATGACCACCCGAACCCCGAGCAGGCGCGGACCTTTCGCTGCCCAGTCGCGGCTTGAGCCAGAGCCGTACTCTTTCCCGGCAATGACCGCCAGCGGCGTGCCTTCCTGCTGGTATTTGACGGCCGCATCATAAATGGAAACGACCTCCGTACCCGGTAGATGACGCGTCATGCCGCCTTCCACACCCGGCACCATTTCATTACGGATACGAATATTGGCAAACGTCCCGCGCATCATCACTTCGTGGTTGCCCCGGCGAGAACCATAGGAGTTAAAGTCGCGGCGTTCTACACCCCGGCTTTGCAGATAGCGTCCAGCCGGGCTGTCGGCTTTGATGCTGCCCGCCGGTGAGATGTGGTCCGTAGTGACAGAATCCCCCAGCATCGCGAGAATACGCGCGCCGTGGATATCCTGAAGCGGCGCAGGCTCTGCCAGCATTTCATCGAAGAATGGCGACAGGCGGATATAGGTTGAATCATCCTGCCAGTCATAGGTATCCGAGCCGACGATGTTGATGGCTTTCCATTCCGGCGTCCCTTCAAACACCTCCGCATACTCTTTGCGGAACATTTCGGTCGACACTTTTTCTACCGCACGCGCAATTTCTCGCGACGACGGCCAGATATCTTTCAGATAGACCGGCTCGTTCCTGCGATCGTGACCAATCGGATCGGTAACCAGGTTGATGTTCATATTCCCGGCCAGCGCGTAAGCCACGACCAGCGGCGGTGATGCCAGCCAGTTGGTTTTGACCAGCGGATGAATACGACCTTCAAAGTTTCGGTTGCCCGAAAGCACTGCGCCAACGGTTAAATCGCCCTGCTTGATCGCCACTTCAATCGGTTCCGGTAGCGGACCGGAGTTACCGATACAGGTGGTACAGCCATAGCCAACCAGGTTAAAACCCAGTTCATCCAGATACGGGGTCAACCTGGCCTGCGCAAGATAATCGGAAACCACTTTGGAGCCCGGCGCGAGAGAGGCTTTCACCCATGGCTGAGGCTTGAGGCCCAGCTCCACCGCTTTTTTCGCCAGCAGCCCGGCGGCCATCAGTACGCTTGGGTTAGAGGTATTGGTGCAGGATGTAATTGCGGCGATGACCACAGCACCATCAGGGAGCTGATACTGATGCCCGTTCATGACATAGTCGACCGGACGGTGATCCTTTTGTGCCGTATTCACTTCCAGCTCATTGCTGGCCGCAAACGCCTTTGGCACATCGTTCAGGGCAACGCGATCCTGAGGCCGTTTTGGCCCCGCCAGACTCGCTTCAACCGCGCCCATATCCAGCGCCAGCGTGCTGGTAAAGACCGGTTCATCCCCGGGATTGCGCCACATGCCCTGCGCTTTGGTGTAGGCCTCGACCAGCGCCACCTGTTCTTCACTGCGACCACTCAGACGCATATATTCCAGCGTGACATTATCGATTGGGAAAAAGCCGCAGGTTGCACCATATTCCGGCGCCATATTGGCGATAGTGGCGCGATCCGCCAGCGGCAATGAATCAAGTCCGTCGCCGTAGAATTCAACAAACTTGCCAACCACGCCATGTTTACGCAGCATCTGGGTAACCGTCAACACCAGGTCCGTGGCGGTAATCCCTTCTGAGAGCTTACCTGTTAGTTTGAAACCGACGACATCAGGAATGAGCATGGAGACAGGTTGCCCAAGCATCGCCGCTTCCGCTTCGATGCCGCCGACACCCCAGCCCAAAACGCCCAGGCCGTTGATCATGGTGGTATGGGAATCCGTACCAACCAGCGTATCCGGGTAAGCAACCCACTCCTTATCCTGTAATTCGCTCCAGACGGCTTTGCCAAGATATTCGAGGTTCACCTGGTGACAGATGCCGGTGCCCGGTGGAACAACGCTGAAGCGGCTGAAAGCCTGCTGTCCCCACTTCAGGAAAACATAGCGTTCATGATTACGCTCCATCTCCAGACGCACGTTCTCACCAAACGCATCATCATCGCCAAAATGGTCAACGGTCACCGAGTGGTCAATAACGAGATCGACGGGGGAAAGTGGATTCACTTTTGCCGTATCGCCCCCCAGGCGTTTTACCGCTTCACGCATGGCGGCTAAATCAACGACGGCAGGTACACCGGTGAAATCCTGCATCAGGACCCTTGCCGGGCGATAGGCTATTTCTCTGTCAGCATGGGCATCCTTGAGCCATCCTGCCAGAGCGTGAATGTCCTCGGCGGTGACAGACTCTTCATCCTGCCAGCGCAGGAGGTTTTCCAGTAAAACTTTCAACGACTTGGGTAACCGCGAAATGTCTCCAAGCGTGTTGGCTGCCAGCGGCAAGCTATAGTAGTGCCAGGTTTTATTTTCTGCCTGCAACGTATCCTTACTGGCTTCGCGTAGGGTTAACGACATAAGCTCCTCCTTAATCACAGGGAAACCCTGACAATCATCAGGGCCGTAATTAAAGATAACACAAAGATGTCGTAACGTTTTGATAACAACCCAAATTGATAAATCCAGGAAGGTTCTGGTGAAGCATAAAAACAAAAAACCCCGCCGCAGCGAGGTTTTAGCATTTAGTGGATAGCCAGCCAGATAAGCTGACACCAGAAGAGAATCGACACGGAAAAAACGCCGATCCATGACCAGTATTTGAGAGTTGTCATGTTATTCATCATAGGGACACCAGGCTTTAATTATTAAAGATTCCGAGGTCAGCCCTCAGGTCTATATTGCTGATGTGTATTTATTAAAGAGTACAAAAGCACAGAGTCTTTATTCAGACTATTTGCATCATTACGCAAAAAAACTAAATTATTGTTTTTTGGGTTCGTCTTCCGCGAACACATCAATAAATGCTTGCTGCTGTGCTGTCAGTTTCCAGGACGCAGGTACGGTAGTCGCAGGTGCTTTGCGAGCTTTGTGCCCGTTGTCACGGTGTTGACACACTGGTTTTAGCGTTTCAGAACGTACCGTCACTGCCATATTCAACCCCAATATTTCCAGGCCAGGAGAGCAACCACCACCCAAAACAGGGTAGAGACGAGAAAGACCGCCAGCCAGGCTTTACGCTTGAGCGCAGGATCCCTTTGCGGTTCTTCACTTCCTGAAGGCATTGCTAACCTCATACAATCGACATCGCTTATCATTTTAGGACCAAACAATTGGTACAATTAATCATCTGATGAGATAAATCCTAAAGAAACTTTAGCCGAAAAGCCAGTGAATTTACGTATCTATTCCCGCGAATATTCAATCTTTTGACCAGAAATAAATAATTGAAAAGAAATATTTGCGTAGGCGTAAAATACTTTCTACTTTTGTCGCCAATTCGCGACATCAAAACCCTACAATCTTAATGGATACTGACATTATATGGCGCTAAAGTGCAGATGATGATAATTCTGATTTAGGTTTGAGAGGTTATTTCGGTATCTCTCCGCAGGGGAAAGATACCGGGAGTGATTATTTGGCAGGAAGTTTGATGTCTTTAAACATCTCTTCGATATCTTCGTTTGAACGCAATGCAACGGCGGTATCAACCACGTCGCGGGTTAAATGCGGGGCGAAGCGTTGAATAAAATCATACATATAGCTGCGCAGGAAAGTACTCCGACGGAAGCCAATCTTGGTCGTGCTATGGCTGAAAACATCATGCGCATCAAGGCGTACCAGATCCGGGTCGGAAACCGGGTCAACCGCCATACTGGCAATCACCCCTACTCCCAGCCCAAGCCGCACATAGGTTTTAATCACATCGGCGTCGGTTGCGGTAAAGACGATACGCGGCGTTAAGCCCGCGCGGTTGAATGCCGTATCAAGCTCAGAACGCCCGGTAAAGCCGAACGTGTATGTCACGAGCGGATATTGCGCCAGCTCTTCAATCGTCACCGAACCTTTACCCGCCAGCGGGTGGTCGGGCGTCACGACAATGGAGCGGTTCCAGTGGTAGCACGGCAACATCACCAGATCGTCATAAAGATGAAGAGCTTCCGTCGCGATGGCAAAGTCCGCATTGCCCTTGGAGACCGCTTCAGCAATTTGCGTCGGAGAGCCCTGGTGCATATGCAAAGAGACACGGGGATAACGCTCGATAAAGCCTTTAATGACGCCTGGCAGCGCATAACGCGCCTGCGTGTGGGTGGTTGCGATATAGAGCGAGCCTTTGTCTGGCCAGGTATGCTCCCCCGCCACGGATTTAATCGCATCGACTTTGGAAAGCACTTCCCGCGCAATCCGAATAATTTCCTGCCCGGCTGGCGTCACCTGTGTGAGGTGCTTACCGCTACGGGCGAAAATCTGGATGCCTAACTCATCCTCCAGCATGCGAACCTGTTTGCTGATGCCTGGCTGCGAGGTATAAAGCCCCTCAGCGGTAGAAGAGACATTAAGGTTGTGATTCACCACCTCAACAATATAACGAAGCTGCTGTAATTTCATGCCAGACCATCCGATTTAGCGCACGCGGGTCAATCGCTTAAGACGATTTGATAATAAGAAAAGGGTTAACTATAACCACTATATCATTTATAGCCTGACTGTATAGTACGTAACAAAAAATAATAACAACGTAATAAAAAAGGGCCGGAAGTCCGGCCCTTTCACAGGTAAGTTACGGTAAGTGAAGATTATTTCTTGCCTTCAACCCACTTGCCGTCAACAAAGAACGCCGACCAGCCGGTCGCTTTACCCTCTTTCTCCGCAGCCACATACTGCTGCTTCGTTTTACGGCTAAAACGCACAACGGTCTTGTTGCCTTCTGGATCCTGCTGTGGCGCGTCGGCCAGATAGCGCAGTTTTTCCGGCAGGCGATCGCGGAAGCGATGCAGTTCTTCCACCAGCGGCGCACGCGTTTCACGTGATTTCGGGAAGGTGTTGGCCGCCAGGAACACACCGGCAGCACCGTCACGCAGCACGAAGTAAGCGTCTGATTTCTCACACGGCAGCTCTGGCAGCGGAACCGGATCTTCCTTCGGAGGAGCCACTTCACCGTTACGCAGAATTTTACGCGTGTTTTTACAGTCGTCGTTGGTGCACGCCATGTACTTACCGAAGCGCCCCATTTTCAGGTGCATTTCAGAACCGCACTTCTCGCACTCAACGATCGGGCCGTCATAGCCCTTAATGCGGAACTCACCTTCTTCGATCTCATATCCGTCGCAGGTCGGGTTATTACCGCAGACGTGCAGTTTGCGTTTAGGATCGATCAGGTAGCTGTCCATCGCCGTGCCGCATTTCTGACAGCGACGCTTGGCGCGCAGCGCGTTGGTTTCTGCATCGTCACCTTCCAGCACGTTGAGTACTTCATTCTCAGGTACCAGGTTGATAGTGGTTTTGCAGCGCTCTTTCGGCGACAGCGCGTAACCAGAGCAGCCCAGGAACACGCCCGTGGTTGCGGTACGGATACCCATCTTGCGGCCACAGGTTGGACAGTCAATGCTGGTCAGGACCATCTGGTTAGGCAGCATACCGCCCTCTTCAGGGTCTTTCTCGGCTTTCTCAAGCTGGTCGGTAAAGTCGCTGAAGAAGCTGTCGAGAACCTTCTTCCACTCCGCCTTGTGGCTGGCAACCTCATCGAGGCTGTCTTCCATCTGCGCGGTGAAGTCGTAGTTCATCAACTCGCGGAAGTTGGCTTCCAGACGGTCAGTGACAATCTCACCCATTTTTTCAGCGTAGAAGCGACGGTTTTCAACACGGACGTAGCCACGATCCTGAATGGTCGAAATGATCGACGCATAGGTCGACGGACGACCGATCCCGCGTTTTTCCAGCTCTTTAACCAGCGAGGCCTCACTGAAACGTGCAGGCGGCTTGGTGAAGTGCTGTGCCGGAACCAGATCGACAAGCGACAACTCGTCACCTTTATTAACCGCAGGCAGCGTTCTGTCTTCATCGCCTTTACGCAGCGCAGGCATCACTTTAGTCCAGCCATCGAAGCGCAGAATACGACCGCGCGCCTTCAGGCGGAAATCACCCGCGCCGACGGTCAGCGTTGTGGAGTCGTATTTCGCAGGCGTCATCTGACAGGCGACAAACTGGCGCCAGATCAGCTGATACAGCTTCTGCGCATCCGCTTCCATATCTTTTAACGATTCCGCGAGGACGGAGACGTCAGAAGGACGAATTGCTTCGTGCGCTTCCTGGGAATTCTCTTTGCTGGCGTACTGATTCGCACTTTCCGGCAAGTATTTTTTGCCGAAATTGTCGCTGATATAGCCGCGAACCATATTAACAGCGTCCTGGCTCAGGTTGGTGGAGTCAGTACGCATGTAAGTGATGTAACCCGCTTCATACAAGCGCTGCGCCATCATCATGGTTTTCTTCACGCCATAACCCAGACGCGTGCTCGCCGCCTGCTGCAGCGTTGAGGTGATAAACGGCGCACCAGGCTTGCTGCTGGTCGGTTTATCTTCGCGATCCAGCACCTGATAACGTGATTTTTCCAGCAGCGCCACCGCAGCCATAGTCTGGTCACGGTTTTCAGGACGGAAAGGTTTGTCGTTGTGATGACTGACCTGCAGCGACAGAGCGTCACCGCCCGGCGTGGTCACATTGGCGTCAACTTCCCAGTACTCTTCCGGCACGAAGGCTTTAATTTCGCGTTCGCGCTCGACGACAAGACGTACGGCTACGGACTGCACACGACCGGCGGACAGACCACGCGCAACCTTTTTCCACAGCAGTGGCGAAACCATGTAGCCCACGACACGGTCCATAAAGCGACGTGCCTGCTGCGCGTTTACACGGTCAATGTTCAGTTCGCCCGGCTTCTCAAACGCCTGACGAATCGCATTCTTAGTAATTTCGTTAAACACTACACGGCTGTAGCGTTTGTCGTCACCCCCGATCACTTCCCGCAGGTGCCAGGCAATGGCTTCCCCTTCGCGGTCAAGGTCGGTTGCGAGATAGATGTGGTCTGCTTTTTCAGCAAGCTGCTTCAGCTCGTTAACGACTTTTTCTTTACCTGGCAGCACTTCATATTGTGCATCCCAGTTATGCCATGGGTTAACACCCATGCGGTTGACAAGCGCGCTACGTTCATCCTTTTTAGGCTTTTTAGCCCCTTTGGTGGAGGTAGAGTCTGCGCTCTTTTTGCTGGCTGAGCCACTGGTCGGCAAATCGCGGATATGACCGACGCTGGACTTAACCACGTAGTCATTACCCAGATACTTATTGATCGTTTTGGCTTTTGCCGGGGACTCAACGATGACGAGAGCTTTACCCATATTCACCTTTACCTAATTTAATTCTTCCAGGAATACGCCGCACGTTGATTTCCCTTCCGCTGACGACGAGCCATTGATATTGCGACTGCGCCAGGGGATATCAACCCCTTTGTCTTACCGGACGTCAGAAAGATAACATCCAGGTCATTGACTTATCGGGTATTTTTCTCGCACTCAATATAATTCGTGACGAATTCCCGGTCGAATGTCAAGCAATTCTGTTGCCAGAATGACGAAAGCGCACACTGTACCTGATAAAATTCGTTACGCAACTTTATTAGCATGCAAAAGCAAATCATGCCAGCCAGACCCCTTCGCCTTACCCTCTCAGATTACAGGGAAAATTTGCCCCCAACGCGCCCCGGGCGTAAACTACGGTCATTGTTTAAGGAGTGGATTATGCACAGTACGACCCAACCTATTGACCGAGCGTCTCTGCTTATTGAAGCAAATAAACTCATTCGCGATCATGAAGACACCCTGGCGGGCATTGAAGCCACTGGCGTGGAACAGCGTAACGGTGTGCTTGTTTTCAGCGGTGAATATTTCCTTGATGAACAGGGTTTACCCACCCCGAAAAGCACCGCGGTATTCAACATGTTTAAATACCTGGCGCATACGCTCTCAGAGAAATATCACCTGATCGATTAATGCAAAACGCGAGGCAATTGCCTCGCGTTTTTGTTTACAGCAGCGGTTTTTGACCGCGCTGTAGCCAGCGTAGCAGCAAGCGATCTGCACTTTCTGCGGCGCTATTGGTAAATCGGTCCAGCAGACGCTTACGCTGGGTGAAGCGCACGCCAACCAGTTCGCGCCCTTCCATCAGGTTCAGGAGCAGATCGTCACTGGTCCCCACCTCGTCCACCAGCCCTTTCTCCTGGGCCTGCGTGCCGTACCAGTGTTCACCGGTTGCGACCTGTTCGATATCAAGCGAGGGGCGCATACGGTGCACAAAATCTTTAAACAAGTGGTGGGTTTCGTTCAGGTCTTCGCGGAATTTTTGACGCCCTTCTTCCGTGTTCTCTCCCAGCAGCGTCAGGGTGCGTTTATACTGCCCCGCGGTGTGAAGTTCGATATCAATTTCTTTATTTTTCAGGAAGCGGTTAAAGTTCGGGATCTGCGCGACCACGCCAATTGAGCCAATGATAGAGAACGGCGCCGCGACAATTTTGTCCGCCACGCAGGCCATCATATATCCTCCGCTCGCGGCCACTTTGTCCACGGCTACGGTCAGCGGGATCTGTTTTTCACGCAGGCGCTGCAGCTGCGAAGCCGCCAGTCCGTAACCGTGGACCACCCCGCCAGGACTCTCAAGACGGACCACCACCTGATCCTGCGGTTTCGCTACCGCTAATACCGCCGTCACTTCTTCACGCAGGGAGGAGACTTCATGTGCATCCATGCTGCCTTTAAAATCGAGCACATAGACGCGAGGTTTTGCCTCATCCTGCGGCGCGGCAAGCTTCGCTTTTGCCTTAGCCGCTTTGGCTTCCTGTTTATGCTTTTTCTTCTGCGCTTTAAGCCAGAGTTTCTGTTGATGGCTATCAAGCAGCGCCAGAGACATCTCTTCCTGCATTTCTTTATACTGCTCGCTCAGGCGGGTGATGCGTAACTCCCCACGCTGACGCTTGCGCTGCGTCAGGTTGACAATCAGAACGGCAACCACCGCAATGGCAATCACCACCGTCGCGATTTTGGCCAAAAACAACCCATATTGAGAAAGTAATTCCACGCGTTCCACCTTGATTTAACCACGAATCTTTCACGGCAGTGTACAACAGCCCTGCCCATGCGTCTCGCTCGTGACATTACCTCTGCGAGCCGCCTTCCGGAATCCCCGGTCTGGCGTTTAAATATTTGCAAATTGTTAATTTTACAGTAATGCGTCCTGTAGACTGATTGAATTATTAGGCTAATTCGGGCATAAAGCCGAAAAGTCATAAAAGAAGGCGCCATCAAGCTCCAGTGCGCCAGAGGAGTCACCGTGCATTATCAACCGCAAAAAAATCTGCTCCAGAACCGGATCATACTTGTCACAGGTGCCAGCGACGGCATTGGTCGTGAAGCCGCCCTGACGTACGCTGAATATGGTGCCAGCGTCATCCTGACGGGTCGTAATGAAGAAAAACTCCGGGGAGTCGCTCAGGAGATTGAATCTGCTGGCGGCATCGCTGCGTCCTGGTACACCCTCGATTTACTTACCTGCACGCCCGCTAGCTGTCAGGAACTTGCCCAGCGCATCAGCACGCATTATCCCCGTCTGGACGGCGTGTTGCACAACGCTGGCTTATTGGGCGAAGTACGCCCGATGGATGAACAAGATCCTGAGATTTGGCAGCAGGTAATGCAGGTAAACATTAATGGAACCTTTTTCCTCACCCAGGCGTTGCTTCCTTTATTGCTCAATTCTGAGTCTGGTTCGCTGGTCTTCACCTCTTCCAGCGTAGGCCGTGAGGGACGCGCCAACTGGGGGGCTTATGCCGTCTCGAAATTTGCGACCGAAGGCATGATGCAGGTGCTGGCGGAGGAGTATCAAAACCGTCATCTGCGCGTAAACTGCATTAACCCTGGCGGAACGCGGACAAAAATGCGCGCCAGCGCTTTCCCGACGGAAGATCCGCAAAAGCTGAAAACGCCGGCAGACATTATGCCGCTCTATCTCTGGCTGATGGGTGATGACAGTCGCCGTAAAACCGGGATGACTTTTGATGCCCAACCCAACCGCAAACCGGGGATTTCGCAATGAGTGATGAACGCCATCAGCAGCGCCAGCAGCGTCTGAAAGAACAGGTTGATGCACGCGTTGCCGCAGCCCAGGACGAGCGTGGGATCCTCATCGTATTTACCGGCAACGGTAAAGGGAAAACCACCGCCGCGTTTGGCACGGCGACGCGCGCCGTCGGACACGGGCAGAAAGTGGGCGTGATCCAGTTTATCAAAGGCGAATGGCCCAATGGCGAGCGCAATTTACTTGAAACTCACGGCGTTGAATTTCAGGTGATGGCCACCGGATTTACCTGGGACACGCAGAACCGGGAAACCGATACAGCCGCCTGCCTCGCCGTCTGGGAGCATGCAATGCGAATGCTGGCCGATCCCTCGCTGAATATGGTTCTGCTGGATGAGATAACCTACATGGTCGCCTACGACTATCTGCCGCTGGACGTCCTGTTGGATGCACTGAACAACCGCCCTGCACACCAGACGGTTATCATCACGGGACGCGGGTGTCATCGGGATATTATTGAGCTGGCAGATACCGTCAGCGAGCTGCGTCCGGTCAAGCATGCGTTTGATGCAGGTATCAAAGCGCAAATTGGGATTGATTACTAAAGAAAAAAGCCCGGTGCGTTCACCGGGCTTTTAGATTAACCGTTGTTGTTCCGGCTGCCAGAGCGACGATTGCTGCTGACCTGGCTGTGACGCTTCACCGCACGGCGGATCTGATTCGCCTTCATGCGACGACGATCTTTTTCAACCGCCACTTTCGAGGTGGTTTCCGGGGTCAGGCCGACCAGCTCGCGCAGGTAGTTGGTTTGAGTCAGATCCAGTTCGGTATAACCACCGCGCGGCAGTCCTTTAGGCAGCAGAATGTCACCGTAACGGACACGGATCAGACGGCTCACCTGGACGCCTACCGCTTCCCAGAGACGACGCACCTCGCGGTTACGGCCTTCGGTCAGGGTCACGTTGTACCACTGGTTAATGCCTTCCCCACCGGTAAACTTGATAGTTTTGAACGCCGCAGGGCCGTCTTCCAGCTGAACGCCACGCGACAGGTCGCGCAGTTTATTTTCGTCAACCTGGCCGAAGACACGTACGGCGTATTCACGTTCCACTTCGCGGCTTGGGTGCATCAAACGGTTTGCCAGTTCACCATCGGTGGTAAACAGCAGCAGGCCGCAGGTGTTCACGTCCAGACGGCCTACGGCGATCCAGCGAGCGCCACGCAGCTTAGGCAGACGGTCGAACACCGTCGGGCGACCTTCCGGGTCGTTGCGGGTACACAGCTCGCCTTCCGGCTTGTAGTAAGCCAGCACGCGGCAGATCTGTTCGGCGGACTCTTTCACGGAGATAAGATGACCGTCGATGCGGATCTTCAGCCCCGGGACGATTTCTACGCGGTCACCCAGCGTGGCGATTTTACCGTCCACACTCACGCGACCCGCTTCAATAATGGCTTCGATTTCACGGCGCGAACCGTGGCCAGCACGCGCCAGCACTTTCTGTAACTTCTCGCTCATTGAGCTTCCTCAGGTGTCGCCTTCACAGGCGTCTGGTGTACTTTCAAAAACAACGAGTTAGCGTAAAAACAACTTAACTCACTGATATATCACCATTTCATGGTGCACAGCATGGCAAACAATATGCCATACAGAATGATTCGTGGGCGCACATACTACACTAACTTTAGACTAAAAGATTCAACAAGTTTTATGCGTCTGAGTCCCGGCATTGATAGCTAAAACACGCTAACCCGTCGAAACCACGTCGTATTGAAACAAACCAGTCTTTTTCGCCAGATGTAAATGGAATTCTCCGCGAGGCAATCAAAAATGAAACGCGTGCTTATATTGATGCTGGCACCCCCATCAGCATAAAAAACACCTTTTTATGCATAATAATTCAATGTTAGCATAGGTGTTAAATGTAGAGTTTTCGGAGATGACTATGCTGGACATAACAAACTTTGGGCTTTTTGCCCTGTCTGTTTTTCTTCTTTCCATCACCCCAGGGCCTGACATGGCCTACGTGATAGGTCAAAGTGTGGCTAACGGAAGACGAGCGGGGATCATCTCTGCTGCAGGCGTGGCTTTAGGTAGCTGTACCCATGCTGTTGCAAGCGCCGTGGGATTAACTGCATTGATTACAGCTTCTCCAATGATGTTCACCATCATTAAGTATCTTGGTGCGGCTTATCTGATGTATCTCGGCAGTAAAATGGTTTTGGGAACATTTGCAAAACAAACCGTCAATCACCATGAAGCTGAACCCGTGAAGACAAAATCTACTCTTACGAATCTGCTTTCTAAAGGCTTTATTACAACCTTGACCAATCCGAAGGTGCTCTTATTCTTCATCTCCTTCTTCCCCCAGTTTGTTTCACCAGGGGGTGAACATCACACTACTTCTTTCCTGGTTCTGGGTATGGTTTACGCGCTGATAGCATTTTTGACAGATATGGGTTTTGCTGTTCTTGCAGGTAGCGCCGCCGGTGCTGTTTCTCAGAATAGAAGATTGCAGAAAATGCTGGATCGCATTGTTGGCGTAACATTTATAGGGTTAGGTCTACGCCTGGCATTGACTCGCCGTTGAGAATAAGGGGGCGTTGTGCCCCCTTATTCCTTAGGTTTACAAGAAAGGCTTAACATCACCCACGCCTTCACGGATCACTTCCGGCGCATCTTCGGTTAAGTCGACCACGGTGGTCGGCTGTTGGCCAAGATAGCCGCCGTGAATAATCAGCTCAACCACCTTCTCCAGACGATCTTTGATCTCTTCCGGGTCGGACTCGGTAAACTCACTTCCCGGCAGCATCAGCGAGGTGGAGAGCATCGGTTCGCCGAGGGTTTCCAGCAGCGCCTGCGCAATCGGATTAGATGGCACGCGCATGCCGATGGTTTTGCGTTTTTCCTGCAGCAGACGACGCGGTACTTCCTTCGTGCCCTTCAGGATGAAGGTGTAGTTGCCCGGCGTGTTGTTCTTAATCAGGCGAAACGCCACGTTATCAACATACGCGTAGGTCGACAGCTCAGAGAGATCGCGGCACATCAGGGTAAAATTATGACCGTCCGGCAACTGGCGAATACGGCAAATACGCTCCATCGCCCCTTTATCTTCAATTTTGCAGCCCAGCGCGTAGCCTGAATCGGTCGGGTAGACAATGACGCCGCCTTTGCGGACGATCTCCACGGCCTGGTTAATCAGACGTGGCTGCGGGTTATCAGGATGGATATAGAAAAACTGACTCATACTTCCCTCTCTTCAATTTGCTGCGGCTGTTCCCAGAGCTGCCAGACCGGCTCAACGCCAGCAGGCAACCAGAGCTTGCGACCCAGTTCGATCCAGGCGCAGGGCTGATGGAAATCAGACCCTTGTGACCCAAGCAGGCCGAACTGACGAGCATAGGTGGCAAGCTGTGCACGCTCATTGGGCGCCTGCTGACACTGGGCAACTTCCATTGCCTCACCACCGCATTCGGCAAAGTGCGCCAGCAGCCTTTTCAGCCATTTAGCAGAAAGATTATACCGTCCCGGATGGGCCAGCACCGCCTTACCGCCAGAATGATGAATCACATCAATAGCTTGTTTTATTGTACACCACTGTGGCGGAACGTATCCGGTTTTCCCGCGCGCCAGATACCGTTTAAAGACGTCCGCCATGGTCGTCGCTTTACCTGCCTCAACCAGAAAACGGGCGAAATGACCGCGCGTCACGGCCCCACCGTTCGCCAGCTTTTGCGCCCCTTCGAGTGCGCCAGGAATGTGGGCCTTCTCCAGACGTTCGCCAATCATCTCTGCACGCTGGTTGCGGCGTGTTTTTTGTTCTTGCAAAAACGCACACATTGCCGGATGGTCTATATCAATGTTGAGGCCAACAATATGAATTTCATGGTTTTCCCAGACGGTCGAGATCTCAACGCCGGCGATCAGATTCAGCGCCAGCCCGCTGCGGGCGATCTCAGCGCGCGCCGCCGGAATGGCATCTGTCGTATCGTGATCGGTTATCGCCAGCGTGCCGACACGCATTTCAACGGCACGATGAACCAAGGCTTCGGGCGTCAGAAGGCCATCAGAGGCCTGAGTATGGCTGTGTAAATCGTAAATAATGGCGTAGGTGGTATCGCTCAAAGCACTTCCCATAACAGGTTGGAGACATCCGAAAACACCATGATACCGACATAACGCGAAATTCTGAAATCAAGGGTTGACAACACGCCACCGAACTAGTTAACTAGTACGCAAGTTCACACGAGAAAGGTATCTGAAAATGACAGCACATTTCACTCTGCACGGTTGGTGGCGCACTTCCTGATCTTCGGGCAGTGTCACGCGTCTGCGAAATGCAAACAGATACCCAGCGGGCTTTTTTTTGAACAGAAAATGAGAACAATATAATGCAAACAGCCAAACCACACCTCGAACTGCTGACCTGCGAGGCGGCCTATCGTCACAACCCCACCGCACTGTTTCATCAGGTTTGCGGAGCGCGTCCGGCTACCCTACTGCTGGAATCTGCGGATATCGACAGTAAAGACGATCTCAAGAGCCTGCTGCTGGTCGACAGCGCGCTGCGCATTACCGCTTTAGGTGACACTGTCACTATCAAGGCGTTATCAGAGAATGGTGCATCGCTGCTGCCACTGCTGGACGCCGCACTGCCTTCTGGCATAGAAAACGAGCGCCACCCGGACATGCGCATTCTGCATTTCCCGGCGGTCAGCCAGCTGCTGGACGAAGACGCGCGGCTCTGCTCTCTTTCCGTTTTCGATGCCTTCCGCCTGCTGCAGAATCTTGTCACCGTGCCGGCAGAGGAACGCGAAGCGATGTTCTTTGGCGGGCTGTTTGCTTACGACCTGGTTGCCGGTTTCGAAGATTTGCCGGAAACGGAACAGGGTAACCGCTGCCCGGATTACTGCTTCTATCTGGCTGAAACCCTGCTGGTGATCGACCATCAGAAAAAATACACCCGCGTTCAGGCCAGCCTGTTCACTCCATCGACCGCTGAGAAAAACCGTCTTGAGCACCGCATCGCTCAGCTGCAGCAGCAGATGATGGAAGAGCCGCCGGCGCTGCCTGTGCAGCGGGTAGAGAAAATGACGTGCGACGTTAACCAGACCGACGATCAGTACGGCGCCGTGGTTCGCCAGATGCAAAAAGCGATTCGCGCTGGGGAAATTTTCCAGGTGGTGCCTTCACGCCGCTTCTCGCTGCCCTGCCCGTCGCCGCTCGCAGCCTACGACGTGCTGAAAAAGAGCAATCCAAGCCCGTACATGTTCTTCATGCAGGACAATGATTTCACGCTGTTCGGCGCATCCCCGGAAAGCTCGCTGAAGTACGACGCCACCAGCCGTCAGATTGAGATCTACCCGATTGCCGGTACTCGTCCACGTGGACGCCGCGCAGACGGCTCGCTGGATCGCGATTTGGACAGCCGTATCGAACTCGAAATGCGGACTGACCATAAAGAGTTGTCAGAGCACCTGATGCTGGTTGACCTGGCGCGTAACGATCTGGCTCGCATTTGTACCCCTGGCAGCCGCTACGTTGCGGATCTGACCAAAGTTGACCGCTATTCATTCGTGATGCACCTGGTCTCCCGCGTGGTGGGTGAGTTGCGCCACGACCTTGACGTTCTGCACGCCTACCGCGCCTGCATGAACATGGGCACCCTGAGCGGTGCGCCGAAAGTGCGCGCCATGCAGCTGATTGCCGCCGCCGAAGGACGCCGACGCGGCAGCTACGGTGGCGCGGTGGGCTACTTCACGGCTCACGGTGACCTCGACACCTGCATTGTTATCCGCTCCGCTTATGTTGAAGACGGTATTGCCACCGTCCAGGCGGGTGCCGGGATTGTTCTTGATTCTGTTCCGCAGTCTGAAGCTGACGAAACGCGCAGTAAAGCACGTGCAGTCCTTCGCGCCATTGCGACTGCACACCACGCACAGGAGATTTTCTGATGGCTGACATTCTGCTGCTCGATAATATCGACTCTTTTACCTATAACCTGGCAGATCAGCTGCGTGCGAATGGTCACAACGTCGTTATCTACCGCAACCACGTACCGGCGCAGACCCTGATTGACCGTCTGGCAACCATGCAAAACCCGGTGCTGATGCTCTCTCCGGGGCCAGGAGCACCGAGCGAAGCGGGCTGTATGCCGGAGCTGCTGACCCGTATGCGCGGCAAACTGCCGATCGTCGGCATCTGTCTGGGACATCAGGCGATTGTTGAAGCCTATGGCGGCTACGTTGGCCAGGCGGGTGAGATCCTGCACGGCAAAGCCTCCAGTATTGAACATGACGGCCAGGCAATGTTTGCCGGGCTGCCGAATCCGCTCCCGGTTGCGCGCTACCACTCGCTGGTGGGCAGCAATATTCCTGCGGGGCTGACCATTAATGCCTCGTTTGAAGGCATGGTGATGGCGGTACGTCATGATGCGGATCGCGTCTGCGGTATGCAGTTCCACCCGGAATCGATCCTGACCTCCAATGGCGCGCGCCTGCTGGAACAGACGCTCGACTGGGCGTTACAGAAGCTGGAGCAGACCAACACCCTGCAGCCGATTCTGGAAAAACTGTATCAGGCGCAGACCCTGAGCCAGCAGGAAAGCCACCAGCTCTTTTCCGCCGTGGTTCGCGGCGAGCTGAAGCCTGAACAGCTGGCGGCTGCGCTGGTGAGCATGAAAGTGCGTGGTGAAAGCCCGCAGGAGATCGCCGGTGCCGCCACGGCCCTGCTGGAAAATGCCGCCCCGTTCCCGCGCCCGGACTATCAGTTTGCCGATATCGTTGGGACCGGCGGTGACGGCAGCAACAGCATCAACATCTCTACAGCCAGCGCCTTTGTCGCCGCAGCGTGTGGGCTGAAAGTGGCGAAGCACGGTAATCGCAGCGTCTCCAGCCGGTCAGGCTCTTCCGATCTGCTCGCCGCGTTTGGCATTAACCTTGATATGAAAGCAGAGCGTTCCCGTGAAGCGCTGGATGACCTGGGCGTCTGCTTCCTGTTTGCACCGAAGTATCACACCGGTTTCCGCCACGCGATGCCAGTGCGACAGCAGCTTAAAACCCGCACGCTGTTTAACGTGCTAGGCCCGCTGATCAACCCGGCCCATCCACCGCTGGCGCTGATTGGCGTTTATAGCCCGGAACTGGTTCTGCCGATTGCTGAGACACTGCGCGTGCTGGGCTACAAACGTGCCGCCGTGGTACACAGCGGCGGTATGGATGAAGTATCGCTGCATGCACCGACGCTTGTTGCCGAACTGAACAACGGTGAAATTATGAGTTACCAGCTTGAGGCTGCTGACTTCGGCTTAGCGCCGTATCGCCAGGAAGCGCTGGCAGGCGGTACGCCGGAAGAAAACCGTGACATTCTCACGCGCTTATTACAAGGTAAAGGAGAGGTTGCCCACGAGGCCGCCGTGGCTGCCAACGTCGCTATGCTGATGCGTTTGCACGGTGAGGAAGACCTGAAGGCCAACGTTCAAAAAGTTCTGGACGTACTGCGCTCCGGTGCAGCTTACGATCGCGTTACCGCACTTGCGGCAAGAGGGTAAAGAATGCAAACCGTTTTAGCGAAAATCGTTGCCGATAAGGCCAGCTGGGTAGAAGCCCGCAAGCAACAGCAGCCGCTTGCCAGCTTCCAGAATGACGTCGTACCAAGCCAACGTCGTTTCTATGATGCCCTGCAGGGTGCGCGCACCGCGTTTATTCTTGAGTGCAAAAAAGCGTCCCCGTCGAAAGGCGTTATTCGTGACGATTTTGACCCGGCGCGTATTGCCGGTATTTATAAGCATCATGCGTCCGCCATCTCCGTGCTGACGGATGAGAAATATTTCCAGGGCAGCTTCGATTTTCTGCCGATCGTCAGCGGCATCGCGCCGCAGCCGATCCTGTGCAAAGACTTTATTATCGATCCGTATCAGATCTGGCTGGCGCGTTTCTACCAGGCCGATGCCTGCCTGCTGATGCTCTCGGTGCTTGACGACGAGCAGTATCGCCAGCTCTCCGCCGTCGCGCACAGCCTGAACATGGGCGTGCTGACCGAAGTGAGCAACGAAGAAGAGCTTGAGCGCGCCATCGCGCTGGAAGCCAAAGTGGTCGGCATTAACAACCGCGATCTGCGCGACTTGTCCATTGACCTGAACCGCACGCGCCAGCTGGCACCGCGTCTCGGGTCTGGCGTTACGGTCATCAGCGAATCCGGCATTAACAGCTACGCCCAGGTGCGCGAGCTGAGCCACTTCGCCAACGGTTTCCTGATTGGCTCCGCCATGATGGAGCATGACGATCTCAACGCAGCGGTACGGCGCGTGCTACTGGGTGAAAACAAAGTCTGCGGCTTAACCCGCGAACAGGATGCCCAGGCCGCGTACGAAGCCGGGGCGATTTATGGCGGGCTGATCTTTGTCGATTCGTCCCCTCGCGCGGTCAGCGAAGAGCAGGCGCGCAAGGTCATCTCAGCGGCTCCGCTCAGCTACGTGGGCGTTTTCCGCAATGCAGATATTGAAGACGTTGCGGCAAAAGCCGAGGCGTTATCCCTGAGCGCGGTGCAGCTTCACGGCAGCGAAGATCAGGCGTATATCGATGCCCTGCGCGCCGCGCTGGCGCCTCAGGTTCAGATTTGGAAAGCGCAAAGCGTCGGCGAGACCCTGCCCGCACGTAACCTGAACCAGGTGGATAAATATGTGCTCGATAACGGCCAGGGCGGCACCGGCCAGCGTTTTGACTGGTCACTGCTGAGCGGCGAAAAGCTGGACAACGTTCTACTGGCGGGCGGATTAAGCCCGGATAACTGCGTAGAAGCCGCGAAAACCGGCTGCGCAGGCCTCGATTTCAATTCAGGCGTAGAGTCCCAACCGGGTATTAAAGATGCCAACAAACTGGCCTCGGTTTTTAAAACTCTGCGTGCATATTAAGGAAGAGAAGATGACGACATTACTAAACCCGTATTTTGGTGAGTTCGGCGGGATGTACGTCCCGCAAATCCTGATGCCCGCGCTGCGCCAGCTGGAAGAGGCCTTTGTCAGCGCGCAGAAGGATCCGGCGTTTCAGGCGGAATTTACCGACCTGTTGAAGAATTACGCCGGTCGTCCGACCGCGCTGACCAAATGCCGCAACCTGACGGAAGGCACCAAAACCACGCTTTATCTGAAGCGTGAAGACCTGCTGCACGGCGGTGCGCATAAAACTAACCAGGTGCTGGGCCAGGCGCTGCTCGCGAAGCGTATGGGTAAAACCGAAATCATCGCTGAAACCGGCGCAGGTCAGCACGGCGTAGCCTCTGCGCTTGCCAGCGCCCTGCTCGGCCTGAAATGCCGAATCTATATGGGGGCGAAAGACGTTGAGCGTCAGTCTCCGAACGTCTTCCGTATGCGCCTGATGGGGGCAGAAGTGATCCCGGTACACAGCGGTTCCGCCACGCTGAAAGATGCCTGTAACGAAGCGCTGCGCGACTGGTCTGGCAGCTACGACACCGCGCACTACATGCTCGGCACAGCCGCAGGTCCGCACCCGTTCCCGACTATCGTACGCGAATTCCAGCGTATGATCGGTGAAGAGACCAAAGCGCAAATCCTCGAGAAAGAGGGTCGCCTGCCGGATGCGGTGATCGCCTGCGTTGGCGGCGGGTCTAACGCCATCGGCATGTTTGCTGATTTCATTGACGACACCAGCGTTGGTCTGATTGGCGTCGAGCCTGCCGGCCACGGGATTGAATCCGGTGAGCACGGCGCGCCGCTGAAGCATGGTCGTGTAGGGATCTACTTCGGGATGAAATCCCCGATGATGCAAACCGATGAGGGCCAGATTGAAGAGTCATACTCTATTTCTGCCGGCCTCGACTTCCCGTCCGTTGGCCCACAGCATGCGCATCTGAACAGCACAGGCCGCGCGGACTATGTCTCCATTACTGATGACGAAGCGCTGGAAGCCTTTAAGACGCTGTGCCGGAGCGAAGGGATCATCCCGGCGCTGGAGTCTTCACATGCCCTGGCGCATGCGCTGAAAATGATTAAAGAGAACCCGGAAAAAGAACAGCTGCTGGTGGTGAACCTTTCCGGTCGCGGTGACAAAGACATCTTCACCGTTCACGATATTCTGAAAGCACGAGGGGAAATCTGATGGAACGCTACGATAACGTATTTGCAGAGCTGAAGTCCCGCCAGGAAGGCGCGTTCGTTCCCTTCGTCACCCTGGGCGACCCGGGTCCTGAGCAGTCGCTGAAGATTATCGATACCCTGATTGAAGCCGGTGCCGACGCGCTGGAGCTGGGTATTCCGTTCTCTGACCCGCTGGCAGATGGCCCGACCATCCAGAATGCGACGCTGCGCGCATTTGCATCCGGCGTGACGCCAACCCAGTGTTTCGAGATGCTGGCGGCGATCCGTCAGAAGCACCCAACCATTCCGATCGGCCTGCTGATGTACGCCAACCTGGTCTTTAACCGCGGTATTGATGAGTTCTATGCCGAGTGTGCGCGCGTGGGCGTCGACTCCGTGCTGGTAGCAGACGTGCCGGTTGAGGAGTCTGCCCCATTCCGCCAGGCGGCAATGCGCCATAACGTTGCGCCGATTTTCATCTGCCCGCCGAACGCAGACGACGAACTGCTGCGCCAGATTGCTTCTTACGGACGCGGGTATACCTACCTGCTCTCCCGCGCGGGCGTGACCGGTGCCGAGAATAAAGCGGCGTTGCCGCTGCATCATCTGGTGGAGAAGCTGGCTGAATACCATGCCGCGCCTCCGCTGCAGGGCTTTGGTATTTCATCCCCGGATCAGGTTGCTGCCGCAATCGATGCGAAGGCCGCCGGGGCGATTTCCGGTTCCGCCATCGTAAAAATCATCGAGAAGAACGTAGATAAGCTAGAGCAGATGCTGGCCGAGCTCAAAACCTTCGTGACCGAGATGAAAGCGGCAACGCGTAAAGCATGATGCACTCCCCGTCTGGCGCAACTGCCAGACGGTTCCCTTTTTTACCCCTGTCGAGTTACGTCAAAATTGATCGCGTCGATATTCTCGGTGCGAATGACTTTTCAAACCCTGCCGTAAGCGTATGATTCGGTTTCTTCTGTTTATACCTTCTGAGTTCAGAGGCTTACACATGTCATGGCAACATTTCAAACAGGCTTACCTGGTTAAGTTCTGGTCACCTGTACCGGCCGTTATCGCGGCAGGTATTCTCTCTACTTATTATTTTGGCATTACCGGCACCTTCTGGGCCGTTACCGGGGAATTTACCCGCTGGGGCGGACAGCTGCTGCAGCTGGCGGGCATCCACGCTGAAGAGTGGGGCTACTTTAAGCTCATTCACCTGGACGGTACCCCGCTCACCCGCATAGATGGGATGATGATTATCGGGATGTTCGGCGGCTGCTTCGCGGCGGCGCTGTGGGCTAACAACGTGAAGTTGCGCATGCCGAAAAGCCGTATCCGCATCCTGCAGGCGGTAGCCGGTGGGATTATCGCAGGGTTTGGCGCGCGTCTGGCGATGGGCTGTAATCTGGCGGCGTTCTTCACCGGGATCCCACAGTTTTCGCTGCACGCCTGGTTTTTTGCCGTCGCAACCGCAATTGGCTCTTACTTTGGCGCAAAATTCACGCTTCTGCCGTTTTTCCGCATTCCGGTAAAAATGACCAAAGTTAGCGCCGCATCGCCATTAACGCAAAAACCCACTCAGGCCCGCCGCCGTTTTCGTCTGGGTATGCTGGTCTTTTTCGCCATGATCGCCTGGGCACTGTGTACTGCGCTGAATCAGCCAAAACTGGGGCTGGCAATGCTGTTCGGCGTTGGCTTTGGTTTGCTGATTGAGCGCGCGCAAATCTGCTTTACCTCGGCGTTTCGCGACATGTGGATCACCGGACGCACCATGATGGCCAAAGCCATTATTGCCGGGATGGCCGTGAGCGCGATCGGCATCTTCAGCTATGTTCAGCTTGGCGTCGAACCGAAAATCATGTGGGCTGGCCCTAACGCGGTCATCGGCGGGCTGCTGTTTGGCTTTGGCATTGTGCTGGCGGGCGGCTGTGAGACCGGCTGGATGTATCGCGCCGTCGAAGGTCAGGTGCATTACTGGTGGGTGGGACTCGGGAATGTGATTGGCTCCACCCTCCTGGCCTACTACTGGGATGACGTGTCACCCGTACTAGCGACGAACTGGGACAAGGTTAATCTGCTGAACACCTTTGGCCCACTCGGTGGGCTCGTGGTGACCTATGCCCTGCTGCTGCTCGCCTTTTTACTGGTTATTGCACAGGAGAAACGCTTCTTCCGTCGTGCCACCGTCAAAACTGCAACGCAGGAGAATGCCTCATGAAAGAGATCGTGCCTGACTATCGCCTCGATATGGTGGGTGAACCTTGCCCTTACCCGGCTGTCGCCACGCTTGAGGCACTGCCGCAGCTTAAGAAAGGTGAAATTCTGGAAGTGGTGAGCGATTGCCCGCAGTCGATCAATAACATTCCGCTGGATGCCAAAAACCACGGCTATACCGTGCTGGATATTCAGCAGGATGGACCAACGATTCGTTATTTGATTCAGAAATAATCGATGACATGCGCCCTGAACAGGGCGCATTGAAGAGCACGCGTTAGAAACGATAGCCTGCTGAGAACATAAATACCCACGGATCCAGACGGGTATTGATGCTTTGCTGCTGGCCACCGGCTTTGAAACGAACGTCAGTATCAATGTCCATGTACCAGACTGAGGCGTTGATTAACCAGTCACGGTTAATCAGATAATCAAGACCTACCTGCCCCGCCATACCCCATGAGTCTTTCAGGCTAAGGTCAGTCAGACCAGCTTCTTTACCGGTATCGTTAAACTTCTCATCAAAGAAGGTCGTGTAGTTCACACCCGCGCCAATGTACGGGCGCACCTTGCTACTGGCATCACCAAAGTACCACTGCGCCATCAACGTCGGCGGCAGATGGTGCACCGTGGCGATATCGCCGGTCGGCCCAAGGCCAACGCGATGGCGGAACGGCGTTGCGGCCAAAAGCTCAACGCCGATGTTTTCTGTCGCCATATAGGTAAAGGTCAAACCTAACTGGGTGTTATTGCTGACATTAAAGCCGCCCATTCCCAGTACGCTATCGGAACCTTCAGTTGGGCGAACCGTTGCCGAACCGGCTCGAATAAAAAATTCGCCTGCTTCATGCGCATACGCGCCACCAGAGAGACTGCTTAAGATAAGGGCTGCCACCGCTAATTTTTTCATATCCGCTCCATCGTTGTGGTTTTAAGTGCGGATGAGAATATACTCACAAAAGAGTATTAAGTGATCTATCACAGATCACATTAAAACCAGTAAGTTAACATTCATTGATCTGGGTTAATTTTTGATAATCAAACTTAACCCGCCAGGTGGGTTCTACATCAAATTTTAGTGATGAGCGAAAAATTACTGCCGCTTTACAAAGATATGCTTTTCCATACAAGCCTTGATGCTGCCACGGCACTCTTATCCGGTGTACAATTGCCGGCTAATTAACACCTGCAATACTCAAGGAGAGTGCATGTCTATCACGGCGAAGTCCGTCTACCGTGACACGGGAAATTTTTTCCGCAATCAGTTCATTACCTTTTTACTGATCGCGCTGCTATGCGCCTTTATCACGGTGGTGCTTGGTCATGCGTTCTCACCGAGTGAAGAACAGATTGCCAGTCTGAGCCAGGGCGACCATCTTGCCGGTAGCGTAGGGTTATTTGAGCTGGTGCAAAACATGACGCCGGAGCAACAGCAAATCCTGCTGCGGGCGTCCGCGGCATCGACATTTTCAGGTTTGATCGGTAATGCTGTTCTGGCGGGCGGCGTGCTGCTAATGATTCAGCTCGTTTCGGCGGGTCATCGCGTCAGTGCCTTACGCGCCATTGGCGCCAGCGCGCCAGTGCTTCCTAAGCTGTTCATCGTCATCTTTTTAACCACGCTGCTGGTACAAATGGGGATTATGCTGGTCGTGGTACCGGGTGTATTACTGGCTATCGTGCTCTCTTTCGCGCCGGTAATGATTGTGCAGGATAAGATGGGTATCTTTACTGCGATGCGCAGCAGCATCAGACTGGCGTGGGCGAACATGCGTTTGGTGGCACCGGCTGTGATCGGCTGGCTCCTTGCCAAAACGCTACTGTTATTATTTGCACCAAATTTTGCCGTGTTAACGCCGAACGTTGGCGCGGTCGTTGCTAATACGCTGAGCAACCTGATATCAGCAGTTCTGCTGGTCTACTTGTTCCGCCTGTATATGTTAATTCGTCAGTAATTGGGATCGTAGAATGAAGCAGTTTCTTGATTTTTTACCGCTGGTCGTCTTTTTTGCGTTTTACAAGCTGTACGACATTTATGCCGGAACGACGGCGCTGATTATTGCTACCGCTATCGTGCTGATTTACAGCTGGGTGCGTTACCGCAAAGTTGAAAAAATGGCGCTGATCACCTTCATTATGGTGGCTGTATTTGGTGGCCTGACGTTGTTCTTCCACAATGATGAATTCATCAAATGGAAGGTCACGGTGATTTACGCGCTGTTTGCAGGTGCGTTGTTGATCAGCCAGTGGGTAATGAAAAAGCCGTTGATCCAGCGCATGCTGGGCAAAGAGCTTACGCTGCCGCAAGAGGTGTGGTCCCGTCTGAATGTCGCCTGGGCGGTGTTCTTTATTCTCTGCGGCCTCGCCAATATCTACATTGCTTTCTGGCTACCGCAGAACATCTGGGTCAACTTTAAGGTCTTCGGGCTGACCGCGTTGACGCTTATCTTCACGCTGTTGAGCGGTGTTTATATCTATCGACACATGCCTCAGGACGATAAGCACTGATCCTCACGCCCGGAACATGCGCGTTCCGGGCTATTTTCTCCCGCTAAAAATCATAGTAGCATCCCGCCTGAAGTCTTCAGTTACGAGTTTAAAACAATGACAACAAATGACGCCCCTCAGGGCGAACTGGTTTTACGCACACTGGCAATGCCCGCGGACACGAATGCCAATGGCGATATTTTCGGCGGCTGGCTAATGTCGCAGATGGATATGGGTGGGGCAATTTTAGCAAAAGAGATTGCGCACGGGCGGGTGGTGACTGTCCGGGTGGACGGCATGACCTTCCTGCGCCCGGTCGCGGTGGGGGATGTGGTGTGCTGTTACGCGCGCTGCCTGAAACGCGGCAACACGTCAATTTCCATCAACATTGAAGTATGGGTGAAAAAGGTCTCTTCCGAACCGATTGGACAGCGTTACAAAGCCACGGAAGCGCTGTTTATTTATGTGGCGGTCGATAACGCGGGTAAACCGCGTCAGCTCCCTCAAACCTGATTGTCAGACAAAAAAGCCTCCTTGCGGAGGCTTTTTTCATTCCATCTGCGCCCCGCCGTTCAGGCGGAAAACAATATTCACTATCAATCCACTGCCCGGCTTACCGGCTTCATAGCGCCATTTACGCATCGCTGCCTTTACATCACGCTCAAACATATTTGAGGGCTGCGCAGAGAGGATTTGCACATTGTCAACGCGGCCATCTGAGGTCACGTCAAACTTCACCCGCACGCGCCCTTCAATACGGAGCGCCTGAGCACGCGCCGGATAGGTAGGCTGGTTGCGGCTGAGCGCCCTTGGCCCCGCAGGCGCTGTAACGGTCGGCTTCGTGGTCGTTGCGGTGTTGTTCATCACCGGACGCGAAGGCGCAGTATTCTCTACCGGCTGCGCTGGACGCGTCTCGACCGGGCGTACTTCGCGTTTCGGACGCTCTTCGACTTTCTTCACCGGTTTTGGCTTCGGCTTAGGTTTCGGCTTAGGCTCCGGTTTGTGGATCACCACCGGCGCTTCCTTCGGAGGTTCCGGGACAGGCTCGGGTTCAGGTTCCACAACCGGCTGTGGCGGCGGAGGCGCAACCTGCGGCGGCTCAAGATCCGCTGGCGAAACCATGGTCACGGAAATTGGCTGCGCGGGCGCTGGCATTTCAATAACCTGATGAACCGAGGTATAGAGTAAACCCGCCACAACGGCACCGTGAATCACGACAGAAAGCAGCGTCGGCCAGGGAAAGCGGCGAGGTAAATCAAGGGTCATCGAAGTCATAATCATCAACGTTAAAAAACCGAACCCTGATTTTAAATGCAAATAGCAATCATATTCAATAAGACACTTTGTCTAAGCGCAATTAAAGCGCCAGAGCGGCGAAAAAAGGGGCATTTAGATCAGGGTTTTAACATTGTTTTTATCTTTACATTGCAGTCATTTGCCCTTTCACATAACGTAACTGGCACTTTTAATGGTTAAGGAGCTTCGCCGTGCTTTATGTGATTTACTCTGAAGATGTCGCTGAATCCCTGGAAAAACGCCAGTCTGTTCGCCCTGCCCACCTGGCACGCCTACAGCTGCTGCAGGATGAAGGCCGCTTATTGACCGCGGGGCCTATGCCTGCGGTAGACAGCAACGATCCTGGCGCCGCGGGTTTTTCTGGCTCAACGGTCATTGCCGAGTTTGAAACTCTGGAAGCGGCAACCGCTTGGGCTGACGCCGATCCGTATGTGGCTGCCGGTGTGTACGAAAAAGTCACGGTGCGCCCGTACAAAAAAGTCTTTTGATGCCTCAAGGCTCCGCAAGGAGCCTTTTTTATCGCACCGCTAAACCTGTTTGAACCGGGTGAACTGCTGCTCAATGATACGACTGCCCCACTGATCGCCCTCCCACTCTTTCGCTAGCGTAAAGCCAAAGGATTCGTACAGGCGTCGGGCAGCGGTCAATTTATTGAACGTCCAGAGATGCACGGCGGAAAAGCCCTCGCTGTCGCAAAACGTCATGGCCTCGCTCAACAGTTTTTTGCCAACCCCATGACCCCGGCAGCCATCGTCCAGAATAAACCAGCGCAGATGCGCCTCACCCGGCTCTAAATCTTCGCCATCAATGGCGACAGATCCTACAATTCTGCCGTTCATCACGGCCAGCCAAACCTGATTGCACGGCTTCGCGAGGCGTCCGCTAAATTCAGCAAGCCCCGCAGCAACTTTGGCTTCGAAGAAGCTGCCAAAGTTATGCTCGCGTGCGTAATAGCTGCCGTGCATTTCCGCGATGCGGCCAATCATGCCGGGACGGTAGCCTGCGACAATCACCGGTACCGTAGGCTGGTGCTCAGCGCCGCTCTCCCGGCAGGCCAGCAGCGCGTTGGCGTAGAGCGACAGTCCCTGAGAGATGGTTTCCTGCTGTATGGGATCCAGTGATTGTATCGCTGAAATGACCCGTTCACTCCCGTAGGCATTAATCTGCTCAACGGTCTTGCGCCCCTTTGCAGTCAGCCTGAGACTTTTGGTCCTGGCATCTTGCGCAGAAACACCCTCCTCCAGTTCGCCTGCAGAAATAAGGCGCGACAGCATCCGGCTGACGCTGGATTTTTCCAGACCCAACAGCTGCACCAGCTGACCTGCTGTCATCTCCTTATGCAGCTCAATTTCCACGAGGGTGTGTACGGCCGAGGGCGAGTAATGTGTAGAGGCCAGCGTGGAGGCCATAAAGCCCAGCTCTCTGACCATCAGACGTGACGCAACGCGAATGTCGCTAACTACAGGGGGTTCAGTATGCATTATTTTCTCCGTCATTTAGTTGTACTATACAACTAAATGACGGAGCATTGTCAACGATATTAAAAAGGCTCCCTCAGGAGCCTTTCTTCTGTCAATGTAGCGACGCTAATCTCGCCGCAAAGCCGACAAATAATAGTCCTATCAGCCCATTTCCCAGCTTCGCCAGTTTCTTTTTGGTTTTCAGGTAGCGGGTGACAAACGCGCCAGAGAAGATCAGGAAGCTCATGTACATAAAGCTAATCAACTCAAGCGTGGTGGCGAGGATCAGGAAAGAGGTTCCGGTGTTTTGCGCATTCACGTCAATAAACTGTACGAAGAATGACACGTAAAACAGAATCGCTTTCGGATTCGTCAGGCTCAATACCAGGGAGCGTTTCATGATCGCGCGGGCAGGCTCGGTTCCACCTTCGTGGGCGCTATTATGGCGAGTCATAACGGACCACAGCATTTTGCCGCCGAGCCACAGCAGATAAAACGCCCCCATATAGCGGACGATATTGAACAGCACCGGCGTGGTCTGGATTAAGGCCGCGACCCCTGCCCATGCCAGAAACATCAAAACCGCATCGCCGATAAACACACCGGTCGCGGCGAGATAGCCTTTTTTGACGCCGTGACCAATACCCGTTTTCAATACAAACAGCGTATTCGGACCGGGTACCAACACAATGAAAAATGCGCCGACCACGTACGTCCAGAAATTCAGTACACCAAACTCCGCAAACACCTCTCCCTCCTTTTGCTGAAAAACAACGGGAATATCGCTGCAAAAACGATATTCCCGAAAACTGTCGCGTTATTGTACGCCGTTATAGCCGTCAAGATAAGTCGTGGCCAGTTCGTTGCCGTATAAAATGGCATCCTTCGGCTCCATTTCCGAGGTCCATTTGCTTTCACTATTCCCCGTGAAGGCGTGCTCCGTTTTGGCCTCTTCCTTCAACCGATCGCGAATAGCCTGTGCATACTGCTGAGCGTAAGACGGCGGTTGGCCCGCGGCGCGGTCAGCTTTCCCCTGCTTATACAGCTCACGAAACTGCGGCACATTGAGACGGTAATTTTGCGAAATACTGGAGGTATAATTCCCGCCCGTAAAATTGGATTGATGCGAGACGAAATAATAGGCATGTCTTTCAGGTGAGGGTTTATTGCTGTTGCAGGCGCTGAGTACAGCGATCCCCATAAGTACCGCGACCACTTTTCCATTCATCCTCTGTTCCTTTTAAATTCATGAGGTTAAGCAAGAGGAGTATATCGCGGAATGAGGTCGGGAAGAGACTGCGAAAAATGATAGTCTTATAAAATCAGCGGGCACCTTGACGGTGCCCTCATGGTTCTCAGATATCCTGGACGGCGAACAGCAACGCGTTGCGGTGTCTGTTTAGTCCACATTTTCTGATAGCGTGGATACGCATATTGCGGCGGGATTGTGCTTCCAGCCAACGAGCCTTACGACGACTCACCTGTCGCAACATACGCCAGCGCCCTACTTCTGTTCTACTGCGCTTCATATCGACAACTCTTTCACTCACAGAGACGCCATTATAAGCTCAACCCCGTCGCAAACCAGCGCTTTTATCTGCCGTTTTTATTTGCCAGATGAATCCTGATGCGTACACTCATAACAATACGCTTTCAAAAGGATTTTTTACTTATGACAACCTTCTACACCGTGGTGAGTTGGCTGGTCATTCTGGGATACTGGCTGTTAATCGCGGGGGTGACGTTACGCATCCTGATGAAGCGCAGAGCCGTACCTTCTGCCATGGCCTGGCTTCTGATTATTTACATTCTGCCGCTGGTGGGCATTATCGCGTATCTCTCTTTCGGTGAGCTCCATCTGGGTAAACGCCGCGCCGAGCGCGCCCGCGCGATGTGGCCCTCGACGGCGAAATGGCTGAGCGATCTTAAAGCCTGCAAACATATCTTTGCCGAGGAGAACAGCAGCGTCGCCTCTTCATTATTCAAGCTGTGCGAACGCCGCCAGGGCATCGCGGGCGTTAAGGGTAATCAGCTGCAATTAATGACTTCGTCCGACGATGTGATGCAGGCACTGATCCGCGATATTCAGCTGGCGCGTCATAACATCGAGATGGTTTTTTATATCTGGCAGCCGGGGGGCATGGCGGATCAGGTTGCTGAATCACTGATGGCCGCCGCTCGCCGCGGTATTCACTGCCGCCTTATGCTGGATTCCGCTGGCAGCGTCGCGTTTTTCCGCAGCCCGTGGGCGGGAATGATGCGCAATGCCGGTATAGAAGTGGTTGAGGCGCTGAAGGTCAATCTGCTGCGTGTTTTCCTGCGGCGCATGGATCTTCGCCAGCACCGCAAAATGATTCTGATTGATAACTATATTGCCTACACCGGCAGTATGAACCTGGTCGACCCGCGCTTCTTCAAGCAGGATTCCGGTGTCGGTCAATGGATCGATCTGATGGCGCGAATGGAAGGCCCGGTCGCCACCTCGATGGGGATCGTCTACTCGTGCGACTGGGAAATAGAAACCGGTAAGCGTATTTTACCGCCGCCCCCGGACGGCAACATTATGCCGTTTGAAGAGGCCAGCGGACATACCATTCATACCATTGCCTCCGGGCCGGGTTTCCCGGAAGACCTCATCCACCAGGCATTACTCACGGCGACCTATTCTGCGCGTGAGTATCTGATTATGACGACGCCTTACTTCGTCCCCAGCGACGATCTGCTGCACGCTATTTGTACAGCCGCGCAGCGTGGTGTAGACGTCAGTATTATTATGCCGCGCAAAAACGATTCTCTGCTGGTCGGTTGGGCAAGCCGCGCATTCTTTAGCGAACTCCTTGCCGCAGGGGTGAAAATTTATCAGTTTGAAGGCGGACTGTTGCATACCAAGAGCGTGCTGGTGGACGGTGAGCTGAGCCTGGTGGGTACAGTTAACCTTGATATGCGCAGCCTGTGGCTTAACTTTGAAATCACCCTCGTGATTGACGATGCCGGATTTGGTGGCGATCTGGCGGCGGTCCAGGATGATTATATCTCCCGCTCGCGCCTGCTGGATGCCAGACTGTGGGTGAAACGCCCTCTCTGGCAGAGAATTGCTGAACGACTGTTTTACTTCTTTAGTCCGTTGCTGTAAAACGTGCCCAACGATGTTTAACAGGTAGTCATCATGGAAATGGATCTGAACAATCGCCTGACCGAAGACGAAACGCTCGAGCAGGCCTATGACATTTTTCTCGAACTGGCGGTTGATAACCTCGATCCCGCAGATGTGATCCTCTTTAATCTGCAGTTTGAAGAACGCGGCGGTGCCGAGCTGTTCGACCCTTCAGAAGACTGGGCTGAGCATGTTGATTTTGATCTCAATCCGGACTTCTTTGCTGAAGTGGTGATTGGGCTGGCCGATGAAGATGGCGGTGAAATTAACGACATTTTCGCCCGCGTTCTGCTGTGTCGCGAGAAAGACCACAAGCTGTGCCATATTCTCTGGCGCGAATAATAAAAAAGGCTGCGATGGCAGCCTTTTTTATTTAATCCGATAATTCACTACCACAGCGGTTACAGAAACGCGCGCTGTGTTCATGCTCACCCTGACGGCAGTTCGAACATTTACGCTGCTGCTTGCGGTTCTGAAATGCACTGCTCATGTGGGTGGTAATCAGTCCCGTCGGGATCGCGATCACCGAATAGCCAATCAAAATCAGGACTGATGCCACAATACGCCCAAGCGGCGTATGCGGTGTGATATCGCCGTAGCCAACGGTTGTAACGGTCACAATGGCCCAGTAGACGGACGCGTTGAGCGTCGTAAAGCCGTATTTGGGCCCTTCTATTAAATACATCAGCGCGCCAAAAACAATCATGACGATGGCAATAAACGAGTAGAACAAAATAAGCTGATGCCGCGCACTCACGATCGCACTCCAGAACACGCGTAATGACGGCATAAAACGCAGTAATTTCAGAATACGTAATACCCGAATCACGCGCATCGCTCGCCAGGCGAAGACATAGCTCAGGCTGATCTCCGGCCAAAGCCACATGACATAGAGCGGCAGGATGGTGGCTAAATCGATAAATCCCCAGAAGCTGAAAACATATCTAGCCGGGTTGGGCCAGGCTATCACTCTGAGGAGATATTCGGCGGTAAAGACCAGGGTAATCGCCAGTTCAAGCCAGACAAAGATATGCCATTCGTCAAACGTCAGGTGGTATTGCGTCCCGGCACCCGATTCAATAAAGATGACAACCACGCTGAGCAGCGCAAATAAACCGCAAAGACCTTCGAAGCGTCGCCCGGATACCGTTTCAGGATCGAATAAAAAATGATAAAGCCGCCGACGGGCTGACGTGAATAAACGCGACACAGTAACCTCGCAAAAAATAAGGGCTGACGTCATGTCAGCCCTTGCGATTATAACGGGTCTACTTTCAGGCAGGAAACCGCATGTCGGAAACTGCCTTCGAGAACCGGTCGTGTTTTTGCACATTCCGGGCCGGCCATTGGACAGCGCGTGCGGAATACGCAGCCGGACGGCGGATTAATCGGCGAAGGCAGTTCCCCTTCCAGCAGCTGAATAGTTTTATTTTTTTCCAGATCCGGGTCGGGGATCGGCACTGCCGACATCAGCGCTTTGGTATAAGGATGCAGCGGGTTGTGGTATACCTCGTCATAGGTGCCCAGTTCCACCGCATGCCCCAGATACATCACCAGTACACGGTCTGAAATGTGCTTCACCACGGCCAGATCGTGCGCGATGAAGATCAGCGAGAGCCCCATCTCACGCTGCAACTTCTGCAGCAGGTTAACCACCTGTGCCTGAATGGACACGTCCAGCGCGGAGACCGGCTCATCACAGATGATCAGCTTCGGTTCCAGAATGAGTGCACGCGCAATGCCAATACGCTGACACTGGCCGCCGGAGAATTCGTGCGGATAGCGGTTGATGAGGTTTGGCAGCAGGCCCACTTTCATCATCATCGCTTTCACACGATCGCGCACTTCCTGACGCGACATCTTCGGATGATAGGTGCGCAGCGGCTCGGCAATAATTTCGCCGATGGTCATACGCGGGTTCAGTGACGCCAGCGGATCCTGGAAAATCATCTGAATATCGCTGCGCACGTCGCGCCACTCGTCCGGTTTCATACCCAGCAGGTCTTTGCCCAGCCAGGCCACTTTGCCGTCGGTGGCTTTCACCAGACCGATAATGGCACGGGCAAAAGTGGACTTCCCGCAGCCAGACTCACCCACCACGCCCAGCGTTTCGCCCTCGTACAAGCGAAGCGTTACGCCATCAACGGCTTTGAGGGTTTTAGACGGCTGCCAGAACCACTGTTTGCCGTCTTTGATATCGAAATGGACTTTAAGATCGGCAATTTCGAGCAGCACATTTCTTTTTTCATCTAATGCGTTCATACCAGTTCCTCATGCGGCTTAAAGCAGGCGCGCAGGCGGCCTGGTGCAAACTCTTCCAGCGGCGGAGCGCTATTACAAATCTCCATCGCATGCGGACAACGTGGCTGGAATGGACAACCTTTTGGCAAACGCAGCAGGTTTGGCGGGTTACCCGGGATCGTCAGCAGGGATTCACCTTCCGCATCCAGACGCGGTACCGCATTCAGCAGGCCGATAGAATACGGATGTGCAGGCTGATAGAAGACATCACGCGCCTGACCATACTCCATGGTACGACCGGCATACATCACCAGCACTTTGTCGCAGATACCTGCAACCACGCCCAGGTCATGGGTGATCATGATAATTGCCGTGTTGAATTCCCGCTTAAGCTCGTTCAACAGGGTCATGATCTGTGCCTGAACGGTTACATCCAGCGCAGTGGTCGGCTCATCAGCAATCAGCAGTTTTGGCCGGCAAAGCAGCGCCATCGCAATCATCACGCGCTGACGCATACCGCCAGAGAATTCGTGCGGGAACATGCGCATGCGCTTGCGCGCTTCCGGCATTTTTACCGCATCCAGCATTTTTACCGACTCTTCAAAGGCTTCCGCTTTACCCATACCTTTGTGCAGCATCAGCACTTCCATCAGCTGTTCGCCGACGCGCATGTACGGGTTTAAAGAGGTCATTGGGTCCTGGAAAATCATCGAAATCTGCTCGGCGCGAAGCTTATTCAGCTCGTGTTCCGGCAGGTTGAGGATTTCACGACCGTTGAATTTCGCAGAACCACCAATCACGCCGTTAGACGCCAGCAGACCCATCAGCGCAAATGCGGTTTGAGATTTACCGGAGCCAGACTCCCCCACGATCCCCAGCGTTTCACCGGCGCGCAGGTTAAAATTAAGGTCGTTTACCGCGGTGACATCACCATCCGGCGTTTTAAAGGTGACACGGAGATCGTTTACATCCAGCAGCATATTGCTCTGCTGTTGCGCCATTGGCGCAGTGGCCGTTTCAATAATCGTCATGACGGCGCTCCTTAACGGTCTTTCGGGTCGAGGGCATCACGCAGGCCATCGCCGATAAAGTTGAAACAAAACAGGGTGACAACCAGGAAGCCCGCCGGATACAGCAGCAACCACGGTGAAACTTCCATCGAGTTTGCACCGTCACTCAACAACGCGCCCCAGCTGCTTAGCGGCTCTTGCGTGCCCAGCCCCAGGAAGCTCAGGAAGGATTCAAACAGGATCATGCTCGGCACCAGCAGTGAGGCATACACCACCACCACGCCAAGAACGTTCGGCACAATGTGGCGAACCACGATATTTCTGGTCGATACCCCACCCACCTGTGCCGCTTCGATAAACTCTTTGCGCTTAAGGCTCAGCGTTTGACCGCGCACGATACGCGCCATATCGAGCCAGGACACCATCCCGATGGCCACGAAAATCAACAGGATGTTCTGACCAAAGAAGGTCACCAGCAGGATCACGAAGAACATGAACGGGAAGGAGTTGAGGATTTCCAGCAGACGCATCATGACGGAGTCCACTTTCCCGCCGAGATAACCGGAAAGCGATCCGTAGAGCGTGCCGAGGATCACCGCCACCAGCGCGGCAGCAATACCGACCATCAACGAAATGCGGCCACCGATGGCCACGCGCACCAGCAGGTCACGACCGGATGAATCGGTACCGAAATAGTGCCCGGACTCCATATCTGGCGCGCTGGACATCATGCCCCAGTCCGTATCGAAATAGGTGAATTGCGACAGCATCGGTGCCAGCGTCACAAACAGGGCAATGATCACCAGTACGACCAGGCTCGCGACGGCAGCACGGTTGTGCATAAAGCGGCGACGCGCATCCTGCCAGAGGCTGCGACCTTCGACTTCCAGTTTTTCACTGAAGTTTTCCAGCGCCTCGCTGTTTTTCTTACTCAACATCATGGCGTGCTCCAGTTAGTAACGGATTTTAGGGTCGATAACGGCATACAGCACATCGACAATGGCGTTAAACAGAATGGTCAGCGCGCCAACCAAAATCGTCAGGCTCAGCACCAGCGAGTAGTCACGGTTAAGGGCACCGTTAACAAACAGCTGACCAATGCCCGGCAGTCCGTAAATGGTTTCGATAACCATTGACCCCGTAATGATGCCGACAAAAGCTGGCCCCAGGTAAGACAGGACGGGTAACAGCGCAGGCTTCAGCGCATGCCGTAAGATAATCCGGCGCATCGGTAAGCCTTTCGCGCGCGCGGTACGGATAAAGTTGGAGTGCAGAACCTCAATCATCGACCCGCGCGTGATACGCGCGATACTGGCGATGTATGCCAACGATAATGCCACCATTGGCAGTATCATGAACTGCAGCGCCCCACCGTTCCACCCGCCGCCCGGCAGCCATTTCAGCGTGATGGCAAATATCATGACCAGCAACGGTGCGACAACGAAGCTTGGGATAACCACCCCGGTCATTGCGACCCCCATGACGGCATAATCCCATTTGGTATTTTGTTTTAAGGCGGCGATAACGCCCGCAGCAACCCCGAGAACGACGGCGAGCAGGAATGCTGCAGCACCCAATTTAGCCGATACCGGGAAGCTTGACGCCACCAGGTCGTTAACGGAGTAGTCTTTATATTTGAATGACGGCCCAAAATCCCCGTGTGCCAGCTGCTTCAGATAGTTGAAGTACTGGGTAGAGATAGGATCGTTCAGATGGTATTTCGCTTCAATGTTGGCCATGACTTCTGGCGGCAGCGTACGTTCACCGGTAAAAGGACTTCCCGGTGCAAGACGCATCATGAAGAAGGAAATCGTGATGAGAATAAATAGCGTTGGAATCGCTTCAAGACAGCGACGTAGGATAAATTTCAACATTGCCCGTACCTTCTGGCGTGTGCCTATATTATGTGACGTTGGTTAGACACCGTGGGGCGAGTACCCTCGCCCCACTCATTGCCATTAATGCTTGATAATATAAAGATTCTTAACGGAGATATTATCCAACGGGTCTTTACCGGTATAACCCCCTACCCACGGTTTCACCAGACGGGCGTTCACGTAGTAGTAAACCGGTACAATTGCAGAGTCTTTATCGAGTTGTTCTTCTGATTTCGCGTACAGCTCTGCGCGTTGCGCATCGTCAGTCACTTTCAGCGTATCACCGATAATCTTATCGAAAGCCGGGCTCTTATAGTGTGCAGTGTTATTCGAACTGTCACTGAGCATCGTGTTCAGGAAGGATGTCGGTTCGTTGTAGTCCGCACACCAGCCAGCACGTGCCACGTCGAACGTCCCCTGATGACGGGTATCGAGGAAGGTTTTCCACTCCTGGTTTTCCAGTTTGACGTTCGCACCCAGGTTTTTCTTCCAGATAGACGCGACGGCAATAGCCAGTTTTTTATGCAGATCTGACGTGTTGTACAGCAGGTTAAACGTCAGAGGCTTATCAGCGGTATATCCTGCTTCAGCCAACAGTTTTTTGGCTTCTTCGTTACGTTTTTCCTGGGACCATTTGAACCACTCAGGTTCAACCAGTTTCATGCCGTCGGTGTAAGGCGGGGTGTAGCTGTAAGCGGGCAGATCGCCCTGGTTTTTCACCTTGTTAACAATGATATCGCGATCCAGCGCCAGCTTCAGTGCGGTACGAACGCGCACGTCGGTGAACGGTGCTTTCTGGTTGTTAATTTCGTAGTAGTACGTGCACAGGTACGGATCGACGTGAACTTCTTTCGGGATCTCTTTTTTCAGTTTCTGGAACAGTTCAATCGGCATGTTGTTATAGGTCATGTCGATCTCGCCGCTGCGGTAGCGGTTAACGTCTGTCACTTCAGAAGAAATTGGCAGGTAAGTCACCTGATTGATCACGGTTTTCGCGTTGTCCCAATACTGCGGGTTACGCTCCAGAACCATACGTTCGTTGACCACCCAGTCTTTCAGCTTATAAGCACCGTTGGTCACGATATTGGCTGGCTGCGTCCATTTTTCACCAAATTTCTCCACGGCGGATTTTGGTACCGGGGAGACGGACGGGTGAACAAGCAGCTTATAGAAGTACGGAACAGGTTCGCTCAACGTCACTTCAAAGGTATTCGCATCAATGGCTTTTACGCCCAGATCGGTAACAGGTTTTTTGCCTGCGATAATGTCATCAATATTGGCGATGTGACCATACTGCAGATAGCTCGCATACGGGGAGGCGGTATTTGGATTCGCCAGGCGCTGCCAGCTATACACGAAATCTTCGGCGGTGACCGGAGTGCCGTCGGACCATTTAGCATCTTTACGCAGATGGAAGGTCCAGACTTTGAAATCTTTGTTTTCCCATTTCTCAGCCACACCCGGAGCCGGGTGGCCGTCTACGTCAGTGACCAGCAGGCCTTCGAACAGATCGCGGTTAACGTTCGACTCAGGAACCCCTTCAATTTTGTGCGGGTCCAGAGACTGAACTTCCGCACCGTTGTTACGCACCAGCGTCTGTTTTTCCGCCAGTTGAACCCCTGCAGGCACATCCGCAGCCATTGCGTTGCCCGCGATTAGCGCAGTTAAAATCCCCGCCGCTACCAGATTTTTTTTGTGATGATGGTCATTGTGTTGGTACTCCACTCATTATAATTACTGGCCTTCGCCAGCTGTGTAATCCCCTGTTGGGGCCTGTACAGCGCAGGAGTTTTTTTATGCTGCTGCCAGGTTCTTTTTTCTACTTCTGCTATCACCGACTTTTTTATTACTGACCGCTCGTATGGGCGTCTTGCGTCGATTCTCAACACGCCGCCCCGTCTGCGACGTGTTATGGATTTCTGAGACGAAAACTATATGAAAATAATTCTCATCTACTTGTTTAATTCTGCAAAATATAAGGCCGGAAAGTATCAAATGGCGCAAACGCCCGCCAATACATTTTGCAAATTTGTTAAGCAATTCTCTTTTACGAAGGATGCTGTTTCTCTGACAATCGTCTCACTGGACAGTATTTATCAAAAAATCAGTGAATATTCAATAAGATGCAAGAAACCTTCTCTGCAAGCACTTCAATGCGTCGCCCCAGGCAGATTTCGCACAAAAATTTAACAACTGGTTATTATTTAGCACATTCCTCTAGGGGAACATTGAAATTACTAATATCATTTCGGATATCACTCAGCAAGCCCCAGACTATCATGTGAGTAAAATAACAGAGCATTCGAAGGATTTATGTGCAGGCAGGTGGGTAAGAAAGAATTAACTTGTTGAAATACAAGAAAAGAGGATTATTAGTAGAATTTATTATGTCATGTTCACATTTCAACTTTATTTATATGATTTGCTGATAATGACGTAAAAAAAACGGAGCCCCTGGCTCCGTCCTTTCATATGAAGTTTTAATGTAATAACCCAGGGAAAATGCTTTTAATGCCGGTAACGATAAACTCAATACCCAGCGCCATCAGCAGCAGCCCCATGATACGGGTAATAACGTTGATGCCTGTTTGCCCTAACAGCCGCACCAGCCAAGGGGCCATGCGGAATACGCCCCAACAGCAGAGCGCGAAAAGCGCAATCGCCACGGAAAAACCGATCAGGTGCATCAGACTGTGATAGCGCGTCCCCCACACTATCGTCGAGCTAATGGCCCCCGGACCCGCCATCAGCGGCAAGGCCAACGGAACGACACCGATACTTTCACGGACTGCTGTTTCTGATTTCTCCTGTTTGTTCTGTTTATCCTCACCCAGCTTACCGCTGATCATCGACATGGCGATGGTGACAACCAGGATCCCGCCCGCAATACGGAAGGAATCAATAGAGATTCCGAATAACTGCAGAATGGCATCGCCCAGGTAAAGCGACGTCAGCAGAATAATCGCTACCGATAAGTTTGCCGTCAGGTTGGTTTTGTTTCTGGCAACGGCTGTCTGGTAGCTGGTCATACTGATGAAGACAGGGATAATCCCCACGGGGTTCACCAGTGCAAACAAACCAATAAAAAACTTAAAATATGTTGGGAAATCAAAGAGCGTTTGAATCACATTTAGCTCCGCTAATGAGCATGTTCAGGGACAAAAAATATGTCATGATAAAACCGCGCTGAAGATACGCTTTTTTGCAGCATTCTTCACCAGAAATCTGTGCCAAATCGTTATCATTTCATGATGTTAAACATTTGTAGAATCAATGATAGCGTCACTTCTAATAGTTACGTAATTATTTAACAGTGGAAAATTCTTGCCGAAATAGGCTGCTGAAAGGTATCAGCTTAGGGAAAAATTGATGCAGATCATGATTTCCGTACTCAGAAGTGAGTAATCTGATTACGCCGCCAGGGAGATCACCTATCAAAAAGGTATGATGCTAAGGTAAGGCTCTTTTAGTAAATTAGTGAGCTGGAACGAGAAGTAACCCCTTGTTTTACTGTGTGTTACGCAAGTGGTATCGGCTCTGACTATACTGTGTGACGTATCGAGCGCTGGTTTACTAAAAGAGTTTAAACATTATCAGGAGAGCATTATGGCTGTTACTAATATCGCTGAACTGAACGCACTCGTCGAGCGCGTTAAAAAAGCCCAGCGTGAATATGCCAATTTCACCCAAGAACAGGTTGATAAAATCTTCCGCGCGGCCGCACTGGCTGCTGCAGATGCTCGAATCCCTCTCGCTAAAATGGCCGTTGCCGAATCCGGTATGGGTATCGTTGAAGATAAAGTGATCAAAAACCACTTTGCTTCAGAGTATATCTACAACGCCTATAAAGATGAGAAAACCTGTGGCGTGCTGTCTGAAGACGACACCTTCGGTACCATCACTATTGCAGAACCTATCGGCATCATTTGCGGTATCGTTCCAACCACTAACCCAACGTCTACTGCTATCTTCAAATCACTGATCAGCCTGAAGACCCGTAACGCAATCATCTTCTCCCCGCACCCACGTGCAAAAGACGCGACCAACAAAGCAGCAGATATCGTTCTGCAGGCTGCAATTGCCGCTGGCGCACCAAAAGATTTGATTGGCTGGATTGATCAGCCGTCTGTTGAACTGTCCAATGCACTGATGCATCACCCGGACATTAACCTGATTTTGGCGACCGGTGGTCCTGGTATGGTTAAAGCTGCATACAGCTCCGGTAAACCAGCCATCGGCGTAGGCGCAGGTAACACCCCTGTTGTTATCGACGAAACGGCGGATATCAAACGTGCCGTAGCGTCTGTACTGATGTCAAAAACCTTCGACAACGGCGTTATTTGTGCGTCCGAGCAGTCTGTTGTGGTTGTTGATTCCGTGTACGATGCCGTTCGTGAACGTTTCGCAAGCCACGGCGGCTACCTGCTGCAGGGTAAAGAGCTGAAAGCCGTTCAGGACATCATCCTGAAAAATGGCGCACTGAATGCTGCTATCGTAGGTCAACCAGCATACAAAATTGCTGAGCTGGCAGGCTTCACCGTTCCGGCAACAACCAAGATCCTGATTGGTGAAGTGAAAGTTGTCGATGAAAGCGAACCGTTCGCTCACGAAAAACTGTCCCCTACTCTGGCAATGTACCGCGCGAAAGATTTCGATGACGCGGTAGAGAAAGCAGAGAAACTGGTTGCCATGGGCGGTATCGGCCACACCTCTTGCCTGTACACCGACCAGGATAACCAGCCAGAACGTGTTGCTCACTTCGGTCAGAAGATGAAAACTGCACGTATCCTGATCAACACCCCTGCTTCTCAGGGTGGTATCGGTGACCTGTACAACTTTAAACTCGCACCTTCCCTGACTCTGGGTTGTGGTTCCTGGGGTGGTAACTCCATCTCTGAAAACGTTGGTCCAAAACACCTGATCAACAAGAAAACCGTTGCTAAGCGAGCTGAAAACATGTTGTGGCACAAACTTCCGAAATCTATCTACTTCCGCCGTGGCTCTCTGCCAATCGCGCTGGATGAAGTGATTACTGATGGCCACAAACGTGCGCTCATCGTGACTGACCGTTTCCTGTTCAACAACGGCTACGCAGATCAGATCACCTCAGTACTGAAAGCTTCTGGCGTTGAAACTGAAGTCTTCTTTGAAGTTGAAGCTGACCCAACACTGAGCGTTGTTCGTAAAGGTGCTGAACTGGCAAACTCCTTCAAACCAGATGTGATTATCGCACTGGGTGGCGGTTCCCCAATGGACGCCGCGAAAATCATGTGGGTCATGTACGAGCATCCGGAAACTCACTTCGAAGAACTGGCGCTGCGCTTTATGGATATCCGTAAACGTATCTACAAGTTCCCGAAAATGGGCGTGAAAGCGAAAATGATCGCTGTCACCACCACTTCCGGTACCGGTTCAGAAGTGACGCCGTTTGCGGTTGTAACTGATGATGCAACAGGTCAGAAATACCCACTGGCTGACTACGCGCTGACCCCAGATATGGCTATCGTTGATGCCAACCTGGTGATGGATATGCCGAAATCGCTGTGTGCCTTCGGTGGTCTGGATGCCGTGACTCACGCCCTGGAAGCCTATGTGTCTGTACTGGCGTCCGAATTCTCTGACGGTCAGGCTCTGCAAGCTCTGAAACTGCTGAAAGAGAACCTGCCAGCGTCTTACAACGAAGGGTCTAAAAACCCGGTAGCGCGTGAGCGTGTACACAGTGCTGCAACCATCGCTGGTATCGCGTTTGCGAACGCCTTCCTGGGTGTTTGTCACTCAATGGCACACAAACTGGGTTCTCAGTTCCACATTCCTCACGGTCTGGCGAACGCCCTGTTGATCAGCAACGTTATCCGTTATAACGCGAACGATAACCCAACCAAGCAGACTGCATTCAGCCAGTACGACCGTCCACAAGCACGTCGTCGTTACGCTGAAATCGCTGACCACCTGGGTCTGAGCGCACCGGGCGACCGCACTGCTGCTAAGATTGAGAAACTGCTGGCATGGCTGGACAGCATTAAAGCTGAGCTGGGTATTCCTAAATCTATCCGTGAAGCAGGCGTTCAGGAAGCTGACTTCCTCGCTCACGTAGATAAGCTGTCTGAAGACGCATTTGATGACCAGTGTACTGGTGCTAACCCGCGCTACCCGCTGATCTCCGAGCTGAAACAGATTCTGCTGGATACCTACTACGGTCGCGAGTTCAAAGAAAATGACACTGTCGCGGCAAAAGTTGAAGCGCCTGTTGTTAAAGCTGACAAAAAAGCGAAGAAAAGCGCTTAATTGACAGCCTAATAAAAAACCCGCCAATGGCGGGTTTTTTTATGCCTGCTGAACGGCAAAGAAATTTGCGCTGCCCTATTTCCGGTTATCGCTCTGGATAGCCGTCAGTGAACCGACAACAAGTGCTTCTTTATAGTGCTTGCGACAGACCGATACATAGCGCTCGTTGCCCCCTATAACGACCTGCTCGCCATCCGCGTAGGGTTTACCCGATTGATCGAGACGAAGCACCATACTGGCTTTACGGCCGCAGAAACAGATAGTCTTCAGCTCAACGAGCTTATCCGACCATGCGAGCAAATACTGGCTGCCAGCAAATAACTCGCCGCGAAAATCGGTGCGTAGACCATAACAGAGTACGGGAATATCCAGTTCGTCAACGACTTCAGAAAGTGCATGAACCTGTTCACGCGTCAGGAACTGGCTTTCATCTACCAGAACACAATGGATAGGCTTAGCGGCGTGTTCAGTGCGGATATCATCCAGTAAATCTGTTTGCGGGTTATACAGCCTTGCTGGCGACGAAAGTCCTATTCTTGAACTTACCTTCCCTGTACCAAAGCGATCGTCGATTTCAGCGGTGTACACAACGGTGCGCATCCCCCGCTCCTGATAATTGTATGAGGATTGCAGTAACGCCGTCGATTTCCCTGCATTCATTGCCGAATAGTAGAAATAAAGTTGTGCCATTGGCCGAAGAACCCTAATCAATGTGTAATATTCCCGATGAATCATTGTACCATATTTTGTCCCGTCATCAGCGATACACCGCACAGACTATGCCGCTGAACCCGCGATTAACCCTCGGTGCTTTTAGAAAATAATGCGTTAAAACATACATTAAACGCTTATCGGACTGCCAATAAGCAACATATGCCGCCAAACATAACACTTCTTTTTATACTGGAATTTACGTTCATTAAAATTCACTATTTATTAACTATTTTTGTCTTACCCGCGCGTCCCTGAAGTAATACAAAAGGCTGATATTTATCCGCCGCAACTATAATTCCTGGGGGAAATGTCACAAAACCAAACATGCATACCGCTGGTTTTTGCCGTTTGACGTGAAATCATCAGACCAGACACACGGTGAAATTTAAGTTAGCGTAATTAATAATAGCGCCGACGATTTCGTATTTTTTGAATTCCTTACATTCCCACCTATTGCACAACTCAATTTATCGCTCTATTATTAGGACAACAAACCACCCCCCATTATAAGTTTGAGATTACTACAATGAGCGAAGCACTTAAAATTCTGAACAACATCCGTACTCTTCGTGCGCAGGCAAGAGAATGTACCCTTGAAACGCTTGAAGAAATGCTGGAAAAATTAGAAGTTGTAGTTAATGAGCGTCGTGAAGAAGAAAGCGCAGCTGCTGCTGAAATCGAAGAACGCACTCGTAAACTGCAGCAATATCGCGAAATGCTGATTGCAGATGGTATCGATCCAAACGAATTGCTGAACAGCATGGCTGCGGCGAAAACCGGTACCAAAGCAAAACGCGCTGCTCGTCCGGCTAAATATAGCTACATTGATGAGAACGGCGAAGAGAAAACCTGGACCGGCCAGGGTCGTACTCCAGCTGTTATCAAGAAAGCAATGGATGAGCAGGGTAAACAACTGGATGACTTCCTGATCAAGGATTAATCCTAATCTAATTACAAAAATCCCGCTTAATGCGGGATTTTTTTTACGCGAAATTCCGCTGAGCAACCCTTTACACTCTGTCATATGTCGCCACAGACTATTTAATGTCTTTTACAATCCCTCTCCAGCAGCCACTGAGCCTCGTTATGGGCATAAAAAAACCGGTGGGCATCGCCACACCGGTCTTGTTCAACTGAGTATCAGACTATTTCTTAATACCCACGTTTTCTTTGAGCCAGGCTTTAAATTCTTCGCCCAGGGTAATGTGGCGAATACCATATTCAACGAATGCCTGCATATAACCGAGTTTATTACCGCAGTCATGGCTCTTACCTTTCATATGGTAAGCTTCTACGGTTTCTTTTTCGATCAGCATATCGATGCCATCGGTCAGCTGGATTTCATCACCCGCTCCCGGAGGCGTTTTCGCCAGCAGTGGCCAAATCTCAGCACTCAGCACGTAACGACCCACAACCGCCAGATTAGATGGCGCGACGTCCGCTTTCGGTTTCTCAACGACACCTACCATAGGAACGCTTTCGCCTGGCTCCAGATTAACGCCCTTGCAGTCCACAACACCATAGGCGGTAACGTCTTCTACAGGCTCAACCATGATCTGGCTGCTGCCTGTTTCGTCGAAGCGCTTGATCATCTCAGCCAGGTTATCCTGAGACAGATCTGATTCAAATTCGTCCAGAATAACGTCCGGCAGAATAACAGCAACCGGCTCATCACCCACAACCGGGTGTGCACACAGCACAGCATGACCCAGACCTTTCGCCAGCCCCTGACGAACCTGCATAATGGTGACGTGTGGAGGACAAATAGACTGAACTTCCTCTAACAGCTGGCGCTTAACGCGTTTTTCCAGCATCGCTTCAAGTTCAAAACTTGTATCAAAATGGTTTTCGATAGAGTTTTTAGATGAATGCGTAACCAGCACAATCTCAGTAATCCCTGCCGCGATACACTCATTTACGACGTACTGGATTAATGGCTTATCAACTAAAGGCAGCATCTCTTTAGGGATTGCCTTTGTTGCTGGTAACATCCTGGTCCCCAATCCCGCTACCGGGATGACGGCCTTTCTGACTTTCGAATTTAGGGCAGCCATTCAAATTCTCCTGAGCTGTTCAAGTTTTGAACTTTTATGCATTAAATAACGCGTTGAGTATATCAGCCTCAGCCTTTAGTACGGGTCTGAAAAGAACGCGTTGCCGATCAATTAGGATAAATACGCATGAATCTGGCAGCGATAGTAGCACCGCCAACTAAACACTGGAAAAGCAATCTCAAGAATAAAACTCAACTGCTTATTCCGTGGACAACATTAAGCGCAACCGCCCGCCAGCGCCCCAAATTTGGCACTGCCAGGAGGAACAGCGATGGCTAATTTGATTGAGGTAAGCCGTCCCCAGTGTTCCCAGCGGTACGCCGTTACTCACCTGAATATGATGCTCCCCCGTATTCAGAGAAGCGTTTAAACCCGCAGAAACAAGAATCAGATTTTTCAGTCCGCTGTGATAATAACCGACGAGAAGCGGAAACTGCCCAGGCAAATTAGCCTGGCGGAAAAGCTGATTTACTTGTTTAAGCAAACTGCCTAATTCAGGAAGCCGCTGTCCCTGATGGGATAACTGCTCTTGCAATAATCCATTAAATAGCGCACGAAGTAACAATGCTGCTAAAACGCCATTGTCTCCTGCCCGGGTCACGTCCAGACAATAAAAAGCGAGATCGGAATCGGATAACGGCGCAATATCGAGCACCAGACCATGCTGGTCTGCCGCCACGAGTTGTCGATAATTTATCCGGCAATGGGAAAGCGTTTGTTGTACCGGCGGCTGAAGCTCTTGTAACAATTTGGCTGCGGCAAGCGGATTACTGACCAACGCATCCCAGTCCTGGAACAGACGTTCTTCTTCCTCAACACGGGAATTGAACATGTTGGGATAAAGGCAAGCGAGCACCGTCTCACGCAGACGGTTCAAATCCTTGACGGGCTTGAGCAGAATATCCTGTACCCCCAGCCGTAGCGCTTTCGCGATATCCGCCATATTCTCCGTCGCAGAGATCACCAGCACAGGCATCTGGTTTCCTTCGTTGCGAAGATGCTCAACCAGCTTCAGGCCATTCATTCGCGGCATCGCGATGTCGCAGATCATTAAGTCCGGGGCAATAGACGTCATTTTCTCCAGCGCGTCGATGCCGTCCTCGGCAAGAGAAGTATCCGCACCCAGTGAGGATAACCACGAATCCAGCAAAGAGCGGAAAACGGGCTCGTCTTCAACGATTAAAATGTGTTTTCCGACCAATGGCTGCGTCATGGTTCCTCCCCTGGCTGACAGTTACTCAATAGTGGCATGCTATTGGGACTATCGCCTGTCAGATTTTGCTGAAGTAATCAAATAAAGGATGCTTAAAGTGCTGTTCGCACAAATGGCAACAATTCATCTATTTTCTTTTCGACGGCTAAGGAACCCGCTGAAATCGCGGCCTCAGCTCTATGGAAATCAAGGGTAGAGATTTGAGGACAATAAGGTTGAATCAGAATATCGGGAGGATCGCCAGCCATACGGTTTCGCTTCAGGCGATTCTCAAGTACCTGAATTGACGTGGTCATGATTTCCAGGGCGGTGGGTGCCGTTACTGCTCGGCGAGTTGCCAGGCGTCCAATTCTTCCGCGCAAACGCGCATGCCAGGCGAGCTTCTCACCTTCGGCATCATCACTTTGCAGATTAACGGGCATGAGGTCTTGCTGCATCAGGTGGGCATCATGTTGCAGGTCCACGGCAATCACAATATCCGCGCCCATGGCACGCGTCAGGGAAACGGGGACCGGGTTTACTACTCCGCCATCGACCAGCCAGTAGCCGTTATGTGGCACAGGGGCCATTAATCCCGGCATGCTGCAGGACGCACGGACAGCAAGATGCAGATCGCCTTCGGTGAGCCACAGCTCACGTCCTGTACTGAGGTTCGTGGCCACCGCGCCAAACGGCAACTGACAGTGGGTAAAGTCATCAAGGGGCATAATCTGACGGAACTGATTAAACACGCGCTCGCCGCGCAGCAGGCCGCCACGCTGCCAGGAGAGATCCATCAGGCGCAGCACATCCCAGTAGCTGAAGGAACGTACCCATTTCTCAAGCTCCGGTAGCTTACCGCAGGCATATGCTGACCCGACCAGCGAACCAATCGAACAGCCTGCAACGATATCAACGTCAATACCCATCTGTTTCAAGGCGTTGATAACGCCAATATGCGACCAGCCTCGGGCTGCACCTGAGCCTAACGCCAGTCCAATTTTTACTTTTCTCATTAGCCCTGTTTTACTTCCCCTGGATCCCCAACATAGCGTCAACGCAACAGCTCAGTTAACATAGTGCTACCCTAAGCGTTAAACGCCCTTATTTTTTGTTCCAGGAAGAGAATCGTGTCTCAACTCTGCCCCTGTGGTAGCGCTCTGGAGTATAGCCTATGTTGCCAGCGATATCTTACTGGCGAGCAGGTTGCTCCAGACCCGTCACACCTGATGCGTTCGCGGTATACTGCTTTTGTGATCAAAGACGCAGATTATTTAGTCAAGACCTGGCACCCCACTTGCCATGCAGCTGATTTTCAGCAAGACATTGAAGCGGGCTTTGCCAATACCCACTGGCTCGGTCTCACGGTCTTTGATTCAGCCCCCGGTCGTGATGAAAACGAGGGTTACGTGAGTTTTGTTGCCCGTTTTACCGAACAGCACAAACCCGGCGCCATTATTGAACGTTCCCGTTTCTTAAAGGAAAGCGGGCAATGGTATTATATTGACGGAACGCGCCCTCAATTCGGTCGTAACGATCCCTGCCCTTGCGGCTCAGGTAAAAAATTTAAAAAGTGTTGCGGGCAGTAATGCCTGACAACCCAGACTTCGCAAATACACAAACAGGATTTCCCGGCGATGCAATCACTACAACGTAAAGTTCTGCGCACCATCTGTCCCGATCAAAAAGGACTGATCGCACGAATTACCAACATTTGTTACAAACATGAACTGAATATCGTGCAGAACAACGAGTTCGTTGACCACCGTACCGGTCGCTTCTTTATGCGTACCGAGCTCGAAGGTATTTTCAACGACACCACCCTGCTTGCCGATCTGGATAGCGCCCTGCCGGAAGGTTCCGTGCGTGAACTGACGCCTGCTGGCCGTCGTCGCATTGTGATCCTGGTGACCAAAGAGGCACACTGCCTGGGCGACCTGCTGATGAAAGCCAACTACGGCGGTCTTGATGTCGAAATTGCCGCTGTTATCGGCAACCACGAGACGCTGCGTACGCTGGTCGAGCGTTTTGATATTCCATTCGAACTGGTCAGCCACGAAGGACATACCCGTGAAGAGCACGACGATCTGATGGCGCAGGCGATTGAAGCGCATAATCCAGATTACGTGGTGCTGGCGAAATATATGCGCGTATTAACGCCCTCCTTCGTATCGCGTTTCCCGAATAAGATCATCAACATTCATCACTCGTTCCTTCCCGCCTTTATCGGCGCGCGCCCGTACCACCAGGCGTACGAGCGCGGCGTGAAGATCATCGGTGCGACGGCCCCACTACGTGAATGACAATCTGGATGAAGGTCCCATCATCATGCAGGACGTGATTCATGTGGATCACACCTATACCGCAGAAGACATGATGCGCGCTGGGCGCGACGTTGAGAAAAACGTCTTAAGCCGTGCGTTGTATCAGGTGCTTGCCCAACGCGTCTTCGTTTACGGCAACAGAACCATCATTCTTTAATCTTTCGGAAAATGAATTGATTAGCTTTGCACCTTTGCGGATAAAAAGCAGGCAAACAACTTCATTTCCCTAAAGGAATGCTTTACAGGGGCGTCTCATTTGATATGATGCGCCCCGCTTCCAACAGGAAGCAGGCCAGTAAAAAGCATTACCCCGTGGTGGGGTTCCCGAGCGGCCAAAGGGAGCAGACTGTAAATCTGCCGTCATCGACTTCGAAGGTTCGAATCCTTCCCCCACCACCATCTCTCAGCATTACCTCAAAATTTGAATTACCCCTGGTGGGGTTCCCGAGCGGCCAAAGGGAGCAGACTGTAAATCTGCCGTCATCGACTTCGAAGGTTCGAATCCTTCCCCCACCACCATCATTTCCAAATAACGCTTAACTTTCTGTTCGCACCGGGCATCATGCTTTTCCGTAACGGGGAAGGACGAGAAGCTTCGACTAAGGTTCGATTCGAGCGTAGCGAGAAAGCGTTGCCGCAGGCAACGACCCGAAGGGCGAGGCGCAACGCGCCGAGTAATCCTTCCCCCACCACCATCACTTTCAAATGACTCCAAATCTTCTGTTCGCACCAGGCATCATGCATTTCCGTGACGGGGAAGGATGAGAAGCTTCGACTAAGGTTCGATTCGAGCCTTCGTAGGCCGGGTAAGGCGCAGCCGCCACCCGGCAACAGAAACCTACATCGGCGGCAACCGTCGCTTCACCGGCGAGCTCTTCACAATCGACGTATTACACTGGGCATGCTCTGCCAGGCCGTCCAGCAACACATCCAGCTGTTCTATCGACCGTACCACCAGCCTGATCACAAAACAGTCCTCACCCGTGACTTTGTCACTCTCAATGCACTCCGGCATGGCCTGAATGTATTTATCCACCTTATGCAATAACCCCGGCAATGGGCGCACGCGCACCAGCGCCTGCAAGGTGTATCCCAGCGCCGCCAGGTTCACCCGCGCACCATAACCCTGAATCACACCGCGCTCTTCCAGCCTCTTCAAACGTTCTGCCGTGCTGGGTGACGTCAATCCCACACGACCACTCAGCACCTTCAGCGACGCGCGCGCGTCCTCTACCAGACAAGCCAATATTTGCCGATCGATATCATCAAGCAGGTATTCCATCACTTTCACCTAATTTTAAAAAGTCATTAGCCTGTTTCACCTTATAGCAGCCCTGTAAAACCCGACAGCGATTTTCGACAATAGGGTCATTAATCAGGAGGTGGATGATGCGTGATTTACAAAAAGGCGTCGGGCAGATGAGCCTGGCGATGTTAATTTCCGGCTCTATCGGCGCGTTTGTTTTACTCTCCGGTCTGCCGGTAACGGAAGTGGTGTTCTGGCGCTGCGTTATCGGCGCGGTGACGCTTTATATGTTCATCCGGTTAAGTCGAAAGCCCTTCAGTCCCCTCACCCGCACCACGCTGCTGCTGGCCATTTTTGGCGGCGTAGCGCTCGTGGTGAACTGGCTGCTGCTGTTTGCAGCCTATGAGCGGATCTCGATTGGCCTGTCTACCGTGGTCTATAACACCCAGCCGTTTATGCTGGTGATGATGGGGATGCTTTTAGGTGAACGCGTCAGTCTGGTGAAGTGGGGCTGGTTGATCCTCGCCTTCGGCGGCGTGGTGATATTGCTTTCCAGCGAGCTGAGCGGCACGCATGGCAGTGAATGGCTCACAGGTATCGGGCTGGCGCTGGGTGCAGCATTCTTTTACGCGCTGACTGCCATTATCGCCCGCAAACTGAAATCCATCGCACCGCAGCATATCGCCTTTATTCAGGTCCTGACAGGGGTGGTGATGCTTCTTCCGCTGGCGCATATGCCTTCCCTTTCGGGCGATTTCCCCTGGACGATACTGCTGACGCTGGGCATTGTCCATACCGGCATTATGTACCAGTTGCTGTATAGCGCCATTCAGAAACTCCCTACTCCAGTCACCGGCTCGCTGTCGTTTATCTATCCGGTGGTCGCCATTGTTGTTGATAACCTGGTGTTCGGACACTCGCTGAACCTCACGCAGCTTGCGGGCGGCGCGCTGATTTTGTTTGCCGCTGCGGGCAACAACCTGGGCTGGGGCGAAAAAAAACCCCGCGAGTGCGGGGTGGGTATCAAAACGGCAAATTAGCGACGGGCGCGCACAATCTGGTATTTGCGCGTCAGGTACTCAACCGGCGCGCTCCAGATGTGCACCAGGCGAGAGAACGGGAACAGCACAAACAGCGTCATCCCCAGCACCAGGTGCACGCGGAAGATAAAGGCCACGCCGTCCAGATGCTCAGATGCGCCGCCATGGAAGGTCACCACGGACTGCGCCCAGCCGACCAGCTTCATCATTTCGCTGCCGTCCATATGCTGCGCAGAGAACGGAATTGTCAGCAGACCCAGCGCACACTGCACCATCAACAGGGAGAGGATCAGGATGTCCGCAGCGGTCGTGGTGGCACGCACGCGCGGGCTGAACAGACGACGCTTCAGCAGCAGCAGACCGCCGACCAGACACATCACGCCGCTGGCACCGCCCGCAAACATCGCCATTTTCTGCTTCACTTCAATCGGCAGCCAGGCTTCGTACATCCAGTGCGGTGTCAGCATGCCCAGGAAGTGACCGGCAAAAATCCCCAGGATCCCGATATGGAACAGGTTAGAGGCGAGGTTCATACCCTTGCGGTCCAGCATCTGGCTGGAGGCCGCCCGCCAGGTATACTGGCCATAGTCATAACGCAGCCAGCTTCCCACCAGGAATACGGTGCCCGCGATGTACGGGTAAATGTCAAAGAAGAACATATTCAGGAAGTGCATTATTGCCGTCCTCCGTTAGAGATATTCAAATATTGCGGAGCAACGGCCCCGGCAAAACGACGCTGGTGAGCGGAGATTTCAGACTCGCCGCAGTTCTGGTCAGCAAAGAACTTCACCTGCTCTTCTTCCCAGACCGCATCAAGCGCCTGCGGAGTGTCGTCGCGCGCTTCATCCGCGATTTTTTCCGCTACTTTTTCGCTATCAACGGCGGCATTTGCCAGCTTCACCAGCAGGTCAAAGAGCACCGCATAAGCACTTTCGCGCTGCTGAAGACGCGCGCCAAGCAGTGCCAGGATCGGTGCGATGTCCTGTAAACCGCCCAGCGCCTCTTCTTTTGGCAGCTGCGCCAGATATTCCAGGTACAGCGGCAGGTGGTCTGGCAGTTCGCGGCTGTCGAGCTGCAGGCCGTGCTGCTCGTACTGGGACATCAGGTCGACCATCGCCTGACCACGATCGCGGGATTCACCGTGGACGTGTTCAAACAGCAGCAGAGACGTCGCGCGCCCGCGGTCAAACAGCTGGCTGTAGTCCGCCTGCGCGTCCAGGAGATCGCGCGCTAACAGATCGCGGAGGAAAACGCCCAGCTTCTGGGCATCCGCTTTATCCAGGTTTTCAGATGACGCGAGTGCATCAAAGAGTTCCTGCTGATGCTGCGCAAGCGCAGCATCCGGGTACTCGAGCAGACGCGAAACAATGACGAGTTCAATCATTGGTGCGGCTCCGTTTTGCTGGTCACATCCATGGCGTCGATGCGGCGGCTGTTGAACAGGTTGAATTTGGTGTCTGAGCCGTGGCAACCGTCACCGAAGCTAAAGCCACATCCGTTTTTCTCCGGGAAGGCGTCGCGCGCCTGCTCGCGGTGGCTGCTCGGTACGACGAAACGGTCTTCGTAGTTCGCAATCGCCAGATAGCGGTACATCTCCTGAGCCTGTGCTTCGGTCAGACCAACTTCTTCCAGCGCACGGGTATCGGTAACGCCGTCAACGGTCTCAGCACGCTTGAAGTGACGCATCGCTAGCATGCGCTTCAGCGCCAGCAGGACCGGCTGGGTATCCCCTGCGGTCAGCAGGTTCGCCAGGTACTGTACCGGAATACGCAGGCTTTCCACGTCCGGCAGAATACCGTTGCCGCCCAGTTCACCCGCGTCGGCAGCAGACTGAATCGGCGACAGCGGCGGCACGTACCAGACCATCGGCAGCGTGCGGTATTCCGGATGCAGCGGCAGCGCCAGCTTCCAGTCCATCGCCATTTTGTACACCGGAGACTGCTGCGCGGCGTCGATCACGCTCTGCGGCACGCCGTCCTTCAGCGCCTGCTCGATCACCTTCGGATCGTTCGGATCGAGGAACACGTCCAGCTGACGCTGGTACAGATCTTTCTCGTTCTCGGTGCTTGCTGCCGTTTCAATCGCGTCCGCGTCATACAGCAGCACGCCGAGGTAGCGAATACGGCCTACGCAGCTTTCTGAACAGACGGTAGGCATACCGGCTTCAATGCGCGGATAGCAGAAGATGCACTTCTCTGACTTGCCGCTCTTCCAGTTGAAGTAGATTTTTTTATACGGACAGCCGGTGATGCACATACGCCAGCCGCGGCACTTGTCCTGGTCGATGAGTACGATGCCGTCTTCTTCACGCTTGTAGATGGCGCCGCTCGGGCAGGTCGCCACGCACGCTGGGTTAAGGCAGTGCTCGCACAGACGCGGCAGGTACATCATGAAGGTGTTTTCGAACTGGCCGTACATCGCCTTCTGCATGTTCTCGAAGTTTTTGTCTTTCGACAGCTTCTCGAACTCACCGCCCAGATCGTCTTCCCAGTTCGGGCCTTTCTCGATCTTGTTCATACGCTGACCGGTGATCAGCGAGCGAGGACGAGCAATCGGCTGATGTTTACCTTCCGCTGCGTTATGCAGGTTCTGATAGTCATAATCAAACGGCTCGTAGTAATCATCAATGCCCGGCAGATGCGGGTTAGCGAAGATTTTTCCCAGCAGCATCGCGCGGTTGCCCATGCGCGGCTGGATTTTGCCGTTGATTTTGCGGATCCAGCCGCCCTTGTATTTCTCCTGATCTTCCCAGTTGGTCGGGAAGCCGGTGCCCGGCTTGGTTTCCACGTTGTTGAACCAGGCGTATTCGGTCCCTTCGCGGCTGGTCCAGACGTTTTTACAGGTGACTGAGCAGGTATGACAGCCGATGCATTTATCCAGATTCAGCACCATGCCGACTTGTGAACGAATTTTCATTTTACGCTCTCCTGTACCTGGTCATTACCTTCGCCGTCTAACCAGTTAATATTCTTCATCTTACGTACCACCACGAACTCATCGCGGTTCGATCCTACGGTGCCGTAGTAGTTAAAGCCGTAGGCCAGCTGCGCATAGCCACCGATCATATGGGTCGGCTTCGGCGTAATACGGGTGACCGAGTTATGAATACCGCCGCGCTGCTCGGTGATTTCTGAGCCAGGAATGTTCACGATACGTTCCTGCGCGTGGTACATCATGGTCATCCCTGCTGGAACACGCTGGCTAACCACTGCACGAGCGGTCAATGAACCGTTGCTGTTGAAGACTTCGATCCAGTCGTTATCCACAATGCCCAGATCTTTGGCATCCGCTTCGCTCATCCAGACAATCGGACCGCCGCGTCCCAGCGTCAGCATCAGCAGGTTGTCGCTGTAGGTGGAGTGGATCCCCCACTTCTGGTGCGGCGTCAGGAAGTTCAGCGCTTTCTCCGGATTACCGTTGGACTTCTCGCCCATTACCGCTTTCACCGAACGGGTGTCGATTGGCGGACGGTAAACCAGCAGGCTTTCGCCGAAGTCACGCATCCACTGATGATCCTGATACAGAGACTGACGACCGGTCAGGGTACGCCACGGGATCAGCTCGTGAACGTTGGTGTAACCCGCGTTATAAGAAACGTGCTCATCTTCCAGACCAGACCAGGTCGGGCTGGAGATAATTTTGCGCGGCTGGGCCTGAATATCGCGGAAGCGGATTTTCTCGTCTTCTTTGTTCAGGGCCAGATGCTTGTGGTCGCGACCGGTGATTTTACTCAGTGCTTCCCAGGCTTTTACTGCGACCTGGCCGTTGGTTTCCGGTGCCAGGGTCAGGATCATCTCTGCGGCATCAATCGCCGTGTTCAGCATTGGCTGGCCTTTGGCCGGGCCGTCTGATTTGGTGTAATTGAGCTTACGCAGCAGGTCCATTTCGCTCTGGGTGTTCCAGGCGATCCCTTTCCCGCCGTTGCCGATTGTCTCCATCAGCGGGCCGATAGAGGTAAAGCGTTCGTAGGTTGCCGGGTAGTCACGTTCAACTGGAATGATGTGCGGCGCCGTCACGCCAGGGATCAGATCGCACTCGCCTTTTTTCCAGTCCTTCACGTCCAGCGGCTGCGCCAGTTCGGCAGCCGAGTCGTGCTGAATGGGCAGCGTCACCACGTCGGTTTCTTTGCCCAGGTGCCCCACGCAGACTTCAGAGAATTTCTCGGCGATGCCTTTGTAGATTTCCCAGTCGCTTTTGGATTCCCACGCCGGGTCAACGGCAGCAGACAGCGGATGAATAAACGGATGCATATCCGAGGTATTCATGTCGTCTTTTTCATACCAGGTTGCAGTAGGCAGAACGATATCGGAGTACAGGCAGGTGCTCGACAGACGGAAATCCAGCGTCACTACCAGATCCAGCTTGCCGTCCAGGCCGTTGTCTTTCCATTCCACTTCTTCAGGCTTCACGCCGCCCTGCTTGCCGAGATCTTTGCCCTGAATACCGTGTTCCGTACCCAGCAGATACTTCAGCATGAACTCGTGACCTTTACCGGAAGAACCCAGCAGGTTTGAGCGCCAGATGAACAGGTTGCGCGGATGGTTTTTACCGTTTTCCGGCTGTTCCGCCGCAAAGCGAATCGAACCTTCCTTCAGCGACTTAACGGTGTAGTCCACCGGGGTCATGCCCGCTTTCTTCGCCGCTTCCGCGATGCGCAGCGGGTTGGTACCAAGCTGAGGAGCCGACGGCAGCCAGCCCATACGTTCCGCACGCACGTTGAAGTCAATCAGGTGACCGCTGTAGCGGGATTTATCCGCCATTGGCGACAGCAGTTCCTCTGCGGTAACCGTCTCGTAGCGCCACTGGCTGGAGTGGTTATAGAAGTAGGAAGTGCTGTTCATGTGGCGAGCCGGACGCTGCCAGTCAAGGGCAAACGCCAGCGGCTGCCAGCCGGTCTGCGGACGCAGTTTTTCCTGGCCGACGTAGTGCGCCCAGCCGCCGCCGCTCTGACCGACGCAGCCGCAGAAGATCAGCATGTTAATCAGGCCGCGATAGTTCATATCGAGGTGATACCAGTGGTTCAGACCGGCACCGACGATGATCATGGAGCGACCGTGGGTCTTGTCGGCGTTTTCCGCGAACTCACGCGCTATACGGGTGATCTGCGCGCGCGGCACGCCGGTGATCTGCTCCGCCCATGCCGGGGTGTACGCTTTCACGTCATCGTAATTGCTTGCACAGTTTTCGTCGTTCAGACCACGCTCCAGGCCGTAGTTCGCCATGGTGAGATCGTAAACGGTGGTGACCAGCGCCGTTGAACCATCGGCGAGCTGAAGACGCTTCACCGGCAGTTTGTGCATCAGAACGTTATTCAGTTCAACCTTGTTGAAATGCTCGGTGCCTTCGCCACCGAAGTACGGGAAGCCGACGTCAGCAATCTCATCCTGGCTGCCCAGCATGCTCAGGCGCAGTTCAGTCTCTTCGCCTGTGGTGCCGTTACGCTGCTCCAGGTTCCATTTGCCCTTTTCGCCCCAGCGGAAACCGATAGAGCCGTTTGGCGCAATCAGTTCGCCATTGCTGTTACAGGCAACGGTTTTCCACTGCGGGTTATTTTCCTGACCAAGTGAATCCACCAGGTCAGCGGCGCGCAGCATACGACCGGCAGCGTAGTAGCCGTCGCGCTCTTCCAGCATTACCAGCATCGGCATGTCGGTGTAGCGACGCACGTAGTCGGTGAAGTACTGGCTAGGCTTGTCCAGGTGGAACTCGCGCAGCATGACGTGGCCCATCGCCAGCGCCATCGCCGCATCGGTGCCCTGCTTAGGTGCCAGCCACAGGTCGCACAGCTTGGCGATTTCCGCATAGTCAGGGGTAATCGCAACGGTTTTGGTGCCTTTATAACGCACTTCGGTAAAGAAGTGGGCATCCGGGGTACGGGTCTGAGGAACGTTAGAGCCCCAGGCCAGAATGTAGCTGGAGTTATACCAGTCGGCGGATTCCGGCACGTCGGTCTGCTCGCCCCAGGTCTGCGGAGACGCAGGCGGCAGGTCGCAGTACCAGTCATAGAAGCTCAGACAGGTCCCGCCAATCAGGGAGAGATAGCGCGCGCCAGACGCGTAAGAGACCATCGACATCGCCGGAATTGGCGAGAAGCCCGCCACGCGGTCCGGGCCGTAGGTTTTGACGGTGTAGACGTTAGACGCTGCAATCAGTTCGTTCACTTCTTTCCAGGAGGAACGGACAAAGCCACCGCGACCGCGAGCCTGCTTGAAGCTCTTCGCTTTGTCGGTGTCTTCAATGATGGATGCCCATGCATCAACCGGATCGCTGTGCTGGACTTTCGCTTCACGCCACATTTTCATCAGACGCTTACGCATCAGAGGGTATTTCAGGCGGTTAGCGCTGTAGAGATACCAGGAGTAGCTTGCGCCACGCGGACAGCCGCGCGGTTCATGATTCGGCAGATCGGGACGGGTACGCGGGTAGTCGGTTTGCTGGACTTCCCAGGTCACCAGACCATTCTTGACGAAAATCTTCCAGCTGCACGAACCCGTGCAGTTGACGCCGTGGGTTGAACGGACCACTTTGTCATGCTGCCAGCGCTGGCGATAGCCGTCTTCCCAGTCGCGGTTGGTCTCCAGAAGCTGACCGTGCCCATCGGCAAACGTCTCGCCCTTCTGCTTGAAGTAGCGAAACCGGTCTAAAAATTTGCTCATCGGGTATCTCCTGTGTGGAGCCTGTGGCTCTCTAAATCGACATTGCTGATTTGCTGCGAAGGTAACGCTCTGAAAGCGGGGGAGAATTGATAACGATCAAGGCGGACGGGGTCTCTGGAGGCGGGTGTTACATCAAATACCACCAAAGCGGTATAAATGTAAAATTCGTATCATGATGATTAATATTGATATTTTATATTTATCGTACAAAAAGCAGGGCTAAATTTAACATCTCAGGTATTAAGGGGTAGACCCCACTGGAAAGCGATGGCGATCACAGTGTTACCCGCAGGCTGCTGCTGTAAAGGCAATCAGTATGTTGTAACTATTTCCAACACAAAAAAAACGCGGCCCGAAGGCCGCGCAAACGGATAATCACACTTACTTATTTTTCTTGGTATTACGGCCATATACCAGCCACGTAATCACAACGCAGGCGATATAGAAGACGAGGAATACTTTCATGGCCCCTGCCGGAGAGCCGGTCAGGTCCAGTGAGATACCGAACGCTTTCGGGATGAAGAAGCCACCAATTGCGCCAATCGCAGAGATAAAGCCCAGCGCCGCAGCGGTGTCGGTCGCCGCTTCACGCATGGCCTGCTCTTCGGTGCCTCCCTGCGCTTTAACGCGATCCATGGTCAGCTTACGGAAGATGACGGAGATCATCTGGAACGTAGATGCACTTCCCAGCCCGGCCGTCAGGAACAGCACCATAAATACGCCGAAGAAGGCAATAAAGTTGCCGCCCTGCCCGTTGGCTGGCAGCGTCAGGAACAGCAGCGCGCAGAAGATCGCCATCACCATGAAGTTCACCAGCGTCACGCGCGTCCCGCCCAGACGGTCGGAGATCATCCCGCCAAGAGAACGTGCCAGCGCGCCGACAAATGGACCAAAGAAGGCAAATTGCAGGATCTGCACGTCCGGGAACTGGGTTTTCGACAGCATGGCGAAGCCCGCAGAGAACCCGATAAACGAGCCGAACGTTGCCAGATACAATAGCGCCATGACCCAAAGGTGACCGCGTTTCAGGACCGGTAACTGTTCGCTCAGGGACGCCTTCGACGCGGACAAATCGTTCATAAAGAACCAGGCCGCCAGCGTGAAGACCACCAGGAACGGTACCCAAATCCAGGCCGCGTTCTGCAGGAACAGAGAAGAACCATCCGGCTGGGTCACACCGCCGCCGCCAAAGGCCGCAAAGATGGAAACCGAAATCGCCAGCGGGGCAATCAGCTGCATCACGCTCACGCCCATGTTCCCCAGACCGCCGTTAATGCCCAGCGCACCACCCTGCTTCGCTTTCGGGAAGAAGAAGCTGATGTTCGCCATGCTGGAGGCAAAGTTCGCGCCCGCAAAACCGCACAGCAGAGAGATGATCACAAACACGCTAAACGGCGTGGAGGTATCCTGCACCGCAAAACCGAGCCACACGCACGGCACGATCATGATGCCGGTACTGAAAGCCGTCCAGCGGCGTCCGCCAAACACCGGCACCATAAACGCGTAAGGCACGCGCAGCAACGCACCGGACAGGGACGGCAGCGCGGTCAACATAAACAGCTGATCGGTCGTGAACGTAAAGCCGACTTTTGGCAGGTTTACCGCAACCGCACTGAACAACATCCATACGCAAAACGCTAACAGCAGGCACGGAACGGAAATCCACAGATTACGACTTGCTACACGATGGCCGCGCTGTTGCCAGAACGCCGGATCCTCTGGTCGCCATTCTGTAATAACGGGACCATTTTCCCTGTCGGGAGCGGATGAGTGACTCATAGACACCTCTGATTCTCGAATGATGCTGCAAACATTAGGGTTTTAGGGCGGCGGTAAGTTGATATAAATCAAAGGAAAAGTGCGGGGTTTTGTGGCGAAAAAAAAGGCATTACTCTTAGTGAGTAGGAGTAAGGGGTAAAAAAGATGTGGTTTTTCACGGTGCTGAGCCATCCTGGCTACTCCCTCCCTCTAACCGTTACCCCTCCGGCAATTTAGAGGTAATCCTTTATTGGTATGGGTATACTCCAGGGTATGCACCAGAATAGCGCCATTCCTGCAGTCAGGTCACGTCAGGAGCCCGGCAACACCATGTTAAAAAGATGTCTATCCCCGCTGACGCTGGTTAACCAACTGGCGCTTATTGTCTTGCTGTCCACCGCGATCGGTGTCACCGGCATGGCGATTTCCGGCTGGCTGGTCCAGGGCGTACAGGGTAATGCACATGCCATCAACGAGGCAGGCTCGCTACGCATGCAGAGTTATCGTCTGCTGGCCTCGGTGCCCTTAACGCAGGACGACCAGAAGCTGATCGACGATATGGAGCATACGGCTTTCAGCCCCGAGCTGGAAAGTGCCGCCATTCGCGCTGGTCAGAAATCCCAGCTCAAGGCCCTTCAGGGCTACTGGCACACGCAGCTGGAGCCAGGCTTAAAGCAGGCGAACAGGCCCGACGCCGTCGCGCGCGACGTTGCCGGTTTCGTCTCACGCATTGATACGCTGGTCTCTTCTTTCGATCAAACCACCGAATTACGCATTGACCGGGTGGTGATGATCCACCGGGTGATGGCGCTGTTTATGGGCCTGCTGCTGATTTTCACCATCGTCTGGCTGCGCGCAAGGCTGCTGAATCCCTGGAAACAGCTGCTGGCAATGGCACGCGCCGTAACGAACCGCGATTTTACCCAGCGCACGCATATCAGCGGGCGTAACGAGATGGCGATGCTCGGCCAGGCGCTCAACACCATGTCGGAAGAGCTGTCTGAAAGCTACGCGGTACTGGAACAGCGGGTTCAGGAAAAAACCGCCGGACTCGAACAGAAAAACGAAATTCTCTCTTTCCTGTGGCAGGCAAACCGCCGTTTGCACATGCAGGTACCGCTGTGCGAGCGCCTCTCGCCGGTGCTGAACGGCCTGCAAAACCTGACGCTGCTGCACGATTTGGAGCTGCGGGTCTACGACGTTGAAGACGAAGAAAATCATCAGGAATTTACCTGTCAATCTGACATGTCCTGTGATGATAAAGGTTGTCACCTTTGTCCGCGGGGTGTACCACCGCTAACGACGACGGGCACCACGCTGAAGTGGCGTCTGACGGACAGCCACACCCAGTACGGCATTCTGCTGGCTACCCTGCCCGCCGGAAGGCATCTGAGCCACGACCAGCAGCAGCTGGTGGATACCCTGGTGGAACAGCTCACGGCCACGCTGGCGCTGGACAGGCATCAGGAAAAACAGCAGCAGCTGATTGTCATGGAAGAGCGCGCCACCATCGCGCGGGAGCTGCATGACTCCATCGCCCAATCGCTCTCCTGCATGAAGATGCAGGTCAGCTGCCTGCAGATGCAGGACGCGGAGATGCCGGAAAGCAACAAACAGCTCCTGAGCCAGATCCGCAACGAGCTGAACACGTCGTGGGTTCAGCTTCGTGAGCTGTTAACCACTTTCCGACTGCAGCTGACCGAGCCGGGCCTTCGCCCCGCGCTGGAGTCCAGCTGTCACGAATTTAGCGCCCGGCTGGGGTTCCCGGTGAAGCTCGACTACCAGCTTCCGCCGCGTTTTGTCCCCTCCCATCAGGCGATTCATTTACTGCAGATCGCCCGCGAAGCCCTGAGCAACGTGCTCAAACACGCCAGCGCGACGGCGGTAACGGTAACCGTCAGCCAGCACAATAATCAGGTGAAGCTGACGATTCAGGACGACGGCTGCGGCGTGCCGGAAAATGCCGAGAGAACCAACCACTATGGTTTAATTATCATGCGAGACCGCGCGCAAAGCCTGCGCGGTGATTGCCAGGTTCGCCGGAGAGACACGGGTGGCACGGAAGTGGTCGTCACCTTTATTCCCGAAAAACCGCTTACAACTGTCCAAGGAGAACACCATGACTAATCAGGAACCGGCATCCATCCTGTTGATCGACGACCATCCCATGCTGCGCACCGGGGTGAAACAGCTGGTCAGCATGGCGCCCGATATTACCGTCGTTGGCGAAGCCAGCAACGGCGAACAGGGTATTGAGCTTGCCGAAGCGCTCGATCCTGATTTGATCCTGCTCGATCTCAACATGCCGGGCATGAACGGTCTGGAGACGCTGGACAAACTGCGCGAAAAATCCCTGTCTGGCCGCGTGGTGGTGTTTAGCGTGTCAAATCATGAAGAAGACGTAGTGACGGCGCTGAAGCGCGGCGCGGACGGCTACCTGCTGAAAGATATGGAGCCGGAAGATCTGCTCAAGGCGCTGCAGCAGGCCGCTGCCGGAGAGATGGTGCTGAGCGAAGCCTTAACGCCGGTACTGGCCGCCAGCCTGCGGGCCAACCGCGCAACCTCAGACCGTGACGTGAGCCAGCTTACCCCGCGCGAACGCGATATTCTGAAGCTGATTGCCCAGGGCCTGCCGAACAAAATGATCGCCCGCCGTCTGGACATCACCGAAAGCACGGTAAAAGTGCACGTGAAGCACATGCTGAAAAAGATGAAGTTAAAGTCCCGCGTCGAAGCCGCCGTGTGGGTCCATCAGGAACGGATTTTTTAACTTACTCATCCGGCAGCAGCTTCCACCGTGGATCGTCGTTGGGCAATGCGACCAGCGGTTGAACCACCGTTAGCGCGATCTCATTGGAAGAGACGCGCTGCCCGTCTTTATCTTCCGCGATCACCGACAACCGCCACTGGTTAGTAGCACCCTCAGCGTTATCCCATGCGGGCATAATGACGCTCCAGCCGTCGCTGCTGGTACTGTCAGCCGGTGCGGTCAGGCTCAGCGCCTGCGTATCCCCCTGCCAGTGCAGCTGGCGAATACCATGCTTGCTGCGTATTTGCAGCTTCAGCATGACGGTTTCGCCCCCTTTCAGATCCCACGGCGGCGTTGCCAGATAGACCGACAGCGTTTTGCGCTGGCGGAACTCCATGACCGGCAGGTTCTCCCGCTCTGGCGAATCGTAGCGACTGCCGCGCAGCGAACGCGTCACAGCCACTTCGCTGGCGGACAGCTGTTTGACCAAGGGTACGCCAAACCGATAGTTGAGCTTAAGCCCGAGGTTATTCTGGCTGACGCCGCTCTCTCCCTGCTTATGGGCAGCCGTCAGGGTCACCAGCGGAACGGGGGTATAGTTAAGTCCGAGATTGACCGCCATCGGGTTGTGGTAGCCGGTTCCACTGCTAAACAGATCGACGTTATCGCCAAAATACTGTTCAAAACTAACACTGGTATTCAGATGATGGAACCACGGCAGCCAGGCTTTAGCAGTGATGTCATACCCGCGCGCCATGCGCTGCTCCTGCAGATCCGCGCTGTCGCGCCAGCTGGCGAACGGCTGATAGTAGTTCGCCGACAGGCGTAGATTTCGCCCCCACGCTTCTGCCCCCAGCCCGGCGCGCTGCAGGTTTTCCTCAAGCAGGTTATCGTAAAAGGTGTTATAGCCCAGCAGCCAGTCTCCAGCGACCCATCGCTGGCCAATCCCGGCGTTGCTCACCAGACCGTCCGTCTGTTGCGTCAGGCCCAGCTGGCTCCAGCTCAGGTAACGATTGTTATCGTTCCAGGGAATAAACCAGCTTCCGCTGCTGCCATTGAAATTGCCCTCATCATCTACCAGCAGATTTACGCTGGCGTTACCCCAGGGGGAAAGCCAGGATTCAATCTGCTCGTTCACTTCCCCGCTCACCACATCCCGTACCTGACCCAGTGCAAACTGCTTTGCCTGCTCGCCTGTCGTCAGGCCATTGTCGGTCATACTGGCTTCGCCAAAGGCCTTGGCCATTTCGGCCAGGTGCTTCTCCCCTTCACCCGTTGGCGCCGCCATGCCGAGGTCGGGCAAACTATCCCCGTTATTATCAAACGGATTTTGCGCTTGCTGCATAAAGGAATTCGGCGCACCGTGAACGGCTCCGGCCGTAAGAAGGGAGAGTAAAAACAGCAAATGAATGCGGGACGATACAGCCATCAACGTCGTAAATAAGGACCTGTGTTCATAAGGCAATTCTTTTTATGTTAACGCGATAAGCAGTGAAATGCAGGCTTAACGGAAATTCCAGGATTATCCTGAACATTATTGTCGAGTGGCGGCTGCGCCTTACCCGACCTACGGGGCGGCACGAATTTGTAGGTCGGGTAAGGCGCAGCCGCCACCCGACGCCCTTACACCGCTATCCAAACAACGCTTTCAGCTCGGGCACGCACGAACCGCAGTTCGTTCCGCAGCGCAAACGTGCCCCCAGCGCCGAAATGGAATCGCACCCTCCGGCAATCGCCTCGCGTATCGCGTTTTCCCCGACGCTGAAACAACTACAGATAATGCGCCCCGGATCCACCACCTCCCCCACGCCCTGCCCGTTGAGGAGCGCATGACGTGCAGCAGGCGTTAAGGGGGGCGACTGAAAAGCCGCTTCAATCACCGGGTGTGCCAGCTCCGGTCGCGCGGTTCCTTCCCAGAAGGCGAGCATCAGCTCGCCGTTATGCCAGGCCAGCACGCTGCTACGCTCGCCGGTCTGCGCAACCTGCAGCTGCCAGCCCCTGCCGCTGGCGTAATCCATGACCCATGGCAGGAACGGTTTATCACCCGCCAGCGTCAGGCGAGTCGCTTTGCGCCACCAGAACACGAAGGACGGCAGTTCCGGTAAGTCACGCGCGTAGAGCTCCCCCTGCCAGCCCGGCTGCCAGGGCAGGATCCTGACCGCGGTTTGTTTACTCTCTGGCTGGCCTGAAACCAGGTCAACGCGGCCTTCCACAAGGGCATTGACCTTCCCTTGACGGGAAAATTGCGCATTCCAGTGCATCGGGATAAACAGCTCTCCCGCCTTCTGAGCGTCGTTAATATGGATCCGGGCAACCATCACCCCGCGCGGGGAAGCGATTCGCGCCAGCTGCCCCTCGCACACTCCATATCGCGCGGCGTCTGAACGGCAGATGTCAACCAACGGCTCGGCGATATGATGCATTAATCGTGCGACATATCCCGTACGGGTCATGGTATGCCACTGGTCGCGAATACGGCCGGTGTTGAGCATCAGGGGGTACAGGTTATTGATCCCCGCGGCGGGCAACGATGGGATAACCGGGACAATCCGTCTGTGGGGAAAATGACCAGCGCACCATTGATAAGGCTCCAGCGCATCCCATTCCTCGCGGCTTAACGTCGCCAGTTCCCCCAGATTGAGCGCGCGCCCGCCGTTATTTTCAAACGCCGTTAGCGCCGCATGTTCACAAAAAATATCCCGCGGATGTTCCCAGGCAAAGGCTTCGCCATAGCCCAGCCTTTTAGCGACCTGAGCAATAATCCACCAGTCCGGCTTTGCCTCGCCCGGTGCAGGCAGAAACGCGCGCTGGCGCGAAATGCGCCGCTCTGAGTTGGTTACCGTACCGTTTTTCTCGCCCCAGCCCAGCGCCGGAAGACGAATATGGGCAAACCGGCTGGTGTCCGTCTCCTGCATCACTTCAGAAACGATCACCAGCGGACAAGCCGCCAGCGCCTGGCACACCGCGTGGCTGTCCGGCAGCGATACGGCGGGGTTGGTCCCCATAATCCACACCGCCTTCACCTCGCCGCGGGCGATGGCGTCAAACAGCTCCACCGCCATCAGGCCTGGCGTCTGCGCCAGCCGCTCGGTTCCCCAGAAACGCGCCACCCGCGAGAGATCGTCCGGCTCGAAGCTCATGTGCGCCGCCAGCTGGTTCGCCAGCCCGCCCACTTCGCGCCCGCCCATCGCGTTAGGCTGTCCGGTCAGCGAAAACGGACCGCAGCCCTGACGATTGAATTTACCGCTGGCAAGATGGACGTTGATGATAGCGTTGCACTTGTCGCTGCCGCGGGTGGACTGGTTGATCCCCATGGTGTAGAGCGTGATAGCACGAGGTGCCGTCATAAACCAGTCGTAAAAGGTGCCAATATCCTGCGGCGAAAGACCGCAAAATGCCGCCACGCGCTCAACGGGCCACTCATCCGCTCCCTGAATCAGGTTCAGCAGGCCGACAAATAATCCGGCATCGCTCCCCGGCGCAAGCGCCAGGTGCAGGTCGGCGATATCGCAGGTGGCGGTGCTGCGCGGGTCAATCACCACCACCTTCATCTGCGGATTGCTGTGCTTTGCCTGCACCAGCCGCTGATACAGCACCGGATGGGTCCATGCAGCGTTGGATCCCACCAGCACGACCAGATCGCTGTTCTCCACATCCTCATAGCTGCACGGCACCACGTCTTCGCCGAAGGCGCGCTTGTAGCCGACCACCGCCGAAGACATGCAGAGCCGGGAGTTGGTATCAATGTTTGCCGCGCCGATAAATCCTTTCATCAGCTTGTTGGCAACATAATAGTCCTCGGTTAATAGCTGGCCAGAGGCGTAAAACGCCACGGCCTGCGGCCCCCATTTGTCGATGATCGCCTGGAGTCGCTCGCCTGCCGCCCCCAGCGCCTGCGACCAGCCCACCTCAACACCGTCAACAACGGGGCGCAGCAATCGCCCCTGTAACCCCGTGGTCTCCCCCAGGGCCGATCCCTTCACGCACAGGCGACCAAAGTTTGCAGGATGGGTTTCGTCCCCCCGAACGCTTACCGCTCCGCTTTCCACGCTGGCGACCACGCCGCAGCCCACCCCGCAGTAGGGGCACGTTGTCCGGGTTTCCGTCATGAGGCCTCCGCACGCATCACTATCGCGTCGTTCCCGACCCACACCTTGCCGTTTTCAATCTTCACCGGCCAGGCGCGTACCGCAGGTTCACCGCTATCCACCTGGCACCCGTCGCGCAGGCGAATACGCTGCTTGTAGAGCGGTGAAATCACCACCGGCTCGCCCGCCGCATCGCCGAGAATGCCGCGTGAAAGCACGTTCGCGCTGCTGCCCGGCTCCAGGTCGTCGAGGGCGTAAACTCGCTGTCCGAAACGGAACAGCGCGATCGGTTTGCGGCCAAGACGCGCGCCAATGCCCGCCTGCTCGGGAATATCGTCGATGCCGCAGATTTCCTGCCAGCGCTTGCTTTCATCCGACGGCGCGGCGTTCACCGCGGTGCGGAACAGCGCCAGACGATTGGGATCGCTGAGCGTGGTTTGCCATTCGCACTGATACGTCTCTACCACACGCGCCATCTCCTGCTCCAGCTCGTGGGCGATACCCAGGCTGTCGTTGACGATCACATCGCGCAGATAGTCGAGGCCGCCTTCCAGGTTGTCCATCCAGGTACTGGTGCGCTGCAGGCGATCCGCCGTGCGGATGTAGAACATCAGGAAACGGTCAACGGTGCGGATCAGCGTTTCATCGTCCAGATCGCTGGCAAAAAGGTCCGCATGGCGCGGCTTCATCCCGCCGTTGCCGCACAGATAGAGGTTCCAGCCCTTATCGGTGGCAATCACCCCCACGTCTTTGCTCTGCGCCTCCGCGCATTCGCGGGTGCAGCCTGAGACCGCCATTTTGATTTTGTGCGGCGCGCGCAGCCCCTTGTAGCGGTGCTCCAGCCGGACCGCGAGGCCGGTGGAGTCCTGCACGCCGTAGCGGCACCAGGTCGAGCCGACGCAGGATTTCACTGTGCGCAGGGATTTCCCGTAAGCATGTCCGGTCTCAAACCCAGCCTCCACCAGCGCCTGCCAGATTTCCGGCAGCTGTTCCAGGGTAGCGCCAAACAGGTCGATACGCTGCCCGCCGGTGATTTTGCTGTAGAGGTCATAGCGTTTCGCAATCTGGCCGATGGCGATCAGCCCGTCTGCCGTCACTTCCCCGGCGGGCATGCGCGGCACGATGGAATATGTCCCGTCCTTCTGGATATTGGCGAAGTAGCGGTCGTTGGTATCCTGCAGCGGCAGATGTGCCGGTTTCAGCAGATACTCGTTCCAGCAGGAGGCAAGCACCGACCCCACCAGCGGCTTGCAGATCTCACATCCGTGCCCCTGCCCGTAGCGGCTAATCAGCTGGTCAAAGGTGCGAATATGGTTAACGCGCACCAGGTGGTAAATCTCCTGGCGCGAGTACGGGAAGTGTTCGCAGATATCCTTTTTCACCTCCACGCCCTGCTCCGCCAGCTGGAACTCCATCACCTGCTTCACCAGCGCGCTGCAGCCCCCGCAGCCGGTCGCCGCTTTGGTGCACTGCTTGATGGCGCCGATATCCGTTGCCCCCGCGCTCACCGCCTGGCAGATATCGCCTTTGCTGACGTTATGGCACGAACAGATCTGCGCGCTTTCCGGCAGCGCCGCCACGCCGAGCGCTTTTGGCGCGCTGCCCGTCGACGCGGGTAATATCAGCGTTTCCGGCTCTTTTGGCAGGGCTATCCCGTTGAGCATCATCTGCACCAGCGTGGCGTATTCGCTGGCGTCACCCACCAGCACGCCGCCGAGCAGCGTTTTGCCGTCATGGCTGACCACGATTTTCTTGTAGATTTGCTGCGGACCGTGCGTCCACTGGTAGCTCAGCGCCCCCGGCGTGCGCCCGTGAGCGTCGCCGAACGAGGCCACGTCCACGCCGAGCAGCTTGAGCTTGGTGCTCATATCCGCGCCGGTAAAGGTTTTATCATCACCCGCCAGCGCGGCGGCGGCCACCCGCGCCATCTGATAACCGGGCGCGACCAGACCGAAGATTTTCCCCTCCCACAGAGCGCATTCGCCGATGGCCAGCACGTCCGGATCGGAGGTCCGGCAGCCGTCGTCAATGCCGATCCCGCCGCGCTCGCCAATAGCCAGCCCGCTACTGCGCGCCAGCGCGTCCTGCGGACGAATACCGGCAGAAAAGACCACCATGTCCGTTTCCAGCTGTTCACCATCGGCAAAGCGCAGCACCAGTCCGCCGTCCGCGGTGGCAATCTCCGTCGTCGCTCTACTGGTGTGAACGCCAACGCCCAGCGCCTCGATTTTCCTGCGCAGCATCGCCGCGCCGTCGTTGTCGAGCTGCACCGCCATCAGATTGGGTGCAAACTCAACCACGTGGGTTTCCAGCCCGAGTTGCTTCAGGGCGTTCGCCGCCTCCAGCCCCAGCAGGCCGCCGCCAATCACCACGCCGCGACGCGACCCCTTTGCATGTGCGGCAATATTATCGAGATCGTCGAGGGTGCGATAAACAAAGCAGCCCGGCAGATCGTTGCCCGGAACCGGCGGGACGAACGGATAAGAGCCTGTCGCCAGCACCAGCTTGTCCCAGTGGGTTTCATGCCCGCTGGCGGTACGCACCACGCGCGCGTCGCGGTCGATGGCGACAATCTGCTGCGACAGGCGTAGCTCAATGCCGCTGTCGGCAAAGAAATCTCCTTCCACCAGCGAGAGCGACTTTGCGCTGCGCCCGCCAAAATATTCCGACAGATGCACGCGGTCGTAGGCGGCATAGCGCTCCTCGCCAAAGACAACGATCTGATACTGCTGATGCAAATTGCGGTTAACGCAGTCTTCGAGGAAATGATGGCCGACCATACCGTGCCCAACCACCACCAGAGTAGGTTTTGTCATAGCGTTCTGTCCTGCAACCTGCGGTTGCGTAGTGAAACGATCGAACAGCCAGTCCGCGTGGGCGGGCGCAGCCGTTGCCAGTAAATCGGTAAATGTTGCCGCACTGCGGCAGTCGCCCATCAGCAGCACGCCTGCCAGCGCCCCCTGATGGATCAGTAAACGTCGGTAGTGACGGGTCAGCGGATCCCATGCGCTCCAGACCACATCGTCTTCCTGCTCTGCCGCGCGACCGAGGCTAAACAACTCCACGCCGGTCACCTTGAGGCGCACACCGTTGTCGGTGAGGGTAAACGGCACAGTAACGTCCCCGGCCAGCCGGGCGGCGAGGATATCCGACTGCGCCATGCAGGGGGCGACCAGGCCAAACGTCTGGCCGTCAATTTCGCAGCACTCGCCAATGGCGTAGACGTTCGGTGCGGAGGTCTGCATCTGGTGATCCACCACGATGCCGCGCGCGCAGCGAATGCCGCTGGCGTGCGCCAGCGCAACGTTCGGCTGCACGCCGGTCGCCAACACCACGCGCGTGGCGGCGATGCTGTGCCCATTAAGCAGCGTCACGCTATTGCCGTTAATGGCCGCGATGCCTGAGGAAAGCTCGCAGCGCACGCCCCGCGCCGCCAGCGCCTCTTCCAGCAGCATGCCCGCCTGCTGATCCAGCTGTTGCTCCATTAGCCACGGACCGCGATGTACAAGCGTGACGCTGTCACCTGAGCGCGCCAGCGCTGCCGCCGTCTCAACGCCCAGCACGCCGCCCCCCAGCACCACCGCAGGACCGGCGATTGCCTGAATGGCCCGGGTATCCTCCAGGGTACGGAACGTGAATACGTGCTGCGCATCGCCGCCGGGGATGGGTGGAATAAAGGGCGTTGACCCGGTGGCGAACACCAGCGCATCCCAGCCCAGCGTGCGGGCGGCGGTTTGCACTTCCCGCGTATCCACGTTCACGGCAATCGCCTTTTCGCCCCGCAGCACCGTCACGCCGCGCGCCTGGTACCACTCATCATCCTGAAGGCATATATCCGCCGCCGCTTTTTCACCGCCCAGCACCGGCGAAAGCTGGATGCGGTTATAGGCATGCTCCGGCTCGTCACCGATGACGGTGATTGCGAAACGACCTGAAGCACGCCCGGTGAGCGAGGCAATCAGCCGCGTGGCCGCCATGCCATTTCCGATAATGACCAGTCGCATCAACGCCCCCTCGCTACGCCGCTTTCGGCTGCTTTTCATAGAGGAAATGCAGGATCTGCTGGCGCATGTGGTGATAGCGGCTGTCGTCCGCCAGCTGCACCCGGTTGCGCGGGCGCGGCAGGTCAACGCGCAGGATTTCTCCCACGGTGGCCGCCGGGCCGTTGGTCATCATCAGCACACGATCGGAGAGCAGCACCGCCTCGTCCACGTCGTGGGTAATGAGCACGATGGTGGTGTTGAGCGCCTGCTGGATCTGCATCACCGAGTCCTGCAGATGGGCGCGCGTCAGCGCATCGAGCGCCCCGAAGGGTTCATCCATCAGCAGCACTTTCGGCTTCATCGCCAGCGCGCGGGCAATCCCGACGCGCTGCTTCATGCCGCCGGATATCTCCCCCGGGCGCTTGTGCAGCGCGTGCCCCATCTGCACGCGGTCGAGGTTGTGCTCAATCCACTCTTTGCGCTCGGCCTTGCTCATGGTGCGACGGAAGACCTGATCCACCGCCAGCGCCACGTTGTCGAAGCAGGTCAGCCACGGCAGCAGGGAGTGGTTCTGAAAGACCACGGCACGTTCCGGACCCGGCCCGGCGATTTCGCGGTTGTCGCAAATCAGCCCCCCTTCCGTTGGCAGCGTGATCCCTGCGATAAGGTTCAGCAGCGTCGATTTGCCGCAGCCGGAATGGCCGATCAGACTGACGGTTTCGCCCTCGTGGATATCAAAAGAGACGTTTTGCAGTGCCAGAAACTCGCCGCTGGCGGTGGAAAAACGCTGGCTCACGGCCTGGACCTGAATTAATGGTTTCATGTTCGCTCCTTATTTTTCCTGCCAGCTAAAGCGACGGGCGATCAGCATCAGCCCCTGCTCCAGCAGCAGCCCGACCACGCCAATGATGACGATGGCGATGAGAATGTTTTCGACGTTGAGGTTGTTCCACTCGTTCCAGATCCAGAAGCCAATGCCCAGCCCGCCGGTCAGCATCTCGGCGGCGACGATCACCAGCCAGGCGATGCCGATCGAGAGGCGCACCCCGGTCAGTACCGCAGGCAGCACGGCCGGGAAGAGGATTCGGCGCATGATGGTCCACTCGGAGAGCTGCAGCACGCGGGCCACGTTGAGGTAATCCTGCGGAATGCGGCGCACGCCCTCGGCGGTGTTGATCACCATCGGCCAGATGGAGCAGATAAAAATGGTCCAGCTCGACGCGGGCTCTGCTTTCTGGAACAGCAATAAACCGATAGGCAACCAGGCCAGCGGGCTAACCGGACGCAGAAGCGCAATCAGCGGGTTGAACATGCGCGAGAAAAAGGTGAAACGGCCAATCAAAAAGCCCAGCGGAATACCCGCCAGCGCTGCCAGCCCAAAGCCGATGGCGACGCGCTGCAATGAGGCCAGCACGTTCCAGCCGATGCCCATATCGTTTGGCCCGTCGCGGTAGAACGGGTCGGCAAACAGGGTGATGGCCGAATCCAGGGTGCTCAGCGGCGTCGGGAAGCCTTTGCTGTTGATGGCCGCCAGCTGCCACAGCAGCACCAGCAGTCCCAGACCCAGCATTGCCGGAATGACGCGCTGGAGAAGGTCGTTAATCCGACGCGCAAATGCCGGGGTGCGACGGCGTACCTGCACGGGTGGCAGGGGGATGACTTCCCCACTCACGGGTGTCTCTTGTGATGTCGTCTTTTGCAGATGCTGCATAATCAGGCCCCTTTACGATGAATGGCGAAGCGGTTGGCGTATCCTTCCGGGTCGGTACCGTTCCAGACGGTGCCGTCCATCAATGTGCTGTTGCGTAGTGGTGATGCCGGTGCGGTAATGCCCCCCACCGCGGTGGCAGCATCCTGCCAGGTTGCGGTCTGGTTAATCCGCTGCGCGATGCCCGCATAGTCCGGTGCAGATTTAAGCAAACCCCAGCGGCGGAACTGGGTCAGGAACCACATGCCGTCAGAGAGATACGGGTAGCTGACGGCCCCCTCGTTAAAGAAGCGGATCGGGTGCGCGTCCTGCCAGCGCTGGCCCAGGCCGTTGTCGTACTCGCCCAGCATCCGTCCGGTGAGGTACTGCTCTTTGCAGTTGAGCCAGGCGCGGCGGGAGAGGATCCGCGCGGTCTCGCGTTTGTTTTCCGGGGAGGCGTCGATCCAGCGCGCGGCCTCCATCACGGCGCTCACCAGCGCCCGGGCGGTATGCGGGTTCCTCTCCACCCAGTCGCGGCGAGTGCCGAGGATTTTTTCAGGATGGTCGGCCCAGATGGACTGCGACGTGGCGGCGGTGAAGCCGATGCGGTCATTAATCGCCCGCGCGTTCCACGGCTCGCCGACGCAAAAGCCCACCATGTTGCCAATGCGCATGTTCATCACCATCTGCGGCGGCGGCACCACCACGGTCCGGATATCGTCGAAGGGGTTAATGCCCGCACTGGCCAGCCAGTAGTAGAGCCACATGGCGTGTGTACCCGTCGGGAAGGTGTGCGCGAAGGTGTAGGTACCAGGCGCCTGCTGCCCAATCAGCTTTTTCAGCCCGTCGAGATCGTGAACGCCCTTCTCCGCCAGATCGCTGGAGAGCGTGATAGCCTGACCGTTCTGGTTAAGGGTCATCAGGTTCGCCATCTGCTGTGGCTTGCCGGCGATGCCCAGTTCCAGCCCATACAGCAGGCCGTAGAGAATGTGCGCGGCATCCAGCTCGCCCGCCACCAGCTTGTCGCATACCGCCTCCCAGCTCGCCTCTTTGGTGGGCACGATGGTAATGCCGTATTTTTTATCAAACCCTTTCAGCGCCGCGATAACCACCGGGGCACAGTCGGTCAGCGGGATAAACCCGATGCGCACCGTTTCCTGCTCCGGTTTATCCGAGCCTGCCGCCCACGCGGCCTGCATGACACCCGGTAACAGCATTGCGCCACTCGCCAGCATGCTGGCCTGCAAAAACCGCCGTCTCGACAAATCCGCCATGACCACTCCTGAAAAAAAGCCAAAAAAAAGCGCCCGCCGTGCCGGAGCACCGCTGGACGCCTTTATCCCGAAGACGCATGCACCGCCGTTGGCGCATCGTCGAAAATGGTTAAACAGATAATGCAAAGGGAATGCCAGGTTTTAAGACCCTGCTTTCGGGGCGTTAACCTGATAGCTGTCGCGTTAGCGCACCTCAATCAGGCATTAAATGCCCACTGATTGTGCAACCACTCCTTTGGTGTTAGCTGCCACAAATTCTTCACTGTGAGCAGTGCGCGCGCGATATCGACCATGCGCTGGTTCTTGTCCATCGCCATTTTGCGCAGTGCCGTCCACGCCTGTTCCTCACTCATGCTGTGATGCGTCATCAGCACGCTTTTGGCTTTATCAATGGTCTTACGCTCCTCCAGCGTATCGCGGAGTGATGCCAGTTGACGTGAGAGCTGGTCTATCTCTCGCGCCTGCTGGCGAACCAGCAGCAGCAAGGGTTTATCCGGGTAAAGCGCAAGAGGATCGTCATGCTCTACGCCACTCATCGTGGCTTCACCGGATGCATGAATCGCGTCATCCACCGCCACCATCAGATCGGCAGTCACCATTTCTTCAAGCGTGCGCAGATGTTCAAGACGCGAGGTTTGCAGGGCAAACCAGTTCAGCGCGGTATTGCCATTGTCAGCGGCGGGCTGACGGGTGCAGGCGACGCGCCGGAGTTGCTCTGTTTCTCGATCGGGCTGGCAGTTGTGGGCAAAGGTGTTTTGCACCTCAGCGTGGCTGTGGGATAAAAAGATCTCAAAACAGGCCTGCTGCCCGTCAATCCTGTCTACCAGTCGCTGGCGGGTTTCATCAGTGAAAAAGCCCTGCGTGAAGCCTATCGCCCCGAGTGCCCGCTCTTGCCCCACCAGCTCTTTGCCCTGCATCAGGCTATAAAGGGCGACAAAACGGCCCGCGATTTGCGGATCGTCAATGCTGTCATTGAGTTGCGGTACGATACTGAGCAGATGGCGAAGCATCCGGCAGTAATGATCCATTGCCTGAGGTGCCGTTATGCTTTGGCTGTCTATCCCGTCACGCAGCAAAGGCAGTGTTTCCAGGCTGAGTAACGCACAGGCGATGCGCTCACAAACGCCGCTCCCCGTGACCGGGAATTGTGCTTTCAGCATGGCCTGCAGCGCGGTGAGGTTTTCATCCACCAGCCCGCGACTGGCTTTGCATTCGGGGGCATACAGCTTACCCTGAGAGCAGAGCCAGACGTTGGATGCCCCGCGCTCGCACTGGAGCATATGCACAAGGCGGCTGATGCCGTTAACCAGCACGCCCAACGCAGCCAGCCTGCCGAGCTGCTCCCGGCGAAGTAATGTCGCGCGCTGGAACCACTCGGTTGCCGCGGGTGAACTGCCCGCCATTAATGTCATGCTTACTCTCCCGGGTAGCGAATCTCCCGGAGAGTTAAGCAATATTCGTGCCTTTCAAACAACAGGAGTTAACATGCAGAAGATTGTGATCGTCGCCAACGGTGCGGCCTACGGCAGCGAATCCCTTTTCAACAGCCTGCGACTGGCGATAGCGCTGTGCGAGAAAGAGAGCGCACTTGAGCTGCGCCTTTTTTTGATGTCGGACGCCGTCACCGCAGGACTCAAGGGACAAAAACCCGCCGAGGGCTACAACATCCAGCAGATGCTGGAGATCCTGACCGCGCAAAATGTGCCGGTCAAACTGTGTAAGACCTGCACCGACGGGCGCGGTATCACCGGGCTACCGCTGATTGATGGCGTCGAGATTGGGACGCTGGTTGAGCTGGCCGACTGGACCCTGACCGCCGATAAAGTATTAACTTTTTAATAATAAACTCGTAAAAATATTATTTTCTTATGGACGCGGTTTCAGCATCAAGTTTACCTGCGCGGCTGCCGATAGGCATGGAAACAACACAGCAGGTATTTCACTTATGTTCAGATCCATTCGTGCCCGTATTATTGCCGCGACGACAGGTTGCCTGATCGTCGCCCTTCTTCTCAATACCGTCATTAATTTCCAGGTTACGCGCCAGGATAACCAGCAGTCGCAGCGCGATATTCTGACCAGCACCAGCGCCAGCCATAACATGGCGATTGCAGACTGGGTTAAAAGCAAAATGACGGTGATAGCCTCCGCGCAGACCGTTGCGCTGAATGACGATCCGGTTCCGGTATTCAAACAGCTTGCGCAGGCGGGTGGCTTCACCAACGTCTATGTCGGCTACGCCAGCAAAACGGCGAAGTTCTCCGACCCGGCGGGCGTCCCGGCAGATTATGACCCCACGATCCGTCCCTGGTATCAGCAGGTGGTGAGTACTGACGGCCCGGTCGTGACCGCCCCGTACGTGGACGCGGGCACCGGGAAACTGGTGGTGACCTTTGCGGTGCCGGTGAAGGAGAACGGTGCGCTGAAAGCGGTTGTGGCAGGCGACGTGGCGATGGACAGCGTGGTGGCTAACGTACGCGGTATTCACCCTACGCCTGCCAGCAGCGGGTTACTCCTTGATAGCGATGGCACGGTGATTGCCGCCAGCGATCCGGCGCTCACGCTCAAGCCATTCGCTGAAACCATCAAAGGGACCGATTTTGCGGCACTGAAAAGCGGTAGCCTGGTTGAGGGGACGTTCAACGGCAGCGAAAAAACCTTCGTGGCAACCGCCGTGCCGGGCACGCACTGGATGCTGGCGGTGGCGCTCGATAACAACGATGCCACCTCCGGCATGCGCTCGCTGCTGAAAGCCTCTGCGCTGTCGCTGGTGATCCTCGCCTTGCTGAGCGGCGCGATTGTTCATTTCCTGATAGCCCGCCTGTTGAAGCGTTTGTCCGATATTCGCGACGCCATGCATAACATCGCTAACGGCACCAATGACCTGTCGCAGCGCCTGCCGGACAGCGGTGATGACGAAGTGGCGCAAATTGCCCAGGCGTTCAACGCGTTTAGCGATAAGCTCTCGGTCGTGATGGTCCAGCTGCGCGACGCCAGCGCCTCGGTGAAAAATGCGGCGCAGGAAATCGCAGCCGGTAACCAGGATCTCTCCGGGCGCACTGAGCAAGCGGCGTCAAGCCTTCGCGAAACCGCCAGCGCCGTCGAAGAGATCACCGCCTCCGTCACCCAGTCAAATGAATCTGCGGCAGAAGCGAACGAGCAGGCAAGCAAAGCCTCTGCTGCAGCGTCGCGCGGGGGTGAGGTGGTTTCTCAGGCTATCACTACCATGCAGTCGATTGAGGTGGCCTCGGCGAAGATTGGCGATATCACCAGCGTCATCGACGGCATTGCCTTCCAGACCAACATTCTGGCGCTGAACGCCTCGGTCGAAGCGGCGCGCGCGGGCGAACAAGGCCGCGGCTTCGCGGTGGTGGCTGGAGAAGTGCGAAACCTCGCCAGCCGCAGCGCTCAGGCGGCGAAAGAGATCAAATCCCTTATCGATTCCACAACCGACAGCGTGGCAACGGGTTCGCGCTACGTGCATCTGGCCGGAGAAAGCATGGATGAGATCCGCTCCAGCATCGGTAGCGTCTCGGGGATAATGCGTGAAATCTCGATTGCCACCAGCGAGCAGATGAAAGGCATTCACGAGATCAACCACGCGGTAACGCATCTGGACAGAATGGTGCAGCAGAACGCCGAACTGGTGGTGCAGTCTGCCGCAGCGGCCAGCGCGCTGCAGAGTCAGGCGGGCGACCTTGCTGAAACCGCCGGTCATTTCCGCATTTAATTTTCTTCTGGCGCGGGTTAACCGGGTAAAACACGCGCCAGCTGAATGCTTTCAGGCATTTTGTCATTTTTGTTTAAACGTTATGCCATTTTTTGATCAAAATCATCATCCTTCCCCCTCCCCTTTGGTGTTATGCAATGAGTAAATTGTGAACAATATCACGCTCGGGATGGGCAAAATCGACGGGGTAAAAAATGGCACTGGTGAAGACAAGTTTGAAACTGTTTGGCGGGGATACGGTCGTGGTGCGTTGCTCAGAGCGCTGCCGCATTCATCTCATGAGTTCAAAAGCACAGAAGCAATCGCAGGCGGATATTCTGACGGTGCAGGATGACAAGGCGTGGCTGACCGTGCCTTATACCGGCACCTGGGATGTCCTGATTGACAGCCATAGTCAGTCACTGGAGCATTCGGTCAGCTACGTTGCCGCATAAAACGAACGCCCGGTTTAGCCGGGCGTTTTTTCAGGCAAAACCCGGACGTAGCGGGTTATTAAGCAGGTTCCCTTCCAGCAGCGCTTTCACCTTCATGACCAGCTCATTCAAACATTCGTCCTGCATGCCCAGACGCGTCAGTTCCTGATCGAGTGAAAACAGATATTGCGCGTTGGTACCCAGCGGCCCGCTGGCCGCGGCAATCAAGGGCGCGATCACCTGCGTACGGGTATCCGCTTCATACAGCGGGTGGCGCGGATCCATAATAAACACCAGCGCATTGACGGTACGTCCGTCATCCAGTTCCAGCTTGCACCAGCTCGGCATATAGCAGCCGGTGATCATCTCGCGCTTCCAGAGCAGCGTCAGCTCCTCTTCCAGCGTGGCATCCGGCAGGCGGTAAGCGACACCCGTGGTGCGCCCGCCCTCTTTCAGTGCAAGCATACGCCCTGGCTGGCACGCGCTGCCGCGTCCGGCCGTCAGGCGCAGACAAAATGCGCGATGCCAGCCAGGCAAGGTTCCCGTTGCCGATTCGACAAATTCGAGAGCCGGGTTCCACATCAGGGAACCGTAGCCAAAAATCCATACCGGGCCATCATCCGGGCGGCAGGCAAGCGTGGCAGCGAGCGACGCCGCACGTTGTTCAGCTGACCAGAGAAGCGATTCCTCAATAGCACCAAATGCCGTCTTACAATCTGCCTTCATTAAGAAATCACGCGTTAACACATTACACCTCCGCCACTGCATGCTTCCTTGCGACATCTGTAATTCGCCTTCCCGGCACTCTATGCTGGTCATTTTGCCAGCAGTTAAATAACGATAAGCAATTAGCGGACCAGTTGCAATACAACGGAAGATGAACCGCCTGAAAAGTCAAAATGCAGGCAGCTTATTATTTTGCGGCTATTTCTTTTTGTGCCATTTATCATCGTCGCCTTTCTCGTATTCATGTTTTACGGCGGCCCAGGCGACCTTGTGCGCCGTCTCTTCACGGCTGGCATCATCCCGGCGATCGTCCTTATCTTTGTATTGATCCCAGGCGCTGTTAAAGGCTTCTTTGTAGATATCCTGCGCGTGGGCAGGGAGGACGTGCTGCACGCTATCGGGTAACTCGCGTTTCGTTTTGTATGGCATCGAAAACCTCTCTTTTTGCTAAAGAGATAAGTGTGGTTGACGATGCCCGCGCCTGCCAGGTTGATTTCATTTATGCTTAATCAACAAAGCTAATTAACTGTAATACAGCGCTATTTTATTGATAATTACTCTTTATGGGAGTAATAATAAATATTAACGTCAAACCGTAAAATTAAGTAAAACTTCAACGGTATTTATCAGATATCTGTTAGTTTAATGCCCTCAAAAATCTATCTATAATTACAAGCACCTGCATTGATGGAGAAGCACATGACAACAACACACGAGGCGGTTAAGACCCGCCACAAGGAGACGTCGCTCATTTTCCCGGTTCTGGCACTGGCTGTGCTGCTCTTCTGGGGAAGCAGTCAGTCACTGCCAGTGGTGGTTGGTATCAATATTCTTGCGCTGGTCGGCATCTTAACCAGCGCCTTTAGCGTAGTTCGTCACGCGGACGTATTAGCCCACCGTCTGGGTGAGCCGTACGGCTCGTTAATTCTCAGCCTTTCCGTTGTTATTCTCGAAGTCAGCCTGATTTCCGCGCTAATGGCCACCGGCGATGCCGCGCCGACGCTGATGCGCGACACGCTCTACTCGATAATTATGATTGTGACGGGCGGCCTGGTGGGCTTCTCTCTGCTGCTGGGCGGCCGCAAGTTCGCGACCCAGTATATGAACCTGTTCGGCATTAAACAGTATCTGATTGCCCTCTTCCCGCTGGCTATTATCGTGCTGGTGTTCCCAATGGCGCTACCGGGTGCAAACTTCTCTACCGGTCAGGCGCTGCTGGTTGCGCTCATTTCCGCCGCCATGTACGGCGTGTTCCTGTTGATCCAGACCAAAACGCACCAGAGCCTGTTTGTGTATGAGCATGAAGACGACGGCGACGACGATGACCCGCACCACGGTAAGCCGTCGGCCCACAGCAGCGCGTGGCATACGGTTTGGCTGATCGTGCATCTGATTGCGGTGATTGCCGTCACCAAGATGAACGCCAACCCGCTGGAGACGCTGTTAACCGAGCTGAACGCGCCGGTGGCGTTTACCGGCTTCCTGGTGGCGCTGCTGATCCTGTCCCCTGAAGGGCTGGGCGCGCTGAAAGCGGTGTTGAATAATCAGGTGCAGCGCGCGATGAACCTGTTCTTCGGGTCCGTACTGGCGACGATTTCACTTACCGTTCCGGTGGTGACGCTGATTGCCTTTATGACGGGCAACGAGCTGCAGTTTGCGCTGGGTGCGCCGGAGATGATTGTGATGGTGGCCTCGTTGCTGCTGTGCCAGATTTCATTCTCCACCGGACGCACCAACGTGCTGAACGGCGCGGCGCATATGGCGTTATTTATTGCGTATTTGATGACGATTTTTGCATAGCCTTTTTGCCCAGCGGCGCTTCGCTTGCAGGGCCTACGGGTTTTGTAGGTCGGGTAAGCGAAGCGCCACCCGGCAATATGCCCCATAAAAAAACCCGCCGAAGCGGGTTTTTTTATTAGTTGCTGGTATCCAGCTCGTCGAAGCTCTTCACCAGATCGTCAATCGCTTTAATCTGTTTCAGGAACGGCTCCAGCTTATCCAGCGGCAGTGCGGAAGGACCATCGCATTTTGCGTTCGCCGGATCCGGGTGCGCTTCAATGAACAGGCCTGCCAGTCCGGTCGCCATACCGGCACGCGCCAGCTCGGTAACCTGGGCACGACGGCCGCCAGAGGCTGCGCCGAACGGGTCGCGGCACTGCAGAGCATGCGTCACGTCGAAAATCACCGGAGACTGGCCGGAGACATTTTTCATCACGCTGAAGCCCAGCATATCGACAACCAGGTTGTCGTAACCGAAGTTTGCGCCACGGTCACACAGGATCACCTTGTCGTTGCCACCTTCAATGAACTTGTCGACGATATTACCCATCTGCCCAGGGCTCACGAACTGCGGTTTCTTCACGTTGATGACCGCACCGGTTTTCGCCATCGCCGCAACCAGGTCGGTCTGACGCGCCAGGAATGCCGGAAGCTGAATCACGTCTACCACGTCAGCCACAGGCTGCGCCTGAGAGGCTTCATGCACGTCGGTGATCACTTTCACGCCAAAGGTCTGCTTCAGCTCCTGGAAAATCTTCATCCCTTCTTCCAGGCCCGGGCCACGGTAAGAGTTGATGGAGGAGCGGTTGGCTTTATCAAAAGAGGCCTTAAACACGTACGGGATGCCCAGTTTCTGGGTCACAGTCACGTAGTGCTCGCAGATACGCATGGCGAGATCGCGGGATTCCAGCACGTTCATGCCGCCAAACAGCACGAACGGCAGGTCGTTTGCTACCTTGATATCACCAATGCTAACCACTTTTTGTTTCATAGGATCGCCTTATTCAGGTGTGAATCGGAATTAAGATTAATGCAGTGTAATTTGTTTGTGCGAGATCGCGTTGATCTGCGCACGAATCATTTCGCTAATCGGGTCTTCCGGACATTGCTCGACGAAATAATTCAAATCACTTAGCGCCACATGCTCGCAATCGAGCTGCGCATAAATCAGGCCGCGGTCGCGAATTTCGTACGGATCTTCCGGGTTGAACTGCAGCAGCACTTCGCTGGCACGCAGCGCAAGCTCCATTTGACGCTCTTCCATTAGCGCAGACTTCAGCGTATCCAGCAGCTTGCGGATCACTTCGGCGTTATCCGCCTCGTCGAGATCTTCGTTGAAGAGCTCTGCCACCGGGCTGATATTGCCTTTCAGCCACACGTCCAGCGTGTGCTCATCCAGCGTGTCACCGTTGAAGGGATTAATGAGCCACATCTCGCCGTCCAGCCACTCCGCACGCAGTATCATCTGCGTCGGGAAAATGACCGGCACCAGCGGAATATCCAGACGATGGGCGACCCACAGCAAAATGGATCCCAGCGCGACGGCGCTGCCCTGACGATTCTTTAAGACCTGGTCCAGCCATAATGCGTCTGACAGGCGATACACGCCACGCGTGTCGCAGAAACCCCATTCGCCGTAGAAAAGCTCTAGCAGCTTCTCTAATTGCCAGTCCTGCGGACGCGCCTGACTGATCTCCTCCCGTGCCAGGCTGACCAGATTCTCCAGTTCCGCGTGGACGTACTGCGACGTAAAATCATCGCGAATCATTTCAGAAATCAGGATCATGCCTTCACACAGCGGCACTTTGTTAAATTCGAAATCGGCTAAGGACCTCATGACTTACCCCAGTAACGACTGCGCGTACAATGACGTCCAGACGCGATAAAACTCAAAACGATGTAGATGATAACGCCAAACCACTTTTCAGTCAGCCATGCGCCTTTATCAGTTAATGGCAGATAGCGGTGATTCATACCCACTGTCCCAGCGTCAGACGTTCATTGCCGCCGTAATCGCGGCAGGTTGCCACTGCGCGATAACCCGCATTGGAGAACAGCGCGCGCACCGCGTTCCCTTGCGTCCAGCCATGTTCCACCAGCAGCCAGCCACCGGGAAGCAAATGTTGTCGTGACGTTGTCACAATGTGATCAAGATCGGCTAAGCCTTCATTGGCCGCGACCAGCGCAGTCAGTGGTTCGAAACGAACATCGCCCTGCGCAAGGTGTGGGTCATGTTCGTCGATGTAAGGCGGGTTGCTGACAATCAGCGCAAATAAGCGATTCTCCAGCGCGGTAAACCAGCTACTTTGCAGTACCATCACGTTACCGAGGCCAAGACGTTCCACGTTACGCTGCGCCAGCGTCACCGCGTCTGGCATCACATCCACCGCCGTTACTGTGCAATCGGGCCGCTCAGTGGCGAGCGCGAGCGCAATAGCGCCTGTGCCAGTACCGAGATCGAGAATGCTACAGGCCGCTGTGGGTAAACGCGCCAGCGCTTGCTCCACCAGACACTCGGTGTCAGGACGTGGAATCAGCGTTGCCGCCGAGACGTACAGCGGTAACGACCAGAACTCGCGTTCGCCGACAAGGTGCGCCACCGGCTCGCCCGTCTTACGGCGGGCAAGCAGCGCGGCGAGCTGCGCTTCCTGCTCGGCAGTCAGCAGCGTCTCACCAAAAGCCAGCAGGTACGTGCGGGATTTCCCCGTCACATGCTCAAGCAATATTTCGGCGTCGCGTTTCGGGCTTTCGCTTTCTGAAAGCTCACTGACCGCCTCACGTAACCAGCGCTGAAAATCCATTATTCCTGCTCGGACAGTGCCGCCAGCTGGTCGGCCTGGTATTCCTGCACGATAGGCTCAATCAGCATATCGAGCTTACCTTCCATTGCTTCATCCAGACGGTACAGCGTCAGGTTGATGCGGTGGTCGGTCACGCGGCCCTGCGGGAAGTTATAGGTACGGTTACGATCGCTGCGATCGCCGCTGCCCAGCAGGTTACGACGCGTAGACGCTTCCGCCTGCTGACGTTTCGCCACTTCGGCGGCGCGGATACGTGCACCCAGTACAGACAACGCTTTGGCTTTGTTTTTGTGCTGGGAACGTTCGTCCTGACACTCCACCACAATACCGGTTGGCAGGTGGGTAATACGGATCGCGGAGTCGGTGGTGTTAACGTGCTGACCGCCCGCCCCGGAGGAGCGGAACGTATCAATTCGCAGATCCGCCGGATTGATGTCCGGCAGTTCGGCTTCCGGCAGTTCAGGCATCACCGCAACCGTACAGGCTGAGGTGTGAATACGTCCCTGAGATTCTGTCGCAGGCACGCGTTGCACGCGGTGACCGCCGGATTCAAACTTAAGACGACCGTACACGCCGTCGCCGCTGATCTTGGCGATAACTTCTTTAAAGCCACCATGTTCGCCTTCGTTGGCACTCATGATCTCTACGCGCCAGCGACGCGCTTCGGCGTAGCGGCTGTACATACGGAACAAGTCACCAGCAAACAGCGCGGCTTCGTCACCGCCGGTACCGGCGCGCACTTCCACAAACGCGTTACGCTCATCGTCCGGATCTTTCGGCAGCAGAAGCACCTGGAGCTGTTGTTCCATCTCTTCAGAACGCGCTTTTGCGTCCTGCAGCTCTTCCTGCGCCATCTCGCGCATCTCAGGATCGTCGAGCATCATCTGCGCGGTTTCAATATCTTCCTGAACCTGTCGCCAGTCGGTAAAGCATTTAGACACATCACTCAACTGCGCATATTCACGCGACAGTGCGCGAAAACGTTCCTGGTCTGCGATGGTCCCGGCATCGCCGAGCAGCGCCTGTACTTCCTCATGGCGCTCATGCAGAGCTTCCAGTTTAGCGACGATAGAAGGCTTCATAGGCGTAAGTGCACCTTGTAATAGAAAATGGGTGTAGGGCGCTATTCCAGCCCGAGGCTGTTGCGCAGAATAGTCAGGCGTTCATCATCCCCGTCACGGGCAGCCTGCTGAAGAGATTTGGTTGGTGCATGGATCAGGCGGTTGGTCAGTTTCCACGCCAGATCCTGCATGATTGCATTTGCGTCACCGCCCTGTTCCAGGGCCGCTAACGCTTTGGCTGTCAGGTCATCACGCACCTGTTCAGCCTGCCCGCGGTACTCGCGGATGGTCTCGCTGACGCTTTGCGCGCGCAGCCAGGCCATAAACTCGCTGGTTTCCTGCTCAACGATGGTTTCCGCCTGCACCGCTGCCGCTTTACGCTGGGCAAGGTTGTGCGAAATGATGCTTTGCAGGTCATCCACGCTGTAGAGATAGGCGTTCGCCAGTTTGCCCACTTCGGGTTCAACATCACGCGGGACGGCAATATCGACCAGCAGCATCGGCTGATTACGGCGGGATTTCAGCGCACGCTCCACCATCCCTTTACCGATAATCGGCAGCGGGCTGGCGGTAGAACTGATTATGATATCCGCCTCTTTCAGGCGTTCATCGATGTCGCTCAGCGCAACGACCTCTGCGCCCACTTCGTCCGCGAGCACCTGCGCACGCTCGCGGGTGCGGTTGGCGATAATCATCTTTTTCACTTTATGCTCGCGCAGATGGCGCGCCACAAGTTCGATGGTTTCGCCCGCGCCCACCAGCAGTACGGTGACGGTCGACAGAGATTCAAAGATTTGACGAGCGAGGGTACAGGCCGCGAAAGCAACAGAAACCGCACTGGCACCAATGTCGGTTTCGGTTCGCACTCGCTTTGCCACGGAGAACGACTTCTGGAACATACGCTCCAGCTCGCTGGCCTTCAGATGCCCTTTTTGCGAATCCGCAAACGCCTTTTTCACCTGCCCAAGAATTTGCGGTTCGCCCAGCACCAGCGAATCCAGCCCACTGGCCACGCGCATGAGATGACTGACCGCATCGTTGTCCTGATGCCAGTACAGGCTATTGCGCAGTTCTTCTTCGTTGAGGTTGTGGTAGTCGCATAACCAGCGGATCAGCGCCTCGTGCAGGTTATCCTGCTCTTCCACGCTGAGATATAGCTCGGTACGGTTGCACGTCGAGAGCACCACGCCACCCTGCACCATCGGTTGTGCAAGCAGGCTATCCAGCGCCAGGTCGAGCGTATCCGGCGAAAACGTCACGCGTTCTCGCAGTGAAACCGGGGCTGTTTTGTGGTTGATGCCGAGTGCTAATAGGGTCATGTTGAGCGGGAGTAGTACCAGCGTTAATAAGGTTAGCAGAACGCATCATACAGGATGCGCGAGATCAATAAAAGAGACTGCCCCCTTTCGGAGTAATAGGTTACACAACGCTTTGAGATAATTTGAACGTAGACGGTAGCACTGTGGGACGCTAGCATTAACAGTTATAACTGCAACGTATCTCAAGGATTTGTCCTCATTATGACCCGACTGATTCGCCTGCTGCCGCTGGCGGCACTGGTTCTGACCGCATGTACCGTCACCCAACCAAAAGGCCCGGGCAAAAGCCCTGATTCACCGCAGTGGCGTCAGCACCAGCAGGACGTCCGTAATTTGAGCCAGTACCAGACCCGCGGCGCTTTCGCTTATCTCTCAGACGAGCAAAAGGTTTATGCACGATTCTTCTGGCAGCAAACGGGTCAGGACAACTATCGCCTGCTGCTGTTAAATCCGCTGGGCAGCACCGAACTGGAGCTTATCGCCAAACCGGGCGAAGCGCAGATCACCGATAACAAAGGCCAGCACTACACCGCGACAGATGCCGAAGAGATGATTGGCAAGCTGACCGGGATGCCTATCCCGCTCAACAGCCTGCGCCAGTGGATCCTTGGCCTGCCGGGTGAGGCAACCGACTACCAGCTTGACGATCAATACCGTCTCAGCCAGGTGAACTACACTCAGAATGGCAAGACGTGGAAAGTGGTGTACAGCGCCTATGACAGCAAGAGTAAACCGTCGTTGCCGTCGAATATGGAGCTGACGCAAGGCAGCCAGCGCATTAAGCTGAAAATGGACAACTGGATCGTTAAATGATGACCCACTGGCCCTCTCCGGCAAAACTGAACCTGTTTTTATACATCACCGGCCAGCGTGCTGACGGTTACCACACCCTGCAGACGCTGTTTCAGTTTATTGATTATGGCGACACGATCGCCATTGAGCTGCGCCAGGATGGGCAGATTTGCCTGCTAACGCCGGTCGAAGGGGTCGCGCATGAAGACAATCTGATCGTGCGCGCCGCGCGCCTTCTGATGAAAGCCGCAGCGGAATCTGGCCGTCTGCCCGAGGGAAGCGGGGCAGATATCCGTATCGAGAAGCGTCTGCCGATGGGCGGCGGGTTGGGCGGTGGCTCATCTAACGCCGCGACCGTACTGGTTGCGCTGAATCATCTCTGGGGCTGCGGGCTGTCACAGGACGAACTGGCAGCCTTAGGCTTGACGCTGGGGGCTGATGTCCCGGTGTTTGTTCGCGGTCATGCGGCTTTTGCCGAGGGCGTAGGCGAGATCCTCACGCCGGTCGACCCGCCGGAAAAATGGTATCTGGTTGCCCATCCGGGCGTGAGCATTCCAACGCCGGTCATCTTTAAAGATCCTGACCTGAAAAGAAATACCCCGGAACGGTCAATAGAAACGTTATTAAATTGTGAATTCAGCAACGATTGCGAGGATATCGCAAGAAAACGTTTTCGCGAGGTTGATGCGGTGCTTTCCTGGCTGTTAGAATACGCGCCGTCGCGCCTTACGGGTACAGGGGCCTGTGTCTTTGCTGAATTTGACACCGAATCCGCCGCTCGTCAGGTGCTTGAGCAAGCGCCGGTTTGGCTGCATGGTTTTGTAGCACGCGGGATGAACACCTCCCCCCTACAGCAGGCCATTCTGGCGCAGACTGAGTTTCGGTGACAACGTCACCCTGTTCCAGACGTTGCATCGCGCTCTTTAATACACCGCCTGGATAGCCTTCGCCTGGCCCGCACAGTTTGCGGCGAACGCTATCCACCACTGGACGCATGCCTGAGGTTCTTCTCGTGCCTGATATGAAGCTTTTTGCTGGTAACGCCACCCCGGAACTAGCACAACGTATTGCCAACCGCCTGTACACTTCCCTCGGCGACGCCGCCGTAGGTCGCTTTAGCGACGGCGAAGTCAGCGTACAAATTAACGAAAATGTACGCGGTGGTGATATTTTCATCATCCAGTCCACCTGTGCTCCAACGAACGACAACCTGATGGAATTGGTTGTTATGGTCGACGCCCTGCGTCGCGCTTCAGCAGGCCGTATCACTGCTGTAATCCCTTACTTCGGCTATGCCCGTCAGGACCGTCGCGTCCGTTCCGCACGTGTGCCAATCACCGCTAAAGTTGTCGCTGACTTCCTGTCCAGCGTCGGTGTTGACCGCGTACTGACCGTTGACCTGCACGCAGAGCAGATCCAGGGCTTCTTCGACGTCCCGGTTGATAACGTATTCGGCAGCCCAATCCTGCTGGAAGACATGCTGCAGCTGAACCTGGACAACCCAATCGTGGTTTCTCCGGACATCGGCGGCGTGGTACGTGCCCGTGCTATCGCTAAGCTGCTGAACGATACCGACATGGCAATCATCGACAAACGCCGTCCGCGCGCTAACGTTTCTCAGGTGATGCACATCATCGGTGACGTTGCTGGCCGCGACTGCGTGCTGGTTGACGACATGATCGATACCGGCGGTACACTGTGTAAAGCCGCTGAAGCGCTGAAAGAGCGTGGTGCCAAGCGCGTGTTCGCTTACGCGACCCACCCGATCTTCTCCGGTAATGCGGTAAACAACCTGCGCAACTCCGTCATTGACGAAGTGGTGGTATGCGATACCATCCCACTGAGCGACGAGATCAAAGCACTGCCAAACGTGCGTACGTTGACCCTGTCCGGGATGCTGGCCGAAGCGATTCGTCGTATCAGCAACGAAGAATCCATCTCAGCAATGTTCGAACACTAATCGAACACGGCCGAAAAACCCGCTGCGGCGGGTTTTTTTGTCTCTGGGTTTTATTTGTATGATTAATGCCTCCTTCACCTGCCATTCACATGACAGATGATGCGCATACGGATGATAGATAATTGTGAAAAACGTAACCTCCTCACATGTTCTGCCCTTTCGCGCCCTCATCGACGCCTGCTGGAAAGAGAAGTACACCTCATCACGCTTTGTACGTGACCTGATTGCCGGGATCACCGTCGGCATTATCGCCATCCCGCTGGCGATGGCGCTGGCGATTGGCAGCGGCGTTGCACCGCAGTATGGTCTGTACACCTCGGCCGTTGCCGGGATCGTCATCGCCCTTACGGGCGGCTCGCGCTTCAGCGTCTCCGGCCCGACTGCCGCTTTTGTGGTGATCCTCTACCCGGTTTCTCAGCAGTTTGGTCTGGCAGGCCTGCTGGTCGCCACCCTGATGTCCGGCGTCTTTTTGATTCTGTTTGGCCTGGCCCGCTTTGGTCGGCTGATCGAGTACATCCCCCTTTCCGTGACGCTGGGATTCACCTCGGGGATTGGTATCACCATCGGAACCATGCAGATCAAGGATTTCCTCGGTCTGCAGATGACTCATGTTCCTGAGCACTATTTACAGAAAGTGGGGGCGCTGTTTATGGCGCTGCCGACCGCCAACCTGGGCGACGCTGCCATTGGGATTGTGACGCTGGGTACGCTGATCGTCTGGCCTCGTCTGGGGATCCGTCTGCCGGGGCATCTGCCCGCACTGCTGCTGGGCTGCGCGGTGATGGCTATCGTCAATATGTTCGGTGGTCATGTCGCGACCATCGGCTCGCAGTTCCACTATGTTCTGGCGGACGGTTCACAGGGTAGCGGCATTCCGCAGCTGTTGCCGCAGCTGGTGCTGCCGTGGGACATGCCCGGCTCCAGCTTTACCCTAAGCTGGGATTCCCTGCGAGCTTTGCTTCCCGCCGCGTTCTCTATGGCGATGCTGGGGGCGATTGAGTCCCTACTCTGCGCCGTCGTACTGGACGGTATGACCGGCACCAAACACAAAGCCAACAGCGAGCTGGTCGGTCAGGGATTAGGTAATATTATCGCGCCCTTCTTCGGCGGTATTACGGCTACGGCTGCGATTGCCCGTTCTGCCGCGAACGTCCGCGCAGGGGCGACGTCACCGGTCTCTGCGGTCATTCACTCCCTGCTTGTGATTCTGGCGCTGCTGGTCCTCGCCCCGCTGCTCTCCTGGCTGCCGCTTTCCGCCATGGCTGCCCTGCTGCTGATGGTGGCGTGGAACATGAGTGAGGCGCACAAGGTGGTGAACCTGCTGCGTCGCGCGCCGAAGGACGACATCATCGTGATGCTAATCTGCATGTCGCTGACCGTGCTGTTCGATATGGTTATCGCCATCAGCGTCGGGATCGTGCTGGCTTCCCTGCTGTTTATGCGCCGCATTGCGCAGATGACGCGCCTCTCCCCGGTTAACGTGGAGGTGCCTGACGATGTGCTGGTGCTGCGCGTGATTGGCCCGCTGTTCTTCGCTGCGGCGGAAGGCCTGTTCAGCGATCTGGAGTCCCGCATCGTGGGGAAACGGGTTGTCGTGCTGAAGTGGGATGCCGTACCGGTACTGGATGCAGGCGGCCTGGATGCCTTCCAGCGCTTTGTGGCACGTCTGCCGGAAGGCTGTGAGCTGCGGGTGAGTAACCTGGAGTTTCAGCCGCTGCGCACCATGGCGCGCGCGGGCGTGCAGCCTATCCCTGGCCGCCTTGCCTTCTATCCTAACCGCGAAGCTGCGTTAGCGGATCTGTGAGTCACCTGATGCAGAGAAACGTCTCTGCATCATCACCCCGATCGCCTGCTGTAGCCATGCAATCACGGCAGGCGTCATCCATGTTCCCTTCATCAGATGCGGCTCCTGCTGCATGGCAGTGCGAAACTTTTGCTGGGTCGCCGGGTTCGTGCCCGCGTACGACTGGAATAGCGACAGCCAGTTTTCGGCGAGCTTTTGCGCCTCCTCCGTGGCGGGAGCGATATTATCCCGCTGCGCCTGATGCAGTTTCGCCACCAGCGGCGGCCACTCCATCATGCGGTCAAAGTAGTGTGCCCGGGTAAAGGCCATCTCTTCGGCAGTGAGATACTTCTCCCATATGCAGAGCTTAGACTCAGCAAACGCGCGCGTGATGTAATCCGTCATCTCCGGCGTGATGCCGGTTTGCGCCTGCATCTGCGGTTCAACGCTGTGCATCTCGTTCAGCCGGGTGAGAAACTCCGGCTTGCCCGCCGTGTCCTGCTCCAGGCGTTCCATCCAGCGTGTCGCCAGATCCATGGCTCGCGCGTCCGTAATGGGTATATCTTGCTCCAGAAGCGTTTTGGCTTGTGCAACCAGTCCTGACCAGATAGCCGCCAGCGCATCCTTCTGCACTGCAAACGGCAGCTGCTGTAACTCTTCTTTGCTAAACCAGCGATCGTACATATTCATTAACTCCAGAGTCTGTAGCCAGGATTCCAGATCCGGCGTCGCATCGTCGATAAGTCCGGTCCGCAACTCCACCAGCCGGTCGCGCAGCGTATGTATGCTGCGCAGTTGTTTATCCAGCAGCGTGATTTGCGCATCGAGTAACTCGGTTAACGACAGCGACTCCTGTTCCAGGAAATCCCTGATTTCAGCAAGTTCCAGCCCCGCTTTTGCCAACGCCTGGATCATGTGCAGACGCTGGACATCCGCCAGGTTATAAAGCCGGTAACCTGCCGCGCTTCTGGCAGAAGGCAGCAACAACCCTGTTTGCTCATAGTGGTGCAATGTCCGCACGGTGATCCCGGCACGTTTCGCCAGCTCACCCACCTGAATCAACATAACTGCTCCTTTTCTTTGCCAGTGGCGCCACTCTGGAGCCTTACGTTACGTGAGGGTCAACCCATGATGCAAAAAAAACGGCTCCCCAGGGAACCGTTTCGGTGTTCTTCATCGTAGCACTAGCTGTGCTTATGCTGGTCGCGACGACAGCGTTTGTCGTAGTGGCGCACCCACCAGTACTTGTCACACACTTCCTCATGGCCGCTCACGCGAGCCCCCGCCAGCCATAATACCGCACCGATGAAGATGCTCAATATCGCGCCATGCGCGAAGTATTGCGGGAGATCAAACTGTGGTAACTGGTTTAAAATTGAATAACCCACCCCGGCTACCATCACGAACAGCCCCAACCCCATTAGCACGTTACCGAGTATCGAAGCGTTTTTGCGTTTCATGTGTCACCTCCGGAACTTTGGGTTGTCAGGGGAAAAGCCCCTAATCCTTGTGTGTAAAGTATAGACAACGCCCCTTTTATGAGTTGCGTGAATGATCACAATTACAGATAACGCCCAAACAAAAGTTTACAAATAAGGCTTTGAACAGCTTGAAATTCTAATTGTTCAAACCTGAAATTATTCGCATTTCGTTATGATGGTCGCAGAATTTTGTCAAGCGGCGCGCCAGACAGTAAACTACGCGCCAGATCTGGAACCCATTAGGAATTGAATCGTGACGATTAAACTGATTGTCGGCCTCGCCAACCCGGGCGCAGAATATGCGGCCACTCGCCACAACGCTGGGGCATGGTACGTCGATCTGCTGGCCGAGCGGTTACGTGCTCCCCTGCGTGAAGAACCTAAATTCTTCGGATATACCTCACGTATCAACCTTGCTGGCGCGGATGTTCGCTTACTGGTGCCCACCACCTTTATGAACCTGAGCGGTAAAGCCGTTGCGGCGATGGCAACCTTTTATCGCATCAATCCGGATGAAATTCTGGTGGCTCACGATGAGCTGGATCTCCCACCCGGCGTAGCAAAATTCAAACTGGGCGGCGGGCACGGCGGTCACAACGGTCTTAAAGACATCATCAGCAAGCTGGGCAATAACCCGAATTTCCACCGTTTGCGCGTCGGAATCGGTCATCCGGGCGATAAAAACAAAGTTGTCGGTTTCGTACTCGGTAAGCCCCCGGTTTCTGAGCAGAAACTGATTGACGAAGCGGTAGACGAAGCGGCGCGCTGCACCGAAATCTGGCTGAAAGACGGGCTAACCAAAGCGACAAACCGCTTGCACGCTTTCAAAGCGCAATAATCTGCCCGATCCGGCTTTTTTACCGCGCGTCATGCGGGTTACGTGTATAATAGGCGTAGTTATTTACTTTTCATCAGTCGGTTATCGTTAACGGATTGATTATCAAGATATTAAGGTGATTTAGAAATGGGATTCAAATGCGGTATCGTCGGTCTGCCAAACGTGGGCAAATCCACCCTGTTTAACGCGCTTACCAAAGCGGGTATCGAAGCGGCGAACTTCCCGTTCTGTACCATCGAACCTAACACCGGCGTTGTGCCAATGCCGGATCCGCGTCTGGATCAGCTCGCGGAAATCGTGAAGCCGCAGCGCATTCTGCCAACCACCATGGAGTTCGTGGACATCGCGGGCCTGGTAAAAGGCGCATCCAAAGGTGAAGGCCTGGGTAACCAGTTCCTGACCAACATTCGTGAAACCGAAGCGATCGGCCACGTTGTGCGCTGCTTCGAGAACGACAATATCATCCACGTAAACAACAAAGTGGATCCGGCTGACGACATCGACGTCATCAACACCGAACTGGCTCTTTCTGACCTCGATACCTGTGAACGCGCGATTCATCGCGTGCAGAAGAAAGCCAAAGGCGGCGATAAGGACGCGAAAGCGGAACTGGCTGCGCTGGAAAAATGTCTGCCACAGCTGGAAAACGCGGGCATGCTGCGCGCGCTGAAAAACCTGACTGAAGAAGACAAGGCGGCGATCAAATACCTGAGCTTCCTGACCCTTAAGCCAACCATGTACATCGCCAACGTTAACGAAGACGGTTTCGAGAACAACCCGTACCTCGACAAAGTGCGTGAAATTGCAGCGGCAGAAGGTTCTGTGGTTGTGGCAGTTTGCGCTGCCGTTGAATCCGACATCGCCGAGCTGGACGACGCCGACCGTGAAGAGTTCATGGCCGAGCTGGGTCTGGAAGAGCCGGGCCTGAACCGCGTAATTCGCGCAGGCTATGAGCTGCTGAACCTGCAGACCTACTTCACCGCTGGCGTGAAAGAAGTGCGTGCGTGGACCATCCCTGTAGGTGCAACTGCGCCTCAGGCGGCTGGTAAAATCCACACTGACTTCGAGAAAGGCTTTATTCGTGCGCAGACCATCGCGTTTGAAGACTTCATCACCTACAAGGGTGAGCAAGGCGCGAAAGAAGCAGGCAAGATGCGTGCGGAAGGGAAAGATTATATCGTTAAAGATGGCGACGTAATGAATTTCCTGTTCAACGTCTGAGTCGTCTTGAATGAAAAAAATCCACGCCCTGGCGTGGATTTTTTTATTGCGGGGTTAAAACACATTTTCTAATAGTTCTGTTTTCATGCTGGGTTCAAAGGGAATGATTTCGGCAGTCGCAAGCTTCAACGCCTGAAAAGGATCCTCGCGCAAGCGCTCTTCGAGAGAGACCAGACTCTCGCATTTAGCGAGTATGACTCCACCGGTTCTTGGGATCCGTCTACCCGATGCCAGAAATATCCCCTCTGCATACCCCTTTTTTAGCCACTCCACATGAGCAGGAATCGCTGCGTCAACCTCTTCAAGGGGTTTGATATAGGTCAATATGACAATGTAAACCGTACTCATCCTTTGCCTCATAGCTCTGTTTTAAACCGGTTGTTGGAACTGCTTATGCAGCCCTCTTTTGCTACCGGTTATTGTTATCGTTTTTTGGCGCTTTTGATGTTAATACGCTGGGCCCAATTGAGACAAAGCATTACGCTTCTCTTTTGCTACCGGTTATTGTTATCGTTTTTTGGCGCTTTTGATGTTAATACGCTGGGCCCAATTGAGACAAAGCATTACGCTTCATATCCCAGGAATAAAACCACTCATGCCAGCCGTTTTGCTTTTCCGCATAGCTACAGACCACAACCACTTCCTTTGACAGGTTGAAAGTTAAGTAATAGAAAAATGCGCCTTCAGGAGGTGCTGACCAAAATAGTTTTTCGCCCTGCGCATTGAAGATGGTCAAAACGGTTGGTAGTGGCTTTGACTCGCTTAACGCAAAGACTAACTGGCGTGTTGAGTCGACCATTGCGAGATCTAAGCTAGGTATACTTAAGCGTACGCTTCTTGTGTAGCATATCCACTCTAGCACCTCTTTTTCTTTAATAAAATTGAAGTCAGCGATCATCTTCGCTCTTAATAAATATTTTTATCACGTTTATAAGAAAGTTTCAGATCATCTCGATAGGTTATAGTTTGAATCCCGAAATATTATATAAAGCTTCACTTACCAAAGCGTTCTGGAAATGCTGAAGAGGTTTGAAATCTTAATTTTTGAAAATGACCCCAAAGTTTAATTTAGGGGTAAGAATTTTGTCTGAATAATAACAAATATTCATCTTTTCCTCATAGATGATTTTGCTCAGACTGTAGTTATATCTTTTCAGAAGAAAGGATTTCATATCTCTAATTACGGCCCATAAAAATGCATCAATGTGTTAAGATCATCTAAATCTTGTTTAGTTGGTTTATTTTTCTCCATTTTATCATATTCATAAATTATTCCTTTCATAGGAATACCAGATTCATGATTAACTGCCAGAACCATTAATGCATCAATATCAGACTGTTTTTTTAAAGTGCTCTTTAAAAGTTTATGGAGAAGTTTTTCAGCATCTTTTCTTTCTAAGAAATACATAATGTATATCCCGTGACATTTCAATGGAGTAAATGAGTATGTTTACCATTTTCATATACTAGCAAAATATAATATTACAATGATCTGAATATTTTAAAGTTTCATACCAAATTAAGAATAGCAATATGAGTGAACAGATCAATTTTTAGAATCAGTTATAGACTATAGTGACTGCAATGGCCATGAGCAGACAGTTTTAGTACCTAATCTAAATTAAGAACAACAAGGGCAACAAAGCCTCAAAAGGACAGCGTCTATCATCATGGTTTAGTGTAGGAAGTTGTTAAAAAATGGGACAAGACTGCTTCGACGGTTAATTTCGGCAGCACACAGGTGGATTGATTGAAGCTGGCTTCGGTTTTAATACATTTAGCCTGTAAATAGTAATCCTTTTGAGTTCTTTTATTAAGAATTGTCTGCCTTTGTTGTTGGTGTGAGAGTTTCAAAAACAAACATATGATTAATTACAGTCTCGAAAAATTATTCCTTCTTTTTTTAAGATCATAGCATGTTTTTTTTGATATCAAGTGCGTAATTAACAATATCATCTAATAGTTTTTCTTCCCTGAGGGAAAAATTTGCGTATTGAGACATTGCCCTGCACGTTGACAGACTTTCAACTATTTCAAATGGAATTTGATCTTCTAATTTTATTATCAGATCATAACGAGTTTGAAAAAAATTTGCTGATTCATGTTTGCCATTGGCATTAAGTTCAAAGATTATTTGTTCAAGCACTTTTTTTAAGTTATTTAAGTTCATTACCAGGGAGTTCTCAAAGTTTTAACCACTCATGTTCCTGGAAGATTTGACACCACAGCCTGGTATCCATCGCAGGATATCCTAGCCCTTAAGCTGCTGCAGGTCCTTCACTCACACAAGTTCCCTTATATTCACTATAAACTCTAAAACTTGCAATCTCAATTCAAAAGGCATGTGGGACAAAAAGTAAATATATCCAGATGCTAAATATCACTACTATTAAAAACACCTATTAAATAAGATTCATAACGAGCTGGTTGTATTTCTTTATAAGTAAAGATAACAGAAATATCATGAATCCCTTTCGAACATTTTCTTTCTGATATCCTTAGGGGGCTCTCTTTGTATTTATAACCAGAAATTAAACCATCTGATAACTTTACGCCTCGCATTTTACCTACCATTTTTATTTTTTTGCAGTGCTCAAGCTTATCAAAACTTTTAGAGTTATATAACCCGAAACGAACGACAGCATCACAACATGGACAGGATATTTCTTTTTCGTTCCTTAAGAAGTCATCCTCAAGCCCATCATGGATAAGTTCTTTTTTCTTCTGAAAATTAATTAATGTCATATTTTCCTCAAAAAACCATTTTCAATCAGTGTTTCAATCGCTTCGGATGTTTCGTATTGAGTTCCTCTGCCCGGTTGTCCAAACCATGGTATAGCAGGACCACTATCTACAGGCAACGGTTTTACAACTTCATAAACTGAATAAGGTTTGTTTAGAGTATTTTGTTGGAGGGCTCTCCCCTCGAATGAAGATCCCGCAGGGGATATAAACGTACCACTATCGTGGAAACCATCTGCATCGGTCCAACCACCGTAGCGGTCAACCTTTGTGCCAGGCTTAAGAGTCGTTTTCGTTGCGGTAATAAATCCACGATTAGGAGGCCAAGCACCATCGCCCATAAATTTCTCTAATGCCGTCCAATCTTGTTTCTTCCATAACGCATATGCTTTAGATGCTTGTGTTCTTGAAGAGAACTGCCGTTTATTAGATTTTTTCTGAAACTCATTCCAATCATTTTTACAACGACTCAACCCCCACGGATCCACCCACCCCAGCGCATTCGGCGCATACTGGTAAAGGTTTATCCCCCCCGCCAGCCCTATCGGATCCTGCTGCGTAAACCGTCCGCAGTCCGGGTCGTAATACCGGAACAGATTGTAGTGCAGCCCTGTCTCACGGTCCAGGTATTGCCCCTGCATCCGCAGGTTCTGGGAATATCCTGATAGCTGCGTCTCGCTTTCCCGCAGCAGCTTGCCCCAGGCGCTGTTAACGCCTTCCCATCGCACCTGCCCTTCGATATCCGTCATCCGCTCCGGCGTGCCGTTCGGCTGGCAGTGGAACCAGAAAATCTCCGGTGCATCCACGCCGTCAATACGCGCCAGCGGGTCATAGCTGTCCTGGTCGCTGTAGACGTAGGTGAGCGGCACATCCCCGTGCACCTCCTGCAGCAGGCGGAACCCTTCCCAGACAAACCGGGTAGTGACCGGCTTGCCGGCTGGCTGACCGCCCAACATCTGCTGGCGCGTTTTGCTGATGCGGCGTCCGAGCGGGTCGTAGCGGAAGCTGACCTGCGTCTGCGGCCTGTTGCGATCCCGCGGCTGGCTAATCACCTCCGTCAGGCGATGTTCGCCGTCATAGCGGTAGTGCCAGCGAGTCTGACCGTTATCTTTCTCCACAGTGCGGCCGTGGAGGTCATAACACCAGCGAATGCCGTTCAGCTGCGTCAGGCGGTTGTGCGTGACCTTCTCAGCAGAGCCTTCGAGCGGGTTACCGGCAGCATCCCAGCGCCACTGCTCCTGGCCGGGCAGCGTACCGTCCTGAACGAGCAGACGCCCGGCGCTGTCGTACTGCCAGCGGTACCATCTGAACGGGTTATCGTCCCGCTCTTCCCGCACCAGGTTATTGCGGTAATCGTAATCCCAGCGGCGGGACCACCGGCGCGGCGACGGGCGCTGGGCATTGCCGGTAAAGACGTCACGGCGATGCAGTCGCCCAAGACGATCGTATTCGCTGCGGGTGGTCAGCAGCCCCTGGGTACGGCTGGTCTCGCGGTGGAGTTCGTCGCGTGTGAAATCAGAAACCGACAGCTTATCGAGAGCAATGCTGAGCAGATGTCCGCTGCCGTAGTAGAACTGCTTCAGCTCGCGGCCATCGGGCAGCGTGACGGAGGTGCGGTTACCCAGCGTGTCATACTCCCACGCCAGCTCGCCGTGCTCGCCCGCCTCGCGCGTGACGCGACCGAGCGCGTCATAGTCAAAGGCGAGCTCCTGCTCTGCCTCGGTGCTCCACGCGTCGGCTGAAAGCGCAGGGTGCAGCCCAATCCGGCTTAACAGCCCGGACGGGGTGTAGTGGTAGCGGGTCTGCCCTTCCGGCGTGGTGCGGGCGACCAGCTGGCCGCTCGCGCTCCAGGCGAAGGCGTGGGTGATGGCCTCAGGATGACCGGCGGCAAAGGTGCGCGCTATCGTGCGTCCGCAGGCGTCGTAGCGATACTGCGAGGCTACGCCATCCAGCCCCACCTCTTCCACCAGCAGCGAATCTGCTCCCCAGCGGAACTGATACGCTTCACCGTTTTCGTTTTCAAGAGCAATCAGACGCCCTCGGCTGTCCCAGCGGCGGCGAACCTCCTCACCCTGAGTATTACGCGTGGTGGTTAAGCGACCGGCCTCATCGTATCTGAACTCACTTTCTTTACCATCCGCGCCAGCATGCTTCACCGGCAGGCCGCGCTCGTTCCATTTGAGCGACTCCGTCCAGCCTTCCGGGCGATCGAGCTGCACCGGGCGACCTGCGGCGTCGTAGCGATAGCGCGTCTCTTCACCGTCGGCCCCAGTCTCGGCGACCAGCCAGCCCAGCGGATGATAGTGATATCGGGTCGTGCGGCCAGAGCAGTCCGTCGCGCGCACCAGCTGTCCCGCCTCGTTGTACTCCTGGTAGCGGCTGTTGCCGGCGGCATCTATCTCTTCAACGACCTGGCCGAACTCGTCCCGGCGCAGCTGTGTGGTCTGTCCCATCGGATCCACCACGCGCTTCAGCCCGTGATGTTCGTCGTACCAGAACCGGGTGGCGCTGCCGTCGGCTTCGATAATCGCAGACGGCAGCGCGCGGTGCTCAAGCCAGGTGGTAGCGCGCGTATTGCCGTCGGCATCGGTCTCCTGAACCCGGTTGCCCATTTCGTCGTAGACGAAGGTGACGGCGTTACCGAGCGGATCGATGCGACGGGTCAGGAGCTCGTTGTCATCCCACGCGTAGCGCCAGTTCTCGCCGCGCTCGTCAACGTAGCGGACTATCAGATTTTGCGCGTTCCAGTAGTGGCGGCGCGTCTGACCGTCGTAGTGCTCAACGGTCGTCAGCCCGGCGGCCAAATCGTAGCTAAAGCGGCACCCGTCCCCGGTGCTGGTGCGGTTTTCCACTACGCGCCAGTGATCGAATTTTTTCCAGCGGTATTCGCTCTCCAGACCGCCCGGCATCCGGTGCCAGACCATCAGCCCGTGCTCGTTATAACGGTATTCACGCGTCACCACGCCGGAGGCATCCGTCGCGCTCGCCAGCTGTCCGCGCGCGTCGTAGCCCCACTGCATCAGCGGCCAGGTTCGGTTGCCGTCGAAATGGCTGGCAGCGGTCACGCGCTGCGGGAATCGTTCATCTTCATAGCGCAGAGTGACGTCTATCGCCCGCGGCTCGTCGTGAAGACCGACCAGCCTGCCCTGCTCGTCCCACTCCGTCAGCAGCGCGTTGCCGTACTCGTCACTGAGGGAGGCCAGACGCAGGACGGATGGATTCGCCCGGGTCGGTTTATACAGACGCCACACCGCGCCGTCATCGTCAGCAATCGCCACGTCGCCGCTCTCATTGCGGCGGATAATGATACCTTCGCTGATGCTGTAAAACGCGCGGTCAACAGGCGGCAGTTCGAAGCTCAGCTCGCGCCCGGTTTCGTCGTACCAGGTTGCGTTGTTTTCTTCCAGCGTCAGATAGCTGTCAAAGGCGGTAGCCCAGCCCAGGCCAAACAGCCCTTCGCGGGTGGTCAGGCTGTTGTAGCTGCGCTGCCAGCGAAGCGGAAAGCGGCCCGGCAGCGAGAAATCGAGTTCATCGTCGTCATTCAGCACCTTCACGCCGGTGGCGGCGTGAACCGGGTGCGAGGAGCCAAATACGGCATTGACGGCCATATCGGCCAGCATCCCGCCGCCGGCTGCCGCCAGCGCGCAGGGCATGTTTTTCAGGATCTTGCCCGGACGGCCGCGGAGCAGGGAGAGCGCAATCATCCCCAGCGCCAGACCCGGCGTTTTGCCGCTTTTGATATCGCGAACCGTGAGCGTGTCGCCGCCGATGATCACGTTCGGGGAAACGTCATCGGAAACAGTCCCTTCGCAGGTGGTGCGATCTTTCGCACGCACCGCAGGCTGGCCGTTGATGAAGACGCTTTTCGAGCCTTCCGCCAGATACTGCGGTCCGGAGTGCTTTTCACACGCCACCTTGTCTTCTTCCAGCGGTGAGGTCCCCGCGGCGGCAGAGGCCACGCTCGGCTGCCACATTTCGCTGCCAAACTGTCCGGCAGCGGAAAGCAGCATGCCCGCGTAATCGGCAAAGCTGCCCGGAGACTGCGGCTCAGGTGAAGGGGTATCTGCTGGCGTCAGTGTTCCGGCCGCGCGTGCGGCGGGGATCGCATTCGTCAGAACGTTGCTGGAGCCGGTGGTGATTTTACCCGCAGGCGACGGCGGGAAAAGCGCGTTGCCTAACCCTTCGGCAGCGCTGCTGATATCGTCTGTGATCCCCGCCACGTTTGCCAGCACGCCGCCAATGATGCCGCTTAACAGACAGCTGGATCCAATCGCCGCCACGCCTGCGGCTGCCGCCCCTGCCCCCAGCAATGGCGCTGCCACTGTAGCCGCGGCACCCACCGCCGCGCCGATCACCGCATAGGCGGCGCCTTCCGCCACAATGCTGGTGATGTCCGCAAAAATGCTGGAGTGAATAATCTCGTCGCCCTTACGGGCCGCGTTGTTATCGCTCATGCCTTACACATTCCGGTTGTCGTTTAGCGTCAGGCTCTGCTTAAGCGCGCTCCAGCGCACCTCGTCCTCTTCAGTGAATGCCCTGAGTGCCGAGAGGGTAAAAATCATCAACACCGGTTTACCCGGCGTCTGCACGGCCAGCTGTTTTTGCCACAGGCGCTGGCCGTTATGGTCAAAGTTGGTTTCAACTTCCAGACCGCTGATGTTGCCGTCAGGCCCGGCTTTCACACCCTGGAACTCGCTCTGAACGACCTCGCCCATCTGAGGGCGCATCACGTCCCACTGGCGGTGGAACTCTTGTTCATAGTCGCTGCCATCCGGAATAACGCCGCGACTGACCACCACGGACAGCCCGCTTTCGTCATCGCGAATAATGTTCATGCTGTTATCCTGCCAGGCAGCAGGAAAAAGGGAAAACGAACCTTCCTGGAGGGTATATTTCATTGGTGAATCCGCTTCTAAGAATGCTGAAGAATTTTAAGGACCGTTATGGACAACATGGCGGCAGACAGAAAGCGGTTATTCTTTCGGCGGCGTGAATTTCGCCTGCACCGCCGCATCAATATCCCCTTTATGCCCCGCGCCCGGCGCCGTGGTGCCCGGCTTGGTTCCCGAGGTATTCAGGTGCAGCTTTCCGCCCGTCGTGATATGGCCATCCCCTTCAACAAAGAAGTTAAACTCTTTGCCGATCAGGCTAATTTTGCCGTTCGCGTTAAGCTCAATGGCGCTCTCGCCGGAGACAAGTCTCAGCTTTGTTCCGGAAGCGATAACGTACTGCTCCACCGCCGCATCCAGCTTGCCTTTCCCCGTCAGGATCTCGGTTCCACCTTTCACCGCCTGGATCTGATTAGCCTCCACGCGATGCAGCTCGTTTTTCTTAACGTAATGGCTGCGCTCGCCGCCGACGCTGTGCGTTTCATCATTCTTAACGCTGGTGTCCATGTTGCGCTCGGCCTGGATCCACACCTGCTCTGCACCTGCCTTGTCTTCAAAGCGCAGGGCGTTCGCATTGTCGACGGAACCGTCTTTCGTGCGGCTCATAAAGCCCATCTGCGTCGCTGCCGCCGGCAGCGCCCACGGCGGCATACTGGCTTCGTTATACACGCGCCCCGTAATAATCGGACGGTCCGGATCGCCGTTGATAAAGTCCACCACCTCATCGCCCACGCGCGGGATCTGCACTCCGCCGTAGCCCTGGCCTGCCCAGGCGCTCGACACGCGCACCCAGCAGGAGCTGGTGTCGTCACCCTTCGCCAGACGGTCCCAGTGGAACTTCACCTTCACGCGACCGTATTTGTCCGTCCAGATGCTCTCCCCCTGCGGCCCCACGACCTTCGCCGTCTGCGGGCCGTAGGTGCGCGGCCACGCCGTGCTCTGCGCCGGGCGATAAGAGACCGACGCCGGGATGACAGTGAAATCAGTCCTATGGATAGTTTCACCCTCGCCGCTGGCGTAGCGGTTCTCCTCGAAGTGGTATCCGGCCGCCGTCACCAGATACTGGCCGTTATCGCTGAAGAACGGCGCGTTAGTCAGGGTGAAGATGTGGCCCGGCGCAATGCCCGCCGCCGTGGCCGTGGCCTGAATCTGCTGATGCTCCACCTGCCAGCGCTCCTGGCGAATGCGGGCGTAGAACTCCGCATGCCCGGTCTCCACAAAGCGGCCCGGCCAGTCGTACACGTCAATGCTGCCCGGCTTCGGCGACGCCGGGTTCTGCTGGGCCTGGAACAGCCACGCGTTCGGCTTGCGGAAGTCGTAGTCGTCGAGGCTGTAAATGCCCGGCGTCACGCTGTCCTCCAGCGCCCACTGGCTGATGCCCTCTTCATCCGTGCTGCCGCCGGACGGCGTCTGGTGATACGGAATCACCTCGTAGCCGCTGAACGGCTGATGCTGCGTGGCGGCATCAGTCAGCACCAGGGTGTGTTTATCCGCCTCGTGGCTGAAGTGATAGGCAATCCCCTCCAGCTCCATCAGGCGGCTGATGAAGTCCAGGCTCGACTCCTGATACTGCACGCAGTAGTCCCATACGCGGTAGCTGCCGGTGAGCTTGTCCTCCACATTGACCTGATGCTCACCCAGCAGGGTTTTCACTATCTGCGGCACCGTCTGCCCCTGGAAGATACGCAGGTTGCGGTCGCGCTTCATCGGCCACAGGTCCGGCTCCACCGTCAGCTGGTACACCGCGTAGCGGGTGCCCGTCAGCTCAACGGCGCTCACCGCCACGCGCGTGACTTTGCCGTTGATATAGCGGGAGGTCAGCAGGTTCTGCGTCGGGATGGTCACCGTGACCGGCTGACCGAGCAATTTGCTGCGGTCGATGCGCGCGTCCGTGCCGAGCAGGGTCAGCGTCAAGGCGAACGACTCGGACATCGCCTCGCGGCCGGAGAGTTTCCAGAAGAGCAGCCCCTCGACCGGGAGCTGAACGGTAATTCGGTTGAGCATAATCGTTATTCCGTAAATGCAACATCTTTGTTACAGCGGCCACGAAGCAGCGTCAATCGCAACACTTACTTAAGCCACAGGCCTGAAAACATAAGGACACTCCCTAACGAGAGAAGGAGTTTAGCGAAGACAAATAAGGGCGGCGCTACGGTGCGTGACATCAGGGAGATCTTTTCATAATTGCGAAAATTCATTTTTTTATGCGCGGCCATAACGCCTGAAAATAGAGCACACAGCAAAGCGACGGCAAATTTCATGCCCCAGACGCACAGGAGAGACATAGAAATGATGATGGAGTATTTTTTTGCCACCGCGACAGGAAATAATAAAAATGACAGCGCCAGCCATTTCAAAAAGAAACCAATGACAACCGTAGAAAGCAGAACAAGCACCAACATCAGGCCCGTTGTTATCCACTGTTTTTTATCAAAGGCGCTCTTTTCATTCCAGATAACCGCCAGCGTCAGGATCAAAAAGAAAAGGAAGAAAAACCAGTGCATTACAATTTATCCCATCGACAACCCCGGCACTTTACGGTGACGGGGTTGTCGGTTATGTACCAGCCTGAATACGTTTACTTATTAGCGTTGAAAACGAAAAAGCCATCCACTTCCTGCTGGATTGCCGTCTGGTGGGATGCCCCAGGAGGATCGATCGCATTGCTTCCACCGGCAGGATTCAAATGCAGTTCACCGCCAAGCGTGTTTATTTGCGCATTCTGCTTAGCAGTAAAGTTGAAGTTATTGCCAATGATATTAACGCTTCCATCCTTCGATAATTCAATGGCGCTTTCACCGCACTCCAGCCTCAGCGTATTACCCGCTGAAAGAATATAGTCGTTAACCACTTTGTCACTGCGGCTGTTACCCGTCAGGCAAACGACCTCCCCTTTAACGCCCGCTTTCTGATTTTTTACAACCCGTAAGGTTTCATCTTCTCCCACATATTGGGTTCGATTCTTTTCAGTCGAATGGGATTCATCATTTTTGACGTTGATATCCAGGTTGCGTTCGGCCTGGAGCCACACCTGCTCGCCTCCCGCCTTATCCTCAAAGCGCAGGGCGTTGGCGTTGTCGACCGAACCATCCTTCGTGCGGCTCATGAAGCCCATCTGCGTCGCTGCCGCCGGCAGCGCCCACGGCGGCATGCTGGCTTCGTTATACACGCGCCCGGTGATAATCGGCCTGTCAGGATCGCCGTTGATAAAGTCCACCACCACCTCATCGCCCACGCGCGGGATCTGCACTCCGCCGTAGCCCTGGCCCGCCCACGCGCTCGACACGCGCACCCAGCAGGAGCTGGTGTCATCGCCCTTCGCCAGACGGTCCCAGTGGAACTTCACCTTCACGCGACCGTATTTGTCCGTCCAGATGCTCTCCCCCTGCGGCCCCACGACCTTCGCCGTCTGCGGGCCGTAGGTGCGCGGCCACGCCGTGCTCTGCGCCGGGCGATAAGAGACCGACGCCGGGATGACTGTGAAATCAGTCCGGTGAATGGTTTCACCTTCGCCGCTGGCGTAGCGGTTCTCCTCGAAGTGGTATCCGGCCGCCGTCACCAGATACTGGCCGTTATCGCTGAAGAACGGCGCGTTAGTCAGGGTGAAGATGTGGCCCGGCGCAATGCCCGCCGCCGTGGCCGTGGCCTGAATCTGCTGATGCTCAACCTGCCAGCGCTCCTGACGAATGCGGGCATAGAACTCCGCATGCCCGGTCTCCACAAAGCGGCCCGGCCAGTCGTACACGTCAATGCTGCCCGGCTTCGGCGATGCCGGGTTCTGCTGGGCCTGGAACAGCCACGCGTTCGGCTTGCGGAAGTCATAGTCGTCGAGGCTGTAAATCCCCGGCGTCACGCTGTCCTCCAGCGCCCACTGGCTGATGCCCTCTTCGTCCGTACTGCCGCCGGACGGCGTCTGGTGATACGGAATCACCTCGTAGCCGCTGAACGGCTGGTGCTGGGTGGCGGCATCAGTCAGCACCAGGGTGTGTTTATCCGCCTCGTGGCTGAAGTGATAGGCAATCCCCTCCAGCTCCATCAGGCGGCTGATGAAGTCCAGGCTCGACTCCTGATACTGCACGCAGTAGTCCCACACCCGGTAGCTACCGGTGAGCTTGTCCTCCACGTTGACCTGATGCTCGCCCAGCAGGGTTTTCACTATCTGCGGCACCGTCTGCCCCTGGAAGATACGCAGGTTGCGGTCGCGCTTCATCGGCCACAGGTCCGGCTCCACCGTCAGCTGGTACACCGCGTAGCGGGTGCCCGTCAGCTCAACGGCGCTCACCGCCACGCGCGTGACTTTGCCGTTAATATAGCGGGAGGTAAGCAGGTTCTGCGTCGGGATGGTCACCGTGACCGGCTGCCCGAGCAATTTGCTGCGGTCAATGCGCGCGTCCGTGCCGAGCAGGGTCAGCGTCAGGGCGAACGACTCGGACATCGCCTCGCGGCCGGAGAGTTTCCAGAAGAGCAGCCCCTCGACCGGGAGCTGAACGGTAATTCGGTTGAGCATAATCGTTAATCCATATGGCTTATGCGATGAAAATATTACGGCAAGAGACAAGCCAGAACAGGCGCTATTCTGATCGCTGCACTGCAGGTACGGCGGGCTGTTTTTTTATGATAAAGATGAGCGTTCCGATTTTTAGTCATTCAGAAAATAAAAACAGCGCAATATTTAGGGGGATGATTCTGAATCCAGTACTGACGATAACAACAGGGAATAACGTCGCTGAACAACTTACAGTGAGAACGCGCAGCGCTTCCTGCGAGAGGGCAAAACGGACAGCAAATAAAACACAATCCCGATGATATCCATCACGCCCTAACAATAGAAAACCTTTTCTTTCAAGGTCATGAATGGCGGCCTCACTTCACCGGTGCAGGAGGCCATTTACCACCATGCTGAATAAGCGTGTCTTTGATTTCAGTCAGCTTTTGATATTCGTCACTGCCCTCTTTCGCCCGGTTCAGATAACGCTGAAGCTGGTTGGCCATTGTCCAGCCATTATCCGCCTTGATCTCAGCGTTTGCGCCGCGCTCCAGCAAAAGCAGGACATGATCGTAAGAGTGAAAGTCCAGCGCGGCGATCAGCAACGTATTACCCAGTGAATTGGTAATATTGATGTCCGCTCCACCGTCAAGCATCGCCTGCAGCGTATCGGTGTTTTTTGCTTCGAGGGTCTCGAAGATAATCGGTTCCCCAAACGTTTTATCCTTCGCATCCGGCGATAATCCGCCCTCAAGCATCGCCTTTATCCAGACCCCACTGTCCGCTTTCAGCACATATTCAGCCGGACTGCTCTCTCCTTTAGGCCTTGGCTGGAGCGGATCTGCCCCCGATTTAACCAGAGCGGTAATAATATTTAGCTGTTCCGGTGTTTTTTTATCGTTAATTGCGTTCATCACCGCCCAAAACAACAGCGTCATGTCCTCTTTACCGGGCTTATTAAGGTCGGTTTGCGACGCTAATTTAATAACCTCATTCATCTCACCGGCTTCAATTGCACGCGCGACTGTGAGCTGCTGACCACTGAAGTAATTGTCTGGTTTTAAATCCATATTTTGCTTGCACCCCTGAACCATAAACATTAAACAAAGCGCTATCCAGCCAGTAATCAATGATTTCACGCGCGACTCCCGATAATTGCGATGTCTTCATCTTTCTGTTGCTCAATACAGTTAATCGCCTGATCGATGCCATGGCGATCGAGAGCACCTCCCGTTCCCCCCGGAAGGTCGTGTGCAATTCCGGCAGCGTTAGGCATGACGGCAGAAAGCTCTTCTTTGGCTATCAGCGCAGGCACGTGTCCTTTAACCGTTTTGAAATCTTCCCAAAGGTTAACTTCCTGAATTTTTGTCAGCAGTTCACCTTCAACCCGGTAAGCCTGAATATTTTCGGTACTGCCCAACAAACTTCCGCCGTATTTCTCTACGGTACCTGAATTTAGACCGGCCGCATTGAAGGTCCATCCCGGCATACCGCTGGCCATCGCGGTAGCAGACGCTAATCCGCCCCCTAAAGAGTGGCCCGCAATGTCCACTTGTTGACCGGATTTAGCGAGTTGTTCGCCAAGACCCACTGCTCTTTTATAATAATCTGACGCCATTCCGAGCCCTTGCGCACCGTTATTTTTCCAGTCAGCCATGTTCTTCATGGGGAAAAATTCGGGTTGCCGTGATCCTCTGAAAACCAACGTTGGGTTCATATCACGACCAAACACCTCTGGGTCGGGTTGATATACGCGGGCCAGAAAATCAGGAGAGGCTGTATTGTCGAAAAGTGATTTGCTGTTCAGCCCAAGCTTCTTCAGCGCCGCTGCGTCATTACTAATATCCGTCCACCCCTCCGGCACGCCCGGCGTTGTTTCCAGCGGGTTTACGGTCTTATAAACATTTTCCGCAAGCTTCGCTTTCTCCACGGCAATATTATTCGCCGCTAGCCGTTTAGCCGCGATCTGCGCATCCGGATAGAGACTGTTGCTGCCCTTCGCAATCAGGTCCTTACGGGCCTGCCAGCGTTCGGCTTTGGTCATATTCTGCAACTGAGAGGCATAGGTTTTACCGTCTTTGCCCGGCGTCGGCTGGTCAGGCACCTGCGCCGCTTTGGATTTCACCACCTGCGTCGGCAGCTCCGTTGGCGCGGGGCGGGAACCATAGGTGCGCACCATGGTTTCGTAACGTTCAACGATAGTGCTCTCCGGATACCAGCCCAGACCCGTATTTGAAGCAGCCTGTAATCGCCCATCGGCATTGATATAAAACATCTCAGTCACTGACGACCAGTTGCGAAAACTCTCGTCGATAGCCACGATCCTGCCCATGTCGAGATCCTGCGCAATCAGCTTGCGGGTATCGCGACCTGACTGATACGGATTTGCACCGGTAATGGAGTACAGCAAATCGTAGCGCGTGAACAGCGAGCGCAGCGAATTGTCGGGCACCGACATAATCCACTGCCCGGCGACGGACGGGCGGATAATTTTCGCAAAAAGCGCTGGCGAGACGTTCTCGCTGAAAAGATAGACAAACTTAATGTTATACATTCGCTCCGTCCTGTTCCCTGTCCCTGCCTGACTTACGGATTCACCAGCCAGGTACCCGGCTTGGCAATATCCAGCGTCTGGGTACGCGTTCTCCCGTTGCCCTGCAGTTCAATCTTCACCTCTCCGGCTGGCAGCTTGAGCGATGCATAACCGTTGGTCGCCGGACGCAGCGCTTTTGGCTCGCCGTTCACTTTCAGCGTTTCGCCGTCCTGGATACGGATATAGACCAGCGCGACCGGGCTGGCGACAGGTGGTGGAGTCTGTTCCGCCGCCTGCTCGCTAACCTTCTCCGTTTCCGGCTTCACGTCTGGCGTTTTCGCGGCGGTTTCAGCCGGACGCGTCTCTGCCGGTGCCTGCGCCGCCTGCTCGGGCGCATCCTGACCGCCGCCGCTAAACAGCATGGCTCCGGCGACAATGCCCACCAGCACGCCAGCGGCAACCATGCCCGGGATCTTGTAGCGGCGCCAGTCAAGCGCCGAAGCTGGTTTCTCTTCCTCTACCGGAACCAGCATGGTGCCGGTTTTTTTGGCGGTCAGCACATCGTTGATACCGGCGACCGGCATCTCAATCAGCGCCGCGAACTCGTCGATAGACTGCGGACGGTCCTCCATGTGCAGCGCCAGCGCGCGGTCAATAGCCTGCAGCAGCGGGATGGAATAACCCTGCGGCATGATTTCCACCAGCGGTTTGCAGGTATCCTGGATAGAGCGCACCACGCTGACCGGCGGCGGCGATCCCACGATCAGGGTACGCAGCACGGCACCGAGGGCGTAGATATCCGTCCACGGACCCTGCTCGCTTTCGTTGTCGTCGGTGTACTGCTCAATCGGCGCAAAGCCCGGGCGCAGCATGGTTTCCGTTTCGTCAGAGAGGTTACCGATGGTGCGGCGCGCGGAGCCGAAATCGAGCAGCACCGGCAGGCCGTTATCCTGGATCTGAATGTTATCCAGAGAGATATCGCGGTGCAGATAGCCTTCGTCGTGAATGGTTTTGATCGCGCCGAACAGCATCGGCAGCGTGCGGCGGATCCACGCCTCGTTGATCAGCTCCGGCTTTTCTTCACGCAGGCGTGAAAGCGTGGTGCCGCTGTAAAACAGCGTCCCCATGTAGGCCGTGTCGTTTTGCACCCAGAAGCGCAGGACGTGCAGCAGGTTCGGGTGGTTGAAGCGCGCCAGCAGACGGGCTTCCTGAATAAAGCTGTTCAGGCCGGCGGAAAACGCTTTGCCAAAGCGCTCACTGCGCAGCACGAGGGTCATGTCATCGCCGCGCACGGCGAGCGAGGAAGGCATAAATTCTTTGATAGCGATAGTGCGTTCGAGCTGGTGATCCCACGCGCGATAGACAATACCAAAACCGCCGCCGCCGATCACCTCTTTGATTTCAAACTCGTTGAAGCGGTACCCGACCGGGAGCGCGTTTGGGACAGTCCGATTGTTATCATTATCCGTCATCTTTTACAGTTCTCTTGATGATTATTACGCGGCAAACTGACAGTGAAACTCGCCCTGCTCGCAGGTGACGTGCAGACGTCGGTACTGCTCGTCGCTGCGGCTGGCGGTAAGTAAGATCTGGCTCATCTGAGGCAGTAAGGTGTTGGTCAGAATAGCATCCACCATGCGGCCACCGGACTCCACCTCGGTACAGCGCTGAACAATCTGTTCCACCACGCTGTCGTCAAACTCAGAAATAATGCTGTGATTCTCTTCCAGACGGCGCTGAATGCGCTTGAGCTGCAGACGAACAATCAGCCCCAGCATCTCGTCGCTGAGCGGATAGTACGGCACCACCAGCAGACGGCCCAGCAGCGCCGGTGGGAACACCTCCAGCAGCGGCTGGCGCAGCGCGCCGCTTAACGCGTCAGGCTCCGGCATCAGCTCCGGATCGGCGCACATCGCGCTAATCAGGTCGGTACCGACATTAGACGTCAGAATAATGATGGTGTTACGGAAATCAATATGGCGCCCCTCGCCGTCTTCCATCCAGCCTTTATCAAAGACCTGGAAGAAGATCTCGTGGACGTCCGGGTGCGCTTTTTCAATTTCGTCCAGCAGCACCACGCTGTACGGGCGGCGGCGCACGGCCTCGGTCAACACCCCGCCTTCACCATACCCTACGTACCCCGGAGGCGCACCTTTTAAGGTGGAAACGGTGTGCGCTTCCTGGAACTCACTCATGTTGATGGTGATAACGTTCTGCTCGCCGCCGTACAGGGATTCCGCGAGCGCCAGCGCGGTTTCGGTTTTACCGACGCCGGACGGGCCGCACAGCATAAAGACGCCCACCGGTTTGTTGGGATCGTCAAGCTTCGCTCGCGAGGTTTTCACGCGGCGGGCAATGAGATCCAGACCGTGACGCTGTCCAATAACGCGCTGGTTCAGCGTGTCAGCAAGGTTCAGCACCGCGTCGATCTCGTTTTTCACCATCCGGCCCAGCGGGATCCCGGTCCAGTCAGAGACCACCGCGGCCACCACGTTTTCATCCACAGCCGCAAACAGCAGCGGTTCATCGCCCTGTAAGGCGTTCAGCGCCTGCTGCTGTTCCGCCAGCTGGCTGCGCAGCTCGGCGCTATCTTCATCGCCCGCCGCGAACAGCGCCGCGCGCAGGCGAATAATCTCCTGCACCAGGCTGCGTTCTTCTTCCCAGCGCTGAGCCAGAGATTCGCGTTTTGTTTCGTACGCGTCGCGTTCTGCGCGTAACGTCGCTACGCGCTCAGCGTCACCGGCACCGACGCGCGTTTCGCGCTCAGCGATCTCAATTTCCACGTCCAGCGCGGCAAGGTGGCGCAGGCAGTCTTCCAGCTCCGCGGGCGGCGCGCTCTGGCTGACCGCGACGCGGGCGCAGGCGGTATCGAGCAGCGCAACGGCTTTGTCCGGCAGCTGACGCGCCGGGATGTAGCGATGCGACAGCTTGACCGCCGCGCTGACCGCTTCGTCGAGCAGCAGCACCTGGTGGTGCGTCTCCAGCGGCGACACGGTGCTGCGCAGCATCAGAATGGCTTTCGCTTCGTCCGGCTCATGCACCTGCACCGTCTGGAAACGACGGGTCAGCGCCGGGTCTTTTTCGATGTACTTTTTGTATTCCGCCCAGGTGGTGGCCCCGATGGTGCGCAGCTGACCGCGCGCCAGCGCTGGCTTGAGCAGGTTCGCCGCATCGCCGGTCCCCTGCTGGCCGCCTGCGCCAATCAGGGTATGGATCTCATCGATGAACAGAATAATCGGCGTTGCGCTGGACTGGACTTCATTAATGAGCGCCTGCAGACGGGCTTCAAACTCGCCTTTCATGCCTGCGCCAGCCTGCAGCATGCCGATATCCAGCAGCCACAGCTGGATATTTTGCAGCGGCTCCGGCACGTCGCCGTCGGCGATACGCAGCGCCAGCCCTTCCACCACCGCCGTTTTGCCAACCCCGGCTTCCCCGGTCAGCAGCGGGTTGTTCTGGCGGCGACGCATCAGGATATCCACCATCTGGCGGATCTCCTCGTCGCGCCCGACAACCGGGTCAATCTTCCCTTCGCGAGCGCGGGCGGTCAGGTCCTGGCCGTACTGGGCCAGCGTCCCCTGCGCAGCCGGTACCGCACCCGCCGGTGCATCGGCTGCGGCTGCGGCCTGCTGCGTCTCTTTGCTGTTGGCGCAGATAGCGTCGAACTGCTCAATCAGCACCTCGACGTTCAGGCGGGTGAACTGTGACGAGATGCTTTTCAGCACGTTAGCCAGGTTCCAGGTTTTAAGCATGCCGATCAGCAAATGGCCGCCGCGAATACGGCTGACGCCAAACTTCAGCGAGCCGAAGACCCAGGCGCGCTCCACGGCGCTGTCGATATGTTCGGAGAGATCGGAAACGGAACTCGCCCCGCGCGGAAGGACATCCAGCGCCGCAACGATATCGCGCGTCAGCTGCTGTTCATCAAGAGCAAAGTGGCGGATGACCTGCTGCAGATCGCCATCCTGCTGCTGCATCAGCTGATGCAGCCAGTGCACCAGCTCAACATAGGGGTTGCCGCGCAGCTTGCAGAACGCAGTGGCGCTTTCCAGAGAGGTAAATAACAGCGTATCCAGTTTGCCGAAAAGCACGGCACGGCTAATTTCTGACATGTTAGTTTCCATTAACAATAATTCGGTATACGGAAGGATTACCGCTCTGCGCGATACACCAGATCGCCACGCGGGACAGGCTGCGGCTGACGGCCCAGCCAGGTGTTGTAGCCTAATCGCCCATTGCTGCCGAGCGTGGTGCCATGCACCGCGTCTTCACGCAGGATCACCCGCGTTTCCCATTCAAACTCCACCCCGGCGTACTGACGCACCCAGTCGCGCAGCTCGGTGACCCACGCTTCTCCCGGCAGAAAGCGGTTGTACTCCTCCGCGCTCAGCGGGCCAATGTCGATGCGAAACTTATGCTGAACGTCGCGGACGGCGACGCCGAGAAAGGCGGACTCACCCATGCGAGGCATGCGGCGCCCTGCTCCCAGCTGCGCCTGCTCGCGCGTGGAAAGCGGCATCCACTGCGGCACGTTGCTGACCAGCTTGACCGGCGCTTTAAAATAGTTGCGCAGGATCTTCTCCAGCCCCTCCGGATCCCGCCCGTTACGGGTCAGGTGTCCGGCGTGGGTAAAGCGTGCATGCGAGTTCAGGCTGCCTTTGTTCATCTGCCCCGGCTGCCCCATACCAATCAGCGACGCCAGGTAGCCCTCAAAGCGCTTGTTATCGGCGCGATCCAGAGAGACCGCCGGTTGCGCATCCGCCCAGGCGCGGTAAAACAGCAGCGCAAGGCGGTGGTGGAACAGATCGGCAAACGCGCTGAGGCTGGTGTCCTGATGATGATAAATACGCTCGCGGGCATATTCGGTCATGTGGACCGGCAGCGGGCCGTTCGGGCCAAACAGGCCGAAGCTGAGGATAGACACCTCATGCAGCCCGCTTTCCTCCCGCTGACGTACCTGGGCCAGCGTCGACGGCGCAAAACTCATCGACGGCTGCTGGCCGATGCGCAGCGGCTCAAATTTCGGCAGCGGCGCGCGTCCCAGCGGATAGCGCTCGCCGCCCTGGGCATCAATGCGCCTTAACAGCTGAAACAGATCGTAGCGCCAGGGCGTCTCACGAACCCCTTGCCAGAACGTATCCGGCAGCCGGGTCAGGCGATGCACGCGCAGCGGTGCAGTGGCAGCGTCACTCATATAAGCGCCCTTTTACCCATGCGCGGTGCCCAGTAGCCAATCTCGCCGCGCTGCTGACTCTTCAGGGTGAACTCCGTAAAGCTGTTGATGGACACCAGGCGGGCAAAGAGACGCTCCATTACGCTGCCGAAGAGCCACGGGCTGGCGCCGGAAAAGGCTCGCTCATCCACCATCAGGGTAATGCCGATCCCGCGGGCGAAAACGACCGGGCCGGGTTCAGGTACGCGGCGGTGAACCGGCTCCAGCACGCAGTGGCGTACCCCCTCCACCTGACGCGCAACGGGCGTTTCAGCCAGGTTGGCGTACAGCCCTAACAGCTGGCGCAGCGCGGCCGCGCCGTCTTCGTTTTCGCTGTCCATCAGGCTGAGGTAGTTCATCTGCAGCTGGCTGATGAGCCGCCAGGTGCTGAACCCTTCGGCCAGCGCCGGACGCGGCGGCGTCGGCCCTTTACGCAGGGTGAGGGATTTCACCGGCATGGAGTCGGCCATAATGAACTGCCCGAGCTCCTGCTGCAGCATCAGCGGTAGGTCGCGGCTGGTGCAGAGCACCTCGGCAGAGATATAGCGCAGGTTTTCCTGCCAGGGGGCGTGCTGTTCATCCACCAGCGAAATAAAGACCTCCGAGCCAATATAGCCGGTACGGGTGCCGTAGCGCAGGGCGTGCTCGGAAAGCACGCGCTGTTCGCGACGCAGGGAAAAATAGGCCCCGTAGTTGCCCGCATCGCCGCTCCAGGTGCTCCAGAATGGACGAAACGTCTGGTCATCACGCTGGCCGTCTGCGCTGCCATAGATTTTTTTGACCGCGTAAATTTCATAATCCAGCGGACGAATGTTATCGACCACCAGATGGTATTCATGCTGGCCTTCGTTCAGCTTCTGACGCGCCGCGACCTTAGGGAACAGGTTGATGACCGGCGTACAGTGCAGCGCCAGATGGCTGGCATCGACCACGCGCTCCAGCTGTTCATCCGACTTATCCAGCAGGATGAAAATATCAAAGGCTTTTTCGTTTTCACAACGCTGAATCAGCTTGCTCAGACCACTGAGGCTGATGAAGCGGAAGCGGGCCGGAAACGCGAAATACTCCTGCAGCAGACGGTAGCCGTCAAAGTTACGCAGATCGTCCGGGAGCAGCGCCTGATCAGGCTCAAAGCCCTCCTGGCGCAGCGCGTCAGACGCCAGCAGCTGTCGCTGCGGCTGCGGGCTGACCGTCTGACAGACGATCCCGGCGTGGTGCTCCATCACCAGCTCCAGCAGCTTCAGCGCTTCAATATCCGGGCCGCCGAGGAAGAATTCCAGACGGTCGAAATCCAGGTGCCCGAGGTTTTGCGGGCCGTCGCAGGCGATGCGGATCCGCAAGGCGCTGTTGATCCCCCGCTGGCTCAGCCCCAGCTGCGCGAGCGGCAGATCGGCGGGCACGCCGCCCAGCTCGACCCTGTCGATTTTCAGCGGCAGCAGGTTGACCTCGTGCGCCGTGGTATAGCTGCAGGTCACGCCGGTCTTCTTGAGCGCCAGGCTGTCCATCATGGTACCGCGCGGCACAATGAAGCCCTTGCTCAGGTCACCCCGGCTGCTGTCGGGCTCAATCTCCGCGATCGCCATCGACGGCGTGGGCGCGAGATAGTTAGGCGCAATCATCTCCAGCAGACGCTGGGAGAAGCGCGGAAACTCCGCGTCCATTTTCATCTGCACGCGGGAGGTCAGGAAGGCGAAGCCCTCCATCAGACGTTCGGTATACGGGTCCGCCACTTCGATGCCGCGCATGCCCAGCCGTCCGGCGACTTTTGGGTAGCGTTCGGCAAACTCGGCCCCCATTTCGCGCAGGTAGGCCAGCTCACGGTTGTAGTATTCGAGCAGTTTACTTTCCATGATTACCCCGCATCTTTCAGTTCAAAATGGCCGTTTTCCAGATCGACATCGGTACGAAACAGAAACTCCAGCGGGTACGGCACGCACCACAGACGCCCTTTGATTTCGATGGAGAGCACGTTGTGCAGATCCAGCGAGGAGGTATCCGACACGCAGCGGACCTGCAGCCCCTGGGGTAAAATGCGCGGTTCAAAATTGATGATGGCCTCGGTGAGCTTGCGCTGAATATCGTGCCATTCGATATCCGACATTCTTTTCCCGGCCAACGGTGCGACGCCGAAGTTGACCACCGAGCGGTTCACGTGCGGCAAGGCGCTCAAATCGCCGGAGGCATCGTGGTTGATGGTGTTAAACAGCCACTGCAGATCGCGCAGCACATTGCGGCGCAGGGCGGCGTGAGTGATCAGATTGCTGTTGGCCGACTCGCGTTTTTTTTCCGGGTCGTTATCGGTGAGACGATCCAGCAGCGAGGGCTGCATTTTGTCGCGCGCCCCCACCTTCTCCTGCTTGCTGCGTGCCTGCCAGCCGCTGCGCAGCAGATCGCCTTCGCCAGCGGGATTACTCATCGGCTCCATCCGTCGCAAACGTCACGAGGTTCAGGGAAAGCAGCGGGTATTCGCTTTGTTCGCTCAGCCACGCCTTCTGGCCCCGGCCTTCGTACAGCGTACCGTCAGCGTCAAGCGGCAACCATTCAGTCGTACGCCCGAGCATGACGGCATCCGAAGCGTCTTCAGCAAACGGATAGCGCGCCGGGATTTGACACACCTGCTCCGTACCGTCGGTCAGGCGCACCAGCGCGTGACGCCAGACCAGATCGGTGACGCTGGCAGGCGCCTGAAAACGGATCTCAGCGATAGCGCTAAACGGCAGCCAGAAATAACGGCCGTTCACGATGGTTTCGCACACCGGGCCGAGGCGGGCATCGCCGTCCATCAGCCAGCCAAACGCCTGCGTCTCATCATTTTCGAGAGTGATCTGACCAGGGTTTGCCTGCGCCGTCTCAAGGGCGTCCAGACGCAGCGCACTGGCGCGTTCGCCCTCCTCGCTCAGCGCCGCGGCCAGGGTTGTCAGCCACGGCCATTGGGTTTCAGGCATGGCCGGACGCGCCTGTCCTGCCATCACCTGCGCGCGCTGCAGCTCGCCCTGAATGGATTGCTCCAGCAGGGTAACGGTAGGCTTCGCCTGGGGCTTCAGCGCCACCCAGCTTTTCAGCTGGGTCAGGGCGCGGGTCCAGTTGCCGCTGAGGATCAGAAACTGTACAAACGCGGCGCGGAGATCGGCATCCGCCGGACGGACTTTGATATCGGCTTCCAGACGACGCAGCGCATCGCTGAGCGGCTCACCCGCCAGGTGTTGATAGAGCGTATTCATCGCCACTCCTTAGTTTGCCGCGCGCCATGCGCCCACTGCCGGATCGCGCAGCTGAGGACGCAGGGTGTCAATCAGGACAATATTCAGCGAGGTACCCGGTGTCACCCACGCGCCCCAGGTCTGTTTGACTTCGGCAATGCGCGCCTGCAGTTTGGCGTCATCACTGGCGATCTCGCGGGAGATCTCTACCGCCACGGTGCCGTTGCTTTTCCAGCCGTTGAGGGCGTTGTCGTAGGGAAGGATCATCCAGCTTTGATCGCTGTTCTGCGTGCTGAACACCATGCGTTCTTTGTTGACGGAGGTGATCAGGGCGTTTTCAGGATCGGCGCTTTTGTTCAGGCCCATGACCGGGAAACCGTGAATGTAAGTCACCGCCATCTCTTTCTGCTCGCCGTTGCGAGTCTGAGAGATAACGGTATGACCGCTCAGCCAACTGCCGTTGCCGCAGCGGGTGGTGTCGGTGTCCGGGATGAACAGTGCCGGTGCGGAGGCTCCGCCTTCCCAGAACGTCCGCAGATGGCAGCCGTCCTGAAGGGTAAACTCCTGCCACGGCGTGCGGTCAGCAGCCACGGTGCGGGCTTCAGCGTTCTGATCCGGCGGCAGCAGCGCGCCGCTGGCGGCGGTACTGGCCGGAGCCGCCTGTTCCTGTTTCACCACCAGCGCCCAATCCTGCGCTTTCCCTGCGGTACCCTCCGCCAGCGTGACGCCCGCCGGATCGTTAAGCGTCCAGCTGAGTTTATTCACTTTGCTGCACTGATGTTCCAGCAGTGAGCCAAGACGCGGCACAAAGTTTTCCAGCACGGAAACGTCTTTCTTGCCGTTTGCCACAATACGCAGCGCCACTTCAGGCTTACACCAGCTCTGCGGCGTGTTGTCTTTGATGTTGTCGATCCAGATATCCAGCTTCTGCGCAGGGGACTGCACGATGCGGAAATTCTCAGCCTGCGCGGTGGAGGTCACCGCCAGAAGTGCTAAACCCGATAGCCAAAGTTTCATATCGTTCCTTGTGTGTCTAATCAGTTCCGCAGGGAAGAAATTGCGCTGCGTCAGAGAGCGTATGCAGCAAAGTGGTGTCCTGAGGGTCGCCCATCCATACCGCAAGGGCCGTATAGTTGTCCTGAGCATTCCCCTCCTGCTCGCCATTCTTTTGAATGATTTGGTTCATTAAGGTCAGCCACTCCTGCGGCGTATTGACCATATGCAGCGACTGCTTCATTTGTTCTTCGCTGACGCCGTGCCAGAACCCGTCGGTGCAGAGTAAAAAGGCATCGCCGTCTTCCACCTGCACCACGTCGCTGTAGCTCGCTTCCGGCCCACCGTTTTCAATCCCCAGCGCGAGGTACAGCAGGTTGCTGTTGAGATCGTCGGTCTGATGCCCCGCATCCTTCATCTGCTGCACCAGGCTGTGGTCGGTGGTGACATGCCACAGCCAGCCGCGGCGAAACAGATACAGGCGGCTGTCTCCGGCGTGCGCCCAGTAGGCCAGACGGTAATCCCGGTCAATGAACAGGCTCACCAGCGTTGTGCCCATTCGACGGTAATCCTGAACCGCCTGCTGTTCGCTGAGAATGGTGCGGTTCGCCGTTTGCACATAGTCGCGAATATGCTGCGCATTCAGGTGCTTGTCGCCATCAAAGCGGGAAATGATGCTGTTGCGGGCCAGCTCAGCGGCCACTTCACCGCCCGGCAAACCCGCGATGCCGTCACAGACGACAAAGCAGGCTGAACGTTCCCCTATGGTTTCTCCCGTCTGATCCTGGTTGCTGGCGCGCGTCCCCTGGCGGGAGAGAGAAGCCGTTGCGATATTCATTTGTCTTCCGATCCGCTCTGTGAGTCTTTGTACTGATTCACCTCCATGTCGTACGCATGAAGGAAGGCCTCGCCAAACAGGGTGTGGAAGTCATCCTCAATCTCGCCTGCCGTCTCGCCATAGCTGCGAACAAAGTAGTCCCACAGGGCGGCTTTACGGCTGCCCGGCAGCGCCAGACGGGAGGTCATGCCGTTCTGCTTCGCCTGCTCTTCCAGTTGTTCCGGGTTAAAGGACTGCAGCATTGCGGCGATGATGGCGCGAATACCGGAGATCATGCCCAGCTGGTGCGCCTGCAGATCGATCAACGCGTCGCGCACGGATTTTGTTGGCGGCATAAAGCCCGGCATCGGCGTGCCGAACATCTGGATCAGGACGGTTTTGCCGGTCGGCAGCAGCTTGAACGGGTTGTTGGCATCGTCCAGCACCATGGTCATATCGGCTTTCACGCCGCGCTTGAGGATGGAGCGCGAGGAAAGCAGCGCCACGGTGCCCTGAGAGAACATGCCGAGGATCTGCCCCAGCTGACGCATATTCTCACGGTCAAACTGCGGGACAGGCTGCATTTCGCTCAGGCCCATGCCTTCCAGCAGCGCCTCCAGCAGCTCGCCCTGCAACACGTCGCCTTTCTCGCCGCTGTTAGCCGTGGCGGTTGGGGAGGCCGCGTTATTGACCGGGTCGATGCGCAGGCGGCCCTTCGGTGCCTGAGCGCTACTGCGCGCAACGGCCTGCGGGGTCGGCATGGTGAAACCTGCGTAATCAGGTCGCGCGGGCTCTTCTTCAACAGCACGCGGGGCTTCCTGCGGCTCAGGGGCGAACAGCGGAGAATCGGCGAGGACATCCTCTTCCTCAACCGGCGCAGGCGTTGGCTCCGGCCTGTCGTCGGCAATGTCATCCGGATGCGTCAACGGTGCACCGCCCATCAGCCCGAGAGGGTCATCATTACGCGCGGCGGGCGCGCTGGCCGTGCCGCCAAACAGGGCCAGTGGATCGAGCTCATCCGCCGCCTCTTCTTTAGGCTCGGCTGGCTTAGTTTCAACCGGCGGCACCAGCGTTGAGGGCGTAATGTCGTCAAAGATGCTCTCTTTTTTGAACAAGGCTTCATCGCTGAACAGCGTATCCGGGTCAACGTTCTTACGCTCAAGCTTCGGATCGCTGTCGTTGAACATCGCCAGCGGATCTTCAGCGTTACGCTCCGGCGCAGCAGGCTGGGAGAACGGATCCTGTGATGCCGCAGGCTGAGGTTTTGTGCGGTTGCTGGAGATGCTGTCGGAGATGGAGAACTCCTGCATCAGACTATCCCAGATCTCCGTTGGCACGGCGGTCGGCTCGGCTTTCCCGCGCGGTGCGGCACTCGCCGGTTTCGGCTGCGACGCAGGTGCTGGCGCGGCTGGACGAACCTGCTGCTGCATGCTGGCCGCCATGCGGCTCACCGGCTGCGTGTCGTGAATAATTTCAGCCACTTCAATGCGGTAGTCATCAATACCCAGAACGTCTCCATCCTGCAGTTCAACCTGACGCCCGCGTTCCAGTGGAATATCGTTCAATACCACGCGCGTAACGCTGCCACGGTTAGTAACGCGACATTCGCCATTGGCGTCAACGTGAACAATGGCCTGCAGACGCGAGATGGTGCGGTCATTGTCCGGCAATACCAGATTGTTATCCGTACCGCGCCCAATGGTGCCGCCCGGGGCGTAAAAATCACAGCTGCTCTGAGGCGGCTGATGACCGGGTTTCGTAGAAATAATCGTGAATCGCATGGCGTATTCCTGCTGGTATGATTAGCGCTCAAACGCTGCCGCTCTCGGGGCGAGAACGGCGGCGTTTGGGGATTAACACATTCTATTCAGTCTGCGTAAGCTTAAACTGGCCTGAAGGACCTTCTTGTAAGGTGAAACGGGCAGCATAGCGAATAGAATCGTTTTTCCCTGACACCTTCAGGGCAACATCATATTCTCCAGCTTGCCACGCTATTCCCTTCCACTGGTGACACTGTTGGGTCGTTAACGTCACCTCAGGGCTAAACGTTGACGGCGGCGATATCGCTTTCCATTCATTTCCCGCGCGTTTCATTATGGTGGGCGAATGGCTGGTGACAGGCGCGTCTAACCCGGAGTTAGCGGGAATAGCAAAGCAGGGTTCGTTGTTCTTTAGCGTAACCGTAAGCGACTGATATTGTGCTGGATGCGACACACAGGCGCTGGCCATTAACGTGACTGCAAACTCACCGAATAACTTTTGCATAACCATGCCCGCCAATCCTTAGGGCTCTTTAGGTTGATAAAGACCGGGGAAAACTCCCCGGCCACATACTCTATTACGCTTCTTTGTTCTCTTTGATGTTCCAGCCAGCGCTGCTTTCAGCACCTTTACCACCGGCAGTGGTCTGCTCCCAGTACTGCTGTTTCACTTTCGCAGCCTGGAATGCGTAGGTCACACCAACGGTATCGCCGTTGTCTGCACCGGTGTACTGAACGGAAGTCACCAGAACGTCTTCCAGGGTGATGCGAGTGTATTCAACCTGCTGGCCACCCGCTTTGCAGACGGACAGTTCAACTTTGGTCAGGTGCTTACCGCTTGCGCAGTGTTTCAGGACTGCTGTAGTGGATTTGTCGATCAGCGCGTTAACGTGCAGGTCGTTAAAGTTTACTTTACCGGCACCGCCGCCACCGCCAACGCTCATATTACCCGGCTGGGAAGCGCCCCAGGAGAAGGAGGTAATATCAGTCCAGCCGGTGTGGTTAGAATCTTTAGATTCGCCCGTAACACCCTCGACCTTCAGAAACATATCAATAGCCATAATATCTACTCTTCGTGGATGAACAATATTGCTTTCGAAAAAGCACTTATATGGCAAACAGGAAAGCATGGGGCTGAATAAAACCGTCCATATTTTACCTCTGCCTCACATCAAATGACCCGTGTCATTTGACAGTCTTACATTCCCCCTGAATGAACAGAAAGAATGTGAAGTCTTTTACTACTGCGGGTTATCCTGGATCCAGCTACGGTCAGGATCGCCAACTATTACCTGAGAAACCATTTTATTCAGTTCGTCGCTATGATAAAGACGGAGACAATTTAAAGTTACGCCTTTGATTTTTTGTGAACGTTCAGAGTGAAAGCTGTTCTTTTCGTCTTTATATTTATTTATAACAGCCTCAATTTTCTCCATGCCATTTTCAACATCGAAGGGCATCCACTCCAGGAGTGCGCTTGCACTGAGCCCTGCATCAGCAGAAAACTGACCACCTTCATCTGCCACCTCAGCAAGACAGCGAGCCAAAACGTAATCTTTCATCACCTGCCTGTAAGTTTGTTGATGAAAGAATTGAAGGTCCGTGTTAGCAGAATAAGATGAGCAACTAGTCAGAAAAAGAAACAGGCAAAGTGGTTTTTTAAACATGGCGATATCTTTATTTGCGCTATGACGCTATCTCAGTTCCCAGAACCAAATCTCTTTACAGTCTGTATAACAATCGGAATTGCACTGCATCATGTTATCTCCTACCGGCTCCAATAGGTCGATGTGTCCACCGTTGTAATTAGTTATACGGTTGAAGAAAATCACACCTTTACGGTTACGGAGTTTTTGACCTGCCTCACGAATATCAGTATAGATTTCTGCCTTGCCAAACACACTCGCTTTATAGAGCTGGTCAGCTAAAAGCTTCGCACCAGGTTCAATTTTTTTACCCTTATATGGCCCACTCTTTATAGCCAAACGTCCTTCAAATTTAACATCACACTTTAAGAGAGCAAGACTCATTCGCACTGCGCAAGTATTCATATATCCTGGATTGGACTTAATGAGCACGCTTGCGTCGTAACCTATTTCATTAAAGAGATCATCCCGAGGGACATAACCCGGACGGGCTTCGTTAGAGGAGTAATGTTGTGCTTTTAACTGTGCATACAACGGTTTCATGGTTGAACTCCTTTTTTGCACGGTAAATCCTGCGCGAGAGCCTCGGTGATTAATGATGATGCAGCTTCTTTCTTACGGTTTTCAGGCAATTTTCTGAAATAGCTGTAAATGCTCTCTCGTAATGAACCGGGCAACGCGACCGTATATCCACACCAGGATTTGCCCTCCGTCGCATCCATTACCCCAAGCAGGTACATATTCGCTTTAAGCTGCTCCTGCTCGTTATCTTTTGCGAGCCACGCTAAAAGAAACTTTTCCCCGCTCATTCGTACATCATTACGGGACAGCGTATTAGGGTCGCGTAGAAGATTTGATGAGTCATTCTGGCCATTAGCAGCCCATAGTGGCGTCGCTCCCAACAGACCGGTAAACAGCAAAACATGTAGGGTAAGTAACTTCATTGTTTCTCCTGCTCCAGATTAGATTTCTCTTTCAGCATAACTAAACGTGGTCAGTGAAGGATTAACAACGCTTTTTGATTTTCTCACCGGTAGCGTATATGCACATCGCGAGAGCAATACATCCGACAAGCAAAAGTACGTGCAATATCGCTCTCAAAACACCCTGTTGCCAGTCAAATATCAACAGGTAGTAACCGCATGCGGTAAAAAACATCATTGCCGAAATCAAAAGCAATAAATAAGCGATGAAATAGATAATGAATTTTTTCACCAAGAATTTTCCTTCAAATTCATTATCTTTTTCATATTCAACGTCATAGTGCCGGCCCTTACGGGCCGGCAATTATCATTACGCGTCTTTCGTCTTCAGCGACGGCAGTTTAGACACCAGACGCAGGGAAACGGTCAGCCCCTCCAGCTGGTAGTGTGGACGCAGGAAGAACTTCGCGGCGTAGTAGCCCGGGTTGTCTTCAATCTCCTGCACCTGCACTTCCGCAGCCGCCAGCGGCTTACGGGACTTGGTCTCCTGGGAGGAGTTAGCCGGGTCACCGTCCACGTAGTTCATTACCCAGTCGTTCAGCCAGCGCTCCATCTCTTCGCGCTCGCGGAAGGAGCCGATTTTGTCGCGCACGATGCACTTCAGGTAGTGGGCAAAACGGCAGCAGGCGAACAGGTACGGCAGGCGAGAGGCCAGACGCGCGTTGGCGGTGGCATCCGGATCGTGGTATTCGGCCGGTTTTTGCAGCGACTGCGCGCCAATAAAGGCGGCAAAGTCGGAGTTTTTGCGGTGAACCAGCGGCATAAAGCCGTTTTTCGCCAGCTCGGCTTCACGACGATCGCTGATGGCGATCTCGGTCGGGCACTTCATGTCCACGCCGCCGTCATCGCTCGGGAAGGTGTGGCACGGCAGGTTCTCCACCGCCCCGCCGGACTCCACGCCGCGAATCGAGGTACACCAGCCGTACTCTTTGAAGGAGCGGTTGATGTTGGCCGCCATCGCATAGGCGGCGTTCGCCCAGGAGTAGCTGTTGTGGTTAGCGCCGTCGGTCTGCTCTTCAAAGTCAAAGCTGTCCACCGGGTTGGTGCGAATGCCGTACGGCAGACGCGACAGGAAGCGCGGCATCACCAGACCCAGATAGCGGGCATCTTCGGATTCACGCAGTGAACGCCAGGCCGCGTATTCGGTGTTCTGGAAGATCTTGGTCAGGTCGCGCGGATTAGCCAGCTCCTGCCAGGACTCCATCTGCATCACGCCCGGTGCGGTACCGGTGATAAACGGACAGTGTGCCGCAGAGCCGATGCGCGCCATTTCACCCAGCAGCTCAACGTCCTGCGGGCTGTGGTCGAAGTAGTAGTCGCCCACGATGCAGCCAAACGGCTCGCCACCGAACTGACCGTACTCCTGCTCGTAGATCTTCTTGAAGATCGGGCTCTGGTCCCAGCCCACGCCCTTGTAGCGCTTCAGGGTGCGTCCCAGCTCCTGCTTGGAGATGCTCATAAAGCGGATCTTCAGCATCTCATCAGTTTCAGTGTTGTTCACCAGGTAGCTCAGGCCGCGCCATGCGCTCTCCAGCTTCTGAAACTCGTCGTGGTGAATGATCTGATTCACCTGCTGCGACAGCTGCTCGTCGATACCGGCAATCAGGTTCTGAATGGTGCGGTAGGTGTCGTTAGAGAAGGTGACGGTATTTTCCAGCGCCTGCTGCGCCAGGGTTTTGACCGCGCTTTCTACGGCGGAGCGCGCCTGATCGGTTTTCGGGCGGAACTCTTTGTTCAGCAGCGCGCTGAACTCATCCTGGCTGAACGCCTGACCCGCCTGCTGCTCGTGTTGTTGAGTCTGGTTGCTCATCGATTATTCCTCGCTACCTTTCGCGCTTTCGTCATTTTTCGGCAACTGGCTCAGAGATTTGAGCAGCGTCGGATCCTGCAGAATTTTTGCGATCAGCTCTTCTGCACCATTTTTGCCGTCCATGTAGGTCAGCAGGTTAGAGAGCTGGGTACGCGCTTCCAGCAGCTTGTTCAGCGGCTCAACCTTGCGGGCCACCGCATCCGGCAGGAAGTCGTCCATGCTGTCGAAGGTCAGATCAACATTCAGTTTGCCTTCGCCCGTCAGGGTGTTATCCACGTTAAACGCCACGCGCGGCTTCAGCGCCTTCATGCGTTCATCAAAGTTATCGATGTCGATTTCAAGGAATTTACGCTCATCGACGGCAGGCAGGTTTTCTACCGGTTTACCGACCAGATCGGCCATGACGCCCATCACAAACGGCAGCTGAATTTTACGTTCTGCACCGTAGATCTCTACGTCGTACTCGATCTGGACGCGGGGAGCACGGTTACGTGCGATGAATTTCTGTCCACTGTTACTCATTGCCATGATGTTCTCCATCAAAGATGCGCGGTGAAGGTGAAACGACAGGCTCCATGCCTGTCGTCATAATGCCAGGACGCGTTATTCGCGGCGTCCAAAGATGTTTTCCAGTTGGTTAACGCCGTCTGGCGCCAGGTCGCGAATAATGTCCATAAAGTTAAGTTCAGACAGCCGCTGCACCCGCTCAATCATCAGCGGTGCGGGATGGCTCGGTTCGTACTGCGCAAAATACTGTTTCGCTTTTTCCAGCATCAGCTGGGCGTCGGCGCGGCTGGTGACCTGCACGCTGCGCCAGTCGGTGACCTGCTGAACGGGCTGCGTTACCGCCGATTGCTGCTCAACCTGGGGTTCAGCCTGCGCCTCACGATTCGGCAGCAGCTTGCTGATGTCGGTCACCTGACAGGCGCTGGCGACCAGCCCAACAGTTTTCAGCAGCTGTTCCATCTCCGGTACGCCGCTTTCACCGAGATACCCGGTGAGCAGATCGCGAATGGCCAGCAGCCGTTCGTTAATCACAATGACCGCTGCGGTGCCGGGCTGGTCGCCGCGCGCCAGCTCGTCAATCAGCCTTGGGCGGCCGCCGGGATAGTCAGGGCATTCCGTTTTACTGCCGTCGAGCAGCGCCTGCGCGTCCCGAAGCGAAATTTCATCCCCGTTCGAGCGGAGTAGCGAAGCGTTGCGTACCGCGACGGTGAGGTCAGATTTATCGCTCAGCCCGGCGAGGGCGTTGATGCGGTAGAACGGATCGGTTTCGCCATACTCTTCCAGCAGCGGGTAGAGTTGCTCCCAGTAACGGGTCAGCGCTTCCTGCACCAGTAACAGCCCGTCTGCATAGCCCGCGAGTCCACGGCGACGTGTCCAGGCATGGGTTAATGCCAGCAGGACGCGAAGATCTTTGGTGCGGGTCAGCAGGCTGGTAGCGAATTTTTCTACCGTGTTCCAGTCAGCGGGCTCTGCCGGAATAATGGTGTCGCCAAACTGCTGTTCCGCTTTCCCCTGACTTGCCTGATTCATGATCTGGAAATCAGCGTCGTACTCCAGATTTTCGCCACAGGGTTTGTCGGGGCTTATCGGCGCGAGAAATTCTTCGATATTCATGAGATCCCTGCTTATTCAAACATAGGCGGATAAAGACCGTGACGACCCGGTCGGGCGCCGCCTGCCGGATCGAACAGCAGCGTAAAGAGCTGCCCGGTAAAGTTGCCGCTGTGGACGTGCGTGTAGAGCGGGTAGCCGTCGCAGCGGTTCGTCCACCAGAAGCTGGCCTGACGCAGCGGGTCAAAACACTCTGCCGCCTGCGGCCAGCCCAGCGTGCTTTGGCCGTCATCGTCATAGCCAATCACGTCCAGAATGTCGGATCGCTTTTGTGGCTCAACGGGCTGCGGCGCCGGGATACTCATCAACATCTCGTCAAGCTGTGAGGCGGAAAAACCGTTGCGCACCGCGTGCAGGCCCAGACGACCCAGCTGTTGGTACCAGCTTTCGGCCTGACCGAGCAGGCGCGATGACCATTCGGCGGGACTAAAGCTCAGCTGAATGCAGACCGGGTAGTGGCGACCCACACTGTCACGTCCCGGCAGCAGGCAGCCCATCTGGATCATCTGGCTGCCCAGCATGGGCGGAACGACAAAATTCCACACCGGGGCTTTCGTAAACTGGCGCTCACCGCTGCGCTGCTCTTCCTGTTGCCAGGCCAGCAGGCCGACCTGAAACCAGTGTGACCACTGGCGCTGAAGGGTGTCAGGAAAGCGACGCTGCAAAAAGTCACCGGCGCTGGGTAATTTGCCATACCAGCTGTAGCGGTTCATCGCAGGGGTATTCGTCATACGGCTGTCCTTGCGGTTATGGGCATGAGAAACGGGGAAGCTGGAACGGGTTGCGAATGCTGTTTGGCGCAAACTCCAGCGTGACCTGATGACCGTCGACGTTGAAGGTGGCCTGACGGCTCAGGCTACCCGCGCCAGGACTGGTCCGGGCTTTATCGAAAAAGCGGTTCAGCGCCCAGGATCCGTTAGTCACCAGAGATGCCGTACTGCCGTTTGCCAGACCGAGCTGCATACGCACCTGGTTGGTGCCGCCCGGACCCGGCCAGTTCATGATCTGCACCGCCTGAGGGCCGTGGCTGTAGCGCAACAGCTGGCCGTCAACGTCCAGCGTCAGATTCAGAATGGTGTTATCCATCCGCACGGTGCGCACCGTGACCTTATAGGACGGCGTTGTCGCCCCGTTGGCAAAGAAGGCATCGCGGATTGACTGTGCCTGCTGGAACGGGCGCAGCAGCCCTTCGCTGCCCGGCAGGGTTTTACCGTCGATCCCCGGCATAAAGCGCCAGTTCGCCTGGGTGGTATCGACTTTGTTGGTCAGGTTATCGCGGAAAAAGGTGTCCATCAGCCCGGTGCCGGGTGCAAACATGCGGGCGAGATCGTCAGGCGTCACTTCCGTGCTGGCGCTGCGCACCAGCGGGTAGCGACCGGCAATCGCCTGACGGCAGAAACCGCCCACTTCCACGTTAATGCGTTTACGCACGTTTTCCAGATCGCGTCGCTGGGTATCGCTGCTGGCACCCACGGCCATATTGCTGAACATGGTTTGCAGCCCGCCCGGCAGACGTCCCGCGCTGGCCTGCAGACGGCTAATTGCGTCGCCGCCCGGCGCAGGCATCCCGCTGTTGGCCGCGTCCTGAACGGCGGTCAGGTAGCGATACAGCTCGTCCACCTGCTTGAGAAAATCGTCAAACACAATGGTCTTTCCGCCTTTCTCCAGCGGCTGCGCCAGCTCAATCATCGGCGCATAGTGGTCAGTCACCAGCTGCTCCGGTGCCTGTACCGCTACCGCACCCTGCGTTGGCGCCGCATCGCTGTTACTGAACAGCGCCTGCAGCGTGCGGGTAGCACGGTTGCTCTGCGCTTCCGCTTTCCCGGCATCTTCTGGCGCAGGCGCATTGCGCGATAGCGTCAGCACCTGGCTCAGGTTCAGCACCAGACGGCGCAGCGGTGAGTTTGCCCCGGAGAGCAGGCGCGCGGTGTTGATACGCTGGGAGAGATCGGCACTGCTGTTGAGCTGAATGTCGGCGAGAAAGCGATCCCAGTTGGCGATAAAGTCACGCATGTAAAGCTGGCGCACCGCGTTATCGATCTGCTGTTTATCTTCCTGGGCCGTGGTGGCACCTAATACCCAGGCGTCATCTTCATGCAGGGCGGTCGTCACGCTGTCGATCTGGCCGTTAAAGCTTTTCCAGTAGCCGTCCGGGGTATACAGACCCGGCACGCCTTCGCTGACCGGCTTGCCGCTTTTGCGGGAAAAGACCAGCTCGCTCTGCGGGCCGCCGAGATCGGAAAGCGAGACCGGCTTGAGGTTTTCGTCATGCTCAAGCAGGCGCTTCAGGCGACCGTATACGCGTGTCGAGAGCGGCTGCTGGTTGATGAGCGCCCTTTCCCGCGCGACCAGGGATTCATCCAGCGCATAGGGTGAAGCCTGAATTTTGGGTTCCAGCAGCTGGGTCAGATGCCATTCAAGCTGCTGAAGCTGCGCCTGAGTGACGTCCTGCGGCAGGTTGCGCTGCAGGTTGAGCATCACCCAGGAGTGCAGGAATTTGCCGTCATAGTGCTTCGGCTGATAGAGCATCTGATAGGCTTTTAACGCTTCGTAGCTGTATTCCACGTCGCTGCCGTTGTCGTTGCGCAGCCAGGTGGTGATGTGCATCGTCACGGCGGGGAGCAACATCTGATCCAGCGCTTTCTGATACAGAGACTGCGAGGCATCGCTGACGTCATCCCCACGGTAAAGCCCCATGCGGCGGGAGACCGGCGGGTCGTTAACGTCAAAGGCGTCGCTCTTCGGCAGGTCCACCAGCCCGTTAAGCAGCGGCAGAAGCGCAAAGAGATCGCGCTGAGGTTGATTTTGCAGCGCCTTACTCTGCTGTTCCAGCACCGGCACTTTGGCGTCAACCTCTTCCAGATACGCCTTGTTTTTGGCGTAACTGGTCAGCCACAGCCCGCCCAAAATCACCAGCAGGGCCAGCAGCGCCGCGTAACCAGACCAGATCACCGCCCGGTTGCGCAGTTCCCACCAGCGGTTTTCTCCGGCAATGCCCGCTTCCTGGAAAATGACGTTTTGCAGCAGATTCTTGATAAAGAAACTCTGGCCTTTCGCGCCCGGGATGGGGGCTTCTTTGCTGACGGAATCCCAGTTATCGCTTTCGGCCCCTTCCGGCAGAGAGAGCGCGCGGTTAAGCTCGCCCATCACGCGGTCAAACGGCATGCCTTCCTGGGTGCCGCTGGCAAAGTAAATGCCGCGCGGCGAGAATTCGGTTTCAAAGTTTGAACGGGCAAAGACCGTGCTCAGGTAATCCGCCAGCAGCGGGCGCAGCGCGGCGAACTCCTGCGGGAAGAGATAGGCTTCCGCACGGGTTTTACCGTCATGCTCCTTGAGCATGGTCTCCGGCAGACCGGCATCCAGGCGCTGCTGGAGCAGAGAAAACTCCTGCTGGAAGTTGCCCATCAGGTCGTAATCCGCGTGTTTGGTCTGCTCCCACGGCAGCGTAAAGCCCCAGATCTGGTCGCGCTGCGCTTTGTCGTAATCGGCAAACCAGGCGCGGAAGCCCTTGAGCAGGTCAGCCTTGGTCACCATCACGTACACCGGGAAGCGGATGCCCAGCTGTTCATGCAGCTCGGAAAGACGCTGGCGCAGGTTCACCGCCTGCTGGCGGGACGCCTCAGCGGACTGCGTGAGCAGGTCGGAAATGCTGATGGTGATAATCACACCGTTGATCGGCTGGCGACGCCGATATTTACGCAGCAGGTTGATGAACTCCAGCCATTCCCCGGCGTCCTGAACCTGTTCGCTCTCCTGCGTGGTGTAACGTCCGGCAGTATCCAGCAGGACAGCCTCGTTGGTGAACCACCAGTCGCAGTTGCGCGTGCCGCCGATGCCCCGCAGCGCGGTTTTACCGAAGCGATCCGCCAGCGGGAACTGCAGCCCGGAGTTGGCCAGCGCGGTGGTTTTCCCGGAGCCCGGCGCGCCGATGATGACGTACCACGGCAGCTGATAGAGATACTGCGTGCTGAAACGCTGCGTCCACTGCGCGCTGTGGCCCGCCTTACTGAAGTGGGCTTTTTTCAGCATCTGCGCGGCTTCGTCGAAACGACCTGCAAGGATCTGCTCCTCGTTATTCAGGCGTTTCTGCGGATCGGCCGCGTCCGCTTTAGTGGTGTTCTCGTTGAGCCTGTCCATCAGCTTGCGGTTCAGCCAGGCGTTATACAGCCGGGGCAGAATGTGGCTCTGGGCCCAGATCAGGTACACCACTGCGATACTGATAACGCGGTTCTGTTCAGATTCAAGCGGGCGGGTATCCACGATGGACAACAGCGGACCAATCATCCAGATCACCGCCGCGAGCGCCGTTACGCCGAGGAAGCTCCACAGAATGCGATTGGTCAGTATGGAAAGAAGAGTAGTCAGCATCCTTAGTTTCCTTGCGGCAATCCGTTCAGCTCAGCCTGCGTATTTTCAGGCGACACCAGCAGAGTAATTTCCACACGGCGGTTACGGGCGCGGTTTTCAGGCGTCGTGTTTGGTGCCACCGGGTTAATTTCGCCCCGCCCTTCCGCCTTCACGCGTTCAGGCTGCGAGAGGCTTCCCTGCAGCTGTTTTTGCACCGACCGGGCGCGTTCGAGAGAGAGTTCATAGTTGGAGGCAAAGCGCGCGCTGCGGATCGGCACGTTGTCGCTGTAGCCCACCACCAGAATTTTACCGCTGACGTTATTCATCGCCTGCGCAATGCGGTTGATGACCGGCTCATAGCGGTCACGCACCACCGTCGAGGCCGAGGCGAACAGGCCGTCCCCTTTCAGGATCACCACGCTGCGATCCGCTTCATCCTTCACCGCCACCAGACCGGCATCGATTTCAGGCTTCAGGAAGCCGCGCAGGTTCAGTACCGCAGGCAGCTGGCGAGCGGGCTGCTGAATGGAGGTTTCCGGCAGCTGAGACTGATAAATCTTCGCCAGCACCGGGCTGGTGTTATCGCCCAGACGCCAGTTAAGCACGATATAAAACAGACAGGCGATAAACCCGACCAGCGCCACGCAGGCCCAGAGGGGGACCATCGGACGCCACAGCTTGCGCAGTACAGGACGATCTTCAGGGTGTACCGAGAGCGGCGGCGCGTAGCTGCCGCGCACGCTGCGGATCATCTGCCACAGTCGCTGTTTGATGGTTTCCAGCTGGGTGCGGCCATTATCCAGCACCCGATAGCGGCCCTCGAAACCGAGCAACAGGCAGTAGTTGATCATCTCCAGCAGCAGGATATGTTCACGCGGGTTCTGAGAAAGGCGCGCCAGCAGCTGGAAAAATTTTTCACCGCCCCAGGTTTCGTTATGAAATGTAACCAGAAGGCCACTGCTGGACCAGACGCCGCTGCTGCCCCAGGGGGTGAGCGCGGCGGCTTCATCCAGCGCCGTACACAGACAATAGCGGGCGCCGACGATCACTTCATACGGCAACCCAGCCTGCTGGCATCGCACTTCGAAACGGCGAATTTCGTCGATCAGACGCTGGCGCAACGCCACCTGATCGTCATGAGAAACCGAATGACGGATTTGTGGAATGGCGTTGAGCAGCGGGTTGGCAGCCGCCACCAGCTGATTATTGCCACTGGCTCCGGTAAACACAGCATCACTGCCGGTATCCTGTCGTTCCTGCATATTTAGTGCTCGCTTTATTATTCTGTCGGGCTACGGATGGCCCAAAACTCCATATCGAGACCCGGAAACTCCCCTGCGAGATGCAGAGCGAACGCACCGGACTTATCCATCTCGTGCCACAGCTCACTGCCCTTCTCCAGCTCGAAATAGCTGTAGCCTGCGTGCCACGGTATTTGCGGCGGGGCGACCGGCATGGCGCGCAGCATAATGCCCGGCAGCTGCAGCTGAACCAGATCGCGGATTTTCGAGACCGGTGCCACCTTCATCTGGGCCGGGAAATGGGTTTGCAGGTGTTCGCCCGGCACGTTGGCTTTCACCGCCAGCACGAAGCCGAACTCGCGCACCATGCTGGTTTCCGGCACGGTAGCGATGTTAAGACCATGGGAACGCTCGTTGAGCGGCAGCTGGATGGCGTGATCTTCCATCACCAGCGACAGCCCCTGACGCAGCATCAGCATCAGCTTGCTGAAGCAGACCGCCAGATCGTCATGGTCATACACCGGGAGCACGCTCTCCGCTGTGCGTTGAGAGGTCCAGGTGGCAAGTTCCGTCGCAAACGGCAGCCAGCTGCGCCACAGCGTTTCCGGGTGGATCAGCGGCAGGGTTTTTAAATGTGAAATCTCACCAAGATGGCGGTTGACCAGCGAAAGCAGCGTGAACTCAATCAGTTCGGAGGTATTAAAGCGGCCTGGCTGGCGCAGACGTCCGCCAATCTGCTGGCTGCGCTGGACCAGTAGCCCATGCAGATCGTTAATCATGCTGTAGATCTGCGGGCTGTTGTTGGCATTCAGCATCGGCGGAATGTAGCTGTTATCCAGCCGCACGTGGTTGTCGTTGCGTTTTTCGCTCACAAAGGCCACGCCGATAGCGGTCCACTCTGCCGTGAGATCTTTTTCCAGCATCAGGGTTAAACGCAGGCGGCCAAACTGTACCGTGGCATCGCCCACTGACATGGCATTATCGTCTTCGACGTCCTGTTCAAAAGCGAGGTAACGCGCCAGCGAGGCCTGCTCTTCACTGAAAATCACCTCTTCGCGTTCGCCGCGGCGAACCGGCAGCGCAAGCACCACCTTCTCATTGGTAAGATTGTCAGGGATCTTCAGCGGCACCGGGCCGTTGCGGCCGTTGCGCACCTGGAAAAACGTGCCGTCAGGCAGTAACCCGCTGCAGTAGCTCAGTGCAATGCAGCCCTGGCGGAGCATCGCGTCGTCCAGCTCAACGTCGAGAAAGCCCCACAGATACGATCGCTGCAGCGCACCCCATTCACGAATGTGGTTCAGCAGGTAACTTTCTGTCCGCTGAAAATGGTGTGGACGCAGGAACATGCCTTCGGTCCAGACGACCTTTTCTGCTTTCGTCATGATGATGTGTTTCCTGTTATGAAGCGCGTTACTGGCTGATGACCCGGATTCCGTTCACGTCCAGGAAGACGTTGGCGATGAGTTCATCTGCGGACCCTTTCCAGAACTGGTAGAAATGGTTTTCGCCGGGAACAGGCAATGGGATTGAGACGCGCCATTTTTTCCCATCCAGCGTCTGATATTCCGCCATCACGCCGATATAGCGTGCCTCGGGCGAGCTTTGTCCACTCAGGGTTTTCGAAAGCTGGCCCGGCATCAGGAAGAACACATCGCTGTTAAGCAGATTCGCGCCAAGCGTGGCCGACGCGTTGTTCTGCAGGGAATAGAAGTCGCTGGACATGAAATCCGCATCTGATTTCAGCAGCAACACTCTGACCTTTAATGGCGCAGAATCATTGATTTGGGGGTGAGCCTGAAACTGCAGATTGTAGCGGGAGGGGTCGCTGTGTGAAGACGACGTACAACCACTCAACAGGGTGAAAATCACCGCAAAAAATGCTAACCCGAGCTGATGAAACGTTTTTGTATTCATAAAAAATACGCTCTTGAAACCCGTTTAGTTCAGGATCCAGGTGCCGTTTGCGCTGTCTTTGCAGGCTTTGCTGTTGCCATCGACGTCAACACAGGTTGCTTTCTTACGCGCTTTTGGACGGATCGCCTGTTTACGCACGGTGGCTTCGTACTGGTCGGCCTTGATGACGGCGCGCATTGGGACGTAACCAATCAGCTGTTCGTTCCCTTCGTCGGCAAGCGCCATCCAGAAGTGTTCAACCTGACCCAGCACCACGTAGGTTTTGCCGGTCTCGAGCGTGCGGATCACTTTTCCGCCGTAGTCCGGACGGCTCATCAGGGATGCGGGGTACATGGCGCGATAAGGCTCATTCACCTGGGTGAACTCTGCCGGGGGCAGCACAACATGACGGTGAGTTAAGGTGACGCCGTTAACCTGACTGGTCACGATGGTATCGTCAGTGATCACAGGTTTCTGCGGCGCTTTACAGCCCGCCACCGCCATTACAAACAGAAGTGAAAACAGTACGCGCATTTTCATATGCTTTTCCGTAGCGATATTTCGATGATGGAGATAAGGAGATGAAGTTTGACTTAGGTGCTATTGTTAAAATAGTCAGGATATTTTCGGGGCGTTACTATTTTAAAGGCATAGCTACCGCACGAGCCCTTCAGAATAAGGCCCAGCGTCTTCCTGACATATTTTGACAAACGGTAAACAAGTTTACATGAGCTTCGCATCAATTCAATATTTACCGTTACGTAACTGTTGGTAAATGAAGCAGACGATAGATTATAGGATTAATCTTAATAAAAAATTATACATGGCCTCCCCCCTTTTATTTATTCATCTCAAACCCATACAACCTTTTGTTTTACATAACAAAAACACAAAAGAGAACCACTTTCATTAACGCAATGTCGCTATTATCGCCACTACCATAATTAGTAGAATTCGCGTATTGGTGATGTCAAAAGAACATATCGCCGATGAATTATTTGTTGCATTAACAGGGTATCTTTAATATTGCACGTACTTTACGCTCAGAATGGGCCTATTTCACTGATGCCGCCCGGCGTTAATTTCACGGCTCAAAATAACTTTATATTTCACGCTATGATAATTTCCCTTTAAGGCATAAATTATATCCAATAATCATTAAGCCAGAGTTAACCTTCCTGCCATTATCGCCACCGAAAAATGCACGCGATTACCCGCCAGCTGTGAACATTGTCTATTGCTCCCGCTCAGGCGCTTCATTCGAAGTTTTACTGTTGCTACATCCTTGCCTGTTCACCACCATCTATCTCACCTACCGAGTGATAGATAAGATTTATTATTAAAATGATAAAAATTCGTTATAATTTCTTTAAATCTTTAAACATCACACCATATAAACCACTGTAATAAAAAGAATTCAATAAGCAGCAATTTTCTCTACCGCATGCGCGCAGCCAAACGGTCGTCATTGCTTACGCTTATTGTCCTCTGCAGTGCTTTTATGGGTCAGATGTTGTGTGACCGAACAAATCAGGAGTGGGTATGAACACGAAAAGACGCGCAGTTCCCGGTATCAGGCACTATGACGGCCCCGCCGGAGGCTGGGGCGCGTTAAAAGCGACGGCCATCGCGGTACGTACCCAAATGGATACCCTGGACGCTCCCGCGACGCTGCTGCGCACCAACCAGCCGGACGGTTTTGACTGCCCTGGCTGCGCGTGGCCTGATAAGGAACATAAATCGACGTTCCAGTTCTGCGAGAATGGCGCGAAGGCGGTGACCTGGGAAGCCACCAGCAAACGCGTTACCCCCGCGTTTCTGGCGGAAAACAGCGTCGCTTCGCTGCTGGCAAAATCGGACTTTGAGCTGGAAGGCTACGGTCGCCTGACGCATCCCCTGCGCTATGACCGGGCAAGCGATACCTTCCGCCCTGTCGACTGGGACGAGGCGTTTCAGCGCATCGGCGAAGTCCTGCGCGGGCTCGAACCGGACCAGGTCGAGTTCTACACCTCCGGGCGCGCCTCTAACGAAGCGGCATACCTGTTCCAGCTCTTTGCCCGCGAATACGGCACCAATAACTTTCCTGACTGCTCGAATATGTGCCACGAGGCCACCAGCGTCGGCTTGCCGCGATCTATCGGGATCGGGAAAGGCACCGTCTCACTGGACGACTTCGATAAGACCGAACTGGTGATCTCCATCGGCCATAACCCTGGCACCAACCATCCGCGAATGATGGGCACCCTTCATGAGCTGGCACGTCGCAACGTGCCGATTATCGTCTTTAACCCGCTGCGCGAGCGCGCCCTCGAACGTTTTGCGGACCCGCAGAGCGTGATTGAAATGGCGACCTACAGCTCCACGGATATCGCCTCGACCTATTTCCAGGTGAAAGCCGGGGGCGATGCCGCCGCGCTGAAAGGGATTGCTAAACACCTTCTGGAGATGGAGGCCGAACGCGGTGACGTGCTGGATCGCGCCTTTATTGCCGAACACACGCAGGGCATTGAGGACTTCAGCGCCGATATCGCGCAAACCCGCTGGGACGACATTGAGCGCGAGTCGGGCCTGAGCCAGGCGGCGCTTAAGAAGGTGGCCGAGGCCTATGCGAAATCAAATGCCACCATCATTACCTACGGGATGGGTATTACCCAGCACAATAAAGGCACGGCGAACGTCCGCCTGATCGCCGACGTGCTGCTGCTGCGCGGGAACATCGGTAAGCCCGGCGCGGGTATCTGCCCTCTGCGCGGCCACTCAAACGTGCAGGGTAACCGGACCGTCGGGATTAGCGAGAAACCCACACCGGCCTTCCTGAACCGTCTGAAGGACGTATTCGGCTTTGAGCCGCCGTCTCACCACGGACACGATGCGGTGCAGGCCACGCAGGCGATGATTGACGGTCGTGCGAAGGCGCTTATCTGCCTCGGCGGCAATTTTGCGGTTGCGATGCCCGATCATGAACGGGGCTTTCCGGCGATGGGTAACCTGGAGTTGAGCGTGCACGTTGGCACCAAGCTGAACCGTACCCATCTGCTGGTGGGCAAAGAGACCTTTATTTTCCCCTGTCTCGGCCGCACCGAACTGGATATTCAGGCCACCGGCCGTCAGTCCATTACCGTTGAAGATTCCATGTCGATGGTGCACGCCTCGTCCGGCAAGCTTAAACCCGCCTCGCCGTTGCTGCGTTCGGAACCCGCCATCGTGGCGGGCCTGGCGAAAGCCACACTACCGGAAACCCACGTGGACTGGATGGCGCTGGTTGAGGATTATGACCGTATCCGCGATCTGATTGAGCAGACCATTCCTGGGTTCGAGAGCTATAACGCGCGGATCCGCGTTCCCGGCGGCTTCCGCATGCCGCTGCCGCCAACGCAGCGTATCTGGCCGACCGCGACGGGCAAAGCAATGTTCTCGGTGTTCGAGGGGGTTCATGAGAACGCCAGCGGTGAAGGCGAGCATGTGCTGCGTCTGATTACGCTGCGCAGCCACGATCAGTACAACACGACCATTTATGCCCTGGACGACCGCTACCGTGGGGTCTTTGGCCGCCGCGACGTGCTGTTTATGAACGAAGACGATATGGCACACTCAGGGCTGGAACACGGCGACCGCGTGGATATCGAAACTGCCCTGCCCGGCAGCGTTCAGCGCCTGGAGGACATTACCGTGGTGGCGTACAGCATCGCCCCGGGTTCCGTCGGGGCCTATTACCCGGAGGCTAACGTGCTGGTGCCGCTCGATTATCTCGACAAGGACAGCGGGACGCCGTCTTATAAATCCGTTCCGGTTCGCATCACCCTGCGCTCAAAAGAGATCCGCATGCTGTAAGGTCGTTCGCGCAGAGAAAACGATGGATATTAAACAGTTAAAATACTTAATCGCACTCGACGAGACCCGCCACTTTGGTAAAGCGGCCTCGCAGTGCAACATCACCCAGCCGACCCTCTCCATGCGCATCCGCAGCCTGGAAGAGGAGCTGGGGCTGGTGCTGATTGCGCGCGGGCAGCGCTTTGAAGGGTTTACGCCTGAGGGTGAACGCATCCTCGCATGGGCCCGCGCGCTGCTGGCCGCGCACGACGGGCTGCAGGCGGAAGCCGCGCTGTGCAAAGGCCAGGTGGTGGGTGAATTACGGCTTGGGATGGTACCGCTGGCGAGCGTGGATCCGATGATCTTTATTCGCCTGCTGACGCAAAAATACCCGGAGCTGACCTTCAGCCTCTATTCCATGTCCTCAGCGCAGATTGCCGACGGGGTCAGCCGCAACCAGCTTGAGCTGGGAATTTGCTACCTCAACAGCATCGACACCGGCCTGTTTGACATTATTCAGCTGCCAACCACGAAGATGGGCCTGCTGCATGACGTCCGCCATTTCCAGCTCGGCCAGGCAACGCTAACCTGGCACGACCTGACGGAATTTCCGCTGGGGTTCCTGACCAAAGGGATGCACTACCGGGCGCATATGGAGGCCAGCTTTAACGCGGCCGGCATCGAACCGACGTCCGTTTTCGAGAGCGACTCGACGTTCCAGATCATTCAGGCCGTTCAGAGCGGCGTGTGCTGTGCCGTGATGCCGCTGAACAACGGGCTGGAGGCACTGAACAACAATTTCAGGATTGTCCCCATCGCCGACGCGAACATTGAGGCGCCTGTCGGCCTGATTATGCGCAGGCAGAAACCCGTCTCCTCGCTGGCGCTACGCTGTTTTACCGACGCGCGGGAAATTTATCACGCAGTCAATGAAGCGTAGGCCTGGCGCGTCACCACGCTAAAGCCGCCGATCAGCACCGCGTCGCAACTCTCCCGATGTTCCGGTGAACTCACCAGCGCGCGGAGCGCATCGCGAATGGCGTTAAGGGTTTCAGGCGAGGTGTTTTGCGAGGCGATCAGCGGCAGTCCTGGCGTGAGAGGGGTACGGTCAACGACCGCCAGCCCCGCGAGCCGTTCCGGCTCATGGCGCTGCAACAGTGCCCAGGTTACGCAGTCGATGGCCGCAATATCCCCCACCCCGCCTTTAACATCAATCAGCGACTGGCGATGGCTGCCGCTGAAAATCACCCGTGAAAAATAGTCATTGACCGTATCAGGTGCCACTCGTCTTCGCAGCGTGTTGTAGCCGGACTGGGAATCCGGCGCATTACACACCACCCGCCGCCCACGGAAATCGTCAACGCGCAGGTGTTTATCTTCTTCCCGCACCACCAGCAGGCTGCGGTAAGCGATCCCTTCGCAGCCCGGCGCCGCATAATGAAAACAGCCGACGACCTGCACATCCGGCAACTGTGTGACCAGCGGATAACCGCAGGTCTGGCTCAGGATGAGTCCAGGCTGCTGCCAGTGCGTCAGTAAGTCCTCTTCCGGGATGCCCGGCACAAGATCGCCCACCGGCACACCGCGTGCCAGCAGCAAAGCGTGCACAGCTCGCCACAGCGCGTCGTTATCGGCCCGATTGACGGCATACATCGGAAACGCCAGCAGGTTACTCATGCTCTTCTCGCTTTATCCCCGGATGAACCGTGACATCCACGGCCTTATCCCAAAACTGTCGCAGCCATTGGCCGTATCCCTTGACCACAAAACCGTGATTCCGCTGCTGATACACCGCCCGGTTTTGCTGGTAGAGCGCCTTCAGACCATACCAGGGCACGCCTGGCAGATCGTGATGCACTGAATGGTAGTTGAGATTCAGGAACAACACCTGCCAGAAGATCCCGGCTTCGTTGATTACCGATCGCGCGAGAGGATCGTCTGCAGCGCGGTGCTCGAGGAAAGAGCGCACTTTGGTGAGCGCCAGCGCGGGATAGCTCACCGTCAGCACAAACCAGACCGGTGAAAAACCAACATGGCGCATCCAGACAAACAGCCCTGCCAACAGCACGCCATGCACCAGCCACATCAACATCGCCCCCATGTGCAGCTGGCGAAACGCCGCCACGGCACTTCCCAGCGTCTGAACGATATCCAGCAGCGGAGCCAGTAACAGCCGCCCCAGAAAAGTATTACGCACATGAATAATGCGCTTCTGCCAGGGCGTAAAACGCGCCCAGGTCTGTTCGGTAAAATAGTAGGATTCCGGATCGTCCACCGGTACCGTGAGATGATCGTTGCGGTGATGGGCCAGATGCGAGTCGCGGTACAGGCCATAGGGATACCAGACCGCCAGCGGCAGCGTACCGAAAAGCTGATTTAACCGGGGAAAGCGTGTCGGATGGCCGTGGATCAGCTCATGCTGAAGCGACATATACCACGCGGTAAACCAGATCAGCAGCACCGTGGCAGGCAGTAAACCGATCGTGTGCCAGTACGCCAGGGTGGTAAACCAGCCGGTATAGATAGCGATAATTAACAGCCAGGTGGGAAGCTCGCTTCGCCACAGAAACCGTGTGGCAAGCCGGTGAATATGTTCTCGCTGTTGCGGGTGTAAATAGTGACTCATTCCTTCCGATGCCGTTCCGCCTGTCATTCTGTGTCCTGACGATCCGTGAAAACGGCTGAAATAACAAAGAACTTAAATCGCTTTGCTTTGCCAGAAATGGCGTTTATGCGCTCTCTACCTGTTGACTTATTTTGTAATAAAGCTACTTTTCAGGACATGAAAAAAATCCTGATTATTGTTCCCGACGGCGGCATGCTGTTTGAAGCCGCCGGTATCGCCGACATTCTGATGCAGGCCAACCGACTGCACCCGGAAGGTCTGTCTCGCCCGTGTTACCGCATCATCATCGCCACCACGCAGCCCCATCAGGTGATCCACGGTCAATCCGGATTAAACCTGCTGGCAGATTATCGTCTGCCTGAACTGGACCCGCGTGAACCACTCGATACCATCATCATTACCGGCCGCGGCATGAATGAACTGGAGAGCACCGCCGTGGTGGACTGGCTGCATCTCGCTGCGCCCCATGCGCGGCGTATTGCCTCCATCTGCGGCGGCGCGATGCTGCTTGCGCAGAGCGGTTTGCTTGACGGACGGCGGGCAACCACACACTGGCGTCTGCTGGAGACAATGCAGGCCGCTTATCCGGCCATCAGGGTGGAAGGCGGCCCGATCTACGTTCAGGATGGGCCCATCTGGACCTCCGGCGGGGTCAGTTCCGGTTTCGACCTGACGCTGGCGCTGGTTGAAGACGATTACGGTTTCTCTCTCGCTCGCGACGTGGCGCAGGATATGGTGATGTACCTACGCCGTCCGGGCGGGCAGCTGCAGTTTAGCCGTTATAATTTGCAGCAGTCCGGTACCCAGGGGCCGATTAGCGAACTGCAAAGCTGGATCCTGCAAAACCTGACCGCCGATCTCTGCGTTGAGCGCCTGGCGGAAAGAGCGGCGATGAGTCCCCGTAATTTCACCCGCGTATTCACGCGGGATGCAGGGGTCCCTCCGGCCCGCTACGTGACGGAAGCGCGTCTTGCCGCCGCCCGGCAGCTTCTTGAGCAAACCAGCGATCCGCTGGAGCTGATTGCTGAGCAAAGCGGGTTTGGCACCAGCATCAACCTGCGTCGTGTTTTCGAGAAACAGCTTCATCTCACCCCAACGGAATATCGCCAGCGTTTCCACTGCCGCAAGATGGCGTAATGTGATCCTTTTTTGTCATTTACGCCATTCAGCCTGACGCCTACAGTGACTCCAGACAACAGAGATAAGGAGTGCATCATGGTTAAGGTCGGTATTAACGGTTTCGGCCGTATCGGACGTAATTTCCTGCGCGCGGCGCTGGGTAACCCGGATCTTCAGATTGTGGCCATTAACGATCTGACGGACAGCCAGACCCTCGCCCATCTGCTCAAATATGATTCCCTGCTCGGCACGCTGCAGGTACCCGTTGAGGCGGCTGACGGCGCGTTACAGGTGGACGGGCAGCGGCTCACCGTCTTCAGCGAACGCGATCCGGCAAACATCCCGTGGCGCGACGTCGGGGTGGACGTGGTGATTGAAGCCACTGGTTTCTTTACCGAACGGGAAAAAGCGGCAGTGCATATCACCCACGGCGGCGCTAAGCGCGTCATCATCTCTGCACCGGGTAAAAACGATGACCTGACGGTGGTGATGGGTGTAAACCACGAGCTGTACGATCCGACCCTGCACGCCGTCGTGAGTAACGGGAGCTGCACCACTAACGGACTGGCTCCGGCAGCGCAGGTGCTGCATCAGCAGTTTGGTATTGAGCACGGCCTGATGAACACCACGCATGCTTATACCAACAGCCAGGCGCTGCACGACCAGCCGGAGAAAGATCTGCGCGGTGCACGTGCGGCGGCCCTCTCGATTGTGCCTTACTCCAGCGGCGCGGCGAAGGCGTTGGGGAAAGTGATCCCTTCTCTGGACGGTAAGCTGACCGGGTATTCTCTGCGTGTGCCGGTTCCTGTGGTGTCAATTGTGGATTTGACGGTAACGCTTAGCCGTAACGTGACCGCCGACGAGGTGAATGACGCGTTCCGTCAGGCCGCGGCTAGCGGCCCCCTGAAAGGGATCCTGGGCTATAGCGATGAACCGCTGGTCTCCAGCGATTACCAGGGCGACCCGCGCTCCTCAATTATCGACGGGCTGTCGACGCTGGTGATTGGCGGCAACATGGTCAAAATTCTGGCGTGGTATGACAACGAGTGGGGATTCTCAAACCGCCTGGTGGATCTGGCGGTGCTGATGGATAAGAAAGGGCTGTAAGCCTTACCTTGATGCCGGGTGGCGCTTGCGCTAACCCGGCAAATAATTCACTCCGCTTTTACTTTTACACCCATAAACACAATCACCATTGCCGTCACCAGCAGGAAACCGCTGCCCGCAAATACGCCGCTGGCACCGTTGAGGTCGAATACCGCCCCGCCACCCGCCGCGCCTGCGCTTATTGCCAGCTGAATAGAGGCTACCAGCAAACCGCCTGCACTTTCGGCTTCATCAGGGACGGTGGTTGCCAGCCAGGTTGACCAGCCCACCGGTACCAGGCCAAAGGCAAAGCCCCAAAGCGCAACCAGTAACCCATCCAGCATCGCCAGATGACCAAACGCGACCATCATCAGCGCCAGTACGCCCATGGCGAACGGCACCAGCGCCAGCGTCAGGCGCAGATTTCGTGCCAGCAGATGTCCGGCAATGGAGGTGCCGATAAAGTTGGCGATACCAAAGCCAAGCAGGATCAGCGAAATCGTCTCTACGCTTGCCTGACCGACGGTCTCCAGGAACGGGCGCAGATAGGTAAAGAAAGCAAAATGGCCGCTGAAAATCAGAATGGTTGCCAGCATCCCGCCGATCATCCCCGGACGACGCAGCACCCGGAACAGGGTTCCCAGGCTGCCGCTGCTCTCCGGCTTCATCGACGGCAGGACCCAGACCTGCCACAGCAGAGCCGCCACGCTCGGCACTATGCAGAGAACAAAGACGTTACGCCAGCCAATCAGGCTGCCCAGATAACTTCCCAGCGGCGCCGCGACAACTGTTGCAATGGACACGCTGGAGAAAATCACCGCCAGCGCTTTCGGCACCTTATCGGCAGGTACCAGCCGCATCGCCGTAGCGGTCGACATCGCCCAGAATCCCCCGATAGCAACGCCCAGCAGCAAGCGCCCCATCAGCAAAACGTGCAGGGTTGGCGCAAAGGCCACCAGCAGGCTGGAGATGATTTGCAGCACCGAAAAGAACATCAACACCCAGCGACGGTCGATACTTTTGGTGGCTGGCGTAATCAGCAAACCGGTGACCAGCGCCACCAGCGCCGTTGCCGTGACGGCCTGCCCGGCCATCCCCTCCGTTACGCCGAGACTGGCAGCCATTGGCGTGAGCAAACTGGCGGGCAGAAACTCCGCCGTGATCAAACCAAATACGCCCAGCCCCAGCGAATAGACCGCTCGCCAGGCGGGTTTTGCAGGCGCTATCGCCTCGCTCGCCGCGACACATGAACTCATCTGTTGATCTCCCGTTATCAAAATGTGACTAATGTCGCAAAAGCATAGAGTGTTCCCCATGGACGATCTATGACATATAATCTCCACTTATTGATTATTCGTCCGGAGTTGTGCGATGACCGTTCAGTCACCCGATTTGATAAGCGAGCTTTTACGCGGCATGCGCCTTTCTGGGGTGAAATACCGGCGAATTGAAGCCAGCGCGCCATTTGGTGTGGCGTTCCATCAGGCGCCCGGTAAGGCGCAGTTCCATTTCGTCAGCCACGGCAGCGCGCTGCTGCGAATGGAAAGCGGTGCGACGTTCGAACTGAATAGCGGGGACGCCCTGTTTATTCCAGGCGGTAATTCCCATGCCCTGCTCTCCGATGAGCAGGCAACCATCACGCCCATCAATGCCTTTCCCAGCGAGCCCATCTGCAGCTCGGTGTGTGCCATCACCTGCGAGCCCTGCCCGGAAAGCGAGAACACCATCATCTTTAGCGGGTGCATGGATTTTGAGCTGGGCGGGATGCAGCCGCTGATCAAGGCCATGCCGGAGGTGATGATGGTGAGCAGGCTGATGTCCACCTGGCCGGAGATCCACCCGTTGCTGGCGGCCATGGAGCGGGAATCGATGACCCGACAGGTGGGGTTTGCCGGGATCCTGGCGCGTCTGGCAGACGTCGTTGCGGCCTTAATCGTGCGGGGCTGGGTCGAAGCCGGATGCGGCAAAGCCACGGGCTGGGTACAGGTGCTGCGCGATCCCCGCCTCAGCAGAGCAATTTATGCCATGCACCAGCAGCCCGGCCTGAACTGGAGCGTGGCTGAGCTGGCAAAAGAAGCGGGCACCTCCCGCTCCGTGTTTGCCGAACGGTTTCTGGCCGCGACGGGGACCACCCCGGCAAAGTATCTTAGTGAGCTGAGAATGCGGCTGGCTATTCAGTACATCCGTCATGAAAACCAGCCCATCGAAACGGTCGCGCTGCGGCTGGGTTACGGGTCTCTGGCGGCATTTAGCCGGGCTTTTAAGCGCATTATTGGACATGCGCCGGGCACGCTGCGGGAAGCCAGCCAGACCCCGGAAGAGGTCTGACTGACCGACCGGCTAGCATCAGAAATAGTATTTAAAGCGCACGCGGCCACCGTAGCGGTCGTCGTTTTTATTGTCACCCTCTTTCGGTGATGCGTTGACCCAGGATGCATACGCGCCCAGATAGATGTTGAAGTTTTTCATCTTCATGACGTTCGGGATCAGGTACGACGTATGGATGGTATGAATGTCGTACTTGCCCGGGTCGGTGATCCAGCAGTCGTTTTCACACTCGGCGTCAAACGTTGAGGTATTAAACTCGTCGATTTCGTTATGGGCGTAGATATAGCCCAGTTCGAAATTATGCCATAAGGCATTAATGCCTGAGGTAAAATCGGTTTCGCCCGTCGCGTCCAGGTAAGCCGTATTGAGGTTCATGACCACGCCATTTTCCGGATCGGTTTTGAGCCCGTCCCAGGTCAGAGTAAATCCGTAGCCGGTTCGGTCTGACTGATCGACCCAGCGGCCTGCGTCGTCACGATAGCCGTAAGCGTTGTTCACCAGGTTGCTCTCCATGGCCACCGCAGTTGAAAACGGTCCATTTTGCCATGAGATGACCGGACGCACGTAGGCCACATTTTTATCGTTCTCAAGCTCTGCGCCGTGATAGCGTTGGTCGACGTACAAATCGCTGCCGTCTTTGAACAGGGTATTCAGCTCAAAATACCAGTTATCCAGCGTCTTGCTCATCAGGAAGTTGCCCCCGCTGTCGGTTCGCCCGCGCCCTTCTTTTAGCATATAGATATAGCCGTAGCCATCGCTGTAGAGATCGTCCGCGGTATTTCCTGAGTATTCCACAAAGGTATCCTGATTGAGCGGGAACATATCGTAGGCCTCGAAGCGCCCGACCTTAATTTCCCAGTCGTTCTCAGCGCCAAAGAAGAATACGGCATCATCGAGATACATTTTCCCGACAAGATCGCCGAGAGGCTGAACGGAGAAACCAGCAAAATTGCCGTTATCCATTTTACGATAACCGTCAAAGCCTAATAAAATACGTCCATTAATATCCCAACGTTCCTTATCTCCCGGCGCCCAGTCGCTATTAGCACTTTGCTTAACGGACGTCAGGCTGCCTGTTTTACTGGCGGCATCCATATTAAATTCAACGTCGCCATAAAATTTAATATCACCATATCCCGAAAGCGTCAGTTTTGGCGGTGCCGTCCCGCTCACCGGTTCTTCCGATTGTACAACCACGGCAGGCGAAGTCTGCGCCGCGGCTGCCTGCTGCTGTTTAAGCGCCTGAATTTGCGCTTCTAGTTGTGCCAGTTTTTCTTCCACGCTTGTCGAGGGTTGTGCAGCAAAAAGTGCGCCAGAATAGAATGCGCTCATCAGAATTACCGTTTTCTTTAATTTCATAGAATCCATCCTGATTATAGAAGTGAATACCTAAATATTGAACCTCGCCATTTCGACCAAATACCATCGGAGGTGCCATTATGTTTTTTGATAAGCTAATTATGAATTTTAACTTGTGTGATCGGCATAGAAGAAACATCTCGCGATTAATAAAAGAAAGACAACCCACTTCACACTCTTATTTTATTAACCACACCTATATTTTAATGTGAAATATATATGATTATTTAAAGGCATAATTTTTTTAATTCCATTCACATAACAAATTCATTCCTATCGGACGGGCCGGACGAAGCGGTAAATCCTCTGGTTATGTGAAAAATGGGATATTCAACACGCGAAGCGGGCAATATTCGTCTAAGGTTTTCAGGTGATTGACAACAGCGGTCACGCTGTTTAGTGAAGACAGGAGACGAACTCATGATAAGACCTCGTACACTACGCCCTGCATTCTTGCAGCTTGCGCTGGGAGGCGCGCTGCTCGGCGTAACAGCATTCGCTTATGCTGACCAGCCCCCTACAACCCAGACAACCTCACCCGATATTTTGCTGGGTCCTCTGTTTAATGATGTGCAAAGTGCCAAACTGTTTCCCGATCAAAAAACGTTTGCTGATGCCGTACCCAAAAGCGACCCGCTGATGATCCTGGCGGATTATCGGATGCAGCACGCCCAGTCCAGCTTTGACTTACGCCACTTTGTCGAGATGAACTTCACGCTCCCCGCGGAAGGTGAAAAATATGTTCCGCCTGCTGGACAAAGTTTGCGTGAGCACATTGACGATCTCTGGCCTGTACTGACCCGCACCACAGATAAAGCCAGCAACAAGTGGGATTCGCTCCTGCCGCTACCGAAACCTTACGTGGTGCCCGGCGGGCGTTTCCGCGAGGTGTATTACTGGGACAGCTATTTCACCATGCTGGGCCTGGCCGAAAGCGGCCACTGGGACAAAATCAGCGATATGGTGGACAACTTCGCCTATGAAATTGACACCTTCGGCCACATCCCTAACGGCAACCGCAGCTACTACCTGAGCCGTTCGCAGCCGCCGTTCTTCTCCCTGATGGTCGAACTGCTGGCGACGCATGATAAAGATGCGTTGAAAAAATACCGTCCGCAGATGGAGAAAGAGTATGCCTACTGGATGGAGGGCGTCGATAGCCTGCAGCCGGGCCAGGCCAACAAACGCGTGGTGAAGCTGGATGACGGGACAATCCTCAACCGCTACTGGGATGACCGCGATACCCCGCGTCCTGAATCCTGGCTCGATGATGTAAACACTGCGAAAAACAACCCTAACCGCCCGGCGACGGAAATTTACCGCGATCTGCGCTCGGCAGCCGCGTCAGGCTGGGACTTTAGCTCCCGCTGGATGGACGATCCGCAAAAGCTTGGCACCATCCGCACCACCAGCATTGTGCCGGTGGACCTGAACGCCCTGATGTTCAAGATGGAGAAGCTACTGGCACGGGCAAGCCAGGAGGATGGCGATACCTCCGGTGCGAGCAAATATGAGGCACTGGCCGCTTCGCGCCAGAAGGCCATCGAGAGCCATCTGTGGAATGAAAAAGAGGGCTGGTACGCGGATTACGATCTCAAGAGTAAAAAGGTGCGTAATCAGCTCACCGCCGCCGCCCTGTTCCCGCTTTACGTGAAGGCGGCGGCACAGGACCGCGCGGATAAAGTGGCTGCAGCGACCTCTTCACGCCTGCTGAAGCCGGGCGGCATTACGACCACCACCGTCAACAGCGGCCAGCAGTGGGATGCGCCAAACGGCTGGGCACCGCTGCAGTGGGTCGCAGCGGAAGGATTGCAGAACTATGGACAGGACAAAGTGGCGATGGACGTGACCTGGCGCTTCCTGAAAAACGTTCAGCACACCTACGACCGCGAGAAGAAGCTGGTGGAGAAGTATGACGTCTCGTCTACCGGCACCGGCGGAGGCGGCGGTGAATATCCGTTGCAGGATGGATTTGGCTGGAGCAACGGCGTGACGCTCAAGATGCTGGACCTGGTTTGTCCGAAAGAGAAACCGTGCGACAGCGTGCCGGAGAATCAGCCTGCGGCGAATGATGACGCCGCGCCAGCGAAAAGCGCGGCGCAGTAAGGGTATTGCCGGGTGGCGGCTACGCCTTACCCGGCCTACACGTGCTCCCCCTCTCCCTCAAGGGAGAGGGGTAAAGCTCATCAGAAGCTGTAACTCGCCCCTAACTGGAACGTCCGGTCACGCCCAATCCAGCAGTTGGTTGCGTCGTAACAGGTCAGCGTCTCTTTATTGGTGATGTTCTGCGCGCTGGCTTTCACCGTCAGCCCTTCCAGAGACGGCAGGACTTCGCCCATGCGGTAAGAGGCCGCCAGATCGTACTGCGTGGTGCCCCCAAGTTTGCCCGCATCGTTACTCGGTGAAATTTCCATCGGCCCGGTATAGCGCGCGCCAGCCCCCAGCATTAACCCTTTCAGCGGCGTACTGTCGAAGGTGTAGTCGCCCCACAGGTTAAAGGCATTCTCCGGCACCTGTGTTGAACGCTTGCCCTGGTATTTATCATCTTGCGTATTGATCGCGTGGGTGTAAGCATAGTTCGCAATCAGCGTCAGGTTATCCGTCGGACGGCTGACCGCCGACAGCTCAGCCCCTTTGGATTCCACTTCCCCGGTCTGACGGTAGTTGAGGAAGCCGGGATCGGAGGTGACGACATTTTTCTGGCGAATGTTAAACACCGATGCGGTAAAGGTGGTGGCGTAGTCTGCCAGCAGGTATTTCACCCCGCCCTCAACCTGCTTGCTGGTGGTTGGCTTGACGTCTTTGGCGACGAGCGTCCCCTGTGGGGATACCGGCGCAAAGCCTTCGGAATAGCTGATGAAAGGCGAAATCCCATTGTCGAAGGCGTAAAGCGCCCCCAGACGTTTGGTGACCCGATCCTGAGAGACATACGCTTTGTCGCCGTTTTGCAGGTAATTCGTGGTCACGGAGCGGTAATCGTCATAGCGCAGGCTGCCCAGCAGGTTTAATCCGCCGAACTCCACCTGATCCTGCAGGTAGTAGCCGTTCTGCTGATAGCTCAGACGGTTTTTCTGGGCGGTATACAGCCCCAGCGCGCCTTCATCTATCTGCGCGTGGTCAGGATTGCGCATATCAATACCCGGCGTTGAGGAGGCGTATCGGTAGTGGAAGTGCGAGTTCAGCTTCTGATAGTCAAACCCGGCCAGCAGATGATGTTTCCAATCCCCCAGCGCAACCGTTTTGGTGACCTGGTTGTCGATGTTGAAGCTCTGAAGGTCTTCATCCGTGGTGTAAGCAAAGCGATTGAGTTGATAGACCTCGCTCCCAGGCCCGGTTGAATAGACGCTGCGCTGATGGGTGTCCACGTCGAAATAGCGCGCTTTCTGATTAAAGCCCCAGCCGCTATCAAACTCATGTTCAAAGCTGTAGCCCAGCATCCACTGGCGCTGTTTGAATCCGCTCCACTCGTCCCCGGCATAGTCCCGGCGATCGGCGTAGCTCGAGCGCAGATAGGCGAGCGGCAGCGGGTCGGACGGCGACAGGCTCGGCGTATTTTGCGCCAGCGCATCAATGGTGAGACGCGTTTTGCTGTCCGGCTGCCAGGTCACTGACGGTGCCACGAGATAGTTTTCGTAGCGCGTGGTGTGCGGCTGGTCGTCATTTTCCGTCGCTTTCCCCAGCAGACGGTAGTTCCAGTCGCTGTCAGCGATTTGCCCGGTTGAATCGAGGTAGCCCTCTTTCAGGTTACGGGTGCCGGTGTTAAAACCCACCTCGGTACGGGAGGCTTTTTGCGGCTTCTTACTTTGAATATTCACCAGCCCACCCGGCGAGCCGCCACCGTACAGCACTGAAGAGGGACCTTTCAGAATATCAACGCTCTCAATCAGCAGCGGATCGATGCGCGCTTTGGTGTTACCGGTGACGTTATACGGCAGCTGCAGACCGTTATAGAATTCCTGGTCAACGGTAAACCCGCGGATTTTGTATTCGCTCATGTACGAGGTACTGCCCCTCACCTCGGTCGAGACGCCCGGAGCATAGCGCAGGATTTCATTCACGGAGTTCGCGTGACGCTTTTCTATCTCCTGCTCAGAAAGGGTATTGATCACCTGCGGCGTTTTACTTTCAGCCACCGCCGATTTGGTCGCACTGTTCGTCCATGAAGGAAGCGCGCTGCCCTGCTCTGCGCCCGTGACTACAATAGTCGATTCTTCGGCAAAAGCCTGTGCCTGCAATGCCAGCGCCACGGCTCCTGCCAACGCACATAACGCAAAACGTGAGGTATTCATAATTGTCGTCTTTGTTATAGATAGTACTGGGAACGACAATTATTATCATTTCGATTAGCAAATCAATACGCGGATAAAAAAAACGGCCCTCAGGTGAGAGCCGCTTGTGAAGATGTTATGCCCGTCGGAGTAACCGGAATATGCCCAGTACAACGATCGCGCCGACCACCGCGACCAGGAAACTGTGGAGATCGAAACCGCTGATGCTGCCGCCAAAGCCAAACATCGTTGCCAGCCAGCCGCCGACAACCGCCCCGACCACACCGAGTACACAGGTCAGAATAAAGCCGCCACCATCATTTCCCGGCATGATCAATTTGGCGATAGCGCCGGCAATAAGACCAAAGATAATCCAGGCGATGATACCCATAGCGATGCCCTCTTGCAGGTTTAACGCATGCACGGAAAACCTTCCGCGCTGGTGACTTAAGTATAGGTCATCGCCCGAAAATCATTTTCATCTCACCGACTTAAATTACGGCGGTCAGTAAAAAAAAATCACCGGTTTGTATTAAGTTTCATTTCAGATTGCCGATAACGCAGAGACAGTCTGTCAAATATCAAGGAGCAATCTGGCGTGAGTAATTACAGTGAGCAGTTCCTGAAACAAAATCCGCTGGCTGTATTAGGGGTATTACGCGACCTGCAAAAAGGTGAAGTGCCGCTACGCATGCGTTGGTCAAACAATCAGTTTATCAGCAAGATCCTGGACGTGTCGTCCGACCGGCTGATCGTCGACCTGGGCAGCCAGGAGCATGAGAACCGCGCCGCACAGCGGGCGGAAAAAATCTCGGTGATGGCTGAAACTCACGGCGCAAAGGTGGAATTTATTCTGCCGCGACTGGAGCTGAGCGAATATCTGGGGCTGCCTGCTTTTACCTCGCCGCTGCCTGATAACCTCTGGTTTGTCCAGCGTCGGGAATATTTCCGCATCAGCGCCCCGCTCCATCCCGCTTATTTTTGTCGGGCAAAAATGCCGGATAAAAAAGAGATCCGCTTCCGCCTTTTTGACCTGTCGTTGGGCGGCATGGGCGCGCTGATGGATACCCCAAAACCTGACGGGCTGGTTGAAGGCATGCGATTCACGCAGATTGAGCTGGATATGGGCGGCTGGGGACGGTTTTATTTCGATGCGCAGCTGATTGCCATCAGCGAGCGTAAGGTGGTGGACAGCAAGAACGAGACCATTTCCACACCCCGTCTGAGCTTTCGCTTTCTCAACGTGGGGCCGGGCGCAGAGCGCGAACTTCAGCGCATCATCTTCTCTCTGGAGCGAGAGGCGCGGGAACGGGCGAATAAAGTCTTGTGAGGGGCGTCGGGCAGCGAGGCCGCCCGACAACGGCGTTACATGGCGTCCATCGCTTTCTGTACTTTCCAGATATACCGAGGTGCCTGCGGTGACGGGTGGTTCTTCACTACATGTTCAAAGAACTCGTCTTTGTCCATGTCGTTTATCTCTTCAATCGCCTCTTTACGGTCGGACGAGAAGGTTCTGAGCAGCGCACCGGCACCGTTCACGTAAGAGACCACCAGCGCGTACTGCATCACTTCAGGATCTTCAATCCCCTTCAGCACGCCGTGTTCCAGAATGCTCAGGTAAGCTGTTCCCATCGAGATGTTGCGTTCCGGGTTTTTCAGCTCGCTGGTCGACGGCTGACCGCGCCAGCCCATATAGCGGTAGACCTCTTTGCCTGCCGTTGATGCTTTAAGCTGCATCAGCCCCACCGCGTTGGATTTACTGACGAGCGTTGGGTTGCCGCCGGATTCCACGGCAATGATCGCCGTGACCAGTCGCGGGCTCACGCCCCAAGCCTTCCCGGCTTGTTCGCTGATCGGCATCCACTGCATGGCCCGTTTCACCGGCACTTCCGGGTTCCAGGGCGGATTTTGATAATCATGTTTTGAACTACAGCCAGCAAGCAACACAATCAAAAAAGCAAACCATCTCAATTTCACGTCATCTATCCTTATAGCCGGTCATCGCAGTGCGCCGCCTCTTGAAGCAGGCGGCGTATAAGCGGCATGATATAGACAATTAGTTTCTCATTCAGCAAGGAATTGCCATGTCTCAGTTTCATCTCATCGCGCCGTCGGGTTACTGCATCAACCAGGACGCGGCACAGCGGGGCGTTCAGCGCTTACTGGAATCCGGCCATCGGGTAGAAAATCAGACTATTATCCCCCGCCGCCTGCAGCGTTTTGCCGGAACAGAAGCGCAGAGACTGAATGATATCAACAACCTGGTGAACCTGAAGGGCGCTAACCAGATTGTGCTTGCGGTGCGCGGCGGGTATGGCGCGAGCCGATTGCTGGAGAGTATCGACTGGCAAGGCCTGGCAAAACGCCAGCAGCAGGATCCTCTGCTGATTTGTGGACACAGCGATTTCACGGCGATCCAGCTCGGTCTGCTGGCACTGCACAACGTCATTACCTTCAGCGGCCCGATGCTGGCCGGTAACTTCGGCGCGCCGGAGCTGGATGCGTTCACCCAGGAACATTTCTGGCGCGCGCTGCAAAATTCGACCTACAGCGTTGAGTGGCAGGGAAATGGGCCGCACTGGGAATGTGAAGGCCAGCTTTGGGGTGGAAACCTGGCGATGCTGGTGTCGCTGATTGGCACGCCGTGGCTGCCCCAGATTGAGGATGGCATCCTGGTGCTGGAAGATATCAACGAGCATCCGTTCCGCGTCGAGCGTATGCTGCTCCAGCTTTACCATGCGGGCATTCTCGGGCGACAGTCCGCCATTGTGCTCGGCAGCTTTAGCGGCTCGGCACCGAATGACTATGATGCAGGCTACTCCCTTGAGACGATGGTTGATTTCATCCGCTCGCGGCTGGATATTCCGGTGATTACGGGGCTCGATTTTGGCCATGAGCAGCAGACCGTTACCCTGCCGCTGGGCGCTCAGGCAACGCTGACGCAAAATAATTCAGGCAGTCGGCTGACTCTCAGCGGCCATCCGGTCTTAAAGGCATAAAAAAGCGCTTAAACCGCCTCAATAAAACGCTGTTCCTGTCGTTAATATGTTAGGGTTTTAATAACAGCGTTAACATTGAGGTGGGAGTACGACAACATTGGATGCCGCAGCAATAATCAGCCTTTTCATTCTGGGTTCTGTGCTTGTAACCAGCAGTATTTTATTGAGTTCATTTTCATCACGTCTCGGCATACCTATTCTTGTTATTTTCCTTGCCATCGGCATGTTGGCTGGCATTGATGGCATCGGCGGTATCCCATTCGATAATTACCCTTTCGCATACATGGTGAGTAACCTGGCGCTGGCGGTGATCCTGCTGGACGGCGGGATGCGAACCCAGGCGAGCTCTTTTCGCGTCGCCTTAGGGCCTGCGCTGTCGCTCGCGACGGTCGGCGTGTTGATTACCTCCGGCCTCACCGGGATGATGGCCGCGTGGCTTTTCCATCTCAATCTCATGGAAGGTTTGCTGATCGGCGCGATTGTCGGTTCAACCGACGCCGCTGCGGTATTTTCCCTGCTTGGCGGTAAAGGGCTAAACGAGCGCGTCGGCTCAACGCTTGAGATTGAGTCCGGCAGTAACGATCCGATGGCGGTGTTTCTCACCATCACGCTGATTGAGATGATCCAGCAGCACGAAACCGGATTAAGCTGGATGTTCGCGTGGCATATCCTGCAGCAGTTTGGGCTGGGGATTGTTATTGGCCTGGCAGGGGGATACCTGTTACAGCAGATGATCAATCGCATTTCGCTGCCCGCGGGGCTTTACCCCCTGCTGGCGCTGAGCGGCGGAATTCTGATTTTTGCCGTCACCACCGCGCTGGACGGCAGCGGCATTCTCGCCGTCTACCTCTGCGGTTTCCTGATGGGCAACCGGCCGATTCGTAACCGCCATGCCATTTTGCAGAACTTCGACGGCCTGGCGTGGCTGGCGCAGATCGGCATGTTCCTGGTGCTGGGCCTTCTGGTCACGCCATCCGACCTGCTGCCGATCGCCGTTCCGGCGCTGCTGCTTTCTGCGTGGATGATCTTCTTCGCCCGTCCGCTCTCGGTGTTCGCGGGTCTGCTGCCGTTTCGCGGCTTCAACCTGCGCGAACGGGTGTTCATCAGTTGGGTGGGCCTGCGCGGCGCGGTGCCGATTATCCTTGCGGTGTTCCCGATGATGGCCGGTCTGGACAACGCGCGGCTGTTCTTTAACGTGGCGTTCTTCGTGGTGCTGATCTCGCTGCTGTTCCAGGGGACGTCGCTCGGGTGGGCGGCGAAAAAGGCCAAAGTGGTGGTGCCGCCCGTTGGCTGGCCGGTCTCCCGCGTGGGGCTCGACATTCACCCGGAAAACCCGTGGGAGCAGTTTGTTTACCAGCTCAGCGCCGACAAATGGTGCGTGGGAGCCTCACTGCGCGATCTGCATATGCCCGCCGAAACGCGCATTGCCGCCTTGTTCCGCGATAATGCCCTTCTGCACCCTACCGGCAGCACCCGCCTGCGCGAAGGCGATATTCTGTGCGTCATCGGCCGCGAGCGCGACCTGCCCGCGCTGGGCAAACTGTTCAGCCAGTCGCCTCCTGTCGCGCTGGACCAGCGGTTCTTCGGCGATTTTATTCTCGAAGCCAGCGCCAAGTTTGCCGATGTGGCGCTGATTTACGGCCTGGATGAGGGGCTTGAGTACCGCGACAAGCAGCAAACGCTCGGGGAAATCATTCAGCAGCTGCTGGGCGCTGCACCCGTCGTCGGTGACCAGGTGGAGTTTGCCGGGATGATCTGGACGGTTGCGGAGAAAGAAGATAACGCGGTGAGAAAAGTCGGGGTCAGGCCGATGGAAGAGGAAACAGAGTAGTTGTTTTTTTGCCGGGTGGCGGCTTCGCCTTACCCGGCCTACAAAACCCTCGAAGGTAGGTCGGGTAAGCGTTAGCGCCACCCGACACAAACATTCGTTACACCGTCACAACCGGCACTCTCGGTGCCAGCGCGCACATCAATTCATAGCCGACCGTGCCCGCAGCGGAAGCCACATCGTCGATTTTAACCTCATTACCCCACAGCTCGACCGGCGATCCGATGCCCGCCTGCGGACAGGGGGTTAAATCTATCGCCATCATATCCATTGAGATAGTCCCTACCGTGCCCGTGCGAACCCCATCCACCCACACGGGCGTGCCGGTTGGCGCCAGACGCGGATAGCCGTCCGCATAACCGCCCGCGACAATCCCGATGCGCTGCTCGCCCGCCGCACGGTAGCGGCTGCCATAGCCTACCGTGTCACCCGTCTTCAGCGTCTGCACGCCAATGATTTCACTGCGCAGGGTCATGACCGGCTTCAGGCCGCTGTTGGCGACGTCCTGCCACTGACCTGAGGGGGATGCGCCGTACAGTACGATACCCGGACGCACCCAGTTATAGTGGGCTTCAGGGTGCCAAAGCGTCGCCGCCGAGTTCGACAGCGAACGTGGGCAATCCAGCCCTTCTGCCGCCTGCTCAATGCGGACCATGGCATCGGCGATACCGTCCGGCTTTTCAGCATCCGCAAAATGCGCCATCAACGTCATTTCACCGACATTTTTCAGTGCACGCAGCTGCTGCCAGACCGTATGGACCCGCTCAGGCTGGAAGCCCAGGCGGTTCATGCCGCTGTTCACCTTGAGATAGATATCCAGCGGCGCGTGGAGCTTCGCATCCTGAATCGCCTTAATCTGCCAGTTGCTGTGAACGCTGGTGGTCAGACGGTATTTGTCCAGCAGCGGCAGATCGTCGGCATGGAAAAAGCCTTCCAGCAGCAAGATTGGCCCTTTCCAGCCGCGCTCGCGCAGCAGAATCGCCTCTTCCAGATTGAGTAACGCAAAACCGTCAGTTGCGCTAAGGGCGCTCCAGATGCGGTCAATGCCGTGGCCGTAGGCATTTGCCTTGACTACCGACCAGACGCGTGTACCCGGCGCAGCACGGCGAACAATTTGCAGGTTATCCTTCAGGGCCTGCAAATCCAGCTGAGCCAGAATGGGACGGGACATGACGACTCCTTAGTTATGTGCGCCGTGCAGGTGCTGCGGACGCGATGGGGTAAACCCTGATTGATAACGTGCGGCACTTAAATCGTCAAACGGAATTGCTGGCGTGCGGCCAGATATCAGGTCGCTCAGCAGCTGACCCGAGCCGCAGGCCATCGTCCAGCCGAGCGTGCCGTGCCCGGTATTGGTCCACAGGTTTTTATACGGCGTGCGGCCGACAATCGGCGTGCCGTCCGGCGTCATGGGGCGCAGACCGGTCCAGAAGGTCGCCTGTTCGACAAAGCCTCCGCGCGGGAAGAGATCGCCCACCACCATTTCGAGGGTTTCACGACGCGGCTGCAGCAGTTCGGTGTTGAAGCCCACGATCTCCGCCATGCCGCCTACGCGAATGCGGTTGTCGAAGCGGGTGATGGCGATTTTGTAGGTTTCGTCCAGAATGGTCGACACGGGCGCGCCGCTCTCTTCTTTCACCGGAATGGTCAGCGAGTAGCCTTTCAGCGGGTAGACCGGAATATCGAGGATACCTTTCAGCATGGCGGTGGAGTACGAACCAAACGCCATCACGTAGGCATCGGCTTTGATCACCTCTTCGCCACACTTCACGCCGTAAATTTTTTCCCCTTCCGACAGCAGCTTGTCGACAGAGGTGTTAAAGCGGAATTTCACCCCTGCCTGCTCGCACATTTGCGCCAGACGTTGGGTAAAGAGCTGGCAGTCGCCGGTTTCGTCATTCGGCAGGCGCAGGCCGCCCGTCAGTTTATGCGCCACTTCCGCCAGCGCAGGCTCCACCTGCCCCAGCTGGCTGGCTTCCAGCAGCTGATAGGGTACGCCCGCATCTTCCAGCACGGCGATATCGCGGGTGGCGTTTTCATACTGTTGCTCAGTGCGGAACAGCTGCAGCGTACCGCCCTGACGGCCTTCGTACTCAATGCCCGTCGAGGCGCGTAAGGCTTTCAGGCAATCACGGCTGTACTCCGCCAGACGCACCATGCGTCCTTTATTTTCCATGTAGTGGCGGGTGTCACAGTTGCGCAGCATCTGCCACATCCACTTCAGCTGGAACTGCGTGCCGTCGAGACTGATCGCCAGCGGCGCGTGACGCTGGAACATCCACTTAATCGCCTTTAACGGCACGCCGGGTGCTGCCCACGGCGCCGCATAACCCGGAGAGATTTGTCCGGCGTTCGCCGCACTGGTTTCAAGCGCCGGGCCAGATTCACGATCGATAACGGTAACCTCATGCCCCGCCTGACTTAAATACCAGGCGCTGGTTACGCCAACGACACCACTTCCCAGTATGACAACACGCATAGCCACTCCATTATGTGCAAAAGAACAATCTTCTAATTACAGATTGATAACCTAGTTGAAAATATTATTCAACATACGACTTTTTTATGGTGACTTACCTCACACATCCCTCTGTATCAGGGGATAGTGCCAATTTGGAATCTCCTGCTGCGCGTTATTTTTAGCCAGCATAAAACTCTGCGAGACCCGCTTTTTTTGCCGTATCAAAAACGCGAAATCGCAAAGAAAAAATTTCTGCTTCAGCACGCTTTTTAACACGTTGATCTATGCTTGAAAGGAGGCTCTCCAGACAGAGAGAGCTCCCAACAACGAGGGCGCGCTAATGGCTACTATTGATTCCATATCCAAGGACAACACACGTCTGAGCGATGGACCCGACTGGACCTTCGAGCTTCTTGATGTCTATCTGGCCGAGATTGACCGGGTAGCAAAACTGTATCGCCTGGATACCTATCCCCATCAAATTGAAGTCATTACGTCCGAACAGATGATGGATGCCTACTCCAGCGTCGGGATGCCGATCAACTATCCGCACTGGTCTTTTGGTAAGAAATTTATTGAAACGGAGCGGCTGTATAAACACGGTCAACAGGGGCTGGCGTATGAGATCGTCATTAACTCCAATCCGTGTATTGCCTATCTGATGGAAGAGAACACCATTACCATGCAGGCGCTGGTGATGGCGCACGCCTGCTACGGGCACAACTCTTTCTTCAAGAACAACTATCTTTTCCGAAGCTGGACGGATGCCAGCTCGATTGTCGATTACCTGATTTTCGCCCGTAAATACATTACCGAATGCGAAGAGCGCTACGGCGTGGATGAAGTGGAAAAACTGCTCGATTCCTGCCACGCGCTGATGAACTACGGCGTTGACCGCTATAAGCGTCCGCAGAAGATCTCATTGCAGGAAGAGAAAGCCCGGCAGAAGAGCCGCGAGGAGTATCTGCAAAGCCAGGTGAATATGCTGTGGCGCACCCTGCCAAAACGTGAAGAGGAGAAAACCGTCGCCGAGGCGCGTCGCTACCCTTCCGAGCCGCAGGAAAACCTTCTCTACTTTATGGAGAAAAACGCCCCGCTGCTGGAGCCGTGGCAGCGTGAGATCCTGCGCATCGTGCGCAAGGTGAGCCAGTATTTCTACCCGCAGAAACAGACGCAGGTGATGAACGAAGGCTGGGCGACCTTCTGGCACTACACCATCCTTAACCACCTGTATGACGAAGGGAAAGTCTCCGAGCGCTTTATGATGGAGTTTCTGCACAGCCACACCAACGTGGTGTTCCAGCCTGCTTATAACAGCCCATGGTACAGCGGCATCAACCCGTACGCCCTTGGCTTTGCGATGTTCCAGGACATCAAGCGCATCTGCCAGTCCCCGACGGAGGAAGACAAATACTGGTTCCCGGACATCGCCGGTTCTGACTGGCTGGAAACGCTGCATTTCGCGATGCGTGACTTTAAGGATGAGAGCTTTATCAGCCAGTTTATGTCGCCGAAGATCATGCGAGATTTCCGTTTCTTCACCGTGCTGGATGATGACCGTAACAACTACCTGGAAATTTCGGCGATCCATAACGAAGAGGGATACCGCGAGATCCGCTCTCGCCTCTCTTCCCAGTACAACCTGAGCAACCTTGAGCCGAATATTCAGGTATGGAATGTGGATTTACGCGGTGACCGCTCCCTGACGCTGCGCTATATCCCGCACAACCGCGCGCCGCTGGATAAAGGGCGTAAAGAGGTGCTGAAGCACGTGCATCGGCTGTGGGGCTTTGACGTGTTGCTTGAACAGCAGAATGAAGACGGCAGCGTGGAGCTGCTGGAGCGGTGCCCGGCGCGGTTGAATACGCTGTAGTGTCGCTTTTGCCCTGTGGCGCTACGCTTACCGAGCCTACAAGAACCGTAGGTCGGGTAAGGCGTAGCCGCCACCCGACGAAAAAAAACCTCTCATAAGAGAGGTTTTTTCTTTTAGCGGGTCTGAATCGCTAAATCGCCTGGGAGCGTTTTCTGCATGCGGTGCCAGATTTCACCGGAATCATGCCCATAGCGACGCACCGTCTCATAAACCTGATCGTGCAGCCCTTCGGTACAGAGCTTGCTCAGCTTATGGTAGAAACCCAGCGCCAGGCTGCGGGCTTCAGGGTTAGCAAAGTAGTGGCGACCGATACGGGTATAGAGCCCTTTCATCCCGTTCAGGATCAGGCCGTAAATCGGGTTACCGGAGGCAAAGGCCAGGCCGCGGAAGACGTTATAGTCAAGCGTGGCGAAAGCGTCAGCGTGGTCTTCGACCTCGTTCGCGCTGGCCAGCACCGCGAGCGCATCTTCAGGATGCTGACGGAACGCGGTACGGATAAAGATAGTCGCGATGTTGGTACGCACGGAGAGCAGATTGTCGATCAGCTGCGGCACACTTTCGTGGTCGAGACGCGCCAGCGTTTCAAGAATGTTCAGCCCGGACGTTTCCCAGAAGTTGTTTACTTTTGTTGGCTTGCCGTGCTGAATCGTCAACCAGCCATCACGTGCCAGACGCTGCAGAACTTCACGCAACGTAGTACGGGTGACGCCAATCAGTTCAGAGAGTTCGCGTTCAGCAGGTAGAATTGATCCCGCAGGGAAACGATTATTCCAGATGCTTTCAATGATGTACTCTTCCGCGAAACCCGCCGGGCTCTGCGCCTTAATGACCATAGTGAGATTTCCATTACACAGCTTTAGCAAATTGGACTCATCATACCAGAGGCTCGCAGAGGCAGATAGCGCAGCAAAGAGAGAAAAGAGGGATCGCCGTTTCATTTTTGTGAAATTTACAATTTGACCTAATGCCCCTCTACGCCACCATTTTTGCGTATACTGATGTTTTGCCTTATTTGACGGGGAAGGACGTCTGTCGTGGAAATTTCATTTGGCCGCGCGCTGTGGCGCAACTTTTTAGGCCAGTCACCTGACTGGTACAAACTCATACTTCTGGTATTCCTGGTCGTTAACCCCATCCTGTTTTATGTCAATCCGTTTGTTGCCGGATGGCTGCTGGTGGCGGAATTTATCTTCACCCTGGCGATGGCGCTGAAATGCTATCCACTCCTTCCCGGCGGCCTGCTGGCATTTGAAGCGGTGGTGATTGGCATGACCAGCGCGGAGCATGTTAAACAGGAGCTGGCATCCAATCTTGAGGTGCTTCTGCTGCTGATGTTTATGGTGGCTGGCATCTACTTTATGAAGCAGCTACTGCTGTTTATCTTTACCCGGCTGCTGCTGAGCATTCCCTCAAAAACGATCCTGTCGGTGGCGTTTTGTCTCGCGGCAGCGTTTCTGTCGGCCTTCCTTGATGCCCTGACGGTGGTGGCCGTCGTGATTAGCGTGGCCGTCGGCTTTTACGGCATTTATCATCGCGTCGCGTCTTCTCGACCCGGTGAGGATTTGCAGGACGATAGCCATGTCGACGCGCATAACCGTGAGGTGCTGGAGCAGTTCCGCGCATTCCTGCGTAGCCTGATGATGCATGCGGGTGTGGGTACGGCGCTGGGCGGCGTGATGACGATGGTGGGGGAACCGCAAAACCTGATCATCGCCAAAGCGGCGGACTGGCATTTCGGCGAATTCTTCCTGCGCATGGCGCCAGTGAGCGTTCCGGTGCTGATCTGCGGCGTCGTCACCTGTATTCTTGTCGAGAAATTCAGCGTCTTTGGCTACGGCGCGAAGCTGCCTGAAACGGTGCGACAGGAGCTGCATAGATTCGACGTGCAAAGTCGCCGTCAGCGCACACGCCAGGATACGCTACGCCTGATCGCACAAGGCATCATTGGCGTCTGGCTTATCGCTGCGCTGGCTTTTCATCTTGCTGAGGTGGGGTTAATTGGCCTGTCGGTTATTATTCTCGCCACCACCTTTAGCGGCGTAACCGACGAGCACGCTATCGGCAAAGCCTTTACCGAAGCCCTGCCGTTTACCGCGCTGCTGGCGGTATTCTTTGCGGTGGTGGCGGTGATTATCGATCAGCACCTGTTTGCGCCGATTATTGCTTTTGTATTACAGGCCGCGCCCGACGCCCAGCTTTCGCTGTTTTACCTGTTTAACGGTTTGCTCTCCTCCATTTCTGATAACGTTTTTGTCGGCACGGTGTATATCAACGAAGCGAAAGCAGCCATGGAGCAAGGCGTTATCAGCGCTCAACAATTTGAGCTGCTAGCGGTGGCGATCAACACCGGTACCAACCTCCCTTCCGTGGCGACACCTAACGGCCAGGCCGCATTCCTGTTCCTGCTGACCTCAGCGCTTGCGCCACTCATACGACTTTCTTATGGAAGAATGGTCTGGATGGCCCTGCCCTATACGCTGGTACTGACGATTGTGGGTTTGCTTTGCGTCAAAATTACCCTCATTCCTTATACGCACTGGCTGATACAAGCGGGTATACTTGCCGCGCATTAAGATGTGTAAATCGGGCAGTTCGCTGCCCGTTTGCCTTTTCGCATGATAAACATCCAATTACGTTTTATTTCGTCAGGTACAGGTGGCGCGGAAAACGAATTCGTTTACACTGCGCTTTCTAAGCATGTTCCAGGGAAATGATTATGTTGAGATTTTTAAACCAGTGCTCTCGCGGTCGCGGAGCGTGGTTGTTAATGGCCCTGACCGCCTTTGCGCTGGAAATGGTCGCGTTGTGGTTCCAGCATATGATGGGGTTGAAGCCCTGCGTGCTGTGTATCTACGAACGTTGCGCATTGTTCGGCATTATGGGCGCGGGTCTGGTGGGCGCGATTGCCCCGAAATCACCGTTACGCTATGCCGGTATCGCTATCTGGCTGTACAGTGCCTGGAAGGGAATTGAACTCTCCTGGGAGCACACCATGATGCAGCTGCATCCGTCACCGTTTATGACCTGTGATTTTGCCGCCCGCTTCCCGAGCTGGCTGCCGCTGGATAAGTGGCTGCCGCAGGTGTTTGTGGCGTCCGGCGACTGTTCTGTACGTCAGTGGGAATTCCTGACGCTGGAGATGCCGCAGTGGCTGGTGGGTATTTTTGTGGCCTACTTCGTTGTGGCCCTGCTGGTGCTGATTGCCCAGCCGTTTAAGCCGAAGAAACGCGATCTGTTCGGGCGCTAAGTTGCCCGGCGGCGCTTCGCTTGCGCGGGCCTACGGTTTTGTAGGTCGGGTAAGCGCAGCGCCACCCGACACAACAGCGCATAATAAAAAACCCGCCTCGCGGGTTTTTTATTATCACCGATTAGGGTGATTCATGATGTGGTCTTCCCAGTCCCGCACTTCAGACTCTTTCACCGCAATATGGCGCACGGAAATGCGTTCGCCGTGCATAGCCGCTTTAGAGCCGGTCAGCAGCGGATGCCATTTCGGCAGATCTTTTCCTTCCGCCAGCAGGCGATACGCGCAGGTGTGCGGTAACCACTCAAAGGTCGGCAAATTTTCACGGGTTAATTTGATGCAGTCCGGCTCGTACTCGAAGCGGCGTTCGTAGTTGCGGCACTGGCAGGTTTTGATGTTCAGCTGCTTACAGGCGACGTTGGTGAAATAGATCTCGTCGGAATCCTCATCCATCAGCTTGTGCAGGCAGCACTGTCCGCAGCCGTCGCACAACGACTCCCACTCCGCGTCGGTCATGTCGTCGAGCGTTTTACTTTGCCAGAAAGGGATGTCGTTCATCAGGATGTCCACACGTCAAAAGAAAGCGCACCTTATAACGAGTCTGGCACGTTGATGCAAGTTTTGCCGCCCATTTCGGGCGGCAAGGTGTTTTTACAGCACGCGTGTTTTCAGCGACAGGCCGTTGAAACTGACCTCAAGCTCATCGCCACCGTTGAGCGGGCCGACGCCCTCTGGCGTACCGGTCAGGATCACATCACCCGGTTTAAGGGTGAAGAAGCGGCTCATGTAGGCAATCAGCGGGACGATCTTGTGAATCATGTCGGCCGTGGTGCCCTGCTGGCGAACCTCGCCGTTCACCTTCAGGCTGAGCGGGGTGTCCTGCGGGTCATCAGTAAACTCGCTCACCGGGACAAAACCCGAAATGGGGCAGGAATTATCAAAGCCTTTGGCTTTTTCCCACGGTTGCCCCGCTTTCTTCATCTTGCCCTGCACATCACGCAGGGTGAGATCCAGGGCGACACCGTAACCGGCAATCGCTTTTTGCACATGCTCTTCAGAAGCCTGGCGCAGCGTGGCGCCAATCAGCACGGCCAGCTCCACTTCGTGGTGGACAGAACCCAACCCTTGCGGTAACGCCAGCGGCTGGCGAATATCGCAGAGTGCGGTTTCGGGCTTAATAAACAGTACCGGCTCGTCTGGCGTCGCGCTGCCCATTTCCTGAATGTGTTTTGCGTAGTTGCTGCCCACGCAGACGACTTTGCTGACGGGATAATCCAGTAATGCACCTTGCCAGTTATGATGTTGATACATGGTCGACCCCTAAACGGTTGATGTGTTGTTCCCGGAAGCGTCCGGGTTTATTTCTTTCCGTTCACCTCAAGATGCTGTTTTAATAAATTCTCGGGTGGTGGCGGAAGCTGTAAATAATAGCCTTGCTCGGTTAATGCCAATTTCACTTTTTCCAGATCGGCATTCACCAGCGTCTTACGCCCGTCAAGCGGCAGCAGCATCGCCAGCTGAGGGCGGCCAAAGTTTTTCATTAATTCTTCAGGCACGCGCGAAAAATCGTCTTTCTTTTCGACATAAAGATAGGTCTGGTCACGGCTTGTACTTCTATAGATCACACAAAACATGTTTTTACTCTGAATTAATGGGTGGTTGCTTGCCTCAATATACTCCTGACTATAACATGCCTGATACTCTTCGGAATATCGCAGCGAGTTGTTGCGGTTAATAGCAAATTGAGTAAGGCCAGGATGTCAAACACGCCCATCGAGCTTAAAGGCAGTAGCTTCACCTTATCAGTGGTTCATTTGCATGATGCAAAACCCGAGGTTATTCGTCAGGCGTTAGAAGATAAAATCGCGCAGGCACCCGCCTTTCTGAAACATGCCCCCGTTGTCGTCAATGTGAGCGGTCTGGATGCCCCGGTTAACTGGAAACTTCTCCAGCAGGCGGTTTCATCCACCGGGCTGCGTATTGTCGGCATTAGCGGCTGTAAAGATGCTGAACTGAAAGCCGAGATTGACCGGGCAGGGCTACCGCTTCTGACCGAAGGCAAAGAAAAAGCCCCTCGTTCGGCCCCAGCGGCAGTGCAGACGCCCCCTCCCCCGGTTCAAAACGTTACACCTGTCACAAAAACGCGATTGATTGATGTGCCGGTTCGTTCCGGTCAGCGAATTTATGCGCCAAACTGTGATCTAATTGTTACAAGCCACGTCAGTGCTGGCGCTGAACTGATTGCGGATGGCAATATTCACGTCTACGGTATGATGCGTGGGCGTGCGCTCGCGGGCGCAAGTGGCGATCGGGAAGCACAAATATTTTGTAGTCACCTGACGGCGGAACTGGTGTCCATCGCAGGTGAATATTGGCTGAGCGACAAGATCCCAGCCGAATTTTATGGCAAAGCGGCTCGTCTGCTGCTGGCAGACGACGCGTTGACCGTTCAACCGTTGAATTGATCCCTTTTTAACAAGGAATTTCTATGGCACGCATTATTGTTGTTACTTCGGGTAAAGGAGGCGTTGGCAAGACCACCTCCAGCGCGGCCATCGCTACTGGTTTGGCCCAGAAGGGAAAGAAAACCGTCGTTATCGATTTCGATATCGGCCTGCGTAACCTGGACCTGATCATGGGTTGTGAGCGTCGCGTCGTGTATGACTTCGTAAACGTCATCCAGGGCGATGCCACGCTTAACCAGGCGCTGATTAAAGACAAGCGCACCGAGAACCTCTACATTCTTCCGGCGTCTCAGACCCGTGACAAAGACGCGCTGACCCGCGAAGGCGTGGAAAAGGTGCTCGACGATCTGAAAAAGATGGAGTTCGACTTCGTCGTCTGTGACTCCCCTGCCGGTATCGAAACCGGTGCGCTGATGGCGCTCTACTTCGCGGATGAAGCCATCATCACCACGAACCCTGAAGTCTCGTCCGTGCGTGACTCAGACCGAATTCTCGGTATCCTCGCCTCAAAATCCCGCCGTGCGGAAAATGGTCAGGAACCGATCAAAGAGCACCTGCTGCTGACCCGTTACAACCCGGGCCGCGTGAACAAAGGTGACATGCTGAGCATGGAAGACGTGCTGGAGATCCTGCGCATCAAACTGGTTGGCGTTATCCCGGAAGATCAGTCCGTGTTACGCGCCTCTAACCAGGGTGAGCCAGTGATTCTGGATACGATGGCAGATGCAGGTAAAGCTTACGCCGATACCGTTGACCGTCTGCTGGGAGAAGAACGTCCTTTCCGCTTCATTGAAGAAGAGAAGAAAGGTTTCCTCAAACGCCTGTTCGGAGGATAAGTTATGGCATTACTGGACTTTTTTCTCTCGCGGAAAAAAAGCACCGCCAACATCGCAAAAGAACGTCTGCAAATTATCGTTGCGGAGCGTCGTCGTAGCGACGCCGAGCCTCACTACCTGCCGCAGCTGCGCAAGGACATCCTGGAAGTGATTTGTAAGTACGTGCAGATTGACCCGGAGATGGTCACCGTACAGCTGGAGCAAAAAGACGGGGATATTTCGATTCTGGAGCTAAACGTTACGTTGCCAGAAGCGGAAGAGTCGCGTCCGTAGGTTTGTGATTTCGTAGCCCCGGTAAGCGCAGCGCCACCGGGGGAATATGCCGGGTATATCGCCCGGCATATTTTTATCGCGGATAACCTTCCAGCAGCGTATTCAGGCGATCGGCCATCAATTCCCCGCGCCAGCCCGCCACCATCTCCGGCAGCCCATTCTGCGGCTTCAGCTTCCAGTGCCAGTTCAGCAACTGATTAATCTGACGACGTGATGCCAGGAGCTCCGCGCTCAGCTTGCTTTCCGTTGCGACGTCCTGCACCAGCGCCTTGATATCTTTAAACGCTTTACGATAGCCCGGCATATCCATCAGATTCAGCAGCGGTTCCGGCAGGTCTTCATCCGCCGTTTGCTGTGCCTGTGCCACCAGCGCGAGCAGGGTTTTGCCGTGGAAACGAATTTCGCTACCCGAAAGCCCAATGCTGTCCAGTTCACCCATGCTGCCCGGCATGTAGCGCGCGACCGCCCACAGATGCTCTTCACGCACCACAAAATTCACGGCCAGATCGCGCTCGCGCGCTTTGCGCAAACGCCAGTCCGCTAATAGCTGCAGGCACGCCAGCTGACGCGTGCGAAGCTGCCAGGCGTTTGTGATATCGCGCCAGGCCTCTTTCGGGTCAACCACTTCCTGACGACGCAGCTGGGTCATTCGGCACTCATCAAGCGCAGCAGACAGCCAGCCGGAGGCTTCTGCCTCCTTCATCAGCTGTCCGGCAATCGGCAGCAGGTAGAAGACGTCTGCCGCCGCATATTCCAGCTGACGCTCGGTCAGCGGACGCGCCAGCCAGTCGGTACGGGATTCGCTTTTGTCCAGCGTCAGGCCGGTGTATTCCTCAACCATGGCAGCAAAGCCCCATGAGAGCGGACGCCCGCTGAACGCCGCGAGGATCTGCGTATCAATGAGCGGCTGCGGCATGATGCCAAAGGTATTCATAAACACTTCCAGATCTTCACTGCCCGCATGCAGGAATTTGGTCACGGCCCTATCCAGCAGCAACTCGCGCATTGGTGCCCAGTCAGTAATACCGAGCGGGTCAATCAGCGAGACATGTTTGCCGTCGTACATCTGAATCAGGCCCAGCTGCGGATAATAGGTTCTCGTACGGACAAACTCGGTATCCAGGGCGATGGCGGGATAGTCGCGCGTCACTTCGCACAGCGAAGCCAGCTCGTCGTTGGTCGTGATCATCTGGTAATTCAAATCATTTTCTCTTTTGTTTGCGCCCATAAAAAACGCCGGCTTAACCGGCGTCTGGGCGATTAACGTGAAGCTCAGGCCTTATTGTCTACTTTGGCACGGGCTTCGTCACGTAATTCTCGTCGTAATATCTTCCCGACGTTGGATTTTGGCAGTTCATCGCGGAATTCCACCAGCTTCGGCACCTTGTAGCCCGTCAACTGACGACGGCAGAAGGTTATCAGCTCTTCCTCATTCAGCGAAGGATCTTTCTTGACCACAAATATCTTCACCGCTTCACCGCTGCTGCCGGAAGGGACGCCCACAGCCGCCACTTCGAGCACGCCGCTGTGCTGCATGACCACATCTTCGATTTCGTTCGGGTAGACGTTAAAGCCGGAGACCAGGATCATGTCTTTCTTACGATCGACAATGCGCAGGAAACCTTCGTCGTCCATCACGGCAATATCGCCGGTATGCAGCCAGCCGTCTTTGATAATCTCGTCCGTAGCATCCGGACGTTGCCAGTAGCCCAGCATCACCTGCGGCCCTCTTACGCACAGCTCGCCTGGCTCACCATGAGGCACTTCGTTATCCTCATCATCCACCAGCTTCGCTTCGGTCGACGGAACAGGCAGGCCAATGCTGCCGCTGTGGTAGTCAATGTCGTGCGGGTTCACGCTCACCAGCGGCGCGCACTCCGTCAGACCATAGCCTTCCAGCAGATACTGACCCGTCAGCTTCACCCAGCGCTCGGCGACCGCCTGCTGAACGGGCATCCCGCCGCCTGCGGAGAGGTGCAGCGTGGAGAAGTCCAGCTGCTGGAACTCTTTGTTATTAAGCAGCGCGTTAAACAGGGTATTTACCCCGGTCATGGCGGTGAACGGATATTTCGCCAGCTCTTTCACCAGGCCCGGGATATCGCGCGGATTGGTGATGAGGATGTTCTGACCACCCAGCTCAATAAACAGCAGGCAGTTCATGGTCAGCGCAAAGATGTGATACAGAGGAAGCGCGGTGATCACCACCTCTTTGCCCGGATGCAGCAGAGGCCCGTAAGTGGCGTTCACCTGTTCAAGGTTCGCCAGCATGTTCCGGTGCGTCAACATCGCGCCTTTCGCCACGCCGGTGGTGCCACCGGTGTACTGCAGGAACGCCAGATCCTCTGATACTACTTCCGGTTTGACGTATTGCATACGGTAGCCCGCGTGCAGCGCACGGCGGAAGGAAATGGCGTCCGGCAGGTGATATTTTGGTACCAGCCGCTTCACGTATTTAACGACAAAGTTAACCAGCGTGCCTTTGGCCGTGGAAAGCTGATCGCCCATGCGCGTCAGAATGACGTGTTTTACCTGGGTTCTGTCGACCACTTTTTCCAGCGTGTGGGCAAAGTTCGAGACAATGACAATTGCGACCGCGCCGCTGTCGTTCAACTGATGCTCAAGTTCTCGCGGGGTATACAGCGGGTTCACGTTGACGACAATCATCCCGGCTCGCAGGATGCCGAACAGCGCTACCGGGTATTGCAGCAGGTTTGGCATCATCAGCGCGACGCGGTCCCCTTTTTGCAGTCCCAGCCCTTCCTGTAAATACGCCGCAAACGCCCGGCTACGCTCTTCCAGCTTACGGAAGGTCATCACTTCGCCCATGTTCACAAACGCAGGCTGGTCAGCGTAACGCCGCACCGAGTGTTCAAATAATTCAACCAGGGATTGATAACGGTCAGGATTGATCTCCGCAGGCACATCTGCGGGATACCGGTTAAGCCAAACCTTTTTCAATGCATCACCTCTGAAATGAGTATTCGTCGTCATCACAGCCCCGATAATAAACAGTTTGTTAACATTATATTAACTCAGCGTACCAGTTTATTAATTGTTCAGATTGCAGGTTGCGAAGCGCGTCACTCTTTTTTTTCATTTTATCCGTAAAAAAACAGAGACAGCGGCTGAGCCGCTGTCTCTTTCCTAATAATAACAGTTAGTTACTCAGTTACGATCGTTTGAACCTGCGCCGGGCCCGGGTTATACCAGCCCCAGCCGGGGTAACCATAACGGTAAGGATGAGGGCCCCACATCCACGGATCGATCGGCTGTGGCGGCATGACGACCTGCTGGGCAATACGCCAGCGTTTGTAGCCCGTCACCTGCATGGTCATAAATTTATACGGCGTGCTGCCGATTTTGCCCTGCACCGAACCGGTAATCGGCCCCACAACGGTCACCAGTTGTCCACGGAAATCGACCGGGTCAAGGAAACCGCTGACGTCTGCATAAATGCGCCCGCGCGAGGCCTCCCCCAGTACGGGGCGAGCACCGCTGTCCAGCGGCACCGTCGCAATTTCCAGACGGGTTTTACCCTGCTGGTTAAAGACCTCGATCACCTTGCCGCCGAAGCGCGATTCCTGCCCAACATACAGCTCAGGCGCATTCATAACGCGCACCAGATCCTGCTGTGGCGTTGGGCTACTGCCCTTAATCGCATCAGGAACGGTTACGCAACCGCTCAGTGCTGTGGCAACAACGCCTGCCATTAAAAGGCGAACAACTTTAGTTTGAACCGCCATGATGCGACTCCTTTTTCTCAGTTCCTGTTACTGAGATTCACTCGCGGCCTGGAAGTTTCTTCCACGCAACGGTGTTTCGTAAATAAACCGGCTCAGCCTGTTCAACGGCAACGGTTTTTCCTTTCGCGAACAGCTGACAGGCAATGGGAAGCATATCTTCGGCTGCAGGCAGAAGCATATTGCCGTCAACCAGCGTTACGCCGGTGTCGTTCCCCATTTCCGGCCATGCCGGCCAGCCCGTCCCTACCGTCGCCCACTCGCCTGAGAGCTGTTTCAGGCGTTCGGTGACGGCATCAGGCGTCAACACGGCTTCCGTCTCTTCACCGTGCCAGACGCCGTTTTCATCACGAGTATATTCAGCCCAGTAAACTTCGCCCATACGGGCATCAATCGCCGCCAGCACGCGGGTTGCGCCAGTCATACGCCAGGCACCCTGCGCCATGGTGGCGAGGGTAGATACGCCGATCATCGGCAGTTCAGCGCCCAGCGCCAGCCCCTGCGCAATGCCAATCCCGATACGCACGCCCGTAAAGCTGCCAGGGCCACGGCCAAAGGCCAGCGCGTCGAGGTCGGTTAAGGAGGTGTTGCCCTGGGTTAACATGGCTTTTACCAGGGGCAGAATACGTTGGGTGTGTTCCCGTGGGCACTCTTCGAAATGAGCAGAAACAGCACCGTCGTTCAACAGAGCGACAGAGCAAGCCTCTGTCGCGGTATCAATAGCCAGAATTCGCATCAGTCGTCGCGCTCTCGCAAGGGTCAGTCACAAAATGGCGCGCATCTTAGCACACTCCGGGGCGAATTACTCCGCCGTTGGGTTTGCCAGGAAGCGCACCGCGCGTTTTATGTCCCGCGTCCGCGGGGCGGGCGGCAGGCTGGCAAGGAAGGTTGCCCCGTAAGGACGCATCACCAGCCGGTTATCGCAAATGACCAGCACCCCGCGATCGGTAACGTCGCGGATCAAACGCCCTACTCCTTGCTTGAGGGTAATCACCGCGTCCGGCAGCTGGACCTCGTCAAACGGATCGCCTCCGCGCAGACGGCAATCTTCCATCCGCGCCTTCAGCAGCGGATCGTCCGGGGACGTAAACGGCAGTTTGTCGATGATGACCAGCGAGAGGGTATCGCCGCGCACGTCGACCCCTTCCCAGAAGCTGCTGGTCGCCACCAGCAGGGCATTACCGGCGGAAACAAACTGCTGTAACAGCTGGCCTTTGCTGGTTTCGCCCTGCAGCAGAACCGGCAGCGTCATGGTGGCGCGGAACTGCTCGGCGAGGTCACGCATCATGGCGTGAGAGGTGCAGAGCATAAAGCAGCGGCCGTTGTTGGCCTCAATCATCGGTTTTAACATCGCCGCCAGATGGCGCGCCGCGCCCGGCTGGTTCGGCAGCGGCAGATTACGGGGAACGCAGAGCAGCGCCTGTTTTTCGTAATCGAACGGGCTGGGCAGGAGCAGCGATTCCGCCTCCTCAATGCCGAGGCGTTCCGTGAAGTGATGCAGATCGTCATTCACCGACAGGGTTGCCGAGGTGAAGATCCAGCTTCCCGGTTTTTGCGCCATCACCTCTTTAAATTTATCCGCCACCGTCAGCGGCGTGAGCGCCAGCGTGAAATGCCGCGAGGTGCACTCATACCAGTAGCTGAAGCCCGGCTGGTTAATCTCTTTCAGCCGTTTGAGCCGCCCGCGATACAGCGTGGCGCGTTCAAACGCTGCATCTAACAGCGCGGAGCGTCCAAGCGAGAGTTTCGCCACGTCGTAGCAGAGTTCCAGGGCATCATCGAGCAGCAGCAGCGCGCGCTGGATATTTTTGTCCGCCAGCAGTTCGCGCAGGTTACCGCGATAGCCCGGCTCGCCGAGCTGTAAGCGGAAATCCTGCGCGCTTTGGGCCAGACGGTCGGCGCATTTCTGCAGCTGCTGGGTATCTTTTAATTCGGTGCGATAGGCGATGGTGAAATCTTTCGCCAGGTCCTGAAGCTGGCGGCTCGAGAGCGACTGGCCGAAATACTGGCTGGCGATATCCGGGAGCTGGTGCGCTTCATCGAAGATCATCACGTCCGCCTCGGGGATCAGCTCGCCGAAACCGCTGTCTTTGACCACCATATCCGCGAGAAACAGGTGATGGTTTACCACCACGACGTCGGCGTCCATGGCAGTTTTGCGGGCTTTAACCACAAAGCAGTCTTTATACAGCGGGCAGTCGCTGCCGAGGCAGTTATCGTTGGTGCTGGTCACCAGCGGCCAGGCAGGAGAGTCTTCCGGCACGCTCGCGCAGGTGCTGATGTCCCCCTCTTCGGTCTGGTTCGCCCATGACCGAAGGATAATGACGTCGCTCAGCGTCTGTACCGGCAGATCGCCACCCGCCAGCGCCTGCTGCTCGAGACGCTCAAGGCAAAGGTAGTTAGAACGCCCTTTCAGCAGAGCCAGACGCCCTTTGTATTTCAGCGCTTTCGCCACCGTGGGCAAATCGCGGCTGTAGAGCTGATCCTGCAGCGCCTTCGATCCTGTGGAAATAATCACCTTCTTCTTCGCCCGCAGCGCCGGAGCAAGGTAAGCATAGGTTTTACCCGTGCCGGTTCCGGCTTCGACCACCAGCGGCTGAGCCTTATCGATAGCGTGCGCAACGGCGTGCGCCATCTGACGCTGAGGTTCACGGGGTTTGAAGCCGGGGATAGCCTGCGCTAATTGACCTTCAGGGGAAAAATCGTCTGCCACGGTGCTCTCTCACTGTATTTTTGCACAGGGATTATGTCAGCCCATCCTTTCCTGTGCCACCCCAAATAGTGACGACAGATGCACAATATGGCAGTCTTGCCGCCTGAATACGCAAAATAACGAGGAAACGTTTATGACGATTGTGCGCATTGATGCCGAAGCCCGCTGGTCTGATGTGGTGATCCATAACCAGACGCTCTACTACACCGGCGTACCGGCTAACCTGGACGCGGATGCGTTCGAGCAGACGGCGAACACCCTGGCGCAGATTGACGCGGTGCTGGAAAAACAGGGCAGCGACAAATCGCGCATTCTGGATGCGACGATTTTCCTGGCAAACAAGGACGATTTCGCGGCGATGAACAAAGCCTGGGATGCGTGGGTGGTGGCGGGTCACGCGCCTGTACGCTGCACCGTACAGGCCACGCTGATGAAACCGGAGTACAAGGTCGAGATCAAGATTATCGCGGCGGTGTAAGCCCGATTACTCTTCTTGATCTTCATCTTCATCTTCGAATCGCGCCACAATCCGCTCGCCGGAATGACTGGCGCGAATCTCCTGAGCGACAACGGTAATCGCCTGTCCGCTGCTCATCCCCTGGGACATCAGTTCCTGGATACGTTCAACCGCTTTCTGCTGCTGTTCATGGCTCAGAGAAGGTAAACCTGCAAACATCGTCAACTCCTGCTAAATTATTCGCGCTAATTATTTCACGCTGCCCGGTAGTATGCCATACATGAACATGCGCTTCCCCACTGTTATTACCCTGCCCTGGCGTGCTGACGCCGCTGAGTTCTGGTTTGCTCGCCTGAGCCACCTTCCGTTTGCGATGCTGCTGCACTCCGGCCATGCGGATCACCCCTACAGCCGGTTTGATATTGTCGTGGCCGACCCGGTCAAGACGCTGACAACCGATGACCTGTCGTTAACGGACGATCCGCTGGTGCAGCTTCAGCAAGCCATTAACGCGCTGGGCTTATCTGCCACACCGAACCCGGACCTGCCTTTTCAGGGGGGCGCGCTGGGTCTGTTTGGTTACGATCTGGGTCGCCGTTTCGAAACGCTGCCTGATCTTGCTCAGGATGATATTCCGCTGCCCGATATGGCGGTGGGACTTTACGACTGGGCATTAATTGTTGATCACCAGAAAAAAACGGTTTCCCTGCTAAGCCATCGTGACGTGCAGGCGCGTCTGGTGTGGCTTGAGGCGCAACAGCCTGCACCTGCAGGGCCGTTCACGCTGACCTCCGACTGGCGTTCAAATATGAGCGCAGCGGAGTATGCCGAAAAATTCGCGCGCGTTCAGGCGTATCTGCACAGCGGTGACTGCTACCAGGTCAACCTCGCCCAACGTTTCCAGGCGACATACCGGGGAGATGAGTGGCAGGCGTTTACCCGTCTTAATGCCAGCAATAAGGCGCCCTTCAGCGCGTTTGTGCGTCTGGAACAGGGGGCGGTCCTCAGCCTGTCGCCCGAGCGTTTTATTCATCTGACCGAGGGCACGATTCAAACCCGTCCGATTAAAGGTACTTTGCCGCGTCTTGCCGATCCCGAGGCCGACCGCAAGCAGGCGGAAAAACTCGCCGCCTCCCCGAAAGACCGCGCGGAAAACCTGATGATCGTCGACCTGATGCGTAACGATATTGGCCGGGTCGCGGTGCCGGGCAGCGTCCGCGTGCCCGAACTGTTCGTCGTCGAGCCTTTCCCGGCGGTGCATCATCTTGTCAGCACCGTCACCGCACAGCTGCCCGCCTCGCGCACAGCCTGCGATCTGCTCCGCGCCGCGTTTCCGGGAGGCTCCATCACCGGCGCCCCCAAAGTGCGGGCGATGGAAATTATCGATGAACTGGAGCCGCACCGCCGCAACGCCTGGTGCGGCAGCATCGGCTATGTGAGCCTTTGCGGGACCATGGATACCAGTATCACTATCCGCACGCTAACAGCCTGCGACGGGAATCTGTACTGTTCCGCAGGGGGCGGCATTGTGGCCGACAGCCAGGTCGATGCGGAATATCAGGAAACTTTTGATAAAGTTAACCGTATCCTTCAACAGCTGGAGACCTGACGGGTGGAAAAAGAGAACCTGACGCTGGATGATTTTTTGTCGCGCTTTCAGCTTTTGCGACCTGCGGTGAACCGTGAAGCGCTGAATCAACGTCAGGCGGCGGTGCTGATCCCGGTGGTGCGGCGCGAACAGCCGGGCCTGTTGCTTACCCAGCGATCGCCGCATATGCGTAAACATGCCGGTCAGGTCGCCTTTCCGGGCGGCGCAGTGGATAGCACCGATGCGTCGCTGATTGCCGCCGCGCTGCGGGAAGCACAGGAAGAGGTCGCGATTCCACCAGAAGCCGTCGAGATCGTTGGCGTATTACCCCCTGTCGACAGCGTCACCGGTTTCCAGGTGACCCCGGTGGTCGGCATTATTCCCCCCGATCTTCAGTATCACGCCAGCGTCGATGAAGTCTCTGCGGTGTTTGAAATGCCGCTGGAAGAAGCCCTCCGACTGAGCCGTTATCACCCGCTGGATATTCAGCGTCGTGGACATGACCATCGGGTGTGGTTGTCCTGGTATCAGCATTATTTTGTCTGGGGCATGACGGCGGGCATCATTCGTGAGCTGGCGTTGCAGATCGGCCTGAAACCTTGACTATACTTTACATTCCACCCTTTTCTGGCAGGTTTGCGATCGCTGTCGCGCTATTAGCAAAACCATCGTTAACCATTAGTTTAATTCATGTGAATAGTTAAGCCGAGGTTGGTGTTCCCTCTTACACTATGCGCAGTTATAACATCGTTACTGGAACCCCGGTAACCCTGTCAGGAGTGTAAAAGTGATTAGTATATTCGACATGTTCAAAGTGGGGATTGGTCCGTCTTCTTCCCACACTGTAGGGCCGATGAAGGCCGGTAAACAGTTCGTCGATGATCTGGTCGAAAAAGGATTACTGGAAAGCGTTACCCGTGTTGCCGTAGACGTCTACGGTTCGCTGTCATTAACGGGTAAAGGCCACCACACCGATATCGCCATTATTATGGGTCTGGCAGGTAATATGCCGGACACCGTTGATATTGATGCCATTCCGGCATTTATCCGCGACGTGGAAGCGCGCGGTCGCCTGCTGCTGGCAAACGGCCAGCACGAAGTGGATTTCCCACAGGATGACGGCATGCGTTTTCGCAGCGACAACCTGCCGCTGCATGAAAACGGCATGACCATCCATGCGTGGAACGGCGAAAAAGAGATCTACAGCAAAACCTACTACTCCATCGGCGGCGGTTTTATCGTTGATGAAGAACATTTTGGCAAAGACAGCGTAGGCGACGTTAACGTGCCCTACCCGTTCAAATCTGCTACCGAGATGTTGGGCTACTGCAAAGAGACCGGCCTGTCGCTTTCCGGCATGGTGATGCAGAACGAACTGGCGCTGCACAGCAAGAAAGAGATTGAAGACTATTTTGCAAACGTCTGGCAAACCATGCGTGCCTGTATCGATCGCGGGATGAATACCGAAGGCGTATTGCCGGGTCCACTTCGCGTGCCGCGCCGTGCCTCCGCGCTGCGCCGTATGCTGGTGACGACGGACAAGTTCTCTAACGATCCGATGAACGTGGTCGACTGGGTGAACATGTTTGCCCTGGCCGTGAACGAAGAGAACGCCGCCGGTGGCCGCGTCGTGACGGCGCCAACCAACGGTGCATGCGGCATTGTGCCAGCGGTACTGGCCTACTATGACCACTTTATCGAACCGGTGACGGCGGATATCTACATCCGTTACTTCCTGGCTGCGGGTGCGATCGGTGCGCTGTACAAGATGAACGCCTCAATTTCTGGCGCGGAAGTAGGCTGTCAGGGTGAAGTGGGCGTAGCCTGCTCAATGGCAGCGGCTGGCCTCGCGGAACTGCTGGGTGCAAGTCCTGAGCAGGTGTGCGTGGCGGCTGAAATCGGCATGGAGCATAACCTGGGGCTGACCTGTGACCCGGTGGCAGGCCAGGTGCAGGTGCCTTGCATCGAGCGTAACGCCATTGCGTCGGTGAAAGCGATCAACGCCTCCCGTATGGCGATGCGTCGTACCAGCGAACCTCGCGTTTCACTGGATAAAGTGATCGAAACCATGTACGAAACCGGCAAGGACATGAACGCCAAATACCGTGAAACCTCACGAGGCGGTCTGGCCATTAAGGTGCAGTGCGACTAATACTTCCCTTCGCCCATCTGCAACGGATGGGCGAATTTTAACGTCACGCCTCGTCTCATTATGTAATCCCCACTACACTTTCTCTGTTGCGTCCGGCTTTTGGGGCTGGTGGCTTACAGAGCGACCGTTCATGCAAAAAGCACAAGCGATCATTAAAGATTATCGCCGAAAACGCGTTATCGTCTGTGTCACGGTTGCGCTCCTTACGCTCATCCTGACGTTGGGCATTCGGTTTATTTCGCAGCGTAACGTCAATCAGGAGCGCATCCAGAATTTTGCCGACCATACGGTACACTCCCTCGAAAAAGTGCTGCTTTCACTGGAAAACCGCCGAGATGTTTTACAGGCCCTGGTTGGACAGCCCTGCAGCCAGGCCCAACTGGTATTACGCAAACAGGCGGCCATTCTGCAGACCGTCCGCTCAATTGCCCTGATTAAAGATGGAATTCTCTACTGCTCGAGTATTTTCGGTTCACGCAGCGTGCCTGCAAGCACGTTCCTGCCGATTTTTCCCGCGCAAGAACCCCGGCTGGTATTGTCGACCGACCAGTGGTTGCTGAAGGGCAGCCCGATCCTCATTCAGTGGTATCCGGCTTCAGGTGACGGCGAGGACGGGGTGATGGAGGTTGTCAATATCGACCTTCTCACCAGAATGATCCTTGAACCGCAGCGACCACTGATTACCGATGTGGGTTTATCCGTCGGTAATCATTACCTGCGCTACGGTCAGCAGGTTACGGATACCCTGACGTTTGATGATGGCGATGTGCTTCTGTCGCTGGCATCAACGCGCTACCCCTTCAGCATCACCGTGAGCGGGCCGGGTCCAGGCTCAATAGCACTCAAAAATCTGCCGACACAATTACCGCTGGCACTGATGCTGAGCTTGCTGCTGGGCTACATTGCCTGGCTGGCCACCGCGCGTCGAATGAGCTTTACATGGGAAATAAACATGGGGCTTGCGGCGCGGGAATTTGAGCTGTTTTGCCAACCTCTGGTCAATGCCCGCACCCAGGATTGCGTCGGCGTTGAGATCCTGCTGCGCTGGAATAACCCTCGTCAGGGGTGGATCTCGCCGGACGTATTTATTCCTCTGGCAGAAGAACACAACCTGATTATTCCGCTCACCCGCTATGTCATCACCGAAACGGTACGTCAGATAGGCTACTTCCCCGCCACGTCCGATTTTCATATCGGTATTAACGTGGCCGCCAGCCACTTCCGCCACGCCGCCCTGCTGCAGGATCTGAATCAATCGTGGTTCAGTGCAAACCCGGCCCAGCAGCTGGTGGTTGAGCTTACGGAGCGCGATGCCCTGAGGGACGTGGATTACCGCATAGTGCGCGAGCTGCATCGAAAAGGCGTTAAGCTCGCCATTGATGATTTTGGCACCGGCAACAGTTCTCTCTCCTGGCTCGAAAAGCTCCATCCTGACGTGCTGAAAATTGATAAATCCTTTACCACCGCCATAGGGACCGATGCCGTAAACTCAACGGTGACGGATATCATTATTGCGCTGGGCCAGCGGCTGAATATTGAACTGGTGGCGGAAGGAGTAGAAACCGAGGAACAGTCACGGTATTTACGTCGCCACGGGGTGCATATTTTGCAGGGATATTTCTTTGCGCGGCCAATGCCGCTGCGGGAGTTTCCGAAATGGCTGGCGGGAAGTTCTCCCCCGCCAGCACATCACAATGGACACATCGTGCCCTTAATGCCGTTACGCTGAAAAAGTTTACTCTTCTTCGTCGTGTGCAGATTGCTCTTTAACAATACGCACCATATCAACGCGATAGTCGTTGGCTTCGACAATGGTGATATGCAACGGCGGCAGTTCAATCACATCGCCGATACGCGGGATCTGACCGTTAACCGAAATCACAAGCCCTGCCACGGTGGCAATGTCTTCTTCATCGTTAATGACATTTTCCAGCCCCAGCGTATGCGAGAGCGCGTGCAGGTCAGTAGTACCTTTGACCAACCAACCTTCGCCGTCCGCAACGATTTCCGGCGTTTCGTCCGCATCCGGGAATTCCCCTGCAATCGCTTCCAGTACGTCCAGCGGCGTGACAAGACCCTGAACCACGCCAAATTCGTTGGTGACGATAACGAAGCTACCGCGTGCGCGACGCAGCACGCCCAGCAGGTTGATGGGATCCAGCGTTTCCGGAACGACAATCGCAGGCGACGAGGCCGCAATCGCTTCCACGTTGACGCCCTCTTCCAGCGCCACCAGCATCTCTTTGGCACGGACCACGCCGATGATTTCATCCAGTTCGCCACGGCACACCGGGAACAGGCTGTGCGGTGAAGAGAGGAGCTGCTGGCGAATCTCGTCCACGCTCAGGTTGGCATCCACCCAACTGATTTCACCGCGCGGGGTCATTATCCCACGCAAGGAACGGGAGGCCAGGGAGAGCACGCCGTTGATCATGTAGCGCTCTTCTTCAACAAATGCCCCTTCAGGGACCGGAACCGGGTTACGGCTCTCGCTATCAGACTGTACGTTCACCTGGCGACGACCGCCCATCAGGCGCAGAATCGCATCAGCGGTACGGGCGCGCAGCGGCTGGTTTGACTGCTGCTTAATGAAGTTGCGGCGCGCAATCTGGTTAAACAGCTCAATGATGATCGAGAAACCAATCGCGGCGTACAGGTAGCCTTTCGGAATATGGAAGCCAAAGCCTTCTGCCACCAGGCTGAGACCAATCATCAGCAGGAAGCTCAGACACAGCACGACCACCGTTGGGTGCTGGTTCACGAAACGCGTCAGCGGTTTCGACGCCAGCAGCATCACCGCCATCGCAATGACGACAGCCGCCATCATCACCGGCAGGTGGTTCACCATACCGACCGCGGTAATAACCGCATCCAGCGAGAAGACCGCGTCAAGCACGACAATTTGCAGTACCACGACCCAGAAGCTGGCATAGCCCTTACCATGACCATCATCATGCTGCCGGTTTTCAAGCCGTTCGTGTAGCTCCGTCGTCGCTTTGAAGAGCAGGAATATCCCCCCGATCAGCATGATCAAGTCACGGCCGGAGAAGGTGTAATCCATCACGGAGAACAGTGGCTTGGTCAGCGTGACCATCCACGAAATGACGGACAGCAATCCCAGTCGCATGATCAAGGCCAGCGACAGACCAATCAGACGTGCTTTATCACGCTGTTTTGGCGGCAGTTTGTCTGCAAGGATGGCGATGAACACCAGGTTATCAATACCGAGAACGATCTCGAGTACGACCAGCGTGAGCAATCCTACCCAGATTGACGGGTCCATTAAGAATTCCATGGCAAGCTCCTGCTAAAGGAATGACAAAACGGTGCCCCACTCAATGTGGGCAAAACAGAGGCAAACAGAGACGAGATCTGGCGAGGATCGCCGGCGAAAAAGGCGCGGAATGGCCTGGTAGATGACTGACGTCGGTGACGGTCCATATAGCGGGCTGTAGCCCTGTACTCCTGAACAATTAAACGGAGGCTAAACATATCAGAGATAACAGGTTTTACGCAAAGATTTACGTTCTTTTGCAAAAACGCAATAAGACTAAATTTGTGTTGAGAATTTTCTCGATCGGGAAAGCTAAATTACGGATCTTCATCACATAAATTATTTTTTCACTGTCTAAAATAATTCGCGGAAGTCTTAGTTAATTTAACTCTAACCCTTATCTGAATCGATTCGGTTCGCCAATACGATTCTCAGTACGTCTGCCCGACAGGCGTATTAATGATAAAAAGGAGGTAGCAAGTGACCATTGCTATTGTCATAGGCACACATGGTTGGGCTGCTGAGCAGCTACTCAAGACGGCAGAGATGCTGTTGGGCGAGCAGGAAAACGTCGGCTGGATCGATTTCGTTCCCGGTGAAAACGCCGAGACGCTGATAGAGAAGTACAACGCTCAACTCGCGAAGCTGGATACCAGCAAAGGCGTGCTGTTTCTCGTCGATACGTGGGGCGGCAGCCCGTTTAATGCTGCCAGCCGTATTGTCGTCGATAAAGAGCACTATGAAGTTGTCGCCGGGGTGAATATCCCGATGCTGGTGGAAACCTTCATGGCGCGCGACGACAACCCGAGCTTCGATGAGCTTGTGGCCCTGGCGGTGGAAACCGGGCGTGAAGGCGTTAAGGCGCTTAAAGCGCAACCGGTTGAAAAACCCGCCCCGGCCGCGGCGGCACCGAAAGCTGCAGCCCCAGCGAAACCGATGGGCCCGAACGATTATATGGTCATCGGGCTTGCGCGTATTGATGACCGCTTAATCCACGGCCAGGTGGCGACACGCTGGACCAAAGAGACCAACGTTCGCCGCATCATCGTCGTCAGTGACGAAGTGGCTGCGGATACCGTACGTAAAACCCTTCTGACTCAGGTTGCCCCTCCAGGCGTTACCGCGCACGTGGTGGATGTGGCCAAGATGATCCGCGTCTACAACAACCCGAAATATGCGGGCGAGCGCGTGATGCTTCTGTTCACTAACCCAACAGACGTCGAGCGCATTGTTGAAGGCGGCGTGAAAATCACCTCCGTTAACATTGGTGGTATGGCTTTCCGTCAGGGCAAAACGCAGGTCAACAACGCGATTTCGGTTGATGAAAAAGATATTGAGGCATTCAACAAGCTGAATGCACGCGGTATTGAGCTGGAAGCCCGTAAGGTTTCCACGGATCAGAAACTGAAAATGATGGATTTGATCGGCAAAGTTGGGAAATAAGCCCGCGCCGGTTTTTCACATAAAGCTTATGCAATAGGAGAAGTACAATGGAGATTACCACTCTTCAGATTGTGCTGGTGTTCGTCGTCGCATGTATTGCGGGTATGGAATCCGTACTTGATGAATTTCAGTTCCACCGTCCGCTGGTGGCCTGTACGTTGATCGGTGCCGTTCTCGGTGATATGAAAACCGGTATCATCATCGGTGGTACCCTGGAAATGATTGCCCTCGGCTGGATGAACATCGGTGCAGCGGTTGCGCCCGATGCCGCGCTGGCGTCGATTATCTCAACCGTTCTGGTTATTGCCGGTCATCAAAGTATTGGTGCCGGTATCGCCCTGGCGATCCCACTGGCTGCAGCAGGCCAGGTTCTGACCATCATCGTGCGTACCATCACCGTTGCCTTCCAGCACGCGGCGGATAAGGCGGCCGAAAACGGCAACCTGACGGCGCTATCCTGGATCCACGTGTCGTCCCTGTTCCTGCAGGCGATGCGTATTGCGATCCCGGCGGTTATCGTGGCGATCTCTGTCGGTACGAGTGAAGTCCAGAGCATGCTGAACGCCATTCCAGAAGTGGTCACCGGCGGTCTGAACATCGCAGGCGGCATGATCGTGGTTGTCGGTTACGCGATGGTCATCAACATGATGCGCGCAGGCTACCTGATGCCGTTCTTCTACCTCGGCTTCGTGACCGCCGCCTTCACCAACTTCAACCTGGTCGCTCTGGGTGTGATTGGTGCAGTGATGGCGATTCTCTACATCCAGCTCAGCCCGAAATATAACCGCGTCGCGGGTGCCCCAGCGCAGGCTGCTGGTAACAACGATCTCGATAACGAACTGGACTAGCAGGTGAGCGAAATGGTTGATATGACAAAAACTACCACTGAGAAAAAACTCACTCCGGGTGATATTCGTGGCGTGTTCATTCGTTCTAACCTGTTCCAGGGTTCATGGAACTTCGAACGTATGCAGGCGCTGGGCTTCTGCTTCTCCATGGTACCGGCAATCAAACGCCTGTATCCGGAAAACAACGAAGCGCGTCGTCAGGCGATTAAGCGTCACCTGGAATTCTTCAACACCCATCCTTACGTTGCGGCCCCCGTACTGGGCGTAACGCTGGCGATGGAAGAGCAGCGTGCGAACGGCGCAGAGATTGACGATGGTGCCATCAACGGTATCAAAGTCGGCCTGATGGGCCCGCTGGCCGGTGTCGGTGACCCGATCTTCTGGGGCACCGTTCGTCCGGTCTTCGCGGCACTGGGTGCCGGTATCGCGATGAGCGGCAGCCTGCTTGGTCCACTGCTGTTCTTCATCCTCTTCAACGCAGTACGCCTGCTGACCCGTTACTACGGCGTGGCTTACGGCTACCGTAAAGGGGTAGACATCGTTAAGGATATGGGCGGCGGCTTCCTGCAGAAACTGACCGAGGGGGCGTCAATCCTCGGCCTGTTTGTGATGGGGGCACTGGTTAACAAGTGGACGCACGTAAACATCCCGCTGGTGGTATCGACCATCACCGGGCAGGATGGTCAGACGCGTGTGACTACCGTGCAGACGATTCTGGACCAGCTGATGCCGGGCCTGGTGCCGCTGCTGCTGACCTTCGCCTGTATGTGGCTGCTGCGTAAGAAAGTGAACCCGCTGTGGATCATCGTTGGCTTCTTCGTCATCGGTATCGCGGGCTACGCTGTCGGTCTGCTGGGCCTGTAAGTTTCAATGCTTTACGCCGGGGGCTTGCCCCCGGTCTTTTTATCTGGAGGATGAATGACTGTCACGGACATCGTACTGGTTTTGTTTATTGTTGCCCTTATGGCTTACGCGATCTATGACGAGTTCATCATGCCCCGCCGCCACGGCGAGACGCTGCTTTCCCTTCCCCTTCTGCGACGCGGGCGCGTTGATGGATTCATCTTCGCGGGCCTGATCGTCATTCTGATCTACAACAACGTGACCAGCAACGGTGCACTATTAACCACATGGTTATTATGTGCGCTGGCATTAATGGCGATTTACCTGTTCTGGATCCGCTCGCCAAAAATCATTTTTAAAAAACACGGATTCTTCTTCGCCAATGTCTGGATAGAATATAACCGCATTAAAGAGATGAATTTATCCGAAGACGGTGTGTTAGTAATGCAATTAGAGCAGCGTCGTCTGCTGATTCGGGTCAAGAATATTGATGACCTTGAAAAGATCTCCAGATTACTCCTTAAAACTCAATAGTTTATTATTATAGCATCGGCTATAAAGTCCGATATTCGCGTGCAGACAATATAGCCGTTGCTATATCCCCCATCATCTTAACTTATATTTATTAACGATATTTTCACGCATAAATCTAAATGAAAATCGTTATCAGAAAAGCAGCTAAATTAAGCCTGCTTCGTTGTTGTTTTATATTCTCAAAATATGTTAAGGTTGCGCCCGTCGTTGGGGAGTAGCCGATTTCCTGTTCTCAGGAAATGTACGTGTCAACATACTCGTTGAAAAACGTGGCGCGTACGGATCGCTTTCAGCACATTTCAGGTGTGTTGTGATCAGGCGAGACCATAGATACATCAACTGCTGTTTACTGGGGGCAGTGATGTGTCATATGGATATCCCCGGTCTGGACGCTGTTATGAACATCTCCGCTACGATCCTCCTTGCTTTTGGCATGTCCATGGACGCATTTGCTGCTTCCATCGGAAAAGGCGCCACGCTCCACAAACCTAAATTCTCAGAAGCCCTGCGTACCGGCCTGATTTTTGGTGCTATCGAAACGCTAACGCCGCTTATTGGCTGGGGTCTGGGGATGCTCGCCAGCCAGTTCGTGCTGGAGTGGAACCACTGGATTGCATTCGTCCTGCTGGTGTTCCTGGGGGGGAGAATGGTCATCGAAGGTTTTCGCGGTAACAGCGATGAGGATGATGAGCCACAACATCGCCACGGCTTCTGGCTGCTGGTCACCACGGCGATTGCCACCAGCCTCGATGCTATGGCGGTCGGCGTCGGTCTGGCATTCCTGCAGGTCAATATTATTGCAACTGCACTGGCCATCGGCTGCGCTACGTTGATTATGTCAACGCTGGGGATGATGGTGGGTCGGTTTATCGGCCCGCTGCTGGGCAAGCGAGCCGAAATTTTGGGCGGTATCGTGTTAATCGGTATTGGCGCTCAAATCCTCTGGGCGCATTTCGCCGGTTAAACCTCGCGCTGCCAGACGTGGATACTGAAATCAGTCTGGCAGCGAAAAACGGTCTGCTTTGATAACGTTTCCCACACCTCTGGTTTTGCCCGCCACGCGAACGGCGTCATCTGCAGTAACGCTACTGCCTCCTCCCCTTTGAGCTCCATTTCATACGCCACAGTGTGTTCCTGTTGCAGCATAAAACCCGGCAGCTGTTCAGAGTGAGGCGCGTGCAAACGCACTTCGTCGTAAATCAGCCCTTTCAATTCCATCAGGTGCCGTGGTCCTGGCGTGACGGTGATCACCCAGCCACCCGCTTTCACTACGCGCGCCAGCTCTTCCGCTTTGCAGGGCGCATAAATGCGGATAATGGCGTCCATGCTGGCGTCGTCAAACGGCAGCCTATGGCTGGATGCCACACAAAACGTTACGGCTGAATAGCGTTTTGCCGCCGCGCGAATCGCCACTTTTGCCACGTCCAGACCAAAAGTCTCTGCGCCCTTCTCGCGGGCAATCTCTGCAAACATTGCCGTGTAGTAGCCTTCGCCACAGCCGATATCCAGCACAGCGGTAGCATTATCAGGCAGGCGATGCGCCAGCACCTGTGCAACGGTATCGCGAAGCGGCTGGTAATGTCCTGCATCCAGAAACGCACGGCGTGCCTGCATCATCTCTGCACTATCACCCGGGTCGCGGGAGCGCTTGTGCTGCACAGGGAGAAGATTCACGTACCCTTCCTTGGCCATATCAAACTGATGTCCCTGCGGACAGGTAAAGCTTTTCTCTGAGCGCAGCAGATGCGCATGGCAAAGGGGACAACTGAAGGACATGACAACTCCGGGGGGCATAAACTAAAGGGCGAAGTGTACCGCTATTCGCCCGTCTTATAAACGCCCGGGTTAACGCATGACGATAAGGTGGTCAGAATCCGCCGGTAGGCCATCCGGCCTCACATTCTCCAGACGCAGCACGTTACCCATAATTTCGCTGAACACCGGCGCGGAGACGGCACCGCCGTAGTAGGCGCCGTTTTGAGGATCGTTGATGACCACCACCAGCGCAAAGCGCGGATCGCTGGCAGGCGCAACGCCAGCAGTATAGGCGACATATTTATCGACATATTTCCCGCTGTCATCAATCTTCTTCGCCGTCCCGGTTTTCACCGCCACGCGATAATCACGTACGGCGGCCTTAACACCGCCGCCACCCGGCAGCGCAACGCTTTCCATCATATGTTCGACTTCATGCGCAATCGCCTCTGACATCACCCGGCGCCCCATAACGGGAGGATCAATACGGGTAATAGAGAGTGGACGCTCAAGACCAAAGCTACCGATAGTGGCGTAAACATGCGCGAGCTGAAGCGGCGTCACCATCAGGCCATAGCCGAATGCAAACGTCGCCCTGTCGAGCTGGCTCCAGAATTTACGCTGTGGTAATAGCCCCGCACTTTCCCCCGTTAAGCCAAGGCCAGTGTTTGTGCCGAAACCAAAGTTTCTGTAGGTATCAATAAGATGCTGGACCGGCATCGCAAGAGAGAGGCGTGACACGCCCGTATCGCTCGATTTTTGCAGAATGCCGGTCATCGTCAGTTCCGGGTAGTAACCCACATCGCGGATACGGTGCCCGTCAAGCATGTACGGGTGGGTGTCAATCACGCTGTCCGGCTGTACCAGCCCCTGCTGCAGCGCCGTCATCAGCACCAGCGGTTTGACGGTCGAACCCGGTTCGAAGGTATCGCTTATCGCACGATTACGGAAATCGTTTAACGTCGCCCCTTCGCGATTATTAGGGTTAAAATCCGGATAGCTTGCCATCGCAAGAATTTCGCCCGTCTGGATATTGATTAATACCGACGCCCCCGACTCGGCTTTATTCCACGCCACCGCATTATCGAGCGCATCTTCAGTGATAGTTTGCAGACGCTCATCAATACTCAGTTGAATGTTATGGGCAGGCACGGGTGCCACTTCCGTCAGATTTTCAACAACGTGCCCATAGCGGTCTTCCCTCACCTGTCGGACGCCAGGCTTGCCCATCAACTGGGTATTGAAACTTTTCTCAACACCTTCAATTCCTTGTCCATCGATATTGGTAAAGCCAATAAGATTGGCCGCCACATGTCCCGCAGGGTAAAAGCGGCGGGATTCATCGCGTAAATTAATGCCCGGCAGGTTGAGTTTGTCTATCCACTGCGCCTGTGAAGGATCGACCTGACGGGCCAGGTAAATAAACCGTCCCTGCGGATTGCTGTTTATTCGCGACGACAGCGTGCTCAAAGAGAGATGCAGCGCATTGGCCAGCGCCTGCCAGCGGTCGTCAAACCCTACGCCACCTTTTGCCAGTACCGTTTTAGGATCGGCCCATACCGCACGGACAGGCACACTCACCACCAACGGCCTTCCCTCGCGGTCCACGATCATTCCACGCGGAGCATCAATGGCGACCTCACGCAGCGAGCGCATGTCCTCCTGCTTAACCAGGTTGTCAGGTTTAACGATTTGCAGCCAGGCCACCCGGCCCAGCAAAAAAGCCAGACTGCAAAAAATAGCAAAACAAAGCAGAGCAAAACGCGCCGGAGTAAAGTTTCCGGTGGTCATTATGGTTTTCTTTTTCACCTGAGCCTCAGGGCTGTTGATCAACGCCCTGATTTAACGGGAAAAACCGATCTGAAGGAGAGGAAACAATGCTAATAACCTCGTAGCTTTGCAACAAGTTACTAACAAGAAGAGGAATGGTAATATTTTGAAAGATAACGGAATAAAAAAGCCCCGCGATACGCGAGGCTTTATATCTGAGATTGAAGCGCCAGGCACTTCAGTCAGCAGTGGTTCGATCAGATAGCAGTTACGTTAACTGCAGCTGGGCCTTTCTGGCCATCCTGAATTTCGAACTCAACGTTCTGGCCTTCAGCCAGAGTTTTGAAGCCATTACCCTGGATTGCAGAGAAGTGTACGAACACATCTTTGCTGCCGTCAGCAGGAGTAATGAAACCAAAACCTTTAGACTCGTTGAACCACTTAACTTGACCTTTAATCTTTGCCATTTGCAAAATTCCTTAGAGTGTTTTCTTAGCCCGCAGGCTTGACTGAGATAAAACTGAGACATTACTGCATGAGGCACTAATATAAGGTTCGGCAGAGAAGCGGTATTCAACGACAACGTGTTTACTCAGGACTTCTTTACTGAAAATGCCACACATAAACAGAACTGTACCTCGTTTGACCCAAAACGTGTTATCACACACAACGATTAATATGGCAAGCCATTTTTAAACGTGTCTCGATCCGCCGCACAAATTCAAACACTGCCCTGGTATGATCTGCACACTTATGCGCAACGATCATGGACAACGTGTGTTCTTTACACCGCCACTGCGCTATTACCGCAAGCGCTGTTATCTAAGACTTTTTTACCATAGACCATACTGTTCTTGCCGTCCAGATTCAGGGGTAACTTTCTTTAGAGCCTTGATTGCGTTAGAACATTTTGTGAAAACTTATGCTCAAAACATTCCAACGCATTGGGAATAGGACAATGCACATTTGGTGTTAATAAACATACTGACACTGCATTAAAAATCACCAGTGAATAAAGACTATGATGCACCAAAATAATGAAATTTTTATGACTCTGCCTCAAAACAAGGCAAGCAAAACGTTTCGATAAAAATAAAACAATCCTGAAGGACTATAAATACAAATATATGCAACTATTGCGCGCATTGTTTAAAAGGATAAATATTCGCCAATTTTCAGTATCCTGAAGGAATTATTAACCGGTGCTACATTATTCAGTGCCTGAGTTAACGCAAGGACGGGTTCATCAAGGGATTCATCTGCCAGTTCAAACACGCCCCAATGGATGGGAAAGGCCAGGGGTTGGCCGAGCTGCTGCCATAGCGCCACGGCAGATTGCGGGTCCATGTGATGGACCGCCATGAACCATTCTGGTGCATACGCGCCAATCGGCAACGCGGCGGCGTCAATTTTGCCCAGACGTTCGGGTATCGTTAACAGCTCCGGCGAATAGCCCGTATCACCGCTGAACCAAAAGCGGTGCTTTCGTCCCTCAAAGACCCAACCACACCATAATGAACGATTCCGATTCCAGGGGGTACGCATACTCCAGTGCTGCGCCGGAACGGCTGTCAGGGTGATTCCCTGCCAGGTTATGCTCTGCCACCAGTCGAGTTGCACGATGTGCCTGGCTCCGCGACGGCGAAACCAGTCTGCCAGACCTAAGGGAACAAACAGCATTACGTCTGGAAAACGTTTCAGGATACGGCGAATGGTTACATCGTCGAGATGATCATAGTGATTATGCGAGATAACCACTGCATCAAGCTGCACAAGTTGTTCAACAGACAGTGCAGGAGGTGTTTTGCGCACCGGTCCTGCAAAAGGAAGCGGAGAAGCGCGTCGCGAAAAGACCGGGTCGGTCAGAATGGTGTTGCCATCCATCTGCACCAGCAGACTAGCATGTCCAAGCCACCAGACCCCGTCGCCTTGTGGCTGTTTCAGCTCAACAGGCTGCCACCACTGGCGTATGAAATCGTCATATCCCAGCGCAGGCGGTTTAGGTAAACCTGCCGCTTTCCGCGCCTTACGCCAGCGCTCAACATCGCCGGGCTGATGTCCTACAGGTGCAGTATTGCGAAAGCCATTCGGCGTGTGATGGATCCGGGAGGGGTCATACCAGGGATTTTTCCAGACCACGGCCACCTCCCGCGAGCAACAGGTTATCGTTCGGCCACCAGACGGATAAAGTCGTCTTCGTCTTCTTTGTCTGCGACGACCGCTTCTTTAGGGGCTTCTTTCTCTTCTGGTTCGTTTGCTTCGCACAGACGGCGCAGCAGCGCATTTTGGCGCTTTTGCTGATCGAGCAGCGCTTCAAGCAACTCGATTTGCTCGTTCGTGCGCGAGCTGGCACGGTTGACGAAAAACCAAATGACCAGTCCAGCGACCAGAATAACCAACGAGACCATCAGGGATGCCAGATTTAGCAGCCCTGAATTCATTAACTCACCCATTTCACCACCTCAATAAAAACGCCCATTTTACCACTGGCGCGAAGGAAGGAAATGACCTTAGGAAAAAATGCGTCTTACCACGGAATAAACTTGTTGATTGCGCAAACGCCGCTAAAAAACTGTACATCCTGATCGCACATCACGTTGATAGTCTGTGTCCACAGCACCACACATGCCACCAACACGATAACCAGAATTACCCAGCGTATTTTTTTCACTCCACTCTCCGTTTTATGACCTGAGGCAGCCAGGTTATCACGGCTATCTTAAACAGCATCTAACTGTACCCTCATCAAACTCTTTTCGGAATCGTGCACTTGTTTCACTGAGTAAACAGGTTAGGCTAAATGCATGACAACAACGATAAAGAGGCAATGATGCATTTAATCATTCGAACTATTATTGCACTGGCCGTTCTCTGGACTGGTCTTCTGTTAACCGGATATGGCGTGCTTGTGGGGAGCACCGAAAACGCCGCAGGTTTAGGTATCAAGTGTAAATATCTGACAGCCCAGGGCATGAGTACTGCGCAGTACATCCACTCGGACAGCGGGATCATTGGTTTGACCAACTGCCCTGTCCTGCGTAAATCGTCCGTTGTAATTGATAACGGCTAAATATCGCTGAACCGCATCCATGAAAAACGCCGCAAATGCGGCGTTTTTTTATTCCTGCCGGGGTTAAAACGGATAATCGTTATAGCCCATCTGCTCAGAAATTTTACGCGCGGCAGTATGAAGAATAGCCACGTACTCATGTAGGCGTTCTTCGGAGAAGCGCAGCGTCGGGAACGAGATACTCAGGCCAGCAATAACAACACCGAAGCGGTCGAACACAGGAACGCCAATGCAGCGCAGCCCTTCTTCCTGTTCTTCGTTATCTTCACCGTAACCCTGCTCACGCACTTTATCCAACACCGCTAATAGCTCATCGGTGGTGGTAATGGTACGCTCCGTGCTGCGTTTGTATTCCACGCCAGAGAGGATCTGTTCCACCTCTTCACGGTCGCGCCATGCCAGCAGTACTTTACCAATGGCGGTACTGTAGAGCGGGTTCCGGCGACCAATGCGCGAATACATGCGCAGGTTATACATGGAATCAATTTTATGGATGTAAACAATGCTGTCCTCATCCAGTGCGCCAAGGTGGACCGTTTCTTTTGTCAGACGAGAAAGTTCACGCATCTGAATATCCGCACTGCGGATCAGATCAACGTTTTGCAGGGCCCGGGCGCCCAGTTCGAACAGCTTCAGCGTCAGCGAGTATTTTTCAGATTCGCCTTCCTGCGCAACATAGCCCAGTGACTTCATGGTTTGCAAAAAGCGATAAACGGTGCTTTTCGACATCATCACACGCTGCGACAACTCTGTAATACCAATTTCACGCTCTTCTCCGAGCGCCTGTAAGATGCCAAACACCTTCAGCACGGAAGAAACAGAATCTGGCTGCTTATCCAAATCTGCAATTGCCATTTATCACCTCATGGAGAGTGTTTTATAAAAATCAGAACCGGTTTTTATTATAAATTCCCGTCATGCTAGCTGCAATCAATCCTCGTTTACTTCGTTACAAATCTGCGACATAAAACGGAATTAACAGTGCTAAAATAGTTACCCTGAGAATAATTTCCTACCGAGCTATTCACCCAAAATGCAAAAAAACCTTTCCGATGGTCTGCCTTTGCCCCAGCGTTACGGCGCTATTGCGACGATTATCATCGGTATTTCCATGGCCGTTCTCGACGGTGCCATTGCTAACGTTGCCCTGCCAACGATTGCCAGCGATCTGCAGGCTTCCCCTGCCAGTTCTATCTGGATCGTCAACGCTTATCAGATAGCCATTGTGGTTTCGCTGCTCTCATTCTCTTTTCTGGGCGACATGTTCGGCTATCGCCGGGTTTATCAGTGCGGGCTGGTGGTTTTTACCCTGACGTCACTTTTCTGCGCCCTTTCAGATTCGCTGCACACCCTGACGATAGCCCGTATTGCCCAGGGTTTTGGCGGCGCGGCGCTGATGAGCGTCAACACCGCGCTGATCCGCTTAATCTACCCTCAGCGCCATTTAGGGCGCGGTATGGGGATCAACTCATTTATTGTCGCGGTCTCTTCTGCCGCCGGACCGACTATTGCGGCGGCCATTCTTTCAGTCGCCTCCTGGCAATGGCTTTTCGCCATCAACGTGCCGCTCGGCATCATCGCGATCGTCTTTGCTCTGCGCTATCTCCCTGGTAATGGCCCGAAAAGCACCATGCCTCGCTTTGATCTACCCAGTGCGGTAATGAATGCCCTGACCTTTGGCCTGCTGATCACGGCTCTGAGCGGGTTTGCCCAGGGTCAGTCGTTAGCGCTTACCGGCGCAGAACTTGCCGCTCTGCTGGTTGTAGGCTTTTTCTTTGTGCGTCGTCAGCTTGCACTTCCGGTACCCTTGTTGCCGGTAGACCTGCTGCGTATTCCCCTTTTTTCACTGTCTATTTGCACCTCGATCTGCTCGTTCTGTGCCCAGATGCTGGCGCTGGTTTCCCTGCCCTTCTTCCTGCAGAGTGTGGTCGGTCGTTCTGAGGTTGAAACCGGGCTGCTGTTAACGCCATGGCCGCTGGCGACGATGGTGATGGCGCCGCTGGCCGGGTATTTGATCGAACGCGTGCATGCCGGACTGCTGGGTGCAATCGGGCTGGCGGTGATGGCAACCGGCTTGTTTGCCCTGGCGCTGCTTCCCTCATCGCCTACGGATCTGGATATCATCTGGCGCATGATCCTGTGCGGTGCGGGTTTTGGTCTGTTCCAGTCGCCGAACAACCACACCATTATCACTTCCGCACCGCGTCATCGCAGCGGGGGAGCCAGCGGCATGCTCGGCACGGCGCGTCTGCTGGGTCAAAGTACCGGTGCTGCACTGGTTGCGCTGATGTTTAACCTTGCCGGGCAGAACGGTAACCACGTTGCGCTCCTGACCGCAGGTTTCCTTGCTACCCTCGCGGCCATAATCAGCGGACTTCGGGTCACCCAGCCCGGCGTGAAGGCATAAAAAAAGCCGGGCGGAGTACTCTCCAGCCCGGCTTTATTCGGTGTCTTCGCGTTACTTCAGGTATTCGCCACTGCGCAGCGCTTCAATACGTTTATCGAGCTGCGGGTGAGACATAAACAGCTCACTGAGTGATTTCGATTTACCGTTAATGCAGAAGGCCATCATGCTGTTCGCTTCCTGCGGCTCGTAGCTGGTCTTCAGACGCTGCAGCGCAGCAATCATCTTCTCACGCCCTACCAGTTTTGCAGAGCCTGCATCCGCGTGGAATTCACGGTGACGTGAGAACCACATGGTAATGATGCTTGCCAGAATACCGAACACCAGCTCAAGTACCATCGAAACAGCGAAATAGATCAGCGGGTTTCCGTTACTCTCTTCACCTTCGTCGCGGTTGCCCCCCATAAAGCCTGCCGCGATTTGCGCCAGGATACGAGAGATGAAGATCACGAAGGTATTCACCACGCCCTGAATCAGGGTCATGGTCACCATATCACCGTTCGCGATATGGCTGATTTCGTGAGCGATAACCGCTTCGGCTTCGTCACGGCTCATGTTCTGCAGCAGACCGGTGCTGACGGCAACCAGAGACGCATCACGACGTGCCCCCGTTGCGAAGGCGTTAATGTCCGGTGCATGGTAAATTGCAACCTGAGGCATCGCGATGCCTGCCTGCTTTGACTGCTGAGCCACCGTGTTCATTAGCCACTGTTCCATATCGTTACGTGGCTGCTCGATAACTTCACCACCGACTGATTTCAGCGCCATCCACTTCGACATCAGCAGTGAGATGAATGAGCCACCAAAACCAAACAGCAGCGCCATAATCAACAGACCCTGAACGCTGCTCGACTGAATTCCTGTCAGGCTTAGCACCAGCCCGAATACCACCATAACCGCCAGGTTGGTGAGCAGGAAGAGCGCGATTCGCATCATAATTTTCTTTTAACCTCTGTTTAACAAAACGCACTATGCGATTACCCACATCGTATGGGTATTGTGGCTATTTTCAAGGATTCGAGGGGTGTAAGTCACCAGAAAGACACAACTTTACACAATTGAAGAGCAGCTTGACGAGAGGAAGCAGAACTAAAAAAAACAGGCACAATGTCTTGTGCCTGTTGAGGGATTATTTTGCAGGTGCCGGTTGCACTGCGGGTTTCTCTTTTTGCAGATTCGCCAGGTCGAGGGCGATATGCACCGTCTCGTCCAGATACGGATCCGGCTCCTGGTAATCTTTTGGCAGATCGTCCAGTTTTTTGAGCAGAGGCTTACCTTCACGTTTGAAGCGATCGTTGATACGCGCCAGACGCGTTGCGTCATCCTCATTGTTCTCTTTTTCACGCTGAGCGTAATTGAGAGAAACAATGTTCCGTTTCGCCTTCAGGGCATTGAAACGTGCAATGTCCTTCAGGATGTACTGGAATTCAGGATCTTTCAGGATGCGTTCGTTATGGTCTTTCAACAACGCAGGACCAAACTGAGTCATGTCGCCAGATTTCACGAACGTCGCAGCATTGATGCTGTCCCACGGCAACGCGTTATCTTCAAACTTCTCGCCCGTTTCGGTCTCTTCGGTGCCCGTTGGCATCATGATATCCGGCGTCACGCCTTTACGCTGCGTACTGCCACCGTTCACGCGGTAAAACTTTTGAATGGTGTACTGAACGGAGCCCAGCGCAGGCCATTCCGGGCGCAGCATCTGATCGTAAATACGGTTCAGAGAGCGGTACTGCTGAACGGTGCCTTTACCAAAGGTCGGCTCACCGACGATAAGCGCACGGCCATAGTCCTGCATTGCCGCGGCAAAGATCTCAGAAGCAGACGCACTGAAGCGATCGACTAACACCACCAGCGGGCCTTTGTAATAGACCACACCATCGGTATCGGCATCTTCACGCACTTTACCGTTGTTATCACGAACCTGAACAACCGGGCCAGACGGAATAAACAGACCCGACAGGGAAACCGCTTCGGTCAGCGCCCCACCGCCGTTGCTGCGCAGATCGATGATCACGCTGCTGACGTTCTGTTTTTCCAGCTTCTGCAGCTGCACTTTCACGTCGTCGGTCAGACCAACGTAGAAGCCAGGGATATCCAGAACACCGACTTTCTCTTTACCGACAGTTTTCACCGACATTTTGACGGCACGGTCTTCAAGACGAATGCGTTCGCGTGTCAGGGTGACGATACGGGTTTTTGTCCCTTTCCCTGCAGGCAGAATTTCCAGGCGAACTTTGCTACCTTTCGGCCCTTTGATCAGCGCAACCACATCGTCCAGACGCCAGCCGATCACATCGACCATGTTCTGTCCGGTTTGACCAACACCGACAATGCGATCGCCTACGCTAATCGCTTTGCTTTTGGAGGCAGGGCCACCTGCCACCATGGAGTTGATCAGGGTGTAGTCATCGTCCATCTGCAACACTGCGCCAATACCTTCCAGAGACAGGCTCATTTCAGTATTAAACTGCTCGGTATTTCGCGGAGAGAGATAGTTGGTATGCGGGTCAATTTCGTGGGCGAACGCCGTCATTGCCAGTGAGAAAACATCTTCACTGTTGGTCTGCGCCAGGCGTCGGATGGCAAATTTGTAGCGACGGTTTAAGGTCTCACGAATTTCTTTCTCGTCTTTGCCGGTGAGCTTGAGGCTCAGTTCGTCATATTTAACTTTGCCGTCCCACAGCGCATTCAGCTCGGCTTCGTCCTTCGGCCATGGCGCTTTGCTGCGATCCAGATTAAAGGTGTCGTTGCCGGTAAAGTCCATTGGACGTTCCAGCACTTTCAGCGCGTATTGATAACGTTCAAAACGACGCTTTTGCGATAAATTATACAGATCGTAGAACAGATCCAGCTTACCGGAGCGCAGTTCGTCACCCACGTCGGATTTACGTTTAGCGAACTGTTCGACGTCGCTGGCCAGCAATACGTTATGGCTGTAATCCAGCAAGTTCAGATAACGGTCGAAGATTTTGGCCGAAAAGGCCTGATCGAGATCGAACTGACGATAGTGCGAACGAGTAAAGCGCGACGTCACGCGCTCACTCACCGTCGCGTGCTGCGTCTCTTCCTTTAATACCGGAATTTGATCAACACGCGTAATATCGTCCACAGCGAAGGCGTGACCTGTTATAGCAAACAGGCCCGCCAGCGCGGTGAGCTTAAAAAAAGTGTTCATGCCAGGCTTGGCCTCCGTTTCAGAACAACAAGTGTTCTGCGCGTACTATCATTGACATACCAGAAGTCAGCTGTACACGAACGCCGTCTTTGGTGATTTCCAGTACGGTGGCGTCCATCGCATTGTTACCCGCTTTGACCTTCAGAGCCTGACCGACGCTCAGTGCGTTAATGTCAGAAACTGGGGTATGGCGCTGCTCTTCACGAGGCGCGCGTGGGGCTTTAGCTGCTGGCTTGTCTGCACGCGGTTTGCGATCGTTATTCTCATTACGACGCGGTGCTGGACGCGGTTTACGCTCGCGACGAGGCGCATCTTCCTGGCCATTTGCCGCAGCGGCTTCGCGTTTTTTCGCTTGCTGTTCGGCACGCTGTGCCTGAACGCGTGCTTTGGCTTCTTCCAGCTGCTTGCGCGCATGTTCAACGTGCTGCTCATCCAGTTCGCCGCAAGGGTTGCCGTCGAGATCAACACGGGTTGCACCCGGTTTGATACCGTACAGGTAACGCCAGCTAGACGTATAAAGACGTAAGGCAGAGCGAAGCTGCGTTTTGCTGAGATTCATCTCACCTTCAACGCGCGCGACCAGATCCTGAAAGATACCGACTTTCAGAGGACGAGCCTCACCTTCAGCGCTGAAGCACTGAGGAAAACGCTCGGCCAGAAATGCGATAACTTCTTTACTGCTATTCAACTTAGGTTGATTTTCCATGAAATTTCCTGATTACAACGGACGTTGCCAACTCGCGCAGGCATGAACAGGCGACATTATAATGACGCTATCAGTAATTGCTACGTTATCCGTTGATTATCCTGCGACGCTCGCAAAGAATTTTTGATAATCGGTTGCTGCCAGAACGTTTTCGAGATTCGCCGCCAGCTCGCGCAGGCCCTGCTCGTCTTCAGACGTAAAGCGACTGAAAGCCGTACTGTCGATGTCCAGAACGCCAATAATCTGATTTTTTACTACCAGCGGCAGTACGATTTCAGAATTACTTGCCGCATCACAGGCAATGTGGCCGTCGAAAGCGTGAACATCCTCCACGCGCTGAACCTGGTTGGTGGCCACCGCGGTACCGCATACGCCGCGTCCGACCGGAATACGCACACAGGCCAGTTTTCCCTGGAAAGGCCCCAGCACCAGTGTTTCACCTTCCAGAAGGTAAAAACCGGCCCAGTTAACCTCGGTCAACCGTTCAAACAATAATGCACTTGTATTTGCCAGAGTGGCTAAGAAGCTGGTTTCACCTGCCATCAATGCCTTAAAATCGCGGTTGAGATCCGCGTAGAATTCTGTTTTGCTCATTCTTCAATCACTTAGTTGTCTTACAAAATTACCGCATAGCCTATTAAAATAAGCATTAAATGCGCTCATGCTCAAGATGAATCAATTCATGAGTTAATATAACTTTCAACAATACACTTTTGTGCGCAGCTGATGGCCTTAAAAACAACCAAAATTACGCCGACAAAGAAGATCACTATCCATACGGTAAGTGAGGCCCTGCCTCGTGCACATTATCAGCGTTGTCCGCAGTGCGATACGCTTTTTATGTTGCCGAAGATGAAATCGCACCAAAGTGCGTTTTGTCCCTGCTGTGACGCCAAAATCCGCGACGGGCGGGACTGGTCGTTGACCCGACTGGCAGCCATGGCCGTGACGATGCTCTTGCTTATGCCCTTTGCCTGGAGCGAGCCGCTGCTGAAACTTTATCTGCTCGGCGTGCGTATTGATGCCAACGTGCTGCAAGGGATCTGGCAGATGACGCGCCAGGGCGATCCCCTGACCGCCGCAATGGTGCTGTTTTGTACCGTCGGTGCGCCACTGGTTCTGGTCGCCGCCATCGCCTATCTGTGGCTTGGTAACATCCTTGGGATGAATCTGCGCCCCGTGCTGCTGATGCTCGATAAGCTGAAAGAGTGGGTCATGCTGGACATCTACCTGGTCGGGGTCGGTGTGGCGTCAATTAAAGTGCAGGACTACGCATTTTTGCAGCCCGGCGTTGGGCTGTTCGCCTTCATCTGCCTGGTATTGCTCAGTATTCTGACGCTGATCCATCTGAACGTAGAGCAGCTTTGGGAGCGTTTTTATCCCCAGCGCCCGGCCTCGCGTCCGGATGAAAACCTGCGCGTCTGTTTAGGTTGCCACTATACCGGCTTGCCGGATACACGGGGACGCTGCCCGCGATGCCATATTCCGCTAAGGCTGAGGCGCAACAACAGCCTGCAAAAATGCTGGGCAGCGTTGATTGCTTCCATGGTATTCCTAATCCCAGCTAACATGCTGCCGATTTCAATCATTTACGTGAATGGCGCGCGCCAGGAAGACACCATCCTTTCAGGGATTATCTCCCTCGCCCACAGCAACGTGGGCGTGGCGGCCATTGTGTTTATCGCCAGTATCCTGGTGCCGTTCACCAAAGTGGTGGTGATGTTTACGTTACTTATCAGCATCCATTTTAAATGCGAACAGGGCCTGCGCACGCGCATCCTGCTTCTGCGGTTTGTTACCTGGATTGGTCGCTGGTCGATGTTGGATCTGTTCGTGATTTCGTTGATGATGTCGCTCATCAATCGCGATCAGCTGCTTGCTTTTACAATGGGACCCGCAGCTTTTTATTTCGGCTCTGCGGTGATATTGACTATTCTTGCTGTGGAATGGCTGGATAGCCGCTTACTTTGGGATGCACATGAGTCAGGAAACGCCCGCTTCGCCGACTGAAGCGAGAATTAAAACAAAACGCCGCATTTCGCCATTCTGGTTGCTGCCCGTCATCGCCCTGATGATCGCGGGCTGGCTTATCTGGACGAGCTATGAAGATCGCGGAAGTACTGTCACCATTGACTTCCAGACCGCCGACGGTATCGTCGCCGGGCGCACCCCTGTTCGCTTCCAGGGGGTGGAAGTCGGTACAGTCCAGGACATCACGCTGGGAAAAGGGCTGAACAAAATTCAGGTGCGAGTCAGTATCAAATCTGACATGCAGGATGCTCTGCGCAGCGAAACGCAGTTCTGGCTGGTGACGCCGAAAGCCTCTCTCGCCGGTGTGTCGGGGCTGGATGCCCTGGTTGGCGGTAACTATATCGGCATGATGCCGGGTAAAGGCGAGCCGCAGGATCACTTTGTGGCGCTCGATACGCAGCCGAAGTACCGACTCAATAACGGCGACCTGATGATCCACCTGCAGGCACCTGACCTGGGTTCACTGAACAGCGGTTCGCTGGTGTACTTCCGCAAAATTCCGGTGGGTCGCGTTTACGATTACGCCATCAACCCGAACAAACAGGGTGTGACCATTGACGTGCTGATCGATCGCCGCTTCACTAACCTGGTGAAAAAAGGCAGCCGCTTCTGGAATGTGTCCGGCGTGGATGCGGACGTCAGCCTGAGCGGTGCAAAAGTGAAGCTGGAAAGCCTGGCGGCGCTGGTGAACGGCGCTATCGCCTTCGATTCCCCGGAAGGGTCCAGCCCTGCCAAAGCCGATGACACCTTTGGACTGTACGCCGATCTGGCCCACAGCCAGCGCGGTGTGATCGTGAAACTTGCCCTGCCCGACGCCAAAGGGCTGAAAGCCGGTTCGACTCCGCTGATGTATCAAGGGCTTGAGGTCGGACAGCTGACGAAAATGACGCTCAATCCCGGCGGTTCGGTAACCGGTGAGATGACCGTTGATCCGAGCGTGGTCGATCTCCTGCGAGAGAAAACGCGTATTGAGATGCGCAGTCCAAAACTGTCGCTGAGTGATGCCAGTATCAGCAGCCTGCTCACGGGCGCTACCTTTGAACTTATCCCCGGAGAGGGGCAGCCCAGCAACAGTTTTGTTATTGCCCCGGCGGACAAAGCGCTGCTGCAAAAACCCGGCGTTGTGACCGTCACGCTTAACGCCCCGGAAAGTTACGGCATTGAAGCCGGTCAGCCGCTGATCTTACATGGCGTGCAGGTGGGCCAGGTGCTGGAGCGCACCCTGTCGGAAAAAGGGGTCACCTTCTCGGCCGCTATCGATCCGCAGTACAGCGATTTGGTGCATGGTGACAGTAAGTTTGTAGTGAACAGCCGCGTCGATGTGAAGGTCGGTCTGGACGGCGTTGAGTTTCTCGGCGCCAGCGCCAGCGAATGGGTCAACGGCGGGATCCGCATTCTGCCGGGCAATAAAGGCCCCGTGCGGGAGAGTTATCCCCTGTATGCCAATCTGGACAAGGCGATAGAAAACAGCCTGAGCGATCTGCCGACCACCACGCTGACGCTGAGCGCCGAGACGCTGCCTGACGTGCAGGCCGGTTCGGTTGTGCTGTATCGCAAGTTTGAGGTCGGGGAAGTGATCACCGTACGTCCGCGCGCGGACGCCTTTGATATCGAACTGCATATCAAGCCGGAATACCGCAAGCTTCTCACCGCAAATAGCGTGTTCTGGGCGGAAGGCGGTGCGAAGGTCCAGCTTAACGGCAGCGGATTAACCGTGCAGGCCTCTCCTCTTTCCCGCGCACTGCGCGGTGCGATTAGCTTCGATAATCTGCCCGGTGCGGGCGGCGATATGCGCAAGGGGGATAAGCGTATCCTCTTCCCGTCTGAGACCGCGGCGCGTGCCGTAGGCGGACAGATTACCCTCCATGCCTTCGATGCGGGGAAACTGGCTGAGGGAATGCCTATTCGCTATCTGGGCATTGATATCGGGCAGATCCAGAAGCTAACGCTGATCACATCGCGCAATGAAGTGCAGGCCACCGCCGTGCTCTATCCGGAGTATGTGCAGACCTTCGCCCGCGCGGGCTCACGTTTCTCCGTGGTCACGCCGCAGATATCTGCCGCAGGCGTTGAGCATCTCGACACGATTTTGCAGCCCTACATCAACGTTGAAGCCGGTCGAGGGAAAGCCCGTCGTGACTTTGAACTGCAGGAAGCGACGATTACCGACTCGCGCTACCTTGATGGCCTGAGCATTGTGGTCGAAGTCCCGGAAGCCGGTGGACTGTCCATCGGTACACCGGTGCTGTTCCGCGGTATTGAAGTCGGCACCGTGACGGGCCTGACGCTGGGTACCCTTTCGGACCGCGTGATGGTCGCGCTACGCATTAGCGATCGTTACCAGCACCTGGTACGCAACAACTCCGTATTCTGGCTGGCCTCCGGATATTCACTGGACTTTGGCCTGACGGGCGGCGTGGTGAAAACCGGTACCTTTAACCAGTTCATACGCGGCGGTATCGCCTTCGCAACGCCACCGGGTACACCGCTGGCACCGAAGGCCCAGCCGGGTAAACACTTCCTGCTCCTTGAAAGTGAACCCAAAGAGTGGCGCGAATGGGGAACCGCCCTGCCGCGTTAATCTGAAAGGCTCCGGTGTCAACGCGCCGGAGCCTTTATGTTACACTGCGCGCCTGAATGTTTCCCTGTGGTGTGCCCGTGGCTCAAAACTCCGTATTTCTTCCTGAACAATTCCTGGCGCAGATGCGCGAGGCGCTTCCTTCTCATCTTTCCTTCGATGATTTTATCGCCGCGTGCCAGCGCCCGTTGCGTCGTAGCATCCGCATCAATACGCTCAAAATCAGCGTGGCCGATTTTCTGACGCTGGTGTCGCCGTATGGCTGGCAACTTACGCCGGTGCCATGGTGTGAAGAGGGTTTCTGGATCGAGCGCGACGACGAGGACGCTTTACCGCTGGGCAGCACCGCTGAACACCTGAGCGGACTGTTTTATATTCAGGAAGCGAGTTCGATGCTGCCGGTTGCCGCCCTGTTCGCTGAGGGTAACGCGCCCGAACGCGTGATGGATGTCGCCGCCGCACCCGGCTCAAAAACCACGCAGATTGCCGCACGCATGGGCAACCGCGGGGCGATTCTCGCCAACGAGTTTTCCGCCAGCCGCGTGAAGGTGCTCCACGCCAATATCAGCCGCTGCGGTATCCATAACGTGGCCCTGACGCATTTTGACGGCCGCGTATTCGGTGCCGCCTTGCCAGAGGCATTCGATGCCATTCTGTTGGATGCTCCCTGCTCCGGCGAGGGCGTGGTGCGCAAAGATCCTGATGCACTCAAAAACTGGTCGGTGGAAAGCAACCTGGATATCGCTGCCACGCAGCGCGAGCTGATTGAGAGTGCGTTTCACGCGTTGCGTCCCGGCGGCACGCTGGTCTACTCAACGTGCACCTTAAACCGCGATGAGAACGAAGAGGTCTGTCTATGGTTGAAAGCGCAATACCCGGATGCGGTCGAGTTCTTGCCCCTTAATGACTTATTCCCCACGGCACATGAGGCGGCCACGCCCGACGGTTTTCTCCACGTGTTCCCACAAATTTACGACTGTGAAGGGTTCTTTGTCGCGCGTCTGCGTAAAACGCAGGCGGTGGCTCCCCTGCCAATACCAAAATTCAAAGTCGGTAATTTCCCGTTTGCGCCGCTTAAAGGTCGCGATGCCGCGCAGCTTGAAGCCGCCGCCAACAAGGTTGGGCTGGTCTGGGACGAGAGTTTGCACCTCTGGATACGTGATAAAGAGATATGGCTGTTCCCGGCACACATTGAGCCGCTTATCGGTAAAGTCCGCTTTTCCCGTATCGGTATCCGCCTGGCGGAAGTACACAACAAGGGGTACCGCTGGCAGCACGAGGCGGTTATTGCGCTGGCGGGTAGCGACAACACCTTTGAGTTGACGCATCAGGAAGCCGAAGAGTGGTATCGCGGCCGTGATGTTTACCCTGAAAGCACCCCGTCCCAGGATGAGGTCATTGTCACCTATCAGGGGTTCCCGCTGGGGCAGGCGAAAAAGATCGGGTCACGGCTGAAAAATAATTATCCGCGCGAGCTGGTTCGCGATGGTCGCTTGTTTACGGGTAACACTCGCACCGACTAAAAAAGCGCATTTTTTTACTGGCGATTTTGCTCTCCTTGTCTAGGCTAAAAAATGGATGCCCGTACTGGTCATACCAGATTTTTGCAACGAACCCGGAGAGCATTATGACGAAAACCAGCGTGCGTATTGGCGCTTTTGAAATCGACGACGCAGAATTGCGCGGCGAAGCACAAGGCGATCGAACGTTAAGTATTCCCTGCAAATCCGACCCGGATTTGTGCATGCAGCTGGATGCCTGGGATGCCGATACCAGCGTCCCGGCGATCCTTGACGGAGAACATTCAGTCCTTTACCGCGAGCATTACGACCGTAACACCGATGCCTGGGTCTTGCGTCTTGCCTGACCTAAAGTGAACCCGCCCGAAGGCGGGTTATTTATTACTGCAGCTGAACCAGCGTAAGGAAGCCATCGAACACCGCACCGGTGTCGATATAGTGCAGATTGTTAAAGTCATAGCGTTTATCCAGTGGCGTATGACCGAACCAGAAATGATCCGCCCCCTGGATCCCCTGCCCTTTCCCTACCATAAACCCCATTAAACGGTCACGATCCCACAGCACCCGCTGCGCGCTGACCGGTTTATTCCAGACATACTCCGCTGCCGGATAATCCGCATGAGCAATAACATTCAGACCGTTTGCGCAGGTGATTTCAATAATATGCGGTAAGAACCTATCCCAGAAGGGATTGTCAGAATGTCGTAACTGATAATTTCTGAAGGTGAAAAGATGACAGGCAGCAAATGGCGGATCAGCGATGAACTTTGGGAAAAAATGGCACCGCTTATCCCTGAGCACAAAACCTGCCATCCACTCGGTACGCACCGGAAACGCGTTGATAACCGCGCTGCCATGGACGCCATATTCTTCGTCCTCAGGACCGGTTGCCAGTGGAACGCCCTGAACGCCACCGGGATATGTTCATCGAGTTCTGCACACCGGCGCTTTCAGGAATGGCGCGATGCCGGAGTCTTCGAGCGCTTCTGGCAGAACGGTTTGCTTGCCTGCGGGCATCTGGACAGCATTGACTGGTCCTGGCTGTCAATGGACGGCTGTATCACCAAATCGCCGCTGTCAGGAACAAAAAAACAGGCCGTAACCCCACTGACAGAGGGAAACAAGGCGTAAAGCGCAGCCTTTTGACGGACGCCTGCGGGCTTCCTCTGTCGCTGGTTGTCTCAGCAGCGAACACGCACGACATCAAACTGGTTGCGGATACGCTCGATGCCCTTCAGACGGGTCGTCCGGGGCAAAAACTCAGACTCTGCCTGGACAAAGGTTACGATGCAGGCTGGCTGAAAACATATCTGCAGAGCCGCCGCTACGAGCCGCATATCCAGTCCCGTAAAGAAGAGTCAGATGCCAGTAAAAACACGGACTTCAAAGCCCATCGCTGGGTTGTCGAAAGAACTCATAGCTGGATGAATCGCTTTCGCCGGGTTCTGACACGATGGGAAAAGAAGACTGAAAATTACGAGGCCATGTTGCATTTTGCCTGTGGTCTTATTGTCTGGAATAAAGTCCTATTGAGATAGGCTCTAAGTCCCGACACGCGTTGAGTAGCCTCAGAGCGTTCCGTTTGTCTTCGAGCGCTGAAAACCATATGCCGCCATTTGACATCCAAAGCGCAAAATCATTATTTTCTATTGCATCCAGCGCCATTTGTTCATGATTGCCTCGCACCGCCCGAAACCATTTTTCGTCCATAAGCTGTAAACATTTCACGCAATCGGGGCCGCGATCGATAATATCACCAACGGAAATCAAAAGATCCTCGTAAGGATTGAAATGTCGACGCTTCAGTGCGTCCATAAGCCATTGATAGCAGCCATGAATATCGCTAACAACCCAGACGTGACGCCAGTTTTTACCCTCAATTTTCTGATACATAACGCCTCCTTTAAAGAGTATAGCTGCAGCAGAAAATATCCTGTCCCGACATCGTTTTTACTAACCCAAACAAACCTTCAACCAAACGGAAATAAAGATCGTCGGGCTATTAATCCCTTATTCCCGCCCCTCTAAAATAGAGCGAAATAGAATGAGAGGTCTTATCGTGTCTAACATACACCTGCAAAACGATGTGCTGTATCCCTGTCGCACAAATATCATCTCCGAGTTGGTGAAAGGAAAACGCGTTCCGGGCCCAATCTGGCAGAAGCGCGACTATCGGCTGAAATTTCTTCTGCGCTCACTGTTATTCCGCGCTTCCACCCAGCGCATGCTGGACACGCTATCAGGACGCGATGATTTTGACAGGCTGCTGGCATCGCAAATCACGTTACCGAGTAAAACCCACCGCCAGTACCTGATGCGCGGCCTGCGTCCTGGCGATCGCGCCGACGCTGTTGTCAGTCACTATCACTGGATCGATAGCCTGAAGAACAGCGATCTTGGCCACGCCCTGACGAGCCCGCACGAGCAGTGCATTGTGCAATTTCAGGCAAAAAACGACGTGACCTATACCGTCAATGCTTCCTCCGCCGGCAAAGCCGAGCGTGAAGGCGAGAGCACGCTGTGGCTCAATGACAGCGATAACACCTTGCTCGCCAGCCTGACGTTTTGCGTCGCGCGCAGCCACGGTCGGCCAGTGCTGGTCATTGGCGGACTTCAGGGACCGCGCCGCAACGTATCGCGGGAAGCGATCAAGCAGGCCACCCGAGCCTGCCACGGCCTGTTCCCTAAGCGTGTCCTGATGGAAGTGATTTTCCAGCTGGCCGCACAGGCGAATATTCACGCCATTTTCGCCGTCAGCGATGAGGGGCACGTGTTCCGTGCGTTGCGCTATCGACTGAGCAAAGGTCGACATTTCCACGCCAGCTATGACGAATTCTGGGAAACGCTTAACGGCCGCAAGCTCTCGCCTTTCTGCTGGCAGCTCCCCCTGCAGGTGGAACGAAAATCTCTGGAAGAGATTGCCAGTAAAAAGCGGGCTGAATATCGTCGCCGCTTCGAGCTGCTGGATGATATCGCGGGATCGATGAGTTCTCGCTTCCAGACTACTGAGGGCTTTCGCCAACTACGCACAAGAATTTAACAAAACAGTCAAAAAGGGCTGGACTTTGGCCTGCCGTGTTGTGGTATGTTTGAACCAGGCGCACAGGAAATGTGCTCGCTGCAGAGGTCGATAATCGGATTTTATCGTTTACTTTCATGCGGATAAAAAGAGACCGAATACGATTCCTGTATTCGGTCCAGGGAAATGGCTCTTGGGAGAGAGCCGTGCGCTAAAAGTTGGCATTAATGCAGGCTAAGTCGCCTTGCCTTTTAAGAATAGATGACGACGCCAGGTTTTCCAGTCCACAGCTAAAGTGGCCTGAAAAAAAGCGTCGAATCATCATTAAACGTAAAAAACCGCAGTGCTTTCGCTAGCATCTGCGGTTTTTTATTGGAAACATTGGCGTTAGCAAAGTTTATCCGCGCGCTCGATAAACGGTGCCAGGCTCATCTTCTGGCCAGGTTTAGCGGGATCGTCAATCTGGATAATGCTAATCGGTTGTCCGTTACTCTTACCGCTGGCAACCTGCTGCTCTGCGGTATCGTTTAACGGGTATTGCACCAGCGTGCTTGGGTTGATCGCGTACAGGGCGTGGCCAGGACGGCAGGTCAGCATCACCTCTTCACGATTGAAGGCCCATTTTTCCTTACCCACCTCAAAACGGCTGACGGTGATCACCTGCGGCGCAGCCAGCGCACTGCCGGTGCAGGCCAACAGTAAAAGAGAAAGTAGTGTCTTTTTCATATGTCTTTAAACCTTGTCAAAAGGGTTCCCAGGTCGCAAACAGACTGACCGTGGCCAGTACCAACGCGCCCAGCACCACTTCTGCCTGTGTCATCCTGATAAAAAGGGTTTGCTCCCACCCGGCAGCCGGACGAAAGCGTGGCACCAGAAAATACCGATTCGCCAGCGCAATTACCACCATCAACGCCACCAGCGCACATTTGAACAACAACATTTTTACGTAGCCCGCCTGCCAGGGCACATTGATGCCGGTAATAAACAGCGCGTTAATGATACCCGTGAATATCACGCCAGCCACGGCATAGTGCCCCACGCGGGAAAAACGCATCATGGTATAGACCGCCGCCGTCTGCCAGCGTCCGCTCGAGAGACGCATACAAAACAGTAACGGCATCAATCCGCCAAGCCAGGTTGCCGCGCAGAGGAGATGGATCGCATGATTAAGGCGGTGCAGTGCACCAGGCGCTCCGTCATCCATTGCCGCATGCCCGACGCTCGCCAGCAGGACAAACTGCCCCATCGCAAGCAGCAACAGACGCGAACCTTTTTGGGGTGCCAGCCACGCGGCACCGGCGGTGATGATGGCCAGAATGATTTGCCACAGCCAGACACCGCCAAACTGCGTCCCTAGCACGCTCCGCCAGATATCCGTACTCAGCACATCGGGCCAGCCGTTGCCCATCATTCCGCCCTGCACCGCAAGCATCAGGAGTGCGGTCACCAGGCTGATTAACGCGGCCATTTTCTGCTGCGCCTGAAAGCGTCGCAGCATCAGGCGTTGCAGTGACGACGGCGCAAACCAGACGCTGTAGAGCGCATTGCCAAAAATCAGCATCAACGCGCCGAAATGGATGAAGCGTAACGCCACATAGACCAGCGCCAGCATATTACTTCACGCTAAAGTGATAGCTGCCTTTGGTTTTGTGGCCATCAACCGAGACCACATGCCAGTCCACCTGATAGGTGCCCGCCGCCAGCGGCTGTTCCAGTGGCACAACCAGCCGGGCGTTGTCTTTTTCATCCCGCTTAGCGGTACCGGTTTTCATCACCTGCTGTTGCGCGTCGGTCACCACAACGCCGCTAAATGCCGGTTCAATACCTTCGGAGAAGTTCAGCGTAAGGGTCTGCGGGGCCGCTACCTGAGTATTGGCCGCCGGGGATTGCTGTTTGAGATGCGCGTGTGCCAGAACGGCGGGCGTCACTGCCGACACGATCAATAAAGTGAGCGCGCGCACCGCGCGGGAAGAGGAGAAATCCATCACAATCATTCCTTTTTGTTATGCCTGTAAGGTAAAGAATAACGCTGTATAATAAACGAGTCGAGGATCATCCTCCCTTCGCTTGTCATCGTCATCCAATCGCGGTAACGTTGCCGCCGCATAAAAAGGAGAAGGTAATGAACATTAATCTGGCTGCCCTTCCTCAGGACGAGATGGACAAAGTCAATGTCGATCTCGCTGCCGCTGGCGTGGCATTTAAAGAACGCTACAACATGCCCATCGTGGCTGAAGTTGTCGAGCGTGAACAACCCGCGCACCTGCGCGACTGGTTTCGAGAACGCCTGATTGCACATCGCCTGGCCTCGGTTAATCTCTCGCGACTGCCGTACGAACCTAAAGTTAAATAAGCTTAACGACGCATTACACTTCCTTACGCGGATTATGGCAGGATAAGAAAACCCTTATAAAATTAGGTGTATTCTTAAATCCCGGCGACTCAGTGTATAAGGAAGTCACGATGTCTCGATGGAATATTGCAGCAGCTCAATATGCCGCACAGCACCCCAGTGTGGATAGCCATGTAAAACACCACCTCCGTTTCATTGACGAAGCGGCGCGACAGCAGTGTCAGTTACTGGTGTTTCCTGAACTCTCATTAACAGGCCCCGGCGAGGCTGACCTGCCCGCGCCGCCCGACGATCTGCAGCTTGCCCCACTCCTTCACGCCGCGCAGTCACACAATATAACGGTTATTGCAGGGCTGACGCTCGTTCATCAGGGCCAGCGTCAGAAAGGGCTCGCCCTCTTTACGCCCCATCTCGATACTGTCCTCCGTTATCCTCAGGGAAGCGGGGCAAGTCTGATCCCGGGGGATAAACAGCTCACCATTATCGATACCCAGTCAGACACCCCTAACCTCGATCCGCAAGCCACGTTATTTACCAGCTGCCAGGCGGTGGGCGATAACCGCTGGCGGCAGTCCATCAGCACATTGCAGCGCTTCGCGCATAAGTATGCTATTGCGGTATTGATGGCCAACGCCCGCAGCGGCAGTGCATTATGGGATGAAAAAGGTCAGTTGATCGTTCGCGCCGACAAAGGCGAACTGCTCTTAACCGGATCTCTTGGCAGACAGGGTTGGCAAGGCGATATCATTCCTTTAGGCTAAGCGTTTTAGGGTCAGGAGCGATCAATGCTGCGCGTCATCGATACCGAAACCTGCGATCTGCAGGGCGGAATAGTAGAAGTGGCTTCAGTCGATGTGGTTGACGGAAAGATAGTCAACCCGATGAGCCATCTGGTGCGTCCCGACCGTCCGATAAGTCCGCAGGCGATGGCAATCCATCGCATTACGGAGTCGATGGTGGCGGACAAGCCATGGATTGAAGAGATCATACCGCATTATTACGGCAGCCCGTGGTATGTCGCACATAACGCCAGCTTTGATCGTCGCGTTCTTCCGGAAATGCCGGGCGAATGGATTTGCACCATGAAGTTGGCTCGTCGACTGTGGCCGGGGATTAAATACAGCAATATGGCGCTGTATAAATCCCGCAAGCTCAGCGTCAGGACGCCCGAGGGGCTGCACCATCACCGCGCCCTCTATGACTGCTATATCACCGCCGCGTTGCTGATTGATATTATGAATATCTCTGGCTGGACGCCGGATGATATGGCAACCATCACCGGACGCCCTGCGTTACTGACCACCTTTACCTTTGGGAAATATCGCGGCAAACCGGTGTCGGAAGTGGCGGATAAAGATCCGGGTTATCTGCGCTGGCTGTATAACAACCTCGACAGAATGAGTCCGGAGCTTCGCCTGACGCTGAAGCACTATCTGGGCGACGCCTAACGTTCTGCGCGGCCTGGCAGCGTATCCTGCGCCAGGCCAATCAGGAACGCGTACTCCAGCGCGACGCCTTCATAGGATTTAAATCGCCCTGATTTACCCCCGTGCCCGGAGTCCATGTCGGTACAGAGCAGCAGCAGATTATCGTCGGTTTTCAGTTCCCGCAGTTTCGCCACCCATTTTGCAGGTTCCCAGTATTGCACCTGTGAATCATGCAGGCCGGTGGTGACCAGCAGATGCGGATACGCTTTCGCCTCCACGTTATCGTAGGGGCTGTACTCTTTCATGTAGCGATAATAGATTTCGTCCTGAGGATTCCCCCACTCTTCAAATTCACCCGTGGTTAACGGAATAGACTCATCCAGCATGGTGGTCACCACATCGACAAACGGAACCTGCGCGATGATGCCCTTAAAGCGCTCAGGGCGCTGATTAATCACGGCCCCCATCAGCATGCCGCCCGCGCTTCCCCCCATCCCGAAGCAGAGCGTCGGGTCGCCATAGCCTTGTTCGATGAGGGCATCGCAGACGTCGAGATAGTCGTTGAAGGTATTTTTCTTCTTCAGGAATTTCCCCTCTTCATACCAGTGCTGGCCCAGCTCTCCGCCACCGCGCACGTGAGCAATAGCATAGACAAAGCCGCGGTCGAGAAGGCTCAAACGGCTACCGCTGAAATCCGCATCCATACTGGAGCCGTAGGAGCCGTAGCCGTAAACCAGCAGAGGGTTTTTGCCCTTGTTAAAATCCGCCTTGTGATAGACCAGGGAGACCGGCACCTCAATGCCATCCCGGGCGGTCACCCACAGGTGCTCGCTGCGGTAGTTATCAGACTCAAATCCTTTCACCTCAGCCTGTTTAATCACCTGGCGCTGCCCGGTGTCCATATCCAGTTCAAACAGGGTGTCCGGCGTCGTCATAGAAGAGTAGCCATAACGCAGGCGCGACGATTCCGGTTCAGGGTTGAAGCCAATCCACGTGACATAGGCCGGATCGTCAAAGGCAATTCCCACGACTTCCCGCGTTTTCCTGTTGATTTGGCGGATACTGGTCAACCCCCGCTGACGCTCTTCCACCACCAGCCAGTCGGTAAACAGCGTAAAGCCTTCCAGCATCACCTGCTCCCGCGCGGGGATCAGCACCTCCCACTTGCGCTCATCGCGCACTTTGGTTTTGTAGAGGCCGAAGTTTTTACCCTCGCGATTCGATCGCAGGTAAAAACTGTGCTGGAAATGGTCAAGACTGTACTCATGATCTTTGCGGCGCGGCAGGAAGCAGAGCGGCTGCGCATCAGGCAGTTCGGCATCCAGCAGCAGGACTTCCGAGGTGGTGGCGCTGGCCAGGTAAATGATCACATAGTGACGCGATGAGGTTTTGTGCAGGCTAACGTAAAACGTCTCGTCTTTCTCTTCGTACACCAGTTCATCATCGGCAGAATCCGTCCCTACGGTGTGCCGCCAGACCTGATAAGGCAGCAGCGTGGACGCATGCTTTTTGACGTAGTAGACCGTTTCAGAATCATTCGCCCAGACAAAATCCGGGGAGATATTCTCCAGCATTTCCGGATACCAGTTCCCCGACTCGAGATTGCGGAAGCGCAGTCCGTACTGTCGGCGAGAAAGATAGTCTTCTGCGAGCGCCATAATGGCGTTATCTGGCGACACCGACATACCGCCCAGCGTATAGAATTCACTGTGAGCGGCACGCTGGTTGGCATCCAGCAGGATTTCCCATTCGTCCCATTCGGCACATAGCACCGACTGGCGCTGATAGATGGGGTATTCATTGCCGGGCTCATAGATATGACGGTAGCGATAACCGTTTTTGGTCCAGGGGGCAGACACATCGCGCTGGGGGATACGCTGCACCATTTCATTCAGCAGCTGATCCTGCAGCGCCTGCTGGCTGGACATGACCTTGCGGCCATAGTCGTTTTCCTGGTGCAGATAGTCGAGCACGTCTGGCTGGGAACGCGAGTCATCCCGCAGCCAGTAATAGTGGTCTATGCGCGTATCACCATGCGTGGTGATCGCATAAGGAGTACGTCGGGCTTTCGGTGGCATGTCATGATTCTTTTGAGTTTTACACCCTATAAGGTTGGCAAAACACGCGCATGATGCAAGCGAAACATGACCACATCAGATGATTACCCGGCCTGTAACGTCTGTTTTTGCTGCTGAATATCCTGCTCAATGCCCTCACGAACATCCTGAGGGATCTTCAGCGCATCGCCGAGCGCATTCAGGTAGCTGCGCTCCATAAAGTGATCGACATCGATAGCCGCGCAGCTCAGAAAATAGAGTTCCAGCGCCTCTTCTTCGTTCTTCACGCTTTGCGCCAGACGCTGGGGATCGAGAGGCTGTTCGATGGCCTGTGCAACCAGCGCTCTCCCCTGCTCTTCCACACCGGCCTCACGCATCTGCTGCTCTATCGCCGCACGCTCTTTGCTATCAATATGCCCGTCGCTTTTGGCCGCAAATACCAGCGCCAGGATAAGCCGCTCCGTTCGGATATCCAGCGGGGAGACGTGCTCGCCGTAGTGCGGTTCACCCTGATGCGCGGTGCGCACTTTGTCCTTGTATTTGTTCCACAGGACGGTACCCGCGATGGCTCCTCCCCCCGCCAGGAGCGCGCCAGTGCCATATTTTGCCAGCAGCTTACGCGATGACTTATTGGCGACCAACAGCCCCGCCAGCCCTCCCAGCGCGCCCGGTACCAGGAGCTTGCTGAGCCCTTGCTCACCCGACGACACGCCTTTCTGACCCAACATGGATTGCAATTGATTTAACCAGCCTGACATGATTTCCCTCACTTAACCGTGCATATTGCTCTCAGCCTAAGCGAGTGGGTGTCAGGAAATGTCTGCCTGCGCTAAAGAAGCGCAAATTGTTGTGCGATGAAAGACCCCGCGCGCAAGACAGACGCAAACGTTTTCGTTTATACTGCCCGCAACTTTTTCAGGGGGATTTTTATGACTCGTTTAGGAACCGCGCTGCGACCTGCGGCGACGCGTGTGATGCTGTTGGGCTCGGGTGAACTGGGTAAAGAGGTCGCTATTGAATGCCAGCGTTTGGGCATTGAAGTCATTGCCGTAGACCGTTATGCCGACGCCCCCGCGATGCACGTTGCCCATCGTTCTTATGTCATTAACATGCTGGATGGCGATGCCCTTCGCGAGCTGATTACGCGCGAGAAACCCGATTTTGTCGTGCCGGAAATTGAAGCCATTGCCACCGACACGCTCATTGCTCTTGAGCAGGAAGGCCAGCGCGTGGTGCCCTGCGCCAACGCCGCGAAGCTCACCATGAACCGCGAGGGCATTCGCCGCCTGGCCGCAGAAGAGCTGGAGTTGCCCACGTCAAGCTACCGTTTTGCTGGCGATAAAGCCGCATTCCTGCAGGCCGTAGAGGAGATTGGCTACCCGTGCATCATTAAGCCGGTGATGAGCTCCTCCGGTAAAGGACAGAGCTTTATTCGGGACAGCAGCACGCTGGATAACGCGTGGAATTACGCCCAGCAGGGCGGTCGTGCCGGAGCCGGTCGCGTGATCGTTGAGGGCGTCGTGAAGTTTGATTTCGAAATCACTCTGCTCACCGTTAGCGCCGTTGATGGCGTCCATTTCTGCGACCCGATTGGCCACCGTCAGGAAGACGGCGATTACCGTGAATCCTGGCAGCCGCAGCAGATGAGCGCTCTGGCGCTGGATCGCGCGCAGGAGATCGCCCGCAGGGCCGTCCTGGCGCTCGGCGGCTATGGTCTCTTCGGCGTAGAGCTGTTTGTGTGCGGCGACGAGGTGATTTTCAGCGAAGTCTCCCCTCGCCCGCATGATACCGGCATGGTGACGCTTATTTCGCAGGATCTCTCCGAGTTCGCCCTGCACGTGCGCGCTTTCCTCGGCCTGCCTGTTGGCGGCATTCGCCAGTACGGTCCTGCGGCATCGGCAGTGATCCTGCCCGAGTTGACCAGCCGGAACGTGACGTTTGATAACGTCGACGGAGCGGTAGGTGCAGGATTGCAGATCCGTTTGTTCGGTAAGCCTGAAATCGACGGAACCCGTCGTTTGGGCGTAGCGTTAGCCACCGGGGATAACGTTGACGACGCCGTGGCGAGAGCGAAAGCGGCCGCTGCGAACGTCAAGGTAGAGGGATAAAAAAACGGGCCGAAAGGCCCGTTTTTCATGCTGCGATTAACTTACTGTTTCGCACCTTCAACCGCTTCGCGAGCCAGTTTGGTGATGCGATCCCAGTCACCGGCTTCCAGCGCATCCGCCGGCACCAGCCATGAACCGCCGATACATAGAACGCTTTTCAGCGCCAGGTAGTCACGGTAGTTGGCAGGAGAGATACCGCCGGTCGGGCAGAAACGCACCTGAGAGAATGGACCCGCAATCGCCTGCAGCGCTTTGGTGCCGCCGTTGGCTTCTGCCGGGAAGAATTTAAACTCTTTCAGACCGTAATCCATGCCCAGCATCAGTTCAGACACGGTGCTGATACCAGGGATCAGAGGAATAGAACCTTCGGTTGCCGCTTTCAACAGAGGCTCAGTCAGTCCCGGGCTGATAGCGAACTGAGCACCGGCTTCGGTCACTTCAGCCAGCTGCTGCGCATTCAGAACGGTACCCGCACCGATGATGGCATCCGGCACTTCTTTGGCGATAGCGCGGATAGCGTCCATCGCACACGCGGTGCGCAGGGTCACTTCCAGGACGCGAACGCCGCCCGCAACCAGCGCTTTCGCCATTGGGACAGCGTGCTCCAGTTTGTTCACCACGATGACCGGCACGACAGGGCCAGTGGTCAGGATTGCTTCTGCACTTGTTTTCCAGTTTTTCATCAGAGTTTTCTCTCGCCAGATCGTTAAAAACACGTCGTCTTAAAACGTAATACAGGTTGCGCCCTGCTCTGCGCCGGACAGCTTCTCGCGCAGCGCGCCAAACATTTCGCGTCCGGTACCCACGCGCGATGCGCTCAGGTCAGGAATATGAGGCTGACGTGCTGCCAGCTCTGCATCATCGACCAGCAGGGTTAACTCACCTGTCTGGCCGTTCACGCGGATCATGTCACCGTCACGCACTTTCGCCAGCAAACCACCGTCGTAGGCTTCCGGGGTTACATGGATGGCAGAAGGCACTTTACCCGATGCGCCAGAGAGGCGTCCATCGGTCACCAGCGCGATTTTGAAACGGCGGTCCAATAATACACCAAGTGGTGGCATAAGTTTATGTAATTCTGGCATCCCGTTGGCTTTTGGCCCCTGATGACGCACCACCACCACGCAGTCTTTATCAAGCAGGCCCGCATCAAAGGCAGGCAGCACGTCGTGCTGGCTTTCGAACACCACCGCAGGCGCTTCGATAATCTGGTTCTCTTCCGGGACGGCGGAGGTCTTCATTACTGCACGACCGAGGTTACCGCTCAGCACTTTGGTGCCACCGTGACGCGAGAACGGCTGTTCGAAGGTCGCGATTACCTGAGGATCGAGAGAGTCGCTCGCTCCTTCGCGCCAGTCCAGCTCGCCGTTGTTCAGCCACGGCTCGAGGGTATAACGCTGCAGGCCAAAGCCCGCCACCGTGTTCACGTCTTCATGTAGCAGACCGCCTTTCAGCAGCTCGCGCATCAGGACAGGAACGCCGCCTGCCGCCTGGAAGTGGTTGATGTCTGCCGGACCATTCGGGTACAGGCGCGCCATCAGCGGCACCACGGAGGAGATATCGGAGAAGTCATCCCAGTTGATCAGGATGCCCGCCGCGCGCGCCATCGCGACCAGGTGCATGGTGTGGTTGGTTGAACCACCGGTTGCCAGCAGCGCAACAATCCCGTTGACGATGACTTTCTCATCAACCATTTTGCCCATCGGCATCCAGTCGTTGCCGTTCCCGGTCAGACGCGTCACCTGACGCGCCGCGGCTTCAGTCAGCGCCTTGCGCAGCGGCGCATCCGGCTGGATAAAGGACGAGCCAGGAAGCTGCATCCCCATGAACTCCACCACCATCTGGTTGGTGTTGGCCGTACCGTAGAAGGTACAGGTGCCCGGCGCATGGTAGGAGGCGGCTTCCGCTTCCAGCAGCGCCTGACGATCGGCTTTGCCTTCCGCGTAGAGCTGGCGGATACGCACTTTTTCTTTATTTGGCAGACCGCTCGCCATCGGGCCGGACGGCACGAAAATCGCGGGCAGATGACCAAACGACAGCGCCGCCATTACCAGACCCGGGACAATCTTGTCGCACACGCCGAGATACAGCGCGCCATCGAACATATTGTGAGACAGGCCCACCGCCGCAGACATCGCAATCACTTCGCGGCTCAGCAGCGACAGCTCCATCCCGTCCTGTCCCTGCGTCACGCCGTCGCACATAGCGGGCACACCGCCTGCCACCTGACCCACGGCATTTACGCTGTGCAGCGCGTTACGAATGATAGTGGGATAGACCTCATACGGCTGGTGTGCGGAGAGCATATCGTTGTAGGAGGTGATGATGGCGATATTGTTACGCAGCATGCTTTTCAGCGAATCTTTATCACCCGGCTGGCAGGCGGCGAAACCGTGCGCGAGGTTACCGCAGGCCAACTGCGAACGGTGGACGGTCTCACTCTTTGCTTGTTCAATACGGGCGAGGTAGGCGGAACGGGTCTCTTTCGAGCGTTCAATGATGCGTTGTGTTACGCGTAACAATATCGGATTCATAAAAGCTCCTCTAATTTATTTGTCTGGGCTCGGGAGTTTACAAAGTCGCTGGCAGTTGTTAACAACGCTGAAACGCTTGCTGTCCGGAGCTCAAGGGCAAAATCGCTTCCGGCAGTGTAATAAAAAAAGCTCCGCGGGTGAATCCACGCGGAGCTTAAAAGTTTAAAAAATGTGCCACTAGCTGTGTTAGATCATGTTACCGGTAAAATAACACCTTTGGGCTAGAGGTGACTGTTACTCAAACTCGTTCCAGGAGCGACCGTCACGGGTGATCATCGCAACCGAGGCGACCGGTCCCCATGTTCCTGCCTGATACGGTTTTGGCGCATCCTGATCGGCTGCCCAGGCTTCGGTGATGGAGTCGACCCATTTCCAGGCCTCTTCCACTTCGTCGCGACGCACGAACAGCGCCTGGATACCGCGCATGGTTTCCAGCAGCAGACGCTCGTAAGCATCAGCCAGGTGCGTCTGGTTGAAGGTTTCGGAGTAGCTCAGATCCAGCTTGGTGGTCTGCAGGTTATGTTTGTGATCCAGACCCGGTACTTTGTTCAGGATCTGGATATCCACACCCTCGTCCGGCTGCAGACGGATGGTCAGTTTGTTCTGCGGCAGCTCCTGCCAGGACTCTTTGAACAGGTTCAGCTCTGGGTTTTTGAAGTAAACCACCACTTCGGAACATTTAGCAGGCAGACGTTTCCCGGTACGCAGGTAGAACGGAACCCCCGCCCAGCGCCAGTCGTCGATATCCACGCGGATCGCCACGAAGGTCTCGGTGTTGCTGGACTTGTTCGCGCCCTCTTCTTCCAGATAGCCAGGCACTTTTTTACCCTGAGCAAACCCGGCGGTGTACTGGCCGCGGACGGTCTTCTCACGCACGTTGGAGCGGTCGATGCGGCGCAGTGATTTCAGCACTTTCACTTTGGCGTCACGAATGCTGTCGGCCGTCAGGTCAGACGGTGGAGACATGGCAATCATGCACAGAATTTGCAGCAGGTGGTTCTGGATCATGTCGCGCATCTGACCAGCCTGGTCAAAGTAACCCCAGCGACCTTCAATCCCCACCTCTTCCGCCACGGTGATTTCCACGTGGTCGATGGTGCGGTTGTCCCAGTTATTCACAAACAGGGAGTTCGCAAAACGCAGCGCCAGCAGGTTCAGTACCGTCTCTTTTCCGAGATAGTGGTCGATACGGTAGACCTGGCACTCTTCAAAGAACTCGCCCACCTGGTCGTTGATTTCCCGCGACGTTGCCAGCGAGGTACCCAGCGGTTTTTCCATCACGACACGTGCCGGTTTAGCGTTCAGCTTCGCTTCGCCCAGACCTTTGCAGATCGCGCCGAAGGTGCTTGGCGGCATCGCAAAATAGTTAATGGTGACGCGATTTTTTTGATCCAGCATCTCGCCCAGACGGGTAAAGGCGCTTACGTCGTTGACGTCCAGATTGCAGAAATCAAGGCGTCCGCTCAGCGTGTCCCACAAACTTTCATCAATTTTCTCTTTCATGAAAGTTTCGAGCGCTTCGCGCACCACTTTTGTATAAGCGTCCTTGTCCCAGTCGGCGCGCCCAACACCCAGGATACGGGTATCCGGATGAATTTGACCCGCTTTCTCCAGTTGATACAGGGAAGGCAGCAATTTTCGGCGTGCTAAATCGCCTTTCGCGCCGAAAATGACCAGGTCACATGCCTGGGCTGTTTGCGTTACCGCCATGTCATTCTCCTCAGTTAGATCACCTGGTGCTTCTGCCAGGTATCGTTGTAATTTTATTACAATGCACTGTACTGCTTTTACGTCATTCCTGAAACCATTAGCGCTTAACGTCGCGTGCGATACCGCGATTTTCCGCCCTTCAGACGTTAGCGATGGCGCAATGACGCAACAAACGTCGATTCTTTGCGCAACAGGGTCCCAGCAAAATCCGACATCGATCAAGTAATGAAAAAAACAACAACATTTCTTGTCGACTGTTACCCTTTAGTAAAACACAGGGGTAATATCGGCTAAATCGAATTTCGATTTCATCTATTAATGAAATCGTTTCCACCCCCACGAGCGCCCTGTTAACAATGAACATGCTGGAAAAAATCCAGTTTCAACTGGAACACCTTAGCAAATCCGAGCGAAAAGTGGCCGAAGTTATTCTTGCCTCTCCCGCTCAGGCGATTCATTCAAGCATCGCCGCTCTGGCGCAGGAGTCGGGCGTCAGCGAACCGACGGTTAATCGATTCTGCCGCAGCCTGGAAACGCGCGGCTTTCCTGATTTTAAACTGCATCTTGCGCAAAGTCTGGCAAACGGCACCCCGTATGTTAATCGCAATGTGGATGAAGACGACAGCGTTGATGCATACACAGCGAAAATATTTGAATCCGCCATGGCGACGCTGGACCACGTACGTCAGTCGCTGGACATGGGCTCGGTCAATCGCGCGGTCGATTTACTGACGCAGGCCAAACGCATTGCCTTCTTCGGTCTTGGCTCGTCGGCTGCCGTGGCGCATGATGCCATGAACAAGTTCTTCCGCTTTAACGTACCGGTCATTTATACCGATGACATTGTGCTGCAACGCATGAGCTGTATGAATTGTAGCGAAGATGATGTCGTGGTACTGATCTCGCACACCGGGCGCACCAAGAGCCAGGTTGAGCTGGCTCAACTGGCACGTGAAAACGATGCCATGGTGATTGCCCTGACGACCGCAGGCACGCCACTGGCGCGGGAAGCGACGCTCGCCATCACTCTGGACGTACCGGAAGACACCGACATGTATATGCCTATGGTGTCACGTCTGGCGCAGCTAACGGTGATTGACGTGCTGGCGACCGGTTTTACCTTGCGCAGGGGTGCAAAATTCAGAGATAACTTGAAGCGTGTCAAGGAAGCGCTCAAGGAATCGCGTTTTGATAAAGAATTGCTTATAAAGAGCGATGTTCCCTAATAACTAAGATGTACGACTTACGGCATTCGGTCCCCTCTTTGCTGCCTTGCGGCAGATGAAGGCCGATTTAATGTTCACGCAACACCAAAGTTGTTTCAGTCAACGGAGTATTACATGTCCAGAAGGCTTCGCAGAACCAAGATCGTAACTACATTAGGCCCGGCTACCGATCGCGATAATAATCTCGAAAAGATTATCGCCGCGGGTGCCAACGTGGTGCGTATGAACTTCTCTCACGGTACGCCAGAAGACCATAAATTACGTGCCGATAAAGTGCGTGAAATCGCGGCTAAACTGGGCCGCCATGTTGCCATTCTCGGTGACCTGCAGGGTCCAAAAATCCGCGTGTCGACCTTTAAAGAAGGCAAAGTCTTCCTCAATATCGGCGATAAATTCCTGCTGGATGCCAACCTGAGCAAAGGCGAAGGCGACAAAGAGAAAGTGGGTATCGACTATAAAGGTCTGCCTGCTGACGTTGTGCCTGGCGACATCCTGCTGCTCGATGACGGACGCGTACAGCTGAAAGTCCTCGAAGTTCAGGGCATGAAAGTGTTCACCGAAGTGACCGTCGGTGGCCCGCTCTCGAACAATAAAGGTATCAACAAACTCGGCGGCGGCCTGTCTGCAGAAGCGCTGACCGACAAAGACAAAGCGGATATCGTGACTGCGGCGCAAATTGGCGTTGATTATCTGGCCGTCTCCTTCCCGCGCTGCGGCGAAGACCTGAACTATGCCCGTCGTCTGGCGCGTGATGCAGGCTGCGACGCGAAGATCGTTGCCAAAGTAGAGCGTGCTGAAGCCGTGTGCGATCAGGACGCGATGGACGACGTGATTCTGGCGTCTGACGTGGTGATGGTTGCTCGTGGCGATCTGGGTGTAGAAATTGGCGACCCGGAACTGGTCGGCATCCAGAAAGCGCTGATCCGTCGCGCGCGCCAGCTGAACCGCGCGGTGATCACCGCCACCCAGATGATGGAATCCATGATCACTAACCCAATGCCAACCCGTGCGGAAGTGATGGACGTGGCTAACGCCGTGCTGGACGGTACCGATGCGGTAATGCTGTCTGCGGAAACCGCTGCGGGCCAGTATCCGGCAGAAACCGTGGCCGCCATGGCGCGCGTGTGCCTGGGTGCAGAGAAGATCCCAAGCATTAACGTCTCTAAACACCGTCTGGACATTCAGTTCGACAACGTGGAAGAAGCGATTGCGATGTCTGCGATGTACGCAGCCAACCACCTGAAAGGGGTGACTGCCATCATCACCATGACCGAATCTGGCCGCACCGCGCTGATGACCTCGCGTATCAGCTCCGGCCTGCCGATCTTCGCCATGTCCCGTCACGAACGTACGCTGAACCTGACGGCGCTGTACCGCGGCGTGACCCCGGTTCACTTCGACAGCACCAATGACGGCGTCGCTGCCGCGCACGATGCGGTGAACCTGCTGCGCGACAAAGGCTACCTGGTGTCCGGTGATATCGTCATCGTGACGCAGGGTGATGTGATGAGCACCATCGGCTCAACCAATACCACTCGCGTACTGACCGTAGAGTAAGATCCGCTCCCCTCTCCCCTAAGGGGAGAGGGATAGGGTGAGGGGGAAGGTTTTTTATTTCCTCGGGAAAAGCTCTTTGCGCTTGTACGGCTCTGTTTCACCCGGCTTACGCGTCTTCAGCAGCTTCAGTATCCACGTGTACTGTTCGGCATGTGGCCCCACCAGAATTTCCACCTCTTCATTCATACGCCGCGCGATAGTGCGATCGTCTGCGGTCAGCAGGTCATCCATCGGCGGCCGTACCTCAATGCTCAGGCGATGCGTTTTACCATCATAGACCGGGAACAGGGGGATCACGCGAGCTCGGCAAACCTTCATCAGGCGACCAATCGCAGGCAGCGTGGCTTTGTACGTCGCAAAGAAATCGACAAATTCGCTGTGCTCCGGGCCGTGGTCCTGATCCGGCAGATAGTATCCCCAGTAGCCCTGACGAACAGACTGAATAAACGGCTTGATGCCATCGTTTCGCGCATGCAAACGTCCACCAAAGCGACGGCGCACTGTGTTCCAGACAAAATCATAGATCTTGTTACCCTGGTTATGGAACATCGCCGCCATTTTCTGACCCTGAGAAGCCATCAGCATCGCCGGAATATCAACGCCCCAGCCGTGAGGCACGAGGAAAATAACCTTTTCGTCGTTGCGACGCATTTCGTCGATGATTTCTAGTCCTTTCCAGTCAACGCGGTCGACGATCTTCTCCGGCCCTTTCAGCGCCAGTTCGGCCATCATCGCCATTGCCTGCGGCGCGGTGGTGTACATCTCATCGATGATAGCTTCGCGCTCGGCCTCGCTTTTTTCAGGAAAACAGTAGTAAAGGTTGATCTGCGCGCGGCGGCGGGCGCTCTTGCCTAAACGTCCGGCCAGACGGCCAATTTTGCCCAGAACGGGATCGCGCACCGAAGCAGGCAGCATCGCTATGCCAGCAAAGGCATAAACCCCAAGCCAGGCACCCCAGTTGCGCGGATGGCGAAAAGATTTTTCAAACTCAGGAATGTATTCAATATTGTTTTTTTTGGTTTCCATGCTGGTTCCAGGGTCTGGTGACGCAAAAATATATTCAGATAGTGTAGCGAGGCAGTCGCTTGCGTACAAAAGAAAAAGCCGGCGCATTCAGACGCCGGCTTCATTAACAAACAGAGGGCTTAATCAAAGCGCAGCTGTGGCATCACCTCTTTGACCTGTGCCAGGTAATCGGTACGATCTTTACCCGTCAGACCTTCGGTACGCGGCAATTTCGCCGTCAGCGGATTCACGGCCTGCTGGTTGATCCACACTTCATAGTGGAGATGCGGGCCGGTTGAACGTCCGGTGTTACCCGAGAGCGCAATGCGGTCGCCGCGCTTCACTTTCTGGCCAGGTTTAACCAGCAACTTACGCAGGTGCATATAGCGCGTGGTGTAAGTACGACCGTGACGGATAGCCACGTAATACCCTGCCGCACCGCTGCGTTTTGCCATGACCACTTCGCCATCGCCAACCGACAGCACTGGCGTACCTTGTGGCATCGCGAAGTCTACACCACGGTGCGGCGCAACGCGTCCGGTGACAGGGTTAAGACGGCGCGGGTTGAAGTTAGAGGAAACACGGAACTGCTTAGCCGTTGGGAAGCGCAGGAAGCCCTTCGCAAGCCCCGTACCGCTACGATCGTAGAACTTACCGTCTTCGGCACGGATCGCGTAATAATCTTTGCCATCAGAGCGTAAACGAACGCCCACCAGTTGGCTCTGCTCGCGCTTGCCGTCCAGCATTTCGCGGGACATCAGCACGGAGAATTCGTCGCCTTTTTTCAGCTTGCGGAAATCCATCTGCCACTGCATGGCTTTGATCACCGAGCTGATTTCAGCGCTGGTCAGCCCGGCATCGCGCGCGCTGGAAACAAAGCTCGCCCCGACGGTACCGTTCATCACGCTGTTAACCCAGTCGCCCTGCTGCATTTCGCTGGTCATTTTGAAACCGTTTGCAGTGCGATCGTAGGTGCGGGTTTCGCGGCGGGACATCTCCCAGGTCAGACGTTGTAAATCGCCATCTGCGGTTAAGGTCCAGGAGAGCTGTTGACCAATTTTCAGATTACGGAGATCTTTGTCTGAGGCCGCGAGCTGGCTGATATTCCCCATGTCGATACCGTACTGGTTGAGCACGCTGCTTAGCGTATCACCGGTCGACACGACATATTCATGAATACCCGCCTCATTGGAGATTTTATCGTCCAGTTCATCCTGCGGGATAGCTTCATCTTCCTGAGCAGCCTGGTCGATAGGTTCACTGGCCTCAGGCAACAGCGAACGGATCTCACTTTTCTCAAGCTCGATGGTTTTAATGATAGGGGCAGAACTCGGGTGGTAAACATAGGGCCGCCAGACGGCGACCGCTAAGGTGAGAACTGTAAGCGACCCCAGCATAACGCGGTGGGGTCGAGGCAGATTGTTAAATGCCAGGGCGACAGAGCGGGCTATCTGTTGCACGTATTCACTTCCTCGTTAATCTCCTTTCAGGCAGCTCGCATACTGATTCCCCAGTTGGCTGAGGAACTGCGAATAGCTCGCTTTGCTCAACTGGATGTTCGTACCTAGCGGGTCAAGGGTTCCCATGCGCACGGATGTTCCCCTGGCCACGGCTTCTACGACCGCTGGCCTGAACTGTGGCTCAGCAAAAACGCATGTCGCTTTTTGCTCAACCAACTGTGTTCTGATCTCATGTAAACGCTGCGCACCAGGCTGAATTTCAGGGTTAACGGTAAAGTGCCCCAGTGGGGTCAGGCCGTAGTGTTTTTCGTAATAGCCATAGGCGTCATGAAAAACGAAATACCCTTTTCCTTTTAGCGGTGCGAGCTCGGTACCCACCTGCTTGTCGGTTGCAGCTAATTGAGCTTCAAACGCTTTCAGGTTGGCGTCGAGTTTGACTCGACTTTGCGGCATAAGTTCCACTAATTTGTCATGGATTGCAACCGCCGAGAGCCCCGCTATCTCTGGGGAGAGCCAGAGATGCATATTGTACTCGCCGTGATGGTGATGCTCGTCACCTTTTTCGTCGTGAGCATGATCGTGGTCGTGTTCGTCACCGTCGTCATCTGCCCCTTTCATGAGCAGCGGCGTTACGCCAGAAAGTTCGGCAATAGTGACCTGTTTTGCATCGGGTACCTGTTTCGCCGACTTCTGCATGAACGCTTCCATTTCTGGTCCAATCCAGACAACTAAGTCCGCGTTTTGTAAGCGCTTTACATCAGACGGACGCAGAGCATAATCATGCTCGGATGCACCATCCGGGAGCAGAACCTCGGTCTCAGTCACCCCATCAGCAATGGCGGCGGCAATGAATCCAAGCGGTTTAAGCGAAGCGACAACGGCGGCGTTAACATCTTGTGCTGTTGTCCCCCAAAGCGCAGCGGATAATGCTGCGAAAAGAAGCGTATTTTTATGTAACATAATGCGACTAATCATCGTAATGAATGCGTGGGATGTGATATTATAACATTCGTTGACTTCTGCAAGCTTAAATTGACATGACGACTTTGGTTTCTCTTGAAAATGTGTCGGTATCATTCGGCCAGCGCCGCGTCCTTTCTGACGTGTCACTGGATCTCAAACCCGGCAAAATTCTGACGCTGCTTGGCCCTAATGGCGCAGGCAAATCTACGCTCGTGCGCGTGGTACTGGGTTTGGTAGCCCCCGATGAAGGTGTTATCAAACGTGAAGATAAACTGCGTATCGGCTATGTACCGCAAAAATTACACCTGGACGCCACGCTGCCGCTGACGGTCAGTCGCTTTCTGCGTCTGCGCCCGGGTACCCATAAGGCCGATATCCTCCCCGCACTGAAACGCGTACAGGCAGGTCATCTTGTCGACGCCCCGTTACAAAAGCTTTCTGGCGGTGAAACCCAGCGCGTGTTGCTTGCCCGTGCACTGCTGAGCAGCCCGCAGCTGCTGGTGCTGGATGAACCCACCCAGGGCGTGGACGTGAACGGTCAGGTTGCGCTTTATGATTTGATCGACCAGCTACGTCGTGAGCTTGATTGCGCGGTGTTGATGGTTTCTCACGATCTGCATCTGGTGATGGCGAAAACTGACGAAGTACTGTGTCTGAATCATCACATCTGCTGCTCCGGCACGCCGGAAGTGGTCTCGATGCACCCGGAGTTCATCTCAATGTTCGGCCCGCGTGGTGCAGAACAGCTGGGGATTTACCGCCATCATCATAACCACCGCCATGATTTACAGGGACGAATTGTCCTGCGCCGGGGAAACGGACACTCATGATTGAACTGTTACTGCCCGGCTGGCTGGCCGGGATTATGCTTGCCTGCGCCGCGGGCCCGCTGGGCTCGTTTGTGGTGTGGCGCAGAATGTCCTATTTCGGCGATACGCTGGCCCATGCTTCTCTGTTAGGGGTGGCTTTTGGCCTGCTACTGGACGTGAATCCCTTCTACGCGGTGATTGTGGTGACGCTGCTGCTGGCGGCCGGTCTGGTCTGGCTGGAGAAACGCCCTCATCTTGCGATAGACACGTTGCTTGGCATTATGGCGCATAGCGCCCTCTCTCTCGGTCTGGTGGTCGTCAGTCTGATGTCGAATATCCGCGTTGACCTGATGGCATACCTGTTTGGCGACCTGCTGGCCGTGACGCCGGAAGACCTCATCTCTATCGCCATCGGCGTGGTGGTGGTGCTCGCTATTCTGCTCTGGCAGTGGCGGAATTTGCTGGCGATGACCGTCAGCCCGGACCTGGCGTTTGTCGACGGTGTGAAGCTGCAGCGCGTGAAGCTGCTGCTGATGCTGGTGACGGCATTAACCATCGGGGTGGCGATGAAGTTCGTCGGTGCGCTGATTATCACGTCACTGCTGATCATCCCTGCGGCAACCGCGCGTCGTTTCGCCCGTACGCCTGAGCAGATGGCCGGTGTGGCCGTCATTATCGGGATGATTGCGGTAACGGGTGGGCTAACCTTCTCGGCGTTCTATGACACGCCAGCGGGGCCGTCAGTGGTGCTATGTGCGGCGGCGCTGTTTATTTTCAGTATGATGAAGAAAGCCGCGGTTTGATATTTTGCCCGGTGGCGCTTCGCTTACCGGGCCTACAAAACCGTTGCGTAGGCCGGGTAAGGCGTAGCCGCCACCCGGCATTTTTTATGGCATTGCGGGCGGAGTGATTCCAAAATGATTCCACGCCCGCACCGTTGCCATGCGTCCACGCGGCGTACGCTGCAGGAAGCCCTGCTGGATCAGATACGGCTCCAGCACATCCTCAATCGTCTCTCGCTCTTCTCCGATTGCCGCCGCCAGGTTATCCAGCCCGACCGGGCCGCCAAAGAACTTATCCAGTACCGCCAGCAGTAGCTTACGGTCCATGTAATCGAAGCCTTCCGCATCGACGTTCAACATATCCAGCGCCTGGGCGGCGATCTCTGCCGAAATCGTGCCATCATGCTTCACTTCGGCAAAGTCACGCACGCGGCGCAGCAGGCGGTTTGCGATACGCGGCGTACCGCGGGAACGCTTCGCCACTTCAAACGCGCCCTCTTCGCTCATCTCCAGACCCATATAACGGGCGCTACGGCCAACAATATGCTGGAGATCGGGCACCTGGTAAAACTCCAGGCGCTGCACGATGCCGAAACGGTCGCGCAGCGGAGAAGTTAACGACCCGGCGCGGGTCGTGGCGCCAATCAGGGTAAACGGCGGCAGATCGATTTTGATAGAGCGCGCGGCTGGACCTTCTCCGATCATGATATCCAGCTGGTAGTCTTCCATCGCCGGATAGAGCACTTCCTCCACCACCGGCGACAGGCGGTGGATTTCATCGATAAACAGCACGTCGTGCGGCTCAAGGTTGGTGAGCATTGCCGCCAGATCGCCCGCTTTCTCCAGCACCGGACCGGAGGTGGTGCGCAGATTCACGCCCATTTCATTGGCGACGATATTCGCCAGGGTCGTTTTCCCCAAACCCGGAGGGCCAAAAATCAGCAGGTGATCGAGCGCATCGCCGCGAAGTTTTGCCGCCTGGATGAAGATCTCCATCTGGGAACGAACCTGCGGCTGGCCGATATACTCATCAAGCAGTTTTGGGCGGATCGCGCGATCCACCACGTCATCTGCCTGAATTGTGCCTGCCGATACCAGGCGGTCTGCTTCAATCATCCTTTACCTCACAATGCAGCGCGCAGCGCTTCACGAATCAGGGTTTCACTGCTGGCATCCGGTTTGGCAATTTTACTCACCATACGGCTGGCCTCCTGAGGTTTATAGCCCAGCGCCACCAGCGCAGCAACCGCTTCCTGTTCCGCATCGTCATCCGACGCAGGCGCGCCCGGGGACGTCAGCACCAGGTCAGCCGCCGGGGTAAACAGATCGCCGTGCAGACCTTTAAAGCGGTCTTTCATTTCGACAATCAGACGCTCGGCGGTTTTCTTGCCAATACCCGGCAGTTTAATCAACGCAGCAGGATCTTCGCGCTCAACGGCATTCACAAACTGTGGAGCGGACATGCCGGATAAAATCGCCAGCGCCAGCTTCGGCCCAACGCCGTTGGTTTTAATCAGCTCGCGGAACAGGGTGCGTTCCTGCTTGTTATTGAAGCCGTACAGCAGTTGGGCATCTTCACGCACCACGAACTGGGTAAAGACAATCGCCTCTTTGCCCGCGTCCGGCAGCTCGTAGAAGCAGGTCATCGGCATATGGACTTCATAGCCCACGCCACCCACTTCCAGCAGCACTAACGGGGGTTGTTTTTCAATGATGATGCCTCTGAGTCTGCCTATCACGTGACGCTCCTGCGTTCTGGAAAAATGTTGACTGGCGACATAATAAAAAAAGGCTGGATGTTTATCCAGCCTGATTTCTTATTATCGTAACCTGCCTCGTGCCAGATTAAGCCGCGACTCGCTCATCTGCATCGCGTTCTGGCTGACGTGACAGTGGGTAATCGCAATCGCCAGCGCATCGGCGGCGTCGGCCTGCGGGTTCGCGGGAAGCTTCAGCAAGGTACGCACCATATGCTGCACCTGGCTTTTCTCCGCGCTACCGATGCCCACCACCGTCTGCTTAACCTGTCTTGCCGCATATTCGAATACCGGCAAATCCTGGTTCACGGCAGCGACGATGGCAACGCCGCGCGCCTGACCGAGCTTTAGCGCTGAATCAGCGTTTTTCGCCATAAAGACCTGTTCAATGGCGAAATAGTCGGGCTGAAACTGGGTGATGATCTCCGACACGCCCGCATAAATGAGCTTCAGGCGCGACGGCAAATCGTCGACTTTGGTGCGAATACAGCCACTGCCCAGGTAGGTTAGCTGGCGTCCAACCTGACGGATAACGCCATAACCGGTGACGCGTGAGCCTGGGTCAATCCCGAGAATAATCGACATCACGCGTCTCCTGTAACGGATTTATACGCTCTCATTAGAGAGTCGCTGCAACCTCATCAGAGATTTCACCGTTGTGATACACTTCCTGCACGTCGTCGCAGTCTTCGAGCATGTCGATAAGACGCAGCAGTTTTGGCGCAGTCTCTGCATCCATATCCGCTTTGGTGGACGGGATCATGGAGACTTCAGCGTTGTCCGCTTTCAGGCCAGCCGCTTCCAGCGCGTCGCGCACCGCACCCATCTCTTCCCACGCGGTGTAAACGTCGATAGCACCATCATCGAAAGTCACAACGTCTTCCGCACCGGCTTCCAGCGCCGCTTCCATGATCGCATCTTCGTCGCCTTTCTCGAAGGAGATGACGCCTTTTTTGCTGAACAGGTAAGCCACGGAACCGTCAGTGCCCAGGTTACCACCGGTTTTGGTGAACGCATGGCGCACTTCCGCAACGGTACGGTTACGGTTGTCAGACAGACATTCAACCATTACCGCTGTACCGCCAGGACCGTAACCTTCATAAATGATGGTTTCCATGTTCGCGTCTTCATCGCCGCCCACGCCACGTGCGATAGCACGGTTCAGGGTGTCACGCGTCATGTTGTTCGACAGCGCTTTATCGATAGCCGCGCGCAGACGTGGGTTAGAACCCGCATCGCCGCCGCCCAGACGCGCTGCAGTCACCAGCTCGCGAATGATTTTGGTAAAGATCTTACCGCGCTTGGCATCCTGTGCCGCTTTGCGGTGTTTGGTGTTGGCCCACTTACTATGACCTGCCATAAAAAGTTCTCCAAAAATCGCGCCTTCTCAGGCTGCGTTAATTACAAATTCTTCAATCGCCTGCCGGTTGCTCCACGACTTGGTGAGTGCGGCGGCATCCGCCGCATTCACCCAGCGGTAGGTCAGGTGTTCAGTGAACACGATCTCCCGTTCGTGGGGAAGCGCAAGACAGAACCACGATTCCGTATTGCGTTCGATACCCGGCGCATAGCGATGACGTAAATGGCTAAAAATTTCAAACTCCACCGTGCGCTGACAGTCCTTCAGGGTCAGTTGCTCGCGAGCAACATCAATGGCGACCTCTTCCTTTACTTCACGCGCGGCGGCCTGCGGCGCGGTCTCCCCCTCTTCCAGACTGCCGGTAACCGACTGCCAGAAATCAGGATCGTCGCGCCGCTGCAACATCAGCACCCGCTTCGTGTCTTCTGCATAAATGACCACCAGGACAGAAACGGGAAGCTTATATGCCATATCAGTTTTTCTCTTCCTTCTTCACCACTTCAATGCCCAGCTCAGCCAGAGAGGCCGGGTTGGCAAAGCTTGGCGCTTCGGTCATCAGACACGCGGCAGCAGTGGTTTTCGGGAAGGCAATAACATCACGGATGTTATCGGTGCCGGTCAGCAGCATGGTCAGACGGTCAAGACCAAATGCCAGACCCGCGTGTGGAGGCGTGCCGTATTTCAGGGCGTCCAGCAGGAAGCCGAATTTCTCGCGCTGCTCTTGCTCGTTAATGCCGAGAATGCCAAACACGGTCTGCTGCATTTCACCGCTGTGAATACGCACGGAACCGCCGCCTACTTCGTAGCCGTTGATAACCATATCGTAAGCGTTCGCGACCGCGTCTTCCGGCGCCGCTTTCAGCTCTGCCGCACTCATGTCTTTTGGCGAGGTAAACGGGTGGTGCATTGCGGTCAGACCGCCTTCACCGTCGTCTTCAAACATTGGGAAGTCGATAACCCACAGTGGCGCCCATTTGTTCTCGTCGGTCAGGTTCAGGTCTTTGCCGAGCTTCAGACGCAGCGCGCCCATCGCATCCGCCACGACTTTCTTGTTGTCTGCGCCGAAGAAGATCATGTCACCGTCCTGCGCGCCTGTGCGCTCAAGGATCGCTTCCACGATGTCTGCGTTCAGGAATTTCGCTACCGGGCTGGTGATACCTTCCAGACCTTTTGCACGTTCGGTCACTTTAATATAGGCCAGACCTTTCGCACCGTAGATCTTAATGAAGTTACCGTAGTCGTCGATCTGCTTACGGCTCAGGGCCGCACCGCCCGGAACGCGCAGGGCCGCGACGCGACCTTTCGGATCGTTAGCCGGGCCAGCAAATACCGCAAACTCAACGGCTTTCACCAGGTCTGCCACGTCCACCAGCTCCATCGGGTTACGCAGGTCTGGTTTATCAGAACCGTAACGGCGCTCGGCTTCGGCGAAGGTCATGATTGGGAAGTCACCCAGCTCAACGCCTTTCACGTCGTTCCACAGGCCGCGCACCAGCGCTTCCATCACTTCGCGCACCTGCTCGGCGGTCATGAAGGAAGTTTCGACGTCGATCTGGGTAAATTCTGGCTGGCGGTCAGCGCGCAGGTCTTCGTCGCGGAAGCATTTTACGATCTGATAGTAACGGTCGAAGCCGGACATCATCAGCAGCTGTTTGAACAGCTGAGGAGACTGTGGCAGCGCGTAGAATTTGCCTTTATGAACGCGGGACGGAACCAGATAATCGCGCGCGCCTTCCGGCGTGGCTTTGGTCAGCATCGGGGTTTCGATATCGAGGAAACCGTGGTCATCCATAAAACGACGCACCAGGCTGGTGATTTTCGCACGGGTTTTCAGGCGCTGAGCCATCTCCGGGCGACGCAGATCCAGGTAACGATACTTAAGACGCGCTTCTTCAGTGTTGACGTGGTTGGAGTCCAGCGGCAGCGCTTCAGCACGGTTGATGATAACGAGGTCAGACGCCAGGACTTCAATCGCACCGGTCGCCATGTCTGCGTTAACGTTTTTCTCGTCACGCGCACGCACGGTGCCGGTGACCTGAATGCAGAACTCATTACGCAGTTCAGAAGCCAGCTTCAACGCCTCTGCACGATCCGGATCGAAGAACACCTGAACGATACCTTCGCGGTCGCGCATATCGATGAAGATAAGGCTACCAAGATCACGACGACGGTTGACCCAACCACACAGGGTAACCTGCTGCCCGACGTGGGACTGACGCAGCTGCCCGCAATATTCTGTACGCATGAGATATCCCTTAATTAGCCGCAGGCTGATTGTCGCCTGTCTTGCAGGCCACGATGTCGCAGCTTTCTGTATGTCACAACTGGATGAAAAAAGGCGGCTATTATACTGGAAATTCCGCCGGACGATAAGAGAGAAGCGCGGCCTGACGCTCGTTTGCTGCACTCTTATTGCGTATTCTCACAAAAATTAACAAAATTATCCGACCGATAACAGGCCATCACGTCGTAAGGTGTAGCCGAAGCTATTCATTTAACTGGAGTTACTATGTCGACACTTGATGCCACCAAAACTGCACTTGTGGTGATTGATTTACAGGAAGGGATCCTCCCCTTTGCCGGTGGCCCACATACCGCTGACGATGTGGTCAGCCGTGCGGCCCGTCTCGCGGAAAAATGCCGTGCCAGCGGTGCGCCTGTTATCATGGTGCGCGTCGGCTGGTCAGCGGATTTCGCCGAAGCGTTGAAACAGCCGGTCGATGCACAGGCTGCCGCGCACGCATTGCCGGACAACTGGTGGACATATCCTCTCTCGCTCGGCAAACGCGACAGCGATATCGAAGTCACCAAACGCCAGTGGGGCGCGTTCTACGGCACCGATCTGGAGCTGCAGCTGCGCCGTCGCGGGATCGACACCATTATCCTGTGCGGGATCTCCACCAACATCGGCGTGGAATCAACGGCCCGCAATGCCTGGGAGCTGGGCTTTAATCTGGTGATCGCCGAAGATGCCTGCAGCGCGGCATCTGCGGAGCAGCATCAGGGTAGCATGACCCACATCTTCCCGCGCATCGGTCGCGTACGCAGCACAAGCGAGATTTTAAGCGCCTTATGATATACGTGGGCCTGCCCCAGTGGTCGCACCCGAAATGGGTGCGTCTGGGCATCACCAGCCTTGAAGAGTATGCCCGCCACTTCAACTGTGTCGAGGGTAATACCACGCTGTACGCGCTCCCCAAAGCAGAGATTGTTGAGCGCTGGCGGGAACAAACCACGGACGCGTTTCGCTTCTGCTTTAAATTTCCGGCGACTATCTCCCACAACGCCGCGCTGCGTAACTGCGGTGACTTAACCGAAGAGTTCTTTACGCGCATGTCCCCGCTGGCCAACCGAATTGGCCAATACTGGCTCCAGCTTCCCGCCACCTTTGGCCCACGCGATTTGCCCGTGCTGTGGCAGTTTCTGGATGTTCTGCCCCGCGAATTCACCTACGGCGTAGAAGTCCGACACCAGGACTTCTTTGCGAAAGGTGAGGCCGAACGCGCGCTCAATCGCGGTCTTCTTGAACGTTCCATTAACCGGGTGATCCTCGATAGCCGCCCGGTACACAGCGCAATTCCTCATAATGAGGCTATTGTGGATGCCCAGCGCAAGAAGCCAAAAGTTCCGGTGCATGCCATCGTGACCGCGCAAAATCCAATGGTCAGGTTCATCGGCAGCGATAACATGCAGCAAAATCAGGATATGTTCGCCGTCTGGCTGCAAACGTTAGCGAAATGGGAGCAAACGACCACGCCCTATCTTTTCCTGCACACCCCCGACATTGCCCAGGCTCCCGAACTGGTCGATGCTCTCTGGCAGGCCTTGCAGGCCGCGGTACCGTCCGTCGGCAGCGCCCCTTCTATTCCACAACAATCTTCTCTTTTTTGAGGAAGGCACTTATCATAGAGAGGTGCCATCTGCCAAATAACAGGGAGTTTGTATGGTCAGCGCGCTGTATGCGGTGTTAGGTGCATTACTGCTGATTAAGTTTTCATTTGATGTTGTGCGCCTGAGAATGCAATACCGCGTCTCCTACGGTGACGGTGGTTTTTCCGAACTGCAGAGCGCCATTCGCATTCACGGTAACGCGGTTGAATACATTCCCGTCGCGCTGATCCTGCTGCTGTTTATGGAAATGAACGGGGCAGAAACCTGGATGGTGCACGTCTGCGGCCTGCTCCTGATTGCGGGTCGGTTAATGCATTATTATGGCTACCACCACCGCGTATTTCGCTGGCGTCGTTCCGGCATGAGCGCGACCTGGTGTTCGCTTGTGCTGATGGTGCTGGCTAACCTTTGGTATATGCCGTGGGAGTTGGTTTTCTCCTTCCGTTAGCGCACAATACGCCCCTTTATTTTTCCCGGATTTTTACGTTATGTCAGATCGCGACACGCTTTTTTCCGCGCCTATCGCCAGCCTGGGCGACTGGACCTTTGATGAACGGGTAGCCGAAGTCTTCCCGGATATGATCCAGCGCTCTGTTCCCGGTTACTCCAATATTATTTCTATGATCGGCATGCTGGCTGAACGTTTCGTTCAACCCGACACGCAGGTCTATGATCTGGGCTGTTCGCTCGGCGCGGCAACGCTGTCGATCCGTCGTAACGTACGTCAGGATGACTGCAAAATCATTGCCGTCGATAACTCTCCGGCCATGGTCGAACGCTGTCGACGCCACATTGACGCCTATAAAGCGCCCACCCCTGTCGAGGTGGTGGAAGGCGATATTCGTGATATCGAGATCAAAAACGCGTCGATGGTGGTACTGAATTTTACCCTGCAGTTCCTGGTGCCTGAAGACCGCCAGCTGCTGCTGGACAAAATTTATAAAGGTCTGAATCCCGGTGGCGCGCTGGTGCTCTCAGAGAAGTTTAGCTTTGAAGACGCTAACGTAGGCGAACTGCTGTTCAACATGCACCACGATTTCAAGCGTGCGAACGGCTACAGCGAGCTGGAGATCAGCCAGAAGCGCAGCATGCTCGAAAACGTGATGCTGACGGACTCCGTAGAAACCCACAAGGCGCGCCTGCGCAAAGCGGGATTTGAGCACAGTGAACTGTGGTTCCAGTGCTTTAACTTTGGCTCTCTGGTGGCGCTGAAAGCTGAGGATGCAGCATGATTGAGTTCGGCAACTTCTATCAGCTGATTGCAAAAAATCACCTCTCCCACTGGCTGGAAACCCTGCCTGCGCAAATCGCCACCTGGCAGCGCGATCAGCAGCATGGGCTGCTTAAGCAGTGGTCCAACGCGGTGGAGTTTCTGCCGGAACTGACGCCGCACCGCCTGGATCTGCTGCACAGCGTGACGGCGGAAAGTAAAGAGCCGCTCCCTGCCGGGCAGATAAACCGCATCGAGACCCTGATGCGTAACCTGATGCCGTGGCGCAAAGGGCCGTTCTCGCTGTACGGTGTGGACATTAATACCGAATGGCGCTCAGACTGGAAATGGGATCGCGTTCTGCCACATCTTTCAGACCTGAGCGGGCGCACCATTCTGGACGTGGGCTGCGGCAGCGGTTACCACATGTGGCGCATGATTGGCGCAGGTGCCCATTTGGCCGTCGGTATCGACCCGATGCAACTGTTCCTGTGCCAGTTTGAAGCGGTGCGTAAACTGCTGGGCAACGACCAGCGCGCGCACCTGCTGCCGCTGGGCATTGAGCAACTCCCTGCCCTGAAAGCCTTTGATACCGTCTTCTCCATGGGCGTGCTGTACCACCGTCGCTCCCCGCTTGAACACCTGTGGCAACTGAAAGATCAGCTGGTCAGCGGCGGCGAACTGGTGCTGGAAACGCTGGTGATTGAAGGCGATGAACATGCCGTTCTCGTGCCGGGCGATCGCTACGCGCAGATGCGCAACGTCTATTTCATCCCTTCCGCGCTGGCGCTGAAGAACTGGCTGGAAAAATGCGGGTTTGTGGATGTGCGGATTGCCGATGTCAGCGTGACCTCTCTCGAAGAACAGCGCCGCACCGACTGGATGATCACCGAATCGCTGGAGCAGTTCCTCGACCCGGCCGACCACAGCAAAACCATTGAAGGCTACCCGGCCCCGATGCGTGCAGTGTTGATTGCGACCAAGCCGTAACCCTTTAGCCGGGTGGCGGCTACGCCTTACCCGGCCTACTCGTAGCACGTTTTCTCCGAAATAGTTCAAGTTGCAGCAAGGCGGCAACGCAGCGAATCCCCGGGAGCTTACATCAGTAAGTGACCGGAGTGAGCGAGGCGGCCAACGCGGCTGCGGCTTGAAATATGAAGGAGAAAAAAAGGCCCCTGTTGAAATTGCAGGGGCCTGGTACAAGCAAGCATCATATTGGGCGACATGATGCGCGGTAAAAATCGGTACGTTGCTACACGTGATGACGTTCAATCAACGATTTCATTACCGCAACCGACTCTCCATCTACACCGTAGCGTGAGTACTCATCCGCTTCAGCATCCGTCGACATAGACAACCCTGTATTGCGATAACGCATGGGTGACGGTATCCATTGACCTGCCGAGCTGTGAAGCTCTTCTACCCCTGCGTCTAAAAACAGTTCCAGATTGCTGGCGCGTACTCCTGCGCCCGCCATGATTATTGGAACACCGGAATGTGCTTTTAGTTCCGTAATTAATTGCAGTCCTTTTTCAGCTGACGACTGCTGACCCGATGTCAGAATGCGCGCCACGCCAAGTTCTCCAAGCGTTTCAAAGGCCTGAAGCGGATCTTTACACATATCAAATGCACGATGAAAAGTGACGGCCAGCCCCTGCGCGGCGCTCATGACCTGACGCATGCGCGGTATATCAATATTGCCGTCTTCATCCAGCAGACCGGTTACCAGCCCCGGGAACCCCAGTTCCCGAACGAGCGCGATATCATCAAGCATGGCACTGAACTCGCCCGCCGTGTAACAAAAATCACCGCCGCGCGGACGAATAATCGGGTGAACGGGAATCGTGACGGCCTGACGGGCAGACTTCAACACGCCGCAGGATGGCGTCAGCCCGCCCTCTTTCGGTGCCGCGCACAGTTCAATGCGATCCGCACCCTGCTCCTGCGCGGTCACGGCACACTCCACGCTGTAACAACAAATCTCCAGCAGCGCCATTTAATCCTCCTTAATTTCCACTCAACGAACCATCATGTCACGCCATCCCTTTTTGGTCTCGGCCAGAACTCACAACTCTTAGGCTTCACTGGCAACGATCTGTTCGATCGTCCACGGATGAAACTTCACCGTGACCTGTCCGTCAGTAACGGCAAGCGTGGGATTGGGTAAACGTTCGCGCTCACCTTTTGGTGAACTCGTTTTCACATAGATACCCGGCTGGCTTAAGCCCTCGTCGGATAACAGCGCCAATGCGCGCGCATTCAGCGTTTCCGGCTCACCCGGCAGGACAATTTCGATATGTTCCCAGCCTTCATGCGGATAGCGTTTTTCGCCCGGCCACGGCAGTTCGACAACGGTGAACTGCCAGTGCGCGACACGCACCGGTTCATGTAGTTTGAACAGGCAGATTGGGCGACCATTAATGATATTCTCAGAAAGCAGTTCACCGCACTGCTCGAAACCGCGACGCCAGCGCTCGGCTGTCGCATTCTGATGACAGCGCAGAGAGATGTGATCGGCCTCAAGCGGTGCGATATCCAGACCCAGGCGGGTGGCAAGTTCTGTGAACGCCTGAGTGAAGCGCGGTAAATCTGCGGAAATATCATGCAGTTCGTCAATGGTTTGCCAGTTCGCCATACGTCAGTCTCTTATCATGTCGCAAAGCCGCTAATTTACTCTGTTCCCCCCTTTCGACCAACCGCAGAATAGGGGTTTTTACGACTGCATGATTATGCACACCTTCTTAGCCTGGATTCTGTACTATCTTCAGCCCCCGCAATGCTGACGCCAGAGGGCATTTGCAGTATACTCCCGCCCTAAATTCTTTAACGGGCGCGGGTCGTTGTTCCCCCGCACCAAAAACGTAAGGTATCCAGGTGAATATTCAGGCTCTTCTCTCAGAAAAAGTCAGTCAGGCACTGATTGCCGCAGGTGCGCCTGCGGATTGCGAACCGCAGGTTCGTCAGTCAGCAAAAGTACAGTTTGGCGACTATCAGGCTAATGGCGTGATGGCAGTGGCTAAAAAACTGGGCATGCCGCCGCGACAGCTCGCTGAGCAGGTACTGACGCATCTGGATCTCACCGGGATTGCCAGTAAGACTGAAATCGCCGGTCCGGGCTTTATCAACATCTTCCTGGAGCCTGCGTTCCTGGCAAGCCACGTTGACGCGGCGCTGAAATCAGACCGTCTGGGCGTTTCCCAGCCGAAGGCGCAGACGATTGTGATCGACTACTCCGCGCCAAACGTGGCGAAAGAGATGCACGTCGGTCACCTGCGTTCCACCATTATCGGCGACGCCTCCGTGCGTACCAATGAATTCCTCGGTCATAAAGTGATCCGCGCGAACCACGTGGGCGACTGGGGAACTCAGTTCGGTATGCTGATTGCTTACCTGGAAAAACAGCAGCAGGAAAACGCTGGCGAAATGGCGCTGGCGGACCTGGAAGGCTTCTACCGCGAAGCGAAAAAGCACTACGACGAAGACGAAGCCTTCGCCGAGCGCGCGCGCAGCTACGTAGTAAAACTGCAGGGCGGCGACACGTACTTCCTCGAGATGTGGCGCAAGCTGGTTGACATCACCATGTCCCAGAACCAGCTGACCTATAACCGCCTGAACGTCACCCTGACCCGCGACGACGTGATGGGTGAAAGCCTCTACAACCCAATGCTGCCTGGCATTGTGGCAGACCTGAAAGCTAAAGGTCTGGCGGTAGAGAGCGAAGGTGCAACGGTGGTATTCCTTGATGAGTACAAAAACAAGGAAGGCGAACCAATGGGCGTCATCATCCAGAAAAAGGATGGCGGCTATCTCTACACCACCACCGATATCGCCTGTGCGAAATACCGTTACGAAACCCTGCATGCAGACCGCGTGCTGTATTACATCGACTCCCGCCAGCACCAGCACCTGATGCAGGCATGGACCATCGTGCGTAAAGCCGGTTACGTGCCGGATTCCGTACCGCTGGAACACCACATGTTCGGCATGATGCTGGGTAAAGACGGTAAGCCGTTCAAAACCCGCGCGGGCGGCACCGTTAAGCTCTCCGACCTGCTGGACGAAGCGCTGGAACGCGCCCGTCGCCTGGTCGCGGAGAAAAACCCGGACATGCCTGCCGACGAGCTGGAAAAACTGGCTAACGCTGTCGGTATCGGCGCGGTGAAATACGCGGATCTGTCCAAGAACCGTACCACCGACTATATCTTCGACTGGGATAACATGCTGGCGTTTGAGGGCAACACGGCACCGTACATGCAGTATGCCTACACCCGCGTGCTCTCCGTATTCCGTAAAGCCAATATCGACGAAAGCGTGCTGGCGAACGCCACAGTGAATATTACCGAAGATCGCGAAGCGCAGCTGGCAGCGCGTCTGCTGCAGTTTGAAGAGACGCTGACGGTTGTGGCGCGTGACGGTACGCCGCACGTGATGTGTGCTTACCTGTACGATCTGGCGGGTCTGTTCTCCGGCTTCTACGAGCACTGCCCTATCCTGTCGGCAGAAAGCGAAGCGGTTCGCAACAGCCGCCTGAAGCTGGCGCAGCTGACGGCGAAGACCCTGAAGCTGGGTCTGGATACCCTGGGTATCGAAACCGTAGAACGTATGTAAAAACAAAACCCGGCGCAAGCCGGGTTTTGTTTTGTAGCCCCGGTAAGCGCAGCGCCACCGGGGATATCCACAGGTTCAGAAGTATTTCCGCAAATACTCCGTCAAACAGAGAATCGCCATCGCCTGCCCATACGGCATGGAGGTGAGCGGGATCTGACGGTAAAACTCAAGATCGCTTCCCATCCCCGTACCGAACGACGTTTGCAGCAGTTCCCCTTCCGGCGAGATATTCTTCACGATACCGCGAATGGCTTTTTCTGCCACTTCGGCATACTCCGCGCCAACGTAGCGCTTGCGCACCGCCTTCAGAATGCCGTAAGCAAACCCGGCGGTAGCCGATGCTTCAAGATACGAATTCGGATCGTCGAGCAGCGTATGCCACAGCCCACTCTCATCCTGACATTTCGCCAGCGCCGCAACCTGCGCGTTCAGCACCTGCACCAGATAGCGGCGCACGGCGTTGTTTTCCGGCAGATCCACCAGCTCGAGGAAGTCCGGGATCACGATAGTGAGCCAGCTGTTGCCGCGTGCCCAGCGGGCATTGGCGAAGTTATGGTTGCCGTCGTAGCTCCAGCCGTGGAACCACAGGCCGGTCTCCCGATCCATCAGGTTTTGCACGTGCAGCAGGAACTGATAGACCGCCTCTTCAACGTACTCCGGCTTATTGAGCAGCTTGCCGATTTTCGCCAGCGGCAAAACCGTCATCATCAGCGTATCGTCCCACATCTGCTGATGGTTCTCTTCCGCGAGGGTGATGTGCTGCATGCCACCGTGTTCGGTGCGCGGCATCTCATTCATCGCCCATTCCGCCCAGCTTTCCAGCCACGGCAGCCAGGCCGGGTTTTTCGTCTCTTCGTAGCGATAGGCCAGCGTCAGGAACGGCGACATGGTATTGACGTTTTTGGTGGTTGCGCCTTCCGCAAAACGGTCGGCAAACCAGCCGTCGATAATCTCACGCATACCTTCATCGCCAGTCTGGCAGTAGTACTGCCAGATCCCATACAGGCCGACGCCGTGCGTCCATTCCCATCCGGCCCAGCCTTTGGTGTCGATTACGCGCCCGTCGTCCAGCCGCAGCAAAAATTGCCCCGTTTTGTCGTGGATATTGACCAGGTTATGCGTCACCTTTTGAATCAGCGACTTCAGCTCGTCCCGGGCGATAAAGCGCTCGGGTTGACGCAGTAACGGGCTATGTTTGACAGGCCAAACTTTCATCATCTTAACCTCTGTTGTATGTCGAATTCAGTACCGCGCGATCCTTCAGCGAAGGTGCCGCCGGTTTATTACGATTCAGATAACCAATGTTGTTATTGCCCCACAGTGACTCGTAAGGCATGCCGGCCAGCATTTCCACTGTCTCGCGGGCCTGCGGCGTAGCGGCTTCTGGCATCGCCCGGCCGGACTCGCGCATTTTGGCGGTCTCTTCGCGCAGCGTGCTGTGGGTCTGCAAATTGAGCTTGAAGCGCAGGGAAACGAGGAAGCCGCAGAACAGCACCAGAATGGTGCCCACGCTCAGGATCATCAGGATGGTGTGGCTCACTTCCGCAGGCTGCACTTTCTGACCGCTGACAAAGCCGGACATCTGCATCACGATGCCCACCAGCATCACCGCACCGGCCTGTGACGCCTTACGGGTCAGGGTCATGATCCCCGCGAAGATCCCCTCGCGGCGCTGGCCGGTGATCACTTCATCCACGTCGGCAATGTAGGTGTAGGTGTTCCACGGTACGTAGTTGATACCGCCGCGACCGAGGCCCGCCACCGCAGAGATCAGCAACAGCAGAGAGTAAACGTCGCTCAGACCCGCGTAGTAGAGCACGGCGTAAGAAATGGATGCCAGACCAAACAGCACCACCACCATGCGGTAAGACGGCGCAGGCCCGAAGCGAATGCACAGCGGGATCATCCCGATTACGGCCAGGAACTGGAAGATGGCCATCGTGCCCAGCAGGTTGGACGCCATAGAGGCTTCCTGCATCAGTACGAACACCACGTAGTAGGTGAACACCGCGTTAAAGACGTCCTGCGCGATGTACCCACCGAGGTACATACCCAGATGCTGGCGGAAAATCTTGATACGCAGCGTCGAGCTTAACTCCACGAACAGACGGTTCAGGCTCTGACCCAGCGTCAGCTTCTTCTTCTCCTCTTCGGCACGCAGCGCCGCTTCAGACCACTCCTCACGCGGGCGCTCCCAGGTAAAGAACCAAACGAAGGTCAGCATCAGCGCGCAGAGCACGGAGAAAACCAGGCTTGCGTAGAAGAAGGAAACCGCGTTGTCTTTCCCGAAATGGGTCAGCAGGATCCCCGGCAGGAAGGAGGCCAGAATGGCGGACATCTGCGCCATAGAGATACGCGCCCCGGAGAACTTGGTTTTCTGTTTAAAGTCATCGGTCATTTCCGGTACCAGCGTTTCGTACGGCACCAGAATCATGGTGTAGACAATATCAAACACCAGATAGGTCAGTAGGTAGTACCAGAAGCTCATGTCCCCTACCCACATCAGCGAGTAGCTGAACACGCACGGAATACCCAGCAGGATAAAGAACTTACGGCGACCAAAGCGCTTACCGAGCCAGGTCGTACCAAAGTTATCGGTCAAAAAGCCCATCAGCGGGCTGACAACGGCATCCAGCACCCTTGCAGCGGCAAAGATGAACGTTGCTTCAATCGGTGTGAGTCCACAGAAGGTGGTATAAAAATACAAAAGCCAGGCCGCCGTCAGCGCGGTGGTACCCGCGCCGAGGAAATCGCCTGACCCGTAAGCAAGATAATTTGCGAGTCCAATTTTACGTGTTTTCATTGCCGTCAACCCTAATCAGTTTTGGGAGACTCCCTGTAAGCAAACCTCGTCCGGGAGTTTTTACACGGCTACAGTAAAAGTATCGACTTGTTGATACCTTTCTGTTTCTGCCATCGCACAGGGGTGAATGGCAAAAATGCAAAGAGTGTCGTCACGCGTGTCACTTATTTATAAAACAGCGTTTCTATTGCATCAAAAGGCGAGGTCAATTTTGCGAGCCAGCCATCAGATTTGCCTGAAGGCTGGCGAAAAGGCAGGCAGTTAACGGTAGTTGACGATGACGGAATTGCGCTGAACCTTCAGCGCCGGGATCAGGCGACCGCCACCCGGCACCTCCCAGATAAACCGTAAAGGCTCGACGGCGGGCACACCGTTGAACGCCTGGGTCGTTCCGCTTTCACCGTCTATTTCGGTACAGCGCATCTGAGAGCAGAGACGCACCCGCAGCCCGGCGGGCGTTGGGCCAATCAGCGTATAGTTCCAGACCACCAGCGTCATGAGGCCAGAAGCCGGTTCCGGCGGCGACAGCGGACGCGAAGACATTGCCACCCCGCGATTGCTTAGCGTGACGCCCATGCTGCTGGCCTGCCACGTTCCCTCACCTGCGGCCTGCGCCACCAGCGGAAAAAAGAGTATCCATAGCCACTTCCGCATTATTTTCCTCCAATGGTCGCCGTCATACGAATGTGGCGATTGTCCGACAGCTCCATATTCGACAGCACCACCAGCTGGTTCAGGCTACGTCGCAGGAAGCGTGAAAGCAGCGGCCTCAGTGCATGATTCACCAGCAGAACCGGCGGCGCACCCAGCATCTCCTGTCGCGCCAGCGCCTCCTGCGTCTGCGCCAGCAAGCGGTCGGCCAGACCCGGCTCAAGGCCACCACCACCCTGCAACGCCTGCAGCAGCAGACGCTCAAGCGGCGTATCGAGTCCAATCACCTGCACTTCTCCGGTGCCAGGGAACCACTGCTGGGTGATCGCACGGCCCAGCGCCACGCGTACCACCGCCGTCAGCTCGTGCGGATCGCTTTGCAGCGGCGCGTGCTCGGCCAGTGTTTCCAGGATGGTGCGCATATCGCGGATCGGCACCTTCTCATCAAGCAGGTTTTGCAGCACCTTATGCAGCGTGGTCAACGTCAGCACGCCCGGAACCAGATCTTCCGTCAGCTTCGGCATCTCCTGCGTCACGCGGTCAAGCAGCTGCTGCGCTTCCTGACGCCCAAACAGCTCGGCGGAGAACTGCCCAATCAGGTGGTTGAGGTGGGTCGCCACCACGGTACTGGCTTCAACAACGGTATAGCCCTGAATCTGCGCCTGCTCTTTCAGGGCGCTCTCAATCCAGATAGCCGCCAGGCCAAAGGCTGGATCGATGGTTTGCTCGCCCGGCAGCGTGCCCGCGGCGGTGCCGGGGTTAATCGCCAGCCAGCGGCCCGGATAGGCATCACCGCTGCCAATTTCGACACCTTTCATCAGAATGCGGTAGCGCGCGGGCGGCAGATCCATATTGTCGCGAATGTGAACAACCGGCGGCAGGAAGCCCATATCCTGGGCGAATTTTTTACGGATGCTGCGGATACGCCCCAGCAGTTCGCCATCCTGCTGGAAGTCCACCATCGGGATCAGGCGATAGCCCACTTCCATCCCCAGTGAATCTTCCAGCTGCACGTCGTTCCAGGTGGCCTCCACGGCCTGGGTATTTTCCGGCATTTTCACCGGCGCGGGCTCTGCCGCCGGTTTCATTTCACGTCCGCGCATCCACCAGGCCAGGCCCAGCAGACCCGCGGTGAACAGCAGGAACACCAGGTTTGGCATCCCCGGCACCATGCCGAGCAGGCCCAACACCGCCGCCGACAGCAGCATCACGCGGGGGTTGCTGAACAGCTGCCCCACCATCTGCTCACCCACGTCCTGATCGGTACTCACGCGGGTGACGATAACGCCTGCTGCGGTCGAGATAACCAGCGCCGGGATCTGGGCGACCAGACCGTCACCGATGGTCAGCAGCGTATAGCTTTCCGCTGCATGCCCCATGTCCATCCCGTGCTGAAGGACGCCGACCAGCAGCCCCCCGACCACGTTGATGACCATGATCAGGATGCCCGCGATGGCATCACCGCGCACAAACTTACTCGCACCGTCCATCGAACCGTAGAAGTCCGCTTCCTGCGTCACCTCCGCGCGGCGCTTTTTCGCTTCATCTTCTGCGATAAGCCCGGCGTTCAGGTCGGCATCGATCGCCATCTGCTTGCCCGGCATCCCGTCCAGCACGAAGCGCGCGCCAACTTCCGCGATACGCCCCGCACCTTTGGTGATAACCATAAAGTTGATGATCACGAGGATGACAAACACCACGATACCGATGGCAAAGTTACCGCCCACGAGGAAGTGGCCAAACGCCTCAACCACTTTACCCGCCGCCGCCGCGCCGGTATGGCCTTCCATCAGAATGATACGGGTAGACGCCACGTTCAGCGCCAGTCGCAGGAGCGTGGTAAACAGCAGAATGGTCGGGAACGCCGCAAATTCCAGGGTGCGCTGGGTGAACATCGCCACCAGCAGCACCATGATGGACAACGCAATGTTGAATGTGAAAAGCAGATCGAGAATGAATGCCGGGAGCGGCAGTACCATCATCGACAGAATTAGCAGGATGAGAATCGGCCCGGCAAGGATCTGCCATTGGGTCGATTTCAGGTTGCCGGGCAGGCGCAACATTGCCACCAGATTAGCCATCAGTGTCCTTCTCGTTCAAAAAATCCAGCGCGTCAGGCACCGGAAGGTTTTCAGGTTTCACAGGTCGTTGACCGCCAGCCAGACGCCAGCGTTTTAATTGCCATACCCAGGCCAGCACTTCCGCCACGGCGGCATAAAGTTGACCTGGGATCTGCTGCCCAATTTCCGCATGGCGATATAAGGCACGCGCCAGCGGTGGCGCTTCAAGAATGGGGACGCGGTTCTCCGTCGCGATTTCACGGATACGCAGCGCGATAAGGCCAGCCCCCTTTGCCACCACTTTTGGCGCACTCATTTTGTTTTCGTCATACTGCAGCGCAACGGAATAGTGGGTCGGGTTGGTGACGATCACATCGGCTTTAGGCACGTCTTCCATCATGCGTCGACGAGCAGCCGCACGCTGCATCTGGCGGATACGCCCTTTCACGTGCGGGTCACCTTCCATCTGCTTATATTCGTCACGAATATCCTGACGCGACATGCGCAGCTTCTTGAAGTGGCTATAGAGCTGGAAGATGACGTCGAAGCCCACCATCGGGATGATGCTCAGCACCACCAGCAGCGAGCAAAGCCCGATGAGGTTCATGGCGTTGCGCATGGCGCTGAGCGGCGATTCGCTGATCAGGCGCATCATGTCAGGCCAGTTATGCCACAGATAAAACCCGGCAGCGCTGCCCATCAGGGTCGATTTAAGGATCGCTTTAACCAGCTCAGCCCCGGTCTGGGCCGAAAACATACGTGCTATACCGGGAAACGGGTTGAGTTTAGAAAACTTCGGCTGCAGCGATTTGCCACTGAACACCAGACCACCCAGCATGATCGGCGACACTATCGCCACCAGCACCACGCCGGTAATCAGCGGCAGTAAGGCGATCATGGCGCCTTTAATCAGAATAATGATTTGACCCAGAATGAGATTGGGATCGTTGACCATGCTGTGGTCAAAACGTAACCCAGAAGAGAGCATCCCCGCCAGTTTACGGGCGAGTGACTCCCCACCCAGCCAGATAATGCACACGCCTACGATAAGGATCAGCAGGGATGTCAGTTCTCGGGATCGGGGGATCTGCCCTTCCTCACGCGCTTTTTCAAGTCGGTGGGGTGTGGGGGCTTCCGTTTTGTCGTCGTTCTCTTCTGCCACAGTGCATGCTCAGCCCATTACGTCACGGGTATCATGCCAGCACCGCCTTTCATCAATGGGCTGAAAAAACCCTATAACCGGGTCTTTTTATCCAGTTTACGCTCACGCCCTGCCCTTCACCCGAGCGTGGATAGCGCAAATAATAAACGAACAAACAAAGTCCAGTTTTTTTTGATGTGTTTTATATTACAAAATGAATTAAGCACAACTTTAATGAACGTCGATGACAAAAAAATATCGAGAGGAAAATTAACATATACCGCCATTCTCACCGTTTGGTTTTGCATGAATGATATAAATATGTGAATTCGATAATTAATAGTAATTGAACCTCTACCTGTTATTATTCTGAAAACCAACCGCACTGCATTAGACTATATAATATTAATCCTGAAACACCCTTACCTGAGGGAAATTAATCGCTATAATTTCGCGCGGCATGATTTGACGTCGCGAAAACGTAAAGGGCATGCCAAATATAGCGTTCACTTTAAGGAAAATGTTAGATGGACTTAAAAAATAATATTTTTGCGGGCATAGCGCTCGCCGCCGTATCGATGAATAGTTTCGCCGCGGAAATGAATGCGGGCACCATTCACTTCACGGGTGAGATTATTGAACCAAGCTGTACGATCGAGGGTGACAATGGCACGGACAGCACTATTCCACTGGGCACCTATCCTAAATCAGTGTTTACCGAGGTTGGGAAAGAAACCACGTATATGCCGTTCACCATTACGCTGGCAAACTGTCCGTTAAAAAGCGACGGCCTCCCGGCAGTGCAGCTAACCTTCAACGGCCCAACGACGTTGACCGGTACCAATACGCTGCTCGACGTCAGTAAAATCACCACCACGGGCGACACCGCAGCAACCGGGATCGGCGTTGCCGTTAGCCCGGCGGGTAAAGATGACCAACTGATTACCATGGACGGTGCGGAAGGCCAGGTCTATATCGAGCTGGCAACAAAATCGTCAGACACTATTCAGGCGGATTTTAATGCCCGTTATAAATCCTTTGCTGCCGAGGTCACCGCCGGTCCGGCAGACGCGGATATGACGGTAAATATTCTTTACCGCTAATAATCGTCTTTTTGACATTCAGAGGATATATATATTTCTCAGCATCATGACGTTTAAGGAGTCATGCTCTGATAATAGTCCGGGTCCGGATTCGGACTATTATCATTTTTCTCAACCTCCTTTATTAAAGGTTTCACCATGCGCATTCCCCTCAAGCTCTTATTATGCATTCCTGTTATTGCGAGTACCCTTTGCCACGCAGCAGGCGTTCAGATAGGTCGCACACGCATAATTTACGATGCCGCAAAAAAGGAAGTTGCCCTGCCTTTACAAAATAACGATCGCGAACTGCCCTGGCTTATACAGTCCTGGACGGACACAGGTGATGGAAAAACGCACGGGCCTTTTATTGTAACACCGCCCCTCTTTCGCCTCGATCCACAAAAAGAGCAAAGCCTGCGCATTACCTGGAACGGCATGTCCTTACCGGGCGATAAAGAGTCGCTGTTCTATCTGAACGTGCGAACCGTCCCCGCCACGGCGGCGGATGAGGAAGACAAAAACGTCCTGCGTCTCATCTATAAAACGCGCCTGAAACTGTTCTGGCGTCCGGTCGGGCTGAGCGGCACTCCCTCCGAATCCTGTAAAAACCTGCGTTTTGTTCGTCACGGACAGCAGCTCACTGCCATCAACGACGGGGCGTTCTATAGCGTCTTTGATTCACTTGCGCTGGGCGCGCAAAAAGTCGAGAAAGCCGACATGGTTGGCCCTAAATCCAGCGTTGCCGTTCCGCTTCCAAACGGCGCGCAGGGTACGAGCGTCACCTGGCGCTGCATCACCGATTACGGCAACGCTTCCGAAAAATACACTTCTCCCCTGGCGCAGGATTAAAAGACCGCAATGATTACAGGACGTAATTATTTGTCACACGGGCGGATCTTTAGACTGAATCCGCTTTTGCACTGCCTTGGCGGCGTCTTGCTTATGGCGAGCTGCTCGTCGCAGGCCCGTGAGTATCGCTTCTCTCCTTCATCGCTCGAAGGGGATATGCTGTCCCAACAGGATATCGACCTGTCACTTTTTTCAAAGTCGAACGCTCAGCTTCCCGGCACCTGGTCTTCAAGAATTCAGGTGAATGACCGGCGCCTGAGGGACGCCACTGTCACCTACGTCAGCTCTCCGCAAGGGGCACTGATACCACAGCTCACGCCAGATATGCTGCGCGCCTGGGGGATCGCTGTCGATCGTTATCCCGAATTGCAGGCACTGCCAGCCAGTGAGCCCCTGCCCAACACGCTCGGCAGCTACATACCCCTGGCGTCCGCGCAGCTTGATTTCTCGACCATGACATTAGCGCTGAGTATTCCTCAGGCCGCGTTAAACGGGTCCGGCCGTGATTACATCGATCCCTCGCGCTGGGACGACGGGGTGCCCGTCATGTTCAGTGACTATGCGTTCTCAGGGTCAACAAATAAGGACAGCGGGAACAACAGCATTACCAATCAGTACCTGAATTTGCGCACCGGCGCCAATCTGGGCGGCTGGCGAGTGCGCAACTATTCGACGTGGAGCCATTCGGACAGTGAAAACCAGTGGGAGACCATCAATACCTTCCTCCAGCATGACGTCGATGCCCTTAGGACGCAGTTCACCGCCGGAGAGAGCAACACACGGGGCGAGGTTTTCGATAGCTTACAGTTCCGCGGCGTCAACCTTGCGTCGGATGAAGAGATGCTGCCCTACAGCCAGCGAGGGTACGCCCCCGTCATACGCGGCATCGCCAGCTCGAACGCGGAAGTCTCGGTGCGTCAGAATGGCTATCTTATCTACCAGCAAAATGTCGCGCCGGGGGCGTTCGAGATCAATGACCTCTATTCCACCACCAACAGCGGCGATCTGGACGTCACGGTGAAAGAGGCCGACGGCACCGAGCACCACTTCACGCAGCCCTACTCCAGCATCGCGGTCATGCTGCGCCCGGGACGTATGAAGTACGAACTGACGGCGGGCCGTTACCGCGCTGACAGCGGGAGCGATCAAAAGGAGCCCGACTTTCTCCAGGGAAGCATGATTTACGGTGTAAACAACCTGCTCACCGGGTTTGGGGGGCTGACGCTATCGCGAGACTATAGCGCCGCCAATGCTGGCGTTGGCCTGGCGCTTGGGCAACTGGGCTCGCTGTCGGCTGACGTCACCCTGGCCGATACCCGGCTCGACGATGACAGTCAGCATACGGGCCAGTCATGGCGTCTGCTTTATACCGGCAAACTGGATTCGACCAATACCAACTTCAGCCTGGGCAGCTATCGCTACTCCAGCCGCGGATACTACAGTTTTGCCGATGCTAACCAAAAGCTTGACGGCCACGAAGACGATCTGCTGTTTCGTTACAATAAGCGCAACCGCATTCAGGCCAGCGTCAGCCAGACCCTGGCAGGACTCAGCCTTTATCTTAACGGCTATCAGCAGGATTATTGGGGCACCTCAAATAAGGAGCGCAGTCTGTCGGTTGGCATGAATACCGTTATTGCCGGGACGAGTTACCATCTGGCCTATACCTACAGCAAAACCAACGGCGAAGAGTCCGACAGAATGGTCTCTTTCGGGTTCAGCATTCCTCTCGCCAGATGGCTGCCCCGCGCCTGGAGCAGCTATAACATCAGCAACACCAAAGACGGCTATACGCGGCAAAACCTTGGCTTCAGCGGCACGCTGCTGGATGACGAGCGCCTGAGCTACTCGCTGCAGCAGAGCCACTCCAACCACGACGGAGAAGATACCAGCAGTGTATACGGCAGCTACCGTTCGCAATACGCCAACCTGACCGCCGGTTATTACGCTTCCAGTGATACCTCTCAGCAGCTTAACTATGGCATTAGCGGCGGTATTGTTGCCCATCCTCAGGGCATCACGCTGGCTCAGCCTTTAGGCAGCCAGTTTGCCATCGTGAGCGCCAACGACGCTTCCGGCGTCCGCTTCCAGAACCAGCGAGGCATACAGACCGACTGGCAGGGCAACGCCGTCATTCCGTCGCTTACCCCATACCAGGAAAACACTATTCGTATTGATACCTCGAGCCTGCCGGAAAACGTGGACAGCAGCAATACCGCCATCACCGTCATTCCCTCGCGCAACGCAGCGGTGCTGGCCAGATTCGACGCTCACACAGGCTATCGGATGCTGATCACCCTGAAGCGTCCAAACGGAGTGCTCGTCCCATTCGGTGCCATCGCGACCAGCAACGCCCCGGTGATGAGCGGCATTGTCGATGATACCGGCACCGTCTATCTGGCCGGTATTGGGGAGGCTGTAGAACTCACGGTGAAATGGGGTCATGCCGCAGGCCAGCAGTGCCGCGCCAGCATTACCCCATCGTCAGCCAGTCAAACTGAAAGCCCTAACGGTATTCGTTCGGTTAGCGCACTTTGTCAGCAGGAATAAATATGGCAACTATCTTCATGAAACAGGCCGTCCGGGCCTTACTGACTACGGCATTAAGCCTGGCTGCGACCACCCCGTGCCAGGGCGCGGTGACGTTACTCCACAACTGCTTCGGGGCGCCGCAAACCTACACCACCTCGTTCGACCATGAATTTTCGTCCAGCGATAATATTGCCAATCATGATTACGATGTGCCCGACCATCTGGTCGGCAATGGCCCGGACAGTGTGGCCAACTGCAGTTGCCCGGGAAATCTCTTTTCTTCCAGCACAATCTATGAAAAAACGCTGGCTGGCAGCCCGCTGAGTCCGGGAACAAACGGCTATGGCTATTTGACCGATAAAATTGATGCCGATATCACCGGCTACGCCGACGCCATCAACTCTCCAGACGGCAGTTTTTTGACTCCGCTAACTATCAATGATTACCCGACACCCAGGGGTAGCATGCATAGCGTTACCGAAAGCTCACTATCCAAAACCGAGGGTGATGCCAGCGTCTGCAGCAGTGACACCCGGCCGACCGGCGCTGCCGCGGTAAAGCGCAATTTCCGATGGAACGTCGTGGCGATCGTGCTGCACGTAAAAAAACCCATCCTGGGACAAGAGGCGATCCCGCCAACGATCGTCGCGCAAAACTACGCCTGCCTTTATTTCGGCACGGGGGCAAGCTGCGATCCCGCAGAGGCGGAACATGTCTCAGATATCTGGTTTAGCGGCACGCTATCGGCGCCGCTAAGCTGCACCATCAACGCGGGGAGCACCATTGAGGTTGAATTCGGCAGCATTGTCAGCAAGCAATTCATCAGTAAGGGGCAGCCTCCTAAAGGCTATGCCCTCAAAAATGTCGAGATTGCTTACCACTGCGACGATAACGCCGTCGGGAATACGGACCGGATAAAGCTCACGCTCTCAGCAGACCAGGGCGTGGCAGATAGCAGTACGCCGTACATTGCGAAGCTTCTGGAAAGAGACGATCTCGGCGTGCGGGTGTACGATGAAAACAGCGAGAACGTCGCGCTGGATGGCACCTATGAGTTTCCGGTGACGATGGACGAGCAGGGAAACGGCGTGGTCAACATTCAGGCGGCGCCAGTGAGCACCACAAATGCCGAGCCTGAACCGGGCCGCTTTGAGGGTAACGTGACGGTGAAGATGGATCTTCGCTAGCAGAATAACCCTCAGGTTGAAACAGCACCTGAGGGTTATCCGTTCAATCAGAAGCCGAGGCTGTCCAGCAGGTCGTCCACCTGGTCCTGGCTTGCCACAACGCCCGCTTTGGTGGCGTCGAGCTGTGGGCCATTGAGCAGGCTTTCGTTCTCGCGTTTCGGACGGGCAGCCGGTTCCGGGATGTTCTCCAGCAGCACCATCAGCAGCTGACGTTCAATCTCCTGAATCACATCCATCATGCGCTTGATAACCTGACCGGTGAGGTCCTGGAAATCCTGCGCCATCATGATGTCCAGCAGCTGTGCGTTGGTGAAACTGGTGTGGCCCGGCACATCGCCCAGGAACTGGCGGGTATCGGTCACCAGCTCGCGCGCGTCAGCCAGCTCGATAGGGTTTTCAAACCACTCGTCCCAGCGTTGGGTGAGCGCTTTCGCGCCCTTCTCCATCGCGTCCTGATGCGGCTGTGACGCTTCAACGCTGTTCAGCGCACGTTCAGCGGCCTGCGCGGTCATCTGCACAACGTAGTCCAGACGGTCACGTGCATCAGGAATCGCTTCTGCTGCTTCGGCGATAGCCTGATCCAGTCCCAGTTCACGCAGGCTGTCGCGCAGCATGCGCGTCAGGCTACCAATGCGGGCGATAATGTCGCTCGGTGAATGTTCTTCAACGGGTTTCATAGCAGGTTGCAACATATCCATCACCTCACATGCCGAGTTTCTCGAAGATCTTGCCGAGCTTCTCTTCCAGGGTTGCTGCAGTGAATGGCTTCACTACATAGCCGCTTGCGCCCGCCTGGGCTGCTGCAATGATGTTCTCTTTTTTCGCTTCTGCGGTCACCATCAGCACCGGCAGTGACGCCATACCGGCATCGGCACGAATGGTTTTCAACAGTTCCAGACCATCCATGTTCGGCATGTTCCAGTCGGAAATCACAAAACCAAAGCCACCCGCCTGCAGTTTGTTCAGCGCATCAACGCCGTCTTCTGCTTCTTCAACGTTGTTGAAGCCCAGCTCTTTCAGCAGGTTACGCACGATGCGACGCATGGTGGAAAAGTCATCCACAACCAAAAATCTGAGCTCTTTGTCCGCCATAAAACTACACTCCTCTTTAAATACGTATTGCCTGTCCGGCACTGATTTTCGCCAGCATCTGCTGGCTTACCTGGCTAAGATCGACCACTTCGCTCACGCCACCCATATTGATGGCCTCGCGCGGCATGCCGAACACCACACAACTTGCTTCATTCTGCGCAATCGTCCAGGCGCCAGCCTGGTGCATCGCAAGCATTCCGGCGGCACCGTCGTTGCCCATCCCCGTCAGGATCACTCCCACGGCGTTGCGCCCCGCATGTTTCGCCACCGAATGAAACAGCACATCCACCGACGGACGGTGCCGGTTAACCGGCGGTCCGTCATGAATTTTGATTTGATAGTTCGCGCCGCTGCGCGACAGCTCCATGTGCTTATCGCCCGGCGCGATGTACGCATGTCCCGGAAGCACGCGCTCGCCGTCTTCCGCCTCTTTCACGCTGATCTGACACAGTTTGTTCAGACGTTCAGCGAACGAGCGGGTAAATCCCGGCGGCATATGCTGCGTAATGAGAATACCCGGACTTGATAGCGGCAATGGCTGGAGTACATGACGAATTGCCTCTGTTCCTCCAGTTGACGCCCCAATCACCAGCAGTTTTTCCGAACTGAGTAACGGACCGGCCTTCAGCGTTGCCGGTGCCGACAGCGGTTTGTGCGCCGCAAGCTTCGCCCGGGACGCAGTGCGGATCTTCTCGGCAATCATCTCGCTGTAGGCCAGCATCCCTTCGCGGATGCCGAGCTGAGGCTTGGTGACAAAGTCCACCGCCCCCAGTTCGAGCGCGCGCAGGGTGATTTCCGAGCCCTTCCCGGTCAGGGAGGAGACCATCACCACCGGCATCGGGCGCAGGCGCATTAATTTTTCAAGGAAATCGATGCCATCCATGCGCGGCATTTCGACATCCAGCGTCAGTACGTCGGGGTTATATTTTTTAATTAAATCCCGCGCTACCAGAGGATCGGGAGCGGTCGCCACCATCTCCATATCGCTGTGGCTATTGATGATTTCAGTCATGATCTGGCGCATCAGCGCCGAATCATCGACAGACAATACCCTGATTTTACTCATGCTTTTTCCTTACTCAGCGCATATACCGTTTGCCCACGCAGGCTAAACTCACGCACGAGGTTGCTGAAGTTTTCCGAGTGCCCGGCAAACAGTAAACCGTCAGGCTTGAGCAACGGAACAAAGCGACGCAAAATGTCCTGCTGCGTCGTTTTATCAAAATAGATCATGACGTTACGGCAAAAAATGGCGTCGAACGGACCCGGCACGTTGTACTGCTTATCCAGCAGGTTAACGGGCGCGAATTCGACGCAGTTCGCCAGCTCCTGGCGTACGCGTACCAGGCCTTCATGCGGGCCAGTGCCGCGCATGAAGTAACGCTGCAGCTGCTGAGGCGACAGCGTTTTCAGTTCGTCCTGGCGATAAACACCGTTACGCGCTTTCTCCAGCACCTCGGTGTCGATATCGCTGGCGTAGACTTTCCAGCGTCCGGGCGCCATGCCCAGCGTATCTGCAAGGGTGATCGCCAGTGAGTACGGCTCTTCCCCCGTCGAGGCGGCCGCACTCCAGACGCGATACTCGCCGCTGCGTCGACGCGCGTGGTCCGCCAGCACCGGGAAGTGGTGAGCTTCACGGAAAAACGCCGTCAGGTTGGTGGTTAATGAGTTAATAAAAGCCTGCCATTCGGCGCTGTTCTGGTTCGCTTCAAGCATGCTCAAATAGCGACCAAAATCATCCAGCCCAAGCGTGCGCAAGCGCCGCACCAGCCGGTTGTAGACCATGTCTCGCTTATGATCCGCAAGCACGATCCCCGCACGCTGGTAGATTAACTGACATATCCGACGAAAATGCGCGTCGGACAGCGCGAGGCGCTGTGTCATCTGTAACAATAATGACGTTTGCCCTGAGGGCGTGGGTGATGTCATAGCGCCTTCTTAATCACATTCAGGATACAACTGGCACGGCCTGCGACCGCCCGACTTCTGTTACTGCTTCAACGTGCTCTTTGACATTAAACACCGCGACCAGCCCGGTAAGATGGTCGGCCTGGTTTGCCAGCTGATCGGTCGCGGCTGCCGCCTCTTCCACTAACGACGCGTTCTGCTGCGTGACCTGATCCATCTGGCTGACGGCCTGGGCCACCTGCTCGATCCCACGGCGCTGCTCATCCGACGCCGAGGCGATTTCACCCATGATGTCGTTAACCCGGGTGACGGAAGTGACAATTTCGGTCATGGTTTTCGCCGCCGTATCGACCAGGGCAGAACCCTGCTGAACACGGGAGACCGACTCTTCTATCAGCCCTTTAATCTCTTTCGCCGCGTTGGCGCTGCGGCTCGCCAGGTTGCGCACTTCGCCCGCAACGACCGCAAACCCGCGCCCCTGCTCCCCCGCACGCGCCGCTTCAACGGCGGCGTTGAGCGCCAGAATATTGGTCTGGAACGCGATACCGTCAATCACGCTGATGATGTCGCCAATTTTCTGCGAACTGGCGGCGATATCCTGCATGGTGCTGGCCACGTGAGAGGCCTGGTCGCCCCCTCGCTTCGCCGTCATCGCCGCCTGTTTTGACAGATCCGACGCCTGACGCGCGTTGTCGGCGTTCTGGCTTACCGTCGCGGTCAGCTGTTCCATACTGGCCGCCGTCTGCGCCAGCGAGGCCGCCTGCTGTTCGGTGCGGGATGAGAGATCGTTATTGCCAGCTGCAATCTCTGAGATCCCGGTGTGCATGGCATAACTGCCCTGCCGCACGTCGCTCACCGTTTCCCGCAGCGATCCCTGCATCGCCTTCAGGCTGGCAAAGATGGCCGAAATTTCGTTCTTCCCGTACACCGCCACCGGACGCGCAAGGTTGCCTTTTGCAATGCTGTCGAAGTGGCTGCTGATAATCGCCAGCGGTTGCACAATCATCTTGCGTGCCCAGAACAACGCGCCGCCGGTCAGCAACCCCGCCAGAATCACGACCACGGCAAAGATGACGCCCGACATGTGATAGCTGGTACGGCTCGCTTCACCGGCACGCTGAACAGACTGGTTAATATCCTGCTGCCACGCGTTAAAGCTGCCGTCAAACGCCGCCTGAGACGCCTGTACCGGCGCGGTCATGAAATCCGAAAGCTGGTTGTTTTCAAGCCAGGTCGCCTGGTGGTCCAGATCGCTGTACCACTGTTCAAAATTCTTTTTCATGGCCGCTTTCAGCGCTTTCTCTTTCTCGCTGTCGGTGGCCTGCGCCGTGAAGGCTTTAAACTGTGCGTCAGCCTGCTTCAGGCTGTCGCGCGCGGTCGCCATCAGTGCCTTGATGTCATCCGGCGGATAGCTCAACGCGGTCAAGGTTCCCGCCTTGTTCAGCGCAGTACTTGCCTGCAACAGCACGGCACGGGTTTGTGCCAGCGAGGAGCGCTGCTGATTACTCGTCTCGACTTCCTGCAAATTCTGATAACCATCGCGAAACGCCCAAAAAGACAACCCGTTACTGCCAACCTGCAACACACCGCAAAGGATCAGAATCAAAAACAGTGTGGTCGAGATACGAATACGATTTAACATCCACGCTCCCATCAAGCGGCAAGCAGCCGCGGTTTAATTGTCAGTCAAAATGTTTCCCAGTTTTCTTCTTGTCCGGTCGTCGCGGTACGCGCAGGTGTTGCTGCTGTTGCTGCGGCGGGCGCACGATACATCGTATGTGAATCGACCGTTTTTGCTGCGAGTGAAGCGAGACGAAACGCCGAGACGGCCATCTTCAGACGGCTCGCCTGATCTTCCAGCGCAGCGGCCGCCGCAGCGGACTCCTGCACCAGCGCGGCGTTTTGTTGTGTCACGCGATCCATTTCCGATACCGCCAGGGCGACCTGGTCGATACCACGACTCTGCTCATCAGACGCAGAGGCGATTTCACCCATGATGTCCGTTACGCGGGTAACGGCATTCACGATGTCATTCATGGTCTCCCCTGCGCTTTCTACCAGCACGGAGCCGGTATCCACGCGGGAGACGGAATCTTCAATCAAGGCTTTGATCTCTTTCGCCGCATTGGCGCTGCGGCTGGCGAGGTTACGCACTTCCCCGGCCACCACCGCAAACCCGCGGCCCTGCTCACCGGCACGAGCGGCCTCAACGGCGGCGTTCAGCGCCAGGATGTTGGTCTGGAAGGCAATACCGTCGATGACGCTGATGATGTCGGCGATTTTCTTCGAGCTGTCGGCGATTTCGTGCATGGTCTTCACCACGCCATCCACCACGCGACCGCCGCGCTGCGCCGTCTCAGAGGCGCTTTCCGCCAGCTGAGACGCCTGACGGGCGTTATCGGCGTTCTGCTTCACGGTGGCCGTCAGTTCTTCCATGCTGGCTGCGGTCTCTTCCAGCGCAGACGCCTGCTGTTCCGTACGGGAAGAGAGGTCGTTATTCCCCATCGCAATTTCGCTGGTGCCGGTATAGATCGCCTCGGAGCCGTTACGCACGTTGGTGACGGTCTCCACCAGCGAGCGCTGCATATGGTCAACGCTGTTTGCCAGTTCGGTGATCTCGTTGCGCCCGGACACGGTCAGCGTTTTGGTCAGATCGCCTGAGGCGATGTCGCGGATATGCGCAATCACGCGGCCCAGCGGGTTGAGAAGGATGTGACGAATGCCGTACCAGACGGCCACCAGCACGATGACCAGCGCCAGCGCCAGCACGGCCATCTGCCATTTAGCGAAACGGTAGTCGTTCTGGCTTTCAGTAAATGCGGAGTGGTACAAGTCGCTGCTGGCTTTGGCATATTCACCCAGCGCCGCACCGAGTGCGTTTTGCATCCCCTGCGTCGGCTGAGCGAAATAGGCATCCATGTTGCCGCTCTCCAGGAACTGGATCAGCTCCGTCAGCCCGGCAAAGTAGGCGTTGTATTTCTCATCAATATTGGCACTCGCCTGCTCCATCGCAGGCTGCGGGGCAATCTTTTTGAAGGCGTCGTAATGTTTTGCCGCGTCGGCAAGCGTCGCACGCGCGTTTTTCAACAGGTCCGTTTTCGCACTGCTCTGCTGATTGTTGGGATCCATCATCATGCGCGCGGACGAACGGCTCAGGTTGATACGCGTTTGCAGCATCAGATCCCACGTCGTGGTCAGTTCACTCTGCTGCAGCCGCAGATCGTTCGAGGCCACGAAGCTGTCCTGGTTCTGTTTTAACGACGAAAAAAAGAGGCTACCGGAAATAAGCTGAAGAAGTGCGAAAATGACCAGCACCATCATAAGCATTGTGACAACGCGGATACGGTTCAACATACAACACCTTCTCATAGATTTATTAACGGTGTTATCGGCACAGGCCACAGGAACTTTACATTTGCGAAAGGGAAAAGCGCGGGGTTAAAACGCCACGTCGACAATCAGCGTGTCGGTGTAGGTTCCGGCGGGAGGCGTGGCCTGGCTGGTCAGAACTTTTGCGGTGTAGTTATAGGTACGCAGTAAACCGTCGGTGCTGACCTGTGACGATGTCGCGCTGGTCCAGCGCTCGCTGCCGCTGCTGCCCCAGCGGTTACCGGAGGCTTCCTTATAGATGTCGTAGCTCATGGTGTTACTGCCGCTGACCATCCGGCGGACATTATTGAGGGCGTTGGCACCATTATTAATGCCGATAGTGTAGGTGCTGCCTTTGGTGCAGGTGACGGCAATGGCCTGCGAGACGGTAGGGAAACTTTGTACCAGCGGTGCGCTGTTGAAGTTCACGTCCGGCGTGGTCATGGCGCTGCAGTCGTTGGTGACGGTCATGTTAAGCAGAATGCTGGTCGTTGTAGTACCCGACTGGGGAGATGTACACAGGCTTCCAAGACCGACGGCGCAGACGTTGTAGCTGATGCTGAAGGTCAGCAGCACCTGGTAAGGCCCGGCAGTCACGTTTTGTCCGGGGACGGTGCGAAAATAGAGTGGTATGTTGTACCGTTTTGACCCGAGCAGCCCCAGCAGTGTGTTCCCGCTCCAGGTATACGAATTACTTATCTGCACCTCGCTACTGCTCGCGCAACCGGATAATCCGCACAGCCGGGTAGGAATCACGTCCGCGATGGCCGCATTATCCGTGCGCTTCATGGTGGCGCGGCTGTTGCCCGAAACCGATGCCGAGGTGTAGTTCAGGGTCACCGAGTCGTTGGTCAGTACATTGAGCACGGCGTCACACGCCACCACCAGCGTGCCGGTGGTTTCCACCTCCCCGTTTCCGCTGAGCGCGAACGAGGTGACGCTGCCAAACGATGCATTGACCGTACTGACGGTGCACGCCGCCCAGCCGCCGCCGGAAAACAGCAGCAGCATCCACAGCAGCAGGCGCGTCATGGCCCCTCCCGGCACACCAGTGGACCGTAGGTTTGCAGCTTGTGCTCCGGATTAGCTCCCACGGTCAGCGTGGCCTTGCAGCGTTTTCCATCTGGTGCGATCACCTCGAGCGGATTCACATCGCTGAGATTTTCCAGCCAGGCGATGCCGTCATACCCCACCACCGCGTTGCTGCGCGAGACGCGTCGGACCTGGCTTCCCACCGGCAGCGCCTGCCCGTGCGCATCATGCAGAATAACGCTGGCCACCCGCTCCTGCTCCATTGGGAAGTCCACCAGATAGCCGCTGTGACGGCGAATGGCGATCCGCCGTTCGGTCTCTTTCAGCCGGGTATCCGCGGGCAGATTCAGGGTATCAATCCGGTAGCTTGCCGGGTAATACGCCGACACCCCGCTCACCAGCAGGTAACCGTTGTTATTGGTTTTACCAACAGGCTGGTTTTCATAGCTGACGGGCACATCCGGGTGGCCGTCGGTACTGATCACCACAAACGCATCGTTGATTTTGTTCGCCGCAAACAGCTCGCCGTCCATCAGCACAACGGAACCCATCGCCTCGCCCCACCAGGTCATCATGTCCCGTTCGCCATAGGCGCCGCCCTGCAGTTCAACGTTGTTGTTGCGCCAGCCCAGCGTGCCCTGTTGATAATCACTGGCTCTTGACTGGTTGGCCCAGGCCATATTCCAGCTGAACCCACCGTCAGAAGGCATGGCGTGGTTGTAGTTAATGCGCTGAGTACTGCCTGCGTCCGGGGTGTTCTCAACGGTGACGGCAGCGCTGTCGCGCTCCCCTAGCGGCACCTGTAGCGACAGCGCAACGGTCCAGTCTCCGCGCTGTTGATCCCGGCTGCCGGCGAGGTAAATACTGCTCGCGCCCCACAGGTTGCGGCTCCAGGAGAGATTAAGCAGCTCGGTTTTTTGACCGTCAAAACTCTCCACGCCGATCCAGGCCGCGCCGATGTTGCCATATTGTCCCAGATTGAAGGTGAGAGAATACTGGTCCGTATTGCGGCTGAAGCTGGCGATGGGCTTATCGTTTTCGTCATAGACCGTCGGCTGGTCATAAAGGGCGAGGTTGCCAAAGCCGCGGTCGCGACGCGTGTGCTGGGTGGCGACGCTAAACTCGCTGGTGCTGTACTGGTAACCCCAGTTGATTTGCCCGCCCTCGTCACCGCGCATGCGGCTTTGCGAGTAAGAGGTATTCACCACGCCAAACTGGCCGAGTTTTATCACCGTCCCCGCCCCGCCCAGCGCCAGCTCCTGCGCCCCTTCCGCGTGCCCCTCCAGCGTCAGCCAGTCCGTCATCCCGTAGCGATACGAGCCGCTGCCTGCTGCCGAACCGTAGTCAAAATTCTTGATACCGTAATTACGCCGCAGGCTGCCCAGGGTCACGGCACCGTCGCTCAGCCCTTGTTTAAGCAAGTCGCTGGTGACGTAGAACGGGAGCGTGGTGCTCACCTGTCGCCCCAGCGCATCCGTCGTGACCAGCACCGCATCCCCGGCGCCGTTGATATAGGGCAGATTGGTCAGGGTGAAGGGGCCAGGCTGAAGCTGGGTTGAGCCGGAGCGATAGCCGTTGATAAAGAGATCGACCGAGGTGGGTACTGCGGCTTCCCCCGCGAACTCGGGCAGCGGCCATGTCACCAGATCGGGACGCAGGGAGAAATCCCGCCCGACGCTTACCCCACCCATCCGCACGCTGGAGCTCCAGCTCAGGGCATCGCTGATCACATCCCCGACGCTCCAGCTCATCGCGTCATCTTCATTCGTGAACAGCAGGGTGGTGTCATAGCGAACATACCCTTCCTGCTGGCCGTCGTTACCGGTGAAGTTTTCCCGGGCGTAGCCGGTGGAGGAAAATGAGCCGTTCTCGTTGAAGTAGCGAAACTCATGCCAGAGCGACGCCTGACCGCCGATATGTTCCGTGTGGTTGGTGTAGAGATCGTAATTCAGCAGCGCCCCGCGCCCGTAGTGCGGTTTGGCCTGCGCCGTTTGCGCGCTGAAAGGGGTCACGCGGGCCGTCACCCAGGCGCGGGGAACGGTCAGCAGCAGGCGCTGCGCGGCGCTGTCGTATTCCACCCGAACCTGATCAAGCGAGGAGAGATTCACCTCTCCGGCAGGAACATGCGCCGGGGGCAGCCCCGCGCGCAGCAGGTCGGCGCTGGAAATAAAGAAAGCGCCTTTACGCTGCGTCACCGGCACGACCAGACCGGTATCGTAGTGGTTGAGCACGAGGGCGAGCTGGAAGACCGCTTCATCATTTATCGCCTGTGCCTGAGGAGGCGGCGGCAAACTGTCGTCGCCGGGCTCGGCCAGGGTCGCGGAACTGACGCAAAGCAGTATCATCATCGCTGGCTTCAGTTTACGGGCGTCGACTGCCATTGTTCGTCCCTGGCATTAATCTGCGCGCTCATCCGCTCCGGCTGACGAACGCCAGCGGGTACTGGCCAGCTGCGGGTGCTGCCCGGGAGGACGTAACCCAGTAATCCCTCCGCGACCGTGCGTTTCTGCCCCCCCTGCTCCAGCGCCACCTGGCTCAGTCTGACATGAATATCACCCCGGTTTCGAACCTCCAGCGCAGGCTGTCCACCCGCCTGCGTCACCCGCCAGCTCAGATTTTGGGTCTCCGCCAGCGCGTGGTGCGCGCCCTCTTTTATAGTCGGAACCCCCTGGCCATACACAAACAGAGGGATGGAGTAGCGCATCTGCAATTTGAGGCCGATAGCGGGTTCGGCTTTGGCATCTGGCTGGGGAATTTCATCCACGATGATGCGGTAAGCCTGTTCGATACCTGCGGGAACGGAAGCCTGTTTGATAAGGCGAATAAGCTGCTTGCTGCCTGTACCAATCGTGACGATGGGCGGGCTGGCGACCACATCCTGCTGCGCGGTATAACGCTCGTGTCCATCCTCCTGTTTCCAGCGCACGATGCGGACCTGCATCGTCGTGGCGCTGTTTCCCTGGTTCTGGATCCACAGCTCCGTGGCGTTGGCGTCCGCAGCCAGCCACGGATCGATCGGCCACAGCAGGATGGTGGCCGCCGCCTGCGCCTGCCCGGTTGCCACCGTCAGGCTCAACGCGCCCGCCAGACAAACAGGTCTGAAAAATGGCTTCATCAATACTCTCCCTTTATTACCATGACAAGGTCACGGTGAGCTGATCGGTATAGGTTCCTGCCGGGCTAAACCCGGTCAGTAGCGCCACGCCGAAAAGCGGCAGCGCGATGTTGTTGCTGTTGGTATAGGTCACCGGTATCGCCTGGTTAACACCAATTTCGCTGTTGGCGGCCAGCGAGCTGCTGCTGTAGAGCCGGTATGGCACCAGTTCTGTTCCACCGGACCGCTTCATCCGACGAACGGATGAATAATTTTGACCGCCGTTAATGCTCATGCTCAGCGCCACGCCCGGCGTACAGGCGATGGACAACGCCCCGTTTGGCACAAAGCTGGTGCTGACCGGCGCGCTCTCGACGCCGTTATGACTGCCAAAGTCCAGCGTGCCGAAAAGCCCGCCGCTACCGGTAGCCACCGCACATCCGGGTACAATCGTGGCGCTGACCTTAAAGGACTGAGACGTCACCGCATCCGCCGTCGGCATCATGAGCAATACAACCATCAGCGTGAAAAAAGGGTGCACGCTTCCCTCTGCGCGTTTGCGCAGACTTCTCAACGTTGCCTTCATGGCGGTAGAGGACTAGTAGGTGACGCTGACGTTAATCGTGTCGGTGTAGGTCCCCGGGACGACCGTCACGCTGTTGCCGCCGCCGGTAATACGCCCGTAGAGGGTGTAACTGTCTACCCCTCCGGCCGTAGAGGCGATCGGCAACGCGGCGTTATTGGCAATCACGGTATTAAACCCGCTGTCGCTGTACAGGCTGTAAGCCACGCCCTGTGCCGTATTGGCGGTGTTAACCAGATAGCGCGCAGGTGTGCCTGGCGTGCCGACAACGGTGCCGGGGGCCGTGGAGTTGGTGTTGCCGACGATCGCCACCGTATAGCTGGCGGTCGTGCACTGAATGGTGAAGGTGTTTCCGCCGCTGGCACCGGAGAGCTGCGTGGTCAGGGTAGAAAACGTGGCAGGATGGGTCCCGAAATCGAGCGTACCGAAGTTAATGCCACTTTGCGCGGGCGATCCGTTTATCAGACACCCGTTTGTCAGCGTCAGCGTCGCGCCGATGGTGCCGCTGCTGGTCACGGCCAAAGCCTGAGGGGCCATTGTCGCAGCCAGTAACGAGCCTGCGCAGATCAAAAGGCGTTTTCTTTTCATTTACCACTCTCCAGAAGACGTCGCCGTTCCCTTGCCACATTTTATTTTTGCTGTTCAAGATGTTAGCCCCGCTTAAGGTTCCTCTGAGGGGGTTATTGAGAATTTAGTTTACGGATATCGCTTCGACCACCTTCCCCATTACACATAAGCCATATGTCTTATTGACTCCCTATCTTTATAAATAACATAGAGTTAAATGTTTTCAGGCGGCGATTTTGTTTTATCAGGAGAGAATATATCCATTAAAGTGTGATCTTAATCACAATATATCGTCAGCGCATTCACAACAAATTTAATAAAACTTAAAAAGGAGTTGTATCCCCCTACGCTTTGCGTCAATTTATGGGCCGAATAATTTCCCGTTTCGTAATAAAAAATTTATATGTATCGACGCGGGCTACATCTGAAGCGCATAGAGGGTCTTTTTTCGTGGCAAGTGCAAACAAACTCACACTCTTCATCGTGATATTCATGCTGGCGGGTATTCTTTCAGGGGCAGCAATTCATGAATATGCATCTGCGGATGCCATCAAAGCCTGGTCGGATAATATTACCCTTCTGACCGATATTTTCCTCCGTCTGATCAAAATGGTGATTGCGCCCCTGGTCTTCAGCACGCTGACCGTTGGCATTATGAAGCTGGGCGAAACCTCCACCATTGGCCGCGTAGGCGGCAAAGCGATGGTGTGGTTTATCAGCTCATCCGTGCTCTCTATTCTGGTGGGGCTATTTATCGTCACCCTAGAGCATCCGGGAAGCGGTCTGAACCTGACGGTGCCGACAGAAGCTGTGGATACCGGCCTGGCCGTCAGCGGCATGACGCTGAAAGCCTTCCTGTCGCACACCATTCCGACCAGTATCGCAGGGGCGATGTCGAACAATGAGATCCTGCAGATTGTGGTGTTCTCAATGTTCTTCGGCATTGCTGGCGCATCGCTGGGGCAGAAATTCAACGCGCCGCTGGTGGCCGCGCTGGATGTGGTTTCCCATATCATGCTGAAGGTCACGGGTTACGTGATGTACGTTGCGCCGCTGGCCATTTTCGCGGCGATCTCCTCCGTCATCGCCACGCAGGGTCTGGGCATTCTGCTGAACTACGCCTCCTTTATCGGCGGCTACTATGTGGCAATCCTGCTGACCTGCATGGTGCTGCTGGCCGTGGGTTACATGGTGCTGAAAAAAGAGGTGTTTCGCCTGGTCAGCATGCTGAAAGATCCGGTCCTGGTGGCCTTTACCACCAGCAGCTCTGAAGCCGCCTACCCTAAAACGCTGGAACAGCTGGAGCGTTTTGGCTGCTCGCGCAGTATTGCCTCTTTCGTCCTGCCGATTGGTTACTCCTTTAACCTGGTGGGCTCGATGGTTTACTGCTCTTTCGCCTCGATGTTTATCGCCCAGGCATACAACATTCACCTGAGCTTCTCGGAAGTGACGGTTCTGATGCTGACTCTGATGCTGGCGTCAAAAGGCATTGCGGGCGTACCGCGCTCGTCGCTGGTGGTGCTGGCAGCAACCATTCCGAGCTTTAATATTCCGGTGGCGGGTATTCTGCTGCTGATGGGCATCGACCACTTCCTGGATATGGGCCGTTCCGCAATTAACGTTCTGGGGAATGGTATTGCGACCGCGATGCTGTCGCAGAATGAAGGTGCGCGGGAAGCGGAAGCTGAAGCTGAGCTGGTAAAACAGGAAGCGTAACGGTATGAAAAAGCCGGGTGGCGGCTTCGCCTTACCCGGCCTACAAATAGCTCGAACACGTAGGCCGGGTAAGCGTCAGCGCCACCCGGCTTTGTTTTATGCTACATGACTCGCGGCGATATCCAGCAGCGCCATCTCGTCGCTGTTCAGCAGCTTCTCAATGTTCACCAGAATCAGCATACGCTCGCCGAGCGCGCCCAGGCCGGTGAGGTATTCGGTCGACAGCGTGACCGCAAATTCCGGCGCAGGACGGATTTGGTCAGAGGTCAGGGAGAGCACGTCAGAGACGCCATCCACCACGATACCCACCACGCGCTGCCCAAGGTTGAGGACGATCACCACGGTGTTGTCGTTATACTCCACGTCGCCCTGGCTGAACTTCACGCGCAGATCGACGATAGGCACGATCACGCCGCGCAGGTTGGTCACGCCTTTGATAAACGCAGGCGTGTTAGCGATGCGGGTAACCTGATCGTAACCACGAATTTCCTGCACTTTCAGGATATCGATGCCGTACTCCTCATCGCCCAAAGTGAATACCAGGAATTCCTGCCCTGATGGCTCGCCCGCCAGCTTCGTTACATTACTCATACCGGTCATGTTTTTACCTTCTACTTAATCAGGCGGCTGTGTACGCCACACGTTGTTCACGATTTAATCCCTGAAGCGCCGACACATCGACGATCAGCGCCACGCTGCCATCGCCCAGAATGGTCGCAGCAGAAATCCCCGGCACTTTGCGGTAGTTGCTTTCGAGGTTCTTCACCACCACCTGGTGCTGACCAATCAGCTGATCGACCAGCAGCGCGTAGCGGCGACCGGCACTTTGCAGGATCACCACGATGCCCTGCGTGGCTTCGGTTTTCGCGCCGTCCACTTCGAACACTTTCCACAGTTCAACCAGCGGGAGATACTCGCCGCGCACTTCCAGCACGCGCTCGCCGCCCGCCAGCGGATGCAGATCTTCCTCACGTGGCTGGAGGGATTCCATCACCGCGTTCAGCGGCAGAATGAAGACTTCGTCCGCCACTTTGACTGACATGCCGTCAAGGATCGCCAGCGTCAGCGGCAGCAGGATGCGAATGGTGGTACCAGAGCCCTGTTTAGACTGGATCTCAACGTGGCCGCCCATCTCCTGGATGTTACGTTTCACCACGTCCATGCCCACGCCGCGCCCGGACACGTCAGTCACCTGCTCCGCGGTTGAGAAGCCCGGCGCGAAGATCAGCATGCCCACTTCTTCGTCGGTCATGTTTTCGTTGACCGCCATGCCCTGTGAAATCGCCTTCGCGAGAATACGCTCGCGGTTCAGGCCCGCGCCGTCATCGGTCACTTCGATGCAGATGTTCCCGCCCTGATGTTCCGCGGAAAGAATCAGGTTTCCGACAGGGGATTTCCCGGCCGCCACGCGGTTTTCCGGCAACTCAATGCCGTGGTCGAGACTGTTACGCACCAGGTGCGTTAACGGGTCAATGATGCGTTCAATCAGGCTTTTGTCCAGCTCGGTGGAGCTGCCCATCAGCGTCAGTTCGATCTGCTTATTGAGCTTGCTGGCCAGGTCGCGCACCAGGCGCGGGAAGCGGCTGAAGACATATTCCATCGGCATCATACGGATGGACATCACCGATTCCTGCAGGTCGCGGGCGTTACGTTGTAACTGACCCATGCTGGTGATGAGATCGCCGTGGGTTACCGGGTCCAGTTCGTTAGAACGCTGTGCCAGCATTGACTGGGTGATCACCAGCTCACCGACGAGGTTAATCAGCTGATCAACCTTCTCAACCGCCACGCGGATGCTGGTGGACTCGCTGGAGCGCGCGGCCGGTTTTTCACCGCGGGCAGGTGCAGCCGTATCTTTCGGCACGGCTTTTAATGCAGGCGCGGCCGGTACGACGGCAGGCGCAGCCGCTTGTGCGACCTCTTCCACTGCGACAGGGGCATCGACTGCCGCGGCTTCAGTTTCAAAGGCAATTTGGTCGGCTTCGATAACAAAGCACAGCACCGCCACAATATCGTCCTGACTGATACCGTCATCCAGCGTCGCGGCAAGGCTGTCTTTACCTTTCACCACGTTGCTCAATGTCGCCAGGTTGCCCAGTTCTTCTTCGAGAAGGTTGACTTCGCTCTCTTTAAGACGGGACAACACCACGCGCAGTTTCGCCGGGCGGTCGGCAGCGGGCGCCGCGTCCTGTGCGGCCATGGCATCAACAACGCTCAGCTTCGCCGCCGGTACGGCAGCGACCACGTCACCTTTTGCTTCCAGCGCCAGCTGGCGCAGCGCGTTGCAGATATATTCAAAGCTGGCGGCATCAGGCTCTGCCGAACTTTTATAGGCGTCGAGCTGTTCCTGCATAATATCTTTGGTTTCCAAAAACAGGTTGATAATGTCGGTATTGAGCTGCATCTCACCGCGTCGTGCTTCATCCAGCAGGTTTTCCATTAAATGGGTCGTTTCCTGCAAAATGGTAAATCCAAAGGTCCCTGCACCACCTTTAATAGAATGCGCTGCACGGAAAATGGCATTGAGCTGCTCTGAATCCGGTGCTTCAGGCACCAGGTCCAGCAGGTGTTGCTCCATATCGGCCAACAGTTCATCGGCTTCATCAAAAAATGTCTGGTAAAAATCGCTAATATCCATGCTCACGCTATCACCTCGGATTGGCTGGTGGCGATGTTGGAACGGCAGCCGAAGGAACGGCCCCAGGCTGTTTTAAATCGTCCAGTGACTCATTCTGACTTTCGGCGTTTTCATGCAGGATGGCCTGCTCCGCCTGCTGGTTCAGCACTAAAAGACTGATACGACGGTTGATGGCGTCGTCCGGCCCGCGGTCGGTGACGCGCATGGTTGCTGCCATGCCGACCACGCGCAGAACCTTGCCATCATCAAGCCCACCCGCCACCAGCTCGCGACGCGAGGCGTTGGCACGATCGGCAGAAAGCTCCCAGTTGCTGTATCCCTTCTCACCGCTGGCGTACGGGAAATCATCCGTGTGGCCTGACAGGCTGATTCGGTTAGGAATGCCGTTCAGGACCGGGGCAATGGCGCGTAAAATATCGCGCATATACGGCTCAACGTCCGCACTGCCGGTTTTAAACATTGGGCGGTTCTGGCTGTCGATAATCTGGATACGCAGACCTTCCTGCACCAGATCGATCTTCAGGTGCGGGCGCAGCGCGCGCAGTTTCGGGTCCGCTTCAATCAGCTGATCGAGATCGCCACGCAGTTTCTTCAGGCGCGCCTGTTCCATTCGTCTTTTCAGATCGTCGATGTTTGGCTCTTTTTTCACTTCACCCTTCTGCTGGGTGTAATCGTCGCCACCGCCAGGAATGGGGCTCTCGCTGTTCGAAATGCGCGGCCCACCGGTCACCGCCGTTGCCAGCGGCGTTCTGAAATATTCCGCAATCTGGATCAGCTCTTTCGGGCTGGAGATGGAGATCAGCCACATCACCAGAAAGAACGCCATCATGGCAGTCATAAAGTCGGCGTAAGCAATTTTCCACGAGCCATGGGAACCGTGCCCGTGCCCCTTATGCTTGCGCTTTTTTACGATGACGATCGGATGGGACTGGTTTTTCATGCGTCCTCAGTTGTCGTCTGTTGGTTTGGGTTTTTCACCGCACGCACGTGTTCTTCAAGCTCGATAAACGACGGACGCTCGCTGGAGTACAGCGTTTTACGGCCAAATTCGACGGCGATCGGTGGTGCGTAACCGTTGAGGTTGGAGAGCAGCGTGATCTTCACGCACTGCATCATTTTGGTGGTTTCCGCGCTCTTTTGACGCAGCACGCTCGCCAGCGGTGAGATAAAACCGTACGCCAGCAGGATACCGAGGAAAGTCCCGACCATCGCGTGGGCAATCAGCGCACCTAACTCTGCCGCCGGACGATCCGCCGAGGCCAGCGCGTGAACCACCCCCATCACCGCCGCAACGATACCAAACGCCGGAAGCGAGTCGCCCACCAGCGCCAGGCTGTTGGCTGGCACTTCAGATTCGCTTTCGTGGGTTTCGATCTCTTCGTCCATCAGCGCTTCAATTTCGAAGGTGTTCATGTTGCCGCTGATGATCAGGCGCAGGTAATCGACGATAAAATCCAGCATCATCGCGTCAGCCAGGATACGTGGATAGCTGGCGAAGATTTCGCTCTCTTTCGGGTTTTCGATGTCACGCTCCAGCGAGAACATGCCCTGCTGACGTGACTTCGCCATCAGGCGATAGAGCAGCGCCAGCAGATCCATATACATGCTTTTGGTGTATTTCGAGCGACGGAACAGCAACGGAATCGCTTTCAGCGTGCCCTTGATCGATTTACCGTTGTTACCAACGATAAAAGCCCCTACCCCTGCACCGCCGATGATAATAAGTTCAGCCGGTTGATAGAGTGCTCCAAGGTGCCCGCCGGTCATCATGTAACCGCCGAAAACTGTACCGAGAACTACCAGGTAACCTAATAAGATAAGCACGACATCATCCTTCCGCTAGTGACTAAGGCAGGACGTTCATTTCGACAGCGTTACCGGAATGCGGGGTAAAAAAAAGCAGCGGTAATTGCTTACCGCTGCTGGAATCTTGCCCACACGTTCGGGTTAAACAGCTTGTTCGATCTGTTCATCCAGCAGTTGTGGAATAATATCGGCAGCATCCCGGGAAAGTTTACGTCTTTTTACGGCGCGGGATGGAGGCTGGCATAAACTACAGGCGAAGCTGCCAGCAGGCTGATGAGCATGGGTAATAAAATTGCCATCGCAGCAGTTGCAGCGAGACAGTTCAAGCATTCCGCTTTCAACAAAACGCACCAGCGTCCATGCGCGGGTCAGTGCCAGCAGGGGTCCATCTTCCTGCTGAGGGCATTGTTCAAGGTAAAGTTTATACGCTTTGATCACGGCATCGACGCCGCTACACAAACCGGTTTTCAGAAGGTACTGCCAGGCGTTACAGAACATCGATGCATGGATATTCTGTTCCCAGGTCATAAACCAGTCCGTTGAGAACGGCAGCATTCCTTTAGGCGGTGGACTACCACGTAATTCTTTATACAGTTTGATGAGACGACCACGGCTCAGCTGAGTCTCGCTTTCCAGCATTTGTAAACGAGCACCCAGCGTAATCAGCTCCATTGCCAGCTGTATATCACGCGCTTCCTGAACAATGCTTTTCTCGCTCATTTTTATGCCCTTTTCTTACGGGCAACGTCATCAGGCTGGCTGATTTCGCTGAGCAATCGTGTGGAGAGAAGAATACCGGTATGGACCTGTTGAAGATCGTCAACGCGGGATTCCTGGGTCAGACGCGTGATTGTCTGCGGATTATCAAAGCGGAACTGGCAAACGAGTTGATTCGTTTCTGCCAGCTTGACCATTTGCGGGAGTGTTAATCCACCCAACATGGTTGCCATCTCTTCGTTAATACCCAGACGAAACATCGCGGACGCTTTGTCCTGACTAATCAAACGCTGCGCGAGCAGTAAATATGACAAATTGATGTCATAGATATGTTTTAGCAACTCGGATGTATGCATTGTTCCCATCCCGAATAACCAACTATTATTTTTATGCGGAAAGACCGCACCCCGTGATGTCGCCGGGAAATCACCCGGTATAAAAAAGAAAAGGCTAAATGCATAGTTGAATTTAGGTTTGTATTCAGCAAAACGTACAACAGCTGAAACGCAGCTGCGCCTCATATCGTTTTATCATTTCTTACAAATAACTAAGATTTTTCCTAATTCGACGCAAACTCTACTCGTCAGTTTTGACACATACAATGCAGCCATCCTCAAATTTAAAAAAAATGTGATCTACGTCACACAATTTAAGTGAATATTCTCCATAAATCCATCAGTATGACTTGTAATTTGGTCAAAATTTCACCAAACGAGACTGTTTTATATTCTTGAAGAGCGAATACTCATGCATGCGTATGAACAGATACGGCATAGCAATTGCTTTTTCTGCTTATATTGACTACGCCAATCATTCACATCGCGTACATCTAGCAGTCACACTTCCATTACTTAGTAAAAACATATAGTTATGAAAAAAGTGCATAAAATTTATTTCACTGCGTGATCATTCAAATTGTGTTTATAACAGGTTAAAACGATTTAACGCGACTGACTAAAAAAAGTGTGATTTACGTTAAGTTGTTAATTTTTTTCATTTGGACACACTTTGCAATTATTCTTCTTATAAGAATAATTAATGAATAATTATGATAAGCTTCACACTAATGCCTTATTCCCCCCTTGCGGAAGTCTTGAAATCGCGGTAAAGCTGAAGAAACCTTGTTGTTCAGACATCAAAGGAGTGCGTGATGAGTTACACCCATCTTCTTGTTTCTGTTGCGGTTTCGCCGGAAAGTCATCAACTCGTCGCCCGTGCCGTTTCTATCGCCAGGCCCACCAATGCTCGCATCAGCCTGATCACACTGACAGCCGAACCCGAAATGTACAATCAACTGGCAGCCCCCATGCTCGAGGATATTCGTGAGGTTTTGCAGGAAGAAACACAGCAGTTTCTGCGAGAACTGGTAGAAAAGGCGCAATATCCGGTTCACCAGACCATTATTGCCACCGGGGAATTAAACGAACATATTCTTAGCTTGTGCCAAAAACAGAATATTGATTTGGTGATCTGCGGTAATCATAACCAAAGCTTTTTTTCGCGCGCGGCATGTTCGGCGAAATCGATTGTCGCCTCAAGCCAGGTGGATGTGTTGTTGGTCCCTCTTGGGGGCTCATAAAGCCCCCGAGGAATATCACGCCAGTTTAGGGAAAGTCGCGATCTTTTTTTGCAGCTGTCCCTCATGGCTCTGCGGTTCAATTTCACGCAGATCGTCTATAAAACGAGCCTGCCAGTGGTTAATGTCATTTTTACGGATGGTCTCCATCATCTCCGCATGGCGAGATATACGCTCCGCCAGCGGCATGGTTAAGGCGCGGTGGAGGGCGTTCGCGACGTCATCGCGATCGTAAGGGTTAACGATGAGTGCTGAAGTAAGCTCATTCGCCGCACCGGCAAATTGAGACAGCACCAGTACCCCAGGGTCCGCAGGATCTTGTGCTGCGACATACTCCTTTGCCACCAGATTCATCCCGTCACGCAGGGGCGTCACCAGCCCGACATCCGCATAACGGAAGACCTTCATCAGGATCTTGCGCTCAAAGTGTTGATTCAGATAGAAAAGGGGTGTCCAGCCCAGCTGTCCGTAGCGGCCGTTGATGCGCCCTGCTTCGGTCTCCAGCTGGTGACGAATATCCTGATAAGCCTGCACCTCGCCGCGCGATGTCGGCGCTATCTGCGTATAGCGAATTTTGCCGTGATGCTGCGGATATTTCTCCAGTAACGTTTCATACGCCAGGAAGCGCTCCGGTAAGCCTTTGGAGTAATCGAGGCGCTCTACTGAAAAGATATTCTTAACGTTTTTAAGCTCATTTTTCAGCTGTGCCAGTTTTGGCGGCAACGGGCCAGACGCTTGTTCGGCAATTTCTTCCGGCTCGATGCCGATAGGATAAACCTCCGTATGGAAGGTTTTACCCCAGGCCGCGTGCGATTTACCGCCATGCGTAACCAGCCGCGTTTTACCCGACACGCTGTCGAGGAAAGCCAGCCTGTCATTTTCAGTCTGGAAACCCAGGAGATCGTAATCGGACAGTGCTTCCAGGATCTCGTCGTGCTGCGGAAGCGCCGTGAAGATCTCCGGCGTCGGGAAGGGAATATGCAGGAAGAAGCCGATACGGTTGTTGACGCCGCGTCTTCTCAACTCTCGGGCAAAGGGCAGAAGATGATAATCGTGGATCCATAAAATATCGTCTTCTTTAATTAATGGCAGCAGTTTATCGGCCAGCAGCGCATTGACGCGCATATAGCCTTCATAAGACTCGCGCTGGAATTTGACCAGATCCAGGCGGTAGTGGAAGGCAGGCCACAGTACGGCATTAGAGAACTCGGAATAATATTCGTTATAGTCCTGTTCGTTCAGGGCGAAAGAGGCCCACGTAATGTTGCCGCGCGAGACTTTCTTAAGCGGCTTGTCTTCGTTACTGATTTCCCCACTCCAGCCAAACCAGAGTCCTCCGGCGGCTTTTAGGGCACCTAATACCCCCACCGCCAGGCCACCCGCGCTGGCTTTTTTATCATCCGGCGGTGCAATGCGATTAGAGACGACGATTAAGCGACCCATATAGATTTCTCCCGTTGTGTTGCGCTATTTGTTGTTGTTGCTGGTTAGCGACGTCAGATATCCACTGCCAGACGCTGGCGACGCTTTCCAGCCGCCATCCGGCACACGTTTCTCCAGGCCCGACTTTGACAGACATCCCGCCGGCCTTATTGACCACCATAAACCCGGCCTCATCGGTCAGGTCATCCCCCAAAAATACCGGCTTACGCCCCTGAAAAGGCGGCTCGGCCATAAACGCCGCAATAGCAGCGCCTTTGTTGATCCCTTCAGGTTTAATCTCAATGACGCACTTCCCCGGCTGTAACGCGAGCTCCGGGTGCGCATCGGCCACGCCGCGGGCGATGGCAAAGACTGCCGCTTCATGATGCGGTGCCTGACGATAGTGCAGAGCAAAGGCCATACCTTTGGCTTCCAGCTCGGTACCCGGCAGCGCCTCCAGAGCAGAAGAGAGATGAGTATGCAGCGACTGAATTAAGGCATCGGGGAGTGAGACAATATGCTGTTGATCATGGATATCGCGGCGCTCCGCTCCGTGTACACCGGCCAGCGGAAAGTGATATGGACTGGCGAGCACGTCCAGCTCGGCCATTGAGCGCCCTGAAATCAATGCCAGTGCCCCCTCGTTCATCCGCGAGAGCTGCTGCAAATTCTCTAACACCGTATCCGGTACAACGACCTCATCTGGATGCGGCTTTATCCCGGCGAGTGTTCCGTCGAGGTCAAAAAAGAAAGCAAATTTTCCGGGCAGTACAGGCGGTGCGGTTAACAAGTCAGCCACCCTTTTCCTCCTTACAGTGAGTAAACAGCCATGTAAGTATAGACAGTGTGACGGTGCTCGCCATTTGACAACCGCCCCGTCAGTAAAACTGGCGGGGCGGTTAAGGGGTCAACTATGGTTATTAGTTGAGCAATAAAAAGCGCGGAAAGGCGTTAAACGGTACGCTTCGCTTTTTGCTTATAACGGTCGAAAATCACGGCTGCGAGCAGGATCAGACCCCGCACCACGTACTGCGAGAATGGCGAAATATTCAACAGGTTCATGGCGTTCTCCACCGTCCCCAAAATCAGGATACCGGCCACCACATATGAGATTTTTCCGATGCCGCCTTTCAGGGAAACGCCCCCCAAAACGCAGGCTGAGATGACGATAAGCTCATAACCAATGGAGGTCATCGGCTGGCCGCTGGTCATGCGCGACGCCAGAATGATCCCGGCTGCTGCGGAGACCAGCCCTGAGAGCACAAAGATAATGATCTTGGTGCGCACCACCGGAACACCCGCCAGGCGCGCCGCCTCTTCATTCCCGCCAATCGCCAGCGTGTTACGGCCAAAGGTGGTGCGGTTAAGCAGGAAGCCAAACAGGATCAGGCAGGCGACCGTCAGCCAGATTGGCGCAGGCAGACCCAGCCAGTTGGCATAGCCCAGGGTAAAGAAGCGCTCGTCTTCGATCCCCACGGCTTTCCCGTCGGAGATGATATAGGCCAGACCACGCACAATTTGCATGGTCGCAAGCGTCGTGATCAGGGCGTTAATCTTCAGGCGGGCAATCACAAACCCGTTCACCAGGCCGCTCAGCACGCCGAGCATCAACCCTGCAAAGACGCCAATCCACAGGCTCTCGGTCATGTTGATAACGACTGCCGTGGTCACGCCTGCGCAGGCGATTACCGAGGCCACCGACAGGTCAAAATCGCCCGACGCCAGGCAGAACAGCATGCCGCAGGCCACCATGCCGGACATGGAGATTGCCAGCCCCAGCCCCTTCATATTGATGAAGGTGGCAAAGTTCGGCACAAAAATCGCGCAGGCGAGGAACAGCGCGGCAAAGACCACCAGCATACCGTACTGGTCCCAGATGCGGCCAAAACTGAAAGCCGACTTCGGCGCTCCGGATGTAGTTACAGAGGACATCATTGACTCCTTACTCAGGCGACAGCCTGGCTAACTTTAGGCATGGCGAGACTCAACGCCTGTTGTTCATTCGCCTGTTCATGCAGCAACTCACCGGCAATTTCACCTTCACGCATCACGACGATGCGGTCGGCAACGCCAAGCACCTCAGGCAGATCGCTGGAGGCGAACAGCACCGCCACGCCGCGTTTTGCCAGTTCATAAATCACGTTATAGATTTCGTGTTTTGCCCCCACGTCGATACCGCGCGTCGGCTCATCCAGCAAAATGACCTTCATATCTTCCGACAGCCAGCGGCCCAGAATGGCTTTTTGCTGATTACCGCCGGAGAGATTCATGATCAGCTGCTCCGCACCCGGCGTTTTGATGTTCAGCGATCGGATATGGTGGTCGGCGTTGCTCGCTTCCCAGCCGTCATTAATCAGGCACCCCGCGCGGATGTATTTGCGTCTCGCAGAGATATTGATGTTATCGCGCACCGAGTGGACCGGAATGATCCCCTCCGCTTTGCGATCTTCCGGGCAGAGCATCATGCCCGCATTGATCGCGTGAGCGGGCTTCTGGATATCGATTATTTGACCGTCAATCGAGACCTGCCCCTGTGTGATCCGCGTGCCGCCAAACAACCCTTTCATCAGTTCGCTGCGCCCTGCCCCGACAAGGCCAAACAGTCCGACGATTTCACCGCTGCGCACCGAAAGAGAAATCGGCGTGCGCACGCCGGGCGCTTTAACGTTATCCAGACGCAGACGCTCCGGGCCGTACTCGCGCGGCTGCCAGTGGTAAATATCGCCCAGCTCGCGTCCGACCATCGCCTGAACCAGCTGGTCATGGTTAACCTGTGCCATGTCCGTGAACGTCCGCACGTAGCGACCGTCCTTAAACACGGTGATGGCATCGCTTAAGGCAAAGATCTCCTCCATACGGTGCGAAACGTACAGAATGATGCGTCCTTCTTTGCGCAGCTCGCGGATCACGCGGAACAGATTTTCAATTTCACGGGCGGAGAGCGAACTGGTCGGTTCATCAAAGGCGATAATCTTGGCGTTACGCGCCAGCGCCTTGGCAATTTCAACCATCTGCCACTGGCCGATGGAGAGATATTTCAGGGGCGTTTGCGGATCAACATCCAGCCCAAGGTGTTTAAGCTGCAGCCCCGCTTCGTAATTGAGTAGCGAACGATTTACCACGCCGCTTTTGTGCGGAAGCTGACCTAAATAGATGTTCTCTGCCACGGTCATTTCAGGAATGAGGTGCAGTTCCTGATAGATGATGGCGACCCCGGCATTGAGAGCCGCCGTCGTATCGGCAAACGCCACCTCTTCGCCGCGTATCGCCAGCGTGCCGGTTGTGGGGGTGTAGTTACCGCTGAGAATTTTTAATAGCGTGGATTTTCCCGCGCCGTTCTCCCCCATCAGCGCGTGGACCTGACCGGCATGGCAGTCGAAGCTGATATCGGTCAGCGCGTTAACACCGGGGAAGGTTTTCCCGATGCCGCGAAAAGAGAGATAGGGATCAGACTGTTGCATAACGACTCCGTGATTCCTGTAGTGTGTACGTCTGGCCCCTCAGAAAAATGAGGGGCACAATCACAACGTATTACTTACCGCCCAGTCCTTTTTTCGCCAGCTCCTCTTTGAAGTTGTCGCGGGTGATCAGCACCACGTCGGTCACTTCGGTGAATTTCGGCGGTTCAGCCCCTTTGGTCACCCAGTTGTAGAGCATTTCGCTGGATTTGTAGCCGTGAACATCCGGGCTTGGCAGCAGCGAGCCGTAGAAGCCGGTCGCCTGCGCTTTGGACAGTTCGCTGACCGCGTCCACGCCGTTGATGCCGATGCCGATAACGTCAGGCGCCTTGAAGCCCTGGCCTTCGGTTGCGCGCACGCCGCCCAGCACGGTGTTGTCGTTCATGCCGACCACCAGCCAGTGTTTGACTTCCGGATGCTGGACCAGCATAGAGTTAGCCGCGTCGAACGCGCCCGGGATGTCGTTAGATTTGGTTGGTACTTTGTAGATCTGCTTTTCCGGGAAACCGGCCGCTTTCAGGGCGTCCATGGAACCGGTAGTACGACGACGCGCCGTGTCCAGCTCGTCAGCGGTAATCGCCATCACGCCGGTCTCTTTTACATCCCAGCCGCGTTTTTGCATCTCTTTATAGAGTTCCTGGCCCTGACGTTCGCCGATTTTGGTCGCCGCCATCATCACCAGCGGGACGCTGTCCATCGGCTTACCCTTGGCGTTCACGAACTGGTCATCAACTGCAATGACCTTCATGTCATAGCCACGTGCTTTGGCGGCAATTGCTGAACCCAGTTTCGGATCAGGGGTACAGATAACAAACCCTTTCGCACCGCTGGCCGCCAGGCTGTCGATGGCGTTCAGGGTTTTTTCACCGTCCGGCACGGCGATTTTAATCACTTCAAAACCTAAATCTTTTCCGGCTTTATCGGCGAATTTCCACTCGGTCTGGAACCAGGGTTCTTCAGGTTGTTTAACCAAAAAACCGAGTTTTAAATTTTCAGCGATAGCGGATTGTGACATAACGGCAGCCAGGCCGATGGCCGCCAGCGCTTTAGTAAATTTGTGCATGGTAAACTCCAGCTTTAGCAATCTTTTCTGTAGGGAATATTTGCGTGCTTCTTATTTAATCGGACTTAAAACAAGACATTAGCGCTTACCTCGTCATAAGCGTTAGTGCTGGTGATAGTTTTAGCGGGAAATTAATCATCCATAAGAGAGCGGCATCACACCGCAGAATTACAGTAATTGCGTACATAAATTCAGCGGAAAATGACATAAAAACGGCAGGAATTGTCAGACAATTAAAATGGGGTTAAGCAGAATAATCCATAAGATTAGCCAAGAAGTCCCTGACAGCCGGACGCCATCACGTCCGGCGGGGAAATTACCAGGCGTAATAGATGTGATCCGCGTGATCGCGGACAGGCGCTTCGTCACCCAACAGGCGAGCAGAAAGGGTCAGCGCAAAGTCAAACGCGTGGCCCAGACCTTTACCGCTGATCAGGTTTTTATCCTCGACGACCGGTGCATCCACGTATTCACCGTCCGTTACGGTTTCCCATAAATCTCCCGAGCAGACGTAACGGCGTCCTTTGAGTAACCCGTTACCGCCCAGCACGCGCGCTGCGGCAGAACAGAGCGGACAAATCAATTTTCCACTTTCATCATGTGTGGACACAAAATGGATGACTTCCCGGCTTGCGGCCAGATTGACGCTTCCCTGCGGCCCTCCGGGTAACACTACCGCATCGTAAAGCGTGTTCAGACGCTCGGATAGCGTACAGTCTGCCACCATCGGGATGTTATGGTAGCTCACCACCGCCCGAGATTCTGCGCAAGCCAGGGTTTCCACCTCAATATTCAACCGACGCAGAATATCAATCGTAATAATTGCTTCTGCTTCTTCAAAACCAGGTGCCAGCAGCACCGCAACGTTCGCCATGTTAACCTCAGTGAATGGAGCACATTAAAACACTGTTTCATTTTCACAGAGTCATCAGAAACAATCCTGCACGGCGATCACATTACCGTCATTTTTGCAAAAATTGATTTAGCGCAACTTTACGCCCTTAGAATATATTTTGAATTAATCATGCTTATTTGTTCTATTCGCAGAATATTCTGTTATCAGACTATTTAACACTGTGATTCCAGAGCAATAAATATATCAACACATTTCAAAATCAACCACTTACTGATGTGTTAATTTATATCCATCTGTTTGGGATTCTGTACTATATTAAAATTTGTAATGTATGGTAAATACGGGAGGATTAAGAGTTTTCTTAATCCAGAGACAAGGGTATGCTTATTTATATCGAACACAGGATGTGAATATTCGGTCAATTTCCGTCAATGCAGAATTGCTTTCTGCCATGTGATTTTATCTACCTGCCGGGTCAGGTTTAGCTGCGGACATCACGTCCCACAGTCAATAAGGATATGAGTATGACTACCCAAACGATGATGCAAAAACTGAATGCCCAAATGAACCTGGAGTTCTACGCCTCCAATTTGCACCTGCATTTGAGCGCGTGGTGCTCCGAAAACAGTCTTAATGGTTCAGCCACGTTCTTTCGTACTCAGGCGCAAAGTAACGTCACGCATATGATGCGCGTCTTTAACTTTCTGAAAGCTGTAGGGGCGAACCCTACCGTAAAAGCCCTGGACACGATCGACGATAACTACTCTTCGCTGGAAGAATTGTTTCAGAAAACGCTTGAAGAGTATGAACAGCGCTGCAGCACACTCAGCAAGCTGGCCGATGAAGCCAAAGCGCAGCACGACAGTGTTACCCTGAAATTCCTGCGCGATATGGACAAAGAGCAGCAGCAGGACGGTACGCTGCTCAAAACGCTTGCGGACGAACTCCGCAACGCGAAGCATGCCGGTTTATGCCCGGAGCAGACTGACCGTCATCTGCTGGACATTGTCACCGTTCAGCGTCACTGAGCGCGACTGACCTGCTCCTGACCGGGGCAGGTTCCTCCCACAACCTCCTGCTTTGTCTGAGATTTAACAAATCAGATCTTGCTCCCAATGAATAACCCTACATCGTGTAATGATTTATTTAATTACATAATGTTTGACGAGGGAGCATCATGATCACCATTGAGTTTATTGTTGTTATTGCCTGTCTGCTGGTCGGGACCCGCTTCGGCGGGATGGGACTGGGGCTAATAAGCGGTATTGGCCTGTTTATTCTGAGCTTCATTTTTGGGCTTCAACCCGGCAAACCCCCGGTTGACGTGATGCTGACCATTCTCGCAGTGATTGGCTGTGCTGCCACCCTGCAGACTGCCGGTGGTTTGAACGTGATGATGCAGTTCGCCGAGCGTCTGTTGCGCAAACATCCGCAGCACATCACGCTCCTCGCCCCCTTCACCACCTGGATGCTGACCTTTCTGTGCGGCACGGGCCACGTCGTGTACACCATGTTCCCCATCATTGCCGATATTGCGCTGAAAAAAGGGATCCGCCCGGAACGCCCCATGGCGGTAGCCTCCGTGGCTTCGCAAATGGCCATCACCGCCTCGCCTGTATCGGTCGCTGTTGTGTCGCTGGTGTCGATTCTCGGCGCGCAGCACGGGATTGGTCACGCGTGGGGGATCCTGGAGATCCTCGCCGTATCCGTTCCTGCCTCGCTGTTTGGGGTGGCGATTGCGGCCCTGTGGAGTTTACGTCGCGGCAAAGAGTTAGCGGATGACGTAGAGTTTCAGGAAAAGCTGAAAGATCCGAAACAGCGGGAATTTATCTATGGCGGCACGGAAACGCTCATGAATCAGCGCTTCCCGAAACAGGCCTACTGGTCCACCTGGATCTTCTTCACCGGGATTGCCATCGTGGTTCTGCTCGGTGCCCTGCCTGAATTGCGCCCTGCTTTTGAGGTAAAAGGCAAAATGGCGGCGCTTTCGATGAACCTGGTCATTCAGATGATGATGCTGATTGCCGGTGCTGTCATGCTAATGGCCTGCAAGGTGAATGCCTCTGCCATCTCGAACGGTGCGGTGTTTAAAGCGGGAATGGTTGCGATCTTCTCGGTGTTTGGCGTGGCGTGGATGAGCGATACCTTTTTCCAGGCGCATCTGGATGAACTGAAAATGGCGCTGGAAGGGGTCGTGAAAAGCCACCCATGGACCTATGCCATTGTACTGTTTCTGGTTTCTAAACTGGTGAACAGCCAGGCGGCGGCGTTAACTGCGGTTGCCCCGATGGGGTTAATGCTGGGCATCGATCCGAAAATGCTGATCGCCTTCTTCCCGGCCTCCTACGGCTACTTTGTCTTACCGACCTACCCCAGCGATCTGGCCTGCATCGGCTTTGACCGTTCAGGCACCACCCGCATCGGCAAATTTATCATCAACCACAGCTTCATCCTGCCGGGGCTGATCGGCGTGAGCTGCGCCTGTGCGGCGAGCTACCTGCTGGTCCAGACCTTCTTCTGACAGTATCTCGGGCGACTGACAGGGTCGCCCGTTTCACGGCTTAGTGAGACTCGCCCTGCGGGGTGAATCGCAGCTCAATCAGTGCGATGGCTTTCTGAATAGCGCGAAGCGTAACCGGATCGGCTGCCGCCGGATGGCTGGTAAAATCGATGTTTTTCAGCTGGGTCGACATTTTTTCACGCACTTCGACAGGCGCGATAACGTCAATCACATCAAGGATTTGCTTAATAACCAGCTGACAGGCAACGACGTCAGAGACCAGTTCCTGATCGGCGCTCAGGTTTTGTGACATGGGGTTTCTCCTTAGTTAAAGGCCGCCATAGTAGCAAACCGCGCGCCCTTTCATCTCTTTCTCGTCACCCGCAGGCATAAAAAAACCTGCCGAAGCAGGTTTTTTATCAGAACATCGCACCCGGTGGGACGTCTTTGAAAGTCGTGCAGTAGTTAGCCCACATGCTTTTCAGGATTTTGCGCAGTTTCATTATGTTGCTCCAGTAACGTGTTATGCAGGTGTTATTGTCAATGCGCTTATAATATGACCACCATCACAAAAATCAATCATTTTGTGACGAACATCACACCAACAAATCCACCAGTGCTACAACAATGTTACGAAAAAAGCCGCAGAATCCACAGGTTACGCCCATATAAATTCCAGTAAATTTTTATAAAAAATTTTGATACGCCAGGAAAATTATGGGTGCAATCACACGCTGTTAGCCAACAATCCCCCGCACGAAGGCTTCGATCTCTTTATCCTGGCAGTTTTCAAAGAAACACTGTTGGAAGCGTTGACCGGATACGGCGGTTTTCACCAGTTCAGGATCGATGGCGCGCAGGGTATCGAGGTAATTTTCTTTTACCACCGCCGCTTTCACCTGATTCAGGATCCCCGCGTTACGCACCTGAGGCTCTTTACGCTCTGGCGGATACCCCTCGCCGTTACGGCCCGTGAAGGCTTTCTCAAAGATGAAGCGCACGTTCAATTCAGCGCCCCAGCCAAAGCCTTTGGCAAATGGCAGGGACAGCGCGTTACCGTTGTTGATCTGCGCAAACAGGAAGGCGTCAGCAGGATCGATGCAATAGCCGCAAATCACGCCCGGATGGATATTCAGCGACATCAGCGCCCCCTGGCCGGTACCGCAGCCGGTCACGACAAAGTCCACGGCTCTGGAATTCAGCAGAATGCTCGCCATAATGCCCAGATGGATATAGGTAAGATGGTGGTCGTTCTCGTCGCTCATCCCGACGTTATACACCGGGAAGCCTTTTTCATCGGCAACGGCTTTTAGCTCATTAAGGATGATGGGATTTTTAGCTGCCTGGCTGTTTTCCATCATCAGCGCAATTTTCATCGTGTCTCTCCTGAATGTGTGGCGGACAAGCCCGCTGTGGATACCTTATCCCCTTAACCTTACTATCAAACAAATACTCTTTCAAATTAAGTGAAAATGCGTTTTAAAAAACGCAATTACGCTCACAGTTTCGTGACCTGATGCTGTTCGTTGCGAAGAGAAAGGGTTGATCCTCGGGCTATTCGAGGCATTGACTGGAACGGTGGACGCTAAAATAGCGTATTTCCCTCTTCACGCAGAGTGAACCATGAAAAGAGTAATCATCGCCGGAACGATCCTGCTTCTCGCGGGATGCAACGTTAATCGTCAGGCGGAGGTCAGTCACCTTGACGCCCCCAACGGGGTTGTCCGCCTCGACTACGGCCAGGCCATGCTGCAAAACGCCCATTCCGATGCGTATGTGAATAACGGCACCGCAGTGAAAGCCTGTCAGGGGATGGGATATGCCACCGCCTCCGCCTATGGTCAGCCTGTCAAAACCTGTACCCTGATTAGCGGATCGCTTTGCCTGAACGAGAGCGTGACCATTCAGTATAAATGCATGGGTTACGCCGTGAATCCTAACGTCACGAATCCATGGTATTAATGTCGCCTGCCAGCAGCGCTGGCAGTTTTTTTAATTAAGAACACAAACAATTCTCATTAATAAATATAAAACGTGCCAATGCGTGTTATTCCCATTCGTATTTTTAAATAAACAAAAATTTATTTTACGTTTTGCAAATAATTAAATAACAAATTATAGTGTCGCTCATTGTGAACCAGAAATAATAAACCGGAGCGCCACCATGCTGAAAACTGAAATGATCGACAAGCTCAATGCTCAAATGAACCTTGAGCTTTATTCATCCCTTCTTTACCAGCAGATGAGCGCCTGGTGCAGCTATCACAGCTTTGAAGGTGCCGCCGCGTTTCTGCGTCGTCACGCACAGGAAGAGATGACGCACATGCAGCGTCTCTTTGATTATCTTACGGATACGGGCAGCCTGCCGCGCATTGATACGGTTGCCTCTCCGGTTGCTGAATACGGTTCTCTTGATGAACTGTTCCGCGCCACTTATGAGCACGAACAGCTGATCACCCAGAAAATTAATGAACTGGTTCACGCTGCAATGACCAGCCAGGATTATCCGACCTTTAATTTCCTGCAATGGTACGTTGCTGAGCAACACGAAGAAGAAAAACTGTTTAAATCCGTGCTGGATAAATTGTCTCTGGCCGGTAAATCAGGTGAAGGTCTTTACTTTATTGATAAAGAACTGGCGACCCTCGACACGCAGAATTAATTACCACACGGTGCTGAACCCTCAGCACCGTTTTAAAGCCCCTCGACTTATTACCTCTCCCCTTAGCCTCACCGTTCAACAGATGCTTGCCCCTCGCCAAAGCGTAAACTTAAAATTACACGGGTTGTAACGGTGATTTGACGAGTTCACGCTTTTCCCTTACTCTGCGCCGCAGATTAGGTCGCGATTAAGAATCGTTGTAGAGGAAAGCGTGAAAAACAGAGCTCTGGGAAGTATTTTCATCGTCGCAGGAACGACGATTGGCGCAGGAATGCTGGCCATGCCGTTGGCGGCCGCAGGCGTCGGATTTGGCGTAACGTTATTGCTTCTCGCCACACTCTGGGCGTTGATGTGTTACACCGCTCTGCTGTTACTGGAGGTTTATCAGCACGTCCCTGCAGACACGGGTTTAGGTTCGTTGGCTGCACGCTACCTGGGACGTTATGGCCAGTGGGTTACAGGCTTTAGCATGATGTTCCTGATGTACGCCCTGACGGCTGCCTACATTAGCGGAGCCGGAGAGCTGATCGCGTCCAGCGTCAATGACGGGTTTGGTACACACATTACGCCCGGCACAGGCGCGGTCTTCTTCGCGCTCATCGGCGGCGGCGTGGTGTGTATTGGCACATCGCTTGTCGATCTGTTTAACCGCTTTCTGTTCAGCGCCAAGATTATTTTCCTGGTTGTGATGCTGGTTCTGCTTGCGCCGCACGTTCACAAGATTAACTTGCTGACGCTGCCGCTGGAAAAAGGGCTGGCGCTTTCCGCGATCCCGGTGATTTTCACCTCGTTCGGTTTTCACGGCAGCGTGCCGAGTATCGTCAGCTATATGAATGGCGATACCCGCAAGCTGCGCCGCATTTTTATCATCGGCAGCGCGATTCCGCTGATCGCCTACATCTTCTGGCAGCTGGTCACGCTGGGCAGCATTGACTCCACAACCTTTATCGGTTTAATGGCTGCGCATTCCGGCCTGAATGGTTTCCTTATGGCGCTGCGTGAGGTGGTGACCTCTCCACACGTCGAGCTCGCGGTACATTTGTTCGCTGACCTGGCGCTGGCGACGTCGTTTTTGGGCGTGGCGCTCGGCCTGTTTGATTATCTGGCCGATCTGTTCCAGCGCCGCAATACCGTTGCCGGACGCTTGCAAACGGGTGCAATTACCTTCCTGCCGCCACTGGCCTTTGCGCTGTTTTACCCGCGTGGCTTTGTGATGGCGCTGGGCTATGCGGGTGTGGCGTTATCCGTCCTCGCGCTGCTGTTGCCTTCCCTGCTGGCATGGAAGAGCCGTCAGCAGCATCCTCAGCAAGGTTATCGCGTGGCGGGGGGTAAACCGCTGCTGTGCATCGTGTTTGCCTGTGGCGTGGTGATTATTCTGGTGCAATTCCTCATAGCAGCGGGAATGCTGCCGAAAGTGGGGTAATAAAAAAGGGGCGACGATTAGCCCCTTTCTTTATTAATGCAAACAACAACTCTTGAACTTCTTCCCGCTGCCGCACGGGCAAGGATCGTTACGCCCGACCTTCGTGCCGTTAATAATCGGTTTTTGTGTTTCCTGCTGCTGCGGGTTAGCAACCCAGTAGTTGTATAAACGCAGCGCCGCGGGCTGGATGCTCTCGACGCTGGCGGTATACTCTTCTTCGGTCAGTTCATCCAGCTTTTCGCTGCCCTCTTCCGTCCCGTGCAGAGCAATCACATCCAGATCGGCTTTCAGTTCGTCAGGCAGTGACGACCAGTCGGTCAGCGCCACGCCGCGCATGTAGCCATAGCACCACTCTTCAACCACGGTGTAGCTTTGTCCATCAACGTCGTTAAAACCAAACATGGGCTCGAACTGATCAGGATACTCGCTCAGGCGCTCAGCAATGTCGTTCATATGCTTAAAGCAGAGATCGATAAAACGGTTCATTTCACGATCGTTTTTCCAGCGCGGAATGTACTTCTCGCCGCCCCAGACCGCTACCAGCCAGGCATCGGGTTCAACCACCCTTGGGCCGGAAAGCACTGCGGTAAGCATGCCGTCCAGTTCGGATACGTCAATCACGGACGCATCGTCATGACCGTAAGACATTAACGTCTCTTCCAGCCACTCCATTTCGCTTTCATTTAATGGGCCTTCAGTCATTGCTGACACTCCTGATAAAAAAGGAAACGATCCTAACACATATCGTACGCCTTTCCTGGCTGAAGTTGAGGTCTTTATTGCTGCAAAAACGTGCAAATCGTGACCCTTGCACAACTTATGGGCTTTGTTGTTAACGAGATGTGATCTCCGCTGTAATTTCAGTGCGTCCCGCAAGGCAGCGTAAATCGGCGCTCTATACTCAACTATGTCGCAACCCGGTCAATGGGTTAACCATTCTGGCAACGATTTTGCTTAATGTTCTGCGCGCAAACTGCGCATGGAAACCTCGCCGTATTAAGCAGGATGTGGCCTGGATTTTGTTCGTTTAGTGCATGTTGTTCTCGATCTTATTTATAGATTGGCTGCGCCGTAGGGCGTTTGGGTTGACGCCGTGGTGCAAAAACCTCTTTGCTAAGGAACACAATAATGTCGCTGAAATTTATCAGAAGTCCCCTTTCTCTTGTGTTAGCCGGTTGTCTGGTGACGGCATTTTCCGCCCAGGCCGATATTGTGATTGGCGTGGCCGGGCCGTTTACAGGCCCAAATGCCACCTATGGCGATCAGTACTGGCATGGCGCAACGCAGGCCGCAGAAGACATTAACGCCGCGGGAGGGATCAACGGTGAGAAAATTAAGCTGGTTCAGGGAGATGATGCCTGCGAGCCTAAACAGGCTGTTGCCGTCGCTAACCGTTTAGTCGACCAGGACAAAGTCAATGCGGTTGTCGGCCATTTCTGCTCCTCTTCCACCATGCCCGCCTCCGAGGTGTATAGCGATGCGGGCATTATTGCCATCACCCCCGGTTCGACTAACCCACTCATTACCGAGCGCGGCATGAGCGATATGTTCCGCATGTGCGGCCGGGACGATCAGCAGGGGCAAGTCGCCAGCGACTTCATCATCGATAAGCTGAAGGCCAAACGCGTGGTGATCATTCACGATAAAGACACCTACGGTCAGGGGTTAGCGGACGCCACCAAAGCGGCGCTTGCCAAACGCGGCGTGAAGGATGTGATGTATGAAGGCTTATCACGTGGGGAAAAAGACTTTAACGCGCTGGTAACGAAAATTGGCGCGCAAAAACCGGACGTGGTGTTCTTCGGGGGCTGCCACCCTGAAGCGGGTCCGCTGGTGCGCCAGATGCGTGAACAGGGCGTACAGGCGAAATTCTTCTCAGGGGACTGTATCGTCAATGAAGAGATGGTCACCGCCGCGGGTGGCCCGCAGTACACCAACGGTATCTACATGACCTTTGGTAAAGATCCGCGACTGATCCCGGACGGTAAAGCGGTGATTGAGAAATTCCGCGCCGGTAAATTCGAACCAGAAGGGTACACCCTTTACTCCTATGCCTCCATCCAGGCCATTGCCGCCGCCTTCAAAGCCACCGGAGGCAAAGACTCCGCCAAAGCCAGCGAGTGGCTGAAAGCGAACGCCGTCGACACGGTGATGGGCAAAAAAGCCTGGGACAGCAAGGGCGATCTGAAAGTGTCTGACTACGTGGTTTATCAGTGGGACGACAAGGGAAAATATAAGGAAGTGCAGTAACGGGACGGAGTCACGCTCAACGTCGGCAGGTTCGCCTGCCGACGCGGAATACACATCGGGCTGCACGCGTCGTGCGGCCTATAAAAAGAGCGCGCGATGATGAGTACATTCTTCCTGCAACAGTTAATCAACGGATTAACGCTGGGCTCCGTCTACGGCTTAATCGCCATCGGCTACACCATGGTGTACGGCATCATTGGCATGATCAACTTCGCCCATGGCGAAGTGTATATGATCTCGGCCTATCTCTGCGCCATCGGGCTGGCCCTGCTGTCATTCTTCGGTCTTGAGTCGTTTCCCCTGCTGATTTTGGGCACGCTGGCGTTCACCATCGTGGTGACGGGCGTGTATGGCTGGACTATTGAGCGCATCGCCTATAAACCCCTGCGAAACTCCACCCGACTGGCACCGCTGATCTCTGCCATCGGGATGTCGCTGATTTTGCAAAACTACGCCCAGCTGAGCCAGGGCCCCCGCCAGCAAGGCGTGCCAACCATGCTGGACGGCGTACTTCGCGTGCATCTGGGAGAAGGTTTCGTCCAGATCACCTACACCAAAATCTTTATTCTGATCGCCTCGTTCGCGGGCATGCTGCTGCTCACCTGGATAATCAGCCATACCCGGCTGGGGCGGATGTGTCGTGCGGTGCAGCAGGATCGCAAAATGGCCTCCATTCTGGGGATCAATACCGACAGGATCATTTCGCTGGTCTTTGTGATCGGCGCGGCGATGGCCGGGCTGGCGGGCGTATTGATTACCATGAACTATGGCACCTTTGATTTCTACGTGGGCTTTGTCATCGGCATAAAAGCCTTTACGGCGGCGGTGCTGGGCGGCATCGGCTCTCTGCCGGGCGCCATGCTCGGCGGGTTGATTCTGGGAGTGGCGGAAGCGCAATTCTCCGGGATGGTGAACTCGGATTATAAAGACGTGTTCTCGTTTGGGCTGCTGGTATTGATCCTGATTTTCCGTCCTCAGGGCCTGCTGGGCCGCCCTGTCGTGGCGAAGGTGTGAGGGTGAAGACGATGACATCTGCCGGTTTCTCCCTTAAACGCTGCATTCTGGATGCCGTATTTTCCGGGCTGGTTGCTTTGATTATCTTTGGCCCTATCGCTGGCGTGGTTCTCGACGGTTACAGCTTTAACTTTGCCGGACAACGGCTGGCGTGGATTATTGCCATCGTCATGCTGGGCCGCTTTTTGCTGAGCATCTTCCTGCAGACCGCCCCCGGTGCGCGTTTCCAGGCGAGGTTTGAAGCGGACAGCGCGGGGGTGTATGTCCGCCCTCCCGGATATAAAAGCCGCATGCGTTGGATTATTCCGCTGGTTATTACGCTTGCGATCTGCTTTCCGTTTGTGGCGACCAAATACGTGCTGACCGTTGCCATTCTGGGGCTGATCTATGTTCTGCTCGGCCTCGGGCTGAATATTGTGGTTGGCCTTGCGGGGCTGTTGGATCTGGGGTATGTCGCCTTTTACGCGATTGGCGCATATGGCCTCGCGCTGGGGTATCAGTATCTGGGGTTAGGGTTCTGGAGCATGCTGCCGCTGGCAGCGCTGATGGCCGCCGCCGCCGGTGCGCTGCTTGGCTTCCCGGTGCTTCGCATGCATGGGGATTATCTGGCAATCGTGACGCTCGGGTTTGGCGAGATTATCCGCCTGGTGCTCAATAACTGGCTGACCTTCACTGGCGGCCCAAATGGCGTTTCAGCCCCTGCCCCCACCTTTTTTGGTCTGGAGTTTGGCCGACGCGCCAAAGAAGGCGGCGTGCCCTTCCACGAGTTTTTCCATCTGACCTATAACCCAAACATGAAGTTTATCTTTATTTACGCCGTGCTGTTTTTGGTGGTGCTGATGGTGCTCTACATCAAGCACCGCCTGACGCGAATGCCGATTGGTCGGGCGTGGGAGGCATTACGAGAAGATGAAATTGCCTGCCGCTCAATGGGTCTTAATCACGTGCTGGTGAAGCTTTCTGCTTTTACGCTAGGCGCGTCAACGGCCGGGATTGCAGGGGTTTTCTTCGCCACCTATCAGGGGTTCGTTAATCCCACCTCCTTTACCTTTTTTGAATCCGCACTGATTCTGGCCATCGTGGTGCTGGGCGGGATGGGTTCAACGCTGGGCGTTGTGCTGGCCGCCTTTGTCCTGACCGTCACGCCGGAACTGCTGCGCAGCTTTGCCGAGTATCGCGTGCTGCTGTTTGGCGTGCTGATGGTGGTCATGATGATCTGGCGTCCGCGCGGTTTGATCCGCATTAACCGCAGCGGCTATGCCGTGCGTAAGGGGGTCGCGCCATGAACGGAACCATATTACGCGTTGAGCACCTGATGATGCACTTTGGCGGGATTAAAGCGTTAAATGACGTCAACCTTGATGTACAACGCGGGTCGATTACCGCCCTCATCGGGCCTAACGGCGCGGGGAAAACAACCGTGTTTAACTGTCTGACGGGCTTCTACAGGGCGTCCGGCGGAAATATCTTATTCAACACCCGCAGTAATACCACCAATGTGATTCAGGTTCTCGGTCAAAAATTCCAGCCCGGTGACTGGATTAACCCAGCCCGGTTAGGGTCGCGTCTTTTCTACAAAATGTTCGGTGGAACACACCTGGTAAACCGCGCGGGGCTTGCGCGCACGTTCCAGAATATCCGCCTGTTTCGCGAGATGTCGGTCGTCGAAAACCTGCTGGTTGCACAGCATATGCGTGTAAATCGCAATCTCCTCGCCGGTGTGCTCAACACCCCCGCCTATCGTCGGGCGGAAAGTGATGCCCTCGATCGTGCATTTTACTGGCTGGAAGTGGTGGACCTGGTGGACTGCGCCAACCGCCTCGCGGGGGAAATGTCTTACGGTCAACAGCGACGCCTCGAAATCGCCCGGGCAATGTGTACTGGTCCGGAGATGATCTGCCTAGATGAACCTGCCGCAGGCCTGAACCCGGTGGAAACGCACAAGCTCAGCAGCATTATCCGTTTTCTGCGCGACCACCACGACATCACGGTATTACTGATTGAGCATGATATGGGGATGGTGATGGAGATTTCGGACGACATTATCGTGCTCGACCACGGAGACGTCATTGCGCGGGGGAAACCAGAGCAGATCCAGCACGATGAGAAAGTGATTGCCGCCTACCTGGGCACCGACGAGAGCGAGGTTAACCTGTGAGCGAAATGATGCTGGAATTTCGGGAGGTGGACGTTTTCTACGGCGTGATCCAGGCACTGAAACAGGTTTCCCTTGAGGTTAACAAAGGCGAAACCGTGGCGTTGATTGGCGCTAACGGTGCAGGAAAATCGACATTATTGATGTCTATCTTTGGTCAACCCCGGGTCCGTGGTGGGCAGATCCTGTTTTGCGGAGAAGATATCAGCCATAAATCCACCCACTACGTCGCGTCCGGCGGTATCGCCCAGGCGCCCGAAGGACGGCGTATCTTCCCGGATATGACGGTGGAAGAGAACCTGCTGATGGGCACCATCCCGATTGGAAACCAGTTTGCATCTGAAGATATGCAAAGCATGTTCGACCTTTTCCCCCGCCTCAAGGAGCGGCGTAAACAGCGTGCGATGACCATGTCCGGCGGAGAACAGCAGATGCTGGCGATTGCGCGGGCCTTAATGAGCCGCCCTAAGCTGCTGCTGCTGGATGAACCCAGCCTGGGCCTGGCGCCTATCGTGGTGAAACAGATTTTCCAGACGCTGCGCGAGCTGGCACGCAACGGGATGACCATTTTTCTGGTTGAGCAGAATGCGCACCACGCGCTGAAGCTGTCCGATCGCGGGTATGTGATGGTAAACGGGCAGATCCGGCTGAGCGGCAGCGGCGAGGAGCTGCTGGGGAATCAGGACGTGAGAAAGGCGTATCTGGGTGGGGTTTGAGCGTAAATTGCAGGTACAAAAAAACCACCTTTCGGTGGTTTCACGACACTGCTTATTGCTTTGATTATTCTTTGCTTTCCCATGGTAGCCGGAGTGGGACTTGAACCCACACAGCGCGAACGCCGAGGGATTTTAAATCCCTTGTGTCTACCGATTCCACCATCCGGCCAGGGAAGAAAGTGGAGGCGCGTTCCGGAGTCGAACCGGACTAGACGGATTTGCAATCCGCTACATAACCGCTTTGCTAACGCGCCGTAAAACTTTTCAAACTGACACCCGCTATTGCGCATGTCTTTAATCTGGAGCGGGAAACGAGACTCGAACTCGCGACCCCGACCTTGGCAAGGTCGTGCTCTACCAACTGAGCTATTCCCGCATGTCATCAAGTTGTTTCTAACCACTTGATTTCATTATCGTCCGGCTAGCTGTGCCGCCGTTCGATGCGTTGCATTCTACTGATATGTCGTTTTGAGTCAACGTTATTTTTTGCATCCCCGGATCGTTTGCTGAAAATTACGTCGAAACGATCACTGTTCAAGCAAATCTCCGCGCGCCGCGTTCAAATACTGCAGCATTGACCACAGCGTCAGTACCGCTGCAACCCACAGCAGACCAATCCCCGCCCACTCAACCCAGGCGTTCGGACGCCACAGCATCCAGACCAGCGCCGCCATCTGCGCCGTTGTTTTGACCTTACCAATCCAGGATACCGCCACGCTGCTGCGTTTACCCAACTCCGCCATCCACTCGCGCAGCGCAGAGATGATGATCTCACGACCAATCATGGTTGCCGCGGGCAGCGTGACCCACCAGGTGTGGTAATGTTCAGCCACCAGCACCATCGCGATCGCCACCATGACTTTATCAGCCACCGGGTCGAGGAACGCGCCAAAGCGAGTGCTTTGATTCCAGCGGCGCGCCAGATAACCGTCGAACCAGTCGGTTACCGCAGCGACCAGGAAAATCAGTGCGCAGGCAAAAGGCGCCCAGACGACCGGCAGGTAAAACGCCAGTACAAAGAACGGGATAAGCACGACGCGAAAAAGAGTGAGCAACGTAGGGATATTAAATCGCATAATGACGGTAACTGTCTGTTGTCAGTAAAATTTAGCTCTATGTTGCTACAGAGCCCTCAATGTTTCAACGAGTAGTAGATCTTTTCTGCCAGCCCTTGCGAAATACCCGGCACTTTTGCAATTTCCTCCATGCTGGCATTGAGTAATCCTTGCAATCCGCCCATATACTTCAGCAGCATTTGACGACGTTTTGGTCCAACGCCTTCGATGGTCTCCAGCGTGCTGGTGTTTTTGACCTTCGCCCGTTTTTTACGGTGGCCGCTGATCGCGTGATCGTGAGATTCATCGCGGATATGCTGGATCACATGCAGCGCGGGCGAATCCGGCGGCAGGCTAAAGCCCTCACCTTCCGGCTCAAAGAAAAGCGTTTCCAGACCCGCTTTACGATCCGCCCCTTTCGCCACGCCCAACAGCAGCGGATGGTTTTTATCCCACTCGACGTCGAGTGATTCAAACACCGCCTTCGCCTGCCCGAGCTGCCCTTTTCCGCCGTCGATAAGGATCACGTCCGGGATCTTGCTCTCTTCGATGGCTTTACCATAGCGTCGACGCAGAACCTGGTTCATCGCGGCATAGTCATCCCCCGGCGTGATCCCGGTGATGTTATAGCGGCGATACTCCGCCCGCAGCGGACCGTTGGCATCAAACACCACGCAGGAGGCCACGGTCTGCTCACCCATCGTATGGCTGATATCAAAACACTCCATACGTTTCACTTCCGGCAGCTTCAGAAGCGTAGCAAGCGCGGTTAAACGCTGGCTAACCGTCGACTGCTGGGACAGTTTCGTCGTCAGCGCCGTCGCCGCGTTGGTGCGCGCCAGCTTCAAATAGCGTGCACGGTCCCCGCGCGGTTTCGTCTGGACATTCACCCGACGCCCGGCCAGTTCAGAGAGGGAATCCGCCAGCAGGGTTTTATCATCGAGATTGAAATCAAGCAGGATCTCGGAGGGTAACGTGCGCATCTGGCTACCCTGAAGATAGAACTGTCCAACAAATGTCTCGACCACTTCACCCAGCTCCGTGCCGCCCGGTACTTTCGGGAAGTAGCTGCGGCTGCCGAGCACTTTACCCTGGCGAATGAACAGAACGTGAACGCAGGCCAGTCCGTTGTCAAAGGCCACACCAATCACGTCCAGATCGTCACCGGTATTGGAGACAAACTGCTTTTCGGTAACGCGGCGTACGGCCTGAATTTGGTCACGAATGCGCGCAGCCTCTTCAAACTCCAGCGCTGCGCTGGCTTTCTCCATTCGCGCGATAAGCTGGGTGAGAACCTGATCGTCTTTCCCCGCGAGGAACAGGCGAACATAGTCCACCTGCTGGGCATACTCTTCTTCGCTGACCAGACCCGCTACGCACGGCCCCAGACAGCGACCAATCTGGTACTGCAGGCACGGACGCGAGCGGTTACGGTAAACGCTGTTTTCACACTGGCGGATCGGGAAGATTTTTTGCAGCAGCGCCAGCGTTTCTCGCACGGCATAACCGTTCGGGAACGGGCCGAAATATTCACCCTTCGCATGCTTCGCGCCCCTGTGCATCGCCAGACGCGGATGGGTATCCCCGCTCAGGAAAATAAAGGGATAGGATTTATCATCGCGCAGCAACACGTTGTAGCGGGGCTGATACAGTTTGATGTAGTTATGTTCAAGCAGCAGCGCTTCCGTCTCGGTGTGCGTGACGGTGACATCAATATTCTGAATGAGTGCGACCAGCGCTTCGGTTTTGCGGGAGGCAAGATTGCTGCGGAAATAGCTGGAAAGGCGTTTTTTGAGATCTTTCGCCTTACCCACATAGATAACCGTACCGCCAGCGTCATACATGCGATACACGCCTGGCTGGCTGGTGACGGTTTTTAGAAATGCTTTTGAATCGAACGCTTCATTCACTGACTTATTAACGACTCCGCATTACACAGACCATGACGAATGGCCAGGTGAGTCAGCTCGACATCACCGTGAATGTTCAGTTTACTGAACATCCGATAGCGGTAGCTGTTCACCGTTTTCGGGCTGAGATTCAGCTGTTCAGAGATCTCATTCACTTTCTGACCTTTGGTGATCATCAGCATAATCTGCAACTCGCGCTCAGACAAACTGGCAAACGGCGATTCCGTTTTTTCAGGTTCAATCTGGCTCAATGCCATCTGTTGTGCAATGTCTGAGGCGATGTAGCGCTGCCCGGCAAACACGGAGCGAATCGCATTCACAACTTCCTGTGGTGCGGCGCCTTTACTCAGATACCCGGCGGCCCCCGCCTGCATAACTTTCGCGGGCAGCGGGTTTTCGGTATGTACGGTCAGCATGATGACTTTGGTATCAACAAAGGTACGGGCGATTTTACGTGTTGCTTCAAGCCCACCAATGCCGGGCATGTTCATATCCATCAACACCACGTCGGCCGAGTTTGTGCGACACCATTTCACGGCATCTTCACCACAGCAGGCCTCACCGGCAACTTTAATACCCTTTATATCTTCAAGAATGCGTCGTATCCCTGCGCGCACCAGTTCGTGGTCATCAACAAGAAGGACGTTGATCAAAGGAAATGTCTCCAGAATAGGGATAACGCTACTGACTACTTATTGCGTTTATATTAACGGTTTTCCTCGCAAGATTAAAACGTTAAAAAACGTGCTATACGATTACGCTCTCGTTTTTGGAAATTAGCCTGTACAGCAAGTGGAAAGAAAACCCATGCGGCATGGGCTTTTGCGTCTATTTTTAAGCATCTGTATTCAAAAAGTTACAAAAAACAGGCACGCTACATCGGCTTAAAAACAGTTCTAAACTTTTTGTAACAACAATTAACGGCAAACGAACCGGCGATGACAATAAATGGTGAATATCGCAGAGGAGACATTACCTGTGGGTATTGTTTACGTAAATAAACAAAATGCGGAAAAGTACGAAAAACAACCACTGCTTTTTTTGTCACGGCTTGTGGTATACTCCGCGGCCTTGACTTTCATCGTCGCGCTCGAGCGCTGTTTTATATTGAGGAAAATAAATGAGCTCACCTGATTTCGCCACTGCGGAAAATAACCAAGAACTGGCACAGGAAGTAAACTGTCTGAAAGCGCTGCTGACGCTCATGTTACAGGCAATGGGTCAGGCTGATGCGGGCCGTGTGATCCTTAAGATGGAAAAACAAATCGCGCAGATGGAAGACCAGGCTGAATCAGCCGTATTCGCCAACACCGTTAAGCAGATTAAACAAGCTTACCGTCAGTAAAAAAAACGGCTGGATGCGGTGCATTCAGCCGTTATCTCGTCTGTCACGCAGAACGTGTTGTCTCTTCAGATCAGTCCCGTCGCCGCCGCATAACAGGCAATCTGCGTCTTGTTTGGCGCATTAAATTTCTTCTGCATATTCTTTTGATGGAAATTAACCGTATTCTCAGATATAGAGAGAATAATCGCTATTTCTGCAGACGTCTTTCCTTCCGCAGTCCACTTCAGAATTTCCCGCTCACGCTTGCTGAATTTCATTTCAGGCGGCATGACCATCTCATGTTCAAAACGCAGCAGAGACGTTAAGGCCATTTGAACCAGCATTTGCAGGCGCAACTCTATTTCTTCGCCGCTTAACTTATCCGCCTGTGCGCTAGTACGCGATACAGACAGGAAACCGAGCGCGTGATTAGGCAGCATCAAACACTGTGTAATTCCCGTACGCAAACCGTGGTCCCGCGCGCCGTCCCAGAGTGCCTGAGCATCAGCGAATAATTCATCCGTCCAGGGTAAATGCCCCTGAATGAAATTCTCTGGTTTCAGCACCGGATCGATGGCGAAAAAATTCTCTGACTTATATTGCGCCATCCATTCCTGCGGATAACTGGTTTGGACCGAAATCCGGGGGCGCGTAAAGGGGACAGGATGACGAACGCAAAGTGAGAAATAATCAAATTCGAGTGCCTGCGTTTGTCGCTGAAGTTCTTGATATACCTCGTCGGCACAGGACATTTCCTGAAACCGGAGGAAGCAATCCCGTCGCCAGTTGAAAAAGTCTGAATCCCTCATACTTACCGAATGAAGCCTCTGATAAAGATAATCATTATTATGGTGAATATAACCTATCACATAAATCTTATTTATTTATACAAAATATCGTCCAATGCTCCTGAATTTTTAGATTTAATACGGTTAATCCGAACATGCGTGGAATAAAAGAACTACGAACATGCGTTTACAGGCGAATAATTTGCCCCAGACGAAAAATCTGGAGCAAATTACGGCAAAAATGCTACTGCATGAGGAATTTTTCGAGGAACTGGCGGGTACGGGGCTGTTGCGGGTTCGCAAACAAGCTTTTCGCTGGCCCTTGCTCAACAATGCGGCCCTGATCCATAAAAATAGCCCGGTCTGCAACATCACGCGCAAAGCTCATTTCGTGAGTCACAATCACCATTGTCCTTTTTTCCTGCGCCAGTTGGCGAATGGTGTTAAGCACCTCCCCTACCAGCTCGGGATCGAGCGCGGAGGTGGGCTCATCGAACAGGATCACATCCGGACGCATCGCCAGCGCGCGCGCAATGGCCACACGCTGCTGCTGTCCACCCGAAAGACGGCGCGGGTAGCTGGTTTCCTTACCTGCCAGCCCAACCTTCGCCAACAGCTCCCGTGCGCGGGTGGTGGCCTCTTCTTTTGGCTCCCCCTTCACGATGACCGGCCCTTCAATAATATTTTCCAGCACCGTACGGTGCGGGAAAAGGTTGAAGTTCTGGAAAACAAAACCGACATGCTGACGTAGACGGCGAATTAAGCCTTTCTGCTGGCTAATGGATTTCCCGGTATCAATCGTAATATCCCCTACGCGGATCGTTCCGCCCTCAGGCTGTTCAAGGAGATTAATACTGCGCAGCAGCGTGGTTTTCCCCGAGCCACTCGGCCCGATGATCGCCACCACTTCGCCCTGCTCCACTTCCAGATCGATACCGTGGAGCACGGTTTGTCCGTGGAATTTTTTCACCAGGTTTTTAACGTCGATTGCACTCATTTCGGATCACGCTCCTGGCGGTTAAGCTGGTTTTCAAAATAGTTCTGCAGGGCGGAAAGCACCGTCGCCATCACCCAGTAAATCAGCGAGGCCGCCAGATACATCGTGAACACTTCCAGCGTCCGCGAGGTGATCAGCTGCGCCTGACGGAACAGCTCCGGCACCTGAATGGTGGCCGCCAGCGACGTATCTTTTACCAGGCTGATAAAGCTGTTGCTCAACGGCGGTAACGCTACGCGCGCGGCCTGGGGCAATATCGCCCGACGCAGGGTTTGCCACGGCGTCATCCCGATACTGGCTGCCGCTTCCCACTGCCCTTTATCAATGGAGGAGATGGCCGCACGCAGGGTTTCGGAGGTGTAGGCAGCGGTATTTAACGACAGACCGATCATCGCCGCCGGGATGGGGTCAAGCTCAATACCGAACTGCGGCAAACCGTAGTAAATCATAAAGAGCTGGGCGATAAGAGGCGTGCCGCGGAATACAGAGATGTAAAAACGCGCCAGCCAGCGTACCGGCAAGACGGACGACATGCGCATTAACGCCAGCACAAACCCAAGCACCAGGCCGAAGAACATCCCTCCGATACTGAGCTGAAGCGTAAACACCGCCCCCTTAAGCAGGAACGGCAGTGAATCAATAACCAGCTGAATACTTTCGTGCATTATTATTTTTCGACCTGATTTTTAGACATGAGGATGATAGGCAAACAGCGCAGGCGCCCCGCCAGTGTGAACAAACAAAATCGGTCCTTCATCCTTAAAGCGCTTCTGTGCAATGCCGTCTATCAGCCCCGCCATCGCCTTACCGGTATAGACCGGATCGAGCAGAATGCCTTCTAGGCGTGCCAGCAATTTCACCGCTTCCATCCCCTCTTCATTTGGCGTGCCGTAGCCCGGCGCAAAATAGTCATCCCAGAGCAGAATGTCAGCCCTGGCTTTCAGCTCCAGTTGTTCTGCCACCGCCTGCTGTAAAGTAACCACTTTCGGCTTCTGATCCGCAACGCCGCGGGAGACCGTCACGCCAATCAGCTCGACATCCGGCAGCAGTTGCTCCAGCCCCACCGCCAGCCCGGCATGGGTTCCGGCGCTACCGGAGGCGACAACAACAGAAGAGAGATTCACCGCGCCCTCGCATTGCTGAGCAATTTCCAGCGCGCTTTCTACATAGCCCAATGCGCCCAGCGCGTTCGACCCGCCGACAGGAATAACGTATGGACGAAAACCCTGCGCTTCCAGACGCGTGGCCAGTTCGTCGAGCTGCGCGGACGGGTCGGTCAGGGCGTCGACCATCTCGACCTGCACGTTAAACAGATCCAGCAGGAGACGGTTACCGTTAGTGAGATAGTTTTCTGCGTGCGTTCCGATCGGGTTTTCCAGCAGCGCAACGCAGTGTAGGCCAAGTTTTGCCGCCACCGCCGCCGTCTGGCGCACGTGGTTAGACTGAATCGCCCCTGCGGTGATCAGCGTGTCCGCCCCTTCGCGCAGCGCGTCTGCCGCCAGAAACTCCAGCTTGCGCAGCTTATTGCCGCCCATCGCCATCGGCGTCACGTCATCGCGCTTGATGAAAATGTCGCGCCCTAAATAATCAGAAAATCGGGGTAAATACTCCAGCGGCGTGGGCGCGCCGATAAACTCAAGGCGGGGAAAGCGCGTTAAATTCTGCAGTGACATGGTTCCTCCGGTAACGCTAATTCATATGATATTTTTCATTATGCACGCAGACGCGTAAGAAATAAAAAAGGCGCTTTTAAAAGCGCCTTTTTTTATGGGTCAAAGACTTATTTGGTGACGTCAGCGCCGAACCATTTCTCAGAAAGCGCTTTCAGGCTACCGTCTTTCTGCATGTCAGCAATCGCGGAATCGATCGCTTTCACCAGGTCTTCGTTACCTTTACGGATGGCGATACCGGCTTCCTGACGAGAGAACGCATCACCCGCAACGGCCAGGGTATTGTTGGTTTTCTTCACCAGATCCAGCGCGGCCAGGCGGTCAACCAGAATGGCGTCGATACGGCCCACGCGCAGATCCTGGTATTTGGTCGGGTCATCATCATAGGTGCGAATATCCACACCCTGCACGTTCTGGCGCAGCCACTCTTCGTAGTTGGTACCCAGACCGACGCCGACTTTCTTCCCTTTCAGGTCCGCAGCCGTTTTAATCCCGCCTTCGTTACCTTTCTTCACCAGCGCCTGAATACCGGACACGGTGTACGGCGTGGAGAAGTCATACTTCTTCTTACGCTCGTCAGAAATGGTCACCTGGTTGATCACCACATCAATACGTTTTGAATCCAGCGACGCCAGCATACCGTCCCATTTGGTCGGTTTCAGGGACGCTTTCACGCCAAGGTGTTTCGCCAGTTCTTCCGCAAATTCCACTTCGAAACCGGTCAATTTACCGTCGTCGCCCTGGTAGCTGAACGGAGGATAGGTTCCTTCCAGCCCCACCAGCAGCGTGCCACGCTCTTTTACTTTATTCAGCAGGTTTTCCGCGGCGAACGTTTTCACGCTCATGCCCGCAACCAGCGCAACGGCCATAACACCCATCAGCGCCTGACGACCCAGAAGTGCAAATTTCATAAATACCCCGATATAGTGGAATTTTTACGTAGTGTAGAGAAATCGCCTGCAACGTCAAAGGCGACTGCGCTACATCTTATTCTTTTTTAATATATATCAGAAGTTGTTCCGGCGAGGGCTTTCTGCTTCACGACACCCGGCATCTGTACCTTGTATTGTGCATACTTGCGCAGCGCAATCCGGTAGTTGTTGGTGCTGGTCGCAGGCAGCCACGGCTCCAGATTTTCATCCAGATAACCGGTCTTCAGCAGATCGCGAGAAATATTGTTGACGGTCAGATGTTGCCCAAGGCGACGCAGGCGAACCACATATTCGCGAACGGTGCCGTGGCTCATCTCCGTTTGTTCAAACAGGAATTGCTTGAAGCCGATAATATCGAAGAAGTCGCTTTGCTCTTTGCAGTGGAGATCGCCACAGAAACGGCAAAGCGCCACCCACTCTTTTTGCTCTTCGAGCCAGGCGGCCTCATCCATCAACGTGTCGAGGCGGGATATCGCGATTTTGTTCACGATTTCGCCACGACGAACCAGCGTGATACGGTCGAGTAATTTATTACAGTGGGCGCAATGCGTCTGGCTGTGTTTAAAGTCTTTCAGGTAGCGGCTTAAAGGCCGTCTTTTAGATTGCTGCACCGTCATGATAACTCCTGGTTGTCAATACGTTGTGCGGCATTTCCCAGGTGAATCAATCACCTATAACTTACCCAGTTTCGTGCGTAAGCGCTTGATGGCCTGGCTGTGCAGCTGGCTAACCCGAGACTCCCCCACCTCCAGTACCGCGCCAATCTCCTTGAGATTGAGCTCTTCCTGGTAATAGAGGGTCAACACCAGCTGTTCGCGCTCTGGTAAAGCTTCAATCGCTTCCATCACGCGCTGGCGTAAATTCCCTTCCATTAAATGGTGTAACGGGTTTTCTTGCTGATGCTCATCCGTCACCAGCTCGATGCTATCGCCATGCTCTTCGCGCCACTCATCGTAAGAGAAGAGTTGGCTATTATTGGTATCGAGCAACATCTGACGATATTCTTCAACAGCGATCCCAAGACGCTCAGCCACTTCGGTTTCCGTCGCGTTGCGTCCCAGTTCCTGTTCCAGCTGCCCCATCGCATGCGCCACTTCGCGCGCGTTGCGGCGAACACTGCGCGGCACCCAGTCTCGGCTGCGCAGCTCGTCCAGCATCGCCCCACGAATACGCTGAACTGCGTAAGTCGTAAATGCCGTTCCTTGCAGAGCGTCGTATCGGTCAACTGCATTCAATAACCCGATACCGCCCGCCTGTAGCAGATCGTCCAGTTCCACGCTCGCCGGCAAACGCACCTGGAGGCGCAATGCTTCGTGACGCACCAGCGGAACATAACGCTGCCACAGCGAGTGTTTATCCATTACACCATCAGCGGTATAGAGTGAATTCACGATAAACAGCCCTGCGTTAATTGAGTTATCGGCATGATTATCCGATTCTGCAGGGGTTTCAATTGGGTGAATAGTGGGTGAAATGAGGGGTTATTTGGGGGGTTATGCAAATAGCGCTAAATAAAAACCCCGCCGAAGCGGGGTTTAAGCATTATCAGGCGATTAGCCCTGCAGCAGAGACAGAACCTGCTGAGGAACCTGGTTAGCTTTGGACAGCACGGAGTTACCGGCCTGCTGGATGATCTGCGCTTTAGACATATTTGACACTTCGGTCGCATAGTCGGCGTCCTGAATACGGGACTGCGCTTCAGACAGGTTGGTGGTGGTGTTGTTCAGGTTGGTTACAGCAGAGCTCAGACGGTTCTGTACCGCACCCAGTGAAGAACGGAATTTATCAACAGACGCGATAGCTTTGTCCAGCAGAGCCAGTGGATCTGCTGAAGAGGTGCCAGTGTAAATGTTGGCATTCGCTTTATCAGCAATATCGCCAATTGCAGAAGCAACGTTTTGAGTACCTGTAGCATCACCGGAGTTAACCAGCGCACCAGCAGCTGCTTTGAAATTCTGGCCCTGAACAGTGACATAACCAACTGGGGCACCTGCTGCGTCAGCGCCAACTTTAACGTACTTACCAGTCATGGAACCAGTAGTTACGCCATTCGCCGTATCGGTATAACCGATATCGGTGGTGTTCAGCGTTACAACGCCAGTTCCGTCTTCTACGGATACTGAATAGTTGTCAGAACCAGAAGATACAACATAAGTAGGAGTTGCAGCACCAGCTGAAGTCTGAACGTTGTGCAGAGTCAGCGTGCTTGCGTCTACACCCAGAGCAGTGGCAACAGAGCTCAGGTTAACATCTTTCAGTGCACCGCTCGCGCCAACCTGAGTGATAGAATCGCTCAGTTTCAGTGCGTTGTTAGAAACGGAGAAGCCGCTCAGACCCAGAGTAGAAGAGTCAATTTTCTGCAGGTCGATGGAGATAGTCTGGCCGTCGTTCGCACCAACCTGAATCGCCATAGAACCGTTTTTAGCCAGTACGTTCACGCCGTTGAACTGAGTCTGACCGGATACGCGGTCGATTTCAGACAGACGGGATTTAATTTCGTCCTGGATTGAAGACAGGTCAGAATCAGAGTTAGTACCGGTCGTTGCCTGAACGGTCAGTTCACGAACACGCTGCAGGTTATTGTTGATTTCAGACAGCGCGCCTTCAGTGGTCTGTGCCAGAGAGATACCGTCGTTAGCGTTACGTGCAGCCTGAGTCAGACCTTTGATGTTAGACGTGAAGCGGTTAGCGATAGCCTGGCCCGCAGCATCATCTTTAGCGCTGTTGATACGCAGACCGGAAGACAGACGCTCAATAGAAGAAGACAGAGCAGACTGGTTCTTGTTGATGTTGTTCTGAGTGATCAGCGAGAGGCTGTTGGTATTAATGACTTGTGCCATGATTTCGATTCCTGTTGTTCATCAAATCTGTTTGGTTAGATTTGGGTTTCCACCCTTCGGCTTCATCGCCGTCAAAGGTGTTATCGTCTGGTCCAAAACAACCTTTAGATTTTTTTTCAGGATCTCGATAATTTTTTTAGCCACGGAAATACTCTTCTCTATTACCGTTATTCCCGCCATTAAAAAAAAGAAATTAACCGTAAACTTTCACGCATAAAGGCCGATAACCCCACTATTCGTTCTACGTGTCGATAGATTAAGGAATAAATATGGCAAGTATTTCATCATTGGGGATTGGTTCGGGTCTTAAGTTAGCAGACATTCTGGATAGTCTCACCACGGCCGAAAAAGCGCAGCTGACGCCGATTTCCAAACAGCAGACATCCTATACCGCCAAGCTTAGCGCTTACGGCACGTTGAAGAGTTCACTGGAAGCGTTTCAGACCGCCAACACCGCGCTGAATAAAGCTGACCTGTTTACGGCCACCAGCACGGCGAGCAGTACCACGGCATTCAGTGCGACCACGACGGGCAGCGCCATTGCGGGTAAATACACCATTAGCGTCTCTCAGCTGGCGCAGGCGCAGACGCTGACCACTAAAAACACCCAGGCGGACACCAAAACTGCCATTGCCACCGCGGACAGCAAAATTACCTTTACCGCGGGCAACGGTAAAGATCCGGTGACCGTTGATATCAGCGCGACAAACTCCTCGCTGACCGGCATTCGTGATGCCATCAACAAAGCGGATGCGGGCGTGACCGCCAGTATTATTAACGTCGGAAATGGCCAGTATCGTCTGTCTATTACCTCTACGGAAACCGGTGCAGATAACGCGGTCAGCATCAGCGTGAGCGGCGACAGTGCCCTGCAAACCTTTATGGGTTACAACGGCACCAGCACCGACGCCAGCAACGGCATGACGGAAAGCGTCACCGCGCAGAACGCCAAGCTGAAGGTCAACAACGTTGATATCGAAAACAGCAGCAACACCATCAGCGATGCGCTGGAAGATATCACCCTGAACCTGAACGACGTCACCACCGGTAACCAGACGCTGACGATCACCAAAGATACGTCTAAAGCCGAAACGGCAATGAAAGCCTGGGTGGATGCTTACAACACCCTGCAGGACAGCTTTGCTTCACTGACCAAATATACGGCGGTTGATGCGGGTACGGATGCCCAGGACTCCAGTAACGGTGCCCTGCTGGGTGACAGCACGCTGCGTACGATTCAGACCCAGCTGAAAACCATGCTGAGCAACACCGTCGGCGGTACCACGTACAAAACACTGTCGTCGCTGGGTATCACGACCGATCCAAGCTCCGGCAAACTGGAGCTGGATAACACCAAGCTGAAAAAAGCGCTGACGGACAACCCGTCTGCCGTTAAAGATTTGGTTGTGGGTGACGGTAAAACCACCGGTATCACCACCACCATGGCGACCAACCTGACTGACTGGCTCTCCAGCAAAGGGATTATCCAGGCAGCCAAAGATGGCGTCAGTAAAACGCTGAACAAGCTTACCGATCAGTACAACGCCGTGAGCGAGCGTATTGACGCGCGCGTGGCACAGTACAAAGCCCAGTTTACCCAGCTGGACGTACTGATGACCTCGCTGAACAACACCAGCAGCTACCTGACGCAGCAGTTTGAAAATACGTCCAGCAGCAAGTAGTAAACGCTAAACGAACCCGAGGGGGATAACATGTACGGCGCAAAAGGCACGCAAGCCTACGCAAAAATAGAGGTTGAAAGCGCGGTGATGAGCGCCAGCCAGCAACAGCTGGTTATCATGCTATTTGATGGAGCCCTCAGCGCGCTGGTTCGCGCGCGTCTGTTCCTGCAAGACGGCAATATTCCGGCAAAGGGGTTGGCACTCTCGAAAGCCATCAACATTATTGAAAACGGGCTAAAGGTTGGCCTGGTGGACAATAACGGCGATGAGCTTACGCAAAACCTGATTGCCCTTTATGCCTATATGGTACGTCGCCTCCTGCACGCCAACGTGAATAACGACGCCAGCGCCATCGAAGAGGTGGAAACATTGCTGCGCAATATCGCTGACGGGTGGAAGGAGGTTGCGGGTACGCCACAACTGATGCAGGACGCCGTCTAATGAGTAATGCACCGCAACTCTATACCCTTTATCAGCAACTCCTTGAGCAGAGCCAGTTGATGTTGCGACTGGCTCGCCAGGGATTATGGGATGATCTCATTACTTGTGAAACCGATTATGTCAACGCGGTGCACTCGCTGGCTCGTCTTACGCAGGAAGCGGAACCCTCTGCACAAATGCAGGAGCAACTTCGACCGACTCTGCGCGTGATCCTCGACAATGAAAGCCAGGTGAAAACATTGCTGCAGTCCAGAATGAATGAACTGGCTAAAATGGTGGGTCAATCCTCCATTCAGAAAACCGTTCTTTCCACCTACAGCAACCAGGGCGGTCATGTCCTGGTCCCGCAAAGTAATAGCGATCTCAATTAGCCATGTAGCTGGCGAACGAACGTTTCCCGCTTCGTTCGCCAGGCATTTCTGCAAAACGTACTCCATACTTGAGTTTCGCGACCTCATGGAGACGGTGCATGCGCAATCCAACCTTACTGCAATGCTTTCACTGGTATTACCCCGCTGGCGGTGAATTGTGGCGAGAAGTCACGGCTTTAGCCCCCAACCTCAACGAAATCGGCATTAACATGGTGTGGCTACCTCCGGCGTACAAAGGCGCATCGGGGGGATATTCCGTAGGCTATGACTCTTACGATCTGTTCGATCTCGGTGAGTTTGACCAGAAAGGCAGCGTCGCCACCAAATACGGCGATAAAGCACAGCTGCTGGAGGCCATCGACGCGCTCAAAAGCAACCAGATCGCCGTGCTGCTGGATGTGGTGGTCAACCACAAAATGGGGGCGGACGAGAAAGAGTCGATCCGCGTGCAGCGCGTCAATGAACAAGACCGTACGCAAATCGACGATGAAATCATCGAGTGTGAAGCCTGGACGCGCTACACCTTCCCTGCCCGCGCGGGGAAATATTCGCAGTTTATCTGGGATTACAAATGCTTCAGCGGCATCGACCACATTGAAAACCCCAATGAAGACAATATCTTCAAAATCGTCAACGACTACACCGGCGAAGGCTGGAACGATCAGGTCGACGACGAGATGGGCAATTTCGACTACCTGATGGGCGAGAACATCGATTTTCGCAATCATGCCGTGACCGAGGAGATCAAATACTGGGCGCGCTGGGTGATGGAGCAAACGCAGTGTGACGGTTTTCGTCTGGATGCCGTAAAACATATTCCGGCCTGGTTTTATAAGGAGTGGATTGAGCACGTGCAGGAGGTTGCGCCGCAGCCGCTGTTTGTTGTCGCGGAATACTGGTCGCACGAGGTGGATAAACTGCAGAACTACATCAATCAGGTCGACGGCAAAACCATGCTGTTCGATGCGCCGCTGCAGATGAAGTTTCACGAGGCGTCGCGTCAGGGGCGCGACTACGACATGAGCCAGATCTTCACCGGCACGCTGGTGGAAGCCGATCCGTTCCATGCGGTCACGCTGGTTGCCAACCACGACACCCAACCCCTGCAGGCGCTGGAAGCCCCGGTGGAAGCCTGGTTTAAACCGCTCGCCTATGCGTTAATTCTGCTGCGCGAAAACGGCGTGCCGAGCGTGTTCTATCCGGACCTCTTCGGTGCCAGCTACGACGATACGGGCGGAGACGGTAACACGTACCATATTGATATGCCCGTGATTGAACAACTGCATGAACTGATCCTCGCCCGCCAGCGTTTTGCCCACGGCATTCAGACGCTGTTTTTTGATCATCCTAACTGTATCGCGTTCAGCCGCAGCGGGACCGACGACGCGCCGGGTTGCGTGGTGGTCCTTTCCAATGGTGATGACGGGGAAAAAGTGATTTGTCTGGGAGAGAATTACGGCAATAAAACCTGGCGTGATTTTCTGGGCAACCGCGAGGAAACCGTGACCACGGCGGCGGATGGTGAAGGAACGTTCTTCTGTAACGGAGGAAGCGTCAGCGTGTGGGTCATAGAGGATGCATTGTAGAAACAATGCCGGGTGGCGGCTTCGCCTTACCCGGCCTACAAAAGCACCGTCCCGTAGGCCGGGTAAGCGTCAGCGCCACCCGGCAAAAAACGGCTACGGTAGCTTACTCTCCAGCGGATTTTTGCTCAGGTAATTCGCACACTCTACCGTTGGACGATCCACTTTTTGCAGCTCCATACCATCATACTCAAGCGTTGCGCCATCACGCTCCAGCGGATAGATATCCAGCTTGCGGGTCACGTTATAGTAATCATCCGAACGCAGCATAATCTTGCCCGGCACCGCCACCACGCGCTGCCATTGACGGCAATCCAGCGTATCGCCCTCTTCCGTCACCACCAGCGTGGCAATCGCCTCCGGGCTCACCATCTTGCTTTGCGGCCCTTTTGACTGCCAGTACCCTGCCAGATGCGACGGCACAGGGTGCTTGATGACTTCCTGATAATTATCAACCTGAACACAGCCGGTTAACGCCAGAAGCGCACCCACAATTGCTATTTTTTTCATCATCTTTCCTGCGTGGGAAGAAAAAAATATTGTGGCATTAAAGCCGTATGGGTGCCAGCGTAAGATCGGCAGGTTTTACACCTGCATCGACATCACGTCCTGATAGGCCGATACCAGCTTATTACGCACCTGGAGGCCCATCTGCAGAGACACCGACGCTTTTTGCAGATCGGCCATCACATCATTGAGCGCCACGCCCGGCTCACCGAGCGTAAATTTTTCCGCCTGCGTGCGGGCAGCGTTCTGCTTGTCGCTGATACGGTCAAGCGCGGCGTGCAGTTGCCCCGCAAAGCTGATGGTTGAAGGTTCGTCCATCACGTTCTGATTACGTGCCGTCATTGCCGTTGCCTGCAGCTGACTGATTACCCCTTCAATGCCCTGTATAGCCATGACTTTCCCCTGGATGGATTTTTACGCGGTCAAGACTAACAGCTTGTCAATCAGATAATGGCGGTAAATAGCGTTAAAAAACCAGGTTATTTGACGCATAGAAAATCACGAATCATCAAATAATGGCAGGGCCATCAATATGGAACTTTTGTCGTGTTTGCCGACCCGGGAGTCAGTTTTGTTTCTCTACACGAATAACGTAAACCACCAGGATTTAAGAGGTGCGCAATGAGTGCAACAGCATCGACAGCGCCACAGAATAAATCACTCGAGTGGATGAACCGCCTTCGCGCGAACCCTAAAATCCCGTTGATCGTGGCAGGCGCTGCCGCCATTGCGATCCTTGTTGCGATGGTCCTGTGGGCGAAAAGCCCTGATTACCGCACGCTTTACAGTAACCTTTCCGATCAGGATGGCGGTGCCATCGTCACCCAGCTTACCCAGATGAACATCCCTTATCGCTTTGCCGATAACGGTGGCGCGCTTGAAGTGCCAGCGGACAAGGTGCACGAGCTTCGCCTGCGCCTGGCACAGCAGGGTCTGCCGAAAGGCGGTGCGGTTGGTTTCGAACTGCTGGATCAGGAAAAATTCGGTATCAGCCAGTTCAGCGAGCAGGTGAACTACCAGCGCGCGCTGGAAGGTGAACTGGCCCGTACCATTGAAACCTTAGGCCCGGTGAAGAGTGCGCGTGTGCACCTTGCCATGCCTAAACCCTCTTTATTTGTTCGTGAACAGAAATCCCCTTCTGCCTCCGTAACCGTCAACCTTGAGCCTGGCCGCGCGCTGGACGAAGGGCAAATCAGCGCGGTCACGCATCTGGTCTCCAGCGCGGTTGCAGGCTTACCGCCGGGCAACGTGACGCTAGTGGATCAGGGCGGTCATCTGCTGACGCAAAACAACAGCGCCGGTCGCGATCTGAACGACGCGCAGCTGAAATACGCGGCCGATGTGGAAGGTCGTCTTCAGCGCCGTATCGAAGCGATCCTGGGCCCGGTCGTCGGTAACAGCAACGTGCATGCTCAGGTTACCGCGCAGATCGATTTTGCGAATAAAGAACAAACGGAAGAGCAATACAGCCCGAACGGCGATCCGTCTCAGGCGGTGATGCGTTCTCGTCAGATTAACTCGAACGAGCAGGTGGGCGGCCCCTACCCTGGCGGCGTGCCGGGCGCGCTGTCTAACCAGCCTGCTCCGGCTAACGCGGCACCGATTTCAACGCCTCCGGCCAACCAGCAGAATGCACAGCAGACAACCTCAACGGCCAATAACGCGGGACCGCGTACCAGCAGCCGTAACGAAACCACGAACTTCGAAGTGGACCGTACTATCCGCCACACCAAACTGAACGTGGGGGATATTCAGCGTCTGTCTGTTGCCGTGGTGGTGAACTACAAAACCCTGCCGGACGGCAAGCCTCTGCCACTGACGGCCGAGCAGATGAAGCAGATTGAAGATCTGACCCGTGAAGCGATGGGCTACTCCGAAAAACGTGGCGATACGCTGAACGTGGTGAACTCACCGTTCAACTCGGTTGATGAAAGCGGTGGCGAACTCCCGTTCTGGCAACAGCAGTCGTTTATCGATCAGCTGATGTCCGCAGGCCGCTGGTTACTGGTGCTGATTGTTGCCTGGCTGCTGTGGCGTAAGGGCGTACGTCCTCAGCTCCAGCGCCGTGCTGAAGCCGAGAAAGCCGCTCTGGAACAGATGAATAATCGCCAGGAAGTGGAAGAAGCGGTTGAAGTGCGCCTCAGCAAAGACGAGCAGGTGCAGCAGCGCCGCGCTAACCAGCGCATGGGCGCAGAGGTCATGAGCCAGCGCATTCGCGAAATGTCAGACAACGATCCGCGCGTCGTCGCGCTGGTCATCCGCAGCTGGATGGGTAACGAACATGAGTAATACGCTTACAGGTACCGATAAAAGCGTCATCCTGCTGATGACCATTGGCGAAGACCGCGCGGCAGAGGTGTTCAAACACCTCTCGCAAAGAGAGGTGCAAATCCTCTCTGCGGCCATGGCCAACGTGCGGCAGATCTCCAACAAGCAGCTGACCGAAGTGCTGGCGGAATTTGAGCAGGAAGCCGAACAGTTTGCCGCGCTCAACGTCAACGCCAACGAATACCTGCGCTCCGTGCTGGTCAAGGCGCTGGGCGAAGAGCGTGCCGCCAGCCTGCTGGAAGATATTCTGGAAACCCGCGATACCGCCAGCGGTATCGAAACGCTCAACTTTATGGAGCCGCAGAGCGCCGCCGATCTTATTCGCGACGAGCACCCGCAGATTATCGCGACCATTCTGGTTCACCTCAAACGGGGCCAGGCAGCCGATATTCTGGCGCTGTTCGAAGAGCGTCTGCGTCACGATGTGATGCTGCGTATCGCCACGTTTGGCGGTGTCCAGCCAGCCGCGCTGGCGGAGCTGACCGAAGTGTTGAACAACCTGCTCGACGGCCAGAACCTCAAGCGCAGCAAAATGGGCGGCGTGAGAACGGCGGCCGAGATCATCAACCTGATGAAAACGCAGCAGGAAGAAGCGGTCATCACCGCGGTGCGCGAGTTCGACGGCGAGCTGGCACAGAAAATTATCGACGAGATGTTCCTGTTCGAAAACCTGGTCGAAGTGGACGATCGCAGCATCCAGCGCCTGCTTCAGGAAGTGGATTCCGAATCGCTGCTTATCGCCCTCAAAGGTGCCGAACAGCCGCTGCGCGAGAAGTTCCTGCGCAACATGTCCCAGCGTGCGGCCGATATCCTGCGCGACGACCTGGCCAACCGTGGTCCGGTGCGTCTGTCTCAGGTGGAAAACGAACAGAAAGCGATCCTGCTTATCGTTCGTCGACTGGCCGAAACCGGCGAGATGGTGATTGGCAGCGGAGACGACACCTATGTCTAATGAGCTGCCGTGGACGCGCTGGACGCCCGACGATCTGGCGCCTCCCCTCTCCGAATTTATCCCGGCCGCACTCCCGTCCGATGAGGGCGATATCGATGCCGCGGTGCCCGAGCTGAGCGAAGAAGAGCAGCGTGCGCAGATGCTGGCGCAGATGCAAATGCAGGCGCACGAACAGGGCTTCAACGCCGGTCTGCACGAAGGACGGCAGAAAGGCCAGGAGCAGGGTTATCAGGAAGGGCTGGCAAAAGGGCTGGAGCAAGGCATCGAACAGGCGCGTCAGCAGCAGGCGCCCCTCAATGCCCGTATGCAGCAGCTGGTGAGCGAGTTCCAGCATACGCTGGACGCGCTCGACAGCGTGATTGCGTCGCGCCTGATGCAGATGGCGCTGGAAGCCGCGCGTCAGGTGATTGGCCAGACGCCAACCGTCGATAACTCGGCGCTGATTAAACAGATTCAGGGTTTGCTCCAGCAGGAGCCGCTGTTCAGCGGCAAACCGCAGCTGCGCGTACACCCGGACGATCTCCAGCGCGTGGAAGAGAGTCTTGGTGCAACGCTCAGCCTGCACGGCTGGCGGCTGCGGGGCGATCCCTCGTTGCACCACGGCGGGTGCAAAGTCTCTGCGGATGAGGGCGATCTGGATGCCAGCGTGGCTACCCGCTGGCAAGAACTGTGCCGCCTGGCAGCACCGGGAGTTGTCTGATGACCGCACGCCTTACCCGCTGGCTCAACACGCTCGATAACTTTGAAACGAAGATGGCACAGCTGCCATCTGTTCGTCGTTATGGCCGTCTGACCCGCGCCACCGGTCTGGTGCTGGAAGCGACGGGCCTGCAGCTTCCGCTGGGTGCCACCTGCGTTATTGAGCGTCAGGACGGACTGGAAATGCGTGAGGTCGAAAGTGAGGTGGTCGGATTTAACGGCCAGCGCCTGTTCCTGATGCCGCTCGAAGAAGTTGAAGGCATTCTGCCCGGCGCGCGCGTCTATGCGAAAAACAGTTCAGGCGACGGTCTGCAAAGCGGCAAGCAGTTACCGCTTGGACCAGCGCTCCTTGGGCGCGTGCTGGACGGCAGCGGCAAGCCGCTCGACGGCCTGCCCTCGCCGGACACCACCGAAACGGGGGCGCTGATCACCCAGCCGTTCAACCCGCTGCAGCGTACCCCTATCGAGCACGTGCTGGATACCGGCGTGCGCCCGATTAACGCCCTGCTGACCGTGGGACGTGGACAGCGTATGGGCCTGTTCGCCGGGTCCGGCGTGGGGAAATCCGTCCTGCTCGGCATGATGGCACGCTATACCCAGGCCGATGTGATCGTCGTGGGGCTGATTGGCGAGCGTGGGCGCGAAGTCAAAGACTTCATCGAAAACATTCTGGGTGCGGAAGGCCGCGCCCGCTCGGTGGTTATTGCCGCCCCGGCGGATGTGTCCCCCTTGCTGCGTATGCAGGGTGCCGCCTACGCGACCCGCATCGCCGAAGATTTCCGCGACCGCGGCCAGCACGTCCTGCTGATCATGGACTCCCTGACCCGTTACGCGATGGCGCAGCGTGAAATCGCGCTCGCCATCGGTGAGCCTCCGGCCACCAAAGGGTATCCACCTTCGGTATTCGCCAAGCTCCCGGCGCTGGTCGAACGTGCGGGGAACGGCATCAGCGGCGGCGGCTCGATCACCGCATTCTATACGGTGCTGACCGAGGGCGATGACCAGCAGGATCCGATTGCCGACTCCGCGCGTGCGATCCTCGACGGTCACATTGTGCTGTCTCGCCGTCTGGCCGAAGCGGGGCATTACCCGGCGATTGATATTGAAGCATCCATCAGCCGCGCAATGACGGCGCTGATAACCGAGAAGCACTACGCCCGCGTGCGTAACTTCAAACAACTGCTCTCCAGCTTCCAGCGCAACCGCGATCTGGTGAGCGTTGGGGCGTATGCCAAAGGCAGCGACCCGATGCTCGACAAAGCGATTGCGCTCTGGCCGCAGCTGGAGGCGTTTTTGCAACAAGGTATTTTTGAACGCGCCGACTGGGAAGACTCAATCCAGGCTCTGGATCTGATTTTCCCGCAGGTGTAACACAGGTGGAGGGCGAAGGTCATGGCGCAAAACAGCGCGTTATCAACGCTAAAAGATCTGGCTGAAAAAGAAGTTGATGATGCCGCACTGCAGCTCGGCGCAATGCGACGCGGGTGCCAGCAGGCTGAAGAGCAGTTGAAGATGTTAATCGACTATCAGCATGAATATCGCACCAACCTGAATACCGATATGACGCAGGGCATTGGCAGCCAGCGTTGGATCAACTATCAGCAGTTTATCCAGACGCTGGAAAAGGCGATTGAGCAACACCGTCTGCAGCTTAACCAGTGGACCGAAAAAGTGGATACCGCGCTCAACTTCTGGCGCGAGAAAAAACAGCGGCTGCAGGCCTGGCAAACGCTACAGGACCGACAGGTCGCGGCGTCAACCCTGGCGGAAAACCGCCTGGATCAGAAAAAAATGGATGAGTTTGCCCAGCGCGCATCAATGAGGAAACCGGAATGATCACACTGCAACAACTGCTGATGACCGACAGCGACCTGTCAGGCGGCACGCAAACGGGGAAAGGCGCCGAGGGTGCGCAAGACTTTCTTTCTCTGCTGGCGGGCGCGTTGACCGATGCGTCCGGTCAGGGCAAAGATGCGCCGCTGACCCTGGCTGATTTGAAAGCCGCTGGCAGCAAGCTGTCCAGGGTAGCGCAACAGGACGCAGGCGAGACCACCCTGCAGGCGAAAATTGCCGACCTGCTCTCACGCCAGGAGACGCTGACCGCCGATGATGACGCGGCGAAGACCACTGCGCTGCAAACGCTGGTGTCCGGGCTGATGCCGACGACCCAAAGTGATGCGTTAAAGACACTGACGCACGCGTCCGCAAAAGATGACAGCAAAACTGACCTAAGCGAAGACGAACTCGCGGGGCTCAGCGCGCTGATGGCGATGTTGCCGCACCAGCAGACGGCAACACCGGTAACGACGCAGGCAACCCACGTCGACGGCGTTACCGCTCAGACGTCCCTCACCTCCGCTCTTCCGCAAACGCTGAAAAACGCGCTGCCGGGCAAAGAGAATAACCCGCCTCAGGCAGCGTCTCAGCCTGTGGCACAAACGGCTGACGCAGCCCTTCCAGCCAGCGTACCCGTGACGCCTGCGGTCGCGGCGGCGGCTGAGAAACAGGACATCGCGAGCAGCGCGACGACAACCTCGCCCACCGCAACCCTGGCACCGATCCTCAGCAGCCACGCGACCTCACAGCCTGCTGCAACCGTTGCCACCGCGCCGGTATTGAGCCAGCCGCTCGGCACCAGCGAATGGCAGCAGACGCTGAGCCAGCACATCACGCTGTTCACGAAGCAAGGCCAGCAGACCGCTGAACTGCGCCTGCACCCGGAAGACCTGGGCCAGGTGCAAATCTCGCTTAAACTGGATGATAACCAGGCGCAGCTGCAGATGGTGTCTCCGCACAGCCACGTGCGCGCGGCGCTGGAGGCTGCTCTGCCGGTCTTACGCACCTCTCTGGCGGAAAGCGGCATTCAGCTTTCGCAGAGCAGCGTCAGCAGTGAGAGCTTCGCCGGACAGCAGCAATCCTCATCACAGCAGCAACAGCAGGCTTCCCGCTCGGGCCAGCACGGCGCGTTCAATGAAGAGAGTGATGAGTTATTGCCGACCCCTGCCGCCCTGCAATCCGCCGCGCGGGGAAATGGCGCAGTGGATATCTTCGCCTAAACGCCAGAGGTAGCGTGATTATTCCCGTCTTTTCCACGCTTTGAGATAAGGCGGACACGGGATAATCACCCTATTAAGCTGTACCGAAACAGGAAGCTCGTATCAGATGACTGACTCCGCTATCACCAAAAAAAGTAAGCGCTCCATCTGGATCCCGCTGCTGGTGTTGATCACGCTCGCCGCCTGCGCTACCGCGGGCTATAGTTACTGGCGTATGCAGCAGGAACCGACTGCCGCTGCTGCCAAAGCTGAAGCGCCACCGCCTCCGGCTCCCGTGTTCTTCCCGCTGGACACCTTCACCGTCAACCTGGGTGATGCGGATCGTGTGCTTTATGTTGGCATTACGCTGCGCCTGAAAGACGAAGCTACCCGTTCTCGTCTGAACGATTATCTTCCTGAAGTGCGTAGCCGTCTGCTGCTGCTTTTCTCTCGTCAGGACGCTTCGACGCTCGCTACCGATGACGGTAAGCAAAAACTGGTCGACGCCATCAAACAGACGCTGTCGACCCCGCTGGTAAACGGCCAACCGAAGCAGGAAGTCACTGACGTTCTGTATACAGCCTTCATTCTGCGGTAACGACATGGGCGACAGTATTCTTTCTCAGGCAGAAATCGATGCGCTGCTCAACGGCGACAGCGATAAGAGTGATGATCCGCAACCGGGACTGAGCGGCGACGACAATATTCGCCCCTATGACCCGAATACCCAGCGTCGCGTGGTACGTGAACGTCTGCAGGCGCTGGAGATCATCAACGAACGTTTTGCGCGTCAGTTCCGTATGGGGCTGTTTAACCTGCTGCGTCGTAGCCCGGATATCACCGTCGGCGCGATCCGCATTCAGCCGTATCATGAGTTTGCCCGCAACCTGCCGGTGCCAACCAACCTTAACCTGATCCATCTGAAGCCGCTGCGCGGCACTGGTCTGGTGGTGTTTTCGCCAAGCCTGGTGTTCATTGCGGTGGATAACCTGTTCGGCGGCGACGGGCGTTTCCCGACCAAAGTAGAAGGTCGTGAGTTCACCCACACCGAACAGCGCGTCATTAACCGCATGCTGAAGCTGGCGCTGGAGTCTTACAGCGACGCGTGGAAGGCGATTAACCCGCTGGAAGTGGAGTACGTCCGTTCCGAGATGCAGGTGAAGTTCACCAATATCACCACCTCGCCGAACGATATCGTCGTTAACACGCCGTTCCACGTTGAAATCGGCAACCTGACCGGTGAGTTCAACATCTGCCTGCCGTTCAGCATGATTGAACCGCTGCGCGAGCTGCTGGTGAACCCGCCGCTGGAGAACTCGCGCCACGAAGATCAGAACTGGCGTGAAAACCTGGTTCGCCAGGTTCAGCACTCGCAGCTGGAGCTGGTAGCGAGCTTTGCCGATATTCCGCTGCGGTTATCTCAGATCCTGAAATTACAACCCGGCGACGTTTTGCCGATAGAAAAACCCGACCGCATTATTGCCCATGTGGATGGTGTCCCCGTGCTGACCAGTCAGTACGGCACAATTAACGGCCAGTATGCGTTACGCGTTGAGCACTTGATCAACCCGATATTGAATTCGCTGAATGAGGAACAGCCCAAATGAGTGACATGAACAATCCGTCCGATGAGAACAGCGGAGCACTGGACGATCTGTGGGCTGACGCGTTAAACGAGCAAAAGACGACCCCGACGAAAAGCGCGGCGGACGCGGTATTCCAGCAGCTGGGCGGCGGCGACGTCAGCGGCACGCTGCAGGATATCGACCTGATCATGGATATCCCGGTTAAGCTGACGGTTGAGCTGGGCCGCACCCGCATGACCATTAAAGAGCTGCTGCGCCTGACGCAGGGTTCCGTGGTCGCCCTTGATGGCCTGGCCGGTGAACCGCTGGATATTCTGATCAACGGTTATCTGATTGCTCAGGGGGAAGTGGTGGTGGTTGCTGATAAGTACGGCGTGCGCATCACCGACATCATTACGCCATCCGAACGTATGCGTCGTCTGAGCCGTTAAGCATGAAAACCCAGGCAACAATGTCCCAACCCTCCGCGGTACCTGGCTCGCCGCTGCTCCAGGTGAGCGGTGCCCTGTTCGGTATTATTGCCTTCATTCTTATTGCGGCCTGGCTGGCAAAGCGTTTTGGTCTGGCGGGTAAAACCGCCGGAACGCGCGGCCTGAAGGTCAGCGCCAGTACCACGCTGGGGCCACGCGAGCGCGTGGTCATCGTCGACGTGGAAGATGCGCGTCTGGTGCTGGGGATCACCGCCTCAAACATCAATGTATTACATAAACTGCCGCCCGCCCCCGTCACGGGTGACGAGCGCGCAGAAGCCCCAGCGGATTTCCAGTCCGTTATGAAGAGTTTGCTTAAGCGTTCCGGGAGATCCTGATGCGCCGTTTGTTATCCCTTACGCTTGCGGGTGTTGGCCTGTTTGCTCCCGCGGTCTATGCGCAACTGCCCGGTCTGGTCTCGACCCCGCTTGCCGGAGGCGGTCAAAGTTGGTCGCTTTCGGTTCAGACGCTGGTGTTCATCACCTCGCTGACCTTTATTCCGGCCATTCTGCTGATGATGACCAGCTTTACCCGCATCATCATTGTTTTTGGCCTGCTGCGAAACGCCCTGGGAACCCCTTCCGCGCCGCCCAACCAGGTGCTGCTGGGCCTGGCCCTGTTTTTGACTTTTTTCATTATGTCGCCGGTGATCGACAAGATTTACACCGACGCCTACCAGCCGTTTAGCGAAGATAAAATCTCGATGGAAGTGGCGCTGGAGAAAGGCGCGCAGCCGCTGCGTGAATTTATGCTGCGCCAGACGCGTGAAGCAGATTTAGCGCTCTTTGCCCGCCTCTCCAACACCGGCGAGCTTCAGGGACCGGAAGCGGTGCCGATGCGCATTTTGCTGCCAGCCTATGTCACCAGCGAGCTAAAAACCGCGTTCCAGATTGGCTTCACTATTTTCATTCCGTTCCTGATTATCGACCTGGTGATCGCCAGCGTGCTGATGGCGCTCGGGATGATGATGGTACCGCCTGCGACCATCGCTCTGCCCTTTAAGATCATGCTCTTTGTGCTGGTCGATGGCTGGCAGCTGCTGGTCAGTTCGCTGGCGCAGAGTTTCTACAGTTGAGGAGCGCGCAATGACGCCAGAATCGGTCATGATGATGGGCACGGAAGCGATGAAAGTCGCGATTGCCGTTGCCGCCCCGCTGCTGCTTGTTGCCCTCGTGACCGGTCTGATCATCAGTATCCTGCAGGCCGCCACGCAGATTAACGAAATGACGCTGTCGTTTATCCCGAAAATCATTGCCGTGTTCGTGGCGATTATCGTCGCCGGGCCGTGGATGCTGAACCTGCTGCTGGACTATATGCGCAACCTGTTCACCAATCTGCCGTACATCATCGGCTGATATCACGATGCTGCACTTCACCAGCGATCAATACGTCCAGTGGCTGGGCGTCTACTTCTGGCCGATGCTGCGCATTATGGCGCTCATCTCAACCGCCCCTATTCTCAGCGAGAAATCGATACCCAAGCGCATCAAAGTGGGGCTGGGGATCGTTATCACGATTATTGTCGCCCCGTCCTTGCCGCCGGTTGATATCCCTGTATTTTCCGCTAACGCCGTATGGGTGGCGCTTCAGCAGGTGATGATCGGCGTCGCCGTTGGGTTTACCATGCAGCTCGCCTTTGCGGCAGTGCGTACTGCGGGTGAGCTGATCGGCCTGCAAATGGGGTTATCCTTCGCCACCTTCGTCGACCCCGGCAGCCACCTCAACATGCCGGTGCTGGCGCGTATCATCGATCTGCTGGCGATGCTGCTGTTCCTGTCGTTTAACGGCCACTTATGGCTTATCTCAATGCTGGTGGACACCTTCCACACGCTACCGATTGGCGAAAATCCGGTTAACAGCAACGCGTTTCTGGCGCTGGTGCGTGCCGCCGGGCTGATTTTTCTCAACGGGCTGATGCTGGCGCTGCCGATCATCACTCTGCTGCTGACCGTTAACCTGGCATTAGGCCTGCTGAACAGAATGGCGCCGCAGCTTTCCGTGTTTGTCATTGGTTTTCCCGTGACGCTGACGGTCGGTCTTTTATTAATGTCATTGCTAATGCCGCTTATCGCCCCCTTCTGTGAACATTTATTCAGCGAGATATTCAACCTGTTAGCGGATATTGTCAGCGAACTGCCCCGCAAATAATAGTCCTCACACTCCATATTGTCTTTCTGAGGATATTCCTAAAATAAAACGCGAAAAACATCTTCCAGGATATATCTGACGCGGTTTAAATGTTTCTAACCATCTCACAATACTTAATATTTACTTTACTTTAAGAAGATTCCTGGCAAATTATAAGTAACTTTACGGGATAGTGAGTTCGCCTCAAAGTCTTTGTCATGCTCACAGGTTTTATTTGGTTTTTTCCATCCCGTATGGCTGTTTATGAGCTCTCAGGCAGATGGTGAATTATCGTTACGCATTGAGTGAGGGTATGCCATGTCAACGATCATTATGGATTTATGCAGCTACACCCGGCTAGGGTTAACCGGGTATCTGGCAAGCAGAGGGGTAAGAAAGAGAGACATCAACGATGCACACACCGTTGACGAACTCGAAGCCGCTTGTGAAGCACACAAGCCCGGCGTGGTGTTTATTAATGAGGACTGTTTCATTCACGATCCAGCCAACAGTCAGCACATTAAGCAAATCATTAATCAGCATCCTAAAACGTTGTTTATTGTTTTTATGGCGATCGCCAATATTCATTTTGACGAATACTTGTTGGTCCGTAAAAATTTATTGATCAGTTCTAAATCGATTAAACCCGAGTCGCTGGATGACATTTTGGGTGATTATTTGAATAAAGAAGTTAAGAATGTAGGAGCGGTTAACTTACCCACCCTATCATTAAGCAGAACTGAATCAAGTATGCTCAGAATGTGGATGGCTGGACAAGGGACAATTCAGATCTCGGACCAGATGAATATCAAGGCAAAAACGGTTTCGTCACACAAAGGAAATATTAAAAGGAAAATTAAAACGCATAATAAGCAAGTGATCTACCACGTCGTTCGCCTGACCGATAATGTCACAAACGGAATTTTCGTTAATATGCGCTGATCCGCGCAAGACCTTCTGTACCCTACCTGCGATCTCTGGCCTGGCCAGAGATTTTTGCATTTTCAGCCGCATGGGCCGGGGACGGGAACGCCGCCCGACACCACGCTATTCTGCTGCTTCCACAAAAATACCATCTTCATGTCCCAGTTCGTTAAAGAACCAGATACCGAGCGGGTAGTCTTCCAGAGAAACCAGGTACATTACACCTTCGCTAAACTCTTCTATCGCCAGCACCACACCCGGGCGGCGCGGTCCACCGTCCGTTTTAACGGTTACCCGATCGTTGACCTTCATACATTCCTCCTGTGGTTTTGAGCCAGTGTAGAACAAAACGCATTAACTGGCACCGACCCCCGGCGCGAATGGTGTTTTTGTGTGCGGTCTATACTTATGGATGGACACGGTTGCATGAGGACCCCGTAATGAAGACCGATAAAGAGTACAGCGACACCATCAAGCGTGAGGTGGAGGTGGATGTCGATGCCCTGCTGGCCGCTATCAATGAGATCAGTGAGTCCGAAGTTCGCCGCTCAGACGATGAGTCAGACAAAGTGATTGTAAACGGAAGGGACTATCACACTTACCGCGAGCTGGCCGAAGCCTTCGAGCTTGATATTCATGACTTCAGCGTGTCTGAAGCGAATCGGTAAGATAAAAAAATCCCGGTCATGGGGATGGCCGGGATCAAACTTGCTTATGCAAGAAGCACTTGAAAATTCGTTACACCAGGAAATCTGATGTAGAAACAACACTATCCCCAACGGATTTGTCTGACAAGCATATATTCTCCTGGTGAATATAATATTTTATACATGTGAATTTTAGTTATGAGCAGCAACATGCGCCGCGTGTGGGTTACGCAGGAACGATTCCGTCAAACCTCTCTCCCGGCACTGTCATTTTTTAGGAATAATCTTAGATAAGCGCGCATCAGTCATCAGGAGCCGTTATGCCTTCGCTTCAGAATCCACTGCTGATTTTCACCGATCTGGATGGGACACTGCTGGATATTCATACCTATGACTGGCAGCCTGCCGCCGCATGGCTGGAGCGGCTACGGGATAAACAGATCCCCGTTATCCTTTGCAGCAGCAAGACGGCGGCTGAGATGCTCGACATCCAGCAGGAGTTAGGCCTGGAAGGGCTGCCGTTCATTGCGGAAAACGGGGCGGTCATTCAGCCTGATGTTCGCTGGGATCCCCCTGCCCGGCGCATCACGGGGATATCGCACCCTACGATTCGTCACATCATCGAGCAGATCAGACTGCAAACGCACGTTAAATTCACCACCTTTGATGACGTGAATGAACGGGTAATCAGTGAATGGACCGGACTGACGCCTTCCCGTTCGCTGCTTGCGCGCAGACATGAAGCGTCCCTGACGTTAATCTGGCGCGACAGCGATGCGCAAATGACGCGCTTTGAAGAGGCGCTGGAACCGCATGGCCTGCAGTTTGTACAGGGGGCGAGATTCTGGCACGTCCTGGACGCGCGCTGCGGCAAGGATGTGGCGGTAAAATGGCTGACTGAACAGTATTCTCTGCAGGAGCGTGTTGCGTGGACATCCCTTGGGCTGGGCGATGGTCCCAACGACGCTCCGCTGTTAGACAGCGTCGACTTTGCGGTGGTGATCAAAGGCATTAACCGCCAGGGCATTTCGCTGCAGAACGATAGCCCGGAACGGGTTTATCACACGCAGCATCCCGGCCCCGCGGGCTGGCGCGAAGGGCTCGATCACTTCTTGTTGTGATCGCGCCAGACGACGCAGTTGCGTCCCCCCTGCTTTGCTTCATACAACCGCGCATCGGCAATGGACTGCAGCTGCTCAAAATTATAGTTACCCTTCTCCTGCGCGCTGCTGACGCCCAGTGAGGCACTGATGCGCAGAGTGACGCTCTTCTTAACCAGAATCTCTTTGCTGTCGATCCGTGCGCGGATCCGCTCAGCAACATTTGCCGCTTCCTCGAGCGTCAGGCCAGGGAGCACGACACAGAACTCCTCGCCACCCACACGGCCGCCCACGTCATTGGCGCGCAGTGCACTCGCAATCAATCCTCCGGCGTGCGACAACACTTTATCCCCTGCCTGATGCCCGAAGCGGTCATTGATACCCTTGAAATGGTCCAGATCGATCTGGATGACAGACAACGGCAGGGACTGCTGCTGGCATTGCTTCGCAAGGGCATTCGCCCGTTCAAACAGCGCCCCGCGATTATTCAGGCGGGTCAGCGGATCGTGCCAGGCCTGCCACTGAAGCGAGTGTTGAAGCGTATACATATTGCTGACCATGCGCCGGATCACGAGCCAGGAGATGAGCAGCATGGCGGTGAAGAGCGCCCAGAGTAGCGCCAGCACAATACTGATGCTGCCGAAGTCCCCGCGAACCCCTTCATGTAGCGTATGCACGCGCAGGACAACGCCCTCAAAATGATCGAGCCGTTCCCAACTGATAAAGCGGCTGCCCAGACGAATCCCCCCCTCCGTGTCGGACTCGATAGCGTGAGCTATCTGCGCCAGCTCGCTTGCATCGAAGTGGTTAACTGTGCTTTCAGGTGATTCTGAGGTCGCAATCATATTGAGGCGCGTGTCGTAAAGCTGGTATTCGCCTTCTGAATGGTTGTCCATGGCCTCCACCAGCAGCTGTTTCATCGTGTCAACGCTGATATCCATCGCCACCACGCCATACCAGAAATGGTCGTAATAGATCGGCACGCTGGCGGTAATAAGCCGCTTGTTCCCGATAAAAGACGACGGAGGCGAAATAAACCAGCGAACGGCACGTGCGCGGTTTTCACGCTCAGACTGCTGTGAAAACCAGGGCTGCGTGACCAGCTGATAATAGCGGGGAGAAATATCTCTCGGTTGTGCAGGCGTATCAGTTGCGATAAAGAACCCTGCGCGGGAAACATACAGCACCCGCTCCACGTTACTGCTGTGCGATGACGCCAGACGCAGGAGGTACCCGACTTCGAGGGCAGCAGAGAGTTCGTTTGCCAGGCGATCGTTATCACGGTTGAGCAGCGTGGTTTTTTCAACAAACGCATCGGACACCCCGTTGATGGGTAACGTGCGATTTTCGTCCACCGCGATTTGCCAGTTTGTGGTGTTCCGCAAGGTATTAAAACGCGTCACCGCATTGTGCAGCACACCGAATGCCAGCGGTGTTTGCAGCGCATCGCGCATGCTATGACGGAAGAAAAGCAGTTTATCGACGTTGTACTGCAACTGCCTGTCCAGGCCATTGGCGACCGTTTCCAGATGGTTACGCTGGCTGGAGATATAGGCATCTTCCAGTACCACCACTTCACGCCAGGTGAGGAGCGTGGAAAAGACCAGGACAATAATAAAACAGAGATTAACAATCAGGCCGGGATTGCTACGCTGATGCAGCCATTGCTGAAGAGATCGTTTTACAACATAGGTATCGCGCTGCACACACACTCCCTGAATGTCACATAAAAACGCCCGGCGAACCGGGCGTTAGAGTGATTAAGCCTTCTCGCGATGTTGCCGTCCGTCCCCCGGCTGAAGCTCGTCTTCACGAAACGCTTCCCGCTTGATGCCATAACCATCATGCCACCGGCACTCCACCATACCACTGGAATAACCTGTGACAATCATACGCGGACCACCGTTCTTCGGCTTAACTTCATCACTGACCAAAAAGACCATACCCGCCTCCTGTATCAGGGTGAAACTTTTTCAATTTAGACGAGGAATGGCCTTTTTGCATCCCTGTTCGGGTAGCAATTAGTGCGAGGCTCCACGCATTTTTTCGACTGCTTTTACGGCAGCGACCACGATAGCGCCAATGATAAAGCCCAGCACCAGATTCAACAGCGTCGGCAAAATAGCGGCGACAACCGCCCCCTGCGCCGAGGCAAAATGCTCAATCGCATGGTGCAGCGGCGCAATACCGTGCACGACAATCCCGCCGCCGACAAGGAACATGGCCAGCGTACCCACGACCGACAAACTTTTCATCAGCCAGGGGGCCAGCGTCAGCAGGCTTTTACCGATACCGCGTGCTACCGCGCTCGATTTCTCCTCCAGCCAGTAGCCGATATCATCCAGCTTGACGATAAGCCCCACCAGGCCGTAAACGCCCACGGTCACCAGAATCGCAATGCCGGAAAGCACCATAACCTGATTGACCAGCGGCGCTTCTGACACAATCCCCAGCGTAATCGCCACGATTTCGGCCGAGAGAATAAAGTCAGTGCGGACGGCCCCTTTCACCTTATCACGTTCGAACGCCAAAGGATCCTGAGCGGCCAGGGCTTCCAGCCGCTGCTGGCGCACCTCTGGCGTGTCGCTCTCCTTACGCGAGGCAAAAGAGTGCAGGACTTTCTCCACTCCCTCGAAGCACAAAAACGCGCCGCCAATCATCAGCAGCGGCGTGATGGCCCAGGGGATAAAGGCGCTGATCAACAACGCGAGCGGAACGAGGATCACCTTATTGATAAAGGACCCCTTCGCCACGCTCCATACCACCGGCAACTCCCGGTTAGCCTTTACGCCAGTGACCTGCTGCGCGTTCAGCGATAAATCATCCCCCAGTACACCGGCGGTCTTTTTGGCCGCCAGTTTTCCCATGACCGAAATGTCATCCAGCAAGGTGGCAATGTCGTCCAGTAATGTTAATAAGCTACTTCCTGCCAAAATCTCTATCCTTCTTTTTTGCTAATTAAGTGAATAGTATGGAACAAAACCGGACACCCGGAAACAGGCAGCTGACGTCAACAAAAAATTCACATCCAGACCACAATTAAAGCACTCGCCAGGCCGATAGTTTTGGCGTTTACTATGAGCGAACTTTTTATTTCGACGTGAGGGACTATGCGTTTCCGGCAACTATTACCGCTCATTGGAGCACTTTTTTCGCTGTATATCATCTGGGGATCCACCTATTTTGTCATTCGAATCGGTGTGGAAAGCTGGCCCCCGTTGATGATGGCAGGGATCCGCTTCTTCTCTGCGGGCGTATTGTTGATAACGTTTCTGCTGCTGCGCGGCCACAAGCTTCCCCCACTCCGTCCGCTGCTCAACGCAGCACTGATTGGCTTTCTGTTGCTGGCCGTTGGGAATGGTGCCGTGACCGTGGCGGAGCACAAGAATGTACCGTCCGGGATCGCCGCCGTGGTGGTCGCCACCGTCCCGCTGTTTACCCTCTGCTTTAGCCGCCTGTTCGGTATCCGCACCCGCAAGCTGGAATGGCTGGGGATCGGCATCGGGCTGGCGGGGATCATCCTGCTCAACAGCGGTGGCAATCTGAGCGGAAACCCATGGGGTGCGCTGCTGATCATGGTCGGCTCCATGAGCTGGGCGTTTGGCTCCGTCTACGGCTCAAGGATTGAACTGCCTTCCGGCATGATGGCAGGCGCGATTGAGATGCTCGCAGCGGGTATCGTGCTGCTGATTGCCTCGACGCTGATGGGTGAGAAACTGACAACGATGCCGGACCTGTCTGGCTTCCTGGCCGTGGGGTATCTGGCGCTCTTTGGCTCCATTATTGCCATTAACGCCTATATGTTCCTGATCCGCAATGTCTCCCCGGCCGTCGCCACCAGCTACGCCTACGTGAACCCGGTGGTCGCCGTCCTGCTCGGTACCGGTTTTGCGGGAGAAGTGTTATCGACGGTTGAATGGCTGGCGCTGGGTGTGATTGTTTTTGCGGTGGTGCTGGTAACATTGGGCAAATATTTGCTGCCTGCGAAACCGGTCGTCACGCCGTGCGAGGTGGAGAAACCTTAATCCCCTGCGTATCGATCTGCGCGGCCTCCGCGCCGCCGCAGATCCACTCTTCCAGCCGCTCTGTCAGGTCCAGGTCGCTCAATTTTAGCCTGCCGCGCAGGGCGCACTCCCACACGACTAATACCCGCCAGCCCTGAGAAAGCAGCGTCGCAATATCGCGTTTATCCCGCTCTACATTCTTGCCGATCTTCTCCAGCCAGAAATCGGTTCGCGTTGCGGGAACCTTGAACAGGTAACAGTTGTGATGGTGCCAGAAACAGCCGTGGGTAAAGATAATGCACTGATACGCGTCGAGGATAAAATCGGGACGCCCGGCGAGCGAGGCATCCTGGACGCGAAAATCAAAACCGGCCTGCGTCAGTAATTCCGCCAGCCGTTTTTCGATGGCGGTATCACGCGTGCCGATGGCACGCATGTTTTTACTGCGCGTTGCTTTATTGTGTACGTCCGTCATTGACGGCCTCGCTCTGACGCAGCGCCACAGCCTGTTTAATGCGTGAGGCCAGCAGTTTCGCCACCGCCGCAAACGCGGGCACGACCACCGAGTTACCAAACTGACGGTAAGCCTGGGTGTCTGACACCGGAATACGGAAACTGTAGCCCTGCGGCGACTCAAACCCCATCAGCCGCGCACACTCACGCGGGGTTAAGCGACGTGGGCGATGGCGCTGATTTTGCGGATCGTCAAAGTCTTTTTCACCCAGCGCTTTATCCCAGCCTCTGTCGATGAGGATCTCTGCGCCATCTTTGTAATAACGCGCCGACAAGGTGCGGGTCACGCTGTCTGGATTTGTTGGGTTCACCATGCCAAAACCGAACCCATTGCCTTTGGCCTGGTGCTTTTTGGCATAGCGGTAGAGGTATTTCCACAGTACCGGCGTCAGGATAAATTTGGCGTCAACGGCGGGCTCCAGCAGATCGGCCACGCTCGGTCGGCGCACCGGATACAGCGACGGGATATCCCGCAGGGTGAAATCGCCTTTCAGATTGAGGTCCCGGCGGAAGCCTACCAGCACGATACGTTCGCGATGCTGCGGCAGGAAATATTTACCGTCGATGATTTTCGGATCGTCTGCGCCCATGTCCTGCGCATCGGCCACGTCGTAGCCCAGTTCATCCAGCGTTTGCATAATGATGCGGAAGGTTTTCCCGCCATCATGGCTTTTCAGGTTTTTAACGTTTTCCAGCACAAATATGGCCGGACGACGGGCATCAATAATGCGGACCACGTCAAAAAACAGCGTGCCCTGCGTATCACAGGCAAACCCGTGGGCGCGTCCCAGGGCATTTTTTTTCGACACCCCGGCGAGCGAAAAAGGCTGGCACGGGAAGCCCGCCAGCAGCACGTCGTGCTCAGGAACGGTTTGCCGAATATGCTCTGCGGCCTCTTCGTCACTGACGCCGCTTTTGTGGCTCAGGGTCACATCGCGGATGTCAGCGTTGAAATGGTGTTCATCAGGATCGCAGTACCAGTTGGCCTTATAGGTACGCACCGCGTGTTTATTCCACTCGCTGGTAAACACGCACTGCCCGCCAATGGCTTCAAAACCGTGGCGGATGCCGCCAATACCGGCAAACAGATCGATAAAGCGGAACGCATAGTCTGGATGCGCGGCGGGAGGACGCGGCAGCAGATTTTGCAGATAACGGAACTCGCCGTCGCTCATGCGCTGCCCTGCCCTGTCGCTTATCAGCAGTCTTTTGAGTATTGCCGGGCTCCAGTGACTCTCGCCATGGGCCACCAGCTGGTTGGCAAGGGTCTTAACATCATAGATATCCAGCAGCTGCCGCAGTAATGCCTGCACGGCTGCCGTTGATTTCTCAGCCTGCGCTGGCGCGGGCTCAATCACTGATCGTATTTCCTGCATTCTCTTAACCGGGCAATAAAGACTGGGGACAGATTACCACAGTTTACCGGCTCACACTCCGACGGAAGCGGCTCAATACCTGGTCATCCAGCCCCAGGCAGTCGCCCTGCAGTTCAGCGCTCAGTTTCGCCATAAACTGGATCAGAAAATCGGCGTTATGTCGGGCAAGCTCACGCCCCACGTCGGTTTGCATCGTCTCAGGCAGGCGCAGCAGCTTCGTCTGGAAGTGATCGAGGGCGAAGGCTTTGTCGTCTACATCACGGGAATCCGCAAACGGATCGCGCGCATCAAACAGTGCGACACCCAGCGCACCGGATACGGCAAAAACGCGCGCCAGACCGATAGCGCCTAAGGCTTCCAGCCGGTCGGCATCCTGGACTATTTTTGCCTCGGGACTTTGTGGCGCAATCCCGGCGCTGAAGCTGTGCGCTTCAATGGCGTGTTCCACAGCGGCATACCTGTCTGGCGGAAAATCCGGGAAATCGCGCTGCAAAATATCACGCGTTTTACGCGCCGCCAGCCGTGAGGACTGGCTGCGTTCGGGATGATTTTTCGGCAGGCTGACAATGTCGTGAAAGTAGCAGGCCGTCATTACCACCAGCGGGTCTGCGTTGTGATGAGGCATGATTTTCTGCGCCGTCATCCAGACGCGACGAAAGTGCGAAATATCATGCGCGGCGTCGTCGCATGCGTGATGTTGATCAAGCCAGGATTCGAAGCGCTGTTGCCACTGAGTGAGTTCCATCATCCTTTCCTGTTATTAAAATTAAAGGTGAATTATAACATAGCCAAATTTAATTAATTGGAAAATAGATATGAGAAATACTTAATAATAATTACCCGCTATATTTTCAATAAATTAATTCACATGAAAAATAAAGAGATTAATAGAAATATTTTGCAATATTTTTACTGATTTAATTACATTTATTTTTGAACCAAATTATCTGGCCACAGAATAGTATCAAACACGTAATTACGGAGGGTGATTACATATATTCATATAAATTATCTTTAAAGGGAATATATAATGAAAAGAAAAGTTCTGGCAATTCTTGTACCCGCATTATTAATGGCTGGCGCAGCAAATGCAGCTGAGATGTACAACAAAGACGGCAACAAAGTCGACCTGTACGGTAAAGTCGATGCACGTCATACCTTCTCAGATAACGCTGGCGACGACGGCGATGAAACCTATGTGCAGATTGGTTTCAAAGGCGAATCACAGATTACCAACGACCTGACGGGTTATGGTCAGTGGGAATATAAAACCTACGCTAACGATACCGAAGGCGCTGGTGATAAATCATTTAACCGTCTGGCTTACGCTGGCCTGAAATACGCTGAATTCGGTTCATTTGATTACGGCCGTAATTACGGCGTCGTGTATGACGTTGAAGCCTGGACCGATATGCTGCCAGTATTCGGTGGCGATTCTTACACCTGGACTGACAACTTTATGAATGGCCGTGCTAACGGTCTGGCAACTTACCGTAATTCAGGTTTCTTCGGCCTGGTTGACGGTCTGAATTTTGCGCTGCAGTATCAGGGCAATAATGAAGGCGGTCCACACGAAGATCAAAATGGTAATAATATCGATGTTCAGGAAGGCACCAAAAACGGTCATGAAGATGTACGTTTCCAGAACGGCGACGGCTTCGGTATGTCCACCTCCTATGACTTCGACTTTGGTCTGAGTCTGGGTGCTGCATACTCTTCCTCTGACCGCACCAACGAACAAGAAGCTGCAGGCCAAAACAACGCTCACTTTGCTGGCGGCAAAACGGCTGAAGCCTGGACTCTTGGCGCGAAATACGATGCCAATAACGTTTATCTGGCAATGATGTACGCTGAAACCCGTAACATGACACCATACGGTGATTACGGCATCGCGGATCAGACTCAGAACTTCGAAGCGGTTGCACAATACCAGTTCGACTTCGGCCTGCGTCCATCCCTGGCATGGGTATATTCCAAGGGCAAGGACATGACTTACCCGGGTAACGCATCAAACCCACAGGGTCAGCATGGCGACATGGATCTGGTTAACTACATCGACCTGGGCATGACCTACACCTTCAACAAAAACTTCTCCACCTATGTTGATTATAAAATCAACCTGCTGGACGAAGATGACGCGTTCTACAACGACAACGGCATCGCGACCGATGACATCGTTGGCGTAGGCATGACCTACCAGTTCTAATCCCCAGAAATACTCAAGCCCGTATTCGCGGGCTTTTTTTATGCAACGGTGAAATGTTATGGCGCTTCCTGCAACGCCACGCGAATAAATCCGTTATTCTGCGCCAGCAGTTCATGCGCCTTCCAGGCATCCAGCCCCGTCAGCACCATCAGTACCGCCGTTTTGCAGTTGTGGTTACAGCTCTCCAGCGCGGCCTTCGCTTCAGCCCGGGTGCATCCGCCCGCTTCCATCACTATCGCGATTTGCCGCTCAGACCATTTGGTGCTGGTTGCCTCCAGATCCACGCGCAGGTTGCTGTAGACGCGCCCGGACCTTACCGCCAGCCCTGTGGTCACCATATTGAGGATCATTTTTTGCGCGATCCCCGCTTTGGCATTGGCGTATCCCGCCACCACGTCAGGCCCCAGTTCAGGCGCAATCACCATACTCGCTAACTGTGCCGCCTCGCTTTGCGCATCACCTGTCATCACCGCGACCGGTGAACCCAGCGACCATGCATGTCGCATGGCCCCCCATACCCACGGCGTTTTTCCGCTGACGGTTACCGCCAGCATCATGTCGTGCTCGCCAAACTTAAGCGCCTGCAGGTCGGCAACGCCGCGCTCGTAGCTTGCCGCTTCAGCGTCCGTCGTAATGGCGATAACGGGATGTTTACCCGGCGCGTACTCATCAGCCGCCTGCCTTGCTATACGTCCTGAAGGCCCCGCGCCGACGAGCACCAGACGCCCGCCATGACTGAGCGTCGCCGCAGCGTTATCCACCACGCGCGCAATCGTTGTTAAGAAAGGGGTAATAGCAGAAGAGATTTGTGCATCATCCTGGTGAATGACGTTCAGCATATCCAGCGTGGACAATCTGTCGATATTCATCGTGCTGGCGTGCCGTCTTTCCTTGACCGAACCGGTAAGCATAATGCTCATAAACAGCCTCCTTATTATGAGTACCCACACACTATAAAGTGTTTTATATAGGTCACATGAGAGGAGGGTCACGAAAAGAGGACCAAACACATGCTTTTACATGGCTTTAAGAAAAGCGCGTCATCAGCGATAATTACCTCTTTATAATCATCGCGGAGTGTTGATGAGCGATTTGCAGCCCTTCCCCCTGACGCGCAAGCGCCCTATGAAACTGAACACCCTCGTCACGTTGATGGTGTGCGCGATTATCGGTTCCGTGCTGCTGCTGGTCTTTGCGCTCTATTCTGTGCAAATCACCCGTGCGACCCGCGATGATGTCAAAGACACCGCGCTCGGCATTGCCCGCACCCTTGCGGACAGCCCTGAAGTCAAACGCGGCCTGATGCAGGCGCCCCAGGCGGATATTATTCAGCCCCTCGCCCAGGCGGTGACAAAACGTAACGATTTGCTGTTTACCGTGGTCACTGACATGCGTGGGATCCGCTACTCTCACCCGAACGAAGCGCTGCTGGGGCTGCATTTTATCGGTGACGATTTAACACCCGCGCTGGAAGGTAAAGAGAATGTCTCCGTCAACCGGGGCGCGCTCGCCGAAGCGCTGCGCGTTTTTACGCCCGTCTATGACGCACAGCAAGAGCAGATCGGCGTGGTGGTGGTAGGCATCTCCCTCAAAAAAGTTGAAGAGCAAATCACCCGCGGACGGCTTAACGCCCTCTGGACCGTGTTATTCAGTATCTTAATGAGCTCGCTGGCGATCTGGGGCCTGGTCCGCGTGCTCAAACGCATCCTGTTTGGGCTGGAGCCGTACGAGATCTCCGCGCTGTTTGAACAACGTCAGGCGATGCTGCAGTCGCTCCGGGAAGGGGTTCTGGCGGTCGACATTCACGGGCGCGTGACGATGATTAATCACGCTGCCAGAGAGATTTTGCTCCTGCCGTCAGGCAAGCAGACCGAAAACGCCAGCGAGCCGCTGCTGGCCAGCCTGCGCGACGTGTCGAAAACCGGGGTGGCGCGTCAGGATCAGGAGATCAGCTGCAACGGACGGTTGCTGCTCTGTAATATGGTGCCCGTTAAAAGTCAGAATCGGGTGATCGGGGCGATCAGCACCTTCCGCGATAAAACGGAAATCAGCCAGCTGATGCAGCGCATCGATGGGATGGTCAACTACGTTGATGCCCTGCGCGCCCACACCCATGAATTTATGAATAAACTGCACGTGATCCTGGGCCTGCTGAATATTAAGCGCTATGACAAACTGGAGGAGTACATCCTCCAGACGGCGCATAATTACCAGACGGACATTGGCACCATCCAGAGCAAAGTCAAATCACCGGTTATCGCAGGCTTTTTGCTGGGTAAAATTCACCGCGCCAAAGAAGCAGGCATCACGCTCACGCTGGCAGACGAGTGCCAGATACCGGATACCGCCAATGAAGAGCAGGTTGCGGTGCTGGTCACCGTGCTCGGTAACTTAATTGAAAACGCACTGGACGCAATGGAAGGCCAGCCGGAAGGCGAAATCACTCTGCTGTTACACTATCAAAATGGCTGGCTCAGCTGTGAAGTCAGCGACGATGGCCCCGGTATCGATCCGGTTCAGCTGGAGGCTATTTTTACGAAGGGCTTCTCAACAAAAGGTGAAAACCGGGGCGTTGGGCTGTTCCTTGCGCGTCAGCAAATCCAGAATCTGGGCGGCGATATCACCGTCGAATCTGAGCCTGGCGTATTTACCCAATTTTTTGTTCACATCCCCTGGGATAGCGAGAGGAATATCGCGTGATAAATGTATTAATTGTCGATGATGACGCCATGGTAGCCGACCTCAACCGTCTGTACGTTAACCGTGTTGAAGGCTTTAGCTGCTGCGGCGTCGCCTCCACGCTCAACCAGGCCGAGGCCATTATCAATAACCCGAACCAGCCCGTCGATCTGGTGCTGCTGGATGTCTACATGCAGCAGGATAACGGGCTCGATCTCCTGCCGATCATCCGTGCGTCAGGCCGTCCGATTGATGTGATTATGATCTCGTCAGCGTCCGATGCGACCACTATCCAGACCTCCATGCATTACGGGGTTGTGGATTACCTGATCAAACCCTTCCAGTTCCCGCGTTTTGAAGAGGCGCTGAACGGCTGGAAGGCAAAGCACAGCCTGATGGGATCCCACCAGTATTATGAGCAGGCGGACGTGGACAGACTGATCCACGGCGGTGCGCCGGAACTCGCCGACAGCAAGAAATTGCCGAAAGGGTTAACGCCGCAAACGCTGCGCACGATTTGCCAGTGGATCGACGCACACCCGGAGATGGAGTTTTCCACCGATGACCTGGCGAACGCGGTCAATATTTCGCGGGTGTCTTGCCGTAAGTATTTAATCTGGCTGGCGCAAATCAACATTCTGTTCACCAGCATTCACTACGGCGCGACCGGGCGTCCGGTGTATCGCTACCGGCTGCAGCCGGAGCAAACGGGGTTACTCAAACAGTATTGTCAGTAACGCGATAGCCGTTATCCATCAGCGTGAAGCGGAAGTGGTGCATCGAGGAGATCACCACTTCTTTTGTTTTGGTCACAAAAATCGCTTCAATATCAGGACGAGCGCGCAGCGCAGCGCAGCCCTTTTCAACGCCCATGCCGTACATCAGCGTGGTCCAGATATCGCCGTCAATGGAATCTTTCGACACGATGGTGACGCTATCCAGCTCGTTATCCAGCGGATACCCGGTACGCGGGTCGAGAATATGGTGATAGCGCCTGCCGTTTTGTTCGAAGTAGCGCTCGTACGTTCCCGAGGTCACGACGGATCGGTTCTCTACCGCCATCGCGCCAATCAGCGCATCACCGGCGAACGGTTTTTTCAACCCGACGCTCCAGCCCCCTTCCGGTGAGCCTAACGTCTGGATGTTTCCGCCGAGGTTGATCAGCCCCAGCCCGGCGCCCTCTTTGTGCAGATAATCCCGTACCCTGTCGGCGATATAGCCTTTCGCAATGGCCCCCAGGTCGATCTCCATTCCCGCTTTCAGCAGAAAGACGCTGCTGTCCGGTTCATTCAGCACCACATCCGCAGGATCGGTTATGCCCAGCAGTGCCGAAATTTCATCGGCAGGCGGAACGCTATCGCCCTGAAAGCCAATTTTCCAGCGTTTCACCAGCGGGCCGATGGCCAGGTTAAACGCGCTGTCTTTAAGCACGCTTGCCGCTTTCGCACAGCGAATCAGCTCAAACACCGGACGGCTGACGGCAACCGGATGCTGACCGGGCCGCATGGTTGATATCCATCACCTGCGAATGCGCACGGTTAACGGTAAGCAGGTCTTCGTACTGTTTGATCAGGCGAAATACGCGGGACGCGAGGGCTTCGTCATGGGAAAAGAGTTTGAGGAGGATGGGCGATCCCATCAGGACGGCGGAATAACTGTAAACGCGATGGTCATCAGGCATAGCATGAGTCCTCAGATGTAGCCCCGGCAAGCACCGCGCCGCCGGGGAAAATGCCGGATAACGCTGCGCGTATCCGGCATACAACACAGGGGTCTTACTGCTTTTTCGAACGCATGGCCGCCTGATGTCCTGCAAGCGTACCAAAAATAATGATATCTGCCACTGCGTTACCGCCGATACGGTTACCGCCGTGGATCCCGCCGACCACTTCACCGGCCGCAAACGCCCCTGGCAGCACGTTGTGGTTGCTGTCCAGTACGCAGGTTTCGGTGTTAATGGTCACGCCGCCCATGGTGTGGTGCACGCCCGGCGCAATCTGAATGGCGTAGAACGGCCCTTCATTGATTGGCGCACGCAGCGCGGTGGTACGGCCAAAATCATCATCGTGCTGTTTTTCAACGAAACCGTTGTAACGTTCCAGGGTCGCCAGGAAAGCGTGGTGATCCATGCCCAGCGCCTCGGCCAGGGCTTTTGGCGAGCTGGCGCTGGTCACGAAACCTTTCGCGATGTACTCATCCGCCGCTTTATTTTTCGTGCGGACATGCTCATCAAAGACGATGTAGGCATATTTCTCCGGCAGGGCGATGATTGACGCCGAGACTTTATCGCGGGTCGACATTTCGTTGTAGAAGCGCTCCCCTTTCTGGTTCACCAGAATCGCCCCGCCGCCGCGAATAGATTCAGAAATCAGGTACGACGTTTTCTGCTCAACGGTTGGGTGGATCTGAATTTCGCCCATATCCACGGTGCCTGCACCGATACGTTCCAGCAGCGCGATGCCGCCACCCGTTGCCCCTTTATGGTTGGTGGTGACGAACCCTTCCAGATCCGGACGGTATTTCACAACCATCTGGCTGTTGGCGCTGAAACCGCCCGTCGCCACAATCACGCTTTTGGTGGCTACGGTGAGCGTTTCGTTCTCTTCGGTAGTCAGGCGCACGCCGGTCACTTCACCGTTCTCGAAGATAATGTCGCTGACGGAGGTATCCAGCATCACGTCGATGTTGCGTTTGTTGACGTTACGCACCAGGCCGCTGATCAGGTAACCCCCGACCGCAGAGCCGTCTTTTGGACGGTGCGTACGGTCGATGCTCATCCCGCCGGTGGTGGTGATGTCGTTAAGCATAATGCCGCGCGTTGCCAGCCACTCGATGGCTTCTGGCGCATTTTCCACAAAGCGACGCAGCAGTTCCGGATTGTTCTTGTTACCGCCGCCTTTCAGGCTTTCCTGGTAGAACAGCTCTTTGCTGTCCTGAATGCCTTTCACGCGCTGGAAGCGGGTTTCAGCGGCGTTCATCCCGGCAGAGGCTTTGATGGTGTTCCCGCCGATGGTGGGCATTTTCTCGACGATCAGTACGCTTGCGCCTTCGTCGTGAGCCTGAATCGCTGCCGCCAGACCTGCGCCGCCGCTACCGATCACCACCACGTCCACACATTTACTTTCGTTCGGGTCAACGCCCTCTTCTGCCGCCAGCGCTTTGCTGGATTTCAGCATCGCTTTGGATACGGCTTTCTTCACCGCTTCGCTCTGGCTGGTTGCGCCGGTGATGGCATCCACGTGCGGAGTGTTAGCGTCCAGAATGCGGGTACGGATCTCTTCAAAGCTGGTCACAAACTCAACGTCTTCACTCGGGCCAGACGCGAGCTCGACGTCTGCAATGCGGTCGGTTTCGAGGCTGACGTTAATCACCAGCTCGCTGGCGTCGTCCTGCACTTTCTCAGTGAAGGTGCCCGGTTTGAATTTAGATTCGCCCATGCTCATGTCGCGGATCATCGCTTCCACCAGCGAGAAGCGCCACAGCGGTTCAGGGATGCTCAGCGCCTCGCGCTGGGTGCTGTCCATAAACAGCTCAAGGCTTTCGCCCGCTGCGATGCGGTCGGTCCAGTCAGGGTACGCAATGGTCGCACGACCAACGGCAATCAGATCGTAACCATGGTCAAGCGCTTCATTGACGTCAGCGGCATTCACCACGCCGCCCACGCCCATGACCGGAACCTGCGCCAGCGTGTCAGAACGCATCGCGCAGTATTTTTCGATAAGCGGCGTTGGGTCCTGGGTGTCGACAATGGAAGGACGCAGGGTCGCGCCGACGGAGAAGTGCAGATAATCCACGCCGCGCGCCGCCAGTTTTTCCAGCAGGTACATGGTGTCGTCAAAGCGAATGCCGGGGACTTCCATCTCTTCCGGCGAGAAGCGATAGCCAATAATGAACGCGTCGTCCGCGTACTGGCGCACCATTTTGTGGGTGATATCCAGAACCGCCAGCGGGAATTTCACGCGGTTATCGCGGCTGCCGCCCCACTCGTCGTCGCGCTGGTTTGAATTCGGTGAGTAGAACTGCTGAATCAGATAGGTGTTTGCCCCGTGGATCTCCACACCGTCGAAACCGGCCTGAATGGCGCGGCGCACGGCTTCACCAAACTTACCGATCATGCCTTCCACTTCTGCAGCGGTCAGGGCAACCGGCGTTGCGGCACCTTCACGCGGCGCGGCAACGGCGCTTGGGCCAACCGGCGTGCGGCCACCGATCAGTTTTGGGTCGACCATGCGGCCGCCGTGGTAGATCTGCAGCAGGGCTTTAGAGCCTTTAGATTTAATCGCCTCCGCGATTTTCGCCAGCCCGGCGATTTTTTCGTCGTTATCGATGCCGATTGCGCCCGGGAAGGCAAGGCCGAGATCGTCAACAAAACAGCACTCGACAATAATGGTCCCGATGCTGCCAGAACGCGCCCGATAGTACTCCACCAGCTCGCTGGTGACCGTGCCATCATAGTAGCCCGTGCAGGTTGTCATGGGTGCCATTAACAAACGGTTTTTCAGTTCAGTGCCATTCGGTAATGTGAAGGGGCTTAGAATACGTTCGTTAGTGCTCATAATAAAACTCCAAACTTTAAAAATTAAGAATTCGTTATCGGGCTCAGTTTTATTTCGCGTTTTTATGCCGATGTCATGATAGTAATATAATGATTTTTTTAGCTTCTAAAGTTATTACGTTAGTTAAAAAACTATTTAATCCCTTCGATAACATTAATAACACATTGGTGTTAGCAACAATAATTCACCCGTTCACAATAATTTAAAATTCGTTAAAATAACAATGGTCTTACCATAGAGCCAATAACAATATAAAACGAATAATATCAACAAGTTAAATTGAACCACGCTTTTATCATGTTATCAGGTTGATAAATTTAATCTTAAAAAAGCATAATACCCACATACGCCTGAGTGGTTATTAAAAAAAGAATAAAAATAAGACGGCAATTCTGTTTTTTTGATCGCGATCAATAGTTATGGCATCCAAAGGCGCAATATATAAACATCATATTTTTTAATTTAGCGCACTCCAATATGCGTTAAACCATTATTTCAGAAACGACAAAGACGCACCTTAAATAACTAAATAAAGCAAAAGAAACTAAAGAAAGCGAATTTGTCCTTTCAGTATAAAAAGCATTCTTAACAACTTAAGACGTGAAACTATGAATACAAAAACTGCTGTAACGCCTCCTGTGGCGAATCAGGCATCAAATGGACAAGCAAAACGACTGCTTATGATGGCGCTGCCCATCGTTGTCGCCGTACTGCTGCTGTTTGTTCCCGTTCCTGAAGGGTTGCCGCCTTACGCATGGCACTACTTCGCTATCTTTGTTGGCGTGATCGTGGGGTTGATCTTCGAACCGCTGCCGGGTGCGGTGATCGGTCTGACCGGTGTGGTCGCCATTGCCCTCTGCAGCCAGTGGGTACTCTTCAGCCCGGAACAGCTGGCTGACCCGAAATTCAAGCTGGCAGGTGCCTCCTTTAAGTGGGCGGTGAGCGGTTTTGGTAACTCAACCGTCTGGCTGATCTTCGGTGCCTTCATGTTTGCCGCAGGCTATGACAAAACCCGCTTCGGCCGCCGTCTGGCGCTGATTCTGGTGAAGTACCTGGGCCGTCGCAGCCTGACGCTCGGTTACGCTATCACCTTCGCGGACCTGCTGCTGGCACCGTTTACCCCGTCCAACACCGCGCGCAGCGGCGGGACTATCTACCCAATCATCGCTAACCTGCCGCCGCTGTACGGTTCAAAACCTAATGACCCAAGCGCGCGTAAGATTGGTTCGTACCTGATGTGGGTGGCGATCACCGCGGCCTGTATCACCAGCTCGATGTTCCTTTCTGCTCTGGCTCCTAACCTGCTGGCGCTGGCGCTGGTGAAAAGCACTGTCGGGATCAACATCTCCTGGGGCACCTGGTTCATCGCCTTCCTGCCGCTGGGCGTGCTGCTGATTCTGACCATGCCGCTGCTGGCTTACTGGTTCTATCCACCTGAAGTTAAAGTGAACGACGAAGTCCCGCTGTGGGCGACCCGTGAACTCGAAAAACTGGGCAAACTGTCCCGCAACGAAATCCTGCTGCTGGTGTTCGTGTGCTGTGCGCTGCTGATGTGGATCTTCGCTGCCGCATGGATTGAACCGGCAATGGCTGCCCTGCTTATCGTAGGTCTGATGCTGTGGACCGGCGTACTGGAGTGGAACGATATCACCGGTAACAAAGCCGCATGGAACACCTTCGTCTGGTTCGCCACGCTGGTAGCGCTGGCAGATGGCCTCTCCTCCACCGGCTTTATCAGCTGGCTGGGTAAAGAAGGCGGTCTGTTAATGAGCGGTATCTCGCCGGGTGTGGCCACCATCGTCCTGCTGCTGGCGTTCTACCTGCTGCACTACCTGTTTGCCAGCACCACCGCGCACACTACCGCGCTGCTGCCAGCGATGCTGACCATCGCCTCCACCATCCCAGGCATGAATATGGAAGTGTTCGTTCTGCTGATGGTGACCTCGCTGGGCGTGATGGGGATCATCACCCCGTACGGTACTGGCCCAAGCCCGATTTACTACGGTAGCGGCTACCTGCCAACCAAAGACTACTGGCGCCTCGGCACCATCTTCGGTGCCATCTTCCTGGCGGCCCTGCTGCTGATTGGTTATCCGTGGATGTCCATGATGTTCTGATTCCTGACCGCCGGACTTCTTCTCCGGCGGTTTTATTTTTGTGGAGCAATACTATGTCGAATAAACCGTTTTTTTATCAGAACCCCTTCCCGCTTTCCCATGACGACACCGAATACTATCTGCTGACCAACGAGCACGTTTCCGTTGCCGAGTTCGACGGTCAGGAAGTCCTGAAAGTGGAGCCAGAAGCCCTGACCCTGCTGGCGCAGCAGGCCTTCCACGATGCCGCGTTTATGCTTCGTCCTTCCCATCAGAAGCAGGTTGCCGCGATCCTGAACGACCCGGAGGCCAGCCAGAACGACAAATACGTTGCCCTGCAGTTCCTGCGTAACTCTGAAATTGCCGCAAAAGGCGTGCTGCCAACCTGTCAGGATACCGGCACCGCGATCATCATGGGCAAAAAAGGCCAGCGCGTCTGGACCGGCGGCGGTGACGAAGCCGCTCTGAGCCTGGGCATCTATAACACCTACATTGAAGATAACCTGCGCTACTCGCAGAATGCGGCGCTGGATATGTATAAAGAGGTGAATACCGGCACCAACCTGCCCGCGCAGATTGACCTCTACAGCGTAGACGGCGACGAGTATAAATTCCTGTGCATGGCGAAAGGCGGCGGTTCTGCCAACAAAACCTATCTCTACCAGGAAACCAAAGCGCTGATCACTCCGGCGAAGCTGAAAAACTACCTGGTTGAGAAGATGCGCACCCTGGGTACCGCAGCCTGCCCGCCGTACCACATTGCCTTTGTTATCGGCGGAACCTCAGCAGAAGCCACGCTGAAAACCGTTAAGCTGGCTTCTACCCGCTACTACGATGCGCTGCCAACCGAAGGCAACGAACACGGTCAGGCGTTCCGTGATGTTCAGCTCGAACAGGAACTGCTTCAGGAAGCGCAGAACCTTGGTCTGGGCGCGCAGTTTGGCGGCAAATACTTTGCCCACGACATTCGCGTGATCCGCCTGCCGCGCCACGGTGCCTCCTGCCCAATCGGCATGGGCGTCTCCTGCTCCGCTGACCGTAATATCAAAGCGAAAATCAACCGCGACGGGATCTGGATTGAGAAGCTGGAACACAATCCGGGCCAGTATATTCCTGAGTCCCTGCGTCAACAGGGTGAAGGCGACGTGGTGAGCATCAATCTCGACAAGCCGATGAATGAGATCCTGGCGCAGCTTTCCGCGCACCCGGTCTCCACCCGCCTGTCGCTGAACGGCACCATCATCGTGGCGCGCGATATCGCCCACGCGAAGCTGAAAGAGCTGCTCGACAACGGGGAAGAACTGCCGCAGTACGTTAAAGATCACCCGATTTACTACGCAGGCCCGGCCAAAACGCCAGAAGGTTACGCGTCTGGCTCACTCGGCCCGACCACTGCGGGACGTATGGACTCCTATGTGGACTTACTGCAATCCCACGGCGCGAGCATGATCATGCTGGCGAAAGGTAACCGCAGCCAGCAGGTGACGGACGCCTGCCATAAACACGGCGGCTTCTACCTCGGCAGCATCGGCGGCCCGGCAGCGGTACTGGCGCAAAACAGCATCAAGAGCCTGGAGTGCGTCGCGTATCCGGAGCTGGGTATGGAAGCCATCTGGAAAATTGAAGTAGAGAACTTCCCGGCCTTTATCCTGGTAGATGACAAAGGCAACGATTTCTTCCAGCAGATCCAGAACAAGCAGTGCAAAGGCTGTTCACAGCGCTGAGTCTTTCCACAATGCCGGCAGCAGCGACAGCGTTTCATTAATTAACCCACGCTTGTCGCTGCCCGGTTTCCAGATCGTCACCATCGTTTGACCGATCCCCTGGCTGCCCACTTCGGTGTGCAGCCTTTTTACGTTTTGCCATCGCGCCGCCTGAAGATGCGTCGGCAAAAATCCCCAGCCGCACCCTTTCTCCAGCAGGCCGCGCAGCATCTCCAGCTCGTTGGTAAAAATCGTATGCCCGGAGATTTGCAGGCGACGCGCGACCGGCTCGTCAGACGCAGGGTGCATGACCACCTGCGGCACAAGGGAGAGGTCGAGGAGCGACACCGGCGACGCATTCTCCCTGAAAAGCACTTTCGAGGCGTAAAAATCCATATCAATGGCGCCGAGCGCCCGCCACTCCATCTCGTTACCGACGCTGCGATTGCGCGCCTGACAGATGCCCAGATCGGCCGCACCGCGCGCCAGCATCGCTTCCGCGTCGTCGCGCGAGGCGCAGGTCAAACTCAAACGAACGTTGCGCGTCGCCATTTTCGCCAGCAGCGCCTGCAAAAAAGCCCTTGGCGTAAACGGATCGTAAACGAGGGAAATGTCCTGCATCGCGCTGTCCGGCACCGCTCGGGCAAACGCCTCGAAGGCCCTCACCTGCCGCATCAGCAGATGGGCCTGACGCTGAAGCTGCTCCCCTTCCGGCGTTAATTGCAGGTGGCGCCCCTCGCGCACGAACAGCGCGTAGCCCAGACCGTCTTCCAGAAAATCGATCAGATCGCGCAAGGTGGTACGATCTTTTCCGATCTTGCTGGCCGCCTTTATCAGGCTGCCGTGCTCAGCCACGGCGGTGAACGCCTCCAGCTGGGCAAACGAATACATCAATGTTGCCACACCACACTCCCGTTAATTTACGGGGGATTTTCCCCCATAACGCGTTTTTTATTATAGACCGCGGGTTCGTAAACTGAAGCCCTTCCTGACCAAACGAGATCAACATGAAAAACAAAACCTTAAAACTCACTCTGCTTGCCGGTCTGGTTTTCAGCAGCCTGTTCTCCCCCGCCGTCATGGCTGCCTGTCACGGCAGCGAGCTGACGGCCTGTCCTGCCCCGTATGATGCAAAACTGCCGGATGCGCATGCTATGCTGACCTGGAGCCAGACCGACCGCGTCGTGGGCTTTCGTAATGACTACCGCAACTATGCGGGAGACGTGTTCCGCCACGGCAACGCTACGCCGCTGCTGGCGGCAGACAAACCGCTCACCGATGCCCGTTACCGGGTTAACGGCAAGACCTGGAACCTTCAGGATTACCTGAAACGCCAGAACGTCAGCGGAATGCTGGTGCTGAAGAACGGCAAAGTGGCCTATAAATATCTGGGTGAAGGCAATACCGACTCCACGCTCTGGACCTCGCGTTCCGTGGGAAAATCGGTGGTCTCCGCGCTGGTGGGGGTGGCGCTCAAGGAGGGGAAAATCCATTCCCTGGACGATCTCATCACCCAATATGAACCGGATTTAAAAGGCACCGCCTGGGACGGCGTAACGCTGAAACAGCTCATCACCCATACCTCCGGCGTGGAGTGGAACGAAGACTACACCAACCCAAAATCAGACTTCGCGCAGCTTACCGAGTGTGAAGCGAAGCCGGGCACCTACGACTGCGTGCGAACGCTGGTGAAGGGGTTACACCGCGAGCATCCCGCGGGCGAAAACTGGTCCTACTCCTCGGGCGGCGCATGGCTGCTGGGGGACGTGCTTGAACGCGCCACCGGCATGACGCTCGCGGCGTATCTGGAGAAAAGCATCTGGCAGCCTTACGGTATGGCGAGCGACGGCGTATGGCATGCCTACCGCAAAGGCCAGCACGACGTCGGCGCCCACGGCTTTAACGCCACGCTGGAAGACTGGGGCCGCTTCGGTCAATTCATCCTTCATAACGGCACATTGCCAAACGGGAAGTCGATCCTGCCCGCAGGCTGGGTGAAGCAGTCCGCAGACTGGACGCAGGCAACGGGATCGGTGTCGAAGGCGCACCCGAAAGGGTTATACGGCTATCAGTGGTGGAATAACGAAGTGCCCGCCACGGCCACGGGCGTTAAGCCTGCGGAGCAGGATTCGCTGAAAGATTCACTCTGGGCGCTGGGGATCTTTGGCCAGATGATTATGGTGAATCAAAAGGAAAACCTGGTCATCGTCCAGTGGTCAACCTGGCCGCAGGCGGAACCGTCATTCAGCGCCCAGCCGCTGGAAGCATCGCTGATGTTTAGCGCGATAGCTCAGGCGCTGCGCTGAATAGTGCACTTTATTGATATTACTGCCGCTCGTAGAAGGCGGCTAAGTTGTTGATCACGAGCACTCTGCGCGTTTCGCCCGGCGGCGCTACGCTTGCACGGGCCTACGGGTTTTGTAGGTCGGGTAAGCGTAGCGCCACCCGACAAGAAGGCGGCTAAATTGTTGATAGCGGGTTAGCCATCCATCTCGGCCAGGCCCTGCCTGGCTTCTCTTCTGCGCGATGTCACAAAACAGCGATATCAGCCACTTAGTGGAATATGGTGAATGAGAAATCAATGAATTGTTAAGTTATTGTTAGAACTGTAAATCCTGGTCAACGCCCTGTCATTGATGCACAGTACGCATCAGTTCATGCGCGATTTGCGCTTATTAAATTCCCTTTATTGAGCCAGTTTTCAGAAACAGACGAGCATAACGTCACGATAAAACTGGAGACAATCATGATTTCCTCGACCCCACCTGCAACCGTTCGTGCAAGAGCGGGCGCGATACTTCGCGTCACCTCCGGCAACTTCCTTGAGCAATTCGACTTCTTCCTGTTCGGGTTCTATGCCACCTACATCGCGCACACCTTCTTCCCGGCGAGCAGTGAATTTGCCTCGCTGATGATGACCTTCGCCGTTTTTGGCGCAGGTTTCCTGATGCGCCCTGTCGGCGCCATCGTCCTCGGGGCTTATATCGACAAAGTTGGCCGCCGCAAAGGGCTGATCGTCACGCTGTCGATTATGGCGGCGGGAACCTTCCTGATCGTGCTGATCCCCTCCTATGAGAGCATCGGCCTGTGGGCGCCGCTGTTGGTGCTAATGGGGCGCTTGCTGCAGGGCTTTTCCGCCGGAGCGGAGCTTGGCGGGGTGTCGGTCTATCTGGCGGAAATCGCCACGCCGGGCCGCAAGGGCTTTTATACCAGCTGGCAGTCCGGCAGCCAGCAGGTGGCGATTATGGTGGCGGCGGCAATGGGCTTTGCCCTGAACGCGCTGATGGAAGAGAGCGCCATCCGCGAATGGGGCTGGCGCATTCCTTTCCTGTTTGGCTGCTTAATCGTGCCGTTTATCTTTTTCCTGCGCCGTAAGCTTGAAGAGACGGAAGAATTTCGCGCGCGTCGCCACACGCTGGCGATGCGTCAGGTCTTTACCACCCTGCTGGCGAACTGGCCGGTTGTGGTTGCGGGCATGCTGATGGTGGCGATGACCACCACTGCGTTCTATCTGATCACCGTCTACGCGCCGACCTTCGGCAAAAAGGTGTTGATGCTGAGCGCCTCTGACAGCCTGCTGGTCACGCTGCTGGTGGCGATCTCTAACTTTATCTGGCTGCCGGTAGGCGGCGCGCTGTCGGACCGCTTCGGACGCAAACCGGTACTGATTGCCATGACGCTTCTGGCGCTGGCGACCAGCTACCCGGCGCTAACGCTGCTGGCGCAGGCCCCAAGCTTCTCCATGATGCTGAGCGTGCTGCTGTGGCTCTCTTTCCTGTACGGCCTGTATAACGGCGCGATGATCCCGGCGCTAACGGAGATCATGCCGGTTGAGGTGCGAGTGGCCGGGTTCTCACTGGCGTACAGCCTGGCTACTGCCGTCTTCGGCGGGTTTACGCCAGTCATTTCAACGGCCCTGATTGAGTACACCGGCGATAAAGCCTCTCCGGGCTACTGGATGAGCTTCGCGGCAGTCTGTGCCATGCTGGCAACGCTCTATCTCTACCGTCGCAGCGCGCTGCATTTGCAAACGGCCCGTTAATCCGGCGAGGATGATATGCACACATTTATACGTACAGGACTGACCGGGCTGGTATTGCTGGCAACCAGCGCAGCGGCGCTGGCCCAGGAGGTGACCGTCATGATCTCGGGCGGTTTTAAAGCCGCCCTGGAAAAGCTCGCGCCGGAATATGAACACCGCACCGGGGATAAAATTGTGATTATCCCCGGCCCCTCAATGGGCACTACGCCGCAGGCGATCCCTAACCGCCTGGCGCGCGGTGAAAAAGCGGACGTAGTGATTATGGTCGGTGATGCGCTGGAGAAGCTTGAAAAAACCAGCCAGACCCTGCCGGGCTCGCGAACTGAACTCGCAGATTCCCCCGTTGGCATGGTGGTGAAAAAAGGTGCGGATGTCCCTGATATCAGCAGCGAGGCGACTCTGCGTAACGCGCTGCTACAGGCCAGCTCCATCGCCTACTCTGACAGCGCCAGCGGCAGGTATGTCAGCCAGGCGTTGTTCAAAAAGCTGGGGATTGAAAAGGAAGTGGCGGGCAAAGCGACAATGGTCGAACGTATTCCGGTCGCCTCAGAAGTGGCGAAAGGAAAATACGCCGTGGGTTTCCAGCAGGTCAGCGAGCTGCTGCCGGTTCAGGGCGTCACCTTTATCGGGAAAATTCCTGATAATCTGCAATACATCACGCGCTTTGCGGGTGCGGTCACCCGCCATGCAGAGCATCCCACGGAGGGGAAAGCGCTGCTGACCTATCTCGCCTCACCGCCCTCCAGGACCGTCATCGAGAAGACGGGGATGATCCCCGTTACGTCCGGCGGTACTGCGCGGTGATCTGCTTTTCCAGTTCAGCCGCAATGTAAGACTGGATGCGCCCCCGGCGCCGGATAAGCCCCACGGTACGTTTCACTTCCGGTGCCACCAGCGGCAGATGCGTCAGCAACGTGTGCGCTGACGTCGGCATCGACATGGCGGGCACGGCAGCAATGCCAATCCCCGCCTCCACCATCCCCAGCATCGTGGTAACGTGGCGCGTTTCACAGACGCTGGGGCGCTCGGGAACGATATTCCCCAGCATCCTGTCGAGCAGGTTACGGTTGCCTGACGTTTTATCGAGGGAGATATAATCCTGCTGATAAAATGCCTTCCACGTCAGGTGACTCTTCTGCGCCAGCGGGTGATCCTTTCTGCACGCCGCAACATAGACATCCTCCACCAGCTGGAAAAATTCAATTTCCGACGGTAAGTTTCCTGCGAAGGAGATGCCAAAATCCGCCTGGCTTCGGGCCACAGCGTCAATCACATTCCCCGCGCTGCTGTCGATGATCTTAATGCGAACGCGCGGATAGCGGGACTGAAAACGACGGATCACATCAGGCATAAAGTAACAGGCGGCGGAAGGTACCGTGGCAACCGTAATCAGCCCCGTCCGCTCTTCACTGACTTTATCAACATCCGCGAGCATTGACTCAACGTTGTCGAGCAGCTGCGCGGAGCGTTCAGCAAAGTTTTGCCCGTATAACGTTAAGGCCACGCGGCGGGTGGTACGATCGAACAGCCGGTTTCCCAGCGCGGCTTCCAGCTTTTCAATCCTGCGGCTCAGCGCCGACTGGGATAAGCAGATAGATTCAGCAGCGACACGGAAGTTACCGTATTCCACTAACGCTCTGAAAGCATAAAGATCGTTAAGGTCAAAATTCACGGGCATAGCGTCTGGATGTCCTGTCAGGGAATACGCAACAAAGTCAAAAATAATAGCGTCTTATTGACCTACCGCAACCGGTGCGGTGTAGAAATACCTCAGAGGTCGTTGAGATGCAGGCGAACATACCCGGCGCGATCGGCAAGGGCCTGCCGCTCCTCTTCCTTCATGTTCGCAAGCTGTTTAAAGACGATGCCCAGGCGGGGATTGTTACCCAGACGCGCCTGATTGCGCGCAAAGAAATCCCAGTAAAGGGCATTGAAGGGACACGCCAGCTCTCCGGTACGCTGATTGTGCTGATACCGGCAGCCCTGACAGTAGTTACTCATCTTATGAATATATGACGCGCTTGAGACGTAGGGCTTACTGGCCAGTAACCCGCCATCGCCAAACTGGCTCATGCCGAGGGTATTGGGCAGCTCCACCCATTCAAAGGCATCAATGTAGACCCCCAGATACCATTCATGAACCGCCTGGGGCGACAGGCCGCTGAGCAGGCTAAAGTTCCCGATGACCATCAGGCGCTGGATATGGTGGGCGTAAGCCTCGGTGAGCGACTGCCCAACGGCATGCGCCAGGCAGCGCATTTGCGTCTTGCCCGTCCAGAACCAGTCCGGCAGCGGGGCGTGCTGGTCTAAGGCATTCAGCTCCCGGTAGCCCGGCATCTGCGACCAGTAAATCCCGCGCACGTACTCCCGCCATCCGAGAATCTGTCGGATAAACCCTTCAATGGCAGGCAGCGGCGCATGGCCCGAACGCCATGCCTGCTGGGCGGCAGCCACCACTTCCCGCGGATTAAGCATTTTGGTGTTCAGCGCGAATGAAATTAACGAGTGGAAAAGAAATGGCTCCTCCGCGTGCATCGCATCCTGCCAGGCACCAAACTGCGGGAGCACGTGAGTGATAAAGTCATCCAGCCCGGCTTTGGCTTCCGCACGGTTGAGCGGCCAGCGAAAATTCCCGGCCTGCGGTTCGCCAAAGGTGTTTACGCCGCAGCGTTGGATCTCCGCCCATAAGGCTGAATAATCGTGGAGCGGACGCGAGTCGCCCGGCGCGGGCGGCTCGCCGGACCAGCGCCTGCGGTTTTCAGCATCAAAATTCCATTTTCCCCCTTCCGGCTCGCCTTCTGACGTCAACAGTATGCCGTGCTGACGACGCATTTCCCGGTAAAAGTACTCCATTCGCCAGCTTTTGCGCGTTGCAAAGAACGCGCTCACCTGTTCACGGGTGGTGAAGAAATGCTCGCTGCTGACGCAGGCCGTTTCGACGGAGACCGTTTTCGCCCACGCCTGCAGCTGGGTATCAAGCCGCCATTCGTCGGGCTCCTGCCACAACACCCTTTCCGCGCCGTAGTGCGCGACAAGCGCGTTGAGATTATCTTCCAGCGCGCCGCGGTTGGAGCTGTCAGAGAGCCGGACATACCTCACCCGATGTCCTTTCTCCTTTAACGAAGAGGCAAACGCGCGCATGGCCGCGAAGATGGCGATAACTTTCTGGGCGTGGTGAAGCACATACGCGGTTTCTGCCCGCAGTTCCAGCATCACGTAAATGACATTCGGATTGCAGTCATCAAACCAGCCGTGGTGTGGATTAAGCTGATCGCCCAGAATCAGGCGCAGTTCGGTCAACGGTGGCTCCTGCGACAACGCTCAGAACAGTATTTGACCTCATCCCAGCATTTCGCCCATTTCTTTCGCCACGTCATAGGCCGCTGGCAGTGCACGCATGCTCGGCTGGGCAGATCCTGCTTGTTACCTTTGAAATCGCTCATTTTTCAATACCGTACTGATTTCTTCACTGAACCTGTGGGCTAAGGCTACGACAGACTTCACAAAATGAAGGTGATGCCCGCAAACCGCTACCCACCGCTACGTACGAATGATAGTTTATTCAGGCCGGAATTGTCGCAGTGAGCGATTTTCTGGCATCTTAACCAAACCTGACTTTCCCATTTTGTTCAAGTGACGAGTTTGCGAGCAAAGCGATGATTAAGTGGCCCTGGAAAACGAATGAGGCTGGCCGGGATATGGCGCTGCCGTGGGATGACGCGCTGGCGATCCCTGTTCTGGCTAATCTTAAGCCGGATGAACAATCGAAACTGGTTCAGATGGCGGATCGTTTTTTGCAGCAAAAACGCCTGGTTCCGCTGCAGGGGTTCGAGCTGGATCCGCTGAAAAATACCCGTATCGCCCTGCTTTTCTGTCTGCCGGTGCTGGAGCTTGGCATTGAGTGGCTGGATGGCTTCCACGAAGTGCTGATCTACCCGGCCCCCTTTATCGTCGATGACGAGTGGGAAGATGACATCGGGCTGGTGCACAACCAGCGCGTGGTGCAGTCCGGTCAGAGCTGGCAGCAAGGGCCGATCATCCTTAACTGGCTGGATATTCAGGACTCGTTTGATGCCTCAGGCTTCAACCTGATTATTCATGAAGTGGCGCACAAGCTGGATACCCGCAACGGCGATCGCGCCAGCGGCGTGCCGCTGATCCCGCTTCGTGAAGTGGCCGGATGGGAGCACGACCTGCATGCGGCGATGGAGAATATCCAGGATGAGATAGACCTGGTGGGTGAAAGCGCGGCCAGTATTGATGCCTATGCCGCAACCGATCCTGCCGAGTGTTTTGCGGTGCTGTCAGAGTATTTCTTTAGCGCACCGGAACTCTTTGCGCCGCGATTCCCGGCGCTGTGGCAGCGTTTTTGCCAGTTTTACCAGCAGGATCCGTTGCAGCGTCTGCGGCAAAACGAAGAGCCCGCCGGTAATCCGTCCCGCCAGGTCCATTAAGCTTTTTCAGCAGGGGGACGCGCGGAGCAGCGTACCCCTATGCTCACCAGCAAAAACAGCAGCGCCATTCCCCATGCGGCAGCAATTAAAAACGACTCACCGTAAAAGCGGGTTACGACAGGCACCAGCATCGCACTCACCCCGTATCCTAACGTATGGCTGGTGGCGATAACGCCCGCCCCTTTCCCTGTCGTCAGCCTGTCGTTTAGCAGCAGTTGATAGCCCGGCGTGGCCATTGCCGCCCCCAGCGACGTGATGACGATCCCCACATAGAACAGCGCCACATCCGCGAGACACATCACCCCAAGTCCTGCCACCATTAACACCGCCGCGATGCAGAGCAGCGTCATCGGGCTGAAATGCTGCGGGCGAACCACCAGAAACTGCGCCGCGAGTGTGGCCAGTGCGGCCAGGCTCAGCAGCATCGCAACATGATGGCTGATTTGCACCGGGTCGCCCTGGAGCAACGGATGCAGATGCGGTGACAGGCCAAGCTGCATCAGGCTCACCAGCGCCGCCAGCAGCAGTGCCAGCCCCAGAAACGGTAGCATCGATACCTTCAGCCGCGTCGACTGGTGCGCCACCGGCGGCAGCGGCGGATCGGCCACTTCCCGCAGCACCAGCAGCAGCGCGATGAAAGGTGCTATTGCCATTAGCCAGAGCGGCGCCACCGGGTTAACGCTAAGCATCAGCGCTGCCAGCGGCGGCCCCAGCAGACGTCCGCAGCTGAGACCCGAGCTAATGGTCGCCAGCGCCGCCATTCTCTTCTCCAGACCCGCGCGCTGAATGCCCCACGTCTGCGCGGCTGGCACCAGCCCGGAGACCGTCAGGCCGTACAGCGTGCGCGAGAGAACAAGCCCCGCCAGCCCCCACAAAGCATTTAACACGCCGTTGCTCATCGCCCAGACCACCAGCGCCATCACCAGGAAACTGGCCAGATAACCACCGAGGGAGGCGATCATGACCACCTTGCAGCCGTGCCGCTCGCTCTGTCGCCCCCACCAGGGAGAGGCGGGTAAAAAGAGCATTGAGCCAAACATCAGTAGCCCCGCCCAGACGGAGAGTGAGAGTCCGGTCAGGCTGACCAGCTGCGGCAGCATGACCAGCAAACCATTTTGCCCGATACCTAATAAACCGGCGCACAGCGCCAGGGGCCAGTTCGCTTTCGGGATGACATTGTCCATCAGAGTTTCAGAGGTTGAGCGCATAGAATTGTGAAGATAGTGTCAATAAATATGTGGAAATTATGAAGTTTATGAAAACAAATATTGCAAAAATAGTTGCGACTGTAAACAGAATGAATATCATAACGAGAATTATTATCAGTCATGGAATGAGGTACTTTTATGCGTGCTCTGCCCCGCTCCGCCGGTACAGACGTTGCGGCCCAGTGTTTTTTGAACGCGCTGCTGCGCGAAACGAAGGACTGGCACTATCACCCCGCTACCGCTGCGGATGAGTTATCGCAGATTCATATCCCGCTTTCCCAGACCCAGGCTATTCGGGTTCCAGTACGCTATTTTTCGCCTACCCAGCATCACCAGTATCGTTTTCCGGCAACGCTGCTCCACGCCGACAGCGATAGCGGTGACGCCGTCACCTTTACGCAATTAGTTGATTTAATTCTTGAAAAAGCCTCCGTAAAAGGCTCACTGGATAGCGAAACGCTGGCACGCTTTAAACAACGCGTCCTTGAAAGCCATGCGCATACCTGGCAGGCGATCGATCTGCGCCACAGCTGGGCAACCTTGCGCGATAAACCGCTGACGTTTGCCGAGGCGGAACAGGCGCTGCTGGTCGGCCACGCGTTTCACCCTGCGCCAAAATCCCACGAGCCGTTCAGCGAAACCGAGGCGCGGCGCTATCTGCCTGATTTCGCCTCCCGCTTCCCGCTGCGCTGGTTTGCCGTTGAGAGCACGCTTATTGCCGGTGATAGCCTGAACGTCTCCCTGCGCGAACGTCTGCTGCGCTTCGCCGCACAGAGCGCGCCTGAGCTGCTCGGCCACTTCACCGACACCCGCTGGCTGCTGCCGATGCATCCGTGGCAGGCCGACTATCTGCTGGAGCAGGCGTGGTGCCAGCGTCTGGCGGAAAAAGGTTCATTGCAGGATCTGGGCGAAGCGGGCGCGCAGTGGCTGCCCACCAGCTCGTCACGCTCGCTGTACAGCGAAACCAACAGCGACATGATTAAGTTCTCCCTCAGCGTGCGCCTGACCAACTCCGTGCGCACGCTGTCGGTGAAAGAAGTGAAGCGCGGGATGCGCCTGGCGCGCCTGGCGAAAACGGAACGCTGGCAAGGTTTGCAGGCACGCTACCCGACCATGCGCGTGATGCAGGAAGACGGCTGGGCTGGTCTGCGTGACGAAAACGGCATCGTTCAGGAAGAGAGCCTGATGGCCCTGCGCGTCAATCTGCTGTTCGATACGCCAGACACCCAGACCAACGTGCTGGTGAGCCTGACCCAGGCCGCGCCGGACGGCGGTGACAGCCTGCTGGCCGCGGCGGTGCGCCGTCTCAGCCAGCGTCTGGAATTACCGCTCGACCGGGCCGCCCGCTGCTGGCTCGACGCCTATTGCGACCGCGTGTTACTCCCGCTGTTCAGCGCCGAGGCGGACTACGGCCTTGTCCTGCTGGCACACCAGCAGAATATCCTCGTTGAAATGCAGCAGGATTTCCCCGTCGGGCTTATCTACCGCGACTGCCAGGGCAGTGCATGGACCGAAGGGGCCGATGCGTGGCTGAAAGAGGCGGGTGAAACGGAGGTGGAAAACCGCTTCGGCGACAGCCAGCTGCTGCGCTACTTCCCGTACTACCTGCTGCTGAACTCTACCCTTGCCGTCACCGCCGCCCTTGCCGCCGCCGGTTTTGACAGCGAGGAGAGCCTGATGTCCCGGGTGCGCGACGCGCTGGCCGAACTGCGCAAGACGGCATTGCAGACCCGCTGCCTCGACTACGTGCTCGACAGCCCGACCTGGAACTGCAAAGGCAACTTCTTCTGCTACCTGCACGATCGCAATGAAAACACCATCGTCGATCCGGCGGTGATCTATTTCGACTTTAGCAACCCGTTTTACAAGGAGAAGGCGTGATGGCCATTGCGAATATCGTCCATTCCGGCTACGGCTTTCGCTGCACAGCCACGGAAAAAAACCTGCCGCTGACGCTGGGTCTTGACGGCAGCGCGGTGCTGGAGCGTCTGAACGGGATCCCGGACGGCTGGCTGGCCGAGGCGCTGGATCAGCTGTTTGTTGCCGCACCCACGCTGACCGGCATCACCCTGCCCTGGGCAACCTGGCAGGATGAACCGCAGGCGCAGGCGCTGTTTCGTCTGGCAAGCGGGGATTATCTGGCGCGTGAAACCTTCTGGCAGCTGCCGCTGTGGCTAAAAGGCGAACAGCCGCAGTCCAGCGGCGGGATGCAGTTTGATGAGAGCCGTCAGCTGTACTTCCCGCTGCGTCCTCGCCGCCCGCAGGGCGAAGTGTACCGCCGTTACGATCCGCAAATTAAGCGCACCCTGAGCTTCCGCGTGGCCGACGTGACGCTGGACGGCGAGCGTTTTACCCAATGGATGAACAACCCGCGCGTGAACGCCTTCTGGGAGATGGCGGGCCCGCAGGCCGAGCAGGAAAGCTACCTGCGTCGCCAGCTTGACTCGACCTACTGCTACCCGGTTATCGGCTGCTTTGACGACCAGCCGTTCGGCTATTTTGAACTCTACTGGGCGGCGGAAGACCGCATTGGCCGTCACTATCGCTGGCAGCCGTTTGACCGCGGGCTGCACATGCTGGTGGGTGAAGAAAACTGGCGCGGCGCGCAGTACATCCGCAGTTGGCTGCGCGGCCTGAGCCACTATTTATATCTCGATGAGCCGCGCACCGCGCGCATTGTCGCCGAGCCGCGCTTCGACAATCAGCGCCTGTTCCGCCATCTGGCATCCGCCGGTTTTGACACGATGAAAGAGTTCGACTTCCCGCACAAGCGCTCGCGCCTCATCATGAGCCAGCGTCACCGCTTCTTCAGCGAGGTGGGCCTGTGAACGCACTCTGGCAGAAAGTGAACCGCGAAATGGTGGCGAAGATCCTCGCCGAGCTGGAATACGAAGGCACCCTGCGCGCTGAGCAGGTTTCGTCGGGAGTCTGGCGCATCACCATGGGCAGAGAGTCCTGGCAGTTTCGCGCCGCTCGTGGGATCTGGGGCTGGCTGCACATCGATCCTGCCAGCCTGACCACCGCCAGCGGCGAAGCCGTCGAAGCGGAAAGCGCACTCCTGCAGCTCGCAACAGTGCTGGAGATGAGCGACGCGCAAACGGCAGAGCACATGGAAGATCTCTACGCCACGCTGCGCGGCGATATGCAGCTGCTTCAGGCGCGTGAAGCGCTTGACGCGGACGCGCTGATCCACCTCGACCCGGACGAATTACAGTGTCTGATGAGCGGTCACCCGAAGTTTATTTTCAACAAAGGTCGCCGCGGCTGGGGGCTGGACGCGCTGCGTCAGTACGCGCCTGAGTATCTCGGACGTTTCCGCCTGCACTGGGTCGCCGTTCAGCGGGAGCATCTTGTCTGGAGCAGCGACGCCGATTGCGATATCAACGCTCTGCTGGCCAGCGCCATGGACAACGCCGAGCGCGCCCGCTTTGACGCCCGCTGGCAGGCGCTAGGTCTGAACGATAGCTGGCTGCCGGTGCCGCTGCACCCGTGGCAGTGGCAGCAGAAGATCGCCATTCATTTCCTGGCGCAGCTGGCGCGCGGTGAAATGGTTGAGCTGGGCGAATTTGGCGATGAGTATCTGGCGCAGCAGTCCCTGCGCACCCTCACTAACGCCAGCCGTCGCGCGTCGTATGACATCAAGCTTCCGCTGACTATCTACAACACCTCCTGCTATCGCGGCATTCCGGGCAAGTACATTGCCGCCGGGCCGCTGGCCTCGCGCTGGCTGCAGCAGCAGTTTGCCACCGATGCCACGCTTGCCCGCTCAGGCGCGCAGGTGCTTGGCGAACCCGCCGCCGGATATCTGTCGCATCCGGGCTATGCCGCGTTGCCGAAAGCGCCCTACCGCTATCAGGAGATGCTGGGGGTGATCTGGCGCGAGACCCCATCCTGTTATTTAGAGGACGGTGAACAGGCGGTGCTGATGGCGGCGCTGATGGAAACCGACAACGCAGGGCGCCCACTGATCGATGCGTGGATTAACCGTTCGGGGTTAAGCGCCGACGCGTGGCTGGAAAAGCTGTTTGAAGCAACGGTGATCCCGTTCTACCACCTGCTCTGCCGCTACGGCGTGGCGCTGATCGCCCACGGCCAGAACGTGACGCTGGTGATGAATGACTACGTCCCGCAGCGCATCCTGCTGAAAGATTTCCAGGGCGATATGCGCCTGGTGGATGAAGACTTCCCGCAGGCGCAGAGCCTGCCGGAGCAGGTGAAGGCCGTCACGGCGCGCCTCAGCGCGGATTACATCATTCACGACCTGCAAACCGGCAACTTTGTGACGGTGCTGCGCTTTATCTCGCGCCTCACCCTGCAATGCGGCGTTAGCGAAACGCGCTTCTATCAGATTCTGGCCAAGGTATTACGTGGCTATATGGCTGCACACCCGGATCTGGCAGAACGCTTCGCCAAATTCGATCTCTTCAAGCCGCAGATTATTCGCGTGATCCTCAACCCGGTCAAACTGACCTTCTCCGAACACGACGGCGGCAGCCGCATGCTGCCGAACTACGTTACCGATCTTGATAACCCTCTTTTTCTGGCCTCCCGGGAGTCAGCGCAATGAAAACCTATGATTTCATCGGCATTGGTATTGGCCCGTTTAACCTCAGCATCGCCGCTCTGGCCGAAGGGCTGGACGGTTTTAGCTCGCTGTTCCTTGAGCGTAAACCGCACTTCTCCTGGCACCCGGGGATGATGGTGCCGGACTGTCACATGCAGACCAGCTTCCTGAAGGATCTGGTCAGCGCCGTGGAGCCGACCAACCGCCACAGCTTCCTGAACTACCTGGTGCAGCGTAAAAAGTTCTACCGCTTTCTGACCACCGAGCAGCGCACCGTCTCCCGCGAGGAGTTTGCGGACTACCTGTGCTGGGCGGCGGAAAATCTCACCAACCTGTCATTCAGCCAACAGGTGCAGCAGGTGAGCTTTGATGAGACAAGCGGCCTGTTTGAGGTGGTGACCCAGCGGGACCGCTTCCTGGCGCGCCACGTCTGCGTGGGGATTGGTAAACAGATCAACCTGCCTGACTGCGTCACGATGCAGGACGATACCTGCTTCCACGCCAGCGAGATGATGCTGCGCACGCCGGATCTCGCGGGCAAGCGCGTCACCGTGATCGGCGGCGGCCAGAGCGGGGCCGATCTGTTCCTGAATATCTTCCGCGGCGAATGGGGCCAGCCGCGGAGCCTGAACTGGGTATCGCGCCGCAACAACTACAACGCGCTGGATGAAGCTGCCTTTGCCAACGAATACTTTACGCCAGAGTACGTGGACAGCTTCTCCACGCTCGGTGAAGAGTCGCGTCGCCAGATGCTGCACGAGCAAAAGATGACCTCTGACGGTATTACCACGGAATCGCTGCTGGCGATTTACCGCGCCATGTACCACCGCTTTGAAGTGCTGCGTGAAAAACCCTGGGCTCACCTCCTGCCATCCCGCTCGGTGACGGCCCTCACGCGCCAGGAAAACGGACATCGCCTGAGCATTCAGCATCATCTTGATGGCGGTCAGGAACAGCTGGAGAGCGACGTGGTGATTTTCGCCACCGGCTACCGCGCCGTGCAGCCTGCGTTCCTCGCGCCGCTGTCTCACCGCCTCCATCGGGATACGGATGAGGCCTTCTGCATTAACAACGATTTCACCCTTGAATGGGACGGCCCGCAGAGCAACCGCCTGTTTGCCGTAAACGCCGGGATGCACCGTCTCGGCATTGCCGAACCCCAGCTCAGCCTGATGGCCTGGCGCGCGGCGCGAATTCTGAATCGCGCGCACGATGAAGAGCCGTTTGAACTGGCTACCACCCCTGGCGTTATCCACTGGCGAAGCACCGCCAGCCCGGAAAGTAGCCAGGTTTTTAAATCTTTAGCAAAAACGACCGAGTACTGACACACACATTCAGGATCAACATAACAATGAAACGTTCTCATCTTTGGGTTTTAAATCCTTGCTTGTTTGCAATGCTTTCTACCTCTGCGTGGGCGGAAGAACAAAAGGAAGAAGATATCGTGGTCTCTGCCAGCCGTGCTCACCGCAGCGTGGCTGAGATGGCGCAGACCACCTGGGTCATTGAACGGGCTGAAATTGAGCAGCAGGTTCAGGGCGGAAAAGAGATTAAAGAAGTGCTGGCCCAGCTGATCCCGGGCATGGACGTCAGCAGCCAGGGGCGCACCAACTACGGCATGAACCTGCGCGGTCGTTCGATGATGGTGATGGTGGACGGCGTGCGTCTGAACTCGTCACGCAGCGACAGCCGCCAGCTCGACTCTATCGATCCGTTCAATATCGATCGTATCGAAGTGATCTCCGGTGCCACCTCGCTCTATGGCGGCGGCAGCACCGGCGGCCTGGTGAACATCGTCACCAAAAAGGGCCAGCCGGATACCGAAGTGGAGTTCCAGACCGGGACAAAGAGCGGGTTTAACAGCCACAACGATCACGATGAGAACGTGTCGGCAGCCGTCAGCGGCGGCAACGATAAGGCCTCCGGTCGTCTGTCGGTGTCGTATCAGCGCTACGGTGGCTGGTATGACGGCAACGGCGACGAGGTGATTATCGATAACACCCAGACCGGCCTGCAGTATTCCGACCGTATTGACGTGATGGGCACGGGTACCATCAACATTGACGATCATCAGCAGCTGCAGCTCACCACGCAGTACTACAAGAGCGAGTCCGACGGGAAGCATGGTCTGTTCCTCGGCGAAAACTTCTCGGCGGTGACGGGCGATGCAAAAGCCTACAACAAAGACAACCTCAACTCCGATCGTATCCCCGGTACCGAGCGCCACCTGATTAACCTGCAGTACTCGAATACCGATTTCTGGGGCCAGGACCTGGTCGCGCAGATTTACTATCGCGATGAGAGCCTGACCTACTACCCGTTCCCGACGCTGAGTAAAGGCGCGGTAACCAGCATTGGCGCATCCCAGCAGAAAACCGACTTTTACGGCGGCAAGCTGACGCTGAACAGCAAGCCGGTGGATGATTTGACCCTCACCTGGGGTGTCGATGCTGACCATGAAACCTTCGATGCCAACCAGCAGTTCTTCGATCTGAGTAAAGCGGCGGCAAGCGGCGGTATGGATCTGGAAAATGCCTACAACGTGGGCCGTTATCCGGGTTACAGCATTACCAACCTTGCCCCGTTCCTGCAGGCCAGCTATGACATTGATGCCATCACTCTGAGCGGCGGCGTGCGCTATCAATACACTGAAAACAAGGTGGATGACTTTGTTGGTTACGCCCAGCAGCAGGCCATCGCTAACGGGAAAGCCACCTCCGCCGACGCGGTGCCGGGTGGGAAAACGGATTACAACAACTTCCTGTTTAACGCCGGGATACTCGGTCGCCTGACCGAACAGCAGCAGCTGTGGTTTAACTTCTCGCAAGGCTTCGAAATTCCGGACCTGGCGAAATACTACGGCTCTGGCACCTACCAGCTCGTCGACGGCCACTATCGCCTGCTGAACAGCGTGAACGTGAACGACTCGACTCTGGACGGGATCAAGGTCAACGCCTACGAGCTGGGCTGGCGTTTCACCGGCGACAACCTGCGCACGCAGGTCGCGGCGTACTACTCGCTCTCGGATAAAACCATCACCATCAACAAGAGTGACATGACCATCAACCTCGAAGACGATAAACGTCGTATTTACGGGGTAGAAGGCCAGGTGGACTACTTCTTCACCGACAGCGACTGGAGCACCGGCGCGAACTTTAACGCCATTAAGTCTGAGACGCGTGAAAACGGAAAATGGGAGAAGCTGACGGTCGACAGCGCCAGCCCGTCGAAGGCCAGCGCATGGGTTAACTGGGCACCGGGCGACTGGGCGTTGCGCGTGCAGAGCACGCAGACCTTTGACGTGTCTGACGCCGACGGTAAGAAGATCGATGGCTATAACACCATTGATTTCCTGGGCAGCTACGCCCTGCCGGTGGGCAAGGTCAGCTTCAGCGTGGAAAACCTGCTGGACAAAGACTACACCACCGCCTGGGGCCAGCGCGCGCCGGGGCTGTATAGCCCAACCTATGGCGCACCGGGCCTGTATACCTATAAAGGTCGCGGACGCACCTTTGGTCTGAACTACTCCGTACTGTTCTGATCCTGCGCGCCGCCTGCGGGCGGCGCATATTGCTGTGTAATTTCAACGCGAATTTGCTATAAAATCAGCGATTTGCTGAAATTGTCGGCAAACGAACGAAAAGTTTACTTTCCCCCTTTGACAAGGGGAACGCAGGTCGATAATATTCGCCCCGTTCACACGATTCCTCTGTAGTTCAGTCGGTAGAACGGCGGACTGTTAATCCGTATGTCACTGGTTCGAGTCCAGTCAGAGGAGCCAAATTTGAAAAGCCTGCTTTTAAAGCAGGCTTTTTGCTTTTCTGCGTCTCTGATGTTAATTCAGAATCGCATCCAGCCTGGCAAGCACCTCATTTACAACGGCGTCAGGTATGCGTTCCAGCCGCATGCCGTTCCGGGCAACCATATCAATGGTTCTGGGCTGGTCGCAGCGAATAACGCCCGTTGTTTTTGTCCCCGCCCCTTCCAGTGAAACGGTGAAACCTGCAGTGCGAGCAAAGTTTCCGCCGCTGGTGACGGGAACCACTACCGGTAGCCGGGTCAGCTTGTTAAACGATGCCTTCGATACGATGAGTACCGGACGTTTTCCACTTTGCTCGTGGCCAGCAATCGGATCCAGTGAAACAAGCCAGATTTCCCCTCTGTCCATTTACAGGATCTCCTTGCCTACCGCAGGCGCATCAATCCATTCCCGCTCCTCTTCGCTCATTTCAGCGTGCGGATCGCACTGCGCCAGCAGCTCCTCAAGCGAATAATGAGGCCGTTTCTGGGGTTCGATAATCAGGCAGCCATTATTAATGGTCATGCCGACTTCGCTGTCCGTCGAGAGCTCCAGCGTTTTCAGCACGGCGGGAGGAACCGCCAGCATGATGGATCCGCCGACCTTTTTCAGACGAGTTGTATACATAGCGCACCTCCGAATATTATATTTTAATATAACATCCATAGATTTTGCAGTTCAAAGGATTATGGCGGATAGGATAAACGAAATGCGAGGCGGCTTCCGGATCGGAGCTATGTCGGAGCCAAGTTGAGGCCTCCTCTCTCACGGCTTCATAACGATACGGCCAAGCGGTTTCGCTGTCTCAGCGAATTCGTGGGCTGCGGCGGCGTTAGCCAGGGGGAAGACACGGTCAATGACAACCCTGATGCGCCCTGCTGCCACAGCCTGCAACATGCCGTCCACACTTGTCCGAACGCCGGGCCTTTCAAAAAGGGGCCCCATGAATACTCCCATGAGAGTCTGGTTAGACTGCATTGGCGGCCACAAGTCGACAGTCAGACTGCCACCGCCCGCATTACCGACGAAGACGAGACGTCCTTGCGGAGCGAGTGCAGAAAGCGAAACAGGCAACGTCGTCCCTACCGGATCGATGACGAGGTCAACACCGGCGCCACGGGTGCACTCTCGGACACTGTCAACGATGTTGTCCTCTACACGATCCACGACATAATCGGCACCCAATTCAAGCAACCGACTTCTTCGCTGCGTCCCGCTTGCCACAGCGATAACCGTCGCGCCTGCTTGTGAGGCAAGCTGAACGGCCGCGAGCCCCACGCCCCCTGCTGCTGCCTGAATCAGGACGGTTTCTCCATGCCGGAGCATGCCTCGAGTGAAAAGGCAATGATGCGCGGTTCCAAAAGAAATCGGTACCACCGCCGCGTCTGCTGCATCCACCCCATCCGGTATAAGCCAGGTTCGTTCCGCAGGCACAGCCCAACGTTCCGCATGCGATCCCTGCATGCTAAACGCAGTCACTCTGTCTCCAACCCTGCGATGACGGACTTTCGAACCGACGGCAACCACTGTGCCCGCGGCCGCGTAGCCAACGATCCACGAAGGAAGAGGCGGCGGAGTTGAACGCCGGTTGATCAGATCTCCCCCCTCAATCGAGATTGCCTCGACAGAAATCAGGACGTCATCAGGCCCTGCGACCGGATCCGGGACATCAATGTATTGCAGGACGTCGGGAGCGCCTTCCACGTCATAAACCGCTGCTTTCATTAATTTTCCTCTGTCATATCAAGACCCGTAGGAAACCGCTAGATTTGATGGCAGGTGAGTACCGATTACGATCATAGAGCGCCTGCCGTCCGAAGGGGAAAACGGCTTCGCGTGTTGTCATGTTTGTACCTTTGTAATGGGGCGAAATCTGTCCGGTGAACACAAAGACACTTTACAGGTGCCAGATCGGGCGGATAAACCAGCGACGTTTTCCATCATTCTTTATAAGCTGCTCAAGGGTTCTTCCCATCGTGCTATTCCCTCTCTAAAAACTATCCTTTCAACTGAGCGACAAGCCCGGCCAGCGCAGCGCTATCGGGCAAGCCAGCAGCTAGATCTGGTAATCAATCGCCACTTCTTCCGGCTCCATTACCTGACGTTTAATCTCGTCCACAGACAGCCCGGCATTGCATAGCTCGATAAAGCGCCAGACATAGTTGCGCTGCAGCTGTCCGCGCTTCAGCCCAAGCCAGACGGTATTGGCGTCAAACAGGTGACGCGTATCAAGACGCACGAGGTTCCCGTCTTCGCGTTCCCCGCTGGACTGTTCCGCCACCAGGCCAATGCCCAGACCCAGCTCGACGTAGGTTTTGATCACATCGGAGTCCTGCGCGCTCAGCACCACGTCCGGCGTTAGCCCTTTGCGGTTGAAGGCTTCATCAATACGCGAGCGTCCGGTAATGCCCTGGCGGTAAGTGATCAGCGGCCATTTCGCAATGTCTTCCAGCGTCAGGGGAGAGACCTGATTCAGCGGATGATCGACTGGGAGTAATAAACTGTGGTACCAGCGGAACCACGGGAAGGCCACCAGCAGCGGATCGTTGCTCAGACGCTCGCTGGCGATGCCGATATCTGCCCCGCCGTTTTGCAGCAGCACTTCAATTTCCTGCGGCGTGCCCTGAATAAGCTCCAGACGGACATCTGGGAAAAGTTCGCGGAAGGCTTTAATCACCGGCGGCAGGCTGTAGCGCGCCTGGGTGTGGGTAGTGGCGATGGTGAGCACGCCCGAGGCGTCATTGGTGAAGAGATCCGCCAGACGACGCACGTTGCTGGCCTCGTTGAGGATCCGCTCAGCGATGGTCAGCAATGCCTTGCCCGGCTCCGTCATCCCAAGCAGACGCTTGCCGCGACGGATAAAAATCTCTATCCCCAGTTCCTCTTCCAGCTCGCGAATATGGCGGCTGACGCCAGACTGGGATGTATAAAGCATGTTAGCGACTTCGGTCAGGTTGTAGTCCCGCCTGGCCGCCTCACGGATAATTTTAAGTTGCTGGAAATTCACGATTCACTCCGGCGCATCTGACATAGCTCTATTGTTAGAGTCAGCTGAGCTGCAGAACAAATAATAAAAACCAGCATCTTATGCTTTTATGGAATATCAACTCACGAGCTGGAGTTCACGGTTCTCAAGCGACGGCTTGCTGACCAGCGACATCAAAATCTCTTTTACCGCCTGCGCCTGCGGCGACAGCGATCCGCGTGCGGACATGTTCAGCGACAGCGGCAGGCTCATTGAAGGCGTGGTGATGCGCGCCATCCAGCCGTTTGCCGCACTGCACAGCGAGCGGGCGGCAGATTCCGGCAGGACCGTCACTCCCATTCCGCTGGCAATCGCTGCGGTCAGCGTGGAAATAGAATCAATTTCGCCAATAATTTTGGCCGTCAGGCGGCGCAGGGAGAACGCTTCATCCACGCGCACGCGCACCGCGCTGTAATCGCGCGGCAGGAAGAGATTCATCTCGGCCACGGCGGTTAAATCAACGCTCTGACCCGGGCAGTCGCGGGTGCCGACCAGATATAGATCTTCTTTCAGCAGCGGCTGGCTGGTGATCCCGGCGACGGGAGAGCGATCGTAAAGGACGGCCATATCCAGCTGGCCGTTGAGCAGTTTGTCATTCAGAACGGAACCGCTGTTTTCGTGCAGGTAGACCAGCACTTCAGGCAGTTCAGAGCGAACGGCCTGCAGCAGTGGCATGGTGATAGACGATGCCGCGGTTCCTGGCGCTAAACCAATGGAAACGTGGCCGCTCAGGGTCTGGCCGACATTGTTCACCGCCAGCTGCGCCTGTTCACACTGACGCAGAATAGTGCGGGCATGGGTATACAAAATTTTGCCTGCTTCTGTTGGCGTCACGCCGCGCTTGGTGCGGATCAGCAATTGCTGATCCATCTCGCCTTCCAGCGTAGCCACCTGCTGGCTCAGCGCAGGCTGCGCGATATGCAGCACTTCTGCCGCTTGAGTCAGGCTGCCGATATCGACGATTTTTACGAAGTATTTCAGTCGTCTTAAGTTCATTTTGCCCCCTGTTCAAAAAACTGTGCCGGAACCGGCTGTCGTTGTTGAACTGGTTTTGCAATATGAATGCCAGTTTTGCGAAGAGGTCTGATTTGTTGCTAAGCGGCTGAAAATAAGGAAAGCTAATCATGGATGGGGGTTTAATGACTGAAACAGCAGTTTATGATCTGCCCCATTAGAGGTATGTTTGCACCATGACGGTGCATTACGTTGGCAAAAGCGCCACTTTGCTGATTTTGTCAGCAAACGATCAAAAGGTGTTGATCCATCCTTTGACAAGGCGAACGCAGGTCGATAATATGCGCCCCGTTCACACGATTCCTCTGTAGTTCAGTCGGTAGAACGGCGGACTGTTAATCCGTATGTCACTGGTTCGAGTCCAGTCAGAGGAGCCAAATTTGAAAAGCCTGCTTTTAAAGCAGGCTTTTTGCTTTTCTGCGGCGGGTAAAATTGTCGGGTGGCGGCTTCGCCTTACCCGACCTACGGGACTGTAGGCCCGGTAAGCGCAGCGCCACCGGGCGAAACGAACTCAATGGCTGAGCTTCACCGGCATCCCCGACCGCCGCTCCAGTTCTGCCCCCGCCCCCTCGTTTATCAGCTGCGTCCGCTGTGCGCCTGAAATGGGCAGAGGCACTTTCCGTGTTGACTCAAATTCCGCGCGGTTACGTGATAATGGCTCATGAACCTCAACCCAGCGGCTGCCGTCCGGCTCGGTGGTGCTTTTAACGGGCCTGTCGATAAGCTGCACGCGGGTTCCTACGGGGACATTATCGAAAAGGTATTTGATGTCGTTATTACGCAGACGAATACAGCCCTGGCTCACCCGCAGCCCGATGCCGAAATTCGAGTTTGTGCCGTGAATGGCATAGAGCCTGCCGATATAAATCGCATACAGCCCCATCGGGTTATCCGGCCCGGCGGGCACGAACGCCGGAAGCGTTTTCCCCTCTGCCGCATAGGCGCGGCGCGTGTTCGGCGTCGGAGACCAGGTTGGCCCCTCCTGCTTACGCTCAACGGCCGTCACCCAGTTACGCGGGGTTTCGCGTCCGGCCTGACCGATGCCGATGGGCAGCACTTCAACGGTGTTGCCGACAGGCGGATAGTAGTAGAGGCGCATTTCCGCCGCATTTACGATGATCCCCTCGCGGACGGTGTCAGGCAAAATCAGCTGCTGAGGTATTACCAGACGGGTGCCGGATTTAGGCAAAAAAGGATCCACGCCCGGGTTTGCTTCCAGCATGTTGCTCAGCCCCTGCCCGTACTGCGCGGCAAAGGCCTCCAGAGGCAGCGTGTTGCCTTCGGGAACGGTGATGATAATCGGGGTTCCCACCAGACGACTGCCTTCCGGCGGTAGCGTATAGGTTACGGCAAACGCACCGGGAACAGCGGCGCACAGCGTAAGGACGAACCAGATAAGTCGAATCATAGTTTCCTGTGCTCATAAAAAGAGAAAGCCCGGGCTCAGGCAGGCTTTCTCAGTTTACGCTATCACGCCTCGGTTTTGCGCCACCTGCGCGTCAGTACTTTTTCCGCCTCGACAATAAGGAACATCACAAAACCAATCAGCAAGGTGATGACCCAGTAGCGGAACGGCAGCGCCTCGGTGCCAAACAGCATCTGCATGAAGGGTGCGTAAATAATAAGAAGCTGTAGCGCCAGCAGTACGCCGCTGACGATCCAAATCCCTTTGTTCGCCAGCAGGCCTTTGCTCAGCGAGAAGCCGTCATTCACGCGACAGTTGAGCATGTAGAACCACTGCGCAGTGACCAGGGTTTGCAGCAGCACGGTGCGGATAAATTCCGCCGAATAGCCGCGCGGCTGTAGCCTGGCTTCCAGCACGAAGGCGCTGATGGCAATCATCAGACCGACAAACACCACGCGCCAGATGGCATAGCCGTCCATCACATGGAGATTCGCCTTGCGCGGTGGCCGGTTCATGATGTTTTTCTCACCCGCTTCAAACGCCAGGCCAAACGACAGCGTGGCCGATGTCGCCATGTTCATCCACAGGATCAGGACCGGCGTCAGCGGGATCAGGTTCCCCGCCAGCAGCGCGATGATGATCAGCAGAGCCTGCGCGATGTTGCTGGGGATAACGAACAGAATGGTCTTTTTCAGGTTATCGTAAACCCGACGTCCCTCGTGCACCGCGCGGGCAATGGTGGCAAAGTTGTCATCCGTTAACACCATATCGGCGGCTTCCTTGGTGACTTCCGTCCCCTTAATCCCCATGGCGATACCCACATCCGCCCGCTTGAGCGCCGGGGCATCGTTTACGCCATCCCCGGTCATGCCCACGACTTCCTGTTTACTTTGCAGAGCCTGCACAAGGCGGAATTTATCCTCCGGGCTGGTTCGGGCGAAAATATCGTACTGCTGGGCGGCGTCGCTCAGCTGACGATCGTCCATCGCCTCCAGCTCACGTCCGGTGATAGCGCTTGCGGCGTTACCTATCCCCAACATTTTCCCAATGCTCATTGCCGTTTGCGGGTGGTCCCCGGTAATCATTTTCACGCGGATCCCGGCCTGCAGACAGTCGGCAATGGCGGTAATGGCCTCCGGACGCGGCGGATCCATCATTCCTGCAATACCCAGCAGGATCACGCCATCATGCAGGTCCGGGTGATCCAGCTCGCGCTGTCCCTCGCGGGCAGGTTTCCAGGCCGCAGCCACCATGCGCAATCCTTCCCGGGCATACTCTTCAATCTTCCCTTCCCAGTAAGGCTGATCGAACGGCTGTAGTCCGTCATTCGTCTGCTGATACTGGCAGAGGCGGAACAGGACGTCCGGCGCGCCGGTGATCAAAATCACCTCTTCATCGCCCAGCCGGTATAGCGTGGACATGTATTTATACTGCGAATCAAACGGGATTTTACTGCGCATTTCGGTATCGAGCGGTGGGAGCGGGATTTTCGCCGCCAGCACCTTCAGCGCGCCCTCGGTTGGTCCCCCGGTGATTTTCCACAGCCCCTGCTCGTCTTTGATCAGCTGGCTGTCATTACAGAGGTCAATGGTGCGCAGGTAGCGTTCCAGCAGGGAACCCTGCGTCACGCTGACGGGCGTCGGGTCATCGACGGGGTGAATATTCCCCACCGGTTCGTAGCTGTCGCCCTCCACGCGATAGGTCGTGTCAGCGGTAATCACCGCTTTGACCGTCATTTCATTCATCGTCAAAGTGCCGGTTTTATCCGAGCAGATGACCGTCATTGCGCCCAGCGTTTCCACCGTAGGCAGCTTGCGAATGATGGCCTTGCGACGCGCCATGGCCTGTACGCCAAGCGAAAGGATGATGGAAATGATGGCCGGCAGGCCTTCCGGCACGGCGGCAACGGCGAGGCTGATAAGCGACAGCACCAGTTCAGAAACCGGCATATCCCGGAACAGGAGGCTAAAGACAAACAGCGCCACCATCATCACCAGGATAGTGATGAAGATAGTCTTACCGAGCTTATCCATCTGCACCATCAGCGGCGTGCGGTGCTTTTCAATGTCGGACATCATCTGATTGATATGACCCAGCTCGGTCTCGCCCCCGGTTGCCACCACCACGCCTTTACCGCCGCCGGAGCTGACGGTAGTGCCTGAGTAGAGCAGATTATACCGGTCACCTAAGGGCAGTTCCCCGCTTAGCGCATCGCTGTTTTTCTCAACAACGGTGGATTCGCCGGTCAGGATAGCCTCCTCCACGCGCAGGTTGTGCGCTTCAATCACGCGCAGGTCCGCAGGGATACGGTCCCCGGCGCGGATCACCACGATATCACCCGGGACCAGCGCCGTGGTGGGGATCGTTTCATGATTCCCCTGTCGTACCACCACGGCTTCGCTGGAGAGCATATTGCGAATGCTCTGCAACGATTTTTCAGCATTGCTCTCCTGGATATGGCCAATCAGCGCGTTAATGATGGCAACACCAAGGATCACAAACATGTCTACCCAGTGGCCCATAAAGAGCTTAAGCAACGCGGCCACCAGCAGAACGTAAATCAACACATCGTTAAAGTGCGCCAGGAAGCGCAGCCAGGCGGGTTTGCCCTTTTTTTGCGGTAACGCATTCTCACCGTGCTGCTGAAGTCGGGCTGATGCCTCAGTGCCGCTAAGGCCTTCCAGGGTGGAGTGGATATTCGACAGGGTTTCGTCAACGGTTTGTTGATAATACGGACGTTCAGGTTTTCCTGTTTTCATCGTTCCTTCCTCAGGTTCTATTCAGAAATCACCTTGCTTCTCTGTAATTAACGAATAACGAAAACAGGGACATGAGCGTAACGAACAATACTTGCCGCCTCTGATCCTAACAAATGGGTTTGAATATTGGGATTTCGCGAGCCAACAATAATCGCGCCGACAGCCAGTTCATCCGCCAGCTTAATAACCTCATCACGAACATTCCCGCTACGAACATGGAGATGAACACGTTCTTCTGGCAGATTCACTTTTTTGACCAGGTCAGACAGCTTTTCTTTCGAATTATTAATCATATATTCATCCATTTTGCGCGCATCTGAAATAAAACCACGCGTCAGTTCGGCTGAAAATTTGGGCATGACGTGCAGCAAATGAATGTCACCCGATGCGCTTTGCGCCAGAAACTGTGCATGCTGCAACGCTTTATCCGCCAGGCTTGTCTCGTAGACATCCACCGGAACGAGAATGTTTTTATACATATCGAGCATCCTTTTTATAACCAACACGAGAGTGAATGAAGCAAAAAAACGCATTAAATGCAGGGGGTTGCCCTTAATGCCAGTTACGGTAAAAAGAGATGAATAATATTAAACGTAGCACAGGAATATCAGGTTTAACGCTTCCCCACTGATAATGGTTATTTAACATTTATGTTTTCGCCGACTATGCTCATAGTCAGCCACCGCTTCCGGCTCATGGAGGAATGTATGTATGGTTTAAGCCTGATCCGCCTGGGTATGTTTATTGCACTCGCCATTATCGCCAGCACGGCGATTGGTTTATTTACCTATATGGTCGTCACTGTTCTGGCAGAATAGTGTCACCCCCTGTCCAGGTTATGGAATAAATAAAACAGTTATTTATTAGGGGAATACAGTGAACCGCTACCTCTCTCTTTTACCGTTCGTTTTGTTAACGCTCACGGCGTGCGACCCGAAACCGAAGCAAGCCTCCCCCCTGCCCAGGATGGTAAAAGTGGCGGAGGTGACGGTTCCCGGCCACGCCCAGCAGCGCGTTTTTCCTGCCCGCATTGAATCGGGCGATGCCACAGACCTTTCCTTCAAGCGCGCAGGTCAAATTGAAGCGCTCGATGTACGTCAGGGTGCTGCCATTAAACAGGGGCAACAGCTTGCCAGACTGAACGCCCGCGAAGCCCAGCAGCGGGTTAACGACAGACAAACGGCGGCGACGCTGGCCCAGAGGCAGTTCGACCGCTTCCAGACGCTGGCAGGACGACAGGCCATTTCAAAAGCCGAGATGGACGTGCAGCGTGCGAACCGCGATTCGGCGAATGCGGCGCTGCAGATTGCCCGGGAAGAGCTAAATCAGATGACGCTCGTTGCGCCCTTCAGCGGGACGGCGGCCAGCGTGCACGTGCGAAACCATCAGGTGGTGTCCGCCGGTCAGCCCATCGCGACGTTAACCCGTACCGATCTGCTAGACGTGGTGTTCAGCATCCCTGAAAACCTGTTTAAGACCTTTGATATCCGCAACGCGCAGTATCGCCCCGTGGTGAAAATTAACGCCCTTCCGGATCGAGAATTTACCGCCGTCTACAAAGAGCATTCGGGCAGCAGCGACAGCAATACCCTGACCTGGCAGGTGATACTCACCATGCCGCGGCCAGATGATTTTCCCGCCGTCGGTGGCGTAAGCGGTACGGTGACCATCAATTTGACCAACCTCCCGGCCGGTGCGGGTGCTCAGGCGCTCGTCGTACCGGTTGAGGCAGTCTTTAACCCGGACAACAGCCCGCGCAATGAGCCGCACGTCTGGGTCGTAACGGGCGAAGGCGACACGCTCCATCTTGAAGACCGCAAGGTCAGCGTGGGGCAAGTGAGTACCGAAGGCGTGGTGATTACCAGCGGGCTGAAGGCGGGCGAGCGCGTGGTGGCCGCAGGCGTTGGGGAACTGCATGCTAACCAGCAGGTGCGTATCTGGACGCGTGAACGGGGACTGTAATGGATATCTCTCGTCAATTTATTAATAACCCTGTTCGCGTCTGGCTAACGATCCTGCTGCTGGGCGTCGGGGGGATTTTCGCCCTGTTGAATATCGGCAGGCTGGAAGATCCCGCCTTTACCATCAAAACCGCAGTGGTGGTTACCCACTACCCCGGCGCATCCGCTCAGCAGGTTGAAGAAGAGGTGACGCTTCCGCTGGAGAATGCCCTGCAGCAGCTGCCTTATCTGGACAACGTGAGCTCCATCTCGTCAAACGGTCTGTCGCAAATCACTGTTAACATCGCTTCACGCTATCACTCGAACGAGCTGCCGCAGATTTGGGATGAACTTCGCCGCCGCGTGGGCGATGCCTCGCGTCAGTTCCCGCCCGGCGTCATCACGCCCTTTGTGAATGACGATTTCGGCGACGTGTTCGGCTTCTTCTTCGCCATTTCCGGAGATGAATTCAGTAATCCTGAACTGGTGAGATATGCGGAGCAGCTGCGCCGGGAGTTGATTCTGATCCCCGGCGTCGCGAAGGTGGCCATCGGCGGGGCGATTAGCCAGCAGGTCAACATTGATATCTCCCTGACCAAAATGGCCGCGCGCGGCATTACGCTGAACCAGCTTTCCGCGCTGCTCAGCAGACTTAACGTCGTTTCCAGCGCCGGAGAAATCACCTCCGGTACCGAATCCATTCGCCTGCACCCGACCGGTGAGTTCGAGAATCTTGATGAACTGGCGGATATCATCATCACGCCTTCCGGCACCGGGGCGGCGACGCGTCTGCGGGATATCGCCACGCTGTCGCGCGGGCTGAACGAATCGCCAGCCAGCATTTACCATGCCAACGGCAAAAAAGCCGTCACCATGGGCGTCTCGTTTATTCCCGGCGTGAACGTGATCGACGTGGGCCACGCGCTGGAGGCGAAGCTAAGCCAGATGTCGGAGGAAAAACCGGCAGGCATACAGATAGACCTGTTTTACGATCAGGCAGCCGAAGTGGGCCACTCCGTTAACGGTTTTATTATTAACTTCCTGATGGCGCTGGCGATTGTCATCGGCGTGCTGCTGATCTTTATGGGCGTACGCAGCGGGATCATCATTGCGTTTTCTCTCGCGCTCAACGTGCTCGGCACGCTGCTGATTATGTATCTGTGGGGCATTGAGCTGCAGCGCATCTCGCTCGGGGCGCTGATTATCGCCCTCAGCATGCTGGTGGATAACGCCATCGTGATTGTCGAAGGGGTGTTGATTACCCGACAGCAGGGCTCGCCTCTGCTGGCCGCTGTGAACTACATCATCCGCCGCTCCGCCCTGCCGCTGCTGGGGGCGACGGTGATTGCCATCCTGGCGTTTGCCCCTATCGGGCTGTCGCAGGATTCCACCGGGGAATACTGTAAATCCCTGTTCCAGGTGCTGCTGATTTCCCTGATGCTGAGCTGGTTTTCGGCGCTCACCCTCACCCCGGTGCTGATTAAGTGGTGGTTGTTTAAAAACGACAACACCCCCGATAAAACCGATGAGTCAGATCCTTACGATAAACGACTCTACCGCGCCTACCAGCGCCTGCTTAACACGCTGCTGCACCATAAGGCACCGACGCTCATTGTGATGGCTGCGCTGCTGGCAGCGTCTGTCTGGGGTTTTGGCGCCGTACGGCAAAACTTTTTCCCGTCGTCTAATACGCCGATTTTCTTTGTCGACCTCTGGCTACCCTACGGCACCGATATTAAATGGACCGAGAAAATGACCGGCGATATCGAAAAAACCATTAACGGCCAGCCGGGCGTGGAAACCACCGTTTCAACCATCGGTCAGGGAAGTATGCGGTTTATTCTGACCTACAGCGGACAGCGGCAGTACAGTAACTATGCGCAGATCATGGTGCGCATGGACGACCAGCGCAACATCTCCGCCCTGACGCGCCACGTGGACGAGTACATCGCGCGAAACTATCCGCAGGTCAACGCCAGCACCAAACGCGTAATGTTTGGCCCCTCCGGCGACAGCGCCATTGAGGTGCGCATTAAAGGTCCCGATCCTGACCGGCTGCGCTTGATTGCCAGCCAGGTGGACGACATCCTCACCCGCGACCCGGCCACGGGCAGCGTCAGGAACGACTGGCAAAACCGCAGCAAGGTGATCCGCCCACAGTACGTTGCCGCCCTGGGCCGCGAGCTTGGCGTAGATAAACAGGACGTCGACAACGCGCTGGAGATGAATTTCTCCGGTAGCCGGGCGGGGCTGTTTCGGGAAGGCAGCGACCTGCTGCCCGTGGTGGTGCGCCCGCCTGAGAGCGAACGGCTGGACGCCAATCACCTGAACAACGTGCTGGTGTGGAGCCAGACGCGGCAGCAGTATATCCCGCTGAGTAACGTCGTCAGCCGCTTCTCGCTGGAGTGGGAGGATCCGCTCATCCTTCGACGCGATCGCTCGCGGGTGCTGACGGTTCAGACGGACCCAGACCCGCTAAGCCAGCAAACCTCCGGCGATATCCTTGCCCGCGTGAAGCCGCAGGTGGATGCCCTTAGCCTGCCACACGGCTACAGCATTGAATGGGGGGGCGACGCGGAAAACTCCAGCGAAGCGCAGCAGGGGCTATTCACAACGCTACCTCTCGGGTATCTGGTGATGTTTGTCATTACGGTTCTAATGTTTAGCTCGGTAAAAAACGCCGTCGCTATCTGGCTGACCGTACCGCTGGCGCTGATCGGCGTGACGCCGGGATTTTTAATTACCGGCATTCCCTTTGGCTTTATGGCGCTGATTGGCCTGCTGAGCCTGAGCGGAATGCTCATCCGCAACGGCATCGTGCTGGTGGAAGAGATTGAACAGCAGAAAACGCAAAAGGATCAGCACAGCGCGATCGTTTATGCCGCCACCTCGCGCCTGCGCCCTATCCTGCTCACCGCGTTTACGACAGTGCTTGGCCTGGCTCCGCTACTACTGGACGTTTTCTTCCAGAGCATGGCCGTTGTGATTATGTTTGGACTGGGGTTTGCTACAATCCTGACGCTGCTGGTACTTCCCGTGATCTATGCGTGTTTCCATCGTAAGGACGAAGCCAAACAACAATGAATGCGACAGGGCTGAACATTATCAAGACGCTGGGCTGTATGACGGCGGTGACCTTCTTTACCATCTACAATACCTGGGATCACTATGATTATGACTATCACTGGATCCTGGGGTTTTTAACTTTTATCTCGACCATCGCCACGCCGCTGTTTTTTGTGGTTTCGGGCTATCTCGACGGACAATCCCGGCACGGCACCCGCTGGCAGCTGGGTAAAATTAAAAGTCTGGTGATTGTTTTTCTGTTCTGGATAACGATCTACTACCTGTGGGAGCCCTATCAGCGCGGGTATTTAATCCAGCCCTGGTTCGTGTTCGCCTTTGTCGTGATTTACACCTTCCATCCGGCGGTGGAGTGGCTCAGCCAGCGGCGAGCGCTATTCTGCGGGGCGATTACCGCCCTGCTGCTCTTTTCCTACGGATACGATCTGCTATCGGCGCTTTATCCTGAAACACACTTCCTTTCCCTGTCACCGCAGTATCGGCTGTGGACATGGCTGCTGTTTTATCTGACGGGGCAACTCTTCTGCGACCCGAAAATCGCCGAGTGGATTAGCCGCAAAAATGTCGTCAGGGCGGCGGTTGTCGCCATCCCGTTTATCTATCTCTTCACCTGGTTTTACGAGCGCCACTTCTTCTTCGCGCTGTTCAAGGCGGACAGAAACGCCTTTATTCTCACCGGCTCTCAAATTTACATTTTGATCATCGCGCTGGTGATTGCGGCGAACGGCGTGCGCTTTCGTCGCAACGCCGAATTCAAAGAGTCGGTTCTGGCCGCCATCAGCAAAACGATGACCGGCGTGTATATTGTGCACTACTCGGTGTTTCACCTGCTGACGGCGCTGATACCGGTGACCTCCCTCGGCATAAAGCTTTCGCTGATTGTGCTCACGTTCGTCACCTCTGTTCTCTTCTCCATGCTGGTATTGTCTAACGCCGTGGCAAAAAAGGTGATCACCCTTTAAAAGCCTAAGCGCAGCCAGGCAAAGAGCACGTTGCCGTTATTGTAGGTACCTGGAATATAGGTGAACTGGACGGTAACGCGCTTATACCCGGCCGAAAACAGCGGGAAGATGAACGGTAGCGGCACGTAGTTGGCAAAATCATCTCGCGCCGTGATGCCCGCTGCAGCACCGAGCCCCAGGCGGAAATCCTTCGCATTATCCAGATACCAGCCCTTCTCCCAGCCATAGCCCATCGCGGGCTGCCATTCGTTATGGGAGTCCTTGAACATCATCGCGAAGAGCGCGCTCCAGTTGCCCTCTTCGTTATAGCGGGAAACGCCCAGCCCGCCGCCCCACGGCATTTCATTGTAATTGTCCGTTTTTTCTTTGTCGTACATAAAGCGAGCGTGCCAGCTCAGAAACGGCAGGTACAAATCGTAACGCTGAGGCTCTTCCCAGGTCTGGGAGATATCCTCCGTCAGCGTATTCCACCAGCCGCTAATTCGCTGTTCTCCATAGACTTTCTGCTCGGCATGAAGCGGTGCGGCGAATAAAAACAGGACAATCCATATGGCCGAAAAGGTGCGTTGCATTATTTTTCCCTCAGCTTAAGTCACGCAGCGGTTTCTATTACTGTAATCCATTCAGCACTAACCGGAGCCAAACAGACTGATTTATCTCAAGGCAGGGGAAGATGAAATTTATTTATTCAGCGCCTTCCGGAAAGATAAAAACGTTTTCTCAGGCGTTTTGTCGCGGTAGTCTCATAGGTTCCGTTTATATGACGGACGCAATGTGAGTGACCTTTTCTTATACCAATAATTAAAAATCAGTACAGACAGGACAACTATGGACTCCACCCTCATCTCCGAACGTCCCAACGAGGAGACGCCTTCGCTCAACCGTGCCCGCCGCGCAGCCTTAGGCAGCTTCGCGGGTGCCGTCGTCGACTGGTATGATTTTCTGCTCTACGGCATCACTGCCGCCCTGGTGTTTAACCGCGAATTTTTTCCCCAGGTCAGCCCCGCGATGGGCACGCTCGCGGCGTTTGCCACCTTCGGCGTCGGCTTTCTGTTTCGCCCGCTGGGCGGGGTGATTTTCGGCCACTTTGGCGACCGCCTCGGCCGCAAGCGCATGCTGATGCTCACCGTCTGGATGATGGGGATCGCCACTGCGCTTATCGGTATTCTCCCCTCGTTTGCCTCCATCGGCTGGTGGGCACCGGTACTGCTGGTCACCCTGCGCGCCATCCAGGGCTTCGCCGTAGGCGGTGAATGGGGCGGCGCGGCGCTGCTGTCCGTCGAGAGCGCGCCGAAGCACAGGAAAGCCTTTTACAGCAGCGGCGTGCAGGTGGGTTATGGCGTCGGCCTGCTGCTCTCCACCGGGCTGGTCTCCTTAATCAGCCAGCTCACCACCGACGAGCAGTTCCTGAGCTGGGGCTGGCGCATTCCGTTCATCTTCAGCATTGTGCTGGTCATCGCCGCGCTGTGGATCCGCAACGGGATGGAAGAGTCCGCGGAATTCGAACAGCAGCAGCGGGAAAAACCGGTCGCTAAAAAACGGCTGCCGGTGATGGAAGCGCTGGTTCAGCATCCTGGCGCTTTTCTGAAAATTATCGCCCTGCGCCTCTGTGAACTGCTGACGATGTATATCGTCACCGCGTTTGCGCTGAACTACTCGACGCAGAACCTCGGACTTCCCCGCGAGCTGTTCCTCAATATCGGCCTGCTGGTCGGCGGGATAAGCTGCCTGACTATCCCCTGCTTCGCCTGGCTGGCGGACCGGTTTGGTCGCCGTCGCGTCTATATTACCGGGGCGCTGATTGGCACCCTCAGCGCCTGGCCGTTCTTTATGGCGCTGGAGGCCCAGTCGATCTTCTGGATTGTCTTCTTCGCCATCATGCTCGCCAACATCGCTCACGACATGGTGGTGTGCGTGCAGCAGCCGATGTTCACCGAGCTGTTTGGCGCAAGCTACCGCTACAGCGGCGCGGGCGTGGGCTATCAGGTGGCAAGCGTAGTCGGTGGCGGCTTTACGCCGTTTATTGCCGCCGCGCTGGTGACTTTCTCTGGCGGAAACTGGCACAGCGTGGCGATTTATCTGCTGGCCGGTTGCCTGCTCTCTGCCGCCACGGCGCTGTTTATGAAAGAGCCGCGCCACACCTGATCTCACTTTTGTTTCACGGGCGTGTGACATACTATCGGGTAGAGTCACACACCTGTGGAACAAGGAGACAGAGATGAATAATAAGGGCTCCAGCCTGACCCCGGCTCAGGCGCTGGAAAAACTCGACGCGCTGTATGAACAGTCCGTCAACGCGCTGCGCAGCGCCATCAGTGAATACATCGAATCAGGGAAACTTCCCGATGAAAAGGCCAGAACTCAGGGCCTTTTTGTTTATCCGTCGCTCTCTGTTACCTGGGACGGCAGTGCCAGCAGTAATCCCAAAACCCGGGCCTACGCGCGCTTTACCCACTCCGGCTGTTACAGCACCACCGTCACCCGCCCTGCGCTGTTCCGCCCCTATCTTGAGGAACAGCTGACGCTGCTGTATCAGGATTACGGCGCGCACATTTCTGTAGAACCTTCGCTGCACGAAATCCCTTATCCGTACGTGATAGACGGCTCGGCGCTGACGCTGGATCGCTCCATGAGCGCGGGGCTGACGCGCCATTTCCCGACCACCGAGCTTTCCCAGATTGGCGATGAGACGGCTGACGGCATCTATCACCCGGCAGAATTTTCTCCCCTGTCGCACTTTGATGCTCGCCGCGTGGACTTCTCCCTGGCGCGCCTGCGTCACTACACCGGCACGCCTGCGGAGCACTTCCAGCCGTTTGTGCTGTTCACCAACTACACCCGCTACGTGGATGAGTTTGTCCGTTGGGGCTGTAGCCAAATTCTCGATCCGGACAGTCCTTACATCGCCCTTTCCTGCGCGGGCGGGATCTGGATCACCGCGGAGACCGAAGCGCCCGAGCAGGCTATCTCCGACCTGGCGTGGAAAAAACACCAGATGCCCGCGTGGCACCTGATCACCGCCGACGGACAGGGCATTACGCTGATCAACATCGGCGTGGGCCCGTCAAACGCCAAAACCATCTGCGACCATCTGGCGGTCCTGCGTCCGGACGTATGGCTGATGATTGGCCACTGCGGCGGCCTGCGCGAAAGCCAGCTGATTGGCGATTACGTGCTGGCCCACGCCTATCTGCGTGATGACCACGTACTGGACGCGGTACTGCCGCCGGACATCCCGATCCCGAGCATCGCCGAAGTACAGCGCGCGCTCTATGACGCCACCAAAGAGGTCAGCGGTATGCCGGGTGAAGAGGTTAAGCAGCGCCTGCGTACCGGCACGGTAGTGACGACGGATGACCGCAACTGGGAGTTGCGCTACTCCGCCTCCGCGCTGCGGTTCAACCTGAGCCGCGCGGTGGCGATTGATATGGAGAGCGCCACCATTGCCGCGCAGGGATATCGCTTCCGCGTCCCTTACGGCACGCTGCTGTGCGTCTCCGATAAGCCGCTGCACGGCGAGATTAAGCTGCCGGGCCAGGCCAACCGTTTTTACGAAGGGGCTATCTCTGAGCATCTGCAGATCGGTATTCGTGCGATTGATTTACTTCGCGCGGAGGGCGACAAGCTGCATTCACGCAAGCTGCGTACCTTCAACGAGCCGCCGTTCCGCTAATAACAAGGAAAAACCATGCACACCACATCACCGCTCTCTGCCCTGCGCCACTGGCTTGAAGCCCGTCATCTCGACGGGATGATTGTTCCGCGAGCGGATGCCTGGCAGAGCGAATACTGCGCCCCATACGACGAAAAGCTGGCCTGGCTGACGGGCTTTGACGGCTCGGCCGGTCTGGCTCTGGTGCTGAAAGACAAAGCGCTACTCTTCGTCGATGGACGTTATCAGGTTCAGGCCCGCGTTCAGGTCAATATGGACGAGATTGAGGTCCACCATCTTCACAACGAACCGCTGGCTGAGTGGCTGGCAAAAAACGTGAAGGCAGGGACGCGCATTGGCTTTGACGCGATGCTGATGACAAATTCAGAGTTTGAGCAGCTGTCTGCCACGCCGTGCGAGCTGGTGCCTCTGAAGGCCTCACCGTTTGACACGCTGTGGACTGACCGCCCAGCGGCGCCTGCGGGTATTATCCGCGAAATGCCCGTTGAGGTCAGCGGTGAAAGCAGCGCAGAAAAACGTCAGCGTGTTGCCGCCGTGCTGGCAGAACACAATGCGGATTTCCTCGCCGTGACGCTGCCGGACAACATCGCCTGGCTGCTGAACGTGCGTGGATCAGATATCCCCTTTAGCCCGGTTCCTCTCTCCTTCGCCCTGCTCAGCCGTAATGGTAGCGTGGAGTGGTTTGTAGACGATGCGAAGCTCACCGCGTTGCCGAATGCCGTGCGTAATGCTTTCACTCTCTCACCGCAGAGGGCGTTTATTGAACGCTGCCAGCAGCAGGCTGCGGGCAAACGGGTGCTGGTCGATGCCGATTCTGCGCCTGTTGCATTGCGCTTTGCCATCGAGCCGCAGGGAGAAATCGTCTGGCAGACCGATCCCATCACCCTGATGAAAGCCACGAAAAACCCGATGGAGCTGGCGGGCTATCGCGAATGCCATCATCAGGACGGTGCCGCGTGGGTTAATTTTCTTGCCTGGCTGAGTCAAGAAGTTCCACGACGCGAGGCGGCAGGGAAACCGTTGACCGAACTGGAGGTACAGGCACAACAGCTGGCGTTCCGCAGGCAACAGCCCGGTTTTATTGAGCAGAGTTTTGCGACCATTTCCGCGTCGTCGAGCAATGCGGCAATGTGCCATTACCACTCAAGCGAAGCCAGTAACAAGCCCATCGGACATGACCATTTTTATCTGAATGATTCCGGTGGTCAGTACCACAACGGCACCACCGATGCCACGCGCACGCTGGCGTGGGGTAAAGTCGATCCGCAGCAGCGCCTGCACTATACCGCCGTGCTGAGAGGCTTCCTGTCGCTCATTACCCTGCAGTTCCCTTCAGAGACTCAGGGACATCAGCTGGATGCCTTCGCCCGTCGTCCGCTGTGGGAGATGGGGCTGGATTACGATCACGGTACCGGGCACGGCGTGGGGCATCAGTTGCTGATCCATGAAAACCCACATCGCATCGCCAAAAAGGTCAACCCGTGGCCGCTGGTGGCGGGGAATATCATGACCATCGAACCGGGCTACTATCTGGGCGATAGCCACGGCATTCGCATTGAAAATCAGGTAGAGATTGTGGAAAGCCGCCCGGGGTTCTGCAAATTTGTCTCGCTGACGCTGATCCCGATTGACCTAAGCCAGGTGGAATTGCATCTGTTGAGCGAGCAGGAAAAGCAGTGGCTGGATGAATATCATCAGCAGGTACGGGAGGCGCTGTTACCTCTGGTGAACAGCGATGCGCGAGCGTGGCTGGAAGAAGCGACCGCCCCGATGAGTATCTAACATCGTGCGGTCTGATGCCCGGTGGCGCTGCGCTTACCGGGCCTATCTATCCCGTAGGTCGGGTAAGGCGAAGCCGCCACCCGACAATTTTACCCGCTGCAGAAAAGCAAAAAGCCTGCTTTAAAAGCAGGCTTTTCAAATTTGGCTCCTCTGACTGGACTCGAACCAGTGACATACGGATTAACAGTCCGCCGTTCTACCGACTGAACTACAGAGGAATCGTGTGAACGGGGCGCATATTATCGATGCTCCCCGATGATGTCAAAGGCAGAATGCAGATTTCCGTTCGTTTGCCGATTTATTCTCCATTTCGCGCATTTGTCAGGCATTCTTCCGTGGATATTTCCATAACCAACGCCCACTTACCATGCGCCAGTAGAACAGTGCACCGCGCACGGCCCAGTCCAGGAACATACCCAGCCAGACCCCTACAACGCCCATTCCCAGCATAATACCCAGCGTATAACCCGCCACCACGCGGCAACCCCACATCCCGAGCATGGATACCCACATGGCAAACCGGGCATCGCGCGCGCCCTTTAAGCCAGCGGGCAACACCCAGGACGCGGCCCAGATCGGCATAAACGCGGCGTTGAGCCAAATCAGGATCTTAACCACCTCTTTAACATCGTTTTCGTGGGTGTAAAACGAGGCCATCAACCCGGCAAAAGGCGCGGTTCCCCAGGCTATCATTGTCAGCCCAATGGTCGATAGCCAGAAGACATGCCGGAGCTGACGCTCCGCCTGCCCTATCTGCCCTTTCCCGAGCCGTTTGCCGGTGATAATCGTGGAGGCGGAACCAAGGGCGTTGCCCGGCAGGTTAATCAGCGAGGCGATGGAGAAGGCGATAAAGTTACCGGCGATAACATCCGTTCCCATACCGGCCACAAACATCTGCGTGAGCAGCTTGCCGCCGTTGAACAGCACCGACTCAATGCTGGCCGGAATACCGATGCCCATCACTTCCCAGATAATGGCAAAGTTAAACGGCCTGAAATAGCTTTTCAGCGTGAGGCGCAGGGACGGGGTGATCCCCGTCATCAGCACGCCGATAATCGCTGCCGCGCCAATGTAACGTGAAATAGTCAGGCCAAGGCCAGCACCAACAAACCCCAGACCGTCCCAGGAAAAGGCCCCGTAAATCAGTACACTACTGATGATAATGTTCAGGATATTCATCCCGCCGTTGATCAGCAGCGGAATTTTGGTATTACCTGCCCCGCGCAGCGCACCGCTACCAATCAGAGCAATAGCCGCCGCCGGATAGCTTAACACCGTCATTTCCAGGTAGGTCAGCGCAAGGTCTTTTACCTCACTGGTCGCCTCACCCGCGACAATATCAATAATCTCTTTGCCGTAGTAATGGATAACCGCCGCCAGAACGATCGAAAAGAGGGTCATGATCATCAGCGACTGGCGTGCCGCCTCGCGCGCGCGCTTCGGATCAAGTTTCCCCAGACTAAAGGCAACGACGACCGTTGTGCCCAGATCGATGGCAGCAAAGAAAGACATCACCACCATGTTAAAGCTGTCCGCTAGCCCTACCCCTGCCATCGCCTCTTTGCCCAACCAACTGACCAGGAACGTACTTAGCACGCCCATCAGCAGTACGCAGGTATTCTCCAGGAAAATAGGCACAGCAAGGGGGGTGATTTCACGCCAGAACAGAACACGATAACTTTTACGTTTTGCATACCAGGGCGTGCGCATGATCGCCTGGCGTAAGGGGACAGTGACGTTCAAAATGGACCTTAGCGAGAAAAGTTGAAACTCCATTTCAAATGATGGGGGAGAAATGGCTGTCCTGCAAAGTATTTCCATAAAAAAGATGTTTGGATTTACAACAAACTGACGACAGAATCAGCAGTCAGTCGATTTTCCCTAAGATCAGGTTTGACAAAACTTTTTTCGCCGCTAAGATAAGCCTCCACAACGATTCCTCTGTAGTTCAGTCGGTAGAACGGCGGACTGTTAATCCGTATGTCACTGGTTCGAGTCCAGTCAGAGGAGCCACATTTAGAAAAGCCTGCTTTCGAGCGGGCTTTTTGCTTTTCCGGTGAGGATAAATGGACGCACTGTTTGTTTACGGCACACTACGCCCCGGTCACTCTAACGCGCATATTCTTGAAAACATTGGCGGTGAATGGCTCGCTGGCTTCGTATCCGGTACGTTTTACGAACGCGGCTGGGGCGCTGCTGCGGATTTTCCGGGGATTGTGCTCCACCCGGACGGCCCCCGCGTCGAAGGCTATTTGTTTATCTCTGATAACCTTGCCGCACACTGGCAAATGCTGGATGAATTTGAAGACGGCTACGATCGGGTTGAGGTCACGGTGACTACCCTTGAGGGTAAACAGGTTAAGGCCTGGATTTATCAGCTACAGCCGCGCTCTGCGTAATAAAAAAGGCTCTCTGTCACCAGAGAGCCTTTTTCACAATTAGCAGCGATTACTCGCTTTTTGCTTCAGCGTTTTTGATTTCGCCCATCACTTTCAGCTTCTTGGAGATGTCGCGACGCTCTTTGGACAGCTCAGCGTTTTTGATGATGTAGTCATCAACGCGGTCTTCGTAATCGCTCTTCATGCTGGCGATGATGCCCTGAATAGCTTCAACGCTCATGCCTGGCTTGATGTAGTCGCTCAGGTTGTCGAGCAGCAGAACACGTTTCTGGTTGTCACGGATCTTCTTCTCAACGTCCTGGATTTCACGCTGCAGTTTGTTTTTGCGGCGGAACAGGCGGACGAATTCCAGAACATCCTGGAACGAAGGCTTGGTAGTTTCCATTTTTACACCCCTGATAATGTGAGATTCGGATTCGTTAAGGCAACCGTTGTAACAGACAGCGGCTGCGAATGACAATGAGTATATCGTTTAAATCTATCATAACCCCAATTGCTGCTGAATCGAAGCAGCAGGCGTCACATACGCCTTTTATTTGCGCAGCGCCCGGCAAATAAGATGCGATAAGAGCTCTAGCTGCCGCGCCAGTTCCATACTCAGCCAGACGTAGCCATGAATGGGCGTTTCCGCCACGTTATCGCTCTGGCGTTCATTGATTAGCTGCTTCAGCTCCGCGACGATCTCATTCAGCCGCTCGCTGTTGGCCAGTATCGGCTGCGGATTGCCTTCATAGAGCGCATGGGCGATGGTCAACAGCGTTTGCTGCGTCATCTGCTGCGTCTCTTTGAGCGTATGCGCATTAAGCATCAGCAGATGGCTGGGACGCGAGGCCCAGTGGGCGTTGATCTGCAGCTCAAGCATGCAGACCAGATTGCGGCTTACCGTCTGGATGGCTTCGAAAATCGCTTTCTGAATATGGGTTTCTTTGCTGGCGGGCGTGATCAGGCCGCGCATTTTGACGACATCATTGAGGATCTTCTGCAGGTGTTTTTCCAGCCGTGGCCGTTCAACCAGATTCGGGGAAAAGCCGGCCTGATAGACACGGTTAAATGCCGTCACGTAATTCGCCATCTGGATGCGCCAGTGCAGAAAGGCGCGTTGCGGCCAGATCCCCGTAAACAGCATCGCCAGCAACGAGCCGAGCACCACATCCCCGCTTCGCCACAGCGCCGTAGTCATATCCCCGGCGGGCGCACCGACCACCACCGCGAGCGTAATCCCAATCAGCAACGCCTGATACGGTCTTTTGCCCAACGCCAGCCAGCCGCAGAGGAACATGGCGGCTCCGCACCATGCCAGCATGACAGGAAAGGAGATCAGCTCCAGTTTCAGGGCGATTAGCCCAAGGGCGGAGCCTAATACGGTCCCGCCAATTCGCTCAAGCGCGCGCGGAACAACGTTTCCCCAAAAGGAGATGGGCCCCATCACGACCACCAGCGTAATCAGCGGCCACGTCCCCTCCGGAACATCCAGCAAGCGAACCAGTACAAACGTCAACACGAACGCCAGCGCGATGCGACACCCATGCACCACGCGGTAATGTTTGTACAACCGAATTTCAAACGGCGTTAATGATTTGTCGGGACGCACACCCGCTCTCCAGCTACACGGCAAATCACAATTGTACTGTGTTTTCAGCCGGGTGGATCGCCCCCGGCTAAAAATCCCACTTTTTACAGGGTTAACCCGCTTTATGCTCTACCGCGACGAACATCTCAATGTCCCAGTAGCCATCTGCATTACCATCATTGAGATAGCGTTCGAAGCAGGGTTTTGGAGCAATCTGGTACTTATTGTCCTGCAGGAGGGAATTAAAGAACTGATACCACGGGGTCGCAAAGTCGTAATTTTCAACACGTGCCGTCGCGACCGCATAATCCCCGGCAACAATTTCGGTCATCATCACCCCTTCACTGTTATCGGGAATGATAAAGTCGTCGGGTACCGTGACGGCGGTGTCACAGCGCAGTTTTTCTGCCGGGACCTCATCAGGATTATCGTAGTAAACCGCTACCCACTCCAGCGGCTGAATGTGACGCCCATCCACCCACATGACCAGTTGTTCAAAGCCCTGCTTAACGGTTTTTTCCCACGGCCCAACAAGGTGAAAACCTGCGATTTTACGTTTCTGTTGCTGCTTGATGCTGTAGTCCATGCTGCCTCCGCTTATTACTGTATATTTATACACTATAAAGCAGAATGAATATTATCGGCAAACGAGGAGTGTTTATTATGTGAGCAGACTCGCAACCCTGCCAGTCTGCTCAGAAAGGTTAGATGGTGTGATGCAGATAATCACTCAGGCGGGAGAAAATACCGCCTTTATCAACGCGTTCCAGCGTGACCAGCGGCCAGTGCGCCACCAGCTTATCGCGGTCGTACAGCTGAATTTCACCGACCCGCTGATGGGCGGCAATCGGGGCTTCCAGCTCTTTTGTATCCAGCACGTATTTAGCCTTAATGTTCGGCACTTCCGCTTTTGGCAAGGCCAGCCAGAAGTCCTGATCGGTTCCCAGGTTTACCTGTTCTTTATCACCGTACCAGATCCGCTCGGTCCCCACTTTTTTACCGCTGTGCAGGATCTGCACCGTATCAAAGTTCTGTTGTCCCCAGTGGAGCAGCTTGCGCGCCTGATCTTCACGCCCCTTCGGGCTGTCTGCGCCCATTACCACGGCGATCAAGCGACGCTGCCCGTCCACCGCGGAGGCAATCAGGTTAAAGCCCGCGCCGGAGGTATGCCCCGTTTTCAGACCGTCCACGTTCATGGTTTTATCCCACAGCAGGCCGTTGCGGTTCTGCTGGGTGATCCCGTTCCAGGTCAGGCTCTTCTCGCTGTACATATGATAAAACTCTGGCTCACCGTGAATGATCGCGCGGGAGAGAACGGCCAGATCGTAAGCGGAGCTGTGCTGCCCAGGCGCATCCAGTCCGTGAACGGTTTCGAAGTGGGTGTCGCGCAGGTTCAGCTTTTGCACATAGTCATTCATCATATTCACGAACTGCGGCTGGCCACCCGCGACGTGATCGGCCAGCGCCACGCAGGCATCGTTACCGGAATCGACAATCAGGCCCCGGCTGAGATCGCGTACGGAAACGCGATCGCCCTCTTTCAGGAACATCAGAGACGATCCGTCAAATACCGGGTTACCTTTCGCCCACGCGTCGCGCCCAACCGTGACGATATCATCCGGGCTGATGCGATGGCTGTCGATAGCGCGGTCGACGACGTAGCCCGTCATCAGCTTGGTCAGGCTTGCCGGATTACGCTGTTGATGTTCGTTGCCCGCCGTTAATATCTGACCAGTAGTGTAATCCATCAGCACCCAGGACCCCGCCTGGATGGCAGGTGGCTGCGGGGAGAAATCCAGCGGATCGGCAGCCAGCGCAGATGTGATACTCGAAGCAAGTAAAGAAACAGCAATAAACAGACGGCGTTTCAACGGTATATCCTCAGGTCATTAAAAATCGATGACCTTTTTACGGGAGTTCTGCTGCCGTTACCTGCCTTAATTGCAAAAAAATGTGACAGAGTGCATATTTTTCTCTGACGGTGTCTCGCAAATTTCACGCATGACGGCGCTTTTTATTCGGACTGCTTAGCGCGATCGTTTACCATAGCGTCGTGAATTTTTTACAGGATGATATTACTGGTGTCTGATTCTGCCGCGCGCCCAACTTTTTTGTTCCACGATTACGAAACCTTTGGCACCCACCCGGCGCTGGACAGACCGGCGCAGTTTGCTGCCATCCGTACCGACGACGAATTCAACATCATTGGCGAGCCAGAGGTTTTTTACTGCAGGCCCGCGGATGATTATCTGCCGCAGCCAGGCGCGGTGATGGTTACGGGCATTACACCGCAGGAAGCACGGGAAAAAGGGGTGAGCGAAGCGGAGTTTGCCCGCCGCATCCACGATCTGTTTACCGTTCCCCATACCTGCGTGGTCGGCTACAACAATATTCGTTTCGATGATGAAGTGACGCGCAATATCTTCTACCGCAACTTCTACGACCCCTATGCCTGGAGCTGGCAGAACCGCAATTCGCGCTGGGATTTACTCGACATTATGCGCGCCTGTTACGCCCTGCGTCCTGAAGGCATTAACTGGCCGGAGAACGAGGATGGGCTGCCGAGTTTCAGGCTTGAACACCTGACGCGCGCCAACGGCATCGAACACAGCAATGCTCACGATGCGATGGCAGACGTCTATGCCACCATTGCCATGGCAAAGCTGGTGAAAACTGCCCAGCCGCGTCTGTTTGAGTATCTGTTGAGTCACCGCAGCAAACAGAAGCTGACTACGCTCATTGATGTCCCGCAGATGAAGCCGCTGGTACACATCTCCGGGATGTTCGGTGCGTGGCGCGGCAATACCAGCTGGGTTGCGCCGCTGGCATGGCATCCCGACAACCGTAATGCCGTTATCATGGTGGATTTGGCGGGCGATATCTCCCCGCTGCTGGAACTGGACAGCGATACGCTGCGCGAACGGCTTTACACGCCGAAAAACGAGCTCGGCGATCTGCCTGCGGTACCGGTGAAGCTGGTTCACATCAATAAATGTCCGGTGCTGGCGCAGGCCAATACGCTGCGCCCGGAAGATGCTGACAGGCTGGGTATTAATCGTCAGCACTGTCTGGATAACCTGAAGGTGCTGCGCGACAACCCGCAGGTACGGGAAAAAGTAGTCGCAATCTTTGCGGAAGCCGAGCCGTTTGTGCCGTCTGAGAACGTCGACGCACAGCTTTATAACGGTTTCTTCAGCGATGCCGATCGCGCAGCGATGAATATCGTCCTGCAAACCGAGCCGCGTAACTTACCGGCGCTGGATATTACCTTTGCAGATAAGCGCATTGAAAAGCTGATGTTCAATTACCGGGCGCGAAACTATCCGGGTACCCTGGACGAAGTGGAGCAGGAACGCTGGCTGCAGCATCGACGTAACGTGTTTACGCCGGAATTCCTCAACAGCTATGCGCAAGAGCTGGAAATGCTTTACGGCCAGTATGAAGGGAATGCTGAGAAACAGGCGCTGTTGAAATCCCTGTTCCAGTACGCGCAAGAGATCGTCTGAGCGACGGGTACAAAAAAGCCGGAGGCGATGTCTCCGGCTTTTTTTTTGCCCGCTGGCGCTACGCTTACACGGGCCTACGGGTGTACAGGTCGGACACCCGACATTATGTTACGCAACGTCTTCGTACTGAGGTACCGGGTTACGGAAGCTTTTGGTTACGCAAGCCAGATAGATCAGACCGATAGCACCCCAGATCAGACCCAGAACCATAGAGCTCTCTTCCAGGTTAATCCACAGCGCACCCACCGTCAGCGCGCCACACATTGGCAGCACCAGATAGTTGAAGTGGTCTTTCAGCGTTTTATTACGCTTTTCGCGGATCCAGAACTGAGAGATCACCGAGAGGTTAACAAAGGTAAACGCCACCAGCGCACCAAAGTTAATCAGCGCGGTTGCCGTCACCAGGTCAAACTTAATGGCCATCAGTGCGATTGCGCCAACCAGCAGTACGTTCCACGCCGGGGTACGCCATTTCGGATGGACGTAGCCGAAGAAACGGGTTGGGAACACACCGTCACGACCCATTACGTACATCAGGCGAGAAACACCTGCGTGTGCCGCCATACCGGATGCCAGTACGGTTACGCTGGAGAAGATCAGCACGCCCCACTGGAAGGTTTTCCCTGCAACATACAGCATGATTTCAGGCTGTGATGCGTCCGGCTCTTTAAAGCGAGAGATGTCCGGGAAGTACAGCTGCAGGAAGTAGGAAGCACCGATAAAGATCATACCGCCAATCAGCGCGGTCAGGAAAATCGCTCTCGGGATCACGCGCTCGGCGTCTTTGGTCTCTTCAGACAGAGAAGAGATACCGTCGAAGCCCAGGAACGAGAAGCACAGGATGGTCGCACCGGTGATCATCGGCACAACGTGCGCGCCTTCAGACCAGAACGGACGGGTGCTGGCCAGCGTACCTGCGCCTTCACCGTGGGACACGCCGTAAATGATCAACCCCACGATAACCGCAACGATACCCATCTGCAGAATAACAATCAGGGTGTTGAAGTTAGCCACGGTCTTGATGCTGCGCAGGTTAGAGATGGTCATAAAGGCCACGAGCGCCACCACGAAGATCCACGACGGTACGGAAGGTACCAGCGCTTCGAAGTAAATTTTTGCCAGCAGAATGTTGATCATCGGCATGAACAGGTAGTCCAGCAGAGATGACCAGCCCACCATAAAGCCAACCGCCGGGCTAATGGATTTCTGAGCATAGGTGTAGGCAGAGCCTGCAGACGGGAAACGGCGAACCAGTTTTCCGTAGCTCAGCGCTGTAAAGAGAATGGCGACCAGCGCAAAGGCGTACGCCGTTGCAACGTGACCGTCAGTAAGGCCTGATACGATACCGAATGTATCGAACAGCGTCATCGGTTGCATATAGGCAAGGCCCATCATAACAACCGGAATCAACGTAAGCGTTTTACGTAATTCCACGCGAGAGGTGTTTGGAGTTGCGTTATGCGACATTGTTATTCTCCTTTACGGTAATAACCGCCACGTAAGCGAAAAATTGCCCCATTTCTTTCTTCCTCAGCGACAACAACTGTCGGATTTTAGTAAATATCTATCCGGTACGAAGCCCGGCCTCTTGGTTTTTAGTTTCGTTTCGTACATGCAAAAAAAATAACCGACGCCTTTTATATCGTCGATTATTCATTTGTTTGCAGCGGCGGCATTTTGCCCCACATCAGATACAAAAGGCAATAGTTTGCAACGCACCGGGCAATTTTCTTTTTTCTAACTGGCTGATTTCTCGACACTGCCCTGAGAGTAAACTGCAGCGATAGCACTATTTGCTAAAATTTCGTCCCGCCACCATGCGCTGGCAAGCCCGGCAGTTTGTTCATTCCAGCCCACCCAAACCGATTCGTTGCTGCTTTGAGCAAGTACCTGTTTTTCAACAAGCGCACCGCTATCAATAAAGCGCTGCGCCAGATAGCGCGGCAAATAGCCGCATCCCAGACCGCTTATTTGCAGTTCCAGCTTGGTTTTAAAATCAAACACGGTAATCGCCTCTTGCTCATCAAGCAGCTGCGAAGAGACGCCACATTCAGGCCGGGAGCTGTCGCCCACCACAATGGCACGGTAGTTTTTAATAATACGGCGGTTAATGGGCTCCGGTTCATTCGCCAGCGGATGATGGGGCGCGACGGCAAAAATTTGCTCCAGTATACCCAGTCGCGCAAAGCCAAAATCGCTCAACTGGGGGGGCTCATGCAGTGCCCCAACGATGATATCCGCCCTGCCCCGCGTCAGGGCATCCCAGGAGCCGCCCAGCACACCATTAATGAAGATTAACCGGGTCACGCTGTGGCGCTGATAGAACGCTTCGATCAGCGGCGTCAGGAGAGAAAAGGGAAAGGTATCATCCACGCCGATCACCAGTTCGTTTTCCCAGCCCTGATGAAGTTTGATGGCCTGTTTTTCCAGTTCGCGAACCGTATGGAGAACGTCACGCCCCTTTTCCAGCAGCATCTGTCCGGTTCGCGTAAAACGCGCGCGATGCCCGGAGCGATCCAGCAGCTCAATGTTCAGATCGCTTTCAAGTTTATGCACGGTATAGCTGAGCGCCGAAGGCGTTTTATAAAGCTTCGCTGACGCCGCGGCGAAGCTTCCCTCTTTTTCCAGTGCATCCAGAATAATAAGAACATCCAGCAGCGGTTTCATCTTCGCCCCCTTACGGTGTGCGATCGTCTCCGCTGATGGCATTATTCCATGGGCATCACCAGCGGATCGGGATACTGATACTCAAATCCCAGTTCATGACAAATTCGATTGCCATCAACAATTTTGCCTTTCCCTTCCCCTTTCGCATCGCCAAAGACTGGCGGAGCCAGACCCAATTGACGAGCCATCAGCGGGTAGAAGGTACTTCTCGATGGATGAGAGGGTGCACATATATTATAGATGTGCCCACCCTTCGGAGCCTGTAATAGCAACTCAATTGCCCCAATAACATCCTCAAGATGGACGAGATTGACGCCATGTTGTCCATCCGGAGCCGATTTTCCGGCAAAGAACCGTCCTGGATGGCGGCCCGGCCCCACCAGCCCGGCCAGACGCAGGATATCGACCTGAGTGCCCGGCAGGTTATGCAGCCAGTCCTCCAGCTCTTTCAGCACGCGACCACTCGCGGTTACCGGTTGACGTTCACTGTTTTCCTTCACCGTCCCCTCAACGTCACCGTAGACTGAGGTGGAACTGGTGAAAATGATGCGCGGGATGTGATGCGCCAGCGCGCTGTCGACAATCTCCTGCATCGCCTGGAGATAAAAAGACTCTCCCGGCCCGCTGCGACGGGCGGGTAAGGTAATAATCAGCGCATCGACATCCATCAGCGCATCCAGATCGTCAGCATCACAAACCAGTTCGGGCTCAAGGCGCAGCTCAACGCCCTCGATGCCACACATGCGTGCGGCTTCTACCCCATCCGACGTGGTTTTGCTCCCGGTCACTTGCCAGCCTTTCGCGGCTAATGACATCGCCAGCGGCATTCCTAACCACCCTAAACCGACAATTGCGACCTTTTTCATGAAAACTCTCCGCTTACACATGCTTGTATTAAGGCTACGCCAGCCCGGCAGAACACACAATTCATAGCATCAATATGAAATGAATTAATGATCACAAAAAGCCCTTGCAATCTGCCGGGCAAGTGGTTTAGGTTAAAAGACATCAGATGCATAAGCATTCAACGAGAATTTATATGACACGCGTTCCATTTAAAAACCACCATCACCACCATCATCCTGACTAGTCTTTCAGGCGATGTGTGCTGGAAGACGTTTGGATCTTCCAGTGGTGCGCGAACGCAAGAGAAAGCCCCCGGAAGATCATCTTCCGGGGGCTTTTTTTTGGACCGCATTCAGACAGGTTAAAACAGGTTAACGAGGAATAAAGAATGTTAGATAACTCACGTTTACGCATAGCTATTCAAAAATCAGGCCGTTTGAGTGACGATTCACGCGAACTGCTGGCCCGCTGCGGGATTAAAATCAACCTGCACACCCAGCGCCTGATTGCCCTGGCTGAAAATATGCCTATCGATATTCTGCGCGTGCGTGATGACGATATTCCTGGCCTGGTGATGGATGGCGTCGTTGATCTCGGCATCATTGGCGAAAACGTGCTGGAAGAAGAGCTGCTGACCCGCCGCGCGCAGGGCGAAGACCCGCGTTACTTCACCCTGCGTCGTCTGGACTTCGGCGGCTGCCGCCTGTCGCTGGCTACGCCGGTCGATGAAGCGTGGGACGGCCCGGCTGCGCTGAACGGCAAGCGTATCGCCACCTCTTACCCTCACCTGTTAAAGCGTTACCTCGACCAGAAAGGCGTGCAGTTTAAATCCTGCCTGCTGAACGGCTCTGTTGAAGTGGCACCCCGTGCGGGTCTGGCTGACGCCATTTGTGACCTGGTCTCTACCGGCGCGACGCTGGAAGCGAACGGTCTGCGCGAAGTGGAGGTTATTTACCGCTCCAAAGCCTGCCTGATTCAGCGCGACGGCGACATGGCCGATGCCAAGCAGCAGCTCATCGACAAACTGCTGACCCGTATTCAGGGCGTGATTCAGGCGCGTGAATCCAAATACATCATGATGCACGCGCCGACCGAGCGCCTGGACGAAGTGATTGCCCTGCTGCCAGGTGCTGAGCGTCCAACCATTCTGCCGCTGGCAGGCGATCAGCAGCGCGTGGCGATGCACATGGTGAGCAGCGAAACCCTGTTCTGGGAAACCATGGAAAAGCTGAAGGCACTGGGCGCAAGCTCTATTCTGGTGCTGCCAATTGAGAAGATGATGGAGTAATGGCCATGAGCTTTAACACAATCATCGACTGGAATAACTGTAGCGACGCACAACAGCGCGAACTGCTGATGCGTCCGGCGATTTCCGCGTCGGAAAGCATTACCCGTACCGTGGCCGAGATCCTCAACAACGTCAAAACCCGTGGCGACGACGCGCTGCGTGAATACAGCGCGAAGTTTGATAAAACCGAGGTTGGCGCGTTAAGGGTCACCGAAGAGGAAATCGCGGCAGCGGAAAGCCGTCTTGGTGACGAGATCAAACAGGCGATGGCCGTCGCGGTGAAAAACATTGATACCTTCCACACCGCGCAGAAATTACAGACCGTTGATGTGGAAACCCTGCCAGGCGTGCGCTGCCAGCAGGTGACGCGCCCGGTTGCGTCGGTCGGCCTTTATATCCCTGGCGGCTCTGCCCCACTGTTTTCCACCGTACTCATGCTGGCTACCCCTGCGCGTATCGCCGGGTGTCAGAAAGTGGTGCTCTGCTCGCCACCGCCGATTGCCGACGAGATCCTTTACGCCGCGAAACTGTGCGGCGTGCAGGAAGTGTTTAACGTGGGCGGTGCGCAGGCAATTTCCGCGCTGGCCTTTGGCACAGAGTCCATCCCGAAGGTTGACAAGATTTTTGGCCCGGGCAATGCGTACGTGACCGAAGCCAAGCGCCAGGTCAGCCAGCGTCTGGACGGCGCGGCAATTGACATGCCAGCCGGTCCGTCTGAAGTGCTGGTGATCGCAGACAGCGGCGCGACGCCGGATTTCGTGGCCTCCGACCTGTTATCTCAGGCGGAACACGGCCCTGACTCGCAGGTCATCCTGCTGACGCCGGATGCCGATATGGCGAAACGCGTAGGCGAAGCCGTTGAGCGCCAGCTTGCGGACCTGCCGCGTGCCGAAACCGCACGCCAGGCGTTGTCCGCCAGCCGCCTGATTGTGGCGCGCGATCTCGGCCAGTGTATTGCCATCTCTAATCAGTACGGTCCCGAGCACCTGATCATTCAGACCCGCAGCGCGCGCGATCTGGTCGACAGCATCACCAGCGCGGGCTCGGTGTTCCTCGGAGACTGGTCACCAGAGTCCGCGGGCGATTACGCCTCCGGCACCAACCACGTGCTGCCGACATATGGTTACACCTCCACCTGCTCAAGCCTGGGCCTGGCGGATTTCCAGAAACGGATGACCGTGCAGGAACTCTCCCGCGAGGGGTTTGCATCACTGGCTTCCACCATTGAAACCCTGGCCGACGCCGAGCGCCTGACCGCCCACAAAAACGCCGTGACCCTGCGCGTTGCCGCCCTGAAGGAGCAAGCATGAACATTGAAGAATTAGCCCGCGAAAATGTCCGACGACTGACTCCGTATCAGTCTGCCCGTCGCCTGGGCGGTAACGGCGATGTCTGGCTGAACGCCAACGAATTCCCGACGGCGGTGCAGTTCGAGCTGTCGCAGCAAACGCTGAACCGCTACCCGGAGTGCCAGCCGAAAGCGGTTATCGATAACTACGCCCAATACGCGGGCGTGAAGCCGGAGCAGGTGCTGGTCAGCCGCGGCGCGGATGAAGGTATCGAACTGCTGATCCGCGCGTTCTGCGAGCCCGGTAAAGATGCGGTGATGTACTGTCAGCCTACTTACGGCATGTACAGCGTCAGCGCGGAAACCTTCGGCGTGGCGTGCCGCAACGTGCTGTCCCTGGAAGACTGGCAGCTCGATCTGCAGGGTATCGCCGACAATCTCGACGGCGTGAAGGTCGTCTTCGTCTGCAGCCCAAATAACCCGACCGGCCAGATTATCAACCCGCAGGATATTCGTACCCTGCTGGAAATGACCCGCGGCAAGGCGCTGGTGGTGGCGGATGAAGCCTATATTGAATTCTGCCCGCAGGCGACGCTGGCTGGCTGGATTGAAGAGTACCCGCACCTGGTGGTGCTGCGTACGCTGTCGAAGGCTTTCGCCCTCGCGGGCCTGCGCTGCGGCTTTACGCTGGCCAATAAAGAGGTCATCGACCTGCTGCTGAAAGTTATTGCGCCTTACCCGCTCTCCACGCCGGTTGCCGACATTGCCGCACAGGCGCTGGCTCCGCAGGGTATCAACGCCATGCGTGAACGCGTGGCGCAAATTCTGGAAGAGCGTCAGTACCTGGTGACGGCCCTGAAAGCGATCCCCTGCGTAGAGCAGGTGTTTGACTCTGAAACCAACTACATTCTGGTGCGCTTTACTGCTTCAAGCTCCGTATTTAAATCTTTATGGGATCAAGGCATTATCTTACGAGACCAAAATAAACAACCATCCTTAAGCGGCTGCCTGCGTATTACCGTCGGCACCCGTGCAGAGAGCCAGCGCGTGATTGACGCCCTGAAAGCGGAGAAAGTATGAGTCAGAAGTATCTCTTTATCGATCGTGACGGCACCCTCATTTCGGAGCCACCTACCGATTTTCAGGTCGATCGTTTCGACAAGCTGGCTTTTGAACCCGACGTAATCCCGGTTCTGCTCAAACTGCAGAAGGCTGGCTTTAAGCTGGTGATGATCACCAATCAGGACGGGCTGGGTACGGACAGCTTCCCGCAGGCCGACTTCGACGGCCCGCACAACCTGATGATGCAGATCCTCACCTCGCAGGGCGTGACGTTTGATGAGGTGCTGATTTGCCCTCACCTGCCAGCCGACGAGTGCGACTGCCGTAAACCGAAAGTGAAGCTGGTTGAGCGTTATCTGGCGGAAGAAGCGCTAGATAAAGCCAACAGCTATGTGATTGGCGATCGCGCCACCGACATCACCCTCGCCGAAAACATGGGCATCGCGGGCCTGCGTTACAGCAGCAGCGATCTCAACTGGGCGAAGATTGGCGAACAACTGATCAAACGCGACCGTTATTCACACGTTGAGCGCAACACCAAAGAGACGCAGATTGATGTGAAGGTCTGGCTGGACCGTGAAGGCGGCAGCAAGATCCACACCGGCGTCGGATTCTTTGACCACATGCTGGACCAGATTGCGACCCACGGCGGTTTCCGCATGGAGATTACGGTAAAAGGCGATCTTTACATTGACGATCACCACACCGTGGAAGACACCGGCCTGGCGCTGGGCGAAGCCCTGAAGCTGGCGCTCGGTGACAAACGCGGCATCAACCGTTTCGGCTTCGTCCTGCCGATGGACGAGTGCCTGGCACGCTGCGCCATGGACATCTCGGGTCGCCCGCACCTGGAATATAAAGCCGATTTCACCTACCAGCGCGTGGGCGATCTCAGCACCGAAATGGTGGAGCACTTCTTCCGTTCGCTCACCTACACTATGGGCCTGACGCTGCACCTGAAAACCAAAGGCAAGAACGATCACCACCGCGTGGAGAGCCTGTTTAAAGCCTTTGGCCGTACGCTGCGCCAGGCGATCCGTGTTGAAGGTGACGCCCTTCCCTCGTCGAAAGGAGTGTTGTAATGAACGTGGTGATTCTGGATACCGGATGCGCCAACCTGAACTCCGTAAAGTCGGCGATTTCCCGCCACGGCTACGAGCCGGTGGTGAGCCGTGACCCCGACGTGGTGCTGCGCGCCGACAAACTCTTTTTACCGGGCGTGGGCACTGCGCAGGCGGCTATGGATCAGATTCGCGAACGCGAGCTGGTCGATCTGATCAAAGCCTGTACCCAACCTGTGCTCGGCATTTGCCTGGGTATGCAGATCCTGGGCCGCCGCAGCGAAGAGAGCAACGGCGTCGACCTGCTGGGCATTATTGACGAAGACGTGCCGAAAATGACCGACCACGGATTACCGCTGCCGCACATGGGCTGGAACCGCGTTTACGCAAAAGCGGGCGACCGGCTGTTTCGCGGCATCGAAGACGGCGCGTATTTTTACTTCGTGCACAGCTACGCCATGCCGGTGAACGCGAACACCATTGCCCAATGCAACTACGGCGAGGCGTTTACCGCAGCGGTACAGAAAGATAATTTTTACGGCGTGCAGTTTCACCCGGAACGCTCTGGTGCCGCGGGCGCACAGTTGCTGAAAAACTTCCTGGAGATGTGATGATTATTCCCGCTTTAGATTTAATTGACGGCACGGTTGTTCGTCTCCACCAGGGCGATTACGGCCAGCAGCGCGACTACGGTAACGACCCGCTGCCGCGCCTGCAGGACTACGCGGCGCAGGGTGCTGAGGTGCTGCACCTGGTCGACCTGACCGGCGCGAAAGATCCGGCGAAACGCCAGATCCCTCTGCTCAAAAAGCTGGTTGCTGGGGTGGATGTCCCCGTGCAGGTTGGCGGTGGCGTGCGCACGGAAGACGATGTTGCCGCCCTGCTGGACGCGGGCGTGGCGCGCGTGGTGGTCGGTTCTACCGCCGTGAAAGATCCTGATACGGTGAAGGGCTGGTTCCGCCGCTTCGGCGCCGATGCGCTGGTGCTGGCGCTGGACGTTCGCATTGATGAACAGGGTAACAAGCAGGTTGCCGTTAGCGGCTGGCAGGAAAACTCCGGCGTAACGCTGGAAGAGCTGGTCGATATTTATCTTCCCGTCGGCCTGAAGCACGTGCTGTGCACGGATATCTCCCGCGATGGCACGCTGGCCGGCTCTAACGTTTCATTATACGAAGAGGTCTGCGCGCGTTATCCGCAGGTGGCGTTCCAGTCTTCTGGCGGTATCGGTGATATTGGCGACGTCGCCGCGCTGCGCGGCACCGGTGTGCAGGGCGTGATTGTGGGACGGGCCTTACTGGAAGGCAAATTTACGGTGACGGAGGCGATTCAATGCTGGCAAAACGGATAATCCCTTGCCTGGACGTACGTGACGGCCAGGTGGTGAAAGGCGTGCAGTTCCGCAACCACGAGATCATTGGCGACATCGTTCCGCTGGCGAAACGCTATGCCGATGAAGGTGCCGATGAGCTGGTATTTTATGATATCACCGCCTCCAGCGATGGACGCGTGGTCGACAAAAGCTGGGTCGCACGCGTGGCTGAAGTGATCGACATCCCGTTCTGCGTGGCGGGCGGAATCAAATCCGCTGACGACGCGGCCAAAATTCTCTCGTTTGGCGCGGACAAAATTTCCATCAACTCCCCTGCGCTGGCCGATCCGGAACTCATCACCCGCCTGGCCGATCGCTTTGGCGTGCAGTGTATTGTGGTCGGTATCGACACCTGGTTTGACGATGCCACCGGCAAGTACCACGTTAACCAGTACACGGGCGACGAAAGCCGCACCCGCGTTACCCAGTGGGAGACGCTGGACTGGGTGCAGGAAGTGCAGAAGCGCGGCGCGGGCGAGATTGTCCTGAACATGATGAACCAGGACGGCGTGCGTAACGGCTACGACCTTGAGCAGTTGAAAAAAGTGCGCGCCGTTTGCCATGTGCCGCTGATCGCCTCCGGCGGCGCCGGCACCATGGCGCACTTCCTTGAAGCCTTCCGCGATGCGAACGTGGACGGCGCGCTGGCCGCGTCCGTGTTCCATAAACAGATTATCAATATTGGTGAGTTAAAAACGTACCTGGCCGACCAGGGCGTGGAGATTAGGGTATGTTAACAGAGCAACAACAGGCGCAGCTGGACTGGGAAAAGACTGATGGATTATTGCCGGTAGTTGTACAGCATGCTGTTTCAGGTGAAGTGCTGATGCTGGGGTATATGAACCAGGACGCGCTGGCAAAAACGCTCGACAGCGGTAAGGTCACCTTTTTCTCGCGCACCAAACAACGCCTGTGGACCAAAGGCGAAACCTCCGGTCATTTCCTGAACGTGGTCAGCATTACCCCTGACTGCGATAACGATACCCTGCTGGTGCTGGCAAATCCGATTGGCCCGACGTGCCACAAAGGGACCAGCAGCTGCTTTGGTGAGGCGAGCCACCAGTGGCTGTTCCTTTACCAGCTTGAGCAGCTTCTGGCTGAACGTAAAACGGCCGATCCTGAAAGTTCGTATACCGCGAAGCTGTACGCCAGCGGAACCAAGCGCATAGCGCAGAAAGTGGGCGAAGAAGGCGTCGAGACGGCACTGGCGGCGACGGTGCAGGACCGGGAAGAGCTGACTAACGAGGCGTCGGATTTGATGTACCACCTGCTGGTACTGCTGCAGGATCAGGAGCTGGATTTAACGGCGGTGATTGAGAACTTACGTAAGCGCCATAAATAAAAAAAGACCGGGAAAGCCCGGTCTTTTTTTGTCTGCGAATCAGGCTTTTGGCTTGTAGTTACGCAGCGCGTTGCGGCCAAGGACGTAGCCTGAACCGATTACGCCACCCAGCAGCACAGCCAGAATCAGCGTAATGGCTTTTTTGGGGCTATCGCGACGGATAGGTAAATTCGGTTTCATCACATAACGGTAAACGTGAATGGTGTCCGGGTTCACATTCAGGTTCTGAATATCCAGCAAGTTTTGTTTGGTCTGATAGTAAGCGCCAGAAAAAACCAGCGGACGGGACGCTTCGTTATCAATCATTGACTTCAGCGCTTCGCTTCCCAGCAGGAACATCGTTTCCTGGGTTACATCCTGAGTTTGCTGAATCTGAGGTGTTGTGATTTTTGCCGCTTCAGCGTTTTTAAGCGCCTCGGTGATCTGTTTGATACGCAGATCTTTTTGCTCCTGAGAGACCTTCTCCTGGTTTTCCAGGGAGTCATTCAGAGTGGTGATCTGCTGTTTGATGTTGTCTCGGAGGTCAAGGGTCAGCTCTTTTGCGGTTTGCTCGTCAACCTGCTGGATGTACTGCGCAAGCTGCTTCTGAGCCGCTTCAGCAGATTCGCCCTGATAGGTTACGGTTAATGGTAATGCCTGACCCTTAACGGTAGTGTCGATGGTCAGTTTCTCTGAAATCTCCTGGTTTTCCAGCGCCTGAGCTAAAGCTGAAAACGAAGAGTTGAAGCGGCCAATCGCACGATTCTGGATATCCAACATTGAAGGGGCAGCGCCACCGTAGAGGATATTCAGCGCATTCGCATAAGTGGCAATCTGAGCCGCATCAGGCTGGGCAATGATAGCAGATGAGGTCCATTTCTCTTTTGCTACCGTGATGTATACGCCTGCTAATACGATAAAAACAGCGACAAACGCCCCTATTACCCACTTTCCGCGCCAAAGTTGCAGCACTAAATCAAGTAAATCAATTTGCTCCGGGTCAGTACTGCGCGTGACCAGGCTATTGTTGTTTTGTGTCATACAATCCCTAACAGATGAAAAGGGCAAAAAAATTATGTTTACGTAGTTTATCTGTTGCTGCGGATTTTTCTATAGGAATTCGATGAGTTATATCGGAAAGATGGGTTATGTAACTTATGCGCTACGCGCTATCATAGACAAATTCTGATGCCTCAGGCATCAACAAGAACGAAGCGTTAACGAGGAAAGATATGAAATTTTTGGTAACGGGCGCAGCAGGCTTTATCGGTTCACATGTCAGCAAGCGACTACTGGACGCAGGTCATCAGGTCGTCGGTATTGATAATCTGAATGACTATTATGATCCGAATCTAAAGATGGCACGTCTTGATCTGCTCAACTCCGATAATTTCACCTTCCACAAGCTGGATTTAGCCGACCGTGAAGGTATGGCCACGCTTTTCGCCAACGAAAAATTTGACCGTGTGATCCATCTGGCCGCTCAAGCGGGCGTACGCTACTCGCTGGAAAACCCACACGCCTATGCAGATGCTAACCTGGTTGGCCATCTCAACGTGCTGGAAGGTTGCCGCCATAACAAGGTTCAGCACCTCCTGTATGCCTCTTCCAGCTCCGTTTACGGCCTGAACCGTAAGATGCCGTTCTCAACTGACGACTCAGTGGATCACCCGGTTTCACTGTATGCGGCGACCAAAAAAGCCAACGAGCTGATGTCGCACACTTACTCGCATCTCTACAACCTGCCGACAACCGGGCTTCGCTTCTTTACGGTGTACGGTCCATGGGGACGCCCGGACATGGCGCTGTTCAAGTTCACCAAAGCGATGATTGAAGGCAAGAGTATTGACGTCTACAATTACGGCAAGATGAAGCGTGACTTCACCTACATCGATGATATCGCTGAAGCGATCATCCGCCTGCAGGATGTGATCCCTCAGGCCGATGCGAACTGGACCGTCGAGACAGGATCGCCAGCGACCAGCTCCGCACCGTATCGCGTCTACAACATCGGCAACAGCTCGCCTGTCGAGCTGATGGATTATATTACCGCGCTGGAAGACGCGTTAGGTAAAGTGGCAGAGAAAAACATGATGCCCATCCAGCCCGGTGACGTGCTGGAAACCAGCGCCGATACGAAGGCGTTATATGACGTGATTGGTTTTAAACCGCAGACCTCGGTAAAAGACGGAGTGAAGAACTTTGTCGACTGGTACCGTAATTTCTATAAGGTTTAATACAAAAAAACCCGGCGCATGAGCCGGGTTTTTTATGTGCGGTAGACGGGAGATTAGTCGCTACCAAACAGATCGCGGGTATAAACCTTATCCGCCACGTCTGCCAGCTCTTCCGCCATACGATTCGAGATAATCACATCCGCTTCTTTCTTGAAAGCGTCCAGATCGCGAACCACGCGGGAGTGGAAGAACTCGTCTTCCTGCATCGCTGGTTCATAGATAATGACCTGCACGCCTTTCGCCTTAATACGCTTCATGATCCCCTGAATAGAAGAAGCGCGGAAGTTATCAGAGCCGCTCTTCATGATCAGACGATAGACGCCCACCACTTTCGGCTGACGTGCAAGGATAGAGTCAGAAATGAAGTCCTTACGCGTGCGGTTGGCATCCACAATCGCGGAAATCAGGTTGTTTGGCACCGCCTGATAGTTTGCCAGCAGTTGCTTGGTATCTTTTGGCAGGCAGTAACCACCGTAGCCAAACGAAGGGTTGTTGTAATGGTTACCGATACGCGGGTCGAGGCACACGCCTTCGATGATCTGGCGGGTGTTCAGGCCCAGACTCTCTGCATAGCTGTCCAGCTCGTTGAAGTAGGCCACGCGCATTGCCAGATAGGTATTGGCGAAGAGCTTGATCGCCTCGGCTTCGGTAGAGTCAGTGAACAGTACCGGAATATCTTTCTTGATTGCGCCTTCCTGCAGCAGTGCGGCAAAACGTTCCGCACGCTCAGAGCGCTCACCGATCACGATACGGGATGGGTGCAGGTTATCGTATAACGCCCTGCCCTCGCGCAGAAACTCTGGCGAGAAGAAGACATTATCAATACCCAACTCTTCTTTAATCGATTTGGTGAAGCCTACCGGAATGGTCGATTTGATGATCATCACCGCTTTTGGGTTGATTGCGATAACATCTTTGATCACCGCTTCAACGGTTGAGGTGTTGAAGTAGTTAGTTTTAGGGTCGTAATCCGTTGGTGTGGCGATGATGACGAAATCTGCGTCGCGATAGGCGTCTTCTTTGTCCGTCGTGGCACGGAAATTCAGCGACTTATTTGAGAGATAATCCTGTATTTCCTTATCAACAATCGGGGACTTCTTCTGGTTGAGCATATCAACTTTGGCCTGCACGATGTCCAGTGCAACCACTTCATGATTCTGAGCAATTAGAATGCCGTTTGAAAGACCAACATAGCCTGTTCCGGAAATAGTTATTTTCATTCGCTAATGACTTCTGTGAGTTAACTGTATTGATGGCCGCCTGACCATCGCGATGAACCTGACTGTTGGGCTTTGTACCTCCTTGCCAACAGAACTGTCAAGGCAAACCAGGAGTAATCCCTATGAGTGGGCTGACATTCAGACTTCTTCGAAAAAAATCGCCATTTTCAGGATAAAAAAAACCCGGAGAGTTCTCCGGGTTATGTTCACAGCCAGTTGATTAAATTATTCCATCCATTCGGTATGGAATACACCCTCTTTATCGGTACGTTTATACGTATGCGCACCGAAGTAATCACGCTGTGCCTGAATCAGGTTCGCTGGCAGTACAGCAGCACGGTAGCTGTCATAGTACGCCACCGCAGCGGAGAAGGTCGGAACAGGGATACCGTTCTGCACAGCGTAAGCAACCACGTCACGCAGCGCCTGCTGGTATTCGTCAGCGATTTTCTTGAAGTACGGTGCCAGCAGCAGATTCGCGATACCAGCATTTTCAGCGTACGCATCGGTAATTTTCTGCAGGAACTGAGCGCGGATAATGCAACCAGCACGGAAGATCTTCGCGATTTCGCCGTAGTTCAGATCCCAGTTGTTTTCGTCTGAAGCGGCACGCAGCTGAGAGAAACCTTGTGCATAAGAGACGATTTTACCCAGATACAGAGCACGACGAACTTTCTCAACGAATGCAGCTTTATCACCAGCTGGCTTGGCCTGAGGGCCAGACAGTACTTTTGAAGCGGCAACACGCTGCTCTTTCAGAGAGGAAATGTAACGTGCAAACACTGATTCGGTGATCAGGGATAGAGGCTCGCCCAGATCCAGAGAGCTCTGGCTGGTCCATTTACCGGTACCCTTGTTCGCTGCTTCATCCAGAATCACATCAACCAGGTATTTACCCTCTTCATCTTTTTTAGTGAAGATATCTTTGGTGATGTCGATCAGGTAGCTGTTCAGCTCGCCTTTGTTCCACTCAGTGAAGGTCTCAGCGAGTTCTTCGTTAGAGAGGTTCAGGCCACCTTTCAGCAGGGAGTATGCTTCAGCAATCAGCTGCATATCGCCGTATTCGATGCCGTTGTGGACCATCTTCACATAGTGACCAGCACCGTCAGGACCGATATAGGTCACGCACGGCTCGCCGTCTTCTGCAACGGCTGCAATTTTAGTCAGGATAGGAGCGACCAGTTCGTACGCTTCTTTCTGGCCGCCAGGCATGATAGATGGACCTTTCAGTGCACCTTCTTCACCACCGGAAACGCCGGTACCGATGAAGTTAAAGCCTTCCGCAGACAGTTCACGGTTACGACGAATGGTGTCGTGGAAGAAGGTATTACCGCCATCAATGATGATGTCGCCTTTATCCAGATACGGTTTCAGGGAATCGATAGCAGCATCGGTTCCCGCGCCCGCTTTCACCATTAACAGGATACGACGAGGCGTTTCCAGAGACTCAACGAACTCTTTAACCGTATAGAAAGGAACCAGTTTCTTGCCTGGATTCTCAGCGATGACTTCTTCAGTCTTATCACGGGAGCGGTTGAAAACGGAGACGGTATAACCACGGCTTTCGATGTTGAGCGCCAGGTTGCGCCCCATCACTGCCATACCGACAACGCCGATCTGTTGCTTGGACATTACATACTCCTGTCAGGTGTGGATACCCCGCCGTAACGTAAGCGGCGGGTAAAGTGAAGAACATGTTAACTCAGGTTAGAGGCCGGAAGGTAGCAATAGATGTCTTCTTAAGATTGAACTCAATGAAGATAAAACCCGGTTATTGGTGCATTAATATGCACCATCACGATGAAGAACCACCTTCACTGTTTTGAACAGAATAGCGATGTCATTCCAGAGCGACCAGTTTTTAACGTACCATGAGTCAAAGTAGACGCGAGTATCATAGTCCACATCATTACGGCCACTCACCTGCCACAACCCCGTCATGCCGGGTTTCGCCATCAGATAGTAATCGACATTTTCGTCATATCTTACGAGCTCTTCAGAAATGATTGGGCGCGGCCCAACAAGGCTCATCTGACCTCTCAATACATTGAACAATTGAGGTAATTCATCAAGGCTCGTTTTACGGATAAATCGTCCAACAGGCGTAATGCGAGGATCGTTCTTAAGCTTAAAATCACGTTCCCACTCTGCGCGAGCCTCAGGGTCTGAATCAAGCAACTGCTGGAGTACCTCTTGCGAATTCAGGACCATTGAACGGAATTTATAACAAGGGAACAATTTACCATGACGCCCAACTCGCATATGTCCGTAAATAGCGGGCCCCCCGTCGCGGGTCACTTTGTAATACAAGAAGGCTAAGAGCGGAGAACTGACCAGGATAATAAGAATTGAACAGATGATGTCAAACGTACGCTTAACAAACCGCGATGTTCTTTTAGCGAGATTGTTATTCACGCGGAAAATCATCAGCTCATGGCTGAACAAAAAAGCCATATCCGTACCATAGAGCGGAAGCCCACGTGTTGTTGGAATAACTGAGACATGTCTAAAGCCATTCTTCGACAATGTCTTGAGCCAGTATTCCCGGACGTCTGATTCATCGGATTCAACAGCAATCACGAATTGAACAACTTTCTCATCAAAATGTGATAGCAACCAGTCTTCATCATTTAGATAAATAATATCCTTGGTTTTATCGGCGTACCCCGGATTTGCACCAAACATATACTTTACATCAAAACCCAGGCTTTCTTCGCTACGAAGCGCAAGGCAAGCATCTGAAGCATTTTTTCCTGTACCAATGATAACGGTTGTTTTCTTCCAGCATCCCAAGCGATTAAGTAATCTTCGCGACAACGCTCGTCCAACCGGCACCATGATCATCGCAAACGTCCAGGTCAAGACCCATAGATAGCGAGATGATTGCCACTTGGAAAATGCAATAACAGATAACTCAATGATTGCAAAAATGACAAGCGTACGAAGCAGTTCCTTCATCTCAAACCAAAAAGGCTTTCTGTAGGAATAATGTCGTAGACGGGTCCAGAACCAGCCGATACATATAATGCCCAATGAAACATGGGTTATGACTCGGTCGTCAAACTCGCTTTGTGGAATAAAGCGCGGTAGATTTCCAGTAAACAGGTCAAGCAAACCAAGTGCAATGAAAAATGGCAGAGTTACAGCAATAAAATCAACCAAAGCGACAGTGCATTTAGTATAAAAAAAGGTGCGTGATGATGTCATTGTCCTGCTCACTTAGTCTCCGATTTCCAATAGGCCTTATGCATACTAAACGCTTTACATCTTTCCGGTGACATTTTTTTATAATTTTTACCGAGTTTATAACCGATTATCTTCATGGCATTATTAATGCCTGCAGGTATTACATAAAGTGGATTATTTTTGAGTAAAAACATTAATTCTGATTTGAGAAATTTCTTTCCCTCACCGCCTGCACCGCCATAGATTTGACCAATCCATGGTTCGCATGAGTGAAATACGCCAATATCAAAATAACGTTTAAATTCGGCAGATGGTGTGTAATTGTGCGAATGCTTGACAACTATCTCTGGGCAGTAGCCTATTGAGAAACCATTTTGAATAGACCGCGCCGCAAAATACATATCTTCACAAAGAATAGTATTCTCGGGAAAACCACCAAGAGTAGTAAAAATTTGTGAACTGTACACTGAGAAGGAGTTGGATAAGAATACAGCCTTTAAGCCCATGCTCTGATGATTTTCAGGTGTTGCTGTATAAGCCGTTTTTTTGTAATTATAAAAGCGTGCATGCTGCGCTATACAATTCGCATCATCATGCGGAATTTGCTTGCCATAAATAGCTGCAAGACTTGCATTTTCTGAAAATTTAGCCGTTATTATATCAGCAACATCCTCAGGGGATTGCAAAATAGCATCCTGAGTTAAAAACACAATTAAATCCGCGCCAAAATTTTCTATACAATAGCGAGCTGCAATGTTTCTGGTGCCACCATGATTGAATTCTGAACGTTTAACATTCAGGATCACAAAACCATATTTTTCAGAGGTATTTCTTGTTGCGTCTGTCGATTCTGAATCAATCGTTACAACTGATACTGTTTTATCTTTCAGAACCGAAAGTTGAGCTGCAGCTTCTTCCCAAATTTTGCCACCGTTGCATGTAGGAACTACTACGCAGATATTTTTATGCATAAAGCTTACTCTTCTTTAAAAGCATTATTTTATAAACATACAAGAATGTCACAGCTAAAACCTGGCCCCCAGCAACGCCATATACACCATAGTAATATGCACCAACTGGCATAATAATCACACCCACAATGGCAGCTAAAACTGAGGACGTTATTATTTTCTTATCTTCGTTATGTGCATACAACTCGTAGTGTGGTAGTAATGCATAACTGTATATATACTACTGAGCATAAGAAGGGCCAACAAAGGGATATATTCAAGGTACTCTGATTTATTCATCCACAGAAGGAGCAAATATACTCCAACAGGTAACAGTACGACGAGTATCAGGCTGAGTATTGACACTGATTTTACAAATTTTCTTTTGTAATAAACCAATCCATTTAAATCATTGTTTTTAACGGAACTAACAATCTTAGGATAAATTTGCATTACAACAACAGCATCAACAAACGCGAGCAATGCACTGGCAAAGCTTGAATAAAATGAGTATATCCCTACTGCAGAAAGGTTAGCAAAATAACTAAGCGAATACCGATCAACAAGATAGATCGAACGTAATGCAAGCGTCCCTATAAGCAACGGTATAGCAACTTTTATTCCTTGTAACATCCAGCTGAAATCAATTTTTTGAGAACTAGCAGAGATCTGATGCAACCGTTTTAACTGAGGGATTACAAGTAATATTGATAGACTGGACCCAACAAGCCATAGGCCCAAGATCGTTGTTACTTCTCGTAAACCATCGCTGAAAAACATAATTACTACTGCTGCATATACCCAAACGCCCGAGCGAATGAACAAAGAGATATTTGCTAAGAATGCTTTATCGAGTACGACAAGCAGACGCATTGATTCTTGAGCCAAATGCTCGGCAACAAGAATCAAATAAAACCAAAGAATAAATTGCTTTGGGAGAAAACCAAAATAAAAAGACTGTATATTAAAGGAAAACCAATAAAATAAAATAATAAATAAAATACAAACTGGTTCTTAACAATGCCAAACCATAAGGATTTATCTACAGATAGGATTTCTCGTGAAGAAAATGTATAAAAATCCATACCCACAAAAAATAGCGCATAAGTGATTGATGCGGCAAATAAAGAATAAGCACCAAGCTCCTCAGTAGAGAGGAACTTGGCAATGAAAATAACCAGAACGAAGCGACTTGCCAGCGTAGCGCCACGAATGAGTAAATTATATATTTTCACAATTGGGCTTTATTTTTTTAAAACTGAGCAAGTGACTTCAAGGAAAGTTTTGCCCATGATTTCATCGGGCTCAAGGTGGCAACCCTCTGCCCATTCATTCCAGGCATTAATGAAAACAAACTGTTTTTCCGGATCATATGTAGAAGTCGATTTGATCGCGTATTCGAGCCATTTGCGATAGTCTTCAGGATCATTATTTTGAATAACAGTCGGCGTTTTTCTCCGTGCTGTGTTATCCCAGGAAGGAAATACAGCTGGATATTTAACGTATCCAGTAGGGCCAATCCTTCGCTGTTTTCTCTGCAACGAGCTGCTTGTAATCAATACGATTAACTGCCGAAACGCTTCCCTTCAGTGCTTGATAGATCGATTCAGGAAGTATTTTTCGCGCAGTATCGACGACAAATTGAGAAGATGACTTTTATCCTGAGGGAAATCATTACGATTAGGCTGAAAATCCATAATAGCATCGAAACCGAGCGAGAGAATTTCTTCATCGCGAAGCTCAACAAAACCATTTTTAACAGCAACTAAATGAAGCTCTGCCACACCATTATCGGCGGCATATTTCCTGATAAGCTCGATGTATTTTTTCGGCTCAGGAATATTATCTACGCGGTAAATTAAGAAAACAGGCTTGCCATCAACTTTGATATGGCGACGATCAAGAAAATAAGGTGCAAGATATTTCATATGCGATTCAGCATCAGAATCGGTATAATCCTGCTTAATCAAAACCTCTCTTTCCATACCGTCCCAGGCACGAGTCCAGTTCTCGTTAGCCCAGCATAAGCAAAACGGCATGTCAGGAGTACCTGTGCTTAGCATTTCTTCTACAGGTTGCTCCAACAGCAGTTCACCATTGAACCAATAATGGTAATAGCAAAAGCCGTGGATGCCATACTCTCGTGCCATTTCAGCTTGTTTATTTCTTGTCTCTGCAAGACGTAAATCGTAGTAACCCAGATCGGCAGGAAGCTGTGGTTGATTATGGCCTGCAAAACGAGGCTTCGCTTTGACCACATTACGCCACTCAGTAAACCCTTCTCCCCACCATTCATTATTCCGTTTTACTGGATGGAATTGCGGTAAATACATTGCAATAAGCTTACTCATATCTAAAACGAATCCTTGAGATAAAAAATAATGCTATAATATAAATGGCAAATTTACTATCAATAATGTTGTAAAAATTACCCATAGCCAAGGCATGCGTTTCTATTAGAATAACTTTAAAACTTACAAACATCGCGATGTAGTTTTTATTTCTAATAGAATTAGTAACAAGAATCGCTGTCAATGCCAATAGCAAACCCGCAAAAACACACAGTAAATAGGAATTAAAAAATCCTATTGTTGCGAGCCCTATTGCCGGGAACCCCATCGTGAATGTTACACCCCTATCACAATAGGAACTTACTAAACTCCAAGGAGCGATCTCACGCATTAAAAAATACAAACCGCCATAATTTTCACATGATAATCCTTCTTCCAAAAGATATTGAAACTTAGGTGATAACTCGCCAGAGAAATAATAATGATCGATTCCCCACCATACCTCGCCTTGAAGTGAAAATATTCTTGCAAGTATATAACCTAATACATCACTGCCAACGTTATGAATATATTTATATTGATAGTAAACTATTGAAAATACAATAATTAAAAGAGATAACATTAAGATTAATACACCAAAGGTAACTAATCTTCGCCCTTTGTTATGTATAATGTAATAAGAAATCATGTATCCTATTAAGTAATACATCAGTGGAAGATAAATGCCTGTGAATTTTTCACCATATAATAAATTCACTATTATTACCATTAGCATAATAATCACTAATGTTTTTTTATTTTGACTATTTATAAAAGAACAACCAACTAGGAACCCTATCAAATAAGTCTGATAAAGCACTCCTCGCAGAACTGGAAAGGGATGCTGCGCCCAATATTCAAAACGTTGCTCCGACATTGATAATGGCGTCCCCCACTTCAAGAGACCGAATACTAATATAGATATAATCAAAGTGGAAAGAATAACAATAAAGTTTTTTTCAAATCCTTTAATGGAAAAATTAATATAATACTGCTGAAACCTATATCTTTCAATCACATAACTCGAAACCATAATAGCAACGATAAACATCGTCAATACCAAAAAAACCAACCTATTTACTGCACCAGTTGAATATGAATATATTGAAAGTTCTGAAATATATGTGCCAGTGTCTATATAAAAATTAGAGACAATAGCAGTTAGATGTGGAAAAGACAATGGCAAGAAAATAAAAAATAAAAGTTGCTTTTCTCTATATACAAGTAAAAAAAAGAAATATAGCAAATAACAGAGAGAAAATTCGCAATATAATAGCTTTCCAACCCCATAAAACTATATAAACATAGAGTTAATGAAAGAATATATATACTGAACACCTTCAGAGAAAAACTTAATTTCACCATTTAATCCAACGTATATTTTTTTAAACGGAAATAGTCAATGTAATCTTGTAAATAGTTTTCATGTTGCTTATGCTCATTAATTGGCTCGTACTTTAAAAGATTATTTAAATTTCCTTTTTCGATCCCCTCAACATCGATAGAATATGCATAGCCATAATTCTGGAAATCATCACATTCAAATTTATCATCTAAAATTTGGATAGACAACTTCCCTGCGATTGTTGCCTCATATAGGGCAGTTGAAGTAAGAGAAATGAAGCAATCAAAATCATTTAGAACTTCGTCCATTGACCCAATATAGATATTTTCAATTTCCCCTATATATGGAGCGTCTAATTCCCATGGATGTGGTTTGAAATAAATGATATCCCCATCCATTTTTTTATTGATTAAACGAACTATTTCTAAATATCGTTCCTGGTAATCTGTTCCATATTTAAACCACGGTTGCCCTAAAAAACATATTCGTCTTGATTCTTCAGGGATTTTCCTATAAGTTATTGCTTTATAAAAACCTACGACATCAATTTTTACTTTTTTATTAATTTTATCTGTTAAAATTCTTTTTTGGTGTTCATCATAGCAAAGAATTCTATCACTTTTCCATCCATGTATAAAGTTAGCAGGTGTTCGACTTTGAAATAGACCATCCTGAATAAGAAGAATTTTTACATTCAAATCTTTCATTACATTGATAATAGCCCTTTGCATTGGCATAGAATCATTATCAATAATAAAAACGGTTTCTTCTGTAATATATCCACTAATTTCCTTTAACATTTTCTGATGCACTATATGAAGCGTTTCAGGAGCAAGGAGATTAGAAAACCCTTTACTTAGCACCTCCCAATACTTCATGTTAGAAATCAATGGGATCTTATTTTTTACACAATAATTTATTTGTTTTGGCCCACCAATAACACAAACTGAACCTTTAGGCAGATTCAATATAATGTCAGAATATTTATTGGAAAAAAATATATATTGTACTTTGTTATTAGGCCGGAGATACGTAAACAAAGGCGTAAGCAGACACCTTATAAATAATTAGAATATCTCGCATTATTATTATATTGCTGCATAATTGCTGTTAGAAATTTATCATCTTTGTCATTTCTAATTTTTATATAATCATAGATCTCTTCAAACATTTACCATTTCCATTTTAAGTGGATTACCTCTGGTGATATCACACAATGCCTTCCGCCCAAGGACTAGATCAAGATATTTAGGTGCAATACCAAAACCTGGTCGAATACTTTTAATATTTTCCTCGGTAAAAACTTCACCAGCTTTAATATCTTTAACTACATAAAGTGATCGTCTGAATTTTACATTTCCTTTTTCACTCTCTTTACGTGCATAATTTACGCTACCCAATGCCTTCCAAGCCGTTTTGGCGTCACGGCATAATGCAATCAACTCAGCAGGTTCAAGTGAAAAACTATCATCTGGTCCACCTCCATTGCGGTCTAATGTAACGTGTTTTTCGATTACATTAGCCCCAAGCACAACTGAAGCAACCGCTGTGGTGTTATCGATTGTATGGTCAGATAACCCTGTAATCACACCAAATCTTTCTGCCATATCAGGAATAGTCGCAAGATTGTATTCTTCTGCGGGTGCTGGATAGCCGCTTACACAATGAAGCACGACTAATTCCTTACAACCACCGTCACGTGCTGCATTAATAGCCTCCTGAATCTCCTGCTCGTCAGCCATACCCGTTGAAATAATCATCGGCTTGCCTGTTTTTGCAACATATTTTATGAGTGGCAGATCGATAGCTTCAAATGAAGCGATTTTATAGGCAGGGGCTCCGAGTTCCTCCAGAAGATCTACAGCCGTATAATCGAAAGGACTACTGAAAATAGTGATTCCGAGTTCTTTAGCTTTATCAAATAGAAGCTTATGCCATTCCCAAGGCATTTGTGCCCCTTTATATAAATTAAAAAGTGTTTGCCCATCCCATAGGCCCGCCATGAATCTGAAAATCTTCAGTATCACAATCAATGGTGATGGTGTCTGCACGGTATGTTTGTAATTTTATGGCATCTGCACCTGCACCTTTCGCTTCTTCCATAATTTTAAAAGCGCGATTAATGTCACCATTATGGTTCGCCGAAAGCTCAGCAATAATATAAGGAGGATGATCTTTGCCAATTCTACGACCATCAATTGTAATAAATTCGTTCATTATTTTTTCTCGCTAATATATTCACTGGGAGTTAACTTCAAAAATCCAACACGCTCAAACAATTGATGCGATGCATTATTCTCTGGCAAAACTGTTGCTAGTATCGCTAAATCAGCGTGCAACATTAAAGCACGCTTGATAGCCGCACTCGCAATGCCCATACCATGACACGCAGAAGTGAGGAAAATTGATATTTCATAATTTGCACATGCATGCTGCACGGGATCTAATCGAACGACGCCGCATGAGTCACCGTGTTCAATGATGTAAAAGAAAGAATCATCGGCGTCTAGTTTTTTCTGCATCCATTTAACATGGCTATCATATGCAGGAACATCGGGGTTGCGTGCAAATTGCCGCGTTCCAGGTTCACATTGAAGTTGATATACAAAGTCAACATCGTCGACTGTAGCACGGCGAAGAGTCACGTTGGCGCCATCTTTTGCAGGCATTAATATCATTTCCTGAATAACCCTGAAAATCCCCTGACCGTCACAAATATCCATAGCAAGAAGTCTCTGCTCATGATAATGCGCAATCACATAATTTAGCGCGGAGCTAATATCAGTTAGCATAAAATGTTCAGCATTGAGAACTATTACGCCCGCTTGTGCCAGATTTTTTGCAATAGTACTTTGATTATCCGCAATAGCTACATTCACGGCAGGAAGCCCCATAACACAGCGCTCCCATGTCGTCCCCCCCATCGCGCCTATAGCAAAGTCGTGTTCTGACATAATTTCTGCCATATTGGATACATTAATCAGAACGTAAACATTGTATTTCGATTTTTCGGCAAGGGTAATTATTTCAGCACGGTGAGGACACGTTGTACCCAAAATAACAGTAATTTTTTCTATGTTCTCAAAAGATACCTGCTCAAGCAGGCCCAGCATTTTGCCAGCAACGTTATGGGCATCAACTCCACCCATTGTTAACATGAGTTTTTTCGGTATAGCAATGCTGGCTTTGCGCGCAATTGATTGATTTCTTAAGCGCGGAAACAGAGGGTCAAGCAAAGCATAATTCGCACCCGCAAGAATCTTGCCATTATTCTGATTTAATGAGGCATATTCTTCAGCACGACGCAGATAGGTTTGATCAATTAATAAATCACTACGGTGTGGACGATTACAGAGATCGTCGATAATCACGAGATGGGCGTCAGGGAAACGTGTTTTTACGATTACTTCCCACTCACTGTCGAGTGAATAATGATCAACGACAATAATGTCGGGTTCAATACACGTCTCAGCCACTAAAGAAATAAACTGTTCCGCATCATCTGCCTGGCTACCATTTAGCCATGATTTTTCATCGCGTATATAACCGTCTGTTTTTTCAGAAACGGAAATAACTTTTACCGGAAAGCCGTCGTGAATTATTTTTTCTACTATATTCCCGCGATGGTCTTTAGATATAAAAAAGCACTGGGCACCCGCTTTTTTTAAAGCCTTCGCCAGATTTAGACATCTGATGATATGGCCAGAGCCGATCGAAAGAGATGAATCAGCCCTTAGAAACACGTTCATTTTTAAACTCCATGGCTTTAAACAACCACTCTGCAACGCGCCAGTCTTCAGGCGTATCAATGTCCTGGACACGCTCACGCGGAAGTTCGATTGAATAGGAGTCTGCGCTAAAAATCGGCTTTTCATTAAGCCAGGCAAACGATGTTCCCCAGTAAAACTGTCCTGCATCGTGCCAGGACTCTTCAAGATCCTGTGAACGAACATGGAACATATCAGGTGAAAACATGCTTATACGTTGTTCATCACTGACTTTAAGTGCCCGCTGTATCGGGTAGGGGAATCTCGAAACGGTGAAGGCGTAATCACCTTGCTGCTCACGGAGCGTCTTTAAACCACTAACAATATCCTCCGCGCGGATAAAAGGCGCAGTGGCATAAATACAGCAGACAAAATCTAACGCGCAACCGTTGCTAATAAGCCAGTCGGTTGCATGACGAATCACAGGGATTGTCCCGGCAAAGTCATTCGACAGCTCTTCAGGACGCATAAACGGTACTTCAGCACCGTATTGCCGTGCGACTTCTGCTATCTCTTCATCATCGGTTGATACAATGATTCGGTCAAAGACGCCGCTCTTTTGAGCGGCATCAATGGACCAGGCAATCATTGGTTTCCCACAAAATTCTTTTATGTTTTTACGCGGAATACGCTTGCTGCCACCGCGCGCAGGAATGATTGCCACATTCATTTAAAAGAACTCCCGGATGCACTGAATTACGTAATCCTGCTCTTCATCTGTCAGAGTGGAGTACATAGGAATGCTAATCGCACGAGAGTAATAGTCCTCCGCGGCCGGGTAGTCCCCCACTTTATGGCCTAACTGCTCATAATAAGGCTGAGTATGAACAGGGATATAGTGAACGTTAACCCCGATACCTTTATCGCGCAGATAATCAAACAGCGGCTTACGCTGAGCAGGATCATTTACCGTCAATGGATAAAGATGCAATCCACTGTATCCACTGTCGGACTGCAGCGGTATAGCAACCGGGACACCGTCAAACGCCGTGTGATAACGTTTTGCAAGCTCATGGCGACGGGCCACAAAACCGTCAATACGCTTCAGTTGGCTAACGCCCAGTGCAGCCTGCAGCTCGGTCATGCGATAGTTCAGCCCAAGATCAACCTGTTGGTAGTACCAACCACCTTCAGATGCTTTGGTCATTTTTTCGCTGTCACGAGTAATGCCATGGCTGCGGAAAAGCTGCATGCTTTCTGCCAGCGCATCATTGTTCGTCAGCGCCATACCGCCTTCCGCCGTGGTGATAATCTTCACCGGGTGGAAGCTCAGAATGGTAATGTCGGCAAAGCGTGAGTTACCAATTTTGGCACCCTGATAGCTGCCGCCGATCGCATGAGATGCATCTTCAATAATGGCGAAACCATACTCTTTAGAAAGACGATGGATTGCTTCCATCTCACATGACTGGCCAGCAAATGCAACGGGTACAACCACTTTAGGCAATTTGCCTTCTGCTTTCGCCGCAATGAGTTTGCTTTCCAGCGCATTGACGCTCATGTTGTACGTCTGCGGATCGATATCAACAAAGCTTACATTGGCATCACAATAGAGCGCACAGTTTGCCGAAGCCACAAAGGTATTAGGCGAAGTCCAAAGCCAGTCGCCTTTTTTCAACCCCAGCGCTAAGCATGCAATATGAAGTGCAGACGTTGCGCTATTAACCGCAACAGCGTTTTTAACGCCAACATAGTCAGCAATGGCCTGCTCGAACTGTGGAACACATGGCCCCTGAGTCAAGAAATCAGACTTCAGTACGTCCACCACTGCACTGATATCTTCTTCTGAGATATCCTGCCGTCCGTAGGGGATAAATTTCATTAGATATTGCCTACTTTTTCACGGTTATCATCAATCCATTGACGCAGTTCTTCAATGCTCATCCACTCGGTATTGCTGTCGCTTTCGTAAACGAACCCTTCTGGTACACGTTTACCATCTTTAATACGTTCAGGAGAATCGCACCAGTTATGGATTGCAGGAAGGATTTTGAAGTGTTCAGGGTATTCATAGGTGTAATGCGCATCTTCAGCACTGATCATTTGTTCATGCAGTTTTTCACCCGGACGAATACCGATCACTTTCTGAGTTGCGTCAGGAGCAACAGCCGTTGCAACATCAGTTACTTTCATTGATGGGATTTTCTTAACATAGATCTCGCCGCCTTCCATGTCATTGAAGGCGTGCCAAACCAGTTCCACACCCTGTTCCAGGGTAATCATGAAACGGGTCATGCGGTCATCGGTAATTGGCAGTTCGCCCTTGTCTTTGATAGACAGGAAGAATGGAATTACGGAACCACGGGATCCCATAACGTTCCCGTATCGCACAACGGCGAAGCGAGTCTTGGTTGCACCGGAGTAGGAATTACCTGCCACAAACAATTTATCGGATGCCAGTTTAGTTGCACCATACAGGTTTGCTGGGCTACTTGCTTTGTCAGTAGACAGTGCTACGACACGCTCGATACCTTTATCAATACATGCATCAATAACGTTCATCGCACCGTTGATGTTGGTTTTCACACACTCAAACGGGTTATATTCTGCGGTAGGAACGATTTTTGTTGCTGCTGCATGCACCACGAAATCAACCCCATCTAACGCGCGGTACAAACGATCTTTATCGCGCACATCACCGATGAAAAAACGGATGCGACTTTCATCTTTGAAATGCTTTGCCATTTCCCACTGTTTCATTTCATCACGCGAATAAATGATAATTTTTTTAGGATTATATTTTTCAAGCGTCATGCGAACGAATTTATTACCAAAAGAACCTGTACCACCAGTAACAAGAATTACTTTGTCATTAAACATGATATTTACTCTATTCAAATTTGTTAGACGAATTGCCAACAATAAGATTATGCAAAAAATTCCACATCATTCCACAGTGGTTGTACTTGATCTTTAGAAGAGAGAATAACTCCCTCTTCGTCTGGCCAATCAATGCCTACTGTAGGATCATTCCATTTGATACCACGATCAAACTCAGGTGCGTAGTAGTTCGTTGTCTTATATAAAAATTCAGCACTTTCACTTAGAACAAGGAAACCATGAGCAAACCCTTCAGGGATCCACAACTGACGCTTATTTTGTTCAGATAGGTGGACGCCTACCCATTTTCCGAATGTTGAAGAACTCTTACGGATATCTACTGCAACATCAAACACTTCACCAGTAACACATCGAACCAATTTTCCCTGGGAATAAGGAGCTAGCTGATAATGCAAACCGCGTAAAACGCCTTTTGACGATTTTGAATGATTATCTTGCACGAACTGAACTTTACGCCCGACAGCGGATTCGAAGAGCTGTTGATTGAAACTTTCCATGAAAAAACCACGGTCATCACCAAAAATTTTTGGTTCGAAAATCAACACATCCGGAATTCCAGTATTAATTACATTCACTGTTAATATCCTTTAATGATCTTAAGCAGATATTGACCATAGGCGTTTTTAGCTAGTGGTTCTGCTAATTTTTTAACCTGTTCAGCTGTAATGAAACCTTTGCGATATGCAATTTCCTCCGGGCAAGCAACTTTAAGTCCCTGACGTTCTTCGATTGTCGCAATAAAATTACTGGCTTCAATAAGGCTCTGGTGTGTACCGGTATCCAGCCAGGCATAACCGCGTCCCATCATGGCAACTGACAGACGTCCCTGCTCCAGGTAAATACGGTTGATATCCGTAATTTCCAGCTCACCGCGCGCAGAAGGTTTAAGATTTTTTGCCATTTCTACAACATCATTATCATAGAAATAGAGACCCGTAACGGCATAGCTGCTCTTAGGCTCCAGCGGCTTTTCTTCCAGGCTGATGGCCGTACCGTTTTTATCAAACTCCACAACGCCATAGCGTTCAGGGTCGTTAACGTGATAGGCAAATACCGTTGCACCATCATCTTTATTCAACGCAGCTTCAAGCTGTTTTGGCAGGTCATGACCATAGAAAATGTTATCGCCCAGCACCAACGCGCAGCTATCGTCACCAATGAACTCTTCGCCAATAATAAAGGCCTGCGCCAGGCCGTCCGGGCTTGGCTGCACTTTATATTGAAGGTTTACCCCCCACTGGCTGCCGTCACCGAGCAGTTGTTCAAAACGTGGCGTGTCCTGCGGGGTACTGATGATGAGGATGTCTTTAATCCCCGCCAACATCAGCGTTGACAGCGGATAGTAAATCATCGGTTTGTCATAAATTGGCAGCAGTTGCTTGCTCACAGCCATAGTAACCGGATAGAGACGAGTGCCGGATCCACCAGCAAGAATAATACCTTTACGCGTAGCCATTGTAATTTCTCTATAAATACAAATTGCCCGAATCCGGGCAATTATTTAATGATTAGATTGATTCAGCTGAAAAAAGCTCTGCGAGCATTCGTTTAACGCCCACATCCCATGCCGGTAATACAAGGCCAAAGTTATGCTGGAATTTCTCTGTATTTAAACGCGAATTCTGCGGACGACGCGCAGGCGTAGGATACGCGGTGGTTGGAACGGCATTGAGTTTTTCAATTTCCAGTTCAATCCCCGCCTTTCTGGCTTCATTGAATACTAACGCGGCATAGTCATACCAGGTGGTCGTGTCCGATGCTACCAGATGATAAAGACCAGCCACTTCCGGTTTAACCATCGCCACACGGATTGCATGTGCGGTACAGTCAGCCAGTAACTCAGCGCCTGTTGGCGCACCAACCTGATCGTTGATCACGGAAAGTTCTTTACGCGTTTTCGCCAGGCGAAGCATTGTTTTTGCAAAGTTATTACCCTTGCCGGCATAAACCCAACTTGTACGGAAAATCAGGTGCTTAGCGCAATGTGCCTGAAGCGCTTTTTCGCCGTCGAGCTTGGTCTGACCATATACATTGAGCGGTGCGGTCGCATCCATTTCACGCCATGGCGTTTCGCCATCGCCTGGAAAAACGTAATCAGTAGAATAGTGAATCACCCAGGCACCAATTTTCGCCGCTTCCTTTGCGATTGCCTCGACGCTGGTTGCGTTAAGCAACTGCGCGAACGCCTGCTCGGATTCAGCTTTATCCACTGCAGTATGCGCCGCTGCGTTGACGATGACGTCAGGTCTGATGGTGCGGACGGTTTCAGCGATCCCTTCTGGATTGCTAAAATCTCCACAGTATTCTTTGGAATGCACGTCAAGTGCAATCACGTTCCCTAACGGTGCGAGCGCGCGCTGGAGTTCCCAACCCACCTGCCCTGTCTTGCCGAACAGAAGAATGTTCATTATTGACGTTCTCCGTAATTCTGTTCGATCCAGGTCTTATAAGCACCGCTTTTAACGTTGTTAACCCAGTCCTGGTTGCTCAGATACCATTCAACGGTCTTACGGATACCGCTTTCGAAGGTCTCTTCAGGCTTCCATCCCAGCTCAACGCCAATTTTATGCGCATCAATCGCGTAGCGGCGGTCATGCCCGGGGCGGTCAGCGACGTAGGTGATCTGATCGCGATAGGAGCCCTCTTTCGGCACGATTTCATCCAGCAGATCGCAAATGGTGTGCACAACGTCCAGATTTTGCTTTTCGTTATGCCCACCGATGTTGTAAGTCTCGCCCGGTTTCCCCTGGGTTACAACGGTGTAAAGCGCGCGCGCATGATCTTCAACGTACAGCCAGTCGCGGATCTGGTCGCCTTTGCCGTAAATAGGCAGCACTTTACCGTCCAGGGCATTCAAAATGACCAGCGGGATCAGCTTCTCAGGGAAGTGATACGGGCCATAGTTATTGGAGCAGTTGGTCACAATCGTTGGGAAACCGTAGGTACGCAGCCATGCGCGAACCAGGTGATCGCTGGACGCTTTAGACGCTGAATACGGGCTGCTTGGCGCATAGGCTGTGGTTTCTGTAAACAGCGGCAGCTCATCAGAGGCAGAGTGTTCATCAGGATGAGGTAAATCACCGTACACTTCATCCGTAGAGATGTGGTGGAAGCGAAACGCCGCTTTGGCCGCGTCATCCAGCGTCGACCAGTAAGCCCGTGCGGCTTCCAGAAGCACATAGGTACCGACAATATTAGTCTCAATAAACGCAGCGGGGCCGGTAATAGAGCGGTCAACGTGGCTTTCTGCCGCAAGGTGCATCACCGCATCCGGTTTATGCTCGGCGAAAATGCGATCCATTGCCGCTTTATCGCAAATATCCGCATGTTCAAAGACATAACGATCGCTATCATTAACGTCGGTCAGTGACTCCAGGTTACCGGCATACGTCAGTTTATCCACATTGACGACTGCATCCTGGGTATTTTTAATAATATGTCGCACCACTGCTGAGCCGATAAAACCGGCACCGCCCGTAACAAGAATCTTCACGTTAGCTATTCCATCTAATGGGTATATCGAGATATTGATGCTCTGGAAGCCGATTAATAATAACGGCTTCAGAAATTTTGCACGCTACCGCCCCTGGCTTAACAGCTACCAGTGCACTGAGCGAATGTTGAATAAAGGATTTTGAGGTCTGATTACAGACAAAAAACTGCCGTTAATTGTCGTCCTAAACGACCTCAGAAACAAGCACAAATCGTTACAAATCTGACCAGATTTAAATCAGATAAATCCATATTATCATTAGAATTAATAACAAAAAAAGGCAGCTACCATTTTGGTTATGTTTCAACATACCCAAATGATGACTGCCGCTTGTGCAAATCAAGAAAGAAAAAATCAGTCGTTAGCCAGCAACTTCTCAATGCGGCTTCTGAACTTCGCTCCTTCCTTCAGGTTACGCAGGCCGTAGTTCACAAACGCCTGCATATACCCCATTTTCTTACCGCAGTCGTAGCTGTCGCCGGTCATCAGCATGGCATCTACGGACTGTTTTTTCGCCAGCTCAGCGATCGCATCGGTCAACTGGATACGGTCCCAGGCGCCTGGCTCCGTTTTTTCCAGCTCGGCCCAGATATCCGCGTTCAGAACATAGCGGCCAACGGCCATCAGGTCGGAGTCCAGCGTTTGAGGCTGATCCGGTTTTTCGATGAACTCAACAATGCGGCTCACCTGCCCTTCCGTCTCCAGCGCTTCTTTCGTCTGAATAACAGAGTACTCAGAGAGATCGCCATCCATGCGTTTCGCCAGCACCTGGCTGCGCCCCGTCTCGTTGAAACGCGCCACCATTGCCGCCAGGTTGTAACGCAGCGGGTCAGCAGATGCGGTATCAATGATGATATCCGGCAGGACGACGATGAACGGGTTATCACCCACGACCGGACGCGCGCACAGAATCGAGTGGCCCAGACCCAGCGGCTGCGCCTGGCGCACGTTCATGATAGTTACGCCAGGCGGGCAGATAGATTGAACTTCTGCTAACAGCTGACGCTTAACGCGCTGCTCAAGCAACGCTTCGAGTTCGTAAGAGGTGTCGAAGTGGTTTTCAACCGCATTCTTCGAGGAGTGCGTGACCAGAACGATTTCTTTGATCCCTGCAGCAACAATCTCGTCGACGATGTACTGAATCATCGGCTTGTCGACGATCGGCAGCATCTCTTTAGGAATTGCCTTGGTGGCTGGCAGCATATGCATGCCCAGACCCGCTACCGGAATGACTGCTTTCAAATTAATCATTATATCTTCCACCTTAAAATGGTTGACGAATTATAGCTTTTAAACCTGTTTTCGCCAGTACGTTTTGCTGTAATTCTGGATTCATGTTACGCCCAGGCACCACAAATTACAGTAGTTGTAATCTGAATAGATCACATTATCCAACCAGGAATCGTCGCAAAAATTACCCGCGGGTGATTATCTACTCGGCAGCGCAAAATTCAGCCGTTCCGTATTCACAACATGCTGGTCAACCCGGTCAATATCCACCGAGCTTTGCCCCTTTTCATTGACGGCCTTAATGTTTGCCAGCGACAGCAGCGTTTCGTCTTTGGCCATAAACTTGCCCCGCACGTCCTTACGCAAATCAAATTTGATTTTCAGCGCCGGTCCCACGGCCGCTTCCTGCATCACGTTGATGTTACGCAAGAAAAGATGCTGAGGCTTGTTGTGCAGCTCAAGCGTTGCGCGCTGCATGTCAACGTTGGTGATGGCGACAAAAGAGGTCGCGTTGCCGGATGAAATTTGTATTCCGCGCAGCTTATAGGCAAGTTGCCGATTATCCAGGCGAATATCGTTGAGCTTAAAATTCTGCGGTATCGACAGGTAGTTGCCTTTAATTACGCCGTAACCGATTAACATTCCAGCACTATTGACCATGTCGACATTATCAATAACGAAATTATCACAGCCGTAAATCGCTACCGTGGCGTTATCTATTCCCGCTTTTTTGCTGAAGTCGGGGGTAATGTTTTTAGCCTTAATATTGCGAATAACAAAGTGCTTACCGTTTTCGACATGGACTAACTGACGACAGTTGCTGCCCGTTATATTGGCCACCACGAAGTTCTTCACGGTCTGCTTTTCAGGGTAGTCATTGTCGTAGGTACTGCCCGCAAGCCCGATGCCAATCCCCCAGTTGATTTTGCCGTTGGTGCAGTTGATGTTGTCGATCACATGGTCAGAGATCAGAATGTTACGGTCGTTGATCGCCACGTTCCACTCAATCGCGTCACCCTGCAGGTGGCTAAATCGACTGTTGGTAATGCGCGCACCGTCCACCTGATTATGGAAGCCCTGTCGCAAAATGGCGTAGTTGGCCTGGCTCACGTTGATATTGTCGATGAGGAGGTTGCGCATCACCCTCGGCTTTTTGCCGCCGATGTAGATCTGCGTGACGGGGCCAAAGCCGCTCATCGCCAGACCTTTGATGACGCAATCGGAGCCGCGGACATCCAGCGTGATATTGTGCGTGCGCCCTTCTCCCTCACCGATGACTTTACTGCTTTCCTGAAGCACAAAGCGCCCGCGCCCGTTGCCTTTGAGCCCACCCCGTATCAGGAGCGTTTTACCGTCGGGGATAAAAATCCCGGTATTGATGTTATCGCAGACGAGATCGGCGGGTACCACAACGGTGTCGGACTCGGAGAACGCCTGCTTAAAGGCGGCGATCCAGTCGCTGTTGTTGTACTGTTCCACAGAGACCGTCCTCCCGGTGGCTGCCCGCGCGGCGCGCGGCGACAGCAGCGGCATTGCCGCCAGGACGGATAAGGAAGAGACAAAATGGCGTCGGGTAATCTTTTTCAGCATACAACCTCGGCGTTACAGCGTTTGCAGCAGGCTCGCTAACTGGCGATTAATCACCTGCTGATTAAATTCTGTTTCGACTTTTTGTCGGGCATTTTGCAGCACCGGTACCAGCTCCTGCTGGTCGATGTCGCTGAAGGCCGCTAAGCGATCGGCCAGGGCGAAAGCATTATTTTCAGGCACCAGCCAGCCGGAATACTCCGATCTGATCAGTTCCGGGATCCCGCTGTGCAGCGTCGACACAACAGGAATCCCCACGGCCATGGCCTCCATCAGCGCGACCGGAATACCTTCCATATCACCGTCCGCACCGGTCACGGAGGGCAGCAGGAAAACATCCGCCTCGTCGAGCATCGCCTTCACCTCATGGCTTGGCTTGAAGCCCGGCATCTCCACGCAGCCTTCCAGCTGATACTGTTCGATCAGCGTGCGCAGTCGGCGCTCCCAAGGGCCGATACCTAAAATGCGATAGTGGAAATCCACCCCACGCGCTTTTAGCTGACGACAGGCTTCAATCGCGACGTGCAGCCCTTTCTTCTCGGTTAAACGCGCGACCGAGATAATCTGCAGCGGTTTCCCCGGCACCTTCACCGGGCGCTGGGTGAAGCGTTCCATATCGACGCCCATCCGCGAAACGGTAATTTTTTCGCTCGGGCAGCCCATCTTTTTCAGCCGACCGGCCCACAGTTCGCTGATGGGCAGCATCATGTCACCGCGGCGGAAAAGCTGCTGATACTCCGGGGTATAGTGGTTCAGCACTTCCCGGCTTGAAATATCGATACCGTGGAAAATGGTCGCGATTTTGCCGTCAATGACCCCCAGCTCGCGGAGCTTCGCGGCGGTCACGCCCGCCGGGCCGAAGTGGGCGATAAACACATCCGCACGATACGGCTGCGCCGTTTGCCCGCAAATGGCGGAGAGGATCAGATTGCGGGATTCCGCCCCGTAGCGCGACACGTTCAGCGCTCGCCACGTCGAGGGACGGTGCAGCCCGCGGAGCGTCTGGCTGGCGCGGTAGCGCAGTTTGTTCAGCCGCCCGCCCGGTTCATCCTGCAGCCAGCGGGTTTTGGCTCCCAGCCCATACTGGGTGTACGCCGCATGGGTGTTTTGTGTATCGCCCTTTTGCAGGGCGATAATCTCCACGTCATATCCCATATCGATAAACGCGGTGATTTGGTTCAGTACAAAGGTCTCAGACGACAGCGGAAATTTCAGTAAGAAGAAACCAACCTTCATTTCCCCTCCCCGACGCGGTCGAGCACCGATTTCACCATGCCGATCCCTTTTTCGCGCTCGGCTTTCACCGCCACGGCCAGGCGTTCGTTAATCGCAGGCAGCTGTCCCAGCGTGTCGCCGACCATGGAGCCAAGCGAACCGTCGAGAAGATGACGAATATCGACCGCCATTTCCGGCATGCCAAGCTGCTGCATAATGCCCGCTGATTTGTGCTCGTAGTTGATGGCAATCGCTGGCGTGCCGAAGTTCATGGAGATAATGGCCGAGTGCAGGCGCGTGCCAACGGTGAGGTCACAGGCGGAGAGCAGTTTGCCCATCTCCAGGTCGTTCAGCTCGTCCATCACCACGTGGTAGCGCGACGGGTCGTTCACCAGGTGACTCAGGTTAAGCGCCACCATGCGGTCATCTTTGTTGTAGCTGTCGATACCGGTACAGGTGGAGAGCGCCAGCACCTGGTAGCCGCTGTCCAGCACGCGGTTCACCACGTCGGCGAAGGCTTTCTCATACGCCGCCTGCGTGGTGCCAAGACGTTTATCAAATGGCGCGAGCTCGCGCAGGGTGATGGCGACGGTTTTTTGTTTCTCCGCCACGTCGAGCCAGTGCTGTACCGCGTAGCTCGGCTGGAAATTATCGACCTGGTGGTCCACCAGCCAGGCGGTGTCCACGCCGTGCTCAACTTTTGACGTGTCGATCTCGCTACGCTTCATCAGGTCCAGGCTCACGGACTCGCGCAGGATCAGCGCGTCGCAATGACCAAACACGTAGTTCGCCAGCTGGTTAAACTGCGGATCCTGGAATGGCCCGACGCTGTGGCCGATCATAAACAGCGGCTTTTTCGCCATAAAGGTGCAAAGCGCATGCTCAAACTGCGGCACACCGTAAAGATCGACGAAGAACGAACCGCCGACCTGAATAATAGCGTCATAGCCGGAGAGCAGACGGACAAAATCCGTAAAGCCCTGGGCAATGGCGATATTGCGCAGCTTGCCGGTGTCGGTCACGCGAGAAAGCAGCACCTGGTGCTGGTAGCGACGGCGCAGGACTTTCTTCACGCGCCCCATCACGCCCGCAGCGTTGTTGTGCTGTTTCATCTGGCTGTAGAGCGGGTCGCCCATTACCGGGCGGTTCAGTAACCAGGATGAGCTGACCGGATAACGGCTCATCACATCCACTTCTGTCTCAGGCTCAAGGGTGTTAATTGCATCCAATAAACCGCGCAGGATGGCGCTGTCGCCACGGTTGCCGCAGGTATGGTTGCCAAGAATAAGTAATTTCATAATGGCCTCTTAAAATTAGCCTGCGCGAAGCAGCGTTTTCATTTTTTCGTTACGGCAAAACTGGCGCTTCATCTCCACCACCAGCGCGTTGCGCGACAGCACAATCATCACGCCGAACGCCAGCGCGCCCGCGGCGACCTGAACCGCCAGCAGCGCCGCCAGCGGCAGATGACCGCTGAGCACCACGCCCAGGCCATAGCTGACCGCAAGCGTGGGTAAGGAGAGATAAAACGGCAGCCACAGGCTCAGGATGTACTGACGGTAGCTGGAGCCCAGCACCGGCTTGATCATCACGAAGTAGCTCAGCACGGTGTTGATAATTTGCACCAGCAGGAACCCGAGCGTAACGCCGATAGCGCCCGCCATGTGTCCACCCACGATAATTGCCGGAATAAACAGGAAGGTTTTGAATACGTTGAACTTAAAGCTGATGTCCACACGCGCTTTTGCCATCAGCAGGGAACCAATCGGATTCCCCACGGAGCGCAGCAGCCCTACCACGCACAGCAGCTGCAGGATCGGGATGATGCCGTTCCACTTCTCACCAAACACCAGCGGCACGAAGTTGCTGGAGACCACCATCAGCCCCAGCAGCACCGGGAAGTTAATAATCCCCACTACGGAAAGCAGCTTGTAGAAGTTAACGCGCAGCTTTTCGGTGTCGTCCTGAATCTTGGCAAACGCCGGGAACAGCACGCGGGTGATAATCGGGTTCAGCTTCATCGGCGGTACGACCGCGACGTTGTAGGCCAGGTTGTAGCCCCCCGCCACGCTCGCGCCCAGAATGCGCGCCAGCACCAGCGTCGAGAGGTTGGTATTGACGTAGTTGATAATGCTGTCCGCCGTCAGCCACGCGCCAAAGCGGAGGTTGGACGAGACGGAAGCGAGAGAGAAATGCAGTCCCGGACGGTAGATCTTGCGGCCAAAGTAGCCGAACAGCAGCGTACGCACGGCAGAGTTAACCAGGTAACCGAGGATGGCGGTCATCGCCAGCGGCCAGAAATGGGCGCTCACCACGGTGAAGGTAAAGCCCGCCAGCACGGCACTTGTTTCAATCATGCCGATCTTGTTGAACTCCAGCTCTTTTTGCATCAGCGCGCGGAATTGCTGCCCGTGTGGGATCACCACAAAGGCAAACGACAGCGTGCGCATCAGCGGAGCCAGATCCGGGTTGTGCAGCACGCGAGCGATGGTGTCGCTCATCAGGAACACCAGTACGAACACGAAGATCCCCAGCCCGACGTTCAGCCAGTAGAGCGTGGTCAGCTCCAGATGACTGATCTCTTTGCGCTGGATAATCGAGTTGGCGATACCGAAGTCAGACAGCGTATCGGCCAGCGCGATAATCACCAGCGAGACGGTCAGCAGGCCGAACTGGTGGTTATCGATAATGCGCGCCAGCACCGTCATCTGCACCAGCCCAAGGCCGATGATGACGATGGTGGCCATGGCCGACCACTTGGCGCCGCTGATGGTTTTTTCACGTAAGCTCATCTTAGTACGCCGCTTTGTTCACGAAACCTTTGAAGATGGTCAGAAAAACAATCTTGATATCGAACCAGAGGCTCCACTCACGGATGTACTCCAGATCGAACTCAATGCGTTTTTCCATTTTTTCCAGCGTGTCGGTCTCGCCGCGCCAGCCGTTGATCTGCGCCCAGCCGGTGATGCCTGGCTTCACCTTATGGCGCAGCATGTAGCCTTCAATCAGTGAACGGTACTGCTCGTTATGGGCTACCGCGTGAGGACGCGGGCCAACAATCGACATGCCGCCGGTGAAAACGTTAATGAACTGCGGCAGCTCGTCCAGCGAGGTCCGGCGCAGGAAGTTCCCCACGCGTGTCACGCGCGGATCGTTCTGCGTCGCCTGGGTCACCACCTTGTCGTTTTCCATCACCTTCATGGAGCGGAATTTCCACACCATGATCGGCTTGCCGTCCATGCCGTAGCGGGTCTGGCGGAAGATAATCGGCCCGGGTGAACTGATTTTCACCGCCAGCGCAATGCAGCACAGCACAGGCGAAATCAGCAGCAGGATCAGCGAAGAGAGAACAATATCTTCCACGCGCTTGAGTACGCGGTTAATGCCGGACAGCGGCGTATCGTACAGCGGTACCACCGGTACGCCGTTCACTTCTTCAATGCGGGAATGGAGGATGTTGAAGGTAAAGACATCCGGGATCAGTATCACCGAGCAGGTGGTATCCGCCAGCTCGCGCATCAGTTTCTTAATGCGGGATTCGTCTTTCATCTGCATGGCGATATAGACGTTGTGGATCTTCCCGGCTTTCGCGTCGTCGATAAGCTGCTCGTAGTTGCCAGCCCACTCAGACGGGACGCCGCCCGGCTTCGCGTCGTGGTAGATCCCCACCACTTCAAAACCTAACCACGGCTCTTTGCGGAAGCTGTCGAGCAGCACCTGGCCGACGGGCAAATCCCCTGCTACGGCCACATAGCGTCTGTTGTAACCCCGATTGCGCAGCCAGCCCGCACCGAAGCGGATCAGCGAACGGCAGACCACCATGCCCACGCTGGTCAACAGGTACCAGCAGAGATAGGTCACGAGGCGGTTATCAAAATCATGGCTGAATGCCACCAGCCCGGCGCTGAAAATCAGGCTTAAGGTCCAGTTTTGCAGCAACAACATCAGCTCGGTGGTGATTTTCACCCCACGCCACGAGCGGTAAAAATCGGTCATCCCGCCGATCATTTGAAACACGACCAGCGCAATCAATGCCATCAGCAGATGCATATATAAGAACGGTTGCCCGCTAATCCGACACACCGCCCACAATCCGCCGACCATGATGGTGATATCAGAAAAACGCTGCACCATAGAGATTAACGATGCATTCGTTCTCGCTCGTTCGCGTTTTTTTAGATTCGTCATCGTTGTTCCTGTATTCGGTTCCCCCTCCCACCGGGAGGGGCAAATATTACTGATTCAACAGCGCCAGAATGTCCTTCGTTCGGGCTTCCATCAGCGCCGTGTCGGCACGGGATTCCACGTTCAGGCGCACCACCGGCTCGGTATTGGACGAGCGCAGGTTGAAGCGCCACTGCGGGAACGCCATGCTGATGCCGTCGGTACGGTCAATTTCCAGCGCGTGGATGGCAAAGTGCTGTTCCACGCGGGCAATCGCGTCGGCAGGCTGCGCCAGCTTGCTGTTGATCTCCCCGCTCGCCGGGAAGGCCGCCATGCGGTCACGCACCAGCTCGCCCAGGGTCTGCCCTTTCAGGCACAGCAGCTCGGTCACCAGCAGCCACGGGATCATCCCGCTGTCGCAGTAGGCAAAATCACGGAAGTAGTGGTGAGCGCTCATCTCACCGCCGTAAATGGCGTCTTCTTCACGCATGCGCTCTTTGATGAAGGCGTGGCCAGTTTTGGACATCACCGGCGTACCGCCCGCAGCGGACACCACATCGACGGTGTTCCAGGAGAGGCGTGGGTCATGAATGATCTTCGCCCCCGGGTTTTTCTCGAGGAAGGCTTCCGCCAGCAGGCCGACGATGTAGTAGCCCTCGATGAACTGCCCTTTTTCGTCGAACAGGAAGCAGCGGTCGAAGTCACCGTCAAAGGCGATCCCCATATCGGCACCGTGCTCAATCACCGCGTTACGGGTGTCGTCGCGGCACTCCGGCAGCAGCGGGTTAGGAATACCGTTCGGGAAATTGCCGTCCGGGGTGTTATGCACTTTGATGAAGGTAACCGGCACGTTCAGCGCCTTAAAACGAGCTTCCAGGGCATCCACCACCGGACCGGCCGCGCCGTTACCGGAGTTGATGACCAGCTTCAGCGGCTTCAGGTTTGCCACGTTGATGTAGCCCAGCAGGTGGTTGATGTACTCTTTTTGCAAATTGATCTGCTTGTAGCTGCCGCGCTTCGCGTCGTTCACCGGCGGGAAGTCGTTGGCTTCCGCCAGGCGCTGCACGTCGCGCAGGCCGGTATCGCCGCTGATCGGACGCGCGCCCTTGCGCACCAGCTTCATGCCGTTGTAGTCCATCGGGTTGTGGCTGGCGGTCACTTCGATACCGCCGTCCACGCCCAGGTGGAAGGTGGCAAAATAGATCTCTTCGGTGCCGGAAAGGCCGATATCCAGCACGTCCACGCCCGCGTCCTGCAGCCCTTTCGCCAGGGCCAGCTTCAGGGACTCGCTGGTCAGGCGCACGTCGCCGCCCAGCACGATAGTTTGTGGCTTTAAATATTCGCCGTACGCGCGGCCAATGCGCCACGCAATGTCTTCATTCAGCTCTTCGCCCAGCTTGCCGCGAATATCGTAGGCTTTAAAACAGGTTAACTTTTCCATGATGACCCCTTTTTCAGGCAACAGTTGGCCCTGACCAATTAATGGCCAAATTCTTTTTTTCATTCGTAGGCCCGGTTAGCGCAGCGCCACCGGGCAGGAAGCAGAGGCGCTACACCCGTCCGTAACGATCCTGGAAGCGAACGATATCGTCCTCCTCCAGATACGAACCGGAGCGCACTTCAATTAAGTCGAGCGGAATTTTCCCCGGGTTCTCCAGACAATGCGTGGCCCCCAGCGGAATGTAGATGGATTCGTTTTCGCCCAGCAGTTTGATTTCGCCGTCGATGGTGACTTTTGCGGTTCCCGCAACCACCACCCAGTGCTCGGCGCGATGGTGGTGCATCTGTACGGACAGCCCTTCACCCGGCTTCACGGTAATACGCTTCACCTGGTAGCGGTCGCCGGAGTCGATGGAGTCATACTTGCCCCACGGGCGGTAGACTTCGCGGTGAATGTGGTGCTCGTGACGACCATCGGCCTTGATTTGTTCAACCACTTTTTTAACGTCCTGCACGGCGTTACGGTCGGCAATCAGCACCGCATCTTTGGTCTGCACGACCACCAGGTCCTTCACCCCAACCGTGGTCACCAGGCCGGATTCTGCATAAACGTAGCTGTTTTCCGTTTTGTGGCTAATCACATCACCGTGATGGACGTTACCCTCCGGAGTATGCGCGCTGATCTCCCACAGGGATGACCAGGACCCCACATCGCTCCAGCCCGCGTCCATCGGAACCACGACGGCATCCGCCGTGCGCTCCATGACCGCGTAGTCAATGGACTCCTCCGGGCAGGCGAGGAAAGATTGCTCATCCACACGAATAAAGTCGAGGTCAGGATCGACCACCGCCATCGCTTTCTCGCAGGCGCTCAGGATGTCCGGACGGTATTTTTCCAGCTCTTCCAGGTAGCGTCCGGCGCGGAACAGGAACATGCCGCTGTTCCAGTAATATTCCCCGCTGGCCACGTAGGCCTGCGCGGTTTCCAGATTCGGTTTTTCGACGAACTGCGCCACGTCAAACGCCACGCTGTCGCCTTCGCCCGGCGTCACGCTGCCGCGACGGATGTAGCCATAGCCGGTTTCCGGCAGGTCCGGCACGATGCCGAAGGTCACCAGCTTGCCGCTTTCCGCGTAAGGAATGGCCGCACGGACCGCGTCGCGAAACGCCTCTTCCTGCTGAATGACGTGGTCAGCCGCCAGTACCAGCATCAGCGGGTCGCAGTTCGGGCTGCTGCGTTTTGCCGCCAGCGCCGCCAGGGCGATCGCAGGGGCAGTGTTACGACCGGCAGGCTCCAGAATGATGTTTTCTGTGAGTTTGTTCAGCTGGCGCAGCTGCTCGGCAACGATAAAACGGTGCTGTTCGTTACAAATAACGACCGGACTTTCACACTCCACGCCGTGCAGACGGTTGACCGTCGTTTGCAGCATGGTGAGGTCCCCTTTCAGGCAGAGGAACTGTTTTGGATAGAGCACGCGGGACAGCGGCCACAACCGGCTACCAGAGCCACCTGCCATCACAACCGGATACAACGTGGTTTGACTCATGATTTATCCCCGTATATCTGCAATAAATTGGCTCAGCACGTTCTCTTTTTCGAGCGTGCGTTCGGCATATTCACGTGCCACCGTGTTCTCTTTTGGCATGGCGAGTGCCTGCTCAATACCGGCTACCAGCGCGGGAACGGATTCTGGCTCCACGCAAACGGCAATGCCGGTATAGCTGTTACACAGCTGGCCTAATTCTGTTTCGGCTTCTGCCGTAATCACCGCGTTGCCGCCCACCGCCAGAATGTTGGTCAGTTTGGACGGCAGCACCGCGTCCGCCGCGCCGCGCTTTTGCACGACCAGATGGCAGTCGCCCATCTTCAGCAGGGCAGGCAGCGCCTCGTAAGACTGAAGCGGGAAAAATTTCACGTTGGTCAGGCCGCGTTCGAGGGCCATTTTTTCCAGCCGCGCTTTTCCACCGCCCTGCCCGACAATCACAAACGTCCACGGATGTTCGCTAAGCTGCTGCGCCGCTTCAATGACGCTCTCCAGCCCCTGCTTTTCGCCGATGTTGCCCGAGTAAAGAATGATTTTTTGATCTTCAGGCAATCCGAGCTGCGCGCGGAGCGCATGAGCGTCTTGCTCTGTCACGTCGCGGAAACGCGCCACTTCGGACCAGTTCGGGAAGAAAATGACTCTCTCCGCCGGGACGCCCTTTTCCTGGGCCTTGTTCATCATCGAGCGCGAGATAGTCGAGACGTAATCCACGTTGTGCAGCCCGCTGCGCTCAAAGGCGCTGGCGAGCTTCGCCACCTTGCCGCCCTTGCCCTTGCCCGCCATTCCCAGGCCGAGCATGGCGTCCACTTCATAATCCTGAATGTGCAGCAAGGTGCGCGCGCCGGAAAGTTTGCCCAGCAGGCGCATGCCCGGCGTGCAAAACAGCGTCGGCACCACGCCGATAATGCGATCCGGCTTCCAGCGACGCTGCGCCATCAGCGGGAAAAAACTGCTCAGGGCAAAGCTGCCCAGATGAATTAAACGTTTCAGCGTCGAAGGCTGTTTTGGCACGTAGAGCGGGCAGCGCCACACGGTCGCTGCGCCCTCTTCGCGGCGGTAGCGCCAGCTTGAGTAGCGCTCGCCCACCTTCCACTCCGGGTAGTACGGCGGCGCGGTAATGACCCGCACGTCATGTCCCTGGCTCGCCATCCACTCGACCATCTCGCCGGTGTATTTCCCGATGCCGGTTAATTCCGGCGAATAGTTAATGCCATACACAAGGATCTTCATAAACCCGGCACCTCGGCCTGACGTTCTGCGAGGAAGTACGCTCGACTGTTATCGTGAACGTTATCGCTCGCCAGCAGCGCCTCTGGCGTCTGCCAGCGGTAGTCGTCATGCTGAGAATCAGGCAGATGCAGATCTGCCTCACTCACCTTCAGGCGGAACCCCAGCACGATGTAGTGCGTGGAGAACCCGGTGCCTGAAAAGTTATCGTCATAGAAGTGCTGCCAGACCCCGTAAAACTGGCCTGCCGCCATCGGCAGCTGCAGGCCCAGCTCCGCCAGAGTAAGACGCTCAAACGCATCGGTCAGCGTCTCATCCTTCTGCACGCGCCCGCCGGGCACGAACCAAAAGCCCTGTGCAGGACGATTGGTTCGTTTCCCCAGCAAGAACTCGCCGCGTTCGTTCTCCACGATCAAATCGATTGAGATCAGCGGAGTAGAACGCACTACCGTGGCAAAATCTTCCTGACTTAAAAACATCATTACCCCCGGAAGCGGTGCTGGTTTTCCAGGAACCACTGGTAGGTGCTGGCCAGCCCCTGCTCCAGTGACACCTCGTGATACCAGCCCAGCTGATGCAGGCGGGTCACGTCCAGCAGTTTGCGCGGCGTGCCGTCCGGCTTGGTGGCGTCAAACACCACGCGGCCTTTGTAGCCCACCACCTGCGCGATAGTCTGCGCCAGCTCGCGGATGGTGCAGTCAACGCCGGTACCGACGTTGATGTGCGACAGCATTGGCTCGGTGTTCTCCTGCCACACCTCGCGATCCAGCTCCATGACGTGAATGCTGGCCGCAGCCATGTCGTCCACGTGCAGGAACTCACGCATTGGCGTACCGCTCCCCCACACCACTACGTCCGGCGCGTTCTCGGCGGTCGCCTCGTGGAAGCGGCGCAGCAGCGCCGGGATCACGTGCGAATTGCTCGGGTGGAAGTTGTCGTGCGGTCCGTACAGGTTGGTCGGCATCACCGAACGATAGTCACGGTTGTACTGACGGTTGTAGGACTCACACAGCTTGATCCCGGCAATTTTGGCAATCGCGTACGGCTCGTTGGTCGCTTCCAGCGTACCCTGCAGCAGTTCGCTTTCCGCGATGGGCTGCTTCGCCATTTTCGGGTAAATACAGGATGAACCGAGGAACAGCAGCTTATTCACGTTGTGCAGGTGCGCCGCGTGAATGATGTTGCTCTCAATCATCATGTTTTCGTAGATGAAATCTGCCGGGTAGGTGTTGTTGGCAACAATGCCGCCCACTTTCGCCGCCGCCAGATACACCTGGTCAATACGTTCGTTGGCAAAGAAATCCTGCACCGCTTTGCTGTCGAGCAGATTCAGCTCGTCGCGCGTGCGGACAATCACCTCTGCGTCACCGCGCTGTTCCAGCTGGCGAACAATCGCGGAACCCACCATTCCGCGATGACCGGCGACAAAAATACGTTGTCTTGTCATTCTCAGGACTCCAGCGCGATGGCAACCTCGTAGCCATGAGACTTGAGCAGGGAGTGTTTTTTCGCTGCTTCAAGATCTTTGGCCACCATCTCGGAAACCATCTCCTGCAGAGTGGTCTCGGGTTTCCAGCCCAGGGTTTCGTGCGCTTTGGTTGGGTCACCTAGCAGGGTTTCCACTTCAGCAGGACGGAAATAGCGTGGGTCAACCTGAACGATAACGTCGCCCGGCTTCACGCCCGGTGCGTCGTGACCCGTCACGGAAACCACAATGCCCTTCTCTTCCACGCCGGTACCTTCGAAGCGCAGTTTGATGCCCAGCTGCGCGGCAGCCATTTCAACGAACTGACGCACGGAATACTGCACGCCGGTCGCGATCACGAAGTCTTCTGGTTTGTCCTGCTGCAGCATCATCCACTGCATTTTCACGTAGTCTTTCGCATGGCCCCAGTCACGCAGGGAGTCCATGTTGCCGAGGTGCAGGCAAGATTCCAGACCCTGAGCGATGTTGGCGATCGCGCGGGTGATTTTACGGGTCACGAAGGTTTCGCCGCGACGCGGGGATTCGTGGTTGAACAGAATGCCGTTACAGGCGTACATACCGTAGGATTCACGGTAGTTTACGGTGATCCAGTAGGCGTACAGTTTAGCGACCGCATACGGAGAGCGCGGGTAGAACGGCGTGGTCTCTTTCTGTGGAATTTCCTGCACCAGGCCGTACAGCTCGGAGGTGGACGCCTGGTAGAAACGGGTTTTCTTCTCGAGGCCCAGGAAGCGAATGGCTTCCAGCAGACGCAGGGTGCCCATGGCGTCAACGTCGGCGGTGTATTCCGGGGATTCGAAGGAGACCGCAACGTGGCTCATCGCGCCCAGGTTGTACACTTCATCCGGCTGCACTTCCTGCAGGATGCGGGTCAGGTTTGAGGAATCGGTCAGATCGCCGTAATGCAGATGGAATTTCGGGTTCGCGGAGTGAGGATCCTGGTAGATATGGTCAACACGCTCGGTGTTGAACGAAGAGGCACGACGTTTAATACCGTGTACTTCATACCCTTTTTCCAGCAGCAGTTCTGCCAGGTAAGAACCATCTTGTCCGGTAACGCCGGTGATGAGAGCGACTTTAGACATGTTTATATTCCTCTGTACTTATCAAAGTTTTTCAGTTTCAACGCGTTCGCGTATCACCACTGCGGGGTTGCCACGGCAAATTGTATTTGCCGGTAGCGATTTAAAAACGCTGCTGCGGGCACCGACTACCGTGCCATCGCCAACAGAAACACCAGGTGCAACAAAGACATCTGTTGCCAGCCAGCATTTTTCACCAATCACAATTGGCGAAGCGGTAATATCAAAATGCTGACTCATAAAATCATGGCTGCCGGTGCACAAATAACACTTCTGCGATACCACCGAATTTGCGCCAATCGTAATCTCGCCCAGGGTATATAACACCGCGTCATCCCCTACCCAGGCGTAATCCCCAAGCGTTAATTTCCAGGGATAAGTAATTTTCACCGAGGGGCGAATCACTACGTTTTTTCCGATTTTTGCGCCAAAGAGACGCAATAAAAAGGCTCGCCAGCGGTACAGTATTTGCGGAGACCAGGCAAATAATGTCGCCTGAACTGCCCACCACAACTGCACCTTAATACCGTTCCCGCCCCGAAAGCCTTTCGGCACGGAGAATCCGTTAAGTTCCTGCATTAGGCTTCCTTATATTTCAGGCTTTGTTATATAAGGCTTTCGCTTTACCTGTCGTTTTCAGGCGTAAAAAATAAGACAATTCCGCCCAGAACCCCGGCACGCGTAATATTTTACGCTGCACGTTTTTTGCATCCTGGCACAATTCCAGATTATTTGAGGTTGACACACCGCCCATGGAAAATTCAGATACCAGCCCTTTAATACGACGGAATGGATAACCTGATTTGTACAAGCTGGCAGTCAGTGCATAATCTGAAGACACTTTATACTGCAAATCGTAAGGCTGTTTTTTCAGACCCTCGACCGGAAAGAAAATGGCCTGATGGCTGGCCGGCAGGCTGTGGTAGATATACCAGCCCGGCTTGGCGCTGCGCAGCACTTTATTTCCGTCACCAAAATCGAGCAGGGCATCGCCGATATACAAGGCGTCCTCTTTCTGGCGGGCGAGTTGACGGGCAAACAGGGCCACGTCGTCATGGAACACATCGCCAGAATTCAGGAAGATGGCGTAACGCCCCTGCGCCATCGCGATGCCTTTATTCATCGCGTCGTAAATGCCTTTATCTTTCTCGCTGATGTAACGTAAGTTGAACTCACCGTTGAGTTTTTCAAGAAACTCAGCCGTACCGTCGTTCGAACCGCCATCAACCACGATCCACTCAAAGGTGAGGCTCGGATCGCGCGCCAGGTTGCGCAGCGAGCGCCAGGTTTTTACCACCCCTTCGTAGTTACGAAAGGCGACAGTAATGACGCTAAGAAACATAAATCACCTCATTTCGTCATACGCGCGTAATATTGAGCGCTTTGCGCAAAATAAACGGGCAGACAATCAAGAAAGCATATTCCGGGCTAAATATTGACCCCGTAAAGAACAACGACACTGGCGTAAAAAGATAAAGCTGCACGCGAAAGTTTTGGTTATCACCAAACGCGTTAATCATCATTTTAAAAACTTTAAACAGATACCAGATCGTCAACAGTACGGCGAACCACGAAAAATAAATAATTAACAGATACAGACCATTGTCTATGGTTTTACCGACATCCGCACCGTTAAAGATTCCGAATGATGCGACATATTCGTAAAGTGAGCCGAATCTTACTACTCCATCAATATGGGTTAAGGAATAACCCACCATCACCAGTGGCCCGATGATGCGATAATAGGACGAAGACCCTTCCGTTCCCAAATCTCCCAGACGTTCTGAGATGTACGGGAAGGCAAATATCACGCCAACCATAAATACCGTCAGGGAGATAATCGCCAGCGGCAGTTTTTTCTTAATCGCATCTTTGTTCAGGTACTGGAATGCCCACTCCAGGAGGTAAAACAGGATAAATGTCATTACCCCTGAGAACGATCCAGACAGAACAATTCCTGCAAGAATCATAGCATCGGTTTTGGGGGTTTTGATACCAAACTGTTTGATGCTGAGCCAAATTGAGATTAACGCCAGAGCGAAAAACGCCGGTTCAAAATAGAGCGCAGTAGTACGCTTACCACCAAACTTAATGAAGTTCAGTACATAGCTGTTACTGTATATGAGATATTTCGAAATTATCTCCATCAGGCTGCTGCCGCCGGTCAAAATAATTTGCGCCATTTCCATCGCGGCAAGCATAACAATGACCCCAACGACAATATAAAAGAACCTAAGGATTTTCTTATAATTGTGCGGGGAAATAGTTTTAAAGCGAATACTCCACACCATGCCAATAATGATAACGATATAAACAAACAGCATGGTTGAGGTGACGTATTTGCTGGCATCCAGCGACTGACCAAAAATGTAGTTAAACGCGGTCAGACCCACCCCGAGCCCTAACGCTATCATCAGCTTCTTGAGACTGATTTTCTCAACGTAGAGTAAAAGCAGAACGGGCAAGAAGGTGACGATGGTAATCGGGAAGCTCTCTCCCAGCTGGGCAATCTTGACGTTGACCAGCAGGTAGATCAGCGGCAGCAGCAGATAACTACAGATTCTGATAGAACGAGACATACTCCTCCAGCATCTGTTGTCCACTGTAGGCCTTGCGGCTGCGGTTGCGGAACGATTCCAGGTCAGTGCCAAAAACGGCCTGCGCAATCGCGGCCTTCGGCAGTTGCACCAGCGGCAGCACCTCCTGCTCCGCGAAGGTTTTTCCGCCGGATTTCTCCAGCACTTCGCGCGCGGCGTCGCTGTGGGTGGCAATGACAGGCACGCCAATAGAGAGCGCTTCGCAGAGGATCAGCGGATAGTTGTCCACGCGGGAGCTGAACACCAGCGCATCCATCCCGTTCAGGGCGCTCATCAGCTTGCGCTTGTCGGTTTCAAATCCGTGGTTCACCACGTTCGCCCCTTCAAACGGGGAAAACTTGCCAAAGGTGTGCAGTTCAACCTTGTCGCCGAGCGCCATGATGTCGCGCACCAGCTGCTGGTTGGTTTTGCCGTCGTAGCGCAGGTCATGCGCAACAATGGCAATTTTCGGTTTGCCCGGCGTTTCGGCGACCGGCGTCAGTTCCGCCAGGATCTCTTCCGTTGCCACGTCGATACCGTTGTTGATGATCTTGCAGCGCCCTGCCCCGTACAGGCTGTTGAAGGCATCCGCCACGTGCTGGCTTGGGGAAATAAAGGTGCAGCCGAGCGAGAGCATGTCGCGGAACAGCTGACGCTTGCCCTCAACCAGCTGATGCGCGCGATCCACCTTCACCGGCGGGTAATTGTTCAGCGTCGGGCATTTCTGGCAGTTATCTTTCCAGCCTTCGCAGCCGTCGGTAAAGGCGCAGCGTCCGGTCACGCTCCAGTGATCGTGCAGCGTCCAGACGAATCGGGTGTCCGGCTTGTGCGCTTTCACCTTCTCACAAAACGCCACCACCTCTTCCAGATTCAGCCAGTAGCTGTGCAAAACGTGAAAATGCAGCACAACCGGACCGGTCGTGCGCGTCACGGTGCGGTAAAGGTTGTTCAGGTTGCCAAACAGATCGCGGTTAAACAGGCGGAACAGCGCAATGTTGGCAATGGAGGTCAGACGCGGGGTCTGCTTCAGCACCTGAGGATAGTTATCATGGCTAACGCTTTTTTTGCCGCCTTTGCCGTAGCCGTAAACAAAACGCGACTGTAATCCTTTTTGCAGCGCGCGCTGGTGCAGATCCAACGCCACGCCAGCCGCCCCGCCTTCTGCGAGGCGTACGTTAAATTGCAGAATGTTCATTTAATCACCTTCACGCGGGCTTTCTCTCCCACCACCAGCGCGTTATCCGGAATGCTGTCCAGCACCACGCTACCTGCGCCAATCGTGACGTTGTTGCCGATCGTGATGTCACCGATGATCACCACGTTGGCACCCAGCTCGACGTTATTGCCAATCACCGGACAGGCCAGGCTTTCTGGCCCACGGTTGCCGATGGTGACCGCGTGGCGAATAGTGAAATCATCTCCCGCCACGACGAACTTATTGATCACCACGGCATACCCGTGGTGGATGGTGAAGCGTCGGCCAATGGTGGCAGCGGCCTGAATTTCATAGCCAAAAAAGCATTCGGTAATGATGCGGTACAGCACCAGAACGGGTGCCGCCCAGATATTGTTTAAAACGTTTTTCTTACGCCACACCGAGCAAAAGTGTGCGATGCGGTACGCCAGAACCATGCAGCACGGGCGCAGGCTCCAGCTGTTAGCGCGGCAATCTTCCAGAAACATTATTTCCCCCGAAGCCCGTCGGCCAGACGCTTGCCGTTACGCACGGAAAGCAGCGTCAGCAGCGTGCGCCAGTTCATGCGCTTGTTGCGGATCTGATACAGGGTAAAGAGCTGATACTTCCGGCTGGCACGGTCAAACTTGTTCTTGTGCTTGCGGTAGAAGTGGAAATAGCCCGAGAATTTCTTCGGTGACGAGGTGATTTGCATCTCCCCGTGGTTGATGTGCAGGATCTGCGTGGCCTCTTCCACCTTCCACGGCTCGCCGTACTCCACCACCATTCGCAGGAAGATGTCGTAATCCTGCGCGGCCTTCAGTTCGGTATCGAACAGGCACTCTTTGAAGCGCCATGCCCAGGTGAAGACCTGATTACCGATAATGTTGCGCTTGTAGAACAGGCGGCGGGAGTACGGTGATTTCGGGTACAGCGGCAGGCTGGCCGGCTGCGAATACACTTCACCCTGGCAAACGTAGTCGTTGGCATACAGGAACGCGTGCGTTCCCAGCTGCGCTTTGTGAGAGAGGAAGATGGACAGACGGTTTGGCGTCCATTCGTCATCGTCGTCAATCCCGGTCAGATACTGCCCTTTCGCCTGCATAATCGCCTGATTACGCACCGCACATGCGCCGGAGTTAATGGCGTTATGCGTATAGACCACCCGCGGGTCGTTGAGGTCAGTCACAAACTTTTGCAGCTGTTCATACGAGGAAGAGCAGTCATCAACGATGATCAGCTCCCAGTTATCGTAATCCTGTCGCAGGACGGATTTGATTGCGCGGATCGCCAGCTGCTGACGATTCCATGTCGGCATATAGATTGAAACTAAAGGGCGTTGTGTGGTCATGGTCTTCCCCTTATCCCTCACCCCGCCCCTCTCCCGGAGGGAGAGGGAGAAAAGCTGCTCTCCCTCAGAGGAGAGGGTTAGGGTGAGGGGGATTTTTATTTACTGTCAGATTTATATTCGTACTCGTAATACCCGTAATCCTGGTATCCGGTCGCGCGGCGGAAGATGGAGTTCAGGATCACCCCTTTCACCTCAATGCCGTTCTGCTCGAAGCGGCTCAGGCTGGTCTCGACTTCCTTCAGCGTGTTCACCGCGTAGCGCGCCACCATCAGCGTGGTGCCTGCATGACGGCCCACCACGGCGGCATCGGTCACGGCCAGAATTGGCGGCGTATCGATCAACACCAGGTCGTAATGCTTACTCGCCCACTCCACCAGCTCGGTGAAGCGTTCGCTCATCAGCAGCTCGGACGGGTTCGGCGGCACCTGACCACGCGGGATCAGGTCAAATTTCGGGATAGAGGTCGGTTTCGCGCTCTCGCTAATCTCCCCTTTGCCGAGCAGGATTTCCGACAGGCCGTTAACGTTGTTGGTGCCCAGCAGCTCATGGGTGTAACCCTTACGCATATCGCAGTCGATCAGCAGCACGCGCTTGTTGGTCTGGCTTACCACCGCCGCCAGGTTGGCACAGACGAAGGTTTTACCGATTGACGGGCTAACGCCGGTCATCATCAGGACGTTGTTTTTCGCCTGCATCATGGCGAAGTGAAGGCTGGTGCGCAGGCTGCGCACTGCTTCAATCGCCAGGTCAGTCGGGTTACCCACGGCCAGCAGCTGGCTCTGTTTGTAACGCTTAACCCCTTTGATGGTTTTGACGCTGTCACGCGATTTTTGCCATTCGGAAAGCGGGATGCTGGCGTACACGTTGATGCCGTGCTCTTCCAGCACCTGCGGACTTTCGATCCCGCGGTTGAACAGCGAGCGCAGCAGCACACCCACGATGGAGAGCATCAGACCGAGAATAATGCTGCCGAGAATAATCAGCGCTTTCTTCGGCTTCAGCACGCCGGGCTGGGTGATGGCAGGGTCGACGATACGCACATCACCCACCGTACTGGCTTCGGTGATCTTCAGCTCCTGCTGTTTGTTCAGCAATTGCATATAGACCTGCTGACCGGATTCCACATCGCGGGTCAGACGCACAATTTCCTGCTGCGTCTTCGGCATGGCGGTCACGCGGTTGTTCAGCTTGGCCTTCTCTTCTTCCAGCGTCTGACGTTTTTCCAGCAGCGTGCGGTAGGCCGGGTGGCGTTTGGTGTAGAGCTTGGAGATTTCCGCCTCTTTGAAGGTCAGTTCATTGAGCTGCGCATCAATGTTCACCATCGAATCAAGAACGGATTTCGCTTCCAGCGGCAGGTCAACGGAGTCTTTGTCCTGACGATAGGCATTCAGCTTGTTCTCTGCGGCATCCAGACGGGAGCGCACTTCCGGCAGCTGTTTGGCGAGGAAGGCCAGGCTTTTTGCGGCTTCCGCAGATTTACGCTCGACGTTCTGCTCAAGGTAGTTGCGGGTAATGCTGTTCAGGATATCGCGGATTTTGTCCTTATCTTCACCGGTGAAGGTCATGCTCAGGACGCCGGTGTCCTTCCCATTTTCGGTGACGGTGAGGTTGTTTTGCAGGTTATTGATCATCCCCAGCGTGGAGAATTTGGTGACGGTAAACTCACCGCCTTCCTGCGCGTGGATTGCACTCACCATCATGCTGACGCCGTCTTTGGTCAACATCTGCCCCACTTCACCGCGCGCGCTAAGGCCCGCGTCGCTGGTCAGCTGGTACTGCTTCGGACCCAGCACCGTCAGGGTAAAGGTCTGATCGCCCGCCCCTTTTGGCAGCACGAAGTCCGTCACTTTGACAGTGTCATTGCTGCGCCCCATCAGGCGATCCCAGCCCGCCCCGAATATCGGGAAGGTGTTTTTGGTGACGGAGATATCAAGCCCGAGGTCGTGCACCGTTTTGCCCAGTACCAGACGCGACTGGATCAGCTGAATTTCAGCGTCAGATGCGGGCGGTTTGTTCGCCAGCGCAGAGCCGATATCCTGTACCAGCGAGTTACCGGTGTTCTGTTCAATTTGCACCAGCGCGTCAGCGCTGTAGATAGGCGTCGCGAACAGCGTATAAACGATCGCCGCCACGGCAAACACGGCGGTGATCCCTATCACCCACCACTTCGCTTCAACAACGGTGCCGACCAGGCGACCAATATCGATTTCATCACTGCCCGAAGTCGGGGCGGCAGAAGGTTTTGTTTTTTCTGTCATTGTTATCCCTGCTGAGCTTTCAGTGCCTGCGCCCACTGACGGGCAGACTGGTCAAGTAAGGTATATACCGCCTCAAATGCCTCACGGCTCTTGCGATACGGATCGGGGATTTCACGCTCGCCATCCCAGTGACCAAACAGCATCACCTTGCCGCGCATCTCCGGTGCGATCTCGCACAGCGCGTGAATGTGGCGTCTTTCCATCGTGAGGATCAGGTCATATTCCCGGCACATCCGGCCTGAGACCTGACGGGCAACATGCCCGTCAAGGGAGAGGTTATGAGCCTGCGCAACGCTCGTCGCACGCTCGTCGGCCCCTTTGCCCACCAGCGCGCCAAGCCCTGCGGACTCCACCGTTAACGCTGGCTCGTACTGCTTCAGCAGCCGCTCAGCCGTGGGGGAACGGCAAATGTTCCCCACGCATACCACCAGAATTTTGTTAAACATCGCGGATTACCAGGTATGAATGTCGCGCGCCGTATCCGTCATGTAGCGAACGCCACTGATGGTTGGCAGCAACTGGTTGATCAGGCGGTTCCAGCGAGCAACCGGCGCGGTGGTAACGTAGACCACATCGTATGGCTGGAGGCGGAACTCCGTTGCCATCACCAGCGACGTCGCGTCAGACATATCCAGCTGGTAGATGTTGGCAATCTTGCCTTTCGTGCCCTCGCCTTTCAGCGGACGGATAACGAAGATACCGCTGGCGTTCGACGAGGTCAGGTCGATGCCTTCCGCGTTGCCCAGCGCTTCGGTCAGGGTCATACCGCTGAAGTCCATCTTGAGGGTGCTCTGTTTCTTCACTTCACCCATCACGAACACTTTCAGATCGTCGTTGCGTGGCACGTACAGAATGTCACCCGGATAGAGCAATCGGTTCTGCGTCAGGTCGCCATTCTGCATCAGCGCCTGCAGCGAAATGCGCTGCTCTTTGCCTTCGTGGGTCAGGACAACGTTGCGCCAGTCGGCACCGTCGGTTAAGCCGCCTGCGGCGTTAATGGCATCCAGAACCGTCAGCGGGACGTTAGTGATGGCCTGCTGGCCGGATTTGTTCACCTGGCCGGAGATATAGGCTTTCTGCGAACGGAAGGCGGCGATATTAACGTCCACCTGCGGGTCAGCGATGTACTGCGCTAAGCGGCCGGTAATATCACTACGGATCTCGGCCAGCGTCTTGCCGACCACATGCACTTTGCCGATGTACGGATAGAACATCGTGCCATCAGACTGAACCCAGTTACCGGTGTCGCTTGAGCTGCGGTACTGGCCCGCTGGGGTCGTCAGTTCCGGGTGGTCCCATACGGTCACGTTGATCACGTCACCCGGTCCTACGCGGTACTGGTAAGAGGCGATTTCCTGGTCCAGCGACATATTCGGCTGGGCAACATTGGGACGCGGACGTAATTGTTCCACCAGACGTGGGGTCAATGGATAAACATTCACCATTTTGTCGAGGTCAAAATCGGCGTCCTGCTGTTTGATCACATCCTTGCCCATAGTTGACATATTGCTGCCGGGAAAGACCGTGCAACCACTCATCAAGGTCACAGACACCAATAATGGCATCAATTTCATTTTGGATTTCATCATTGATTATTTATCACTTTGGCAGAGTAATTATCCTGTGCAATTTAAATAAGCGCGGGTCGTTTTGGCATTCAGAATGCAGTTAAGCAATTAGAAATATAACTGGCATCAGTCCTAAAAAAAGCTTATTCATCCATTGGCTATTGACAGAATAATCGAGGCTGATTCACACGCTTTCAGGCACGCTACCGCCCTTGGCTTTCAGTTACCAATCCACTGACTAAACAATGTGTTATGGATAGACACCCTCTTAAACAAGGTCTTATGGAAATATTTCAGCCACGTTAAATAGCCCGCTGGCAATGAATTGCCACACCATAAGAACGAAACAAAAATAGCAACAAAGAAATTTAACATTTGATGCTGGGAGAATTGTTGCAGCTAACCTAATAGCAGGCAAGGAGACAACCCTCCTAATATCTGTTTTTAAGATTAATATTAAGAGCAAATTTTTGAGGTTTTAGGATTTTCTTTATATTGACAAAATATGCATTAAAACCATTTATTGCGATATATCCTAAATGTGACCCAGTGTAATTAAATCTTCTCCATTACCTTATTTACACGGCTCATTTTTTCATTCGTTTTATCCCCTCTTCTATTAAGAGAAATCTCAGCCTGGCATTGCAATTTCGGTCAGCTTTATCCATGATCGAAGTGTGACATTGCTCATGTAACTGAAGGTATTGCTATTACTATGGAATGGATTGCCGATCCATCAATCTGGGCCGGGCTGGTTACGCTGGTCGTCATCGAATTAGTGCTCGGTATTGATAATCTGGTCTTTATCGCCATCCTCGCCGAAAAGCTGCCCCCTGCGCAGCGCGACCGTGCGCGCGTTACGGGTTTGCTGCTGGCGATGGTGATGCGTTTGCTGCTGCTGGCCTCAATCTCCTGGCTGGTTACCCTCACCACACCGCTGTTTACGCTCTACGGCCTGAGCTTCAGCGCGCGTGACCTGATCATGCTCTTTGGCGGGTTGTTCCTTCTTTTCAAAGCCACGGTTGAACTCAATGAGCGGCTCGAAGGCAAAGACAGCGATAGCCCCACGCAGCGGCGCGGGGCGAAATTCTGGCCGGTGGTGGCGCAGATTGTGGTGCTCGACGCGGTTTTCTCCCTGGACTCCGTCATCACCGCCGTGGGCATGGTCGATCACCTCGCGGTGATGATGGCCGCCGTGATCATCGCCATCACGCTGATGGTAATGGCAAGTAAAGCGCTCACGCGGTTTGTGAACAGCCACCCGACCATCGTGATCCTGTGTCTGAGCTTCCTGCTGATGATTGGTTTCAGCCTGGTCGCCGACGGATTTGGTTTCCACATTCCTAAAGGCTACCTGTACGCGGCGATTGGCTTCTCGGTCATGATCGAATCGCTAAATCAGCTGGCAATCTTTAACCGTCGCCGCTTTCTCTCTGCAAATCAGACACTGCGCCAGCGCACCGCCGATACGGTAATGCGCCTGCTGAGCGGGCGAAAAGAGGATGCCGAGCTGGATGCCGAATCCTCTGCGATGCTGGCCGATCACAGCGACGGGCAGATCTTCGATCCGCAGGAACGACGGATGATTGAGCGGGTGCTCAACCTGAACCAGCGCTCCGTCAGCAGCATCATGACCTCGCGTCACGATATCGAGCATATCGATTTGACGGCGCCGGAAGAGCAAATCCGCGCCTTGCTGGATAAAAACCAGCACACCCGGGTCGTGGTGACGGGCGGTGAAGAGGAAGAGGAGCTGCTGGGCGTGGTGCACGTCATTGACCTGCTACAGCAGCAGCTGCACGGCGAGCCGCTTAATCTGCGCGTGCTGGTGCGCCAGCCGCTGGTGTTCCCGGAAGGACTGCCGTTGCTCTCTGCACTTGAGCAGTTCCGTAACGCGCGGACCCACTTCGCCTTTGTCGTTGATGAGTTTGGTTCTGTGGAAGGGCTGGTGACGCTCAGCGACGTTATGGAAACCATCGCCGGTAATCTGCCGAATGAGGTGGATGAAATAGATGCACGTCATGACATTCAGAAAAACGCAGACGGTACGTGGACGGCTAACGGCCATATGCCGCTGGAAGACCTGGTGCAGTTTGTGCCGCTGCCGCTGGATGAGAAGCGTGAGTATCACACCATTGCGGGTCTGCTGATGGAGTATTTACAGCGTATCCCGCAGCCGGGGGAAGAGGTTCAGGTAGGCGACTATCTGCTGAAAACGCTGCAAATTGAAAACCATCGCGTGCAGAAAGTGCAGCTCATTCCACTGCGGGATGAGGAAGAAATGGATTTTGAGGTGTAAAAAAGCCGGGTGGCGCTTCGGTATGAACCGGAAACATGGGTAACACTTTAGACCGGATACATGGGTAACAGTTATAACTGGCATAGAAGAGGAGACTCGCTATGCCCTGGACTGAGACCCGACCTATGCAACGCCTTGATTTTATCCGTGCCTGCCATGCAGGTACGGACTCCTTCTCCGCGCTTTGCCGTCTTTTTGGCATCAGCCGTAAAACCGGCTATAAATGGCTTCAGCGTTTTGACCCCGCTGACCTGTCATCTCTCTCTGACCGGTCGCGCGCGCCACACTCCCACTCCCGGACGGTTCCTGATGATATCGCCGGACAGCTTACGGCCCTGAGGCAAAAACACCCTGACTGGGGCCCCAAAAAACTGCGGATGTGGTTGCTCAATCATCATGTCGATTTTACCGTACCTGCTGCCAGCACTATCGGCGATATCCTCAAGCGTGAAGGCCTGGTTCCGGATAAAAAGCGAAAACGCAGGGCCCCGGGCAATCGCCGGCCCCTGACCACCATCAGTGAGAACAACCAGGTCTGGAGCGCTGATTTTAAAGGCAAGTTCAGGTTGCTGAGCAGAGAGTACTGCCATCCCTTCACCCTGACCGACAATCACAGCCGGTATCTTCTGAGCTGCCGGGGAACGGACAGGGAGAGCGAGCCCTTCGTCAGACAGTGCCTGACGGATGCGTTCCTGGAATACGGTCTGCCGGAAGTGCTCAGAACCGATAACGGTCAGCCCTTCGCGGGAACAGGGATAGCCGGACTAAGTCGTCTTGCCGTCTGGCTAATCAAGCTGGGCATCAGGCCTGAGCGTATCAGGAAGGGGCATCCGGAAGAAAATGGCCGTCATGAGCGAATGCACCGCTCCCTGAAAAGTGCGGTGAAACAGGGCAACACCTTCATGACGATGGAAGAACAACAGCGGTGGTTCAGTGGCTACCGGGAAGAATTTAACCACGAAAGGCCGCATGAAGCCCTGGCGGGTGCAACGCCCGGAACGGTATGGCACCCCTCGAACCGACACTGGGATGGCCGTGTTCCTGAATACGCGTATCCGGAAGGCGGTACGGTCTACAGGGTAAAATCGCGGGGGACACTCTATATGGGGAAAAAGGGGACGGTGTTCCTGAGTGAAGCGCTGACTGATGAGTACATCATGCTGGAAGAACAGGATGATGGCCTTGAGGCCATCATCTTTAACGGAATAACGCTTGCGTACTACGACCGAAAAACCGAGAGTGTGCTCCGGATAGACTGAAAAGTGTTACCTATGTTCCCGGTCTGATCTGTCACCTATGTATCCGGTCATACACTTCGCTTACCCGGCCTACGAACTACGGGTAGGCCGGGTAAGGCGTAGCCGCCACCCGGCACCACTGACATCAAAGCTTATCTAACAGCTTCTTCACGTCCTTGCCGGTTTGGGAATCTTTATTGCGATCCGCCCAGCTATTCAGCCGACGTTTTGCTTCGTCCTGCAGATGCTTACGCAAGATCTGATCGACCTGCAGGCTGTAATTCAGCGCCTGCCATTTACCGTAAACGTTCAGCGGGATCGGCGTTTCTTTCAGGAAATCGATAAGCTCGCCTTCGCCTTCCCATCCGGAAAGCACACGAACGTTAAACCGCGTATCCGCCGTCTCTTCCACTAAATCCAGCTTGCCCTCCCCCGTCAACGACAGCAAAGAAGATGTTCCCTGCATCTCGTCCAGGGACAGCTTTCCGTTATCCAGGGTCAGCTCACTGGTAAAGTTATCGAGACGCGTTGCGCTATCGTAGTTTTCTTGCGCTTTGACATTGCTGCTGCGCTCTACCGCCTGTTGCACCAGCTGCTGGAAGTTGAGGCCTTCCATTCGGGTGTCTTTCAGCTCAACGTGCGCCTGACCCTGCCAGTCGCGGCGAAATGCCTCCGCGTCAATCTTCGTGCCGGAGAAATCCCCCGCCAGCGTCAGCTGCCCCGTGAGGTCAATCGGATAGTTGAAGGCTTTGAGGATCGCCCCGATCTCAATGTTTTCAAGGCGTGGCTGGAATTCGGCGCTGGCCACGTCTTTGCGCACGTCCAGCGTACCCGGCAGCGACATGTTCCCCGCCCCCATCTTGCCGCTGAGTTCAGAGATCACCAGCAGGCCATTATGGTTGAACATCTGGCTGCTGACATCGGTGAAATCAATACCGCGCCAGCGTACGCTGTTGGCTTTCAGCAGTATATCGGCGGTAAATCCGCGCAGACCGTTGTAATTGGGCTGATCGAGATTTGAGGAGATCACCGGACGCGGTTTCGCGGCCTGGCTTTGCCCTGTCTGCGCGACATCGCCGTCAGCCGCAGCGTTCGGCTGCGGTGGCAGCAGGTTTTCCAGGTTCAGCTTGTCGAACTGCAGGTCAAAAACCCATTTCGGTTTTTCAGCAAGCGAGACGCTCGCCTGCCCTTTCAGGGTACTGTCGTTGGCCTGCAGGTTGAGCGCGTTTAGCTCCAGCTGCTTGTTTTCTTCATGCCAGACGGCCTGCAGCGTACCCTGACCGGTAATCCCTGCTGTCGGCAGGTCTGCACCCGTCAGCTGCCAGTTCAGCTGCTGGACATCCGCCGTCAGACGATGGGGATAGTCCGACGCGTTCACGTTAGCGTTCATGGAGAGGTTCAAATCGCGCTGATCGCGGTTGACCCGCCCGGAGAACTCCACGGTGGCGATATGGTTGGCGTCCTGCTCCATCTTGAGGTTGATGTTGCGCACGGTGACCTGCTCGTCACCTTCATGCTGGAAGACCAGCACGCTATCGGCCACTTTCAGGTTACCTATATCGAACGACCAGCCGGTATCAGACGGCTCATCCGGCAAGGTATTTTCGCGTGGCGCGACGGGGGCATCCGCTTTACGCACAGCCTCAGTTTGGGGAGTCAGCTGGATCACCGCCCCTTTCAGCATCACCTGGTCAACCTGAAGCTGATGCGAGAAGAGCGGGATCAAAGCCACATCAAGGCGCATATTGTCTGCCGACACCAGCGGCTGAGACGCCCCTGGCGCGGTTAACGACATACGACCCGAGAGAATGCTGAGTTGCGGCCAGACGTGCCAGCGCAGCGGCCCGTCCAGCTTCAGTTCATACCCGCTGCGTGCTTCGACCTGCCGCACCATATAAGCACGGAAATCATTGGGGTTAACCAGCAGCACCAACGCAGAAAGGCCAGCCACCAGTACCACCAGCAAAATCATCAGCGTTGTCAGAACTCTTCTCATGGCATCCTCAGTGAACGAACAATCAGTCTTTATCAATACGACTGGCAACCGCACCCTGCTGGTCGCGATATTTCGCGTCCTGACGGCGGTTGTAAGGACGATCTGCCGGGCCGGTCAGCGGCTCAAAGCTCAACGCGCCAATCATCATGCCCGGGCGCAGCGCCAGAGGCAATTTGCCGGCGTTGAAGAACTCCAGCACGATGCGGCCAGACCAGCCGGGATCGATACGATGAGCGGTGACGTGAACCATCAGGCCCAGGCGTGCCAGCGAAGAGCGGCCATCCAGCCAGCCCACCAGATCGGCAGGCAGCGTCACCGATTCAAAGGTCACTGCCAGCGCCAGCTCACCGGGATGCAGATAAAACGCCTCGCCCTCATCAAGGACGATTTCGTCACTCATCACGCGATCGAGCGCGGCGCTGACTTCATCTTTCGGCCCGCTGAGATCGATAAACGGTGCCGTGTGGCCGCTGAAGGTGCGGAATTTATTCCCCAGGCGCACGTCAACGGTGACACCGTTAATGCGCTCTACCGGCGGACGCGGGGTGATAGACAGGCGGCCTTCATCCAGCCAGGCTTCTATATCGCGGTCACAAAGACGCATGGCACTTTCTCCTTTCGTGCATCGTGCCCCGCAACCGTAGGGTCGCAGGGCAAAACCAGGTTATCTCTGAACGGTACACAATTCGCGCGGCTTATTCAAAAAACTGGCTGATTTTCGCTTTTAAGATATCAATAGCAATACGGTTTTTACCGCCACGAGGCACGATAATATCGGCGTATTGCTTAGATGGCTCGATAAATTGCAGGAACATTGGACGCACGGTTTTCTGGTATTGCGCCATGACGGAGTCCATGGAACGACCGCGTTCGTTAACGTCGCGCTTGATGCGGCGCATCAGACAGATATCCAGCGGCGTATCGACGAAAATGGAGAAATTCATCGATTCACGCAGACGCGCATCCGTCAGCAGCAGGATGCCTTCAAGGATAATGACTTTTTTCGGTTCAATGTGAACCGTTTCCTGCGTGCGGGTGTGCTCTACGTAGCTGTAGACCGGCAGTTCAATGGCCGTACCGTTTTTAAGCGACTGAAGATGCTGGAACAACAAGCTGTGATCCATCGCACTGGGGTGGTCGTAGTTGGTTTTGACGCGCTCTTCCATCGAAAGATGGGATTGGTCTTTGTAATAGCTGTCTTCGGGAATGACGCCGATGTGCTCATCACCGACTTGTTCACGCAATTCGCGATAAAGCGTACTGGCAATTAGACTCTTACCTGAAGCCGATGCGCCGGCGATGCCTATGATGACGCACTGATGAGACTTATCAGTCATAAATTTAGCGACCTGATTAACCTGGATGTTAAGGAAGGACGACGCCGGAGCGTCAAACGCGGCAATTATAGGGATTTCGCGGGCGTGATACCAGTCGAAAGCGCAGGTTATGCGAGACTGCCTGAAAAGTCTCTTTTTACTCCCTGTGTGAAATTTTAATGCCTGCTTTTTCGGCGTTCACCCGGAATTTTTCCCGGAGTAACTATTTAATAAGTCTATGATGTCAAAATCTGAGCAGTCAGCATATGATTTGTAAATTGTTTGTACTAGCATAAACGAAATTAATCCTTTCACGCGCCCGGACCTCGCTCCTGACGGCATGGCGTCCCTGGATAGAGCGGTAATGAATAAACAATACCAACGGGTTTTGGTTACCACCCCACATCCTTTATTACGACTTGTCTGCCTGGGTCTGGTCACCTTCATTTTTACCTTATTTTCACTCGAGCTGACCCGCTTTGGTACGCTGCTGGCACCGCTGTGGTTCCCGACATCCATCATGATGGTGGCCTTTTATCGCCACGCCGGGAAAATGTGGCCGGGTATTGCGTTGGCCTGTTCGTTCGGCAATATTCTGGCCTCGTGGATGCTGTTCTCATGGGGATCCCTCAACCTCGTCTATACCTTTGTGAATATTATCGAGGCGTGCGTTGGGGCGTTACTGTTACGCAAACTGCTCCCCTGGTACAACCCGCTGCAGAACCTGAACGACTGGATCCGCCTGGCCGTGGGCAGTGCGTTGATCCCGCCTCTTGTGGGCGGGGTACTGGTTTATTTACTGGTACCGAACACTGAACCCCTGCGTAATTTCCTCATCTGGGTGTTGTCGGAATCCATCGGCGCGCTGGCGCTGGTGCCATTAGGACTGCTGTTTAAACCACACTACCTGCTGCGTCACCGTAACCCGAAACTGCTGCTGGAAACACTGGTGACGACGGTGATAACGCTGGTGCTCTGTTGGGCGGCGATCACCTGGCTCCCGTGGCCTTTCACCTGCGTCATCGTTCTGCTGATGTGGAGCGCCGTTCGCCTGCCGCGGATGGAAGCCTACCTGGTATTTTTAGCCACTATCATGATGGTCTCCCTGATGATGGCAAGAAATCCGGCGTCCATAACGCCGCAGAATGTTATCGTTGCGTTCAACGCCCCCTGGCTCCCCTTCCTGATGATGCTGCTGCCCGCCAACGTCATGACTATGGTGATGTACGCGTTTCGCGCCGAACGCAAGCACATCACCGAAAGCGAAGAGCGTTTTCGTAATGCGATGGAGTATTCCGCCATCGGTATGGCGCTGGTGGGGATCGAAGGCCAGTGGCTGCAGGCCAACAAAGCGTTATGCAATTTCCTTGGCTATAGTCAGACGGAGCTTCAGTCCCTCACCTTCCAGCAGTTGACCTGGCCTGAGGATTTGAACACCGACCTGGAGCAACTTGAGCAACTGGTAAGCGGCGAAATTAATACCTACACGCTGGAGAAACGCTATTACACCCGTAACGGCGAGGTTGTCTGGGCGCTGCTCGCCGTCTCCGTTGTTCGTCATGCTGACGGTACGCCGCTCTATTTTATCGCCCAGATTGAAGATATTAACGACCTGAAACAAACCGAGTGGGTCAACAAACGCCTGATGGAGCGCATTACGCTCGCCAACGAAGCGGGCGGGATTGGCATCTGGGAGTGGGATCTGGAGCCGGATATTATTAGCTGGGACAAGCGGATGTTCGAGCTTTACGAAATCCCACCGCACATCAAACCGACCTGGCAGCTCTGGCATGACGCCATGGTGCCAGAAGACCGGGAGCATGCTGAAAAAGTGCTGCGCGATTCATTAATCGCAAGGCTGCCGTTTAAGCTGGAATTTCGCATTCGGGTGAAGGACGGCATTCGCCACATTCGCTCGCTGGCCAATCGGGTGCTGAACAAGCAGGGCGAGGTGGAACGCCTGCTCGGCATCAATATGGATATGACCGAGGTGAAGCAGCTTAACGAAGCCCTGTTCCAGGAAAAGGAACGTCTGCATATTACGCTCGACTCCATCGGTGAAGCGGTGATCTGTACCGACATCGACATGAACGTCACCTTTATGAACCCGGTCGCCGAGAAGATGAGCGGCTGGCCGCAAACCGAGGCCATCGGGCAACCGATCCTGCGCGTGCTGCACATTACCTTTGGCGAAAATGGACCGTTGATGGAGAACATCCACAGCGGCGATATGTCACGGTCCGATATCGAACAGGACGTGGTGCTCAACTGCCGCAACGGCGGGAGCTTCGACATTCACTACAGCATCACTCCATTAAGTACACTGGACGGGCACAATATTGGATCCGTACTGGTGATTCAGGACGTGACCGAGTCGCGCAAAATGCTGCGCCAGCTGAGCTATAGCGCATCCCATGATGCGCTAACCCGGCTCGCAAACCGCGTCAGTTTCGAGAACCATCTCAAACGTCTGCTGCAAACGGTGCAGGAGACGCACCAGCGTCATGCGCTGGTGTTTATCGATCTCGATCGCTTCAAAGCCGTTAACGATACGGCAGGTCATGCCGCGGGCGACGCCCTTCTGCGGGAACTCTCATCCCTCATGCTGACCATGCTACGCTCCAGCGATGTTCTGGCGCGACTGGGCGGGGATGAGTTTGGTCTCCTGCTGCCGGACTGCAATCTCGAAAGCGCGCGCTATATCGCGGGGCGGCTGATTAACACCATCAATAACTATCACTTCACGTGGGAAGGACGGCTGCACCGGATCGGCGCCAGCGCGGGTATCACGCTGATTGATGAGAGTAACCATCAGGCGGCGGAAGTGATGTCTCAGGCAGATATCGCCTGTTATGCCTCGAAAAACAGCGGACGTGGTGTGGTCACGCTCTACGAGCCACAGCAGGAGCGGATCCACAGCAACCGCAGCATGATGTCCCTGGACGAGCAGTGGCATATGATCAAAGACAATCATCTGATGATGATCGCCCGCAGCGTCGCCTCCCCGCGCATTCCGGAAAGCGCCAGCTTCTGGCTGCTGTCGCTCCGCCTGTGGACCAGCCAGGGTGAAATGCAGGAAGAGCATGCCTTCCGCTCAGGTCTGGCAGAGCCTGAACTGCTGCACGCCCTCGACAGGCGGATCTTCAACGAGTTCTTCCGTACCTTTGCCGCGCCCGTCGCCGCAAAAGGCATGGGCGTTGCCCTGCCGCTCTCGGAAGCCGGATTAGCCAGCGTCACGCTGGTGGATGAACTGCTCGATTTGCTTGAGAAAAGCCCGCTGCCCGGCCGTCTGCTGCATCTGGTTATCCCGGTTGACGTGGTGCGCAACCCGGATGAAAACGCGCAGCGTAATTTGCAAAAACTCCGCCATGCGGGCTGCCGCGTGGTGTTAAGCCACGTGGGACGCGATATGAATGACGTTAACCACCTGAGCCCCAACATGGCTGATTATCTGATGCTGGATACCGACGTGGTTAACAACGTTCACGGCAATTTGATGGACGAAATGATGGTGACCATTATCCAGGGGCACGCTCAGCGTCTGGGGATGAAAACCCTGGCGGGACCCTGTCATCAGCCGATCGTCATGGATACGCTTTCAGGCATTGGTATCGACTTCATTTACGGCGATACCATCGCTGAAGCGCAGCCGCTGGAGCTACTGCTGAATACCAGTTACTTCGCCATTAATTAAGGGTGACCAGCCGTCCGTATACCAGATGTGTAACAGCGCATAGGAGCGCCACGGCTGCCAGCGTTCGGCATAGCGACGGATTTGCGCGGGCGTCATGCCCGCGAAGCGCTGCTTAATCAGATAATCATCCGGCAGAAAGACATCTTTCGCCTGCCACCCGCGCAGGGCCAGATAGTTTGCCGTCCAGCGACCAATTCCCGGCCGCTGCTGTAGCGCCTTCATTCCGGCCTCAATATCCGCGGGCGGGGAAAGCGGAAACGTCCCGTCGATCGCCGACTGTGCAAGATGAATCAACGACTCCGCCCGCTTTACCGGCATGCCTAAGGCTTTCAGCGCCATTGGATCCGCTGCCGCCAGCGCGTCCGGCGTGGGGAAACAGAGATAGCCCGGACAATCCGCCACCGGCTCGCCGCACAGCGCCACCACCCGCGACGTCAGTTTCGCCGCCATCGCCACGCTCACCAGCTGCCCAAGAATGGCCCGCACGCCCTGTTCGTAGGCATCCATTGCCCCTGGCAAACGCAAGCCCGGCCGCACGGCACCGAGATCGCCCAGCGTATCCGCGATGAGCTGTGGGTTACAGGCGAGATCGAACAGGCGCGCTATACGTTCAAGGCAGGTCTGCGCAACCGGGATAAGTCCCGGACTGAGCGTCACGACCAGCGTATGGGCCGCGGTATCTGGCGTCACGCGAAAGACACCCCGATGGCCATCGCAGGCGAAACTGCGTTCGTAGTAGTTGCCCGTGACGGTTTCAATGCCCGTGACCGCACGCGCGCCAAGAAAGCTAAACATCCACTGCCAGTCGTAAGGGGGTTGCCAGGTCAGGGTGTACATCGTCTCTCCTTTTGGGTTCTCCACAGCATAAACGGAAAGGTCCTGTTTCGCCTTGCTTTCATATTCCTGTTGTCGCCATGAAGACATTTCGTTAAAGTCTCGCCCCTTCTCACTGGCATGGGGATTCATCGTGTTTATTGGATTCGACTACGGTACGGCAAACTGCTCGGTTGCGATTATGCAAAACGGACAGCCACAGCTCCTGAAAATGGAAAAAGAGAGCACGCTGTTGCCGTCAATGCTCTGCGCGCCAACGCGCGAAGCGGTCAGCGAATGGCTGTTCCGCCATCACCAGGTTCCTGCTACCGCAGCGGAAACCCAGGCGCTGCTGCGCCGTGCGGTCAGCTTTAACCGTGAAGAAGATATCGACGTTACGCCGTCCAGCGTACAGTTCGGTCTCTCCTCGCTCGGTCACTATATTGAAGATCCGGAAGAGGTTTACTTCGTCAAATCACCGAAATCCTTCCTGGGTGCCAGCGGCCTGAAGCCGCAGCAGGTGGCGATGTTTGAAGATCTGGTATGCGCCATGATGCTGCACATCAGAAATCAGGCGCAGACCCAGGTGCCGGATGCCATCACCCAGGCGGTGATTGGTCGCCCGATTAACTTCCAGGGGCTGGGCGGCGACGAGGCCAACCAGCAGGCGCAGGGGATCCTTGAGCGTGCGGCGCACCGCGCGGGCTTCCGCGACGTGGTGTTCCAGTACGAGCCCGTTGCCGCCGGGCTGGATTTTGAAGCCACGTTGACGGAAGAAAAACGCGTATTAGTCGTGGATATCGGCGGGGGCACCACGGACTGCTCGCTGCTGCTGATGGGGCCAGAGTGGCATAACCGTCGCGATCGTGAAAATAGCCTGCTCGGGCACAGCGGCTGCCGCGTAGGCGGTAACGATCTGGATATCGCGCTGGCATTCAAGAGCCTGATGCCGCTGCTCGGCATGGGCGGTCAAACGGAAAAAGGCATCGCCCTGCCGATCCTGCCGTGGTGGAACGCGATTGCCATTAACGACGTGCCTGCGCAAAGTGATTTTTACAGCACCGCGAACGGCCGATTCCTGAACGACCTGGTGCGCGACGCGCAGGACGCCGACAAGGTCGCGCTGCTGTATAAAGTGTGGCGTCAGCGCCTGAGCTACCGCGTGGTACGTACTGCGGAAGAGAGTAAAATTGCGCTTTCCGACCGCGCAGAACATGCGGTCTCGCTGCCGTTTATCAGTGACGATCTGGCTACGGCGATTTCGCAGGACGGGCTGGAAACCGCACTTGCTCAGCCGCTGCAGCGCATTCTGGAACAGGTGCAGCTGGCGCTGGAAAACGGCAACGAGAAGCCGGATGTTATCTATCTGACCGGGGGTAGCGCACGGTCGCCGCTGATCAAGAAAGCGCTGGCAGAACAGCTGCCGGGCATTCCGATTGCCGGTGGGGATGACTTTGGCTCCGTTACCGCAGGGCTGGCGCGCTGGGCACAGGTGATGTTTAGGTAGGGCTGCTGTGCCGGGTGGCGGCTTCGCCTTACCCGGCCTACAAAATCCTCGAACCGTTGGCCGGGTAAGCGAAGCGCCACCCGGCTAAAAAGATCGCCACACTCAGACCATTCCTGACAGTCTTCCATATTTCCTCCATTTTTCCGCTGTGTTAGCTGACTAAACTAGTATCATTCCCCGAAGTGTTTCAGGATGAGAACGTATAACGATGAAAGGCAGTAACAAATCCCGCTGGGCAATCGCCGCTGGCGTCATTGTGGTGGTCCTTGCCGCCGCCTGGTACTGGCACAGCCAATCCGCTAACGCCCCGGCACCCGCCGGTGCCACGAGCGCGTCGCAGGGCCCAGCCGCCGGAGGCCGTCGCGGTATGCGCGGCGGTGCGCTGGCACCGGTACAGGCGGCAACGGCGGTGAACAAGGCCGTGCCTCGCTATCTTAGCGGCCTCGGGACCATTACCGCCGCCAACACCGTGACGGTGCGCAGCCGCGTCGACGGTCAGCTTCAGGCCATTCACTTCCAGGAAGGGCAGCAGGTCAAGGCGGGTGATTTACTGGCGGAAATCGACCCGAGCCAGTTCAAGGTTGCCCTCGCCCAGGCGCAGGGACAGCTCGCGAAAGACAAAGCCACCCTCGCCAACGCTCGCCGCGATTTAGCGCGCTACCAGCAACTGGTGAAAACCAACCTCGTGTCACGTCAGGAGCTGGACACCCAGCAGTCGCTGGTCAGCGAAACGCAGGGCACCCTCAAAGCCGACGAAGCCGCCGTCGCCAGCGCACAGCTGCAGCTGGACTGGAGCCGCATTACCGCGCCGATTGACGGACGCGTGGGCCTGAAACAGGTCGATATCGGCAACCAGATCTCCAGCGGCGACACCACGGGCATCGTAGTCATCACCCAGACTCACCCTATCGATTTGGTCTTTACCCTGCCGGAAAGCGAAATTGCCACCGTGGTGCAGGCGCAAAAAGCCGGAAAGGGGCTGGTCGTGGAAGCCTGGGACCGCACCAACAAGCAGAAGCTGAGCGAAGGTACTCTGCTCAGCCTGGATAACCAGATCGACACAACGACCGGCACCATCAAGCTGAAGGCGCGCTTTAATAACCAGGACGATGCCCTCTTTCCGAACCAGTTCGTCAATGCGCGAATGCTGGTCGCGACCGAAGAGAACGCGGTGGTGATCCCAACGGCTGCGCTGCAGATGGGTAACGAAGGTAACTTCGTCTGGGTACTGAACAGCGACAATAAAGTCAGTAAACATCTGGTGAAAACCGGGATTCAGGACAGCCAGACGGTGGTGATCGCCGCCGGGCTTTCCGCTGGCGACCGCGTGGTGACAGACGGCATCGACCGCCTGACCGAAGGGGCGAAAGTGGAAGTGGTTGAACCGGCGAAACAGGGAGCGAAAGCCTGATGCAGGTGATGCCACCAGGCTCTACAGGTGGGCCTTCACGCCTGTTTATTTTGCGACCTGTCGCCACCACGCTGTTGATGGTGGCGATCCTGCTGGCCGGGATTATCGGCTACCGCTTCTTGCCCGTGTCGGCGCTGCCGGAGGTGGATTATCCCACCATCCAGGTGGTAACGCTCTATCCGGGTGCGAGCCCGGACGTGGTGACGTCCGCCATTACCGCACCGCTGGAGCGCCAGTTTGGGCAGATGTCTGGCCTGAAGCAGATGTCCTCGCAAAGCTCCGGAGGGGCATCCGTCGTGACGCTGCAGTTCCAGCTGACGCTCTCGCTGGACGTCGCCGAGCAGGAGGTACAGGCCGCCATCAACGCCGCCACCAACCTGCTGCCGTCTGACCTGCCTAACCCGCCGGTCTACAGCAAGGTGAACCCGGCGGATCCGCCGATCATGACGCTCGCCGTCTCCTCCTCCGCCATGCCGATGACGCAGGTGGAAGACATGGTTGAAACACGCGTGGCGCAGAAAATTTCGCAGGTCTCGGGCGTGGGCCTCGTTACGCTGGCAGGCGGCCAGCGCCCGGCCGTTCGCGTGAAGCTGAACGCGCAGGCCATTGCCGCGCTGGGCCTGACCAGCGAAACCATCCGCACCGCCATCAGCAATGCTAACGTCAACTCGGCAAAAGGTTCGCTGGACGGTCCAACCCGTGCCGTGACGCTTTCCGCCAACGACCAGATGCAGTCTGCAGATGAATACCGTCAGCTCATTGTGGCCTACCAGAACGGTGCGCCGATCCGTCTGGGCGACGTGGCGACCGTTGAGCAAGGGGCGGAAAACAGCTGGCTGGGGGCGTGGGCCAACAAGCAGCAGGCGATCGTAATGAACGTGCAGCGCCAGCCTGGCGCGAACATCATTGATACCGCCGACAGCATTCGCACGATGCTGCCGCAGCTGATCGAAAGCCTGCCGAAATCGGTCAGCGTGAAGGTCCTTTCCGACCGCACCACCAACATTCGCGCGTCGGTTACCGACACCCAGTTTGAGCTAATGCTGGCGATTGCGCTGGTCGTCATGATCATCTACCTGTTCCTGCGCAACGTCCCGGCAACCATTATCCCCGCCGTCGCCGTGCCGCTCTCTCTGGTGGGCACCTTCGCGGTGATGGTGTTCCTCGATTTCTCGATCAACAACCTGACGCTGATGGCGCTCACTATTGCCACCGGGTTCGTGGTGGATGACGCCATCGTCGTTATCGAGAACATTTCGCGCTATATCGAAAAAGGTGAGAAGCCCTTAGCCGCCGCGCTGAAGGGCGCGGGCGAAATCGGCTTTACCATCATCTCGCTGACCTTCTCGCTGATTGCGGTGCTGATCCCGCTGCTGTTTATGGGCGATATCGTCGGACGTCTGTTCCGCGAGTTTGCCGTGACGCTGGCGGTCGCCATTTTGATCTCCGCCGTGGTGTCGCTGACCCTGACGCCGATGATGTGCGCCCGCATGCTGAGCCACGCGTCCCTGCGCAAACAAAACCGCTTCTCGCGCGCCTCCGAGCGCATGTTCGAGCGGATTATTGCCGCCTACGGTCGCGTGCTGGCGAAAGTGCTGAACCACCCGTGGGCAACGCTCGGCGTGGCGCTGGGTACCCTGGCGCTCAGCGTAATGCTGTGGATTTTCATTCCGAAAGGCTTCTTCCCGATCCAGGACAACGGCATTATTCAGGGCACGCTTCAGGCCCCGCAGTCGGTCTCGTTCGCCAGTATGGCGCAGCGCCAGCAGCAGGTCTCTGAAATCATTATGAAGGACCCGGCGGTGGAGAGCCTGACCGCCTACGTGGGGGTGGATGGTACCAATCCGTCGCTCAACAGCGCGCGCCTGCAGATCAACCTTAAGCCGCTGGATGACCGCGACGACCGCGTTAACGCCGTCATTGAGCGTCTGCAAAACGCCGTCGCGCGGGTGCCGGGCATTGCGCTTTACCTGCAGCCCATTCAGGATTTAACCATTGATACCCAGGTCAGCCGCACGCAGTATCAGTTCACGCTACAGGCGACCACGCTGGATGCCCTCAGCACCTGGGTGCCGCAGCTGGTGGAAAAACTGAAAGCGCTGCCGCAGCTCTCCGACGTCAGCAGCGACTGGCAGGATAAAGGGCTCGCGGCGTACGTGAACGTCAACCGCGACACCGCCAGCCGTCTGGGCATTACCATGGCGGACGTGGACAACGCGCTCTATAACGCCTTTGGTCAGCGCCTGATTTCCACCATCTACACCCAGGCTAACCAGTATCGCGTGGTGCTGGAGCACAACACGGATAACACGCCGGGCCTCGCCGCCCTTGACTCGGTGCGCCTGACCAGTAAAGACGGCGGGATCGTACCGTTAAGCGCCATTGCCAGCGTAGAGGAACGCTATACCCCGCTGTCGATCAACCACCTGGATCAGTTCCCGTCCACCACCATTTCGTTTAACGTGCCGGACGGATATTCGCTGGGCGAAGCGGTAGAGTCCATTCTGAGCGCCGAAAAAGAACTCAGCTTCCCGTCCGATATTCAGACCCAGTTCCAGGGGAGCACGCTGGCGTTCCAGGCCGCGCTGGGTAACACCGTCTGGCTGATTGTCGCCGCGGTGGTCGCGATGTACATCGTGCTCGGCGTGCTTTATGAGAGCTTTATCCACCCGATCACCATCCTCTCTACCCTGCCGACCGCAGGCGTCGGGGCGCTGCTGGCGCTGATGCTGGCGGGCAGCGAGCTGGACGTCATTGCCATCATCGGCATTATCCTGCTTATCGGTATTGTGAAGAAAAACGCCATCATGATGATCGACTTCGCCCTGGCCGCCGAGCGCGAGCAGGGGATGTCGCCACGCGATGCCATCTTCCAGGCCTGTCTGCTGCGTTTTCGTCCGATCCTGATGACGACCCTCGCCGCCCTGCTGGGCGCGCTGCCGCTGATGCTCAGCACCGGCGTCGGTGCTGAACTGCGCCGCCCGCTGGGGATCGGCATGGTTGGCGGTCTGCTGGTCAGCCAGGTACTGACGCTCTTTACCACGCCAGTGATCTACCTGCTGTTTGACCGCCTGGCGCTGTGGGCGAAAAGCCGCTTCCCGAAACGTGAAGAGGAGGCGTAAGTGAAGTTTTTCGCCCTCTTCATTTACCGCCCGGTGGCGACGATTTTACTTTCCGTCGCCATCACCCTGTGCGGCGTGCTCGGCTTCCGGCTGCTGCCGGTGGCCCCGCTGCCGCAGGTGGATTTCCCGGTGATCATGGTCAGCGCCTCGCTGCCCGGCGCGTCGCCGGAAACCATGGCCTCGTCGGTCGCCACGCCGCTGGAGCGTTCGCTCGGGCGCATTGCAGGGGTCAACGAGATGACCTCCAGCAGCTCGCTGGGCAGCACGCGCATTATTCTGGAATTCAGCTTCGACCGGGATATTAACGGTGCCGCCCGCGACGTGCAGGCGGCGATCAACGCCGCGCAAAGCCTGCTCCCGAGCGGCATGCCGAGCCGACCGACCTATCGTAAAGCCAACCCGTCCGACGCGCCGATCATGATCCTGACGCTCACCTCGGACACCTACTCGCAGGGTCAACTGTACGACTTCGCCTCTACGCAACTGGCGCAGACCATCGCCCAGATTGACGGCGTGGGTGACGTTGACGTCGGCGGCAGCTCCCTGCCCGCCGTGCGCGTGGGGCTGAACCCGCAGGCGCTGTTTAATCAGGGCGTGTCGCTGGACGACGTGCGTTCCGCCATCAGCAATGCCAACGTGCGCAAACCGCAGGGGGCGATTGAGGACGGCAGCCACCGCTGGCAGCTCCAGACCAATGACGAGCTGAAAACCGCCGCGGAATACCAGCCGCTGATTATTCACTACAACAACGGCGCGGCGGTGCGCTTAAGCGACGTTGCCAGCGTCACCGATTCGGTGCAGGACGTGCGTAACGCCGGGATGACCAACGCCAAACCGGCGATCCTGCTGATGATCCGCAAGCTGCCGGAAGCCAACATCATCCAGACGGTCAACAGCATCCGCGAGCGCTTGCCGGAGCTGCAGGAGACCATTCCGGCGGCCATCGATCTGCAGATTGCACAGGATCGCTCCCCGACCATTCGCGCCTCGCTTGAAGAGGTGGAGCAGACGCTGATCATCTCCGTGGCGCTGGTGATCCTGGTGGTGTTCCTGTTCCTGCGCTCAGGCCGTGCGACGCTGATCCCGGCGGTGGCGGTGCCGGTCTCGCTGATTGGCACCTTTGCCGCCATGTACCTGTGCGGCTTTAGCCTTAACAACCTGTCGCTGATGGCACTGACGATTGCCACCGGCTTCGTGGTGGATGACGCCATCGTGGTGCTGGAGAATATCTCCCGCCATCTGGAAGCGGGCGTGAAGCCGCTGCAGGCGGCGCTGCAAGGGACGCGCGAGGTTGGTTTTACCGTGCTCTCCATGAGCCTGTCGCTGGTGGCGGTGTTCCTGCCGCTGCTGCTGATGGGCGGGCTGCCGGGCAGATTACTGCGCGAGTTTGCCGTCACGCTCTCCGTGGCGATAGGTATCTCGCTGGTTATCTCGCTCACGCTCACGCCGATGATGTGCGGCTGGATGCTCAAGCGCAGCAAGCCCCACACCCAGCCGCGCCGTAAAGGCTTTAGTCGTGTCCTGATGGCGATGCAGGAAGGCTACGGTACATCGCTGAAGTGGGTGCTAAACCATACGCGGCTGGTCGGGCTGGTGCTTATCGCCACCATTGGCCTGAACGTCTGGATGTATATCACCATCCCGAAAACCTTCTTCCCGGAGCAGGATACCGGCGTGCTGATGGGCGGTATTCAGGCCGACCAGAGCATTTCGTTCCAGGCGATGCGCGGCAAGCTACAGGACTTTATGAAGATCATTCGTGAAGACCCGGCGGTAGATAACGTCACCGGCTTTACCGGCGGGTCGCGCGTCAACAGCGGGATGATGTTTATTACCCTCAAGCCCCGCGACGAGCGAAATCTTACCGCGCAGCAGGTGATTGACCGCCTGCGCGTGAAACTCGCCAAAGAGCCGGGCGCGAACCTGTTTTTGATGGCCGTTCAGGATATACGCGTCGGCGGTCGTCAGGCCAACGCCAGCTATCAGTACACCCTGCTCTCGGATGATTTAGCCGCCCTGCGCGAGTGGGAGCCGAAGATCCGCAAAGCGCTGGCCGCCCTGCCGGAACTGGCGGACGTGAACTCGGATCAGCAGGACAACGGCGCGGAGATGGCGCTCACCTACGACCGCGAAACCATGTCGCGGCTGGGCATTGACGTGGCAGCGGCTAATAGCCTGCTGAACAACGCTTTTGGTCAGCGCGAGATTTCTACCATCTATCAGCCGATGAACCAGTACAAGGTGGTGATGGAGGTTGACCCGCGCTACACCCAGGACATCAGCGCGCTGGACAAGATGTTTGTCATCAACAGCGACGGCAAGGCCATCCCGCTGTCGTACTTCGCCAGCTGGCAGCCGTCGAATGCGCCGCTGTCGGTTAACCATCAGGGCCTTTCGGCGGCCTCGACCATTTCGTTTAACCTGCCAACCGGCTCGTCGCTCTCAGAGGCCAGCGATGCCATCAACCGCGCCATGACGCAGCTTGGCGTGCCGTCCACCGTGCGCGGCAGCTTTGCCGGCACGGCGCAGGTGTTCCAGGAGACGATGAACTCGCAGGTGATTTTGATTCTGGCGGCGATTGCTACGGTTTATATTGTGCTGGGCGTTCTGTATGAGAGCTACGTTCACCCGCTGACCATTCTCTCGACGCTACCGTCGGCGGGCGTGGGGGCACTGCTGGCGCTGGAGCTGTTCGGTGCCCCGTTCAGCCTCATCGCGCTCATCGGGATCATGCTGTTAATCGGCATTGTGAAGAAAAACGCCATTATGATGGTCGACTTCGCGCTGGACGCCCAGCGCAACGGCAACCTGTCGCCGGAAGAGGCGATCTTCCAGGCCTGTCTGCTGCGCTTCCGCCCGATCATGATGACCACCCTGGCGGCGCTGTTTGGCGCGCTGCCGCTGGTGATTTCGGGCGGCGACGGCTCTGAGCTGCGCCAGCCGCTGGGGATCACCATTGTCGGCGGGCTGGTAATGAGCCAGCTGCTGACGCTGTACACCACGCCGGTGGTCTATCTGTTCTTTGACCGCCTGCGGCTGCGCTTTTCACGTAAAAAGAGAACCACGGTGACCGAGTAAATGACCGACCTCCCCAATAACGTTCGCTGGCAGCTGTGGATAGTCGCGTTCGGCTTCTTTATGCAGTCGCTCGATACGACCATCGTTAATACGGCCCTCCCCTCAATGGCGAAAAGCCTGGGAGAGAGCCCGCTGCACATGCATATGGTGATTGTCTCCTACGTGCTGACGGTAGCGGTCATGCTGCCTGCCAGCGGCTGGCTGGCGGACAAAGTGGGCGTGCGCAATATCTTTTTTACCGCCATCGTGCTGTTTACCACCGGATCGCTGTTTTGTGCCCAGGCCAACACCCTCGACCAGCTGGTGATGGCGCGCGTGCTGCAGGGCGTTGGCGGGGCGATGATGGTGCCCGTCGGGCGGCTAACGGTGATGAAGATTGTGCCGCGCGAGCAGTATATGGCGGCGATGACCTTTGTGACGTTACCCGGTCAGGTGGGGCCGCTACTGGGTCCGGCGCTGGGCGGGATTCTGGTGGAGTACGCCTCCTGGCACTGGATTTTCTTAATCAACCTGCCGGTTGGCATCATCGGCGCCATCGCCACCCTGACGCTGATGCCGAACTACAAAATGCAGACGCGGCGCTTTGATTTCTTCGGCTTTATCCTGCTGGCGGCGGGCATGGCCACGCTCACGCTGGCGCTCGACGGGCAAAAGGGGCTGGGCATTTCGTCCCTGACGCTGGGGATGCTGGTCGTTATCGGCATCACCGCCATTCTGTGGTATCTGTGGCACGCTCGCGAGAATGACAAGGCGCTGTTCAGCCTGAATCTGTTTAAAAACCCCACCTACCGCCTTGGCCTGTTCGGCAGCTTCGCCGGGCGTATTGGCAGCGGGATGCTGCCGTTTATGACGCCCGTGTTTCTGCAAATTGGCATGGGTTTTTCGCCGTTCCACGCGGGCCTGATGATGATCCCGATGGTGCTCGGCAGCATGGGGATGAAGCGCATCGTGGTGCAGGTGGTGAACCGCTTTGGCTACCGCCACGTGCTGGTCGCTGCCACGCTGGGGCTGGCGCTGGTAAGCCTGCTGTTTATGGCCGTGGCGCTGATGGGCTGGTATTACGTCCTGCCGCTGGTGCTGTTTTGCCAGGGGATCATCAACTCCATGCGCTTCTCGTCGATGAACACCCTGACGCTGAAAGATCTGCCGGACGAGCTGGCGAGCAGCGGCAACAGCCTGCTGTCGATGGTCATGCAGCTCTCCATGAGCGTCGGCGTGACCATTGCGGGCTTGCTGCTCGGCATGTACGGGCAGCACCATCTCAGCGTGGACACGCCCGTTGCGCATCAGGTCTTTTATATACTTATCTCAGCATGGCGGTGATTATCGCCCTGCCCGCCGTCATCTTCGCCAGAGTCCCGAATGACACCACAAAGAACGTCGTGATCCGACGCGGCAAAAGGAGTGCACCATGAAATTCTGGCGTCCGGGTATTACCGGCAAACTCTTTGTGGCGATTTTTGCCACCTGTATCGTCCTGCTGATCACCATGCACTGGGCGGTGCGGGTCAGCTTTGAGCGCGGGTTTATTGACTACATCAAGCACGGCAACGAACAGCGCCTGCAGGGGTTAAGCGATGCGCTGGGTGAGCAGTATACGCAGCACGGCAACTGGCGGTTTCTGCGCAATAATGACCGATTTATCTTCCAGATCCTGCGCTCGCTGGAGCACGATAATGACGACGACCGCCCGGGCCCAGGTATGCCGCCACACGGCTGGCGCACCCAGTTTTGGGTGATAGACCAGGACATGCGCACGCTGGTTGGGCCGCGCGCACCGATACCGCCGGACGGCACGCGGCGCGCCATCACGGCTAACGGCGCCACGGTGGGCTGGGTGATCGCCTCGCCGGTTGAACGCCTGACGCGCAATACCGATATTAACTTTGACCGCCAGCAGCGTCAGACCAGCTGGCTGATTGTCGCCCTGTCGACGCTGCTCGCCGCGCTCGCCACCTTCCCGCTGGCGCGCGGCCTGCTGGCACCGGTGAAACGGCTGGTGGAAGGCACGCACAGGCTGGCCGCCGGGGACTTTACCACCCGCGTCGACACCCGCAGCCAGGACGAACTGGGCAAGCTGGCGCAGGACTTTAACCAGCTCGCCAGCACGCTGGAGAAGAACCAGCAGATGCGCCGCGACTTTATGGCCGATATTTCCCACGAGCTGCGCACCCCGCTGGCGGTGCTGCGCGGCGAGCTGGAGGCGATTCAGGACGGCGTGCGTCAGTTTACGCCCGAATCCGTGGCCTCGCTGCAGGCGGAAGTGGGTACGCTGACCAAGCTGGTGGACGACCTGCATCAGCTCTCCATGTCCGACGAAGGCGCGCTCGCCTACCAGAAAGCACCGGTCGACGTGATTAACATTCTGGAAGTGATCAGCGGCGCCTTCCGCGAGCGCTTTGCCAGCCGCAACCTGAAAATCGACCTCTCCCTGCCGGACAGCGCGGTGGTGTTTGGCGATAAAGACAGGCTGATGCAGCTGTTCAACAACCTGCTGGAAAACAGCCTGCGCTACACCGACAGCGGCGGCGGGCTGCATATTTCCGGCAGGCAGGAAAACGGACGCTTCGCCCTCACCTTCGCGGATTCCGCCCCCGGCGTGCAGGATGCACAGCTGGAGAGACTGTTTGAGCGGTTTTATCGCACTGAAGGATCGCGTAACCGCGCCAGCGGCGGCTCCGGGCTGGGGCTGGCGATTTGCGTCAACATCGTCGAAGCCCACAACGGCACCCTCCGCGCCGCCCATTCGCCTTTTGGCGGGGTTAGCATTACAGTAGAGTTACCTCTGGAACGGGATTTATCGAGAGAAGCATGACCGAGTTACCGATTGACGAAAACACGCCACGCATTTTGATTGTGGAAGACGAGCCTAAGCTTGGGCAGTTACTGATCGACTATTTACGCGCGGCCAGCTACGCCCCGTCGCTGATTAACCATGGCGATCGGGTGTTGCCCTACCTACGCCAGACGCCGCCGGACCTGATCCTGCTTGACCTGATGCTGCCGGGTACTGACGGCCTGACCCTGTGCCGCGAAATTCGTCGTTTCTCCGACGTGCCCATCGTGATGGTGACCGCCAAAATAGAAGAAATCGACCGCCTGCTGGGACTTGAAATAGGCGCGGACGATTATATCTGCAAACCCTACAGCCCGCGTGAAGTGGTCGCCCGCGTGAAAACCATTCTGCGCCGCTGCAGGCCGCAGCGCGAGCTTCAGGTGCTCGACGCCGAAAGCCCGCTGATTGTCGACGAAAGCCGCTTCCAGGCGAGCTGGCGCAGCAAGCTGCTGGACCTGACGCCTGCGGAGTTCCGCCTGCTGAAAACTCTCTCCCACGAGCCGGGTAAAGTGTTCTCCCGCGAACAGCTGCTGAACCACCTGTATGACGACTACCGCGTCGTGACCGACCGCACCATCGACAGCCATATTAAAAACCTGCGCCGCAAGCTGGAGGCGCTGGATGCCGACCAGTCGTTCATTCGCGCGGTGTATGGCGTGGGGTATCGCTGGGAAGCGGATGCCTGCAGGATTGTGTAACATATCCCCTCTGAAACCCGCCTCTGGCGGGTTTTTCTTTTCTGGAATCAATCCATGAATCAACCATACTCTTTTTACCGGTTCGCTTATTTATAACTGGTGCTGATAATTTTACCTTCGATAAAGGAGTACCTATGTCTGGTTGGTTCGAATTAAGTAAAAGCAGTGATGGTCAGTTCAGGTTTGTGCTGAAAGCTGGCAACGGTGAGATCATTCTTACCAGCGAGCTTTATACCAGCAAAAGTGCGGCTGAAAACGGCATTGCTTCCGTACGCACAAACAGCCCCCTGGACGAGCGCTTTGATAAGAAAACGGCCTCGAACGGGAAGTTCCATTTCAATCTAAAGGCGGGCAACCATCAGGTGATTGGCAGCAGCCAGCTTTATGCAACGGAACAATCGCGTGATAAGGGCATAGCCTCGGTCAAAACCAACGGGTCTGCCCAGACGGTAAAAGACAACACCTGACGGCACGAAGCACGCCGGGAGCGCGGTGACGCGACCCGGCGCTTTACCTCCCTGCCCCACAGCGCTACAATGCCCGCCCTTAAAGTGGGGGATCTCCCCTTACCGCTGCACCAGATGCACGCGGATCTGACCTGTCATCAGAACGAGAACAATCATGTTTAAACCGGAACTCCTTTCCCCGGCGGGAACGCTGCAAAATATGCGTTACGCTTTCGCCTATGGTGCCGATGCGGTGTACGCGGGCCAGCCGCGCTACTCGCTGCGCGTGCGCAACAACGAATTTAACCACGAGAACCTGCAGCTCGGCATCAACGAAGCGCATGCCCTGGGCAAAAAATTCTACGTGGTGGTGAACATCGCGCCGCACAACGCCAAGCTGAAAACGTTCATCCGCGATCTAAAGCCGGTCGTGGAGATGGGGCCGGACGCGCTGATCATGTCGGACCCGGGTTTAATCATGCTGGTTCGGGAGCACTTCCCGGAGATGGATATTCACCTCTCCGTGCAGGCCAACGCCGTCAACTGGGCGACGGTGAAGTTCTGGAAGCAGATGGGGCTAACCCGCGTCATTCTGTCTCGCGAGCTTTCCCTCGAAGAGATCGAAGAGATCCGCACCCAGGTGCCGGATATGGAAGTCGAGATTTTCGTCCACGGTGCGCTGTGCATGGCCTACTCCGGCCGCTGCCTGCTGTCTGGCTATATCAACAAGCGCGACCCGAACCAGGGCACCTGCACCAACGCCTGCCGCTGGGAATATAACGTCCAGGAAGGCAAAGAGGATGACATCGGCAACATCGTGCACAAGCACGAGCCGATCCCGGTGACCAACGTTGAGCCAACGCTGGGCGTCGGCGCGCCAACCGACAGTGTGTTTATGATTGAAGAAGCCAAGCGTCCGGGCGAGTACATGACCGCCTTTGAAGACGAACACGGCACCTACATCATGAACTCCAAAGACCTGCGCGCCATCGCGCACGTCGAGCGTCTGACCCAGATGGGCGTGCACTCCCTGAAAATCGAAGGCCGCACCAAGTCCTACTACTACTGCGCACGTACCGCCCAGGTGTACCGCAAGGCTATCGACGATGCCGCTGCCGGTAAACCCTTCGATACCACCCTGCTGGAGACGCTGGAAGGTCTGGCGCATCGCGGCTACACCGAAGGCTTCCTGCGTCGTCATACCCACGATGATTATCAGAACTACGAGCACGGCTACTCCATTTCTGAGCGCCAGCAGTTTGTCGGCGATTTCACCGGCGAGCGCAAAGGCGCGCTGGCGGCCGTGGCGGTGAAAAACAAATTCACTAAAGGCGACAGCCTGGAGCTCATGACCCCGCAGGGCAACATGAACTTCCGTCTGGAGCATTTGGAAAACAAAAAGGGTGAAGCGATTGACGTCGCACCGGGCGACGGACACGTCGTCTGGCTGCCGGTTCCTGAAGAGGTCGAGCTGGAGTTCGCACTGCTGATGCGCAATTTCGAGGGTGAAAACACCCGAAATCCGCACAGCAAATAGTCAATCAGCGGGATTTTTTCACATCGGGATAATTCTTAGAATCGGATCACATACCGCTTCGTTCAATACGGGTATTATCCCCAGCGCTGAAAAACATAACCCATAAATGCTAGCTGTACCAGGAACCACCTCCTTAGCCCGCGTAATCTCCCTTACGTGGGCTTATTTTTTTCCTTTCATCCTGTTCTTACCCGCTTTTTTCCTCTCTGCTATACACTCTAACTAACGCTAAAAAAGGGAGCAGCGCGGATGGCAACCTATCCAGACAGTTTATTGATTCTCAACGGCAAAAGTGCGGGCAACGATGTGCTTCGCCAGGCTATTACCGAATTACGGGAAGACGGTGCGCGCATTCACGTGCGGGTGACGTTTGAAAAAGGCGACGCGGCACGGTACATCGATGAAGGCATCCGGCTGGGCGTCAAAACCATTATTTCCGGCGGCGGAGATGGCACCATCAATGAGATCGCCTCCGCGCTTATCGACCTGTCGACGACAGACCGCCCGGTGATGGGGATTTTGCCGCTTGGCACGGCTAATGATTTTGCCACCAGTGCCGGGATCCCAGAAGACTTCGGGAAAGCGCTACAGCTGGCAATTCTGGGTAAAGCGACCGCCGTAGACATTGCGCAGGTGAATGATAAAACCTGCTTTATCAATATGGCGACGGGCGGCTTTGGTACGCGCATTACCAGCGAAACGCCGGAAAAGCTAAAGGCGGCGCTGGGCGGCGTGTCATACCTGATCCACGGCCTGATGCGCATGGACACGCTGAAGCCCGACCGCTGTGAAATCCACGGTGAGAACTTCCACTGGCAGGGCGACGCGCTGGTGATTGGCATCGGCAACGGACGTCAGGCGGGCGGCGGACAACAGCTTTGCCCGGAAGCGTTGATCAACGACGGTCAGCTCCAGCTGCGTATTTTCACCGGCGACGGACTGCTGCCCGCGCTGTTCACCACGCTGACGCAGCCAGAGGAAAGCCCAAACATTATTGCCGGGAAATCCGCATGGTTTGAGGTGATCGCCCCACACGGTATGACGTTTAATCTTGATGGTGAACCGCTCAGCGGAGAGCGATTCCGCATTGAGGTTTTACCGGGCGCGCTGCAGTGCCGGTTACCGCCGGATTGTCCGCTTTTGCGCTGATGGTTTGCCGGGTGGCGGCTACGCCTTACCCGGCCTACAGTACCGAGCGCGTAGCCGCCACCCGGCTAAAAACCGCACAACCCTAATACACCGCCACCTCTCGCGCCATTTCGCGTGAATACTGCTGGCTGGCATTGACCAGCATCCGCGTATAGTCGGTTTTGGCCTGTCCGGCCACCAGCGCGTCGACGGTCAGGCTTTCGAGGATTTTGCCGTACTGCATCACCGCCACCTTCTGGCACAGGTGGGCAATCACGCCCAGATCGTGCGTCACCATCAGGTAGGTCAAATTTGACTCACGCTGAAGCTCCGCCAGCAGGTTGAGGATTTCCGCCTGCACGGAGACGTCCAGCGCCGAGGTCGGCTCATCCAGCAGCAGCACCTGCGGCTCAAGAATCAGCGCTCTGGCAATCGCCACGCGCTGGCGCTGGCCGCCGGAAAGTTGGTGCGGATAACGGTCGCGAAACGCCCGGTTTAGCCCCACCTTATCCAGCAACGTATGAATACGTCTGTCGCGGTCTTTTATGCCGTGGATCTGCAGCGGCTCCTCCAGAATATCCCCGATAGTGTGGCGCGGATGCAGCGAGCCGTACGGGTCCTGAAACACCATCTGCACCTGACGGCACCGTTCCCGGCTGATGCGCTTTTCCAACGGCCTGCCGCCAATCGCCAGCTCACCGTCCCAGTGGGTAAACAGCCCGGCCAGACATTTGAGCACCGTGGTTTTGCCCGAACCGGACTCCCCCACCAGGCCATAAATCTCGCCCTCTTTCACGCTGATATTCACATCGTCCAGTACCTGATTGCGCTTCTCGCCTTGGCCGAACGCCAGGTTGAGGTGGTTAATCTCGATCATCTCTGCTCCTTACTCGGTGAGCCAGCTGGCCTGACGCTGTAATACCGGCAGCGTCGGACGGCGATGGTTGATTTCCGGCAGCGCGCTGATTAAACCCTGCGTGTACGGATGCTTCGCGTTGTGCAGATCCTTCGCGGCAATCGACTCCACCACGCGCCCGGCGTACATCACCAGCCCCCGGTCGCAGAAGCTGCGCACCAGGTTGATGTCGTGACTGATAAAGATCAGCCCCAGCCCGCGGGACTGCACCAGGTCGTCGAGCAGGCCGAGCACCTGTAAACGCACCGACACGTCCAGCGCCGAGGTCGGTTCGTCGGCAATCACCAGTTCCGGGTCGGTGATCAGCATCATGGCGATCATGATGCGCTGCCCCTGCCCGCCGGAAATCTCGTGCGGATAGAGGTGATACACCCGCCCGGGCTGGCGAATGCGCACCACTTCGAGCATTTCCAGCACTTTGGCTTTCGCTTCCGCCTTGCGCCCCGGATGATGGGTCAGCCAGGCTTCGGCAATTTGATCGCCCACGCAAACCACCGGGTTAAGCGAGTACTTAGGGTCCTGCATGATCATCGAGATACGCTTGCCGCGAATGCCACGCATCTGCGCCTCGCTGACAGAGTGTAAATCGACGTCGCCAAACTGCATCCGCGAAGCGCTGATTTGCGCTTTGGCCGAATGCAGGCGCAGCAGCGCCCGCCCGACGGTGGATTTGCCGGAGCCGGACTCGCCGACAATCGCCAGCTTTTCGCGTCCGAGCTGGAAAGAAACGCCGCGCACCGCGTGGGTTACTGCGCCGCCGTTGATGAAATCGACATGGAGGTCGCGCACGTCGAGCAGCGGGTTATTCGCTGCGAGGATCGAGGATGTCACGTAGGCCATCTCCTAAGAAGTTGAACGCCAGGCTGTTGATCAGGATCGCCAGCCCAGGAATAGTCACTACCCACCAGCACTCCATCATGTAGGTGCGACCGCTGGAGATCATTGCGCCCCACTCCGGCTCCGGCGGCTGTGCGCCAAGGCCGAGGAAGCCCAATCCGGCAGCGGTGAGAATGATCCCCGCCATGTTCATGGTGATACGGATAATCACCGACGGCAGGCACAGCGGCACGATGTGGCGCCACAGCACGCGGGCCGATGACGCCCCCTGCAGACGCACGGCGGAGATAAAATCGGCCTGACGCAGGGAGAGCGTTTCGGCGCGCGCCAGACGGGCAATCGGCGGCCAGGCGGTGAGTGTGATCGCAATAACCACGTGCTCCAGCCCGGGCCCGAGCGCCGCCACAAACGCCAGCGCCAGCACTAGGCTCGGGAAGGAGATAAAGATATCGGTCACGCGCATCAGCACGGCATCCACCTTGCCGCCGAAATAGCCTGCGGTGACGCCCAGCAACAGCCCCAGCGGGCCGACGGTCACGGAGACCAGCAGCACGATATAGAGCGTGATGCGCGAGCCGTACACCAGGCGGCTGAAGATGTCGCGGCCAAACTCGTCGGTGCCGAACCAGTGCTGCGCGTTCGGGGCGACCAGCGCGTTATTAAGGTCTTGTACCAGCGGATTGTATGGCGCAATCAGCGGCGCGAAGGCCGCCACAATCAGCAGCAGCAGGATAATCCCGCCGCCGATGGCGGTGAGCGGGTTGCGCGCCATCTTGCCGACAAAACCGGCGGTGCGGCCCAGCGTACGCTTGATACGCTGGCGGCTTTCTGACGGCCCTGCCCCCAGCGGCGTATCCAGAGAAACGGTCATGATTTCGTCCTCGGGTCAAAGAGTTGATAAAGCATGTCGGAGAGCAGGTTGAGCATCACGAAGATAACCCCCACCAGCAGCACGCAGCCCATGACCGCGTTCATGTCCCCGAGCAGCAGGCTGCCGGTGAGATACGAGCCGAAGCCCGGCCACGAGAAGACGGTCTCAATCAGCACCGCCCCTTCCAGCAGCGAGCCGTAGGCCAGCGCCACCACCGTCAGCAGCTGTACGAGGATATTGCGAAACGCGTGATTCCAGATCACCTGACGCTCGGTTAAGCCTTTTACTCGCGCGGTGATGATGAACTCCTGCGACAGCTGCGCCAGCATAAAGCTGCGGGTCATGCGGCTGATGTAGGCCAGCGAGTGGAAGCCGAGCAGCGAGGCCGGTAAAACCAGATGGTTAACAGCGTTCCAGAACACCGCGCCGTTCCCGGCCAGCAGCGCATCCACCGTCATCAGTCCGGTGCGGCGTGGGACTAAACCCTCCAGTCCGAGATCCAGACGTCCCGCGCCCCCCACCCAGCCAAGCCAGGCGTAGAACAGCAGCAGCCCCATCATCCCGACCCAGAAAATGGGCGTGGAGTAACCCGCGAGGCTGATGATGCGCACCACGTAGTCGGAAACGCTGTTGCGCCGCGCCGCCGCCAGCACCCCCAGCGGGATGCCTAAGCCCGCGCCGACGATTATCGCCATCGTCGCCAGCTCAAGCGTCGCCGGGAAAACGCGCAGGATATCGGCGGTCACCGGTTTGCCCGTCAGCAGCGCGTTGCCCAAATCGCCGTGCAGAAGGTTACTGAGGTAAATGCCGAACTGCGTCAGCAGAGATTTATCGAACCCCAGCTGGTGATAGACCTGCTGGTAGGTGCTGTGGTCGGCATCCGGGCCAACAATCGCCAGCACCGGGTCGACAGGCATCACGCGGCCGATGAAAAAGGTCAGCAGCAGCAGGCCGAACAGCGTTATCAGCACCTGCGTGAGTCGCGTTGAGAAGCGCCGGGCCCGGGAGCCGGGCGCGAAAATCGCCACGCTCATTTTTCACCTCCGGTTTTGTAGACGTCGCGCAGGAAGGTCGTGGCCGACGGGTGCGACTGAAAGTTCTTCACCTCGTTACGCACCACCACCGAATCCACCATCTGCGACAGGGGGATCATCGCCGGGATCAGCGCGTCGTAGCGCACCTGGATCTGCTGGTAGTCGGCGACCTGTTTCTTCGGATCGCGCTCCAGCAGGGCCTTGTCGATCATCTCGTTGAGCGGCTTATCGTAAAAACTGGTGCGCCAACCCTGGAAATTGGTCAGCCGGGCTTCGTCACTGTTGTCCGGGTTATAGACCAGCGCGCGCAGGCTGGAGTGCGGATGTGGCTCTACCCCGCTGCCCCCGCGCCCGACCAGCATGTCGAACCTGCGCTCGCGCATTGCGCCGTAGATCTGGTTCCCGGTGCCGGTGATGATTTTGGCGTTAATCCCCGCCTGCATCAGCGTTGACTGCACCGCAATGGCAATATTCAGGAACGGCTGATCCGCCAGCACCCTCAGGGTCGTATCAAATCCGTCCGGATAACCCGCCTCTGCCAGCAGCTTTTTGGCACGAGGGATATCGAGCTTATAGCCCGGGTCCGGCAGCGTTGATGGCATACCCGCCTTGATGGGGCGCTGGTGCAGCACACCGTAGCCCGGCATTAGCGCTTTATTGATGCCCTGATAGTCAATCAGGTAGCGCACCGCTTCGCGCACCTTCGGGTTAGCGAAATGGGCCTCCTTCATGCTCATCGCCACGTAGTAGACCGTGCCTTTTTGCACGGCTTCCACGGTGAGCTGGGGGTCTTTACGCAGGGCGTTGATGTCCGCCACCGCCATATTGTTGGCAATGTCGAGGTCACCCTTTTCAATCATCAGGCGCAGGGTTTGCGACTCCTGGAAATGGCGCAGCACCACGCGGCTCATCTTCGGCGCGTCGCGCCAGTAGTGCGGGTTACGCTGCATGCGCAGCACGTCCTTCGCCTGCCAGGTCTCCAGCATAAACGGGCCGGAACCGGCTTCGTTGGTGGTCAGCCAGCGGTTGCCCCAGTCGTTGTTGACCGCATGCTGCTGCACCGTTTTGCTGTCCAGCACGCCGAGGTTGCCGAGCGCGCCAAGGGAGTAAATCACCAGCTGCGGGTCGTTGGCTTTTGGCAGGACAATCTGCACGGTGTATGTATCCGGGGCGCTGATTTGGTTATCAATGTTCTTTTTAGAAAATCCGTAGGATTTCCACACCGACGCCTGCGCAAGGTTGAGATGCAGCAGGCGGCGCATCGACCAGACCACGTCCTCCGCCGTGAGCGGGTTGCCGGAGTGAAACTTCACGTCATCGCGCAGATGGAAGGTCAGAGTTTGACGGTCCGGCGAAATATCCCATGACGTTGCCAGCGCGGGCCTGACGTTGGTGAGTTCGTTCGGATCCAGCTCCACCAGCGAATCATAGAGATTGACCACAATGCCGACCACTTCGTTACCGGTCATTGCCGCCGGGTCGAGGGTCAGGAGGTTGTTCATATTCATGCCGATGATGAGCTGGTCGGGCGGCGTTTTTGCGACCGCCGCACCGCTCCCCATCATCAGCGAGAGCGCGAGCAAACACGCCCCGGCTAAAGGAGATCGTTTCATGTATATATCGCCTGTAGGGTACGTTTTTATCTGTCAGTCGTGGCTGACGGTATTGGCTTCGATATATGCAAAATTAATGTCTTCGCCCACTCCCGGGCGGGTCGGCAGGCTGACCATGCCGTGCTCGTCCATCGGGTCGACCAGGCTGTTGAGGTACGCCGCCGGTTCGTCGTAGTCAAGGAACGGGTGCAGCAGGCCGCGCTCGTACCAACGGCAGTTTTTGATGGCGCCAATCACCGCCAGGCTCGCCGCGCCGTTGCCGTGTACTTCGCAGTCCATCCCGAAGGCTTCCGCCAGGTTCGCCACCTTCAGCGTCGGAGAGATGCCGCCCACGCCGTTGGCGCCCGCGCGCAGGATGTCGCACGCCCCGGCTTTGATCCAGTCCGCGCGGCTGTGGTGTTTTCCGCCCAGGCTTTCCGGGCCGATAATCGGGATCGACAGGTTTTCCGCCAGCCAGGCGTAGGAGGCCATGCTCTCCTCCTCCATCGGCTCTTCGAACCAGGCGAAGTTGAGTTTTTCCAGTTCCTTGCCGATGTACAGCGCCTCGGTGCGGCTGTACCAGTGATAGCCGTCGATCATGAGATCGATATCCGGGCCAACCGCTTCACGCACGGCGGCGCAGGCTTTGACGTCCATCTTCGGGTTGGGAGCAAAGGAGACCGGCGGCATCCAGGTATGCAGCTTGATGGCCTTGTATCCGCGCGCCACCAGTTTTTCGGCAAAGCTGGCGTACTCGTCCGGCGTGGATAAGCCACCCGGCAGATCGTCACCGCACATGGTGCTGCCGTAGGCCGGGACCTTGTCGCGATAGCCGCCCAGCAGCTTCCAGACCGGCATGTTGAGCTTGCGGCCAATCAGATCCCACAGCGCCTGTTCGACAAAGCCCAGCGCGCGCTCGGTCAGCTGATGCGCGCTACCCCGCTGCCAGTGCGCCAGATCCTGCCAGATGCGCTCGCGGTTGAACGCGTCCTGACCGACCAGCACCTTGCGAAAGAAGGTGTTGACCACAAAGGGGCGCACCACTTCCGGCGGCGCGAAGGAATACCCTTGGGTGCCATCGTCTGCCGTAATAGAAAGCATCGCCATTTTAGCCATGCTCTCAGGCCCCGGATGCGAATGCCCGGCAGCGTCGGAAACCCGACGTGTCGGGTACTGGAAGACGGTGACGTTTACAGATTCAATTTTCATTATCAGTCCTTAAGACGACAGAGGTTCAGCGCGATTCGAATTTTGAAAAGCCGTTTCGAAACTAACTTTAAGCGCAAAATTCGTCCGCTGCCTTAGACAGATTCCGCTAAGCGCTGACCATTTTTTGTGCATATGCACGGGAAGGAGTGACAGTTTTCACAAAAGGAAGGGGAAGTGTGAGGTGGATCGGGAGAAATAAAATGCGGTATTTATTGCCCCTCACCCCGGCCCTCTCCCACAGGGAGAGGGAGCAAACCATCCCCTCTCCCCTGTGGGGAGAGGGTTAGGGTGAGGGGAAAATACTTAAGCAATCGTCACTTTACTGTCCAGATACACATCCTGAACCGCATTAATCAGCTTCACGCCGTCGGCCATGGTTTTCTTGAACGCCTTACGGCCCAGGATCAGCCCCATGCCGCCCGCGCGTTTGTTGATCACCGCCGTGCGCACCGCGTCTGACAGGTCAGTATCACCGCCTGCCGCCCCGCCGGAGTTGATCAGCCCCGCGCGGCCCATATAGCAGTTCGCCAGCTGGTAGCGCACGAGATCGATCGGGTTATCGCTGGTCAGCTTGCTGTAAACGCGATCGTCCGTATAGCCGAAGTTCACCGCCTTATAGCCGCCGTTGTTCTCGGCCATTTTTTGCTTCACGATATCCGCGCCGATGGTCGCCGCCAGGTGGTTCGCCTGCCCGGTCAGGTCGGCCGACACGTGGTAATCCACGCCGTCTTTCTTGAACGCGTTGTTGCGCAGATACGCCCACAGTACGGTGACCATGCCCAGCTCGTGCGCGCGCTCAAACGCCGCAGAAATCTCTTCAATCTGACGACGAGACTGCTCAGAACCGAAATAGATGGTCGCCCCTACCGCCACCGCCCCCATATTGAACGCCTGCTCCACGCTGGCGTACAGGGTCTGGTCATATTCCGTTGGGTAGCTCAGGGTTTCGTTATGGTTCAGTTTGACGAGGAACGGAATGCGGTGGGCATAGCGACGCGAGACGGAGGCCAGCACGCCGTAGGTTGATGCCACGCAGTTACAGCCCGCTTCAATCGCCAGCTCAACAATGTTCTTCGGATCGAAATAGAGCGGATTGGCAGCGAAGGATGCCCCCGCAGAGTGTTCAACCCCCTGGTCTACCGGCAGAATAGAGAGATACCCGGTACCGCCCAGTCGCCCGGTGTTATAGAGCGTCTGCATGTTTCGCAGCACGGCAGGCGGACGGTTGTTGTCCACCATCACGCGGTCCACGTAGTCGTGCCCGGGCAGGTAGAGCTGGTCAGCTGGAATGGTCATACAACGATGCTGTAAGAGGCTGTCGGCGTCTTTGCCAAGCAACTGCGCAATATCAGTCATAGTGATGCTCCCGTAAGTCCGACGTCGCGTCGGAGCGTGTGATCCAAACCCACATTTTTGCAGGCAGACTAAGCCTGGTACCGACTTAACAGATTTTCCACCATCTGCAACTTTTTTAAGCACAATCTGCTGGCTCGTTTCATGTACAACAATTTTGTTACACTGATCAAACATTCACCTCAAAGGTATTTAAAAGGTATTATTAAGTGGTATGTTAAAGGCGTACCCTCACTGACATGCAGGATTAAAAAATGAAACGAAAGTCCAACTGTCATTCATGATGTTTGTTGAATGGTTTATCTGGGGCGCCTGGTTTGTGCCGCTGTGGCTATGGCTGAGCAAAAGCGGTTTTACCGCCGGGGAGATCGGCTGGTCTTACGCCTGCACCGCCATTGCCGCGATCCTCTCGCCGATCCTTGTCGGCTCGCTGACGGACCGCTTCTTCGCCGCCCAGAAAGTGCTGGCGGTGCTGATGTTCGCCGGTGCGATTCTGATGTACTTCGCCGCACAGCAAACCCAGTTCAGCACCTTCTTCCCGCTGCTGCTGGCCTACTCCCTGACCTATATGCCGACCATCGCGCTGACCAACAGCATTGCCTTTGCCAACGTGGATGACGTCGAGGCAGACTTTCCGCGCATCCGCGTGATGGGCACCATCGGCTGGATCGCCTCAGGCCTGGCGTGCGGATTCCTGCCGCAGATGATGGGCTATAGCGACATTTCCGATACCAATATCCCGCTGCTGATGACCGCAGCCAGCTCCGCCCTGCTCGGCGTCTTTGCCCTGTTCCTGCCGAATACGTCGCCGAAGAGCACCGGCAAGCTGGACTTTAAGGTGATGCTGGGGCTGGACGCGCTGATCCTGCTGCGCGACAGAAACTTCCTGGTGTTCTTCTTCTGCTCGTTCCTGTTCGCCATGCCGCTGGCCTTCTACTACATTTTCGCCAACGGCTATCTCACCGAAGCCGGCATGAAAAACGCCACCGGCTGGATGACGCTGGGCCAGTTCTCCGAAATCTTCTTTATGCTGGCGCTGCCGTTCTTTACCAAACGCTTTGGTATTAAGAAGGTCTTGCTGCTGGGGCTTATTACCGCTGCCATCCGCTACGGCTTCTTTGTTTACGGCGGTGCGGAACAGTACTTCACCTACGCCCTGCTGTTCCTCGGCATTTTGCTGCACGGCGTAAGCTACGACTTCTATTACGTGACCGCGTACATCTACGTGGACAAAAAAGCGCCAGCGCACATGCGCACCGCGGCGCAGGGCTTGATCACGCTGTGCTGTCAGGGCTTTGGTAGCCTGCTGGGTTACCGCCTGGGCGGCGTGATGATGGAAAAAATGTTCGCTTACAAAGAGCCGGTGAATGGGCTGACCTTCAACTGGGCCGGAATGTGGACATTTGGTGCAATCATGATTGCCGTGATTGCCGTGCTGTTTATGCTGTTTTTCCGCGAATCGGATAAAGAGATCACCGCAATTGAGGTGGTTGATGGCGATACCGCGCTGACACAAGGGGAAGTTAAATGAAACAAGAACGTGTTCTCGGTGCCCTTTACGGGCAGGCGTTAGGGGATGCGATGGGCATGCCGTCGGAGCTGTGGCCGAGAAAGCGCGTCAAGGCGCACTTCGGCTGGATCGACCGTTTCTTACCCGGCCCGGCGGAGAATAACGCGGCCTGCTATTTCAACCAGGCAGAGTTCACCGACGATACCTCGATGGCGCTCTGTCTGGCGGATGCGATTATCGAGTGCGACGGGCAGATTAACGCGGACGTTATCGGCAAGCATATTCTTCGCTGGGCGCTGGATTTCGACGCGTTTAATAAGAACGTGCTCGGCCCCACCTCGAAAATTGCCCTCAACGCCATTCGCGACGGCAAGCCGGCGAGCGAACTGGAAAACAACGGCGTGACCAACGGGGCGGCGATGCGCGCCTCTCCGCTGGGCTGCCTGCTCCCGGCCACGCGTCTGGAGCATTTTGTTGAACAGGTGGCGCTGGCCTCCAGCCCGACCCATAAATCCGATCTCGCCATTGCCGGTGCGGTGGTGATTGCCTGGGCGATTTCCCGCGCCGTCGACGGCGAAAGCTGGCAGAACATCGTTGATGCCCTGCCGGGGATCGCCCGCTTTGCGCAGGAGGCGAAAACCACCACCTTCAGCGCGTCGCTCGCGGCGCGTATTGAACTCGCGCTGAAAACCGTACGAGAAGCCAACGGGATTGAGTCCGCCAGCGAGCAGGTGTATCAGCTCGTGGGTGCCGGAACCAGCACCATCGAATCCGTTCCGGCGGCCATTGCGATGGTCGAACTGGCGGGAACCGACCCAAACCGCTGCGCCATTTTATGCGCCAACCTGGGCGGCGATACCGACACCATTGGCGCAATGGCCACAGCAATCTGCGGCGCATTGCACGGCGTGCAGGCCATTGACCCGACGCTGAAGGCCGAACTCGACGCCGTTAACCAGCTCGATTTCGGTCACTACTGCGAAAAACTCCTGCACTATCGGGAGCAACGGGAGGGCATATGACGTCTTTGGTTCAGCGCCTTGAAACCTTGCACGCCACGCGCCCGGTGACGGTGCTGGGCGCGGCGGTGATAGACGTCATCGCCGACGCTTACGCCCTGCCCTGGCGCGGGTGCGATATCGAGCTTAAACAGCAGGGCGTCAATATCGGTGGCTGCGCGCTCAATATCGCCATCGCCCTGAAGCGGCTCGGCATTGCGGCGCAAAATGCCCTGCCCGTCGGCCACGGCGTGTGGGCGGATATTATTCGCAACGCCATGGCGAAGCAGGATCTGCACAGCGCGGTGGAAGCCGATACGGGTGATAACGGCTGGTGTCTGGCGCTGGTGGAGCCAGACGGCGAGCGCACCTTTATGTCCTTTAGCGGCGTGGAGAACCAGTGGCAGCAGCGCTGGCTGGATGCGCTTCACGTTCCGCAATACAGCCTGGTCTATTTGTCCGGCTATCAGCTGGCCTCGCCGTGCGGCGAGCTGCTGACACGCTGGCTGGAGGGGTTGCAGGACGTGACGGCATTTATCGATTTTGGTCCCCGCATCGCGGATATCCCCGACGCGCTGATGGCGCGGATTATGGCCTGCAGACCCATTGTGTCGCTCAATCGCCAGGAGGCGGAGCTTGCCGCAGAAAGACTGGGCGTTGAAGTGGAAACCCTCGGCACGCAGTGGCAGCAGCGTTTCGGTGCCGCGCTGATTGTGCGCCACGATAAAGACGGCGCCGCGTGGTATGACGGTGACGTCTCGGGCATTGTTCCGGCGTTCCCGGCGACGGTTGTGGACACCATTGGCGCAGGCGACAGCCACGCGGGCGGCACGCTTGCCGGGCTGGCGGCGGGATGGTCGCTGGCAGATGCGGTTCTGCTGGGGAATGCCGTGGCCTCCTGGGTGGTCAGCCACCGCGGCGGGGATTGCGCCCCGACTCGCGAGGCATTACTCCTCGCACACAAAGACGTATAGATCGCTGCGACAGTAGCTGATGCTGTACTCAATCGGCCGGTGCTGTTGGTCAAGCGCAACCTGCTTGATCACCAGCACCGGTATTTTTTCGTCCATCTTAATGTGCGCCTGAAATTCGCTGTCCGGCATACGGGCGCTCACGCGCGAACGGGTACGCTGCGGGAAGATATTCTGGCTGCGGAAGTAATCGTAAAGCGAGACGCCAATCGCATCGGGGTCGTGGATAAATCCCGTCGGCACCCAGGACTCCTCAATCGAGACGGCGTCATCGTCAACGTAGCGAATACGCTTGAGCAGGAAAACCTCGCTCTCGGGGGGAATGGAAAGATGGTTCGCCACCTCTTCGGGACACTTCACCACCCGCTTGTTGACCCACAGCGTATTGGGCTTTTGACCGCGCAGGACCACCTGTTGAGAGAACCCGCGCGCCTCTTTCAGCGAATACTCGAAGATGTTATTGATTTGCGTGCCATAGCCACGGGAGCGCGTGACCACGCCCTCTTCCTCCAGCGCCTGCATCGCTTTTCGCACGGTGATGCGCGACACGCCGGTTAACTGGCTCAGATCGCGCTCGCCGGGCAAAATATTCCCGTGCTCCAGCATGCCGCTTCGCACCGCATTTTTTACCGTTTCGGCAAATTTCAGGTACAGCGGCGTGTTGTCCGGGGCGGCGATCCGTTCATTCAGTTGAGCGATTAACCGGGTATGCGCTTGTTCCATCTCTGTTTTCTCAGGCGTGATGTTTCCTGCCAGTATACTGGGTTACCACCACGCATGAAAATGATGAACCGGCCCAATACCGTGACCCACTTCCAGAGTATCGGCTTTTGCCAGCGCCGCGGAGAGCCAGATTTTCGCTTCGCCCACCGTATCGGCCCAGCTGTCATGCCGTGGACGCAGCGCAGCCAGCGCGGCAGAGAGCGTGCAGCCCGTACCGTGGGTGTTTTTGGTCTGCACGCGCGGCGCGGTAAAACGCATTTCGCCGTCGCGGGTAAAGAGCCAGTCCGGGCTTTCGGCATCATCAAGATGACCGCCCTTCATCAGCACCGCGCCGCAGCCCATAGCCAGCAGCGCGTTCCCCTGGGCTTTCATTTCACGTTCGTTTTGCGCGTGCGGGGCACCCAACAGCGAGGCGGCTTCCGGCAGATTGGGCGTGATCAGCGCCACCTGCGGCAGCAGCTTTGTGCGCAGCGTCTCCACGGCGGAGGCGGAGAGCAGCGGGTCGCCACTTTTCGCCAGCATGACGGTATCCAGCACCACGTTTTGCACCTGATAACGCTTAAGCCGCTCGGCCACCGCTTCCACAATGTCCGTCTCGGCCAGCATGCCGATCTTGGTGGTATCGATGCGCACGTCGCTGAACACCGAATCCAGCTGCGCGGCAACAAAATCTGGCTCGATACGGTAGACCGACTGCACGCCGCGCGTGTTTTGCGCCACCAGCGCGGTAATGACGGAACAGCCGTATGCGCCAAGGGCCGAGAAGGTTTTCAGGTCAGCCTGGATACCCGCGCCGCCGCTGGGATCGGTACCGGCAATGGTCAGAGCGTTAATCCGCTTCATGTCTGCTCCTCCAGCGTGTAGAGCGCATCCAGGAACGCGCTGGCAAAACTGCCCGGGCCACGAGACTGCGCAATAGCCACCGTTCCGGCTCGCTTCATCCATCCGCAGGCGGCCGTGACGTTATCCAGCCGGTCGCCCGGCAGCGAGCAGCTCGCCGCCACAACGGCAGAAAGCGCGCACCCGGTGCCCACCACGCGCGTCATCAGCGGGTCACCGCCCGTTACGCTGCGCGTGCGCTGTCCGTCGGTGATGTAATCCACTTCTCCCGTGACCACGACAATTGCATTCGTCTGACGCGCCAAAGCCTGCGCGGCAGGCACCGCGCTGGCTGCTGTGTCGGTGGTATCAACGCCGCGCCCGCCCGCGCTCATCCCGGCAAGGGCAAGGATTTCAGAGGCGTTACCGCGGATCGCGGCTGGTTTCAGAGCGAGGATTTGATGGCAAAAACGGGTACGGAACGCGAGCGCGCCAACGGCAACCGGGTCGAGCGTCCATGGCTTACCCGCAGCCACCGCGCGTTCAATCGCCCGACGCATCGACTGGGCGCGCGGTGCGGTCAGCGTGCCAACGTTAATCAGCAGCGCATCGGCGATTTCAGCAAACTGCTCGGCCTCTTCGGCCTCAATCACCATCGCTGGCGATGCACCGAGAGCCAGCAACACGTTGGCCGTGAAGGTCTGTACAACATCGTTGGTCATACAGTGCGTGAGCGGGGAACGGGTTCGGAACTGATGTAAAACGTGTAAATCGAGCAGGTCAGGCTGCATGGGTTCGCTCCTGCCTTGCGTGAAGAAGCGATGACCGGGAAGGCATCTGACTTCCCTACGCTGGCATTATCCAGATCAGGTAATACGGGTATTTCTCAGCCTTCAACGAAGAAGGGCACCCCGAGTCATTTAAACTTCAGGCGCATCCAGCAATAACCTGCCACATACAGGAATGCAGGAAAATCGATGCAGTGAAGCACGCTCAATATACTTCTTAATTTACTTTTAGTCATTAGATAATTCTAAAATAATCATTATAAATCTATATACAAAAGTTTCAATCGTGCAATATAATGCTTTTAAACATGCAGAATAATATATTATTTTAAGAAGAATAATTATCACATTAGCTACAGAGGCTAACATGAATTTCAAAAATCATTTTAAAACGATGGACGCAAAGAAATGGAAGGCATTCGCTTTAGATTTTTTAGTCGATACCGGATTTCATGAATACATTGACACATTAGAAGTTAAAGAGGATCAAGACGCCTTCCTTCTGGAAAAGCATGGCGTTGTTTTTTATGTCAGCACCCGAAATAATGCAACAGAAGGCAAGTCAGTTGGCACGGAAATAGAAAAAAACATTTTAGAAAGAATGAATTCCAATAATGCAACGGGTTTTATAGGTTTTTACTCCGGTAACTTTTCAACATCATTACTTGAAAGACTTAACAAACTGGCTAAAAACAGCACTGCAAATTTCACCTTTAAACTATTTAATGGTCATGCAATCAGCATTATTATGCCGTTGATCCATTCGCATGTGTACAATGACCATTTTAATAACGGGAATCCGTACTCTTTGAATATCCCCGCGCAGCATTACGAAGAACTGAAGTGCTGTTGTGGGAAATGTGACATTGATATACTGCATGATGACTTAATTGCCTGGAGCATGGCGCAACTGACAATAATAGAAAATAAAATATATTTCATTTTCGGCCACAAGCTACATTTACCAAATTTCCCTGAAACACGCTGTGGCTGGTTTGAAATTAGCCAATGCCTTCATTTAGAACAAATTTTGATGTGGAACGCTGAAATTGATAGGTTTATCTCTGACTCAGGCCTGCCATTATCTGAAAATTTCTACCATGCGCGAAATATTTTTAACACAGCCATCACGCAAAAGCTTCGTTCGTCGAATGCCGGGATGTTTTTACGTCTTAATTAAGGTTGAATAATGAGCCACATATTTGAACAACTCACCCCTGATGACTGGGAGATATTTGCCAGTTGGTTTTTACAACATGAAGGTTACACGCTTCTCAGTCAGCCCTCGGTTGGCCCGGATGGTGGTATTGACTTTAGCGTAGAAAACGAAGACGTCACTTATTTAGTAAGCTGTAAAAATTATATAAAATCCGGAAATAAAGTGTCGCTGGCAGATGAGAGTTCCATACTCGACAGAATTCAGCAACATGGCCTTGATGGGTTTATTGGCTTTTACTCAACGGGCACCTCTTCTGATATCAAAGCGCACTTAGATAAGCTAACTATCCCCTATATCATTTATGACCAAAGCAGTATCCAGCAGCATATCAACGGTCTTAACCCGCAGATTTTGCAAGCTATGTTTAGCTCCGGGCCAATAATATTCAACAATGTTGATGAAGACGATTACACGCCATTATTATGCTGTTGCGGATGTGGACAAGATATTCTGGAAGATGAATATATTCACAACGCAGAGGCAGGCGTTTACGTTGACAAGGGCGAATATTGGTTTACTTACGGCATGAAATATCATTTATATCATACTATGAAATTATTTTCCTTTCCCGGATCAAACAAGTTTGTTTTGTCATCATCCGTGTATGAATTATTGAAAGTTGAGCACCTTTCGCAATGGCTTGTTCAGTGCTACACGCTAACTGAAAATCAACAACCCAGTTCCACATATCATTATAACAGCGCCAAATTCTCATCCCTCGTTCTGCAAAAAATATCACCGAAAGGATGGTTATAACAACTTTTTTCTGTGCCGGGGCGATGTTGCAATCTGTTGCTCGCGCTTTACGCCCCTGCCCGATTAAGCACCCGATTTTCACTCCTCGCGGATAAGTTCTTCTGCTTTCGGGCGGTTTCTCCTGCACGTCTCACCCCTTACTCTTAATGCACTCTCTGAACACAATGGAGCCATTATGGAAGAGTTCAGTACCCCATAAATACACCCTTTTTGTACCTCAAGTGCATTGCGCACCGCCAAAAAAGAGTCAATCTCGTGATAAGTAGGCCGAATTTTTGCCCCCTACGCTGGCATTATCCAGATCAGGTAATACGGGTATTTCTCAGCCTTCAACGAAGAAGGGCACCCCGAGTCAAATAAATCAACTGCTTGTGATTAATTTATGCAATCAATCCGCGTTAAGGATACTAATGCCAGATGAAAAAATTGTAAACGCTAAATCTGGCTTTCAGAATCATCGTCGTTAGACGCATTATTAGTCTTGTTACTCTTTAAAATAATAACGGCCGTCAAACCCACATTTTCAGCATATACAGCAGCATTGCACAGAAACAGCCCTTTCCCTGATAAACAAAGACCTTTGAACGAAAGCGGATGAGCCCCACACAAAACCATAAGTCAATGTTTACATTAATTTTTTTAACATCCGACCACTTTAGCCTTTTGTGCTTTAAGTGATCTTAATCAAAGTTTCAATTGTTACCTTACCGGATAGTCCATCACAGTTATTTCTCACAATCAGACAGAAAGCCACCTACGAGCGGTTTTCATTTTCAATATATGATTATCAGCATGTCAAAATATATTTTTATCTCTGCCACTTTATACCTGATGCTTATTTCTGTCGGTGTGTGGATTGGCGTAATGTACGTTTCGTATAATTTGTGTAGTTTATAAGGCAATAAAATGAAGAAGTTAATGATGATTGTTATAAGCGCGACTATGGCCGCGGCTCCGGCCTATGCGATTAATGCTCACTATCGCGCGCAGCTGGAGCGTTCCGGATGCACCCAAATTACCGATGGCGATGGTTCTTGCGATATCAACAAAACCAAGGCAGAAAACGCGGCGCAACACGAACAAACGAAAACCGTTCACGATCCGATGCGTGAAGCCACATTCTCGTCTGATACGGTTAACGCCACGATTTCAAACGGCTTTTTTAGCGCCACCCTTAACGGCAAGAAAGCGGCCGTAAAACGTCTCAATGCGACTTTCTACGAGATTCACGGCGAAGGCTTTGTTATATCGTTTAGCCTTGATGAGAACGGTATTACCGATGCCTCCTGGAATAAAACGAAAGGTCGCGACCACGGCATTTTGCAGGTCAGGCAGAAATAACGTGTTCAAGGAGGCCATCCGCCTCCTTTTTCATCAGAGAAAAGCACGATTTGTCACACTCTTTTCTTTACTTTTACAGTTCTGACAAAACCATCATAAGCGGCTGTTTTTATTGTGCATAAAGTGCAACTTTCTTTCTGGAAACGGGGATAACCCTCCCCCTGTGCCCTCTGTCACAAAACAGTAAACAAATTAACCATTGAGCCCCGTGGCAAAAGGCTCTATATTGGCGGCGTTTTTTTCAGGCCCCCATCTGTTTTTTAACTTTTTATTCAATCGTGGCTCATAACGAAGCGGCGGTTGTAGGAGTGATATGATGACGGATAAAGTCCGTATTGACACCGTAGATGCCCACAAAAGCAACGAAACCTATCTGGCCCGTCAGGCCGAGTTTGAATCTAACGTCAGGAGTTATCCGCGCAAACTGCCTTTAGCGATCACTAAAGCAGAAGGCGTGTGGATCACCGATGCAGATAATAAAGAATACCTTGACTGTTTAGCAGGCGCTGGGACCCTTGCGCTTGGCCATAACCATCCTGATGTGCTGAAAAGCATCCAAAATGTCATTACCAGCGGCTTGCCGTTACATACCCTGGATCTGACGACGCCTCTGAAAGACGCGTTTTCTGAATACCTGCTCTCTCTGCTGCCTGGTCAGGGCAAAGAGTACTGCCTGCAGTTCACCGGTCCATCCGGTGCTGACGCCGTTGAAGCGGCGCTGAAGCTGGCGAAAAAAGTGACCGGTCGTAGCGGTATCATCAGCTTCTCTGGTGGTTACCACGGTATGACCCACGGCGCACTGTCCGTGACCGGCAACCTGTCTCCGAAAGAAGCGGTTGACGGTATGATGCCAGAAGTCCAGTTCATGCCTTATCCGCACGAGTACCGTTGCCCGCTGGGTATCGGTGGTGAAGCGGGCGTGAAAGCGCTGACTTACTATTTCGATAACCTGATCAACGACGTTGAAAGCGGCGTGCGTAAACCTGCTGCGGTGATCCTGGAAGCCGTTCAGGGCGAAGGCGGCGTGAACCCGGCTCCGGCTGAGTGGCTGCAGCGCATCCGTAAAGTGACTCAGGAACACGGCATTCTGTTGATCCTCGACGAAGTTCAGGCTGGCTTTGCCCGTACCGGTAAATTCTTCGCCTTCGAACACGCGGGCATTGAGCCAGACATCATCGTGATGTCTAAAGCTGTCGGTGGCGGTCTGCCGCTGGCCGTGCTCGGTATCAAAAAGCAGTTCGATGCATGGGCGCCAGGTCACCACACCGGTACCTTCCGCGGCAACCAGCTGGCGATGGCAACCGGTCTGACGACGCTGAAAATCCTGAAAGACCAGAACATCGCAGGCAAAGTGGCTGCACAGGGCGAATGGCTGAAAGGCCAGCTGAAAGAGATGGCGAAGCGCTACCCGGTGATCGGACACGTGCGCGGTCTGGGCATGATGATCGGTATTGAGATCGTTAAGCCACACGAAGCGGCTGACCACATGGGTTGCTTCCCTGGCGACGGCGAGCTGTCTGCACTGATTCAGAAGAAGTGCTTCGAAGCCGGTCTGATTCTGGAGCGCGGTGGTCGTAACGGTATCGTTCTGCGTCTGCTGCCGTCTCTGCTGATCAGCGATGAAGAGCTGAAAATCTTCCTGGATAAATTTGAGCAGGCACTGCTTGCTGCGGGCGTTCGCCCGGCGTAACCGGAGTTGTTGATTACGATGTCTGATTCAAACCCAATTTTGTTCTCCTCTGCGCAGAGCATTGAAGCTTACCAGCAGGCGATTGAACAAAGCACTCAGGCTGTGATGCAGTGGCTGAAACAGCCTGAGATGTACCAGGGCAAAACGGTCGCGGAACTGCGCGACCGTATTAAGCTGGATTTCAACCCGAAAGGGCTGGGCAACGAAGCGGCGATTGAACGCGCCGTGGAGTTCTTCCTGAAAGACAGTTTGTCCGTTCATCACCCGCAGTGTGTGGCGCACCTGCACTGCCCAAGCCTGGTCGTAAGCCAGGCGGCGGAAGTGCTGATTAACGCCACTAACCAGAGCATGGACTCCTGGGATCAAAGCCCGTCCGCAACCATTATCGAGATCAAACTGATCGAGTGGCTGCGTACCCGCGTGGGTTATCAGGCTGGCGACGCAGGTGTCTTCACCAGCGGCGGCACCCAGAGCAACCTGATGGGCCTGATGCTGGCACGCGATGCGTTCTTCGCGCGTCTGGGTCACTCCGTTCAGCAGGATGGCCTGGTTGGCGATCTGCGCAAAATTCGCGTGCTGTGCTCCGAGAATGCCCACTTCTCCGTGCAGAAAAACATGGCGCTGATGGGTCTGGGCTACCAGTCCGTGGTGCAGGTGAAAACTGACGAATTCTCCCGCATGGATCTGACCGATCTGGCGGCGAAAATTGAGCAGTGCAACGCGAACGGCGAGCAGATTCTGGCGATCGTCGCGACGGCTGGTACCACCGATGCCGGTGCTATCGACCCGCTGCGTGCCATTGCCGAACTGGCGGCGAAGCAGAACATCTGGGTACACGTTGATGCGGCCTGGGGCGGCGCGCTGCTGATGTCCGAGCAGTATCGTCACTACCTGGACGGCATTGAGCTGGTGGATTCCATTACCCTGGACTTCCACAAGCAGTTCTTCCAGACCATCAGCTGCGGCGCGTTCCTGCTGAAAGAAGCGCGTCACTATGAGCTGATGCGCTATCAGGCGGCTTACCTGAACTCTGAGTTCGACGAAGAAGCGGGCGTGCCTAACCTGGTGTCCAAATCTCTGCAGACCACCCGTCGTTTCGACGCGCTGAAGCTGTGGATGAGCCTGGAAGCACTGGGTCAGGAGCAGTATGCGGCGATCATCGATCACGGTGTGACCCTGGCACAGCAGGTTGCGGGCTACGTGAAAGAGCAGTCTGCTCTGGAGCTCGTGATGCAGCCACAGCTGGCGAGCGTGCTGTTCCGCTTCCGTCCTCAGGCGCAGATGGATGATGCGGGTATCGCCCTGCTGAACCAGAAGATTGGTGATGCGCTGCTGGAATCTGGCCGTGCTAACGTCGGCGTGACCGAGCATAACGGTATCACCTGCCTGAAGCTGACCCTGCTGAACCCAACCGTGACGCTGGAGGACGTAAAAGTTCTGCTGTCTCTGGTTGAGCGTACCGCACAGGAAGTTCTGGCTAAGTAATGCTTATCCCTCTCCCGTTCGGGAGAGGGTATTTTCCCCTGCCCTATCCCTCAGTGTGTCCTCAAGGTTTCAACCATTAGCGTAAAGCACGATTCGATAAGCGTCGGTAACGGCTGCGGCGCACGCATCAATGCCACCGTTCGGGCAAGTGCCGGTTGCTGAAGATGAACCACCTTAAGCTGCGGATCCTGAAGATGCGTGGTATAGAGTTGCGGCAGTATCGCTACGGCCAGTCGGGAGCGCACCAGACCGTACAGCGTTTCGATATAATCCACCTGATAACGTGTCTGCAACGACAAACGATGGCTTTCAGCGAGCGCGCCAACCAGGCGTTGGATGTTACCTTTTGAAAACACGGCGATATCTCGCCCAACAAGCTGCTTCCAGGGTAAATGCGCCGACGCCGCCAGCGGATCGTCACAATGAATCACCGCAACAAAAGGGTCCTCCTGCAACGGGAAGACGGACAGTTGTTCCGGCACAGAACTGTCCAGTGCGCCAAGGCCAAAATCAATCTGCCCTTTCAGCAACTGCGCCACCAGCGCATCATTGGTTTGATCGTGAAACTCTACCTTAAGACGCGGAAAAGCCTGCGCCAGCGTTTGGGGCAACAGCGGGAACAAGAGCGAGCTGACGGATGGCACCAGCCCAATGCGCACCGTGCCGTCACCGCCTGCCTGCACAATCTGCTGCATATCGTCGAAGGCAAGCTGAGCCACGCTAAGCACCCGCTGCGCGTGCGGGAGGATGGCATTGCCCAGCTCCGTCAGCGTCACCGCTGAGGCGGTACGGTTCACCAGCTTGCCGCCGAGCACCGTTTCGATCTGCCGCAATGCGCTGCTGAGCGCAGGCTGACTGATCGCCAGCTTGCTGGCGGTGTCGGTGAAATGACGCAGCTGCGCCAGGGTGACAAAATACTGTAGCTGTCGCAGTGAGAGCGCGGGCAGGCGCTGCCAGGGTTCCATCGTCATTATCGTTTACACGCGTCGCAGAATAAGCCGGGGTTATCGGGTGATAAATTTTATCAGCTGGGCAAACGTTTGCCGCGTGCATAGAGTAACGCCATTATTTTCATGCTGGAACCGTTAATTACATGAGTGCCGAAACCCGACGCCGTGCCGTCCAGGCTGCACGCGGTGAAATGCCGTTCGACCTGCTGCTTACGCACACCCGCATTGTTGATATGGCGACCGGCGAGATCCGCGACGCCGATGTCGGCATCGTGGACGGCCTTATCGCCAGCGTTCATCCGCGCGGCAGCCGCAGCGATGCGCGTGAGACGCACGATCTGAACAACCAGTATCTCTCTCCGGGACTGATGGATACGCATGTGCATCTGGAGAGTTCACACCTGCTTCCCGCTCGTTATGCCGAGATCGTTCTGGCACAGGGCACCACCGCCGTATTCTGGGATCCGCATGAGCTGGCGAACGTGCTGGGCATTGCAGGCGTACGTTTTGCCATTGAGGCCAGCCGCAACCTGCCGCTGCAGGTGATGGTCGCTGCGCCATCAAGCGTGCCATCGACACCGGGGCTGGAGATGTCTGGCGCAGACTTCGCAGGGAAAGAGATGGATACCCTGCTCGGATGGCCGGAAGTGCGCGGCGTGGCGGAAGTGATGGATATGCACGGCGTGCTTAACGGCAGCCAACGCATGCTGGAAATTATGCAGGCCGGTCTGGACAGCGGAAAGCTGATTGAAGGCCACGCGCGCGGGCTTCACGGTGCGGATTTACAGGCTTATCTGGCCGCAGGCGTGACCTCCGATCATGAACTGACCTCCGCAGACGATGCGCTGGAAAAACTGCGCGCCGGGCTGACGCTGGAGATCCGCGGCTCGCATCCTTATCTGCTGCCCGATATCGTAAGCGCCCTGAAATCCCTGCCCCACCTTTCTTCACAAATTACGGTCTGCACCGACGATGTCCCACCCGATATACTGCTGGAAAAAGGGGGGATCGTTGCGCTGCTGAACCTGCTGATTGAACACGGATTACCGGCGACGCACGCGCTGCGTTTCGCCACGCTGAACGCCGCCATTCGCCTGCAGCGTAACGATCTGGGGCTGATTGCCGCCGGGCGTCGCGCGGATCTGGTGGCGTTTGACTCGCTTGAAAAGCTGACGGCTCGTCAGGTGTATGTCGCCGGTAAGCTGATTGCGCGCGACGGGGCAATGATTGAACCCATCGTTGACACGATATTGCCCCTCCCGCGTGATACCGTGCGGCTGTCTGCACTGGCAGACGATGATTTCCGCATGACAATCGACAACGCGAAACACGGCGTGGCGCGCCTGCGCCATATCAGCGGCGCACGCTTCACGCAGTGGGGTGAAGTTGACGCGCAGGTACGTCACGGCGTAGTGGCGATCCCGGATGGCTTTAGCCTGATCTGGGTTCAGCATCGCCACGCGCGCCATGCGGCGAAACCACAAATCGCCCTACTCGAAGGCTGGGGTGAACTGCGTGGGGCAATTGCCACCAGCTATTCTCACGACTCTCACAATCTGGTGGTGCTGGGCCGCGATCCGCACGACATGGCGCTGGCAGCCAACATGCTTATCCAGAGCGGCGGCGGGATGGCGCTGGTACAGAATGGCGACGTCATCGCCCACGTCGCCATGCCGATTGCGGGGATGCTTTCGGAACTGCCGCCTGATGAGCTGGCTCGCCAGTTCAGGGAACTGCGCGAGCGTAGCAACTTGATTGCCGACTGGGAACCGCCGTATCGGGTCTTTAAAGCCATAGAGGGCACCTGTCTTGCCTGCAACGCCGGTCCGCATTTGACCGATCTTGGACTGACCGATGGGACCACGCGCCAGATTGTCGATCCGTTAATTTCTTACCGGGAAACCCCGGACAACACACAATAATGCCGAAGGAGAGCCGGATAATGGCCGACAACACCGTTAATTCGCCAGCACCAGGGAGCTGGCTGGAACGCCGTTTTGCACTGCATGCGCGTGGCAGCACCGTACGCACGGAGTGCCTGGCTGGCATCACCGGTTTTCTCGCCGCCGCCTACCTGCTGGTGGTGATCCCGGGGCTGCTGGCGGTCGGAGGAATGGATAAAGGCGCGGCGACGACGGGCACCATTCTGGTCTTCGTTGCCGGAACGCTGCTGATGGCGTTCTATGCCAACCTGCCCTTTATCGTCGGGCCCGGTATTGGCGGTTCGGTCCTGGTCGGCGTCACGCTTGCGGGCAGCGAAGGTATTGGCTGGCAAATTGGTCTCGGCATCGCCTGCTGGTCAGGGATTTTATTCTTCCTGCTGACCCGCTTTGGGCTGCGTGAAGTCGTCACCCGTTCGGTCCCGCAGTCCATCAAGCTGGGGTTGACGGCCTCCATCGGCCTGTTTGTTGCCGTGCTCGGCTTTCGTAACGCCGGGCTGGTGTTGGCAAACGCGAAAACGAATGCCCTGATGCTGGGGGATTTTCTGTCACCGGCGGCGCTGGTCGCGTTAGCGGGTCTCTTCCTCGCCATCGCGTTGCAGGCGCGCCGCATTCCAGGAGCAATACTTTGGGCCATTCTGTTCGCCACCCTGGTCGGTATTCCGCTGGGCGTGACAAAACTTCCTGGTCATTTTATTGATATGCCGCATTCTCTGGCCCCGGTTATCGGCCACATTGATATGCTCGGGGCGCTGAACATTGCCTTCCTGCCCTTCCTGTTTGTCTTCTTTGCGTCGGAATTTTTCTCCACCATGGGCACCACGCTGGCTGTTGGTGGTGAGGCGGGATTACTGGATGACGAAGGCAACATGCCGCATATCAACCGTCCGTTTATGGTGGACTCCATTTCCGCTGCGGTAGGTCCGTGGGTCGGTATTCCAGCCGCGACGGCGCTGATCGAATCTTCGGCTGCTGCTGAAGCGGGCGGTAAAACGGGCATGACGGCACTGGCTGCGGCAGTGATGTTCCTGCTGATGTTGCTGTTTACGCCTGTTGCACTGATGATCCCAAAAGAAGCCACTGCACCGGCGCTGATCCTCATTGGACTGAATATGTTTAGCGGCTTACGCAAGGTTGATCTGGCGAACTTCACCGACGGTCTGCCGGTGCTGATGATGGTCATGATTACGCTGATTGCCAACAGCTTCGGAACAGGAATTGCTGGAGGTTTGCTGTTTTACATCGTGATCAAAGCGATTGCCGGGAAATGGCGCGAAATCCCCGTTGGTCTGTGGATCCTTGCCATTCCCCTGGTCTACTACTTCGCTACGCTGGTGAAGCACTAACCCTCACGCCGCTTTTCCTTCGGGGTATAGCCGTAGTCGTAATGGCTGTACCCCGAGTTGTAATAGAGCGAGGCGGACTTCACGATATCATTCAGAATAGCGCCATTCACCTGCACGCCCATTTGCTGCAGGCGCTTCCGACAGTGCTCAATCTCTTTGACGCTGGTTTTACCAAAGCGTGCAACCAGTAAGGTGGTCGCCGCCGCTTTGGCAATCAGTAAGGCATCCGTAACGGCAAGCACCGGCGGGGTGTCAACAATCACGATGTCATAACGTTCGTTCATCTGCGACATGGCGTTCTGGAAGCGTTCCCCCATAAGCAACTCCACAGGAAGTGAAGGCTGCGGACCGCAGGTTAAAACATCAAATCCACCCTGCTCAAAGCGCTGGAGCGCATCCTGCCATTTAACATCGCCCTCAAGGACGGAGGACAATCCGCAATGGTTGTTCAGTTTACAGATGTTATGCACGTACCCCTGACGCATATCCGCGTCAATAAAGAGCACCCGCTGCCCGGCCTGAGAAGCCAGCGCCGCCAGTGTGGTACTGACCAGCGTTTTGCCGCAATCCTGCGTGGGGCCAGTAATGACGACAATCTGATTCGTGGCGTCCATCATGGTGAAGTGCAGACTGGTACGCAGCCCGCGCATCGCTTCGATAAAAATATCTGCTGGCCTTTCGATGGGCAGGAAGGGCACATTCGACGTTTTGTGTGTCCAGCGGGAACCCAGGAAACTCATTCTGCGCAGATGCGTTTTTTTCCAGAGCCATACCGAGCGGGGCAGCGTTGCCAGAACCGGCATCCCCTGCACTTCCAGTTGCTCAGACGAGGTTATCCCCCGTTTAAAGGCAGCGAGAACCAATACCCAGCCGCTGGAGAATATCAGCCCCAACAGTATGCCAAGCACGATAATAAGTGCTTTTCGTGGTTTTATGGGTTCAGGTTGCGTAACGGCAAAGTCAATGATCCGCACGTTTCCGATCGCGCTGGAGCGAGAGATATTGAGCTCTTGCTGACGCGTTAATAACTGCAGGTAAATGGCGCGCCCGGATTCAACATCCCGGCTCAATCGCAAAATCTCCTGCTGCGTGGAGGGCATGGTTGATACACGATCGTTCAGGCGGACACGCTGCTTCTCAAGGGTTTGGCGCTTTTCGCGTAATGCGCGATAGGTTGGGTGATCCTTTTTGAAAAGCTGAGAGATCTCCGCTTCACGGAACGTTAGCTCGTTGAGCTGATTCTCCACATTAACAACCTGATCGAGAACGGACTTCGCCTCCAGGGATAAATCGACGGAATCACGCTGCTCACGGTATACATTCAGTCGCGCTTCGGCCTGATCCAGCTCGTGACTGATTTTCGGTAACTGATGCTGTAAAAAGGTCAGGCTACGGGAATCCTGGGCTTCCTGACGCTCAATATTTTGATTGAGGAAATTTTCCGCAATCGTATTCAGTACCACGGCAATCTTGTCAGGGTCTTCGCCCGTTAGCGTTAACGCGATCATTCCGCTCTGCTTCGCGGATTCCGCAACGGTGAGCCGTTTCTGCAGCGCGTTGATGGCTTCAAGCTTTGTCAAGGTTGTGAGCGCAAACTGCGTGCCTGGTACTGCGTTGAGAGATGTCACCAGAAGAGAGACACCGTCTTTGAGCAGCGTTTTTCCGACCGTACCCACAGCCTCGAAGCTTTCTCCCTCAAGGTGATACCCTCCCTGCTCCAGCACGGTCAGCACAAGCACTTGCGGTTTGCCATCCTGTCGGGGGATGGTAAGTTCACCGATGGTCAGGTGACCTGGCTTGCTGGGGCGAAAACGTGCCCACAGATGCCCCACGATCGGGGTAACGCGGCGCTTAACCCTGTACGTTAGCCCCAATTCATCCACGGTCTTCCCGAGGATCATTCGTGATTTTAACAGCAGGATTTCCGGTGCAACGTCTGGCGAAAGATCGGAGTTAAACTGACTTAAGCTTTTGAGTAATGAGTTATCCTGCTTCGCTTCTATCTGCACAAGCGCGTCTGCCTGATAGACAGGGGGGACAGAAAACGCATAGAGTCCCGCGCACACCGTAAACAGGAGTGTTACCAGGACTATCATCACCCGATGATCGAATATCTCGGCAAGCAGTTGCAGAAGATCAATTTCATTATTTTGCGGTGCCGCTGCACCATATGTCTCTGAAGTATTAGATGGCATTGCTGCTTTATTCCTTTTGACTCAAACGACGAGCCCATTCCTGACTGGCTTTTCCCAACTGCCCGAAAACATATTCGAAAGCATCACGGCTTTTGCGGTAGGGATCGGGAATATCCTTTGTCTCCAGCCATTGTCCAAATAGCAGTGATTTCCCACGGTTCTCCGGGGCCATAGCAGCAATAAAACGAAGATGTTCAGGCTCCATCACCAGAATCAGATCGGATTTTTGCAGCAGGCCGCGCGTCAGCTTGCGCCCCACGTGATCGTCTAGCGAGACACCATGATGCCAGGCGACATCCTGAGCAACCGCATCTGCCGGATGTCCCTCAAGACCGAAAATACCTGCTGAGGTCACCTGTTTCCCGGGTAATTGCTGACGCAACAGCCGCTCCCCCATCGGGGAGCGGCAAATATTGCCCGTGCAAACCACTAAGATTGAGTTGAACATTATTGCGGCCAGGATCGGATGTAACGAACCGTTTCGGTCAGGTCATGTACGCCACTGATGGTCGGCACAAGCTGTGTAATAACGCGATTCCAGCGCGACAACGGTGCCGTTGTCACGTAGACAATGTCATACGGCTCAAGCTGGAATTCAGTGCCCAATACCATCGCTGACGCATCTTTCGCATTGAGCTGATAGATTTTCGCAATGATGTCCGTCTGGCTTTTTTGATGCACTGAGCGAATGACAAAAATGCCGGTTGCATCAGCCATGTTCTGGTTCAGACCGCCCGCATTGCCCAGCGCTTCCGCCAGCGTCATCCCACTGCGATCCATCTTCAACGTGCTCTGCTTAACCACTTCGCCCATGACAAAGACTTTCAGGGCATCATTACGCGGTACAAACAGGATATCGCCAGGATAGAGCAGTTTGTTTTGTGTTAAATCGCCGAGTTGCATCAGGGCATACAGCGAAAGGCGGGAATCCTGGCCATTATGGGTGAGAACGACATTGCGCCAGTCGGCATCCGCTGAAAGACCGCCAGCGGCATTGACCGCGTCCATCACGGTCAAGGGGATGTTGGTGATGGGTTGTTGGCCAGATTTCGCAACTTCTCCCGTCACGTAGGCTTTTTGCGAACGGAAAGAGGCAATGCTGACATCCACCTGGGGGCTCTCAATGAATTTATCCAGTCTCGCGGTAATCTCTTCACGGACCTGCGAAACCGTTTTTCCTGCCACATGCAGTTTCCCAACGTAGGGATAAAAGAGCGTACCGTCCGCGTTGACCCAGTTCCCCGCGTCACTTGCGCTACGGTACTGACCTGCTGGCGTCGTCAACTCAGGATGATCCCAGACGGTGACCGTCAGGATGTCACCGGTGCCGATTCGGTATTCCCAGTTTTTCACCTGCTCATCCAGATTAGGATTTGCCTGAGATTTTGATACGGGCGGACGCAATTGTTCTATCAACACTGGGGTCAGTGGATAAATTTCCACGTGTTTATCAAGCTGATAATATTTATCTTCTGTTGCAATAACATTTTTCCCGGTCATGGCTAAATCCTGGCCTGGTGAAAATACACAGCCTGTTAACTGGCTTATTGCAAGAAATAAAAGGGGAAATGCCGTTGTGTTTTTCATTTATATAAACATATCTTTTATCGTTGTACTTATCGTACGAACAACAATTTTATTTAATAAAAATAATCATATAATTCATTGAATTAAATGAATCATAATGTGTTAATAAAGAGTTTTTTCTACGCAGTAACCAGATACTGAATCGTCTAAGCCGACCTGCTCTATGGGGCCGGGAATCAAACGTCATAACATGTCGTGCCGGGCCGATATTAAATGTTCCACAGTGGGAAAGCATGCGCTTAACGGTCCAATTTTGAAGTCGCGGTGCGTTTTCAGAATTAATTAATAAATTGATAAATACATTAAATATAAAATACAGATATCATTCACGACCGTTATGTGCATTCTTTGTTGTGACTACACAAAACCGTTCAGTTTTGTTACATTTTTTTTCAAACACACCATGTTTTGATACTTAAAATGGACTGTCTGCCGCGCATACTGAAACCCGCAGACAAAATGTATCTGTAACGATATTACTGGAGAAAAAATGGCTAAGCGTAAATTGCTGCTTCTGGGTGTACTACTGTCTCTGGCGGGTTCCGCATTTTCTGCTCCGCAAACGGCTGCAGCACCTTCTGGCATCAAAGCCTATGAAGAACAAGAGTTCATCGCTGACTTCACTAAATTCAAGATTGGCGACACGGCGCCAGCGCAGTATCAAACGCCCGAGTACACCATCAAACAGTACCAGCTGCGTAACCTGCCAGCGCCGGATGCCGGAACACACTGGACCTACATGGGTGAGAACTACGTGCTGATTGGCGATGCCGATGGAAAAATCCATAAGGCCTATAACGGAGATATCTTCTATCACCGCTAATACGATCCTGGTTCGTGCCTGGCAGGAGAGCGATCGTCCTTTCCTGCGCACGATTTACCTGCATGCCCGGCGCGACGCCTGGCCATGGTTGAACGGTGCGGAATGGCAGCTTGAGGACTTTGACGCCGCAATCCTGGACGAAGAGGTTTGGGTGGCGGTGCAGGACGGGCATCGACTTGGCTTCGCCTCCGTCTGGACGAACGATAATTTTCTGCACAACCTGTTTGTTGACCCGCAGTATCAGAGCCTGGGCGTCGGGCATGTGCTCCTGGAACATGTGCAGAAAACGTTTACCAGTACGGGTTCGCTTAAGTGTCTGGTCAAGAATGCGCGTGCTATTGCGTTTTACCAGCGACACGGCTGGCACATCGAGGCGACGGGTGATTCTCCGGACGGAGAGTATTATCTGATGCATTATCGGCTTGGGTAAAGTCAGGTGGCGCTTCGCTTACCTGACCTACAAACCCAAACTCCGTAGGCCGGGTAAGGCGAAGCCGCCACCCGGCACTGAAGCGCAGAGGAATTACACCGCGCGGAACGCGATTTCGCTCGGAATGACTTCACCCTGCCAGTAAAGCTGCGCCGCAACGCGCCCCGCCAGCTGACGATACATATCCGCAAATTCGCTGTCCGGACGGCTCACCACGGTTGGTTTACCGCTGTCCAGATCTTCACGCAGCGTGATGTGCAGCGGCATCTGCCCCAGCAGTTGAGTGTGATACTGCGCCGCCAGCTTCTCCGCACCACCGGTACCGAAAATAGGCTCATGGTGTCCGCAGTTGCTGCAGATATGCATGCTCATGTTCTCAACGATACCCAGCACCGGTACTTCCACCTTCTCGAACATCACGATGCCCTTTTTGGCGTCGATCAGCGCGATATCCTGCGGCGTGGTCACGACGACCGCTCCCGTTACCGGAATGTTCTGCGCCAGGGTCAGCTGAATGTCGCCCGTGCCCGGCGGCATGTCCAGCACCAGATAATCCAGATCCGGCCACATGGTTTCCTGCAGCATCTGCATCAGCGCCTTGCTGGCCATCGGGCCGCGCCAGACCATCGCGTTATCGTCGGTGACCAGATAACCAATCGAGTTGGTTGCCAGACCGTGCGCCATGATTGGCGCCATGTGGGTGCCGTCCGGCGAGGTTGGACGCTGGTTTTCCGCGCCCAGCATGTTTGGAATGGACGGGCCATAAATGTCCGCATCCAGAATACCGACTTTTGCCCCTTCCGCTGCCAGCGCGAGCGCCAGGTTTACAGCCGTGGAGGATTTACCCACCCCACCCTTGCCCGAGCTGACGGCAATAATGTTTTTTACGCCGTTCACGCCAGGCTGGTTTTTCACGCGCTTCAGCGTGGCGATACTGTGGCTCAGCTTCCAGTCGATCGCCTTCGCACCGGTGATGCGCAGCAGCTCCGAGCTGGTTTGCTCTTTCAGCGCGTCGAAGGCGCTGGTCCAGACGAACGGCATCTGCAGCTCAATGTGCAGCGTATCGTCCAGCCAGGCAACGTGGTGTAACGCTTTCAGCGTCGTAAGATTGTGCTTCAGGGTTGGATGCTGAAAGTTAGCCAGCGTCCCGGCGACCATTGCTCGTAAGGCTTCCGGTGATTTGGCCTGGGATTGAGAACTCATCCCGACTCCTTTGTTCTTGTGAATAAGACCTTAGATGACAAGTTTACCTGAAAGGCCGTGGTTTGTGCTTACTTAATAATGCCCCTTTTGGTAATATCAAAAACCCTTTTCACAGTTAAAAGAAGTAATGCCTACTATGACTCAAGTCGCGAAAAAAATTCTGGTAACGTGCGCACTGCCGTACGCCAACGGCTCAATCCACCTCGGCCACATGCTGGAGCATATCCAGGCTGATGTCTGGGTCCGTTACCAGCGAATGCGCGGCCACGAGGTTAACTTCATCTGTGCGGACGATGCTCACGGCACGCCGATCATGCTGAAAGCGCAGCAGCTGGGGATTTCCCCGGAGCAGATGATTGCCGAAATGAGTCAGGAGCATCAAACTGATTTTGCTGGCTTTGACATCAGCTATGACAACTATCACTCCACGCACAGCGACGAAAACCGCGAGCTGTCAGAGCTGATCTACACCCGTCTGAAAGAGAACGGTTTTATCAAAAACCGCACTATCTCTCAGCTGTACGATCCGGAAAAAGGCATGTTCCTGCCGGACCGCTTCGTCAAAGGCACCTGTCCGAAATGTAAATCCCCGGACCAGTACGGCGATAACTGCGAAGTGTGCGGCGCGACCTATAGCCCGACCGAGCTTATCGAGCCGAAATCCGTGGTATCCGGTGCAACGCCTGTGATGCGTGACTCCGAGCACTTCTTCTTCGACCTGCCGTCCTTCAGCGAAATGCTGCAGGCATGGACCCGCAGCGGCGCGCTGCAGGAGCAGGTAGCGAACAAGATGCAGGAGTGGTTCGAATCCGGCCTGCAGCAGTGGGATATCTCCCGCGATGCGCCGTACTTCGGCTTCGAAATCCCGAACGCGCCGGGCAAATACTTCTACGTCTGGCTGGACGCGCCAATCGGCTACATGGGCTCCTTCAAGAACCTGTGCGACAAGCGCGGCGACACCGTCAGCTTCGATGAATACTGGAAGAAAGATTCCACGGCCGAGCTGTACCACTTCATCGGTAAAGACATCGTTTATTTCCACAGCCTGTTCTGGCCAGCGATGCTGGAAGGCAGCAACTTCCGCAAGCCAACCAACCTGTTCGTTCACGGCTACGTGACGGTGAACGGCGCGAAGATGTCCAAATCTCGCGGGACGTTCATCAAGGCCAGCACCTGGCTGAACCACTTCGACGCGGACAGCCTGCGCTACTACTACACCGCGAAGCTCTCTTCGCGCATCGACGATATCGACCTGAACCTGGAAGATTTTGTCCAGCGTGTAAACGCGGATATCGTGAACAAACTGGTCAACCTTGCCTCCCGTAACGCAGGTTTTATCAGTAAGCGTTTTGACGGTGTGCTGGCGGCTGAACTGGCTGACCCGGCGCTGTACAAGACCTTTACCGACGCCGCGGCTACCATTGGCGAAGCGTGGGAAAGCCGCGAGTTTGGTAAAGCTATTCGCGAAATCATGGCGCTGGCCGACGTGGCGAACCGCTACGTTGACGAACAGGCTCCATGGGTGGTGGCGAAACAGGAAGGCCGCGATGCGGACCTTCAGGCCATCTGCTCCATGGGTATCAACCTGTTCCGCGTGCTGATGACCTACCTGAAGCCGGTTCTGCCGCAGCTGGCAGCCCGCGCTGAAGCGTTCCTGAACACCGAACTGACCTGGGATGCCATCCAGCAACCGCTGCTTGGCCACAAGGTGAACACCTTCAAGGCGCTGTATAACCGCATCGAAATGAAGCAGGTGGAAGCTCTGGTAGAAGCATCCAAAGAAGAAGTGAAGGCGGCTGCGACACCGGTCACCGGCCCGCTGGCGGACGATCCGATTCTGGAAACCATCACCTTCGATGATTTCGCGAAAGTCGACCTGCGCGTGGCGCTGATCGAAAACGCGGAGTTTGTGGAAGGCTCTGACAAGCTGCTGCGCCTGACGCTGGATCTGGGCGGCGAGAAGCGCAACGTCTTCTCCGGCATTCGTTCTGCGTATCCGGACCCGCAGGTGCTGATCGGTCGTCAGACCGTGATGGTGGCGAACCTGGCACCGCGCAAAATGCGCTTCGGCATCTCCGAGGGGATGGTGATGGCCGCAGGCCCTGGCGGGAAAGATATCTTCCTGTTAAGCCCTGACGAAGGCGCGAAGCCGGGTCAGCAGGTGAAATAACAAAAAAGCCGGAGATAATCTCCGGCTTTTTTTTGCCCGGCGGCGCTACGCTTGCACGGGCCTACGGGTTTTGTAGGCCGGGTAAGGCGAAGCCGCCACCCGGCAAAAAATCACGCCTTCGGGTGATGCACCCGGTGGGTCAGCCCACGCAGGAAATTACGCAAAAACTGGTCGCCGCACTCGCGGTAGTTTTTATGGTCCGGCGCGCGCATCATGGCGGTCACTTCCGGCACCGACACGCGGTATTTTTGCTCGGTCATGATCGCCACAATATCGTCCGTTTTCAGCGAGAACGCGATGCGCAGCTTTTTCAGCACCGTGTTGTTGTTCACGCGACGCTCCAGCGCCAGCTCGGGCGCGGCCGGATCTTTGCCACGCTTATCGTAAATCAGGCCGTTCAGGAAACCCGACAGAATGATGTCGGGGCAGCGAACAAAGCCCTCTTCGTCTTCTTTGGTCATCCAGGTATCGAAACCCGCAGACGTGGCTTCCATGTCGGACAACGCAAGAATGCGCACCATGTCATTATTGTTTGCTTTCAGGGTGTAGCGCAGGCTACGAAGAATGTCATTACTAATCATGAGTGCCTTTAACTGTCGATGATGCAATGGCGCGCAGTGTACCAGTTTTACAGACCAATCGCCTCTTTCAAACTCTTCAGGTAGCGACGGCTGACGGGCACCGTATGCCCGGCACGCAGCACCAGTTCGGCCTGACCGTTATCTTCCAGGCGGATTTCCTTCAGGTGCGCCATGTTCACCAGATACTGACGATGGCAGCGGATCAGCGGCGTGCGGCTCTCCAGGGTGCGAAGCGTCAGCTCGGTAAAGCCTTCATTTCCCTCCGCGCTGGTGACATATACCCCGCTCAGACGGCTGCTGACAAAGGCCACGTCATCCATCTGCAGGAGATAAATGCGGCTGTGCCCGGTGCAGGGGATAAACTTCAGCGGCTGCTGGTTTTCCGGCAGCAGCGTCATATCCTGCACGGTGCGCTCCTGGCGTAAACGGGTGAGCGTTTTATCCAGCCGCTTCTCTTCAATCGGTTTCAGCAGATAATCAAAGGCATGTTCTTCAAATGCCTTCACGGCATATTCATCAAACGCTGTCAGAAAGACGATATAGGGGCGGTGCTCAGGATCAAGCATCCCGACCATCTCCAGCCCGCTGATGCGCGGCATCTGAATGTCGAGGAACAACACGTCCGGACGCAGTTTGTGTAACGCACCGATGGCCTCAATGGCATTTGCGCACTCACCGACCACCTCGATATCACTCTGCTCCTGCAGTAGCACGCGCAGGTTTTCCCGTGCCAGCGGCTCGTCATCCACAATCAGCACTCTCAGCATGCGTTTTCCTCCAGCGGCAGTCGTAAGGTGATACGGGTAAATCGGTCGGGCTCACAGGCGACGGTAATGCCACAGTCGTCACCGAAGTGCGCACGCAGGCGTTTATCCACCAGGCTCATCCCTAACCCACCCGATGCGGAAGGGACGTAGAGTCCGGCGTTATCCTCAATATCCAGCACCAGATGGTGGTTAAACTGGGTAGCAGAAATGGTGATCTCCCCGATGCCAAGCAGCTGCGATGTACCGTGCTTGATGGCATTTTCTACGATAGGCTGCAGGGTAAAGGCCGGAAGATGCTGGTACGCCAGCGCGTCCGGGACGGAGAGCGACACCTGCAGGCGAGACTGGAAGCGTGCCTGTTCAATCTGCAGGTACGCGTTAACATGTTCAATCTCGTCGGCCAGGGTCACGATTTCGGAAGGCCGTTTTAGGTTCTTGCGGAAAAAGGTCGACAAAAACTGCACCAGCTGCGCGGCCTGATCGCTGTCGCGGCGGATCACCGCCTTCAGCGTATTAAGCGCGTTAAACAGGAAATGCGGATTGACCTGGGCGTGCAGGAGTTTGATCTCTGACTGCGTCAGCAGCGCTTTCTGCCGTTCATACTGCCCCGCCAGAATTTGCGCGGAAAGCAGCTGGGCAATCCCCTCCCCCAGCGTGCGGTTGATCGAGCTGAACAGACGGTTTTTCGCTTCGTAGAGCTTAATCGTCCCCATCACCCGCTGATTTTCACCGCGAAGCGGGATCACCAGCGTCGAGCCAAGCTTGCACTGCGGATGAAGCGAGCAGCGGTAGGGGATCTCATTCCCGTCGGCATACACCACTTCACCGGTTTCAATGGCGCGCAGGGTATAGGTTGATGAGATCGGTTTGCCCGGCAGATGGTGGTCGTCTCCGGTACCGGTAAACGCCAGCAGCTTTTCGCGGTCGGTAATGGCGACGGCACCGATATCCAGCTCCTTGTAGAGCACCTGCGCCACCTTCATGCTGTTTTCTTCGTTGAATCCCTGACGCAGGATCCCCTCCGTTGAGGCTGCAACTTTCAGGGCCGTCGCGGAAAACGCCGAGGTGTATTTCTCAAACATGGCGCGCTTGTCGAGCAGAATACGCATAAACAGCGCCGCGCCCACGGTATTGGTCACCATCATCGGAGCTGCAATATTGCTCACCAGGTGCAGCGCATCGTCAAACGGACGGGCAATCAGCAGGATAATCGCCATCTGCGCCATCTCTGCCACGAAGGTAATCGCACCGGCGGTAAGCGGGCTAAAGACCTTATCCGGACGGCCGCGTTTGATCATGTAGCTGTGGACAAGGCCACCCAGCAGCCCTTCGACGATCGTGGAGATCATACAGCTCAGCGCCGTCATGCCGCCCATGGAATAGCGGTGCAGACCGCCGGTAAGCCCAACAAGGCCGCCGACAACGGGACCGCCAAGCAGGCCGCCCATCACCGCACCGATGGCGCGCGTATTGGCAATGGAATCTTCGATATGGAGACCAAAGTAGGTCCCCATAATGCAGAAAATGGAGAAGGTCACATAGCAAAGCAGCTTGTGCGGCAGACGGACGGTGACCTGCATCAGCGGAATGAACAGGCGCGTTTTACTCATCAGCCAGGCGATGACAAGAAACACACACATCTGCTGAAGCAACAACAGCACCAGATTAAACTCGTACATACAAAAAACCGCACATTCTAAAAACGCGTAACATACACTGATGCAGGTAAACTTTCTTTGAAGCGCGCCAAAAAAGCTGCAAATCGTGTCGGTCATCACAGCTTTTGCCGAACATCGCGCATGCTTCGCATTATTTGTTCAAAAAACGATCAATCCTTCCTGGTTCGGCAAAGTGGGTCTACAGTTAAGCTGGGGACGCGTAAGCCAGGGGGCGAATATGGCGCTTTACACAATAGGTGAAGTGGCACTCCTTTGTGATATCAATCCCGTTACCCTACGGGCGTGGCAGCGACGGTATGGATTACTTAAACCGCAGAGAACGGACGGTGGGCATCGTCTGTTCAACGAGGCCGATATCGACCGGATCCGCGAGATAAAAAGCTGGATCGACAACGGTGTGCAGGTCGGCAAAGTGAAATCCTTGCTTAGCCATGACGATCCGGACACCCAGCATCTCTGGCGCGAGCAACAGGAAGCACTGCTGCGGCTCCTGCAGGCAGGTAACCTGCAGCGCCTGCGCGCGTGGATAAAAGATCAAGGGCGTGATTATCCCGCGCAAACGCTGATCACCCATCTTTTCATTCCGCTCCGTCGACGCCTTCAGTGCCAACAGTCTACCCTGCAGGCGCTGCTCAGCATGCTCGACGGCGTACTGATCAACTATATTGCCGTCTGCCTTGCCTCGGCGAAGAACAAGGCCGGAAAAGATGCGCTGGTGGTTGGCTGGAACGTGCACGACACCACGCGTCTGTGGCTGGAAGCCTGGATTGCCACCCAAAAAGGCTGGCGCGTGGATGTGCTCGCGCACTCGCTGGCCCAGCTACGGCCCGAGTTTTTTGACGGTCAGACCCTGCTGGTCTGGTGTGGCGAAGTGCCCTCCGCCTCGCAGCAACAGCTGCTGACGGAATGGCGCGAGAATGGTTATCCGGTTTATTCCCTTGGCCCGGATGAGCCCTAACGGCATTTAATGGTTCATTAACAGCTGCGCTTCACCGTATAATTGTTCCGTTAACAACAGGAGCACATGATGAAGGCAACTAAACTGGCGGTAATTACCCTTTTTGTCCTGATGGCCGTAAGCGGTATCGGCGGCGTGATGCTGGCGGGTTACTCGTTTATCGTCCGTGGCGGTGTCGGCTGAGATACAGCGCCAGGCGCTCGAAAAGGCGATCGACCACAATCGCCGCCAGCGCAACCAGTAGCGCGCCCTGAATAATGTAGGCCGTATTAAATCCGCTTAAGCCGATAATAATCGGCGTCCCCAGCGTGTTTGCCCCCACCGTCGAGGCGATTGTCGCCGTACCGATGTTGATAATCACCGACGTGCGGATCCCGGCGATAATGACCGGTGCCGCGAGCGGGAGTTCAACCTTGCGCAACCGCTGCCAGGCGCTCATGCCCATCCCTTCTGCTACGCTCAGCACCGATGCGGGCACCGCCGCCATACCGGCCAGGGTTCCCTGAAGTATCGGCAATACCCCGTATAAAATCAGCGCAATAATCGCCGGCTGCTGCCCAAAGCCAATAACCGGTACCGCAATCGCCAGCACCGCCACCGGCGGAAACGTCTGACCAATCGCCGCAATCGTCTCCACCAGCGGACGAAACTCACGTCCCGATGGCCTTGTCACCGCGATCCCTGCCCCCACGCCGAGGACAATGGCAATGACGCTTGAGATCGTCACCAGCCAGGCGTGCGCCAGCGCAAGGTTGATAAAACTCTCCTGCTGATAGACCGGTCGCGGCAGGCCCGGAAAGAGCGAACTGAACAGCGCCGCGCTGTGCGGCATCAGAAAGAGCAGGCCGACGAAGAGCAGCGCCAGCCAGAGCAGCGGATCACGCATGACCTTCACGCGTCACCTCCCCGGCCAGCAGATCGCGAAAGTGCAATGCACCACAGGTTGTTCCGTGGCTGTTGGTCACCGGCAGGATCTCACATTGTCTGGCGACGAAAGCAGACAGCGCATCCCTCAGGCTCATCTGCTCCTGTAACGGTTCCCCGCTTAGCGGCGCATCCTGTCGGCGCATATAATCGCCAACGGTGCGCAAAGAGAGCAGTCGGACGCCCAGCTCGCTGCGGCCAAAAAATTCGCGCACAAAGTCGTTCTTCGGCTGGCTCAACAGCGCAAGCGGCGTGCCCTGCTGTACCACCTCACCGTGGTCCATCAGCACCAGATGGTCAGCCAGGCGCAGCGCCTCATCAATGTCGTGCGTCACAAGGATAATGGTGCGCCCCAGAATGCGGTGGATGCGGGTCATCTCCGCCTGCAGCGCACCGCGTGTGACCGGATCCAGCGCGCCAAAAGGTTCATCCATCAGCAACACCTGCGGATTGGCCGCCAGCGCGCGCGCGACCCCAACCCGCTGCTGCTGTCCGCCGGAAAGCTGATGCGGGTAGCGGTCACGCAGTGTCGGCTCTAATCCCAGCAGGGCCATCAGCTCATCCACCCGCGCATGGGTTTTCGCCCGCGTCCATTTTTCCAGCTGCAGCACGGTGGCGATGTTCTGCGCCACGGTCCAGTGGGGGAACAGCCCGATAGACTGAATGGCATAGCCCATACGACGGCGCAACTCCAGCACCGGCAGGCTGCGGATCTCTTCCCCGGCAAAGCGAATCATCCCGCTGTCGTGCTCAACCAGCCGGTTGATCATCTTCAGGGTGGTGGATTTTCCCGACCCCGATGTGCCGATCAATACCGAAAATGCCCCCTCGGCAAAATGCAGATTCAGGTGGCTTGCCGCCGGACGACCGGCAAAGGTTTTACTGACATCATGAAATTCAATCATTGGCTCTTCTCCCGAGCAGCGCGAGCCACAGGGCAAATAACGCATCCAAAACAACCGCCAGCGCGATAGTGGGCACCACGCCCAATAAGACCAGGTCCAGCGCGCTGCTGAGCAGCCCCTGGAATACCAGCGCACCAAAACCGCCCGCGCCAATGAGCGCTGCAATCACCGCCATCCCCACGGTTTGCACCGTCACCACCCGCAGGCTGCGAATTAACAGCGGAAGTGCAAGGGGTAACTGTATTTTCCAGAAACACTGCCGCGCGCTCATCCCCATCGCATGGGCGCTTTCCAGCACGTCCGGCGCAACCTGGCTTAAGCCCGCCACCACACCGCGCACCAGCGGCAGCAGCGCATAGAGCACCAGCGCGATCAGCGCGGGCGTGAGTCCGGTACCGGCAATGCCGATCTCCCCCAGCGCGGGAAATGACCTCGCCAGACCGGCCAGCGGAGCAATGAGCAATCCAAACAGGGCCACGGAGGGGACCGTCTGAATGACGTTGAGAACGGTGAACACGCTCCCCTGTCGCGCCGGATGGCGATAGCACCAGATGCCCAGCGGGACGCCCAGAAGCAGCGCCGGGAAAAGCGTGCCAAAGAGGATCGTCAGATGTTGCGAGAGTGCATCATCAAACACCTCCTGGCGATTGGCGTACTCTTTTAACAACGAGAGATTATTCAGCTCACCGCTAAACAGGAGGACCAGCGGGATGAGCCAGATTTGCGCGTTCAGCAGCCAACGCCAGACGGGTACTGGCGTCAGGCGGCGAATGGCATCGCTACAGGCCAGCAGGCAGAGCGCCATCCACAGCCACAAACCGCTGCCGATGGACGTTCGCGCCAGCGGGCTTTCCGCAGACATCATGAGCGTCGCCGACTGCCCTGCGCTCCAGAACAGCCCCAAAAAAAGGGCTTCACAGAGGAGCAGCGTCAGCCAGTGCGCGGCACGTCCTGACCAGAGCGACAGGACGACGGCCGCGCCCAGCGCCACCGACAGCAGCGCGGGCGAAAACGACCAAATCTGCCAGAGTGCGCGCCCTTCACCCGACATCAGCCGGTTAGGCGCAACGTTCACAAAAGGTAACGCGACCGCCGCGATGGCCACACAGGCCAGCAGCAGCAGCACGCGGTTATGACATTGTATTGGCACAGCTTTATCCTGTTACTTCACAAGCCCTTGTTGTTTCAGGAAGTCGGCCGCCACTTTTTTGGCATCCAGTCCCTCAACGGCAATGCTGGCGTTCAGCTGCTGCAGCGTTTTTTCATCCAGTTTTTCAAAGGCCGGTTTGAGCCAATCTGCAATATCCGGGTAGGCTTTCAGCACCGCTTCGCGCACTACCGGGGTCGGGGCGTAAATCGGCTGGACGCCTTTCGGGTCGGTCAGGGTTTGCAGTCCAAGGGCCGCAACCGGGCCGTCGGTGCCGTAGGCCATCGCGGCATTCACGCCGGAGGTTTGCTGCGCGGCGGCTTTGATGGTCACTGCCGTATCACCGCCGGCCAGAGAGAGCAGCTGGGCCTGGTCAAGCTTGAAGTCGTAGGCTTTTTCGAACGCAGGCAGCGCGTCAGGACGTTCGATAAATTCAGCCGACGCAGCGAGTTTGAAATCGCCCTTCTCTTTCAGGTAGCGGCTGAGATCCGCGAGCGAGGTCAGCTTGCCCTTCTCCGCCACGTCCTTACGCACCGCAATGGTCCAGGTGTTGTTCGCAGGCGCAGGCGTCAGCCAGACCAGCTTGTTCTGCTCCGCGTCCAGCTTTTTGACTTTCTCATAGCCCGCTTTGGCGTTTTTCCACGCCGCATCGTTCTCATCTTTGAAGAAGAATGCGCCGTTTCCGGTGTATTCCGGGTAGATATCCAGCTCGCCGGAGGTAATCGCACCGCGCACGACGGGCGTTGTACCGAGCTGAACTTTGTTGACCGTTTTGACCCCGTGGCTCTCAAGCACCTGCAAAATAATATTGCCGAGCAGCGCCCCTTCGGTATCAATCTTTGATCCCACTTTAACAGGCTCAGCCGCTTGAAGCGGCAGGCTAAGTGCGGCCAGTAACACCGCAGAGCCTAACATCCCCTTATTAATCGTCATTCCGCTGTCCTCATTTTTTTATCGCCTTTTTCAGAGGCTTGAGAGAAAAGCGTAGCTTAAAACGGCGTGTTTAACCGTCAAAATGCCTTTTTAGCATAAGGTAAGACGCATCCCCCGTGAGGCGGGGGATGCGAAGGAAGGGACGATTACTGCAGTTCGAACTCGCCTTTATTCACCCGGGCGGAATCCACGCCGATGAATACGTTAAACTTGCCGGGTTCCACAACGTATTTCATCTGCTGGTTCCAGAACTTCAGCGCATCGACGTCAATCGGGAAGCTTACGGTTTTGGTTTCGCCAGGCTTGAGTGACACCTTGTCGAAACCGCGCAGCTGCTTCACCGGACGGCTCATGGACGCGGTAACATCCTGAACGTACATCTGGATCACCGTCGCGCCTTCGCGCTTGCCGGTATTGGTCACGTCCACGCTGGCGGTGACCTTGCCGTCACGCTTCATAGTAGGCGCTGACATTTTCACGTCAGAGACCTTAAAGGTGGTGTAGCTCAGACCGTAACCAAACGGATACAGCGGGCCGTTGGCTTCGTCGAAGTAGCGCGAGGTGTACTTGTTCGGCTTGTCGGCGTTATATGGACGACCGGTGTTCAGGTGGCTGTAGTACACCGGGATCTGCCCGACGGAGCGCGGGAAGGACATCGGCAGCTTGCCCGACGGGTTGTAATCGCCAAACAGCACGTCAGCAATAGCGTTACCGCCTTCAGTACCGGCGAACCAGGTTTCCAGAATAGCATCAGCCTGCTGGTCTTCTTTCACCAGCGCCAGCGGACGGCCGTTCATCAGCACCAGCACCAGCGGTTTGCCGGTGGCCTTCAGGGCGGCGATCAGATCGCGCTGGCTTTGCGGAATGGTGATATCGGTACGGCTGGAGGCTTCGTGCGCCATCCCCTGCGCTTCCCCCACGACCGCGACAACGACGTCAGACTGTTTGGCGGTGTTAACCGCTTCGTCGATCATCTCTTTTGGCGTGCGCGGATCGACCTTCACCGCTTCCTCGTACTGATTGAGGAAGGTGACGATGTCTTTATCGTCGGTGACGTTTGCGCCTTTGGCGTACACCACTTTCGCGTTTTCACCGACGGCATTTTTAATGCCGGTCAGCACGGTGACGGACTGATCCGCCACGCCAGCCGCAGACCAGCTGCCCATCACGTCGCGCTTGCTGTCGGCCAGCGGGCCCACCACGGCGATGGTGCCGGATTTTTTCAGCGGCAGCGTGTCGAGGCGGTTTTTCAGCAGCACCAGGCTTTCGCGCGCAACTTCACGCGCCTCTTTGCGGTGCAGACGGCTTTCGGCATTGGTGTCAGCCGGGTCAGAGTCCTTCGGTCCAAGATGGCTGTAAGGATCGTTAAACAGCCCCATGTCATATTTCACGTTCAGCACGTGGCGCGTGGCATCGTCCAGCTCCGCCATCGTCACCTTGCCGCTCTTCACCAGCCCCGGCAGGTATTTGCTGTAGTACTCGTCGCTCATGCTCATGTTGATGCCGGACTTGAGCGCCACGCGCACCGCATCTTCCGGATCGGACGCCGTGCCGTGTTTAATTAGCTCTTTAATCGCGCCGTGGTCAGAGACGGTAATGCCCTTAAAGCCCCACTGGTCGCGCAGCACGTCTTTCAGCAGCCAGGAATCGGACGTCGCTGGCGTGCCGTTCAGCGAGTTCAGCGCCACCATCACCGCGCCGCTGCCCGCATCCAGACCGGCCTTGTACGGCGGCATGTAGTCGTTGAACAGGCGCTGCGGGCTCATGTCGACGGTGTTGTACTCTTTACCGCCTTCAACCGCGCCATACGCGGCGAAGTGCTTCACGCTGGTCATCACCGAGTAGCGGTCGGCCGGGCTTTTGCCCTGCATCGCTTCCACCATGGTTTTACCCATTGTGGCCGTTAAATACGTATCTTCACCAAAGCCTTCCGACGCGCGGCCCCAGCGCGGATCGCGGGAAACATCGACCATCGGCGCCCAGGTCATGTTCAGGCCGTCGTCCGCCGCTTCATACGCCGACACGCGCCCGACGGTTTTCACCGCGTCGAGGTTAAAGGAGGAGGCTAACCCGAGGCTAATCGGGAAGACGGTACGCTGGCCGTGCAGCACGTCATAGGCAAAGAAGAGAGGGATCTTCAGGCGGCTGAGTTCCATCACCTGATCCTGCATTTTGCGGATATCCTGACGGGTGACGGTGTTAAAAATCGCCCCCACCTGGCTCTCTTTAATCATCTCACGGATGGCCTCTTTCGGGTTATCCGGGCCGACGCTGATAAGACGCAGCTGACCGATTTTCTCATCAACCGTCATCTTTTTGAGCAATTCCGTGACAAACGCGTCGCGGGCTTCAGGCGTGAGCGGGTGATTACCAAACAAATCTTCTGCGAGCGCAGGTTGCAGCGCCAGGCTGACGGCGACACCTACAGAACATAGCCATTTCATGTCGTTATACTCTCTCATCAATAACCGCCGGACGATCTCGGCCATACCGTGCGAAAAGCGCAGTGTGCCACAAACCCTTTGAACCTTGCAGGGTTATTCTCTGATTTTTCTCGTGAATACTCGACCGCTTAACAGTTAATCGCGCTATGCTTTACAGCGAGAAATTTGCCCCACCACAAGGAGTGGAAGATGTCTTCTGTTCGAACTGACGATAACAATACTTTTATTAACGAACTGTCGCGCCTGGTTGGTCACTCTCACCTGCTTACTGACCCGGCTAAAACCGCCCGCTACCGCAAGGGTTTCCGTTCCGGCCAGGGTGACGCGCTGGCCGTGGTCTTCCCCGGCACGCTGCTTGAGCTGTGGCGCGTGCTGAGCGCCTGCGTCGCCGCCGACAAGATTATTTTAATGCAGGCCGCCAATACCGGCCTGACCGAAGGCTCCACGCCGAACGGCAATGATTACGATCGTGACATCGTGATTATCAGCACCCTGCGCCTCGACAAACTTCACCTGCTGGACAAAGGCGAACAGGTGTTGGCCTTCCCAGGCACCACGCTCTACACGCTGGAAAAAGCGCTTAAGCCGCTGGGACGCGAACCGCACTCGGTGATCGGCTCCTCCTGTATTGGCGCGTCGGTGATCGGCGGGATCTGCAATAACTCCGGCGGCTCGCTGGTGCAGCGCGGCCCAGCGTATACCGAGATGTCGCTGTATGCCCGCATCGACGAAAACGGCAAGCTGACGCTGGTGAACCATCTGGGTATCGATCTCGGCGTGACGCCGGAGCAGATCCTGAGCAAGCTTGACGATGACCGCGTGAAGGACGAAGACGTTCAGCACGATGGCCGCCACGCGCACGATCATGATTACGTCACCCGCGTGCGGGATATCGACGCCGACACCCCGGCGCGCTATAACGCTGACCCGGACCGCCTGTTTGAATCCTCCGGCTGCGCGGGCAAGCTCGCCGTTTTTGCCGTGCGTCTTGATACCTTCCCGGCAGAGAAAAAGCAGCAGGTATTTTACATCGGCACCAATCAGCCCGAGGTGTTGACCGAAATCCGTCGTCATATTCTGGGCGAATTTACCCACCTGCCGGTCGCGGGCGAATATATGCACCGGGATATATACGACATCGCCGAGCGCTACGGGAAAGACACCTTCCTGATGATCGACAAACTCGGCACCGACAAAATGCCGTTCTTCTTCACCATGAAGGGCCGCACCGACGCGATGCTCGATAAAGTGTCGCTGTTCAAACCGCACTTCACCGACCGCTTTATGCAGAAGCTGGGCAACGTTTTTCCGGCGCATTTACCGGAGCGAATGAAAACCTGGCGCGATAAGTATGAGCACCACCTGCTGCTGAAGACGGCCGGAGACGGGATTGCTGAAGCACAAAACTGGCTGACCGAGTTCTTCAAGACGGCTGAGGGTGATTTCTTTGCCTGCACGCCGGAAGAAGGCAGCAAAGCCTTCCTGCATCGTTTCGCCGCCGCGGGCGCAGCCATCCGTTATCAGGCGGTGCATTCCGAAGAGGTGGAAGATATTCTGGCGCTGGATATCGCCCTGCGACGCAACGATACCGAATGGTTTGAGCACCTGCCGCCGGAGATCGACAGCAAGCTGGTGCACAAGCTCTATTACGGCCACTTTATGTGCTACGTCTTCCATCAGGATTACATCGTTAAAAAAGGCGTCGACGCGCACGCGCTTAAAGAGCAGATGCTCGCCCTGTTACATGAACGTGGCGCGCAATATCCTGCAGAACACAACGTAGGGCATCTTTATAAAGCGCCTGACGCACTTAAGCAGTTTTATCGCGAGAATGACCCTACAAATAGTATGAATCCCGGCATTGGTAAGACAACGCGGAAGAAATACTGGAAAGAAGAGGCAGATGCGGAGCAGCCCATAACGCAAGCATCTGATTAATTCATACAGCCATATTTGAGAGATTGTTAAGCGCTCCTTAATCGTACTAGAGTAGCGATCTGTCGCCGGAGAGACGTTTCTCCGGCATTCTACGATAAGGAGCGGGCACATCATGTCGGCTGTAGATATTTTATCCGAAACCGAACTGGAGGTGCGTGATGCCCTGCCAGATGATGCGCATGCCATCTCGGCCATCTATGCATGGCATGTACTCCATGGCCGCGCATCCTTCGAAGAAGTTCCCCCCACCGTAGACGAAATGCGTAAGCGTATGAAAAACGTCACCGACAGCGGCTTGCCGTGGCTGGTCGCGCTGTACCGCGGTATCGTCGTCGGCTATTGCTATGCCACTCCGTATCGTCCGCGACAGGCTTATCGCTTTACGCTGGAAGAATCAATCTATGTGGATGCCAGCACCACGGGCCGTGGATTTGGCTCGACGATGCTGAGCGCGCTGATCGCACGCTGCGAGCAGGGCCCGTGGCGGCAGATGATTGCCGTTGTGGGTGACGGGAATAACAACTCGGGCTCGCTGCGCTTACATAAAAAGCACGGTTTTGATGTCGTGGGTCAATTGCGAAGCGTTGGGTATAAGAAAGGCGACTGGCGGGATACGTTGATAATGCAGCGCCCGCTCAACGACGGTGACTGGACGCTGCCGGAGTAGGCGCTTTCGCCCGGTGGCGCTTCGCTTACCGGGCCTACGTGTCGAGGTCTTTGTAGGCCGGGTAAGGCGAAGCCGCCACCCGGCGCTGACAAACGACTCAGTCGTTCTGCGCCGTCGCCATCTGTTCCGCTTTCTGCTTTTTATACGTCAGCGCCGCGGCCGGAACCGGCTGCACTTTCCCGGTCTCAATCCACGTCCGCAGGCGGCTGGCATCCGCGAAGTGGGTATATTTTCCGAAGGCATCCATCACCACCAGCGCAACCGGCTTGCCGTTAAACACGGTGCGCATCACCAGGCAGTGGCCTGCCGCATTGGTAAACCCGGTTTTGGTTAACTGGATATTCCAGTTCTCGCGATACACCAGATGGTTAGTGTTGCGGAACGGCAGCGTGTAGGACGGGTTAGAGAACGTCGCCATGTCCTCACGCGTGGTGCTGAGCTGGCCAAGCAGCGGGTACTGCTTGCTGGCAATCAGCATCTTCGTCAGGTCACGCGCCGTTGAGACGTTATGAATCGACAGCCCGGTCGGCTCCACATAGCGGGTATTGGTCATCCCCAGCGATTTGGCTTTGGCATTCATCGCACGAATAAACGCATCATAGCCGCCCGGATAGTGGTGCGCCAGGCTGGCTGCCGCGCGGTTTTCGGAGGACATCAGCGCCAGCAGCAGCATGTCCTTACGGCTGATTTCACTGTTCAGACGCACGCGGGAGTAGACGCCTTTCATTTCCGGCGTGTGGCTGATATCGACCTTCAGTTTTTCATCCAGCGGCAGTCGTGCATCAAGCACCACCATCGCGGTCATTAATTTGGTAATGGAGGCGATCGGACGCACCAGATCCGGGTGGCTGGCATAGATCACTTTGTTGGTGTTGAGATCGACGATCATCGCGCTGCCGGAGGCAATTTGCGGTTGTGCCGCCGCGGAGGTCACCGCAGGCGTTTTGGCGATGGCTGGCAAGGCAGCGGACGCACCCAGCAGCAGCGCCAGGCTCAGTAATGAAACTCGGAATTTCAGCATGGTGAGACTTCTGATAATTATTCACGCACGTAATGACGTACACCGCCTGCGTCAACGGATAAACGCAGGCTGGCTTCGGCATCATAGCGGTCACCGTGCGTTGTCGCCAGCGGAGAATCGTGAACAGATGCTGCATTGCTGGCATTTACGCCAGCAATGCAGTGAGCTTAAAAGAGACGGTATCCATAACCCCACAGAATAACCGTCAGAGCCAGTAACGCCTCCAGGACCAGAACCCCGATGGCAAGCGTGGAGCTGGAGAAGCTCAGGCCCTCTTCTTTATTGATATTCAGGAAGGTTGGCACCCCTACATACAGCAGATAACCGGTGTAAAAGAGGGCAACAGTACCGATCAGCGCGCACAGCCAGACCAGTGGATAGAGCGCAACAATACCGCTTAAGAACAGCGGGGTCGCGACATATCCGGCAAAGACCATACAGTGGGCCAGCGACGGACGCTGCGGGTAGTTTCGCGCCATCCAGTGAATAACGCGCCCCATCACCGCCACACCCGCCAGCATCAGGCCGTAAAAGATGACGGCAAGATACAGCCCGGTAAACCAGGAGAGCTGAACCACGGTGCCATCACCAAAATTCCAGCCGATTTGTGTTGTGCCTATAAACGCACAGATTACCGGCACCGCTGCCATCAGCAGCACATGGTGCGTGTAATGATGCGCGACCGTTTCGTTCTCGCTTCTGATCACGTGCATTTCACGATCGGGATGGGAGAAGAGTCCCCAGACATGGTTCATAGCGCCCCCTTGTTGTCGGCCCGTCAGCGATACACTAAGTATAATGCAGGCTTTAGATTATTTTATGTACAGCGGGAAAATTCCGTTGATTGCCGCACGGTTGATTCTGGGGGTATATGATTAATGCAGGCTCGAACAGGGAGATAACTCAGACGTAATGGATATCAACGGACTCATTGAACAATATGGATATGCCGCGCTGGTCATCGGTAGCGTGGCAGAAGGCGAAACCATCACGCTGTTAGGCGGCGTTGCGGCGCATCAGGGATTGCTGAAATTCCCGCTGGTCGTCGCCGCGGTCGCGCTGGGCGGGATGATTGGCGATCAGCTGCTCTACTTTTTGGGGCTGCGCTTCGGGCCGACGCTGCTTAAGCGTTTCGCAAAGCATCAAAAGAAAATCCGCCGCGCTCAGCGCCTCATTCAGCGTCATCCCTATCTGTTCGTCATTGGCACCCGCTTTATGTACGGCTTTCGCATTATCGGGCCGATTCTGATCGGTGCCAGCCGTCTACCGCCCAAAATATTTCTGCCGCTCAATATTGTAGGCGCGATTGCCTGGGCGCTGATCTTCACCACGCTCGGCTACGTGGGCGGAGAGGTGATCGGACCGTGGCTGCATAATCTCGATCAGCATATTAAACACTGGGCGTGGCTGATTCTGGTGGTTGTGGCGGTGATTGGGGTCAGGCTGTGGATGCGGCACAGGGAGAAGAGGCGTGATGAGGATTAGCTTAGTGCGGTCTGTTGCCCTCTCTCACAGGCAGAGGAGGTTTTAAGTTCCCTCTCCCCTTGGGAGAGGGTTAGGGTGAGGGGACACTTACCCCTACGGCTTAAACTGCGGATTCGCCAGCATAAATCCGCCGTCAACGATAAAGGATTGCCCCGTCGTGTAGCTGGCGTCGCTGTCGCACAGCCACGCCACCAGGCTGGCGATCTCTTTGGTATGCCCCGGCCTTGCCAGCGGGATTTCCGGCATTGAGCCTTCTTTCACTTCGCTATCATCCATGTCGTTCATCGGCGTGGCAATCGCCCCGGGCGCAACGGCGTTCACCAGAATCTTGTGCTTAACCAGCTCCAGCGCCATGGATTTGGTTAAGCCACCCAGCGCATGTTTTGCCGCGGTATAGGCGCTGGCGTCAGGCAGCGGCGTGTGCTCATGCACCGAGGTTATGTTCACAATTCGCCCCCCTTCCCCCTGCTTCACCATCTGCCGCGCGGCAATCTGCGAACAGAGAAACGCGCCGTCCACGTCAACGGTGAAAATGTTCCGCCAGTCGTCAAACGGCATCTCAAGGAATGGCGCTTTGGTCATCGCCCCGGCATTGTTGACCAGTACATCAAGCCGACCGAAACGCGCAATCAGCGTATCAATGGCCTTTGCACCGTCCGGCAACGTGCTCAGATCAAGCTGGATAGCCTCTGCACGTTGCCCCCTCGCCTCAACCTCACGACAGGTTTCCCGCGCGCCGCTTTCATCGGAATGCCATGTGACACCGACATCAAAGCCGCGCTCTGCCAGCATCAGCGCGGTGGTTTTACCGATACCGGAATCCGATGCCGTCACAATTGCTACTCGGGTCATACTCACCTCCTGAAAATGTGCAAAGAGGTAAGTATAGATAATCACCCTTTTTAGCTGTGATGATAGCCACCACCCAGCGCGGACGTCAGCTGTAGCGTGGCATCCACGTACTGCCCTTTCAGGGTTAGCGTAGCGATATGTTCCTTGAGTGCCGGAATTTTAGCCTCGCTGACGCGGGAACCGGCAATAATCCCGGCGCTAAAGCGCGCCTGTGCCAGTGCCACCACGCGCGCAGCATCTTTCTCGACCTGCTGCTGTTGCTGGTTTTTGGCGGTCAGGGTTTCAACTTCACTGGCCGTGCGCGCCACCTGGTTAACGGCATCGACCACCGCCTTGTTGTAGTTCGCCACCGACAGGTTGTTCTGCGCCTGGGCGATATCCAGATTCGCATTCAGCCTGCCGCTGTCGAAGATCGGCAGCGTCAGCCCCGCGGTGACACCCATTTGCTGGGCGGAGGAACGGAACAGATCGCTCAGATGCAGGGCATCCTGCTGCAGGAATGCCATCAGGTTCACGTCGGGATAGAAGGCGGCTTTGGCTGCATCCACTTCGCTCAGGGAAGCTTCAATGTACCAGTGCGCCTCCTGCAGATCAGGGCGGCGAGCCAGCAGTTCGTATCCCAGCGTGGCGGGCAACGCCGCTTCCGCTGTCGGTAAAGCATGGCGAGTCAGCTTCATCGAGGAGGTATTGGTCAGGGCCTGCAGACGTGCCTCAACGGCTTTCATTTTGCCTTTTACCCCGGCAAGCTGCTCTTCGGTTTTGCTGGCATTGATATCGGTTTCGACACCTTCTACCGAGGAGGTGATCCCGTGCTGATACAGCTCGCGGTCGGCACCGATGATATTTTCCTGCTCGTGTTTAATCTCTGCGAGAACCTCCCCCACCGCGGCCTGGGTCTGCCACTCCCAGTAAAGCCGCGCGACGCTGCTGGCCAACAGCTGACGCGTCTGCTCCATCTCGGCTTTCTGGGCGTTGACCTTGCCGATGCGGGCTTCAACCTGCGCGCGGTTTTTCCCCCACAAATCGAGATCCCAGCCCGCTGTCAGGCCAAATGTTCCGTTGGTGTACCACGGCCCGGTCGTACCCGCAGCCGGATCGGTAATGGCGAAGGGTCCCATCAACCCTTCCGCAGACATTTTTTGCCGTTCCGCATCGGCTGAAAAATCAATCTGTGGGCCATCTGCCGCCATGGTGGCTTTCGCCTGCGCTTCCGCGAGCGTAATACGCTGTCGGGCGATTTGCATATCCGGCGCATCATTTAGCGCCTTCGCGATCAGCGAATTAAGCTGCGGATCGTTATAATCTTTCCACCATTCGTTTTTCGGCCAGCTGGTTCGGCTTAGCCGTGTATTGACCGACGCCGCAGTGGCTTGCGCGTTAATTGGCGATACGCTGGCATGTTCCGGCGCGCAGGCAGCCAGAATTAAGACAAGAGGGGCACTCAGAGATAAAATAAGAGAACGTTTCATGACGCCATAACTCAAAAAATTAAAGGCGCAAATTACGCTTGATGCCATTCTGTTTTTTAGTAACGCGTGGCAATCCGCAAATTGTCATACATTTTCATATTCGGCAATTTATTCCCAATCACAATGAATAAATTCAACATATTCATGCCAATTATGAATTGACTGCTACACTTATTCAGTGTCATACACGGGCAGGAGAAGGGAATGAAAATATTACTGTGGGTTATTTTAATTATATTTTTGATAGGGCTGTTAGTGGTTACCGGCGTATTCAAAATGATTTTCTGACCTATTTGCCCGGCACTGCGCCGGGCGTCGTTATTCCATTCAGGCTTTCAGCGATGCCCCCTTCGTGGCAATCACCTCTTTATACCAGTAAAAACTCTTTTTGCGGCTGCGGGTCAGGGTGCCTTTACCGCTGTCGTCGCGGTCTACGTAAATAAAGCCATAGCGCTTGGACAGTTCCGCTTTGGACGCGCTCACCAGATCGATCGGCCCCCAGCTGGTGTAACCCATTACCTCGACGCCGTCGTCAATGGCCTCACGCACCTGCACCAGGTGGTCGTTAAGGTAGCTGATGCGGTAGTCGTCCTGCACCACGCCGTCGGCGTCCGGTTTGTCCTTCGCGCCAAGGCCGTTTTCTACAATAAACAACGGCTTCTGATAGCGATCCCAGAGTACGTTCAGCAGCGTGCGCAGGCCCACCGGGTCAATCTGCCAACCCCACTCGGAGCTTGCCAGATGCGGGTTTGGCACCATGCTCAGGATGTTGCCCCGCGCCTGCTGGTTCAACTCTTCATCGGTTGTCACGCAGCCAGTCATGTAATAGCTGAACGAGATAAAATCGACGGTGGATTTCAGCGCATCACGGTCGGCGTCGGTGATATCAATCTGGATGCCGCTGTCGCGGAAGAAGCGCAGCATATAGCCTGGGTACGCTCCGCGGCACTGCACGTCGCCAAAGAACTGCCAGGCGCGGTTCTCCTGCAGCGCTTCCAGCACGTCTTCCGGCCTGCAGGTCAGCGGGTACATCAGGCCGCCCAGCAGCATGTTGCCAATTTTTGCATCCGGGATAATCTCGTGGCAGGCTTTCACCGCCAGCGCGCTGGCCACCAGCTGATGGTGGATCGCCTGATACACTTCCCCTTTACTGCTGGTTTCGGGCAGGCCCACGCCGGTCATCGGCGCATGCAGAGACATGTTGATTTCGTTGAAGGTCAGCCACAGCTTCACCTTCTCCCCGTAGCGCGCAAACACGGTGCGGGCGTAGCGCTCAAAGAAGGTAATCGTCTGACGGCTGCCCCAGCCGCCGTACTGCTTCACCAGCCCCCACGGCATCTCATAGTGCGACAGCGTGACCAGCGGGGTGATGTCGTGCGCGGCCAGCTCGTCAAACAGCCTGTCGTAAAACGCCAGCCCCGCTTCGTTTGGCGCCTGCTCATCGCCGTTCGGGAAGATACGCGTCCAGGCAATGGAGACGCGCAGGCAGCTAAAGCCCATTTCGGCAAAGAGTTTGATATCTTCCGGGTAGCGGTGATAGAAGTCGATGGCGACATCCTTAATGCCGCTGTCGCCCGCCACGCGCTCCACCACCGGGCCAAACACCCCCTGCGGCTGGACGTCTGAGGTGGACAGCCCTTTTCCATCCTCCAGATACGCGCCTTCTACCTGATTCGCGGCAACCGCGCCGCCCCATAAAAAATCGTCCGGGAAAGTCTTCATCACGTTCTCCTGTTATTGATGGCTTACGCTGAGCAGCGGTGCACCGGCGTTAACGGACGCTGCCGCCACGGTCGCCACCTCGCGATACTCGTCGCTGTTACTGATAATGATCGGCGTCGCCAGGTCGTATCCGGCATCGATAATCGCCTGACGATCAAACTCCAGCAGCAGGTCGCCCGGCTGCACCCTGTCGCCCACCTTCACGTGGGCGGTAAACGGTTTACCATCGAGCTTCACGGTGTCGATCCCGACGTGGATTAACACTTCAATGCCGCTGTCGCTGAGCAGGCCAATGGCGTGTTTGGTCTGGAAAAGAGAGGCAACAACACCCGCAAACGGGGCAACCACCCTGTTGTCGGAGGGAATGATGGCAGCACCGCTGCCCAGCAGGCCGCTGGCAAAGGTGGTATCGGGCACCTGATCGAGCGCCAGCACGGTACCAGTCATCGGAGCCAGCACATCGTTTTCACCCGCTGGCGCAACCGCCTCGGGCGCTGAGCGTGCTGGCATGCCCGCCACCAGCGTCAGGACGCAGCTCAGCACCAGCGCCACCACGGTGCCGATGATGCCGCCCCACAGCGTGGCATCTACCCCACCCGGCGGGATCATCTGGGCGATGGTAAAGACGTTGGCAAAGCCGAAGGAGTACACGTGGGTGTCGCTGAAGCCGACAATCGCGCCGCCGATTGCCCCCGCCACGCAGCCGAAAATAAAGGGTCTGCGCAGCGGCAGGTTAACGCCATAGACTGCCGGTTCGGTGATGCCGAAAATCCCTGCCGTTACGGACGACCCGGCCAGCATTTTCTGACGCGCATCGCGAGTGCGCAGGAAAATCCCCAGCGCCGCGCCGACCTGGCCGAACACCGCAGGCAGCAGCATCGGCAGCATAGAATCATGCCCCAGCACCGCCAGGTTGTTGATCATCAGCGGCACCAGCCCCCAGTGCAGGCCGAAGATGACGCAGACCTGCCACAGCGCGCCCATCGCCGCGCCCGCCAGCCACGGTGCCAGGACGTAAATCCACTGGTAGCCGTTGGCCAGCAGCTGGCTGAGCCAGGTTGCCAGCGGGCCAATCACCAGGAAGGTCAGCGGAACGGTCACGCCTAAGCAGATCAGCGGCGCGAAGAAGTTTTTCATTGAGGATGGCAGCAGCCTGGTGCTCTGTTTTTCCAGCCAGCAGCTGACCCACGCGGCAAGAATGATGGGGATCACCGACGAGCTGTAGTTGAACCAGGTCACCGGTATGCCGAGAAACGCCTCGGAAACCGCCCCCGGCTGCTGGCTGGCGTTAAACGCCGCAATCATCATCGGGTGGGTGAGCGCCCCACCGATCACCATGGTAATAAAGGGGTTGCCGCCGAATTTCTTGCCCGCGGTATAGCCCAGCACCAGCGGGAAGAAGAAGAACAGCGCGTCGCTGGCCGCGAACCAGATTTTATAGGTGCCGCTTTCAGGTGTGAGCCAGCCGCAGACAACCGCCAGCGCCAGCAGCCCTTTCAGAATACCGGAGGCTGCCAGAATGCCGATAAACGGGGTGAAAATTCCGGAGACGATGTCGATCAGGCGGCCCAGCAGGTTGCCCTTGTCGCCCTTCTCTTCCACGGCTGGCGCATCGTCAGTGAGCCCGGCCTCTTTGCGCACCGCCTGCCAGACGTCATGCACGTGGTTGCCAATCACCACCTGAAACTGGCCGCCGCTTTCGACCACCATAATCACGCCCGGATTTTTCTTCAGCCCTTCGGCATCCGCTTTCTGGTTATCTTTCAGTTTAAAGCGAAGCCGGGTCGCGCAGTGGACAAGGCTGACAATGTTCTCTTTTCCGCCAACGTGGCCGAGAATATCCGTCGCTAAAGCCTGGTATTCCATCTCGATTTCCTTACATCCGATGCCCGCAGGCACCTCTTGACTGAGTATAAAAATAAAAAACCCGAGAACGTCCTCCTTTCGAAGGCCGCGCTCAGGTTTTGCCTGCGTTATGCAGTAACAATCCAGATTTGAGGCTTAACGCCCCTCTTTTCTCACCCGTTCAATATGAATGGCGAGGAACATAATTTCTTCGGTCGTCAGCTCGCGCTGATAGCTTTTGTTCAGGTGCTGCGCGATTTTCTCGGCGCATTTCCATGCTTTCGCGTAGTTGTCCTTTACCGCGGTATGCAGCGAGACATCGTCATCGTCCACCACGGTGCGGGTCAGCATCCGCTGGGCAAAAAACTTCAGATGCGTGACAAAACGCTGATAGCTGAGCGACTCTTCGTCGTACTCCAGCTGTAGCTGATACTTCACCAGTTGCAGGATCTCCTGCATCACCCTTGTCACGTGCATCACTTCCGGCATTTCGCTGTTCAGCTGCGCGGTGACCAGATGCAGCGCGATAAACCCCGCTTCGTCCTCAGCCAGCTCGACGTTCAGGCGTTTGGCGATAATGGCCCTTGCCTCCTGCCCCAGCTCAAACTCCTTCGGATAGAGGCGCTTGATGTCCCACAGCAGCACGTTTTTGATCGCCAGCCCTTTCTTCTGGCGCTCAATCGCGAAGTAGCAGTGATCGGTCAGGGTGATATACAAACTTTCCTGCAATTTCCCCAGCCGCTGCGCCGCCAGCCCAATTATGCGGTCGCAGGTGGTCATCACCTCCAGCGGGATCTGGCTCAGCAGCTCACCGAGACGCTGCACCAGCTCATCGCTCTGTAACGCAAACACCTTTTCAATCAGCGCGGTATCCAGCGCGTCACCCACGCGCCTCTGAAAGGCCAGCCCGCGGCCCATCACCACCTGTTCGCGCCCGCGCTCATCCTGAACAACCACCACGTTATTATTGAGTATCTTGGCGATTTTCATCGGAACCCCAGAAACAAAAAAACCTGACCTCCGGCAGAAGCCAGAAAATCAGGTTTTGCCTGCCGAAGCAGTAACAATCCAGTTCTGGCACTCTATCAGTTTCATTCGTAGCCTCAATACGTCACGCATCAGAAACGTGATGCGGATCGACATTGCTAGAACGTCACAACGGTTTTCAGCTCCGTTACCCAGGCATCCTGCGTCCGGGACACACCGCCCGGATGGTGCCAGTACTGAATGCCCGGCTGCAGCTCCAGCCACGGCACCGGACGGAAGCGATAGTAAAACTCACCGTTCAGGGAGTGGCCCGGCACCGGGTGATACGCCGGATCGTTATAGTCCGACACGCCGCTCAGGCTGTTCATATAGCGCTGGTTGCGGGCGTACTGGCTGCTCATATCAATCCAGGTTAGCCCGAAGCCAATCCAGTCTTGCGGGCGGGCGTCAAACAGCCCGCGGTAGCGCAGCGAGGCAGCATACATCTGATGCATATAGTTGCTGCGCTGATCCGCAAGGCTCATGCTGACCGAGGTGCTCAACCCGCGATTCGGATCGTCCTTGTGCTGCGTGATCTGCTGGTTAAGCCCGGCGTACATGAACCACGTGCGGTTATGCTTCTCGTAACCGTCCAGATCGCTCGCCCCAGCCCCGCCGGATTTTCCGCGGTAGAGATCGGTTTGCGGCGCGTTGGTAAACACCACACCGAGGTTATAGGCGCCCGGCAGACCGTTAATCAGCGGACGCGCTTCGATTTCGACCGGGAGCAAGACCCCTTTGCTGCCCTTCGTCGACCAGCTCCACGCGTGGCTGCGGCTGGAGGCGTCCGGGTTTTGCTCCATCACGCCGCCTTTTAAGGTGACGGTTGGCGTGAGCTTATACTCCAGCGTGGTGCCCCAGGTGTGAACGTTCCAGTTGTTCCAGGTCAGCGAGTTGGCCGATTTCCCGCCGCACTGGGAGAGCAGCTGAAAGTCGCACGGGATGATCTGGTCGAAGGTCTGCACCTTGTTCATCATGCCGATACGCCAGGTGAGGCGTCGGTCATCAAAGCTGCGGGCAAACGTCAGCCAGCCCAGACGGGTAATCGACTGTCCGCCCCAGCTCTCCTGGGTCAGGTCGTTAAAGTTGACGCGCGGATCCTGCACGCGTTTGGTGGTGAGGTCGTCGTTGTGGTTGCGGTTGACGATGTTCCCCTCGATACGCGCATCCGGGATGCCCGTCCAGCGCTCCAGATCCTGGTTGAAGGTCAGCGCGAACTGGTCAATATAGGCCACGTGGGAGTCGTGGTTATATCCGCCACCGCCGTTCCAGCCAATTTCATTCAGGTATCCGAGGTTATAGGTAAAACCGTTATCGTTAAGGATTTTACGTATGCCGAGCATTTCGCCCAGAACAGGCTCCGGCGGGGCTTCAAACCCTAATACCGTTCCATTCCACTCCTGCGCCATTGTTAAAGGCGATATCATCAATAAAGCGAGGGCATAGAGATTATTTTTATTTGTCATAATAGCAACCTGTAGCTGAGTATTAGTGCGTAACCGTTCGCAGGAAATTTTTCTATTTCCCGTCGTGTTTTAATTATTCGTTCCAGCAAAAAGCGTTAGGCCAAATGGTTCTCCTGCGTGAATGACAGGCAAAAAAAAACCTAAGCGCTCCACAGCGGTTAATGCTGTGAAACGCTTAGGTTTTGCCTGTTAACCAGTAACAATCCTGCGTTGAAAACAGTGGCACCTTAACACCGTCACGCCACCTTGAAAACCTGCATCGTTTTATATTTTAAAAAAGTGTGAGCAAATTAACGCTTATTATTTTGACTGGATCACGCGTGCAATATCCGCAGAGGTCTGTAGCGTACGGATCTCCTGAAATAAGCCTAACGCTTCGCTATATTCCTTGCGCAAATAACTGAGCCACTGCTTAATACGCGCAACGTGATACAAACCGGTGTCGCCCTGCTTTTCCAGACGGCTGTATTTTTGCAGCAGCGTGACCACGTCTGCCCACGGCATACGCGGTTCATTATATTTCACCACCCGGCTGAGGTTCGGCACGTTCAGCGCGCCGCGGCCTATCATCACCGCATCACAGCCCGTCTCCTTCATGCAGGCCTGCGCACTTTCGTAGTCCCAGATTTCGCCGTTGGCGATAACCGGAATGCTGAGGCGTTTGCGGATCTCACCAATCGCCTGCCAGTTAATGCGGTCCGCTTTGTAGCCGTCCTCTTTAGTACGTCCGTGCACCACCAGCTCGGTGGCACCGGCCTGCTGCACCGCATCGGCAATTTCAAACTGACGCGCGTCGCTGTCCCAGCCCAGGCGCACTTTGACCGTCACCGGCAGATGCGACGGCACGGCCTCACGCATCGCCTTCGCGCCGCGATAAATGAGTTCAGGATCTTTCAGCAGCGTCGCCCCGCCTCCGCTGCCGTTCACCATCTTCGACGGACAGCCGCAGTTGAGATCGACACCGTAAGAGCCCAGCTCAACCGCACGGGCGGCGTTCTCCGCCAGCCATTCAGGGTACTGCCCCAGCAGCTGAATACGCACCAGCGTACCGGAGGTCGTCCGGCTCTGGTTGTGCAGCTCGGGGCACAGACGGTAGAAGGATTTTACCGGCAACAACATATCGACCACGCGCAAAAACTCCGTCACGCAGAGATCGTAATCGTTCACCTCGGTCAGAAGCTCGCGCACGAGGGAGTCGAGCACGCCTTCCATAGGGGCCAGTAAAACACGCATAGCAGTACCTGTGAAAAAAGACGCGCTATAGTAGCTGCTCTCTATATCGCTGGGAAGCGCTTCTGTTCAGGGAGAAAGTCAGCTGGCGTTGCTCCCACTACAGCACGAAACGCCTCCGCAAATGCCGCCGGGCCGGAAAATCCCAGCATCCAGGCCACCTGCTTAACGGGGTATCCGTTTGCGAGCAGGTCCAGCGAGGCACAAATCCTTGCGCGCTGTCGCCAGGTCCGGAAGCTAAAGCCTGTATCTTTGATAAACGCGCGTGAAAATGTGCGTTCAGACATAGCGGCCTGCTCCGCCAGCCTTTCCATAGAAACACCCCACAGATTGTTGGCAATAATGTCACAGGCAACACGATGTAACCGTTCATCAATAGGCATCGGCAATTCGGCCGAGATCTGCTGCGTTTCACTAAGAATGTCGAGCAGCAAAACAGCCATGCTTCGCTGACTTGCCGGCCGGTATTCCGAACTGAACAGTCCAGCAATCAACTCTTTGAACAACGCAGTCGCCTTAATCACGTGAATATCCTCTTTCCGCTTAAACGGTTTGCATTGCGTTATTAATTCCGGGCTAAACCAGACCGCGCGGAGTTCTGTTGCGGATAACACGCTGTAGGTGTGTTCCTGAAAGGGAGGGATCCACAGCGCACGCTGTGGCGGTATTACCCAGCGTTTGCTGCCGGTTTCGACCAGCATGACGCCTTTGATGGCAAACAAAAGTTGACCTTGTGAATGATGGTGGGGCGGATCCACTTCGCCGCGCGTATAGCTAATTGCCCCTCTGGACCATCCGATAGCATCGTCGTGAATTGGCGTTTTATCGATAACGGTTGGCATTTCACATTCCTCCCTTCCTCTTATGATGCTGCTTGTACACGTAACCGGAGAGAGAAGCAATGCACATTCATTTTATCATTCATGAACATTTCGAAGCGCCAGGCGCCTATGAAATCTGGGGGAAAAGCCGCGGCTGTAGTCTGAGCTACACCCGGGTTTATCAGGATGACCCTTTACCTCAGGAACTGGAGAGCGCAGACATGCTTATCATTATGGGAGGCCCGCAATCACCTGCCACCACGCTTAAGGAGTGCCCCTGGTTTGATGCGCAAGCGGAAATGCGACTCATCGGCCGCGCAATAGAGGCGGGTAAAACGGTGATTGGCGTTTGTCTGGGCTCGCAGCTTATCGGTGAAGCGCTGGGCGCAGCGTTTTGCCACAGCCCGGAAAAAGAGATCGGTAAATTTCCCGTCAGGCTGACAGATGCGGGCAAGGCGAACCCGCTTTTTGAGAATTTTGGCGGAGGGCTGGACGTAGGTCACTGGCATAACGACATGCCAGGGTTGACGCCGCAGGCAAAGGTGCTCGCTTACAGCGAGGGCTGTCCTCGTCAGATCGTGCAATACGGCGAACGGGTTTACGGTTTTCAGTGCCATATGGAGCTAACGTCGGAGGTAGTTGAGCTGCTTATCGAACATTCGCAGAACGATCTCCGCCGTGCGGGAGAATTCCGTTTTGTCGAAACGGCTGAAAAATTACGCTCGCATGATTACCGTGAAATGAATCAAGTGCTGTTTTCTTTTCTGGATAAACTCACCGCCCAACGCAATGCCTGACTCAGAGGCATTTCTCTGGCTCGTCACTTCGCCACTGTAATTCCTTTCCTCTAAACTGTAGCCTGTCCCTGTGCGGTGATACCAGACGTTCCATTCTGGAATGTCTGGTATGCTCAAATTTCATGATGTGATCCGTGGCACATTTCTGGGTTTAATTGTATGATGAATGCGTTTCATCAAGGACTTTCACCATGAGCAAATCACTGAATACAATCTGGCAGTATCTGCGCGCATTCGTCCTGATTTACGCCTGCCTGTACGCCGGGATTTTCATCGCCTCGCTGCTGCCGATCGTTATTCCCGGCAGCATTATCGGGATGCTGATCCTGTTTGTGCTGTTGGCGTTACAGGTGCTGCCCGCGAAGTGGGTCAATCCAGGCTGCTTCGTCCTTATCCGCTACATGGCGCTGCTTTTCGTGCCCATCGGCGTAGGTGTCATGCAATATTACGACGTGCTCAAAGCGCAGTTCGGCCCGATTGTCGTCTCCTGTGCGGTCAGTACGCTGGTGGTATTCCTGGTGGTGAGCTGGAGTTCGCACATCGTGCATGGCGAACGTAAAGTGGTCGGGGAGAAAACAAAAAAATGATGGCCAATATCTGGTGGTCGCTGCCGTTAACCCTGGCGGTGTTCTTCGCTGCACGTAAACTTGCCGTACGCTTCAAAATGCCATTGCTCAACCCGCTGCTGGTGGCGATGGTGGTGATTATTCCGTTCCTGCTGCTCACCGGCATTCCCTACGAACGCTACTTCGCAGGGAGCAAAATTTTAAACGATCTGCTGCAGCCTGCCGTTGTTGCGCTGGCATTTCCTTTATATGAACAGCTGCACCAGATCCGCGCCCGCTGGAAGTCCATCATCACCATCTGCTTTATCGGTAGCCTGGTGGCGATGATCACCGGCACCTCGGTGGCCCTGTTAATGGGAGCCTCTCCGCAGATTGCCGCCTCTATTCTGCCGAAGTCCGTCACCACACCGATTGCGATGGCCGTGGGCGGCAGCATCGGTGGCATTCCGGCTATCAGTGCGATGTGCGTGATTTTCGTCGGGATCCTGGGCGCGGTGTTTGGCCATACCCTGCTGAATCTGATGAAGATCCGCACCAAAGCGGCACGTGGTCTGGCGATGGGGACTGCGTCTCACGCCCTGGGCACCGCGCGCTGCGCCGAAGTGGACTATCAGGAAGGGGCGTTTAGCTCGCTGGCGCTGGTGATCTGCGGGATTATCACCTCCCTGATTGCACCCTTTGTCTTCCCGATTATTCTGGCGGTGATGGGCTAAAATTTGCGATGCGTCGCGCAATTTTCATTTTGTTTTCATAAGTTGCATACATAATGAGAAGTGGATCACATATAAAGCCCCAACGGCTCCGTACACTACCGATCCATTAACCTTTATGAGGCAAACGCCATGCACCCACGTTTTCAAGCTGCTTTCGCCCAGCTTGCCGAGAATTTGCAATCAGCCCTGGCTCCGGTTCTGGCGGATGCGCATTTCCCCGCCCAGCTGACGGCGGAGCAGGTCACGACGCTGAAACAGGCAACGGGACTGGATGAAGACGCGCTGGCTTTCGCACTGCTGCCCCTGGCTGCTGCCTGCGCGCGTGCCGACCTTTCCCACTTCAACGTCGGTGCCATTGCACGCGGCGTAAGCGGAACCTGGTACTTCGGCGGAAACATGGAGTTCCTCGGTGCGACCATGCAGCAGACCGTTCACGCCGAGCAAAGCGCCATCAGCCACGCCTGGCTGCGCGGTGAAAAAGCGTTGAGCGCCATCACCGTTAACTACACCCCTTGCGGTCACTGCCGTCAGTTTATGAACGAGCTGAACAGCGGGCTGCAGCTGCGCATTAACCTGCCGGGCCGCGCGCCGCATACGCTGGGGGATTACCTGCCGGACGCCTTCGGTCCGAAAGATCTCGAGATTAAAACGCTGCTGATGGACGAGCAGGATCACGGTTTCGCGCTGTCCGGCGATGACCTGAGCGAAGCGGCCATTCGTGCGGCGAACAAGAGCCATACGCCGTACAGTCAATCGCCAAGCGGCGTGGCGCTACAGTGCCGTGATGGCCGCATCTTTACCGGCAGCTATGCGGAGAACGCCGCGTTTAACCCTACGCTGCCTCCGCTGCAGGGCGCACTTAACCTGCTGAGCCTGAACGGCTACGACTATCCGGACATTCAGCGCGCCATTCTGGCAGAAAAAGCCGATGCGCCGCTGATTCAGTGGGACGCCACCGCCGCGACGCTGAAAGCGCTGGGCTGCACCACAATCGACCGCGTGCTGCTTGCCTGAACCTTCCGGCGGGCAGAAATGCCCGCCAGTTTGCTGAAAAAGCCCTCAGTTGATTCACCGTTTCTTGCGCTAACCAGGCGGGTACAGTAGCCTGAGTGAACTTTCATCCACGAACGAGCCATCTCCATGTTAAAGCGCGTTTTTTACAGCCTGTCTGTCCTGGTCGGCATACTGCTGTTGATCGTGCTCGGTCTCGACCGCTGGATGAGCTGGAAAACCGCCCCCTACATTTTTGACGACCTCCAGGATCTTCCCTACCGTCAGGTTGGCGTGGTGCTCGGCACCGCCAAGTATTACCGCACCGGCGTGATCAACCAGTATTACCGCTACCGCATACAGGGTGCGCTGAACGCCTATAACAGCGGCAAGGTGAATTACCTGCTGCTGAGCGGCGATAACGCCCTGCAAAGCTACAACGAACCGGTGACGATGCGTAAGGACCTGATTGCCGCAGGCGTCGATCCTGCCGATATCGTGCTCGACTACGCCGGGTTCCGCACCCTGGACTCCATCGTGCGCACCCGCAAGGTGTTCGACACTAACGATTTCATCATCATCACCCAGCGCTTCCACTGCGAGCGCGCGCTGTTTATTGCGCTGCATATGGGTATCCAGGCTCAGTGCTACGCCGTGCCGTCGCCAAAAGACATGCTGAGCGTGCGCGTGCGCGAGTTCGGTGCCCGCTTTGGCGCATTAGCCGATCTCTACATCTTCAAACGTGAACCGCGCTTTTTAGGCCCGCTGGTGCCGATCCCGGCAATGCACGAAGTGCCAGAAGATGCGCAGGGTTATCCGGCGGTGACGCCAGAACAGCTGCTCGATCTGCAGAAAAAAGAGAAAAAATAGCCTCCGTTTATAGTTTCTTTACGCCGGGTGCTACGCTTTTTATCCCCTCTTTACACCTGACCTTTTACGCTGAGTTCATTGCCGCTACGGCTTCATTGAAGACTGACTATGAACTCGATAATGAACGCGTTTTTCCTGAAAAGTATTCGCCCGTACTTTAATTTCCCGGGTTTATCGCTGCCGACCGCGCTAAATTCCGGCCTCTATCTTGAGGAGAAGCTTGCCTCTCTGAAGCAGAGCCTGTCGGTGGAAGTGGCGGATTATCTCGAGCGTTACCCACAAACCAAACACATCGATGTCTGTCTCAACGATATTAACGGCATTATGCGCGGTAAGCGACTTTCCGTAGACAGCATGCTGAGTCTGGAGAAAGGCTGCTATTTTCCTCTCTCGGTCTATTCGATGGATCAAAAAGGGAAAGTCGCCGCGTCACGTGACGATGAGCCAGACCGACTTTGCATGCCGGTTGCCGGTTCCCTCCGCCCCTCTTCCCACGATCCGCTGCATACCGCGCAGATCCTCCTGACGATGAAGGACAGCGATGGGCAACCTTGTCCCCTTGAGCCACGCGTCATATTGCAGAACGTTCTGGCGCGTTTTCATCAGCACGGGCTGTACCCGGTTATGGCACCGGAAATTGAGTTCTACCTGACGGGGCCTGGCACTCAGGCGCTTCAGAATCAGGGCTGCTTTCATATGGATACGTCGTCAGCCCACGCTGCGCTGTTTGACGAGCTGGAACAGCTGGCACACCGGCAGCATATCCCCCTGACCGGCATTGTGGCAGAGGCAGAATCAGGTCAGTTCGAGTTAAACCTGAAGCACAGCCATCGGGTCGTGGAGGTATGTGACAATATCCTGGCACTGCGTCGGTTAACGCGGTTTGTCGCTGAAAAGCACGGCCTTCAGGCTAACTTTATGGCCAAGCCGTTCAGCCTCTTGTCCGGCAGCGGCCTGCATTTTCATTTCAGCCTGAATGATATTCACGGTGAAAACGTATTTGCCTCACCGGCTGATGAACTCAATAGCATGATGCGCTTATGCATCGCAGGTCAGCTGGCGCTGATGCCCGCCTCCATCGCCATTCTGGCCCCCGGCGTTAACGCTTTCCGGCGCCTTCGTAAAAACCTCACAGAGCCATTATTCCATTCATGGGGTTATAACACCCGCACTGCCGCGCTGCGTATCCCCTGCTCTGATGAGAGCAACCGTCGTATTGAGTACCGTCTGGCGGGCGCTGATGCCAACCCATATCTCGTTGCGGCAACCATCCTGACAGGTATGTTGTACGGTCTGGAAAATTTCGATGAGGATGATTTACCGGAACCGCAGCGTGATGAGCCAGAACTTCCACTGTTCCAGCAGCAGGCAATCGAGGCGTTTTCCCGCTGCCAGTATCTCACCGACAGCTTAGGCGAAGCCTTTTCAGAACAGTGGATAGCCTGCAAGCTTTCTGAACTTGACTGGTTCGAGAGCATAGTCACCGGACAGGAATCCACGCTAGCGTAAAAAAAAGCCCGCTCAATGAGCGGGCCGGATAATGCGAGATGCCATTATTTCTTACGTGCGTATTTCAGTGAGTCCAGCGCAACCGCGAAGATGATGATGGCGCCCTTAATGATGTACTGCCAGTAAGGGTTCACGCCGATGTAGGTCAGACCGTAGTTGATGACGGTAAAGATGATCACACCGGTGACCACGCCGAGCACGGTACCCACACCGCCGCTGAAGGAGACGCCACCCACCACGCAGGCCGCAATCGCATCCAGCTCGTACATGAAGCCAAGATTGTTGGTGGCAGAGCCGATACGGCCCGCTTCCAGCATCCCGCCGAAGGCGTAGAACACACCGGACAGCGCATAAATCATCAGCAGGTTCAGGGCAACGTTAACGCCGGAGACTTTCGCCGCTTCCGGGTTACCGCCGATGGCGAAAATGTTTTTACCAAAGCGGGTTTTGTTCCACAGCACCCAAACGAAGGCCACGGCAATCAGCGCATAGAAGGTGATATAGGACAGGCGGAAGCTGCCCAACGCGATAAATCCTTGCGTAAAGGTCGAGAAGCCGCTGTCAAAGCCCGAGATTGGCGACGCGCCCACGAAGTCGTAGTACAGGGAGTTGATACCGTAAACGATGATCATCGTACCCAGCGTGGTGATAAATGGCGTCACGTTCAGGTAAGCAATGATGATACCGTTGATCAGGCCGATCACCGCACCGATGGCGCAGACAATCAGGATCACCACGAAAATCGGCATGGTGGCCATTTCCGGGAACACCTTGTTGGCGTTTTCCATCGACTGCAGCAGCGTTGCCGCAATAACCGCCGCCAGCCCTACCTGACGTCCTGCTGACAGGTCAGTCCCCTGGGTGACAATCAACCCCGCCACGCCCAGCGCGATGATGATACGCACGGAGGACTGAGTCAGAATGTTACTCAAGTTCAGCAGGCTTAAGAACGTAGGATCCTGGAAGATAATAATGGCCAGTAATACTAAAAGAACAACGTAAATACCGCCTTCTTTCAGATAAGTGAGAAAACTTTTCTTATTTAACGCACTCATGAGGAGCCCCTGATCTTAAAGGTGCAAAGACGCAAGACGCAAAATTTCGTTTTGCGTTGTCGTTTTGGTGTCAACAATACCGGCAACGAGACCATTGCTCATAACCAGAATACGGTCTGTGATCCCTAACAGTTCCGGCATTTCGGAAGAAATAATAATGATCCCTTTATTCTTTTTCGCCAGCTCAGCAATCAGCTGATAAATTTCAAATTTTGCACCCACATCAATACCGCGGGTTGGTTCATCCAGCATCAGAATTTCGGGCTGGGTCAATAACCAGCGGCCAATAATGACTTTTTGCTGGTTCCCACCCGAAAGCGAACCAATTTGCGTACGGTGGCCTGGCGTTTTGACGCGCATGGAGTCAATTACCCACTGGGTATCGCTCTTCATGCGGGAATTATCCAGCAGACCGATTTTACTTTTATAGTTACGAATGTTCGAAATTAACGAGTTAAAGTTAATATCGAGATAGGCATAAATACCGGTCGAGCGACGCTCTTCCGTCACCAGCGCGAAACCGTTATTAATGGCTTCGTTGGCGTTATGGTTGTTAATTTTTTTACCGTGCAGCGTAATGGTGCCGCCCGATTTTTCCCGGATACCAAACAGGGTTTCCACGATATCGGTACGTTTGGCCCCTACCAGTCCGGCAATGCCCAGAATTTCGCCTTTGTGCAGGTCGAACGAGATATCGCGAATGGACGGCTGGCGCAGCGAGGTGAGATTGCGCACTTCCAGAATCACTTCGCCCGGCTTGTTTTCTTTGTCCGGGAAGCGCTGGTTCAGGGAACGGCCGACCATCATGGCGATGATCTTGTCCATGTCCAGCCCTTCCAGCGGCTGAGTGGCAATCCACTGGCCGTCGCGCAGGATGGTAATTTCATCGCACAGCTGGAAGATCTCTTCCATTTTGTGCGAGATATAGACAATCCCACAGCCGCGATCTTTCAGCTTGCGAATAATAGTAAAAAGGTGATTAACCTCTTTTTCCGTTAATGACGACGTGGGTTCATCCATGATGACGATCTTCGCGTCATAGGAGAACGCTTTGGCAATTTCGATCATCTGCATCTGGGAAACGGATAATGTCCCCACGCGGGCGCGCGGATCGATATCAATATCCAGCTCATCGAAAATCGCTTTGGTGTCGCGATACATTTTATCCTGATCGACAAACACACCTTTGGTTGGGTAACGTCCCAACCACATGTTATCCATTACCGAGCGTTGCAGTACCAGGTTTAATTCCTGGTGAACCATCGAGATACCGTTTTCCAGTGCTTCTTTCGCTGAATGGAAATCGATCTCTTTCCCCTGAAAAAGAATGCTGCCAGAATCTTTTTGATAGATCCCAAAAAGACATTTTAATAATGTTGATTTACCCGCACCGTTCTCCCCCATCAAGGCATGAATAGAGTGAGGACGCACTTTTAAATTAACATTATCGAGTGCCTTAACACCGGGGAAAGACTTGTTAACACCGGTCATTTCCAACAAGTATTCACCGGACGACTGAGTAGTTGTGCTGACCATAATTATACCTTGTTGGCCTCGCATATCGCGTTATAAAAGGGCGCAACGAATTGCGCCCAGTGAAGACAAAACAAAGATCTTATTTACCGATAAACTCAGCCAGGTTGGACTGGTCTACGCCCACGTATGGCACGCGAACGATTTTGTTTTCAATTTTCCAGGTCGTGCCGTCAGCAGCACCTTTACCGTCGGCCAGGTTTTTCGCCAGGTCAAAGGTGGCTTTCGCCTGGTTGTTGGCATCGTTCAGAACGGTACCGGCCATCGCGCCGGATTTAACCAGCGCCAGCGCTTCTGGCAGCGCATCTACGCCGAACACAGGAATGGAGGATTTGTTGTGTGCTTTCAGGGCTTCAACGGCACCCATCGCCATCGCATCGTTGTTCGCGATCACGACTTCGATTTTGTTGGCGTTCGGGCCAGACAGCCACGCGTCCATCTTATCTTTCGCCTGAGCGGTATCCCACATGGCGGTATCTAACGCCAGCTGCTGGGTTTTCAGGCCCTTGTCGTTCAGCTCTTTAATAACGTAGGTGGTACGGGCTTCAGCGTCCGGGTGGCCTGGCTCGCCTTTCAGCAGAACGAACTGAATTTGACCGTCTTTGTTCAGGTCCCAGTTCGGGTTCGCCGCCCAGTGTTTCGCGATCAGATCGCCCTGAATAATGCCGGACTCTTTGGAGTCAGTACCGACGTAAAACGCTTTGTCGTAGCTATCCAGCGCCTTACGGGAAGGTTCTTTGTTGAAGAAGACGATTGGCACGTTCTGGCCGCGCGCTTTCTCAATAACCGTGCCTGCTGCAGCCGGGTCAACCAGGTTGATCGCCAGGGCTTTCACGCCTTTCGCCAGCAGAACGTCGATCTGGTCGTTCTGTTTGGACTGGTCGTTCTGGGAGTCGTTCATCAGCAGCTGAACGTCTGGCGCTGCTTTCGCATCTTTCTCAATCGCTTTACGCACAACGGACATGAAGTTGTCGTCGTATTTATAGATGGTCACGCCAATACGGGTATCCGCAGCGTGCGCTGCTGCACCAAAAAGCATGCTTGCCATTACAGCAGACAGAGTCAACACCTTCTTATTCATGGTATCTCCGGTTTTTTTTATGCAGGGTAGTTCTTGTGAATAACGGTCGGCGGGCAGGTGTTAATAAAACGTTACTGATCGCCGAAGTTCACTTATAAAATTTCTATCTTCCGTGTTCGGTAACGCTCCAGAAATGCGTTTTATTCGTTGTTTTCGGCTCGCTGGCTATAGTGAAAATGATTAATCACCGTTACATAGCGTTTCAGCCTCTAAAACGCTGACATCATAGTCAGCGGCTTGTTAAGATACTGTGAATTTACTCACAGATTGAAAACGGTTACATCACGCCACATAATTAGTTAGTGATCGGAGCCACAGTTTGCCGAATAGAGACAGAATGCCGCCTGACTAAAGTTGGCATGAAACAGTGTGTTGCCTCAGGATCCAGCAGGCCTGCGGCCCCCTGCAACGCCAGTTCTGTTGCCAGTTTCGCCATCGAGGCAATGGGGTAACGCACGGTGGTTAACTGCGGGTCGGTGTAACGGGCAATCGGGATATCATCGAAGCCAATCAGCGACAAATGCTGTGGCACCGCAATTCCGTTGTCTTTCAGCGCAGTCAGCGCCCCCGCCGCCATGCTGTCGTTATAGGCAAACACGGCGGAAAGCTGCAGATTACGGCCCAGCAGCTCGACCATTGCGGCTTCCCCGCCCTGCATATCCGGCGTACCGGTTCCTACCCAGCTTTCCAGCGGGACAATGCCGTGCTCTTTCAACGCATTCTGCCACCCTTCCCGACGCATTCCGTCGTCTTCAATCTGGTGGCTGGAAGCAAGATACCCGATGCGCTGATGGCCGTTGCTGATGAGCATCCGCGTCGCCATCATCGCGCCGCTGACGTTATCCAGCCCAACGCAACGGTGCGCGTAGCCTGGCACAATCCGGTTGATTAACACCATCCCGGGGATCTGCTCCATAAACCCGGCCAGCTCTTCGTCGCTTAACGCTTTTGAATGCACAATCAGGGCATTGCAACGCTGGCGTATCAGCACCTCAATGGCATGACGCTCTTTTTCCGCCTCGTGATAGCTGTTGCCAATCAGCACGTACTTCTGGTGCTGCTGGGCGACAACGTCCACCGCTTTAACCAGCGCGCCAAAGAAGGCATCGGACACATCCATCACCACGACGCCAATGGTATCGCTCACCTGGGTCGCCAGCGCCTGCGCGTTGGCATTTGGCCGGTACCCAAGCTGGGTCACGGCTTTCATTACGGTTTCACGGGTTTCAGGGCTGACCAGCGCGCTGTTGTTCAGCACGCGAGAGACGGTAGCCACGGAAACGCCCGCCAGGCGGGCGACGTCACGAATGGTGATCATGTTCACCATCCTTCATAGGATTGCAGCAACTCACAGACACCCCCTGTGTTTAGCAAGGAGGCTATTTTGGCAGCGAGAAAGAGGGGACTACGTGAAGAAGCTCACACAGATGAAAACGCTTACATCCGTTTTGTTAATGATTGTGATCCAGATCGTTATCCGGATGTATTACGCAATGATACACCCGAAGCATGTGCGGTTAATTTTCGCCAGACCCACTCCAGCGGTCCCTGGCGGAAATAACGCAGCCAGATAACGGAAAACGCCAGGTTAACCATCCAGACCGGAATAACAAACGCCAGCAGCGTGAGTCGGTCGAATTTCATAAACAGGCCAAATCGGTAGAACAGCGTGGTGCAGATCAGCGTTTGCAGGATGTAATTGCTTAACGCCATGCGGCCAACGCAGGCCACGGCGCTGACAATCCACAGGCGGGAAAGCTGCGGCCAGAAGCCGTAGATCAGCGCCGCGTAGCCAATGGTCTGGAACGGGGCGCTAAGCTCACGCGGCACCTGAAGCAGGAAGGCGCACCAGCGGTAATCCCAGTGAAGATGCCACTGCATTATCACCGCCGGGAGATTAATCAGCACGCCGAGCAGGACCAGACCCGCGCCCGTGCGGCGATAGTGGCGCAGGCTGAATTCACCCTTCAACCAGCCGGTGCGCATCAGGGATGCCCCCATCAGCATCATCCCTGCCAGCTGCCAGCCGTACTGCGCGCCCAGCGCAAGGAGATTATCACCGAGCATATCGGCCCGATTACCTATCGCCTCAGCCCCCCCTTTCAGCTTCCAGAACTGCTCATACTGCAGGTTGGCCGCGTCGGGGATCCACGAGCGGTTTGTTGAATCGCCAGAGATAACGCCCAGCAGAAACAATACGCACAGCCCCATGACATAGAGCATCACGCCGGTGTTGAACAGGCTTTTTACGCTGGGCGCATCGCGGATAAGACGCCAGCAGATGAGCCCGACTAACCCGTAGGCGAGCAGAATGTCGCCATCCCAGAAAAACAAACCGTGAATAAAGCCGAGGATCGCCAGCAGCGTTAAACGAGACTGGATCCAGCGCGTGCCGCGTTTGAGCAGAAGCTGCAACCCTGCGCCAAACAGCAGCGCAAACAGCGTCAGGAATTTAACCTGCGCAAAGAGATCGAGGATTGCCCATGTCCAGGCATCGCTTCGGGTGATATCGCCGTACCAGGCGGGATTGAGATAAGCGGCCTTCGGCAAACCGAAGGCGCTAATATTGAGCAGCAGGATACCGAGAATGGCGACGCCGCGAACAAAATCGAGCGTGACGTTTCGCTCCATGGTCCCTGCCCTGTCTGATTAATTGTGGTGACGCACGGCGCGCAGAAACTCCTGGCGGGTGTTCTGGCTCGATTTAAACAGACCGCCCAGCGACGTGGTGGTGGTTGCGCTGGTCGCATCACGCACGCCACGCGCTTTCACGCAATAGTGCACAGCGTCGATAGAGACCGCCACGTTACTGGTGCCCAACAGCGTTTGCAGCGCAGTCAGGATCTGCTGCGTCAGACGCTCCTGCACCTGCGGACGCTGGGAGAAGAATCGCACGATACGGTTGATTTTGGACAGGCCAATTACCGTATCTTTTGGAATATACGCCACGGTCGCTTTGCCATCGATGGTCACGAAGTGGTGCTCGCAGGTACTGGTGAGCGTGATATCGCGCACCGTCACCATCTCATCGACCTTCATTTTGTTTTCAATGACGGTGATTTTCGGGAAATTGGCGTAATCAAGGCCAGAGAAGATCTCGTCTACGTACATTTTCGCGATGCGCTGAGGCGTCTCCATCAGGCTGTCATCGCTCAGATCGAGATTCAGCAGTTGCATGATCTCGGTCATATGCCCGGAAATCAGACGCTTACGGGTTTCATTATCCAGTTCCTGAACCGGGGGACGCAGTGGCGTTTCAAGACCGCGCGCAACCAGGGCTTCATGGACCAGAGCAGCTTCTTTACTGAGTGATGACATTCTTTTCTCCTGCAGGTGTGGCGTCTTTTGCCCTCGTTGTGGCAAAAGTGTGCGCTCATTGTGCGTGAGGCGGCGCACATAATCCAGTATTCACGACGATAATTATTGCAATTGCTGCTGCCTTTCAGCCTGACGGTTCCAGACCAGTGCCCCGCCGATGAACAGCGCGATGCCCGCCAGCCCCAGCGCAGGCTCCAGCCGATGCGTTAACCAGGTGGAGAGCGCGGACGTCACAGGGCCAATCAGCTGGCCGATGGCATAGCCGGTGGTGAGCAGTCCCGCCATATAGCGCGTGTGGTTCGGTGCCAGCTCGCGACCGTAGAGCAGAGAAAGCTGCACGGCACATAAGAACCCGCCGCCGACCAGCAGACCGCCCGTCAGCAAACCGCCAATGCCCGGCAGCAGCCAGGCGGCCAGCACGCCTGCACCCTGTAACCACAAAACAATCGCCAGCCTGCGGTTAGCCGTGGATGTATGGCGCAGTAGGATGCTGAGCACAATGCCGATGACGGCAGCGAAACCGAAAATCGGCCAGACAAACTGGGCAAACAGGCTGCCAGGAAAACGCACCGCCGCCATTTGCGACAGGAAGGTCGCCGGGAGGATATAGCCAAACCCCGCGAGGCTGTAGCTCCAGACCAGGCGCTTTAAATCCGCCGTCAGCACCAGCGGCTCCGGCGCGGTACCGGGTCTATGAAGTTGACCCGCACGCGGCAGGTAGCGCGCTACCAGCGCAATCAGCACCAGCGCCAGCACGCCGTAAATCTGCCATGCCGCCCCGGCAGAGAGCGCCTTCGCCTGAATATAGACCGCGAGCAGCCCGCTCAGGGCAATGCCTGCGCCCGGCCCGGCAAAGACAGCGGCGCTAAGCCCCGGTTTGCCCAACTGACCCAGCCGTTCGTTGGTCCAGGCGGCGATGAGTACCATCGACCAGCCGCTCATGCAGCCAATCACGAATCGCAGCAGGCCGTGCACCACGGCGTTATCCGCCGCCGCGGAGAGCAGCGTCAGCGCGACCGCGCCGGTGATGCCCAACCAGAGGCGTGTTTCCACAAATCGATGGGCGCGCATGGCATCCCATGCCCCGACCAGATAGCCCAGATAGTTCATCGCCGCCACCAGACCCGCACTGGTTAGCGTGAGTTGCCCGGCGGCAATCATCAGCGGTACCTGAGGCGTAAAGGCAAAGCGCCCGATCCCCATTGCCACCACCAAAACCACAAATCCGCTGAGCGCGATACGCAGCGCCATGACCGCTCCAGTTGTTAAAGAAAAGTAAATTTATGATGCAGTATCTGAGCGTAAGGGGAAAGTGAAAGTTACTCACAGGTCAATGAAAACTCTGTATTATGGATTTTATGAATACGTATCATCATTAAGGAGCCTTGCATGGAACTGCTCGAAGAGCACCGTTGTTTTGAAGGTCGACAGCAGCGCTGGCGGCACGACTCCACCGTCCTGAACTGTGCGATGACGTTCAGCATTTTCCTGCCGCCGACGGAAAAACCGCCGGTTCTGTTCTGGCTTTCTGGCCTGACCTGCAACGACGAAAACTTCACCACCAAAGCGGGTGCGCAGCGTATTGCGGCAGAGCTTGGCATTGCGCTGGTGATGCCAGACACCAGCCCGCGTGGGGATGAGGTCGCCGACGATGCCGGATACGATTTAGGCAAAGGCGCCGGATTTTATCTCAACGCGACCGAGCAGCCGTGGGCGAGCCACTACCGCATGTATGACTACATTCGTGACGAGCTGCCTGCGCTGATTCAGGCGGAGTTTGCAGTGAATGACCGTTGCGCCATCAGCGGGCACTCAATGGGGGGGCACGGTGCGCTTATCATGGCGCTGAAAAACCCTGGGAAATACACCAGCGTGTCGGCGTTTGCGCCGATTGTGAACCCAACGCAGGTACCCTGGGGGCAAAAAGCCTTTACCCACTATCTGGGCGATAATGCAGAAACCTGGCAGGAATGGGACAGCTGCGCGCTGATGCTGGCAAGCCAGACAGAGGATGCGATACCAACGCTTATCGATCAGGGTGATGCGGATCAGTTCCTCGCCGGACAGCTACAGCCTGCGGTGCTGGCTGAAGCGGCTCGCCAGAAGGACTGGCCGCTGACGCTGCGCATTCAGCCGGCGTATGACCACAGCTATTACTTCATCGGGTCTTTTATTGAAGATCATCTCCGCTTCCATGCGGAGCACTTGTTCGCATAAGTGCATGCGATTGCCGGGTGGCGGCTTCGCCTTACCCGGCCTACGTTCGTGGTTTTTGTAGGCCCGGTAAGCGAAGCGCCACCGGGCATAAAGGTTACATCAGAACGTATAATCCACGCCTACAAAGTAGCGACGACCATCTTCCGTATAGCTGTAATCGTCACGGCTCAGGTCTTTATCCAGCAGGTTCTGCACGCCTGCGCGCAGCTTAACGGCTTTCGTTGCCTGCCATGCCGCACCGGTGTTCCAGATAACGTAGCCGCCTGGCGTCGGTTCACCGCTGGTAAGCGCACGTTTCTCGCCTTTATAGTTACCCTGCACATAGAACGACCAGTCCTGAGTTGCCTTCCAGTCAACGGTTCCGTTGGCGGTGTGGAACGGCAGTTCGGAGAGCGGCTTGTTGCCGCCGTTGCTGATATCACGACCATCGTTGTAGGTGTAGTTCAGCGTGACTTTCCAGTCTTCCGCAATCGGGAACTTCAGCTCGGTTTCAACCCCACGGATACGCGCCTTGTTGACGTTGTAATAGCGGAAAATGGGTTCGCCGTCGGCGTTCAGCCCAACATAGTTCGGGTAGCTTTGCGCCTGGTTCACGTTAGCCGTACGGCTGATGCTGATGCGGTCGTCCACGTCGTTCTGGAAGGTGGTGATGCTGGCCTGCACGCCTTCCAGCCAGCCCTCTTCCCCGCTGTAGTAGAGTCCAAGCTCGAAGCTTTCGCTGGTTTCCGGCTTCAGGTCCGGGTTACCGACAATCTCGCAGGCGCCGCGGCAGGAACCGGTGATCCAGTCCGGGCTGAGCTGCAGCAGCGATGGCGCTTTAAACGCGGTGGCCCCAGCCCCCTTTCACCGTGACGGTGTCGGTCGCGTTGTAGACCAGATAGGCACGCGGGCTCCAGTGGTCGCCGTAGGTTTCATGGTCATCCATACGGATGCCGGTGGTCAGCGCCAGCGGCTCGAAGATACGCCATTCATCTTCAAGGAACAGCGCGTACTGGCTTGCCGAGGTTGTGCTGCTGGTACTCCCCGTCAGGTTGACCGGATCCTTCAGCTTATCGTGACGCCACTCGCCGCCGAAGGTCAGCAGCTGATTGATTTCGCCCAGCGGCAGGACGTATTTCCCGTCAACCGCGTTGCTCTCGGAGGTAATCGGACTGCTGTTGCCCGGGTTTTTGTTGTCGACCTTCTCGCCGTACACCTTCAGTTCACTGTTGCCCACGCCCCAGCGGCCGTTGTGGCTCAGGGAGTAGTTCTGGCGCTCAAGGCGGTTTTTGTCGAGGGAGTCAGAGTCGCGATCCTGGCGGTCGAAGCCGTATCCCGCGGTAAAGTCATGATTTTCCGTCGGCGTCCAGGCGAACTCGACGTTGGCATCGCGGCTGGTGAAGCCTTCGATACGCGGCGTTTCACCGCTCGCGGAAGTAGAGGAGCGTTGCTGATCGTCTTTTTCACGTTTAGACACGCTGCCGTAGGCTTTAAGCCCCAGCACGCCGTCCACCAGCGGGCCGCTGGTGTAGAACTGACCGTTGTTGGTGTCACCGCGGTCGCGGTGTTCCTGAATGGTTGAATCCGCGCTCAGGGTTCCGGTCCATTTCTGACCGATTTTTTTGGTGATGATGTTGACCACGCCCCCCAGCGCATCGGAACCGTAGAGAGAGGACATCGGGCCGCGCACCACTTCGATCCGCTCGATGGCGTCGACAGGCACCCAGTTAAGGTCAAAATCGTTGTGGCGGAATACCGCATTGCGGGAGCTAACGCGTTTGCCGTCGACCAGAATCAGCGTGTAGCTGCTGTCCAGACCGCGAATACTAACCCCTTTGCGGTTGTCACCTTCGTTTGTGAGCTGCACGCCTGGCACATCCTGTAACACATCTTTCAGGTTCTGAACGGGCTTACGCTTCAAGTCTTCCTGAGTAATGACGCTAATGCTCGCCGGTGCGTCTTTCAGGTTTTGCTCGGTCGCGGAGGCCGTTACAACCAGTGTGTCGCCAGATTCCGCAGCGATGACAGGCAGTGCCAGGGACATTGCGGACGCACAAAGTCCTCCCCTGACGAAGGGATTCAACCTAAACATTCCATATCTCCATGAGGTAAATACAACTAAATCAACTCGTTATTGCTCACAACGCCTGAGGGGCCGCCCGCATCTTCGGCGGGTCGGTGTGCTGCTTATTATTTCGTAACGATAAAGCAAACGATAACTATTATCAATTCAATTGTTAAAAATTATATCCGTTCTGCATACTGTGGAGATAAAAAAGCCCGCTCAGGTGAGCGGGCTAAAAGAGAGGAACTGCGGTTATTGTTTAAATCGTTCCGGGAAATCCATTTCACTGTAGCGAACGAAGTGGGTTCCTTTCGTCAGTTTGTAGCCAAACCAGATGATCAGGAACAGCGGAATACCGATGTAGGTGGCCGTGACAGCGCCCCAGTCAATGGAATCCGCAAGGAAGGCTTCATAGTTCTGCCCCAGGGTAATAATCAGGCACAGAATGAAGGCGAAAATCGGCCCCAGCGGGAAGAACCCTGAGCGGTACGGCAGGTTATTCAGGTCATGGCCCTGCATCACATAGCCGCGACGGAAGCGGTAGTGGCTGATGGCAATCCCCAGCCAGGCGATAAAGCCCGTCATCCCGGAGGTATTCAGCAGCCACAGGTAGACCGTCTGATTACCAAACATAGAGGTCAGGAAACACAGACCGGCTATCACCGTAGTTGCATACAGCGCATTACGCGGTACGCCGCCACGTGACAGTTTGGCAAAAATACGCGGGGCTTTACCGTCGCAGGCCAGGGTGTACAGCATACGGGTGGATGCATACATGCCGGAGTTACCCGCAGACAGCACCGCCGTCAGGATCACCGCGTTCATCACCGCCGCCGCCGAGAGCAGACCCGCGTGCTGGAAGACCAGCGTGAACGGGCTGACGCTGATGTCTTTGACATCGTTACGCAGCAGGCTCGGGTCGGTATACGGAATAATCAGGCTGATAATCAGAATAGCGAACACATAGAACAGCAGAATACGCCAGAACACCTGACGCACCGCGCGCGGAATGTTCTTCTCCGGGTTTTCAGACTCACCGGCCGCAATACCGATAAGCTCGGTTCCCTGGAAGGAGAAGCCGACAATCATCGCCACGCCAATCATCGCCGAGAAGCCCCCGGCAAACGGCGCATCGCCTATCGTCCAGTTACTCCATCCGGCAGGCTGAGCGCCTTTAAAAATACCCACGATCATCGCCACGCCGACAACGATAAAGATGATGACGGTAGCCACTTTAATTAAAGAGAACCAGTATTCTGCTTCGCCGAAACCGCGCACGGAGATGTAGTTCAGCAGGAAGATGACGGCCAGGAACAGGGCGCTCCAGATCCAGCCCGGCGTATCCGGGAACCACCAGTTCATCACCAGCTGTGCGGCGACCAGGTCAACAGCGATAGTGACCGCCCAGTTGTACCAGTAGTTCCAGCCCAGCGCGAAGCCGAAGCCTTCTTCAACGTATTTTTGCCCATAGGTCGAAAACGAGCCGGACACCGGCATGTACGCGGCCAGTTCGCCGAGACTGGTCATCAGGAAGTAGACCATCAGGCCAATCAGGATATAAGAGAAGAGTGCCCCACCCGGGCCTGCTGCCGAAATCGTTGCGCCAGAGGCAACGAAAAGACCTGTACCGATTGAACCGCCGATAGCGATCATCGTCAGGTGACGCGCCTTAAGTTCGCGACGTAGCGCGGGCGCTTCTGTGGTTTTAGTTTCTGAAACCATGTGAAAATGCTGTCCATTTATTAAATGAGGCGCGATTGTAGCAGACGATCTCCGTTCCTTCCGGCAGAAATACCCAGTTATAAGAGAGCTTCATGACTCGGCCAGGATTATAAGTAAAGCATAAAAATGTGGGGTGACGGGCGCGCGTAGCCCCGGTAAGCGAAGCGCCACCGGGGAACGTTAAATGGCGCAGTAGCGCAGAAAACGCTGCAGCGAGCTGGAAAGGTGTTTCTGGCGATGGTGAATGCACCACAGCGTGCGCACCAGCTTCGGCAGAGGAATGGGAATTTCGACCAGCGATCCGACCTCCAGCTGTTCAGCGATCACGCGCCGCGAAAGACAGCTGATGCCCAGCCCATGACGCACCGCGTGCTTAATGGCCTCTGAGTTGCCCAGCTCCATCCCCAGCTGGAACTGCGGCAGATGGGAGAGCAGCAGGTAATCGACGATTTCACGCGTGCCGGAACCCTGCTCGCGCAGGATCCACTGCGCCTGCGCCAGACGTTCCAGCGTCACCTCGCCCTGTAATAAAGAAGAGGCCGGGGAGGCAAACACCACCAGTTCATCTTCCAGCCAGGGTTCGGCAATGATATCCACGTTGTGGCACGGTCCTTCAATCAGGCCGATATCGACGCGGAAATCGATCACCGCGTTAATCACGTCCTGGCTATTGCCCACGCTCATCTCCAGCGGCAGCGTCGGGAAATCACGGCGGTAGCGGGCAATCACCTCCGGCAGGATGTAGTTACCAATGGTGCTGCTGGCAAACACGCGGATCGCGCCGTTGTCTTCGCGGAACAGCTGTTCAATTTCGATGGCCTGTTCCAGTAATGCCAACGCGCGCGGGTAAAGCAGACGGCCATGTTCGTTGACCACCAGCCGCTTCCCTACCCTGTCGAACAGCTGCACGCCCAGCTGCCCTTCGAGATCGGTCAGCGCCGCACTGACTGCAGACTGCGAGAGCGCCAGCATCTGCGAAGCCTGGGTCGTCGATCCACTCTTCAGCACTTCAGCGAAGACTTCCAGTTGACGCAATGTAATGTGCATGGTTGTTTACCACTTATATAGATTAATTATAAATATATAATCAATTTTATTTTTAAGCCAGTGCGCCGTAACCTTTAAGCCAGACAAAGGAGAAGGTTATGTCAGAACTCGCCTTACAACATCATCGTACAGTGTGGCACTTCGTGCCGGGTCTTGCGCTCAGCGCCGTGATAACCGGCGCGGCATTATGGGGCGGCAGCATTCCCGCTGTTGCGGGCGCAGGTTTCAGCGCCCTAACGCTGGCCATTTTGCTCGGCATGGTGGTCGGGAATACCCTATACCCGCACATCTGGAAATCCTGCGATGGCGGTGTGATTTTCGCCAAACAGCACCTGCTGCGTCTCGGGATCATTCTTTACGGCTTTCGCCTCACCTTTTCGCAGATTGCGGATGTGGGTGTGAGCGGGATTGCCATTGACGTCCTGACCCTGACCAGCACCTTTTTACTGGCCTGCTTTATCGGCCAGAAAGTCTTTGGGCTGGACAAGCACACCAGCTGGTTGATCGGTGCCGGGAGCAGTATCTGTGGGGCAGCGGCGGTGCTGGCCACAGAACCCGTCGTTAAAGCCGAAGCCAGCAAGGTAACCGTGGCGGTGGCGACGGTGGTGATCTTCGGTACGCTGGCGATCTTCCTCTACCCGGCGATGTATCCCCTTGTCGCCCACTGGTTTAGCCCGGAAACCTACGGCATCTATATCGGTTCGACCATGCACGAAGTGGCTCAGGTAGTCGCAGCAGGACACGCCATTAACCCGGAAGCCGAAAACGCGGCGGTGATTGCCAAAATGCTGCGCGTGATGATGCTGGCCCCGTTCCTGATTTTCCTGGCCGCGCGGGTTAAACAGCTGGCTCCGGCTGGCGGCAGCGAGAAGAGCAAAATCACCATTCCGTGGTTTGCGATCCTGTTCATCGTGGTGGCAATCTTTAACTCCTTCCACCTGCTGCCGAAAGCGGTGGTGGATATGCTGGTGACGCTGGACACCGTGCTGCTGGCGATGGCGATGGCGGCGCTGGGTGTGACCACTCACGTCAGCGCGCTGAAAAAAGCCGGTGCGAAACCGCTGCTGATGGCGCTGGTGCTCTTCATCTGGCTAATTATCGGCGGTGGCGCGATTAACCTCGCCGTGCACAGCCTGATGGCATAAACCACTATATCCTTCTCCTGTTAACCCGCTATCATAAGCATTTCGGGTTAACAGGAGTCCCTTTATGAAATACGTTGGAGCGCACGTTAGCGCCGCCGGTGGCCTTGCGAATGCCGCCATTCGCGCCGCCGAAATCGAGGCAACCGCTTTCGCCCTGTTCACCAAGAACCAGCGCCAGTGGCGCGCCGCCCCACTCACTACAGACGTGATTGATGACTTCAAAGCCGCCTGTGAGAAATACCACTACGGGCCTGGCCAAATCCTTCCCCACGACAGCTACCTGATTAACCTCGGGCACCCGGTTCAGGAAGCGCTGGATAAATCACGCGAGGCGTTTCTTGATGAAGTGCAGCGCTGCGAACAGCTGGGGCTGACGCTGCTGAACTTCCATCCCGGCAGCCATCTGATGCAGATTGACGAAGATGCCTGTCTGGCGCGCATTGCCGAGTCCATCAACATCACGCTGGACAAGACCCAAGGCGTCACCGCGGTGATTGAGAACACCGCCGGTCAGGGCAGCAACCTCGGCTTTAAGTTCGAACATCTGGCGGCGATTATTGACGGCGTGGAAGACAAATCCCGCGTGGGCGTGTGCATTGATACCTGCCACGCGTTTGCGGCCGGGTATGACCTGCGCACCACCGAGGCAACGAAAAACACCTTCGAAGAGTTCGAGCGCATCGTGGGCTTTCAGTACCTGCGCGGCATGCACCTCAACGATGCAAAAAGTGCGTTCGGCAGCCGCGTTGACCGCCACCACAGCCTGGGCGAAGGCAACATCGGCCATGATGCGTTCCGCTTTATCATGCAGGACGCCCGCTTCGACGGTATTCCGATGGTGCTCGAAACCATTAACCCGGATATCTGGGCGGAAGAGATTGCCTGGCTGAAGGCACAGCAAACCGCTGAACAGGCGGCATAAAAAAAGCCGGGCTGCTTACGCACCCGGCTTTTTTTGTAGGTCGGGTAAGGCGAAGCCGCCACCCGACACCTTTTTTAGGCGGCTTTTGCCACAACTTCCGCTTCCGGACGCTTCAGCACCGCATAAGACAGCCCCGCCACCAGCGTACCGGCAATAATCGCCAGCAGATAGCCCAGTACCGGAGTGATTGCGCCTGGGATCAGCAGCACGAACAGACCACCGTGTGGTGCCATCAGCTTAGCGCCAATCGCCATAGAGATTGCACCCGTTACCGCGCCACCGACGATACAGCATGGCAGAACGCGCATTGGGTCACGTGCTGCGAACGGAATCGCGCCTTCGGTAATGAAGCAGAGGCCCAGAACCAGCGCCGCTTTGCCGCCTTCCTGCTGTGCTTTGTCGAACTTACGACGGGCAACGATCGTTGCCAGACCGAGCGCCAGCGGTGGCACCATACCTGCCGCCATGATCGCCGCCATCGGCGCGTAGGTCTGGGTACTCAGCAGGCCAACGCCAAAGGCGTACGCCGCTTTGTTCACCGGGCCACCCATGTCGGTACACATCATGCCGCCGAGGATCGCGCCCAGCAGAACCGCGTTAGCGGTGCCCATGGTTTGCAGCCAGTGGGTCAGACCCGCCAGGATGCCCGCAACCGGCTTACCAATCAGGTAAATCATCGCCAGACCGACTACCAGGCTGGAGATCAGCGGGATAATCAGGATCGGCTTCAGCGCTTCCATACTCTGCGGCAGCTTCAGCTTAGAACTGATGAGCTTCGCGACGTAACCCGCCAGGAAACCGGCAATGATACCGCCGATAAAGCCAGAACCGGTGCTCACCGCCAGCATACCGCCGATAAGACCCGGCGTCAGACCCGGACGGTCAGCAATGGAGAAGGCGATAAAACCTGCCAGTACCGGTACCATCAAGGCGAACGCGGAGCCGCCGCCGATCTGCATCAGCGCAGCCGCCAGCGTGCCTTCTTCTTTAAACGCGGTAATACCAAACGCGAAGGAGAGCGCGATACACAGACCGCCAGCCACCACCATCGGCAGCATGTAGGACACGCCAGTCAGCAGGTGCCGATATGCGCCAGCAGACTCTTTTTTCCCTTCGGTCGGGGTTTTCGCTGCACCGGTCGCCTGATACGGCCTGGCTTCCACCAGCGCCTTATCAAATTCCTGAGCGGTCTTTTTCAGCGCCAGACCGGTAGACGTACGGTACATTGGCTTACCGGCAAATTTCGCCAGGTCCACTTCGATATCCGCCGCCACGATCACCAGATCGGCTTCCGCCACTTCTTCAGGGGTAATCGCATTGCCCGCGCCAACCGAGCCGCGCGTTTCAACTTTCACCCACCAGCCGCGTTTTTTCGCTTCGGTTTCAATGGCTTCAGCCGCCATAAAGGTGTGCGCCACGCCTGTCGGACAGGCCGTCACCGCGACAACGCGTTTCGGACCGGAAGCCGCAGCCGGGGCCGCCGCCACAGGCGCACTGTACACAGTGGCGTGACCTTTCGCTTCGCTCAGGAACAGCTCAGGATGTGCCACCGCGCGATTAATATCGCCTAGCCACACTTTTTTGCCGTTCAGCGCGCTGTCTGCGGGGATTTTATCGCCCAGGACAATCGCCAGTTCGGCATCGCTTGGGTTATCAATGATGTCCAGGTGTGCTTTTTGTGCCGCCGCGCCCAGCAGGGTCTTCGCCATGTAGGCGCGAGCCTGTCCGAGACCGGAGTCAATGATCAGCAGCGTTTTCATTATTCCTCTCCTGCTGTTAGTTAAAAGGTTTTAAGTCAACGCGCGCCATCATCGCGGCTAACTGGGTACGATCGGTAATACCGACATTGCTCTGGCTCACGGCCAGGGCAGCAACAGCGGTGGCAAGACGTAACGTATGTTCACTGGATTCACGCATCAGCAGACCGTAGATCAGGCCGCCAACCATGGAATCCCCCGCGCCAACGGTACTCACGACTTCCATTGACGGCGGTTTGGCAATCCATTCACCTGAAGCGTTAACCCATAACGCCCCTTCAGCACCCAGCGAAATCACCACGTGAGCGATACCCTGCTCGCGCAGCGCATGGGCAGCTTCAATCACATCCTTTAATTCTGGCAGCTTACGGCCTGCCCAGATCTCCAGTTCGCGACGATTTGGTTTCACCAGCCACGGAGAGGCTTTAAGACCCGCCACCAGCGCATCGCGGCTGCTGTCAAAATAATGCACGGGCACTGGCTGCGCAGGCGCGTCATCCAGTCGGTGAAGGCTTCCGGGCTCACGCCGGACGGCAGGCTGCCGCTGACGCACACCATGTCGAACTGGCCAAGCCAGGTCAGGGAGTCGGTGACAAAGCGTTCCCAGTCAGCAGGCGTCACTTCGAAGCCAGAGAAGTTGAGATCGGTGACTTCGCCGTCTTTCTCCGTCAGCTTAACGTTGATGCGGGTACGGCCCTGAACGACCTGGAAACGGTTGGCAATGCCCAGCTCGCTGAATAGCTGCTGGAAACCGTCCTGGTTATCTTTTCCGAGGAAGCCGCCGACGGTGACGTCGATACCGAGGTCTTTCAGCACCTTCGCGACGTTAATCCCTTTACCTGCCGCATGCAGGCCCGTGGTACGCACGAGGTTCACTTCGCCGCGTTCAATTTCCGGGCAAAAGCCTACCAGGTCGTAAGCCGGGTTCAGCGTAATAGTCGCAACACGTCTGCTCATTATGCGCCCTCCCCCAGACCTGCCGCGATGGCATCGCCAATCGCTTTCAGCGCCTGTTCAGCATCGGCACCCTGTGCGGTGAAGCGCAGACGGTGGCCTTTCTTCACGCCCAGCGCGACAACTTTCATCAGGCTACGGCCATTCGCCGGTTTGCCTGAGCCATCCAGGTTGGTCACGGTAATCTCGCTTTCAAATTGTTTAATGGTGTTCACCAGCATGGTGCCCGGACGAGCGTGCAGGCCGTGTTCATTACGCACCACGAACTCTGCGTTCAGCACGTCATCGGTCAGCGCATCGTCGCTGGTCAGCAGCGCAAGCACGGTGGCTGCATCAGCGTTCAGCAGTTTTTCAGCTTTGTTGTTCAGCAGCAGGTCGCTCAGGCGCTTCAGCACGGAAACCGGCTGGTCATCGACCATTGCCACGGTAACCAGCATCGCGGCGCGGTCACCGTCTACGTCAAACGCAGCTGCGGCGCGGCTGACAGCAACTGCGCTGCGCAGGTTGCCTTCAGCACTGTCGTTCAGCCAGACGCCCTGGCCCAGATTCAGCGGCTTATCATTGATAGCGCGCGTAACGAATGTCGCATCGGCCGCACCGGCTTCCTTCAGGCGACCCGCATTCAGCGCTTGCAGGGTCACCAGGTCAGAGGCTGCAACATCCAGCGTCAGGGTTTCATTATCCAGTTTCAGCGCTTCGCTCTGTTTTTCACCCATCAGCAAGGCGCGCAGCTCTTCAGCCGTGGTCACAGACTTCAGCTGTTCCGCCACCGAGTCATCGCTCAGCACGTGCGTCAGCTGGCGCAGCAGGCCCAGGTGTTCGTCGCTGCTGGCGGCGATACCGATAGCCACATAAGCCACCTGACCGTCACCCCAGAGCACGCCCTGCGGGAACTGATAAACCTGCACGCCCGTTTTCAGCACCTGGTCGCGGGTGTCGGTGGTGCCGTGTGGAATAGCGATGCCATTGCCGAGGAACGTTGAGGTCTGCTGCTCGCGGGCCAGCATGCCGTTAACGTAACCCTCTGCCACGTTACCTGCCTGCACGAGGGCAGCGGCAACCTGGCGAATAGCCTCTTCTTTCGTCCCGGCCTGTGCGCCCGGGTGAATATCCTGAACAGATAACTGGAACATGGTTCTCCTCTCCTGCTGAACTTGAATCGTTTCAGCCTTAATGAGAAAAAATGCGCTAACCTGCTCCGTCAGTTAAAACAAGATAGCGCTGAAACGTTTCAAAAAGTCTTGCTCTTTCTGTATAGCGTTGCAAGGAAAGTTACATTTGGCTGTTCAGAATTTAGAGTTACAGCACATTTCTCCTTTCTTCAGCTGAATATTGCTGACGTTCAGCACGTCAGTTTCAGCTAAGTTCAGCAACCATTTTCAAATTGAAATGCCATTTTGATTTTTTGTAGCAAAAGTGACCGCACCCTCTGTTTATTTAATGACTGGCGGCGTAAACTCCGCGTCTTTCTGACCCACGCTGATCCTGATACCAAAACATGCATAACACCGCCGCTGCCGCCTCACCAAAGCCCCTTGATTTGACGTCAACGGCGTTTTTGATCGTTGCTTTCCTTACCGGGATCGCCGGGGCCTTACAAACGCCCACGCTGAGTTTATTTCTGACCAATGAAGTCCACGTCCGTCCGGCGATGGTCGGCTTCTTCTTTACCGGCAGCGCCATCATCGGCATCCTGGTCAGCCAGTTTCTGGCAGGACGTTCCGACAGAAAGGGCGATCGCAAAAGCCTGATTGTCTTTTGTTGCCTGCTGGGGGTATTCGCCTGCGTGCTGTTTGCCTGGAACCGTAACTATTTCATTTTGCTTTTTGTTGGGGTATTTCTGAGCAGTTTTGGCTCTACCGCCAACCCGCAGATGTTTGCCCTTGCCCGTGAGCATGCCGACCAGACCGGACGCGAGGCGGTGATGTTCAGTTCAATCCTGCGCGCTCAGGTATCGCTGGCATGGGTTATTGGTCCGCCGCTGGCATACGCGCTGGCGATGGGCTTTGGCTTTACGGTGATGTACCTGAGTGCGGCGGTGGCCTTTGTTGTGTGCGGCACAATGGTGTGGTTCTTCCTGCCCTCAATGCGTAAAGAGCCGAAACTGGCGACAGGCGCGCTGGAAGCACCGCGTCGTAACCGCCGCGATGCTTTGCTCCTCTTCATCATCTGTACGCTGATGTGGGGCACCAACAGCCTTTATATCATCAACATGCCGCTGTTTATTATTGATGAACTGCACCTGCCGGAGAAGCTGGCGGGCATCATGATGGGGACGGCCGCTGGCCTTGAGATCCCGACCATGCTGATTGCTGGCTATTACGCAAAGCGCTTTGGGAAACGTTTTTTGATGCGCATCGCGGCGGTCGCCGGGCTGCTGTTCTATGTCGGGATGCTGACGGTGCATACGCCCGCGCTGCTGCTGGCTTTACAGCTGCTGAACGCCATCTATATCGGCATTCTCGCCGGGATTGGCATGCTCTACTTCCAGGATTTAATGCCGGGTCAGGCAGGCTCTGCCACCACCCTTTATACTAATACCACCCGCGTGGGCTGGATTATTGCGGGCTCGATGGCCGGTGTCGTGGCGGAGATCTGGAACTACCACACGGTATTCTGGATTGCCCTGGTGATGTGCGTCCTGACAATCACCTGTCTGACGCGGATCAAAGACGTTTAGGGCGCGGTGAGCGCTTCCAGCTCAAGCAGGTACGTCATCGCCTGCGCTCGCGTACTGCCGCACATGTCCGCGGAAGGCTGAAGCCCGGAGCACACCTTCGGGCGCAGGGGCGACCCAAAGATCATACAGAGATTAGCGTCAGAAAGCTGAACGCAGCGGGTATTGGCAGGCTTGCCCTCTGGCATTCCTGGAATGGGGCTTGAAATGGACGGTGCAGTACAGCACGCGCCACAATCTGAACGACAATCCATAAATGCTCTCAGTCAGTGATGAACGCCCGCGCAGTCGGGCATTGGGCGCACAGTAACACCTTTTTTGTATTGATAGCAAAAGCCACGAATTCCGCTTGCCTGAAAGGCCGCGCGCGAGTAATTTGGCGCGATATTTTTTACCTCCCGTAAACAGGATTACTGCAATGCCAAGAGCGAACGAAATTAAGAAAGGTATGGTACTGAATTACAACGGCAAACTGCTGATTGTGAAAGATATCGATATTCAGGCACCTAGCGCCCGTGGTGCAGCGACGCTGTATAAAATGCGTTTCGCCGATGTGCGTACCGGCCTCAAAGTTGAAGAACGCTTTAAAGGTGACGATATCGTCGATACCGTGACCCTGACCCGTCGCTATGTTGATTTCTCCTACATCGACGGCAACGAATACGTGTTCATGGACAAAGAAGATTACACCCCGTACATCTTCACTAAAGATCAGATCGAAGAAGAGCTGCTCTTTATCCCTGAAGGCGGTATGCCGGATATGCAGGTGCTGACCTGGGACGGCGTGCTGCTGGCGCTGGAGCTGCCTCAGACAGTGGATCTGGAAATCGTGGAAACCGCACCGGGCATCAAAGGCGCGTCAGCCAGTGCGCGTAACAAACCGGCTACCCTGACTACCGGTCTGGTTGTGCAGGTGCCAGAATACCTGTCTGCTGGCGAGAAGATCCGCATCCATATCGAAGAAAAACGCTATATGGGTCGCGCTGACTGATTGCGGCGTTTGTCGGGTGGCGGCTTCGCCTTACCCGACCAACAAAAACACAAAAACCGGCTCTCAGGCCGGTTTTTTATTGTAGGCCCGGTAAGCGCAGCGCCTCCGGGCAACAGAGCTTACAGAAGCTCCGGATACTTCGTCATCTTCAGCGCCAGCTCAACGCCGCGCACTTCTGCCATCCCTTTCAGGCGACCAATCGCCGAATAGCCTGGGTTGGTTTTCTTACGCAGATCGTCCAGCATCTGGTGTCCGTGATCCGGACGGAACGGAATGGGACGCACATCGCCCGCGTGCTTACGGCGCACTTCTTCCGCCAGAATGGCGTCCACCACCGCCACCATATTCACGTCACCGTTCAGGTGCGCGGCTTCGTGGAAGGTTTTTGGGTTCTCTTCGCGGCAGGTTGCACGCAAATGCGTGAAGTGAATACGATCGCCAAAGGTTTCAATCATCCGTACCAGGTCGTTATCCGCACGCACGCCGTAAGAACCGGTACACATCGTAAAGCCGTTATAGATACTGTCTACCGTCTCTTTCAGCCACTGCATATCTTCAATCGTCGACACGATACGCGGCAGGCCGAGGATAGGACGCGGAGGATCGTCCGGGTGAACAGCAAGACGCACGCCGGACTCTTCTGCCACCGGTACTATCGCGCGCAGGAAGTACGCCATGTTTTCGCGCAGCTGGTTCTTATCGATATCACCGTATTCCGCCAGACGCGCGCGGAACTGGTCCAGCGTGTAGCCTTCTTCAGCACCCGGCAGCCCGGCAATGATGTTGCGGGTCAGCTTTTCAATATCCGCTTCACTTGCCGCGTGGAACCACGCGAGCGCCTGCTGCTGCTCTTCTGCGGTGTAATCCGCTTCAGCACCCGGACGCTTCAGAATGTGCAGTTCAAAGGCCGCAAACGCGATCTGGTCGAAACGCAGCGCTTTTGAACCATCCGCCATCTGGTATTCAAGATCGGTACGCGTCCAGTCCAGAATCGGCATAAAGTTATAGCAGACCGTATCAATGCCGCAGGTCGCCAGATTACGGATACTCTGCTGATAGTTAGCAATCCAGGTCTGGTATTCACCCGTATGGGTTTTGATATCCTCGTGGACCGGAATACTTTCCACGACTGACCAGGTTAACCCCTTCTCCGCCAGCAACGCCTGACGCTTTTGAATTTCCTCAACCGGCCACACCTGACCGTTAGGAATATGATGCAGTGCCGTGACAACGCCTGTCGCGCCAGCCTGACGCACATCATCAAGAGAAACCGGATCGTTCGGCCCGTACCAACGCCAGGTTTGTTCCATTGCCTCACCCTCTCAAGTTGTTATACCAATATGATTTACCGCAATGACGACTACCATACATGTTTACCGCGAAGGGTCAACACAGCGCCACACATTGATTGATCAAACTCACAGAACGGGGATATTTACGGCTTACCAATTTAATTTGTTGTCATATAACTTTACACTGCCATTGTTAATTAATGGTTAATCAGGTGTGTATTTCATGAAGACAATTGCTTCCACCTCGCTTCCTGCCCGCGTGCAGCAGCCTCGCTACGATCGCCAGCAATTACGCTCGCGCATTGTCCATTTTGGCTTCGGCGCATTTCACCGCGCGCATCAGGCGTTGTTAACAAACCGGGTGCTGAATGAGAAAGGAGGCGACTGGGGTATTTGTGAAATTAGCCTCTTCAGCGGTGATGTGCTGATGAGCCAGCTGCGCGCGCAGGATCATCTCTTTACCGTGCTGGAAAAAGGTGCGGAGGGGAACCAGGCTATTGTTGTCGGCGCGGTACATGAATGTCTGAACGCCAAACTCGATTCGCTGGCGGCCATTATTGAGAAATTTTGCGAACCGCAGGTTGCGATTGTCTCCCTCACCATCACGGAAAAAGGCTATTGCATCGATCCGGCGACCGGCAAGCTGGATATGCACAATACCCGCATCCTGCACGATCTGGAAAACCCGACCGAGCCGCATTCCGCGCCGGGGATCCTGGTCGAAGCCCTACACCGCCGTCGCGAGCGCGGCCTGCCGCCGTTTACCGTTCTCTCCTGCGACAATATCCCGGACAACGGCCACGTCGTAAAAAATGCCGTGCTCGGGATGGCGCAAAAACGTTCCGCTGAGCTGGCCGGGTGGATTGATGCTCACGTGAGTTTCCCGGGCACGATGGTCGACAGAATTGTCCCCGCCGCAACGGAGACCTCGCTTGTGGAAATCACGCAGGAACTGGGCGTTGAAGATCCCTGCGCCATCAGCTGCGAGCCGTTTATCCAGTGGGTGGTCGAAGATAACTTTGTCGCCGGACGCCCTGATTGGGAAGCTGCAGGCGTGCAGATGGTGAAGGATGTTCTACCGTGGGAACAAATGAAGTTGCGGATGCTCAACGGTAGCCACTCTTTTCTGGCTTATCTGGGATACCTCGCCGGATACGCGCATATCAATGAATGCATGGAGGACGCGAGCTTCCGCGAAGCCGCCCGCCGCGTAATGCTGAACGAGCAGGCTCCCACTTTGCGCATCACAGACGTGGATCTCACGGCCTATGCCGACAGCCTGATCGAACGTTTTGCAAACCCCGCATTGCAGCATCGAACCTGGCAAATCGCGATGGACGGCAGCCAGAAGCTGCCTCAGCGCATGCTGGATGGGATCCGTGTCCATCTCGAACGTAACAGCGCGTGGCCGCTGCTGGCGCTGGGGGTTGCAGGCTGGATCCGCTACGTCAGCGGCACGGATGAGCGCGGAGACGCGATTGATGTTCGCGACCCGCTTAGTGATAAAATCCAGTCGCTCGTCAAGGCCAGCAGTGAAGCGGAGCGCGTGAACGCCCTGCTGACGCTGAGCGAAGTCTTTGGACAGGATCTGCCTCATAACAGCGTCTTTGTAGATGCGGTAAACGAAGCCTATCAGCGCCTCACCCGCTACGGTGCGCGTCAGGCTGTTATTGAAACGTTAAAAATTTAACCATTCTTGCCCTTAAGGCGAACGGAAAACCTCTCCGTTCGCCCTTCCCCCTTCTCATGACGCTTTTTTTTCGCCAGGATGATGGCTAATTGTTATAGCATCACAGTAAGTCATGGGAGCGCATGTGACCAAAACCAACCTCATCACCGGTTTTCTCGGCAGCGGAAAAACCACCTCAATTTTGCACCTGCTCGCGAATAAAGACCCGGCAGAAAAGTGGGCCGTACTGGTCAACGAATTCGGCGAAGTGGGCATCGATGGCGCATTGCTGTCTGACAGCGGGGCAATGATCAAAGAGATCCCGGGCGGCTGTATGTGTTGCGTGAATGGTTTACCCATGCAGGTCGGGCTGAACACGCTGCTGCGCCAGGGTAAACCGGACCGTCTGCTGATAGAGCCGACCGGGCTGGGCCACCCTAAGCAGATCCTCGATTTGCTGACCGCACCGGTTTACGAGCCGTGGATCGACCTGCGCGCCACGCTGTGTCTTCTGGATCCGCGCCTGCTTCTGGACGAGAAGGCCGTGGCCAATGAAAACTTCCGCGATCAGCTCGCCGCGGCAGATATCATCGTGGCGAATAAAGAGGATCGCGCAACGGCTGAAAGCCAGGCCGCGTTCGATGCCTGGTGGCAACATTTCGGCGGCGATCGTCAACGGGTTCACACCACTCAGGGCAAAATTGACAATGCCCTGCTCGATCTCCCTCGTCTGAACCTGGCGGAACTGCCCGTCAGCGCGGAACACGCGCATAGCCACGCGGTGAAGCAGGGTCTGGCTGCCCTGAGCCTGCCGGCACATCAGCGCTGGCGTCGTAATCTCAATAGCGGTCAGGGCTACCAGGCTTGCGGATGGATCTTCGATGCCGATACGGTTTTCGACACCATCGGGATTCTGGAATGGGCCAGACTTGCTCCGGTCGATCGCGTCAAAGGCATTATGCGAACCCCGGACGGGCTGGTACGCATCAATCGCCAGGGCGCAGATTTCTTTATCGAAACGCAAAATGTTGCCCCCCCGGACAGCCGGATAGAGTTAATTAGTGCGGTTAACGCCGACTGGAACGCGCTGCAGACCAACCTGTTGAAGCTTCGTTTAAGTTCCGACGGCTAACGTTGCCCCAGATTTCAAACGATGCTGAACGTTATGACGACTCGATTTCCCTTAATACTGCTGCTGAATGCTGCCGGTCTGGCACTCTTTTTATCCTGGTATCTGCCGGTGAACCATGGTTTCTGGTTCCCGCTGGATTCCGGTATTTTCCACTTCTTCAACCAGGCGCTGGTGAAGAGTGAAACCTTCCTGTGGCTGGTCGCGATTACCAACAATCGCGCCTTCGACGGCTGTTCACTGCTGGCCATGGGCTGCCTGATGCTCTCTTTCTGGCTGAAAGAAGATAAAACAGGACGTCGCCGCATTGTGATCACAGGCCTGGTCATGCTGCTGACTGCGGTAGTGATTAACCAGCTGGCGCAACATTTGATGCCGGTAAAACGCGCAAGTCCTTCGCTCTATTTCCCGGATATTCACCGCGTCAGCGAATTACTGCATATCCCGACTAAAGATGCGTCAAAGGACAGTTTCCCCGGCGATCACGGTATGATGCTGCTTATTTTTTCAGCATTCATGCTGCGCTATTTTGGCAAAAAAGCCTTTGCGACGGCGCTGGTAATTGTGGTGGTGTTTGCTTTCCCGCGCGTCATGATCGGCGCTCACTGGCTGACGGATATTGTTGTGGGTTCGCTCTCTGCGGTGCTGATTGGTTTGCCATGGGTGCTGATGACGCCGTTAAGCGATCGATTAATAGCCATTTTTAATCGTTACCTGCCTGGCGATAAGTAACAAGTTCTAAACAAATAACCCATCGTAATTAACGCAAACTATCGGGGATCATTTCGTTCCCTGATAGTCCCCTCTCTTCAATTGCCCCGCGCCGTCATATTCTTGTCATCTCATTCATGTTGAAAATGAAGCAATTGCCTGAGCTGCAGCCGCTTCTGACGGCATTTTGGGGCATTTACGTTTTTTTACTCTCGGTATCACAATTTCTTATAAAAAATCGGACTTTTTTGCTCGCAATGCCCCTTGCAATCGGTTAATCTCGAACTCGTTTTGCCCCACTGAGATAATTATTATCATGGTGAATAAATTTGTGCACTGCGCCACAAATCTGACCAGAAAGAATTGTCTCAATGTGAACAGCTAATTAGTCTCGTCACGTTTGGCATTTTTATAACGATATTTATCGTTAAGGACTTCAAGGGAAAATAAACAAAATGGTCAAATCTCAACCGATTTTGAGATATTTCATGCGGGGGATCCCGGCGATAGCAGTAGCGGTTCTGCTTTCGGCATGTAGTACATCGAACACCGCTAAGAATATGCATCCTGAGACGCGTGTTGTGGGAACAGAAGATTCCTCGTCACTGCAAGCCTCTCAGGATGAATTTGAGAATATGGTGCGTAATCTGGACGTGAAGTCCCGTATTATGGACCAGTATGCTGACTGGAAAGGCGTGCGTTATCGTCTTGGCGGCAGCACGAAAAAAGGCATTGATTGTTCCAGTTTCGTACAACGAACCTTCCGTGAACAATTTGGGTTAGATCTTCCGCGTTCAACCTATGAACAGCAGGAGACGGGCAAGTCGATTTCACGTTCCAAACTGCGTACCGGTGATTTAGTTCTGTTCCGTGCGGGTTCTACGGGTCGACATGTTGGCATTTACATTGGCAACGACCAGTTCGTTCATGCTTCCACCAGCAGCGGTGTGACCATTTCCAGCATGAATGAACCGTACTGGAAGAAGCGCTACAACGAAGCGCGCCGTGTATTGACCCGCAGTTAATATGATGATTGTATCGTTGGTTATCCCTTGGCTGGCGATACAATAAAAAAAAGCACTGCTTCGGCGGTGTTTTTTTTTGCCCGTTACACTGAATACATTCAGCGGCTACTCAGGAATCACGCTCTCTATGTTCACCCGCTACTTTTCCAGTCATCGCAAGATACTGTTTCTCAGTATTGTCACAGGGCTGTTTGTCGCCCTGCTCCTGGGCTCATTGCAGTTTTTCTGGAGTTACCACAAGCGGGAAGTCAGATTCGATACCCTGATTGAAGATGTGAGCATCTACATGGAGAGCTACTTCGGAGAGCTAAAAGAGTCTATCGATCTCCTCCAGCCGCTTACGCTGAACAATTGCCATGAGGTTAACGCTGAACTGACTTCACGCGCTGCCTTCAGTATTAATGTGCGCGCCTTCCTGCTGGTCAGAGACAAAATAGCGTTCTGCTCTTCCGCCACAGGGCCGATGAATTCCCCGATGGAAGCGCTTATACCCGAGCTGCACATCAACAAGCCGATCGATATTGCTCTGTTGTCCGGCACGCCCATGCTGCCGAGTAAACCGGCCATTGCCATCTGGTACCGTAATCCGTTGGTTAAGGACGGCGGCGTCTTTACCTCGGTGAATCTCAATCTGACACCATACCTGCTCTATGCCGCGCGTCAGGACGAGTTCGCGGGTATTGCCATCATCATTGGCGACAACGCGTTGTCGACGATGTCCAGCACGCTGGTTAAGGCGGAAGATCTCCATGAACACGCCGCCCGCACCGCCACGCTGAAAGACATCCCTCTGACCATCAAGATCTATGCCGAAGCCTGGACCAGCGAGGAAATCCTCTTCGCCCTCTTCTTCGGGCTGGTGTGCGGCATAGCCGCCGGAACGCTCAATTTTTATATCCTGACCATACGTCTGAATCCGGGTAAGGAAATTTTAACCGCGATTAAGCACAATCAGTTCTATGTGGTGTATCAGCCCGTGGTCGATGCTAAAGAGCTGAAAATGCGCGGTGTGGAAGTGCTGATGCGCTGGAAGCACCCGACGATGGGCGAAATCCCACCGGATGCGTTTATTAACTTTGCTGAAGCGCAAAAGCTGATTGTTCCTCTGACGCTGCATCTTTTTGATCTCATTATTCGTGACGCACCGGTATTACAAAGCGTATTGCCTGCGGGAGCCAAGCTGGGGATAAACATTGCGCCAGGGCATTTGCATGCGGAGAGTTTTAAAGAAGATATGCAAAGCTTCAACGCCTCGCTGCCGCCCGATCATTTCCAGACGGTACTGGAAATCACCGAGCGCGACATGATTAATCAGCGCGAGGCCAACCAGCTTTTTGAATGGCTACACAATGAAGGCTTTGAAATCGCGATTGATGATTTCGGGACCGGCCACAGTGCCCTGATTTATCTCGAGCATTTCACAATGGACTACATCAAGATCGACCGGGGTTTTGTCAATGCCATTGGAACCGAAACCGTTACATCGCCCGTACTTGATGCCGTATTGACCCTCGCAAGGCGACTGAACATGTCCACCGTCGCCGAAGGGGTGGAAACGCCTGAGCAGGCGGCCTGGCTGCGCGAGCATGGCGTTAACTTCCTGCAGGGATACTGGATCAGCCGCCCTATGCCGCTGGCGCAGTTTCGCACATGGCAACCCAATATGATGTCCGGTGAATAATTTCACAATGGCGGCGACGTCACTTATTATTCAGTTTTAATGTGAACGAAGGATCCGCCACGAGATGTTTATGCGCGTCGTAGTGATGTTAATGGCGGTGGTGAGCCTGTCCAGCCAGGCGCAAACCATCAAAGAGAGCACGGCATTCGCGGTGATTGGCGAACCTAAATACGCGGTTAATTTTACCCACTACGATTACGTCAACCCCGCCGCGCCTAAAGGTGGAAACGTGACGCTCTCAGCCACGGGCACCTTCGATAACTTTAACCGCTTTGCCCTGCGCGGCGTGGCGGCGGCGCGTACGGAGTCCCTCTATGACACGCTGTTTGTGACGTCAGACGATGAGCCGGGCAGCTACTACCCGCTGGTGGCGGAAAACGTACGTTACGCGGATAACTTCGCGTGGGCCGAAATTTCACTTAACCCGCAGGCGCGTTTTCATGATGGCACGCCGGTTAGCGCCCGCGACGTGGCCTTCACGTTTCACAAGTTTATGACCGAAGGGGTCCCGCAGTTCCGTCTGGTGTACAAAGGCACCACCGTAAAAGCTATCGCCCCGCTGACCGTGCGTATCGAACTGAGCGAACCTAACAAAGAGAATATGCTGAGCCTGTTCTCCTTGCCCGTCATGCCTGAGTCCTTCTGGAAAAACCACAAGCTGAGCGACCCGCTCTCCACGCCGCCGCTGGCGGGTGGCCCGTATCGCATTACCGACTGGCGTATGGGGCAGTATGTGGTCTATTCCCGGGTCAAAGATTACTGGGCTGCTAATCTTCCGGTAAACCGTGGCCGCTGGAACTTTGACACCCTTCGCTATGATTATTACCTTGACGATAACGTGGCGTTTGAGGCGTTCAAGGCGGGTGCGTTTGATTTGCGCGTGGAGAGCAGCGCTAAAAACTGGGCTACGCGCTATATCGGGAAAAACTTTGCCAACGGTTACATCGTTAAAGACGAGCATAAAAATGAATCTGCCCAGGATACCCGCTGGCTGGCGTTTAACATCCAGCGCCCGGTATTCAGCGACCGTCGGGTGCGCGAGGCAATTACCCTGGCGTTCGATTTCGAGTGGATGAACAAGGCGCTGTTTTACGGTGCCTACAGCCGCGCTAACAGCTATTTCCAGAACACTGAATATGCCGCTCGCGACTATCCTGATGCCGATGAGCTGGTCTTGCTGGCTCCGCTGAAGGCGGAACTCCCGCCAGAGGTCTTTACGAGCGTGTTTGAACCGCCTAAATCCGACGGTAAGGGCTTTGACCGTGACAACCTTCTGAAAGCCAGCGCGCTGCTGGATGAGGCGGGATGGCACCTGAAAAATCAAAAACGGGTGAACGTGCAAACGGGCAAACCGCTGAGTTTCGAGCTCCTGCTCGCTTCAGGGGCAAATGACCAGTGGGTACTGCCGTTTAAGCAGAATCTCGCCCGGCTGGGAATTACTCTGAATATCCGCCAGGTGGATATCGCTCAGCTCACCAACCGCAAGCGCAGCCGGGATTACGATATGATGCAGAGCCTGTGGGCCGCGCAGCCGTGGCCCAGCGGCGATTTGCAAATTTCATGGGCCTCCAGCTATATCAACTCCTCCTACAATGCCCCCGGCGTTAAGAGCCCGGCGATCGACGCGCTGATTGAGAAAATCGTGGCCGCGCAGGGCGATAAAGAAAAATTGCTTCCGCTTGGCCGCGCGCTCGACAGGGTGTTAACCTGGAACTACTACATGCTGCCAATGTGGTACATGGGCGAAGATCGCCTTGCCCGTTGGGACAAATTCTCGCTGCCCTCTGTACGCCCTGTCTATACGCTGGGTTTCGATACCTGGTGGTATGACGTGAACAAAGCCGCCAAACTGCCCGCAGAGCGGCGTTAAGGAATAACAATGGGTGCTTATCTGATCCGCCGCTTGCTGCTGGTTATCCCGACGCTGTGGGCCATCATCACGATTAACTTTTTCATCGTCCAGATTGCCCCTGGCGGACCGGTGGATCAAGCTATCGCCGCCGTGGAATTTGGCCACAGCGGGGGAATGCCCGGCGGCGGCGGTGAAGGGATGGGCGCAAGTCACGCAAGGACCGGCGTGGGGAATATCAGCGAAAGCCACTACCGCGGCGGGCGCGGGTTGGATCCCGAGGTGATCGCCGAGATCACCCATCGCTACGGCTTTGATAAACCGCTGCATGAGCGTTATTTCAAGATGCTCTGGGATTACGTCCGCTTTGATTTTGGCGATAGCCTGTTTCGCAGCGCATCCGTGCTGACGTTAATTAAGCAAAGCCTGCCGGTTTCCGTCACCCTTGGTCTGTGGGGAACGTTGATTATCTATCTGGTCTCCATTCCGTTGGGCATTCGAAAAGCGGTCTACAATGGCAGCCGCTTTGATATCTGGAGTAGCACGTTCATCATCATCGGCTATGCGATTCCGGCGTTTCTGTTTGCGGTTCTGCTTATCGTCTTTTTCGCCGGGGGGAGTTATTTCGATATTTTCCCGCTCCGGGGATTGGTGTCAGCTGATTTCAGCACCCTGCCGTGGTATCAAAAAATCACCGATTATTTCTGGCACATCACGCTGCCGGTGCTCGCGACGGTCATTGGCGGTTTTGCAGCGCTGACGATGCTGACCAAAAACGCCTTTCTTGATGAAATCCGCAAACAGTATGTTGTCACCGCGCGCGCAAAGGGCGTGGGTGAAAAACAGATCATGTGGAAGCACGTTTTCCGCAACGCGATGCTGCTGGTGATTGCCGGATTCCCGGCCACCTTCATCAGTATGTTTTTTACCGGCTCGCTGCTGATAGAGGTGATGTTCTCCCTGAACGGTCTGGGACTGCTGGGCTATGAGGCCACCGTCTCGCGCGATTACCCGGTCATGTTTGGCACACTCTATATTTTCACCCTGATTGGCCTGCTGCTGAATATCATCAGTGATATCAGCTATACGCTGGTCGATCCCCGAATCGATTTTGAGGGCCGCTGATGCCGCGTTTAAGCCCCGTCAACCAGGCCCGCTGGGCACGCTTTCGCCACAACCGCCGCGGCTACTGGTCGCTGTGGATCTTCGCCGTGCTGTTTATCTTAAGCATGTGCGCCGAGCTGATTGCGAACGATAAGCCGCTGCTGGTGCATTTTAACGACCGCTGGTATGTGCCTGTGTTGAACAACTACAGCGAGAGTGATTTTGGCGGCCCGTTTGCGACCCCGGCTGAATATCAGGATCCGTGGCTTCGCGATCAAATCGACAGGCACGGCTGGGCGCTCTGGGCCCCCATTCGCTTTGGCGCAAACAGCATAAACTTTGCTACCTCAACTCCCTTCCCTTCGCCTCCCTCCGCGCAGAACTGGCTGGGAACCGACGCGAACGGCGGTGACGTGCTGGCGCGCATTCTCTACGGCACGCGGATCTCTCTGCTCTTCGGGCTGATGCTGACGCTCTTTTCCAGCGTGATGGGTGTCGTCGCGGGTGCCGTTCAGGGCTATTACGGCGGAAAGCTCGATCTCTGGGGGCAACGCATCATTGAAGTCTGGTCAGGAATGCCAACGCTGTTTCTGATCATCCTGCTTTCCAGCGTCGTGCAGCCTGGCTTCTGGTGGCTGCTGGGGATCACCGTCCTGTTTGGCTGGATGGCGCTGGTGGGCGTAGTGCGCGCGGAATTTCTGCGCACGCGGAACTTTGACTATATCCGTGCCGCACAGGCGCTGGGGGTCAGCGATGGGGCGATTATTTTCCGCCATATGCTCCCCAACGCCGTAGTCGCAACCCTGACCTTTCTGCCCTTTATTTTGTGCAGTTCCATCACCACCCTCACCTCGCTTGATTTCCTTGGTTTTGGGCTGCCGCTCGGCTCGCCATCGCTCGGCGAACTATTGCTGCAAGGCAAGAACAATCTTCAGGCGCCGTGGCTTGGCATCACTGCGTTTCTCTCGGTGGCCGTGCTGCTTTCGCTGCTGATCTTTATTGGCGAAGCCGTGCGCGATGCCTTTGATCCCGACAAGGCGGTATAGATGACGCAACCTCTTCTGAGCATTGAAAACCTGTCTATTGCCTTTTCGAAGCAGGGCGAAACCCGCACGGTGGTGAATGACCTGTCACTGCAGATCCAGCGCGGCGAAACGCTGGCGCTGGTGGGGGAATCGGGTTCCGGTAAGAGCGTTTCGGCCCTCTCTATCCTGCGTCTGCTCCCTTCCCCGCCGGTCAGCTATCCGCAGGGTGACATTCTGTTCCATGGCAGTTCGCTGCTGCATGCGGATGAGCAAACCCTGCGCGGGATCCGCGGCAATAAGATTGCCATGATTTTTCAGGAGCCGATGGTCTCGCTCAACCCGCTGCATACGCTGGAAAAACAGCTCTACGAAGTGCTGTCACTTCACCGGGGCATGCGCAAAGAGGCGGCGCGGGGTGAAATTCTCGATTGCCTTGAGCGCACGGGCATTCGCAATGCCGCCAAACGACTGACCGATTTTCCGCACCAGCTCTCCGGCGGAGAACGTCAGCGCGTGATGATCGCCATGGCGCTGCTGACGCGTCCTGAACTGCTGATCGCCGATGAACCGACGACGGCACTGGACGTGACGGTTCAGGCGCAGATTTTGACGCTGCTGCGGGAACTGCGTGACGAGCTGAACATGAGCCTGCTGTTTATTACGCACAACCTGGGCATCGTAAGAAAGCTGGCTGACAGCGTGGCGGTGATGCAAAACGGACGATGTGTTGAGCAAAATACGGCAGCCTCGCTGCTGACGGCACCTCAACACCCCTATACGCAGCGCCTGCTCAACAGCGAACCCTCCGGCGATCCCGTTCCCCTGGATGCCGACAGCGAGCCGCTGCTGCGCGTTGAGGGGCTGGGCGTTTCATTTCCCGTTCGTAAAGGCATTTTACGGCGCGTTGTCGATCGGAACCCGGTTCTGAAAGATATTCGCTTCTCTCTGCGTCCCGGTGAATCGCTGGGGCTGGTTGGTGAGTCGGGTTCCGGCAAGAGCACCACCGGTCTGGCGCTGCTGCGCTTAATCGCCTCGCAGGGTGAGATCCTCTTTGACGGCATGCCGCTGCACACCCGGAACCGTCGCCAGATGTTGCCCGTGCGTCCACGCATGCAGGTTGTTTTTCAGGATCCCAACTCCTCGCTTAACCCAAGACTGAGTATTTTGCAGATTGTTGAAGAGGGTTTGCGCGTACATCGTCCCACGCTGAGCGCTCAGCAACGTGAAGAAGAGGTCATGCTTGTCATGGCTGAAGTGGGATTAGATCCCGCTACGCGCCACCGCTATCCTGCGGAATTTTCCGGCGGTCAGCGCCAGCGCATCGCGATTGCCCGCGCGTTGATCCTGAAACCTGAGTTGATCATTCTTGATGAACCCACCTCTTCACTGGACAGAACCGTACAGGCGCAGATCCTGACGCTGTTAAAAGGGTTACAGGAGAAACATCGGCTGGCCTATATCTTCATCAGCCACGATTTACAGGTGGTGCGGGCGTTGTGCCATCAGGTGATTGTGTTGCGGCAGGGAGAAGTCGTCGAACAGGGAGAGTGCCAGCGCGTATTCACTGCGCCGACGCAGAGCTACACGCGCCAGCTACTGTCAGCAGACTAGCGCTCAGAAAGGATATTGACCAGAGAAAGGCTCGGCAATTGCCACGCCGAAGTTTTTCAGACGGCAGGTGGCAGCGAATTCATCCTGGCTGTTCACAAACAGGCAAGGCTCGCCTTCGCATTCCAGCACGGAGCTATCCACTTCGATATCCGTCAGCGCCTGACTGAGGCGCTCCATCACCGGCCATGCATTTTCGTCGCTCGGACTCAGCAGTTTGAGCGCAACCAGACAATTCTCGCACCCTGCGCCGCTTTGCGGAATCGGTTCAACTTTCGAACCTGCAAAACCCGCCGACCAGCGATAGCTCTGGGGCAAGCGATGGACAATGGAGAGTTGTAATGTATTCACGTTCGTTCCCCGGAAGCAAAATTACTTCACAATTTATTTACATTTATAGTATCACATGATTGTAAACCTGCACTATTTAGCGGTTTTTATAGGCATTGCAGGCTCGCGTGGGCGCTATATGTACCCGTTTCTGCGATCTAACTCAACCTTTTTAAATACAATGATGTGACTTTTTACATAAATAGATTTTACATAAAAGAAACAAACACAGGGTAAACGAACAGCGCTTTGGTTGATATGCATCAACAAAAAAGGCCCGAATCGGGCCTTCAGCGTGCTTTAGTGAGCGGCTTTACGCGGCCGACTGGCATAAAGATAGAAAAGAATGGAGCTGGTTGCGCAGAAAGCGATAGCCCACAGCATCGGCCATGCGGTGTTAAACGTGGCCATCGAGAGCAGCGCCCCAACGACAGCGCCAATCCCAAAGCGGAACGTCCCCGCCAGTGACGACGCCGTGCCTGCCATATGCGGGAATTCGTCGAGGATGACCGCCATCGCGTTGGAAGAGATCATCGACACGCAGCCGACAAACGCCGCCACGCCCACCACCAGCGCCCAGAAGCCAATCCCCAGAAACGCGCTCACCACCATCCAGATAGCCATAACGAACTGGATCCACAGCCCGGCGCGGAACATATTGATCGCCCCTACCCGCCGTACAAAGCGGCTGTTGATGATGGTCATAACAAACAGAAACACGATGTTCAGCGCAAAGTAATAGCCAAAGTGCTGCGGTGAAACGTGGTTCAGTTCGATATAAACAAACGGCCCGGCGCTCAGGAAGGAGAACATCCCGGCAAAGCTGAAGCCGCTCGCCAGCATGTAGCTCAGCACGCGCTTATGGCGAAACAGCGAGGCGAAATTCCCCATTGTCGTACGAATGTGGAACTTCTGCCGACGCTCGACGGGCAGCGTTTCATCAATAAAGAAGAAGATCATCGCCGACGCCAGCAGCGCGGCAACCGCCAGGATCCAGAAAATGGCGTGCCAGCTGAACCACACCAGCACGGCACCACCGACCATCGGGGCCACCAGCGGCGCAATGGTGGTGACCAGCATGACGAACGACATCATGCGGGAGAACTCTTCTTTCGGGTAGACATCGCGCATCAGGGCGTTGATCACCACGCTCGCGGCGGCGGCGGCCAGACCGTGGAAAAAGCGCATGATAATCAGCTGATCGATACTCTGCGCCAGCGCACAGGCGACGGCTGCACCCGCAAAGACCAGCGTTCCGCCCAGGATAACAGGCTTGCGCCCAAGGCTATCCGCCATCGGCCCATACAGAAGCTGACCGATAGCAAAACCGAGAATATAGGTACTGAGCGTCATCTGCGCGCTGCCCGCCGGTACGCCAAACTGCGCGGAAATCACCGGCAACGCGGGCAGATACATATCGATGGAGAGCGGCATCAGCATCGCCAGCAGGCCAAGGATGAAAACGATCTTGAAAGACGAGTGTGGCCTGGTGGTCACAGAGTTCTCCTGAAATTTAGCGTGAAGGCAGACCGACGCTGGCGATCTCTTCTTCCGTTAACGGGCGGTATTCGCCTGGCTCGAGTTCCGGGTCAAGCTCAATCGCACCAATACGTTCACGATGCAGGCCCACAACGTGGTTGCCCACTGCGGCGAACATCCGTTTCACCTGGTGATAGCGACCTTCGCTGATGGTCAGACGCACTTCCGTCGGGGTGATGACTTCAAGCACCGCCGGTTTGGTCAGATCTTTTTCATTATGCAGCTGAACGCCTTTGGTGAATTGCTCTGCCGTGTCATCCGATACCGGCGACCCCAGCGTGACCAGATAGGTTTTCTCGCAGTGATGGCGCGGAGAGGTGATGCGGTGAGACCACTGACCGTCATCGGTCATCAGCACCAGACCGGTAGTATCGATATCCAGACGACCTGCGGCATGCAGCTTGTGCGCCACTGGCTCATCGAGGAAATAGAGCACCGTCGGGTGATCCGGATCGTCCGTTGAACAGACGTAGCCTTCCGGTTTGTTGAGCATGAAATAGCGCGGACCGTGCTGCTGGGTCAGCGGATTGCCGTCATACTCCACCTGATGTTCAGGCTGGAGTTTGAAAGCGGTGTCTTTCACAATATCGCCATCCACGGTAACGCGGCTGGCGCGAATCTCGCGCCCGGCAATAGCGCGGCTTACGCCGAGTTGCTGAGCGATAAACTTATCAAGTCGCATGAAATCTTTTTAGCCTTAATGGTGCTGGAAGTCGGACAACGCGCCCGAAAAAGAAGCAGTCAAGAACGGTTCAGTATAATGGTCTGGTTGCGCCACTCAAGGGAAAAAGTTTCGTGGCATACTATCTATACCCTAAATAATTCGAGTTGCATGAAGGCGGCAAAGGAGTGAATCCCCGGGAGCTTACATAAGTAAGTGACCGGGGTGAACGAGTGCAGCCAACGCACAGGCAACTTGAAGTATGACGGGTATATGTGCGGAATAACGAAACCGAGACCCTATGACTTTTACACTTCGCCCCTATCAGCAAGAAGCCGTCGACGCCACCCTCGCCTGGTTCCGTAAACATCGGGAACCGGCAGCCATCGTGCTCCCGACAGGTGCAGGCAAAAGCCTTGTCATCGCCGAGCTGGCGCGTCTGGCACGCGGGCGCGTGCTGGTGCTGGCGCACGTTAAAGAGCTGGTAGCGCAAAACCATGCCAAATATTGTGCGCTTGGACTTGAGGCCGATATTTTCGCCGCCGGGCTGAAGCGCAAAGAGAGTCACGGCAAAGTGGTGTTTGGCAGCGTGCAGTCGGTCGCCCGTAACCTGGACCTGTTTCGCAGCGAGTTTTCACTGTTGATTGTCGACGAGTGCCACCGCATCAGCGATGACGACGACAGCCAGTATCAGCAAATCCTGACGCATCTGAAGGAAGTGAACCCTCACATTCGCCTTCTCGGCCTGACGGCCACGCCGTTTCGTCTGGGGAAAGGCTGGATTTATCACTTCCATTATCACGGCATGGTGCGCGGGGATGCGAAAGCCCTGTTCAGCGACTGCATTTATGAGCTTCCGCTACGCTACATGATTAAACATGGCTACCTGACGCCGCCGGAGCGGCTGGATATGCCGGTGGTGCAGTACGACTTCAGCCGCCTGCAGGTGCAAAGCAACGGATTATTCAGCGAGGCCGATCTTAATCAGGAGCTGAAAAAACAAAAGCGCATTACCCCGCACATCATCAGCCAGATTGAAGAGTTTGCGCAGACGCGCAAAGGGGTGATGATCTTTGCGGCCACCGTTGAGCATGCCCGAGAAATTACCGGGTTGCTGCCCGCTGACGACGCGGCGCTGATCACCGGCGAAACGCCCGGTCCGGAGCGCGACAGCCTGATCGACGACTTCAAAGCGCAGCGGTTTCGCTATCTGGTCAACGTGTCGGTGTTAACCACCGGGTTTGATGCGCCGCACGTTGACCTGATTGCTATTTTACGCCCGACCGAATCGGTGAGTCTCTATCAGCAGATTGTGGGCCGCGGCCTGCGCCTCTCGCCGGGCAAAACCGACTGCCTGATTCTGGATTACGCCGGGAATCCGCACGATCTGTACTCCCCTGAGGTCGGCACACCGAAAGGCAAAAGTGACAACGTGCCGGTCCAGGTGTTTTGTCCCGCCTGCGGGTTTGCCAATACCTTCTGGGGAAAAACCACCGCCGACGGTACGCTGATCGAACACTTTGGCCGCCGCTGTCAGGGCTGGTTTGAAGACGATGAAGGCCATCGCGAGCAGTGCGATTTTCGTTTCCGCTTTAAAAACTGTCCGCAGTGCAATGCCGAAAACGATATTGCCGCCCGTCGCTGCCGGGAGTGTGACACGATCCTGGTCGACCCTGATGACATGCTTAAGGCTGCGCTGAAGCTGAAAGATGCCCTGGTGCTGCGTTGTTCCGGCATGGCGATGCAGCCCGGCGCGGATGAAAAAGGCGAGTGGCTGAAAATCACCTACTACGATGAGGATGGTGCAGACGTCAGCGAGCGTTTCCGGGTGCACACACCTGCGCAGCGAACGGCTTTCGAGCAGCTCTTTATCCGCCCGCACACCCGTACGCCGGGGGTGCCGTTGCGCTGGATAACCGTTGCCGATATCGTTCATCAGCAGGCGCTGCTGCGCCACCCGGATTTTGTTGTCGCCCGCAGGAAAGGCCAGTTCTGGCAGGTGCGTGAGAAGGTCTTCGACTACGAAGGACGCTTCCGCCGGGCAAATGAATTGCGCGGTTAACGGGACTTTTCGTTGATGTGAGGGGCATTTGAGTATAAAATGCCGCCCGCTTCACATCCGTGAGGCAGAACACTCACCTGCTGCTGGGTCGCCTGTAGTAGGGTTTTAAATACAGAGAGAAATCAATGTTCACTATCGAAGCAGAAGTACGTAACGTGCAGGGTAAGGGTGCGAGCCGCCGCCTGCGTAACGCCAACAAGTTCCCAGCTATCGTTTACGGTGGCGAAGCTGCTCCAGTTGCAATCGAACTGGACCACGACAAAGTATGGAACCTGCAGACCAAAGCTGAATTCTACAGCGAAGTTCTGACCATCGTTGTTGGCGGTAAAGAAGAAAAAGTGAAGGTTCAGGCTGTACAGCGTCACCCGTTCAAGCCAAAACTGTCTCACATCGACTTCGTTCGCGCGTAATCGCAAACTCGTCGAATAAAAACCCCGCTTCTGCGGGGTTTTTTTATGGCTGCTATTTACCGCCAGAGGTGCGGCGCTGCAGCTGATCGCGCAGGTTCGGCGGCGTGCCTTTGATGGTCAGCGTGTCGGTGGCCGGATCCCAGAAGATGCGTTCCCCCAACAGCATGGCGTCAAAGTTGATGGTTAATCCACCGCCGCTACCGGCAAATTTGGTGAGCTGACGCAGCGTACTGCGGTCCGCCGGGAAGCTCTCTTCCAGTTCATAGCCTTTTTCAGCCGTAAATTCCTGGAAGCTGACTTCACTCACACCTGCCAGCTCTTTTGACAGTGATTCCAGCTCAATCTCTTCGCCTGCCTGCAGCTGCTCGTTGCAGTAGCTGTAAACCTGCTGACGCACGGTCTGACGCTCGGATTTATCGAGCTGCGCTTCTGCCGTAAAATCATCAACCGCCTGCAGCAGACCTTTGTTCTGCGCTTTGGCATTCAGACCTTCGCTGGCGCCGAGAAAGTCCATAAAGAAATCGGCGACTTTGCGCCCCACGCGCCCTTTCAGGAAAGTCAGATAGCGGGTCGATTCCGGATTGGTTTCCCACTCGGTCAAATCGATACGCGCCACGATATCCGCATGGTTGATATCCAGATAGTGCGTCGAGCTGATGTCCAGCTGCTCATTCACGCGCATGCTGCTTAAGTTGTTCAGCACGGTCACCAGCAGGTATTCCACCGCCAGGTAACGGTAATGGCAGAACAGGACGATACCACCATCGGCGAACGGATATTTTGCCAGCTCGTCGCGCAGACGCCCGGTTGCGGCACGGCTGAATGCCAGGAAATCTTCTTCGCCCTGACGCTGAAGACGCAGGCTATCCGCCAGTTCGCTCTCTTCGCTGAACAGACCATAGGCTTTATTTTTAGCACTGTAGACGCGGTGCAACTCCGCCATCATTTCCACAACGGTCGCCGTGGGTTCAAGTAACGAATCGCGCAGCACCACTTCAAGGGTTTGCTCATCACGCTTGATAAGCTGGTGCAAGGCAATCTGGTTGATTTCCAGACTCATGATAAACTCTCCTTTTAGACCGGGCGGTATTCAACCACCACCAGCGCATGTGTGCAACAGAAGATAAAAAAGGGGAAAAAAAGCTGTTGCTACGGTAATATGTCGCCCTTCTCTCAACAAACTGATTTTGATTTATGCCACAACATTCCCGCTACAGTGACGAACACGTTGAACAACTGCTCAGTGAGCTGGTCAACGTACTGGAAAAACATAAAACGCCAACCGATCTCTCCCTGATGGTTTTGGGAAATATGGTTACCAACCTTATCAACACCAGCGTTGCTCCGGCTCAACGTCAGGCGATCGCCAAATCTTTCGCCCAGGCACTGCAGTCCTCGGTTAGCGACGACCAGGCACACTAAGGGAAACGAACAACAGTTTATGGTGACGAATCGTCAGCGCTACCGTGAAAAAGTCTCCCAGATGGTCAGCTGGGGGCACTGGTTTGCCCTGTTCAACATTCTGTTGGCGATGGTTCTCGGCTGCCGTTATCTGTTTGTGGCGGACTGGCCCACCACGCTTATCGGACGTGTTTACTCCTGGATAAGCCTGGTCGGTCACTTTAGCTTTCTGGTCTTCGCCACCTATCTGCTCATCCTGTTCCCTCTGACGTTTATCGTCATGTCGCAGCGTCTGATGCGGTTCTTGTCCGCCATCCTTGCGACCGCGGGCATGACGCTTTTGCTGATCGACAGCGAAGTCTTTACCCGTTTCCACCTGCATCTCAACCCTATTGTCTGGGAGCTGGTCATTAACCCCGATCAGAACGAGACCGCACGTGACTGGCAGCTGATGTTTATCAGCGTGCCCATTATTCTTCTGATTGAGATGCTGTTCGCCACCTGGAGCTGGCAGAAGCTGCGAAGCCTCACCCGGCGGCGCCATTACGCGAAGCCCGTTGCTGCGCTCTTTTTCATCTCATTCATCAGTTCGCACCTCATGTATATCTGGGCGGATGCGAACTTCTATCGTCCTATCACCATGCAGCGCGCAAACCTGCCGCTCTCGTATCCGATGACGGCACGTCGTTTCCTTGAGAAACACGGTCTGCTGGATGCGCAGGAGTATCAGCGCCGCCTGGTCGAGCAAGGTAATCCGGAAGCGGTCAGCGTGCAGTATCCGCTGAGCGATTTGCGCTATCGCGACATGGGCCGCGGGCAAAACGTTCTGCTGATCACCGTTGATGGTCTGAACTATTCGCGCTACGAGAAGCAGATGCCCGCACTGGCGGCGTTCGCAGATAAGAACATCACCTTTACGCAGCATATGAGCTCGGGCAACTCAACCGACGCGGGTATTTTCGGCCTGTTCTATGGGATATCGCCGAGCTACATGGATGGCGTACTGTCTTCACGCACGCCAGCAGCATTGATTACCGGGCTTAACCAGCAAGGTTATCAGCTGGGGCTGTTCGCGTCCGATGGCTTCAACAGTTCGCTGTACCGTCAGGCTCTGCTCTCTGATTTCTCTCTGCCTGCCGCGCAGAGCCAGTCTGACACCCAGACGGCAAACCAGTGGATTAACTGGCTGCAGCGCTACGCTCAGGAAGATAACCGCTGGTTCTCCTGGGTTGCGTTTAACGGCACAACGGATGACAGCAATCAGAAAGGCTTCACCCGTCGTTACACGCGTGCGGCAGGTGATGTTGATGCACAAATTGCGCGCGTGCTGACCGCCCTGAACGACTCGGGCAAGCTGGACAATACGGTAGTGATTATCACAGCAGGCCATGGCGTGCCGCTGGGCGACGATATGGAGAGCATGGCCTGGTCACGTCCGAACCTGCATGTGCCACTGATCGTTCACTGGCCGGGTACCCCTGCGCAGCGCATCAATATGCTTACCGATCATAAAGATGTGATGACCACATTGATGCAGCGCTTGTTGCACGTCAGCACGCCTGCTAACGAGTACTCTCAGGGGCAAGATCTCTTTAGCGCCACTCGTCGTCACAACTGGGTGACTGCCGCAGGTGGCAATACGCTGGCGGTCACGACGCCTGAGCTGACGCTGGTACTGAACAGTAACGGGAGTTATCAGACCTATAACCTGAAGGGCGAGAAGCTGAAGGACCAAAAACCACAGCTCAGCCTGCTGTTGCAGGTCTTGACGGACGAGAAACGGTTTATCGCTAACTGATTAATAATAAACCAGTTAGCGCGTTCTTCCCCTTGCATTCAAAAAGGAATCGAGTAGTATTCCTTTCATGCGTCGGCACGTAGCGCAGCCTGGTAGCGCACCGTCATGGGGTGTCGGGGGTCGGAGGTTCAAATCCTCTCGTGCCGACCAAAACTTTTAAAACCAGCCTTTTACGGCTGGTTTTTTTATTGCAGCGCGTCCGGCGTTTTACGCAAGTAAACCAGCGTAGCCAGGCAAATCACCGCCCCGGCATAAAACGTATATTCTGCGCCTGCCGCTTCCCAGATCGCTCCTGCCCCCACGCTGGCAATAAGCAAGCCAACGCCACTGACCATGCTGAAAATGCCGTAGGCGGTGCCGCGTAAATCCGCTGGTGCAGTTTTCGCAATCATTGCCGCCAACAGTCCCTGCGTCATCCCCATGTGCAAGCCCCACAGCGCGACGCCTAAAATAATCCCGCCCCAGTGGGAACTCAGCGCCAGCACAACGTCGGCACCTATCAATACCACCAATCCCCACTGCAGCAGCCGGGTGTGGCTCATTGCGTCTGAGAGCTTGCCAAAAGGATAGGCTGACAGGAAATAGAGCAGGTTCATGGCCACCATCACCAGTGGGATCAACGCCAGCGGGACGCCCGACTGCTGCGCGCGAAGCACCAAAAACGCTTCACTAAAGCGAGCCAGAGTGAAGACGGCCCCCAGTCCAATGACCCACCAGCAGCCTTTGCCCAGTCGCTTCAGGTTCTCTTTTTTAATCGGATTGGTTCGCTTATGTTCGACAGGGGTTTTCGGTTCACGAAGTCCGAAGAAAAGTAACGCTACCGCGAGCACGCCGGGGATCACTGCGATCCAGAATATGGTGCGAAAATCGTCGTTCCACAGCAGCATTAACCCGACGGCCAGCAAAGGGCCAAGAAATGCACCGATGGTATCCATAGACTGACGCAGACCGAACGCCGCACCGCGCAGTTCGGGCGGCGTCACGTCAGCGACCAGCGCGTCCCGCGGTGCGCCGCGGATGCCCTTCCCCACCCGGTCGATGAGTCGTGCCCCCAGAATCATGCCGGATGACGAGGCGATGGCGAACAGCGGTTTGCTCAGCGCGCCCAGCCCGTAGCCCAACACCGCCAGCCCTTTTCGCTTGCCGAGGTAGTCGCTGATTGCACCGGAAAAGACTTTAATAAACAGCGCCGTGGCTTCTGCCAAACCTTCAATAAGACCGATGAAAATCACGCTGGCACCGAGCGTTGTGACCATAAACAACGGCAGCAGGCTGTGAATGATCTCCGAGGAGATATCCATCAACATGCTAACGCCACCTACAACCCAGACTCCTTTCGGGATCCGGCTGAGCGTTGCAAACCGGGATAACATTGAGCATCTCCTGCTTTCTGTAGAACCATCTCGTTCGACACAGAATATCCTGGAAATGCGAATAAATATCATCAGACATAAAAAAAGCCAGCCGAGAGGCTGGCTTGATTCTCGCCGATAAACGATCAGTGCTTATCGCGTCCGCCCAGGAAGAAAATGCCCAGCGGAATGGCAAGCAGAACGGTGAACACCAGGCTGTAAACAAAGATCATCGCCGATTGCAGAACGTACATGCTGGTCGTCCATGCAGAGAGGGGAATGTTGTACTGTTCAATGACGCCAACAATGGTTGCCCGTCCAACGCATGCAGCAGCAATCATAAACACAACCAGCAGCGCCAGCAGGAATTTACGGCCTTCAGGTGTTTTCAGTTTTGCGCGAACCATCTCTCTTCCCTTTACAGATGAATAACATTATCTGACGCTTAAAATAACACGATCTCCCCACCGACTCCACACCAGCATTAAAAACCTTTTTTAATGCATAAATGCAGTTTATTACACTACACTCAATGAAAATATAAGTAAATCACTCCAGTCATTCATGGTGGTTATGTTAATCTCGGCAGGATCGTTTTGACTTAAAGGAATGACTGTGAAAAACGCACCTAAATATACTATCGCTCTTATCGCCGCCTGTGTCAGCACCGGGGCTTTCGCCAGTAACACGCAAAGTGAACAGCCGCTTGAAAAAGTCGCGCCGTATCCGCAAGCGGAAAAAGGGATGAAGCGTCAGGTAATTCAGTTACCGGCGCAGCAGGAAGAAGCGAACTTTAAAGTCGAGCTGTTAATCGGCAAGACGCTGGAAGTGGACTGCAACCAGCACCGTCTGGGCGGTCAGCTGGAAAGCAAAACCCTGGAAGGCTGGGGTTACGACTACTATGTCTTCGACAAAGTGACGTCGCCGGTTTCCACCATGATGGCGTGTCCGGACGGCAAAAAAGAGAAGAAATTTGTCACCGCGTATCTGGGTGATAACAGCCTGCTGCGCTATAACAGCAAGTTGCCGATCGTGGTCTATACGCCTGAAAACGTGGAAGTGAAGTATCGCGTGTGGAAGGCAGATGAAACTGTCGGACAAGCGGTCGTACGTTAAAAATAAGTCGGGTGGCGGCTTCGCCTTACCCGACCTACAAAACAACATCGAACGTAGGCCGGGTAAGCGTCAGCGCCACCCGGCTTTTTTACACTACAGCGCGATATCCGCAACCGGTTTGTTTTCCGCCTGAGGCTTCAGCTCCGCTTTTGGCGCAGCATCCGCCGCCTGTGGCTTCACGTACTGCAGTTGCAGTACACGGCTGGTGTACTCCAGCTCCTGCTCCGTCGCATCCACGTTACCGTTCAGCTTCGTACCGTAAGATGGAATAATGGTTTTCAGCTTCGCCTGCCATTCCGGGCTGGCGACTTTATCTTTAAACACTTTTTCCATCAGATGCAGCATGATTGGCGCAGCGGTAGACGCACCCGGTGACGCACCCAGCAGCGCGGCAATGGTGCCATCTTTATCGCTCACCACTTCGGTACCCAGACGCAGCACGCCGCCTTCTTTAGGATCGCGCTTGATGATTTGTACGCGCTGACCCGCCTGCCATAAACGCCAGTCTTCTTTCTTCGCCTGCGGGTAGTACTCTTTCAGCGCCTCGAAACGATCGTCATCAGAGAGCATCACCTGGCTAATCAGGTATTTCACCAGATCGAAGTTATCCAGCCCCACGTCCATCATTGGCTTCACGTTAGAGGTGGTGGTTGCGCTGAGCAGATCCCACAGGGAGCCATTTTTCAGGAACTTGGTGGAGAACGTCGCGAACGGCCCGAACAGTACGACGCGTTTGCCGTCAAGCATACGGGTGTCGATGTGCGGAACGGACATCGGTGGCGCGCCCACGGAAGCCTGACCGTACACTTTCGCCAGATGACGGTTCACCACTTCCGGGTTTTCAGAGACCAGGAACTGGCCGCCGACCGGGAAGCCCGCATAGTCATCAGCTTCAGGAATACCGGACTCCTGCAGCAGCTTCAGCGCTGCACCGCCGGCACCGATGAAGACAAATTTCGCCTTGATCACGTGTTCGGCTTCATTGTTTTTCAGATCGGCAACGGTCACGCTCCAGCTGTTGTCCGCGTTGCGCTTAAAGCCACGCACTTCGGTGCTGAGCTGCAGATTGAAGTTCTCTTTTTTCTTCAGAGACGCGACCAGCTGACGGGTAATTTCACCGTAGTTGACGTCAGTACCAATTTCGGTACGGGTCGCTGCTACTTTCTGATTCGGGTCACGACCTTCCATCACCAGCGGTGCCCACTCTTTGATCTGGGCATGATCTTCAGAGTATTTCATCCCGCGGAACAAGGTGCTCTGCTGCAGAGCGGCATAGCGCGCGCGCAGGAAGTTGACGTTCTGGTCGCCCCACACAAAGCTCATGTGCGGTACGGTGTTAATGAAGGAGTGCGGATCGTGCATCACGCCGCTGTTGACCTGGTGTGACCAGAACTGGCGTGAGATCTGGAACGCTTCGTTGATCTCTACCGCCTTCTCGATACTAATGGAACCGTCCTTTTTCTGCGGCGTATAGTTCAGTTCCATGAGTGCCGAGTGTCCGGTACCGGCGTTGTTCCAGCCGTTAGAGCTCTCCTGCGCCACGCCATCGAGGCGTTCAACCATGGTCATGGACCAGTCCGGCTGCAGTTCGTGCAGATAAGTTCCCAGCGTGGCGCTCATGATACCGCCACCAATTAATAGGACGTCCGTTTCCTGCTCTTTTGGTGCGTCTGCTTTCGCCGCCATTGAGACGGTGTTAAGCCCCACGGCCAGAGAAAAGAGCATGGCAGTCATTTTTTTCATAATTTATGCCTTAGTGTAAAAGTGCTTGATGCGTGGAAATTGCAGGTGAAAAAAGCTGCGGGGGCACGGTAACAACTTTTAAATATTGTTTAAAGGTTACGAAATTATTGTAATTGTGAAATTTAATGATGGATTGTTTGTAGGGGATTACGCTGGCAACTGGCAATCACTGAATTTTGTGGATACTATGCTGCACTTTGTGATCGCGCGCACGGAAGCCTGCCCTAACCAGCGAACTGTTATGTCCTTACCCCATTCAGCTTTATCCTCCGAAGACCGCGTAGCCAACGTGCTGCGTTCCCCTAAGCTGCTGACGCGTGAAATGCTGGCGGGCGTGATCACCGCTCTGGCGCTGATCCCCGAGGTCATCTCATTTTCCGTGGTGGCGGGCGTTGACCCGAAGGTCAGCCTGATCGCCTCCGTGGTGTTGTGTCTTGCCCTGTCTGTACTCGGTGGTCGTCCGGCGATGGTCACGGCCGCGGCCGGTTCCGTGGCGCTGGTCATTGGCCCAATGGTGCATCAGCACGGCGTACAGTACATTCTTCCCGCCGTGCTGATGGCTGGCGTGATTCAGATTCTGTTTGGCGTACTGGGCATGGCAAGACTGATGCGCTTTATTCCCCAGTCGGTCATGACCGGGTTTGTTAACGCCCTGGGCATTTTGATCTTCTTCGCACAGGTGCCGCATTTCTGGAGCCGAAGCCCGCTGATTGTGGGGCTGTTCGTGCTAACGCTGCTGATCGTGCTGTGGGTGCCGCGCTATATCAAAAGCATCCCTTCCCCGCTGATTGCGATTGTGCTGTTAACCTTGTTCACCGTTTCAACCGGCCAAATCCTGCCGACCGTGGGCGATGAAGGCTCCATGAGCGGCGGTTTGCCGGGGCTTACCGAGCTGTTGGTTCCGCTCAATGTGCAGACGCTGAGCATTATCTGGCCGTGCGCGTTGAGCATCGCGTTTGTCGGCCTGCTGGAATCCCTGCTGACGGCAAAGCTGGTGGATGAGCTGACCGCAACGCCGTCAAGTAAACGCCGCGAAAGCATTGGATTAGGCGTCGGCAATATTCTGTCGGGTTTTTATGGCGGCATTGCGGGCTGCGCGATGATCGGACAGACCATCGTCAACGTAGAGATGGGCAAGGGCCGAAGCCGTATTTCAACGCTTGCGGCGGGCATCGTGCTGCTGATTCTGGTGACGGCGCTCAGCGAAGTGATGGCCAAAATCCCGATGGCGGTGCTCGCGGGGATCATGGCGATTGTCGCCGTTAAAACCTTTAGCTGGCACAGCCTTCAGCCTGCAACGGTAAAAAATGCCCCGATAGCGGAAACGGTGGTCATGCTGGTCACCGTTGCCGCCACGGTATCAACCGGGAATCTGGCGATTGGCGTACTGGGCGGGATTATCGTCATGGCACTGCTTCCCGCCCGCATTAAACGTCGGGCTACAGAAGAAAAATCGTCGCCAGCCCAAGAAAAATAAAGAAACCACCGGTATCGGTGATGGCGGTAATCATCACGCTCGACCCCACCGCGGGGTCGCGCCCCAGTTTGGTCATCGTCAGCGGGATAATCACGCCCATTATCGACGCCACCAGCAGGTTCAGCACCATCGCCAGCATCATCACGCCGCCCAGCGCCATATCGTCGTACAACCACCAGGTGATGCCGCCCATAATCCCGCCCCACACCAGGCCGTTAATGAGCGCGACGCCCATCTCTCTAAAAATGAGCCACGAAAAGTTACCCGGCTGAATATTTTCCAGCGCCAGGGCGCGAACGATCATGGTTATCGTCTGGTTTCCGGTGTTACCACCAATCCCTGCGACGATCGGCATCAGCGAGGCGAGCGCCACCAGCTGTGAAATGGTATGCTCAAAGCCGTCAATCACCCGGGAGGCGATAAACGCGGTACAGAGGTTAATGGCCAGCCACGCCCAGCGGGTTTTGACCGCTTTGCCCACGGACGCATGGACGTCATCTTCCGCGCTGATCCCACCGAGAGCACGTAAATCGTTATCGGTCTCTTCATAAACCACGTCAATGATTTCATCGATGGTCAGACGCCCCATCAGCTTGCCGACGGAATCCACTACCGCCGCGCTCACAAGGTCGTCACGTTCGAAGGTTCGTGCCGCTTTTTCCGCATCGTCTTCCGGGGAGAAGACCATCGGCTCGGTTTCCATCACCTCGCTCACCCGCCGCTGGGTACTGTTCAGCAGGATGGTTTTCAGCTCCAGCTCGCCGAGCAGAGTTTTGTCCCGGGAGGTAACGAACAGTTTATCGGTGTTGTCCGGCATGCTGCCCAGACGTCGCAAATAGCGCTGCACCGTACCGAGCGTGACGTCAGGACGCACCATGATGACGCCGAACTCCATGATCGCGCCGACGCTGTTTTTCTCGTAGTGCATCACCTGACGCACGCGCGCCCGCTCCTCCGCAGGCAGTGACGCCAGCAGGCGACCGGTCAGGTTCCGCGGCAGGTGCTGAACGAGGTAAATCTGCTCGTCGATATCCAGCGTTTGCAGGGCATCCAGGATATCGCGGTCGCTCATCTCATCGATCAGGTCGTCCCAGACGTTTTCCGACGCCTCAAGCAACACCTGTCCGCGCTCGTGATCCTGCACCAGCCGCCACAGGGCGTGGCGTTCTTCCGAGGGAAGCGCTTCGAGAGTATCCGCCAGATCCGGCGGGGGTAAATGAGCAACCAGCGCGCCTACCTCAGCAATATCGTCGGCTAAGGTGCCGACATCATATTGCTCAGCCAGGGTCAGTTTGCCTAATAACGCAGAAGTGACCGCTTTATCGGTCGTGAGAAGCCAGATAAGTCGCGCACGCTCCTGGTCACGCTGTCTGGCGCTGTTTTTCTTTAATACCGACATCAATCATAAATCCATTAAATGAGTTGGCATTAAGCATAGCGCGGGGATATGTAAATAAGAATAAACAACGGGGCGGGATGGGTAAAAAAACAGCGAGGGAGGTTAAAAAAAGTAGGCCGGGTAAGGCGAAGCCGCCACCCGGCACAATCGCACTCAGGCCGTGCGCGCCACCGCGTCACGCGATGCTGCATCGCGCTCTTCACCGGTCAGCTCGCTCAGCGTGCCGTCGCGCATCTCCAGCAGACGGTCGGCGTGAATGAAGTAATGATCGTCGTGGCTGATGGCGAAAATGGTTTTGCCCATCTCCTGCATCAGCGGCAGCAGCACCTGATAAAACTCGCGGCGGAAATGCGGGTCCTGATCGGCCGCCCATTCATCCAGCAGGATGATGTCACGCTCTTCCGCCAGGGCCAGCAGCAGCGCCACGCGCTTTTTCTGCCCTTTCGAGAGCTTAAGGTTCAGGATCTTGCCGTCCTGAAGCTCAAGCTTGTGCGACATCTGCAGATGCCCAAGCCACTTCTCCACCAGCGCCGGATTGGCCTGCTGGCCTTCCGGCCCCAGCAGCCGATCAAACAGCCAGACGTCGGTAAATACCGCCGAGAACAGCTTACGGTAATCCTCCGGTTTCTCTGCGCTCAGCGCCTTACCGTCCAGCAAAATCTCGCCCGACTGCGGTTGATAAAGCCCGGTCAGCAACATCGCCAGTGTGGATTTACCGCTGCCGTTGCCGCCAATCAGGAACAGCAGCTCGCCACGGTGAATCGTCAGGTTAACCGGCCCCACGGAGAAGGCGTTATCCTGATAGCGGAACGTGACGTTACGCAGCTCCAGCGTCTGCCAGTTCGGGAAAGCCTGCGGGCGCGGGAATTCAGCCTTAAACGGCGCGAGATCGAACTTCTTAAGCTTGTTAAACGCCACCTGCGCACTCAGCAAGGTGGGCAACGCACCGACGGCCGAGAGCAGCGGCGTGCGCAAAAACAGCAGCGTCAGCGAGTAGGTTGCCGCCACATTGGTGTCCGCCCAGCCCAGGCTGTTCGCCATCCAGAATACCAGGCCAATGGCACCCAGCATCATAATGTTCGACCAGTTCACCGCGCTCAGGTGGAAGGTATCAGCGCGAATGATGTGATGCCGGTATTCGCGCGCGTCCGGGATATAGAGATTATTGAAAATATGCTCAGCGCGCTCGCGGTTCAGGGTCAGCTCTTTGCGCCCTTCCAGCACCGTCTGGTAATCGTTGTAAAGTTTATCTTCGGTTTCGCGAAGTACCGCCATGTGTTTGTAGACGCGCGACACCAGCAGGAACCCGCCCCAGATGGTAATGGCAATCCACAGCGCGGTAACCGCCAGCATTTTAGTGGAGAGCCAGGCAAGGTAGGCCGCCGAACCGAAGGTCAAAATGATACCTTGCACAAGCTCAGGCAGACGCACAAAGGCGATGGTTATGGCGCGCACGTCGCTGGTCAGCCCTGCCAGCAGGGAGGCACTGCCGAGTTGCTCCACGCGCTCAACCTGCGTATCGAGGATCCGCTTGATAAATTCGCTGCGCAGACGGAAAACGAAGTGGTGGCCGAGCGCGGTCAGGGCCAGCTGTGAACCCAGCGTGACCGCCATCAGCAGCAGCAATAAACCCAGGAATTCCGGCAGAACGGCCAGCGAGGTGTCGACCATTTCAATCAAACGGACGTTGATAAAGGCGATCAGGCCGATACCCAGCGCGGCGCTGGCAAGGCTTAACGCCATCACCGCAATAAAAGGCCAGCGATACTGACGCCAGACAAGAAGAAGTAGTTGCATGCAGAGCAATCCGGACAAGAAAATCAGCCCGCAGTGTAAACTGCCTTGCGTTTACATCAAGAATAATTCTTATTTTTATTCGCCATAAGCCGCCTGACGGAACGTCAGGTTAAAGCGAAACGCCCCCGTTTGCGGGTGAACACCAGGTTTAAGCGGTTGAATGCCGTGATAAAAGAGCCTCGACTCGCCGCCCCAGACCACCACATCACCGTGCTCCAGCATCAGACGCTTAAGCGGGTCGTTACGATGTAATCCACCAAACTGAAAGACAGCGGGCAGACCCAGAGAGACCGAAACGATTGGGGCGCGCAGATCCGGCTCATCCTTATCCTGATGCAGCGACAGTTTTGCCCCGACGGCATAGCGGTTGATCAGACAGGCATCCGGCTGAAAATCGGCATACCCGGCGGCAACCGCAGCCTCGTGGCAGAGTCGCTGAAACGCATCCGGCATCGGCGGCCACGGCCTGCCGGTGGTGGGATCATTCGGTGCATACAGGTAGCCGCGTTCGTTGGTCGCCCAGCCGAGTTGACCGCAGTTGGTCATCGCCACCGACATGGTATACCCGCCCGGCGTCACCATATGGCGAAATGGCGAGACGGCCGCCACCTCATCAATGCCTGTCAGTAACGCGGCGGCGCGGGAAAGCGCAAAGCGGCGCAGAATCACTGCCCCCGGCGCGAGCGGCTCCTGCCAGGGCTCCGCATCGGCAAAAAGATCGAGCATTATTCCTCCCGGCGACTCGCCTCACGTTTAAGCAATATCGCTTTTCGTGCCGTCCCCCAACGATAACCCGAAAGCGCCCCGTCGTTTCGCACTACGCGATGGCAGGGAATGACGATCGCCAGTTTGTTTGCGGCGCAGGCGCCTGCCACGGCGCGTACGGCATTGGGTTTACCCATCGCCTTTGCCACCTGTTGGTAGCTTGCCGTTTCACCACAAGGGATAGCACGCAGTGCCTGCCAGACCTGCTGCTGAAAAGCCGTTCCGCGGATATCCAGCGGAAGCGCCAGCGGCACCGAGCGGCTGTCAATAGTGCTCATCACCTGCTGGATGCGCTGCGCGAACGGACCTTCAAGCACTTCTCGCTCCGCGCGGGGAAACAGCGTCAACAGCTCCCCTTCTAAAGTCGCATCGTCGTCACCCAGCAGGATTGCGCAGATCCCACGCTCGCTTTCGCCAACCAGACAACGCCCCAGGGAACAGTCGCTGATGGCGTAACGAACCGCGACATCCCCGCTGCGGTACTGCTTCGCCGTCATCCCCAACGCCTCATCGGCTTTCCGGTAATAACTGCTGCTATCGGGAAACCCTGCCGCCAGTACAGCGTCGGTAATTTTATCCCCCTGCGCCAGCGCGCTGCGCAGACGGTGTTCCCGCGCGGCCTGCTGCCAGGCTTTAGGCGTCATGCCGGTCACGGATTTAAACAGACGGTGGAAATGGAAAGGACTGCTGGCGACCTTCTGCGCCAACGCCTCCAGCGTTAACGCCGGATCCTGCTCCAGCAGGCGGCAGGCCTGTTCAACTTTCGCCAGCGTCTGCTGATGTGGGTTGAGCTTGTCCGGCATACAGCGTTTGCAGGGGCGAAAGCCGTCCTGAACAGCGTGCTGAGCATCAGGATAGAAGCGGACATTTTTACGCAGCGCGTGGCGGGCACGGCAGGACGGGCGGCAATAGATCCCCGTCGTCTGAACCGCAAAGACAAACTGATTATCGGCGCGAGGATCGCGGCCAAGCACGGCTTGCCAGCGATCTTCATCGGTAGTAAAGGTTACGTTTTTCATCATCAGCTCCTCTTACAAGCATAATCCTACCTTGCCCGAGTGCCACCGAACAAAAACCCGCAACCTTGCTTTTTAATTTTTTTCACTCACCAGGAAGCCCGTAAACTGCGGCGAGCTCCAGGTTTTGAACCCGTCGTCCTCTTTGGTGATCATGTAGACCGCGAGCTGTTCCTGCCGCGCCACCTCTTTAGCCTTTTCCGGACCGAGCACCATCAGGCCGGTATCCCAGGCGTCCGCTTCCAGTGCCGTCGGCGCGATCACCGTAACGGAAACCAGATTATGGGTAATCGGACGGCCGGTCTGCGGATCGATGACATGCGAAATGCGTTTGCCGTCGAGCTCATAATAGTTTCGATAGCTTCCCGAGGTGCTGATCCCGTGGCCGTTGATATCCACAATCGCCTGCACCGCGTTTTGCCGATCGGTGGGTTTTTGAATGGCCACCCGCCACGGTTTGCCGCTGGCGTTCATCCCCCGGCTGACGAGCGCACCGCCCACCGAGACCAGATAGCGGGAAATGCCTTCCCGCTCCATCAGCGCCGCAAGATGATCTGCCGCATACCCCTCGCCTACCGTTGAGAGATCGACAAACAGATCGGGAATGTCTTTTTGCAGATATTGTTGACCGTACTGGTTAATGACCGTCAGGTGTTGCAGCCCGGTGCGCGCGCGGGCGTCATCAATCGCCGCCTGGTCAGGCGTGGTCACCGGCTGCTTGTTGGGGCCAAATCCCCACAGATTCACCAGCGGCCCGACGGTCACGTCCATCGCGCCGTTGGTTTTATACCCCACGCGCATCGACTCCGTCACAATATCGGCCATGGCTTCACTCACCGGCCACAGAGAGGTACTGGTTGAGAGGTTAAAACGCATGAGCGCTGAGTCGTTTTTATAGGTTGAAAGCAGCTGGTCGTCAGCGTCGAGCTGGGACTGAATTTTGCCGCGAAGTTCGTCAGCCCGCGCCGTGTCGAGATGCATGACGCTCACGCGCCAGAAGGTGCCCATCGTTTTCCCTTCCAGCACCGTCGCCGCTGGCGCGTCAGTTTGTGCTGAGGGGGTAGGCGCGTCACACGCTGTCAGGAAAAAAAGCGTAGCCAGAACGCTGGCGCGTAAAAAAGTCATATCCATTCATTATTATCCTCATGCCAGGGCGGCAAGAGTACACCAAAATGGTCTCGTTGTAAGACCCAAAAAAAGGGGCCAGAAGGCCCCTTAGTCACGCAATGAAGCGATTAGAACTGGTAAACCAGACCCAGCGCGACGACATCGTCAGTGCTGATGCCAGCGCTACGAGTGAAGTCGTTCTCGTCCAGCAGGTTGATTTTGTAATCGACATAGGTGGACATGTTTTTGTTGAAGTAGTAAGTCGCGCCCACGTCAACATATTTCAGGATATCCTGGTCGCCGTAGCCGTTTTCCAGATCCTTACCTTTAGACTGCAGGTAAGCCACGGATGGACGCAGACCGAAGTCGAACTGGTACTGTGCAACCACTTCGAAGTTCTGTGCTTTGTTAGCCCAGCCCAGATCGCCCGCGCGGGTCGCGTTGTAGGTCTGAGTGTACTGTGCAGCCAGGTAGAGGTTGTTCGCGTCGTATTTCAGACCACCGGTGTAGGTGTCAGCACGATCGCCGGTACCGAAGCCCATGTCGTTCTGGGAGTTGGTACGTTTAGAGCTGGTCAGAGCAGTACCGATACCGAAGCCTTCGCCCAGATCGTAAGTGATAGAACCACCGTAGCCATCACCGTTCTGACGGAGTGCAGAACGACCGTTGTTGGTCTGATCTTCACCGCTTACGCTACCGTTTTTACCCTGATACTGCAGCGCGAAGTTCAGGCCATCAACCAGACCGAAGAAGTCCTGGTTACGGTAGGTCGCGAAGCCATTACCACGCTGCTGCATGAAGTTGTCAGAACCGTAGGTGTCGCCGCCGAATTCTGGCAGTACGTCAGTCCAGGAGGTGACATCGTAAACAACACCGTAGTTACGACCGTAATCGAAAGAACCCGCGTCAGCAAATTTCAGACCCGCGAACGCCACACGCGTCCAGGAGTTGTTTTCGTTTTCGCCGGAGTTACCCTGAATCTGGTATTCCCACTGGCCGTAACCGGTCAGCTGGTCATTAACCTGCGTTTCGCCCTTGAAGCCAAGACGCATGTAGGTCTGGTCGCCGTCAACGCTGTCGTCATCAGAGAAATAGTGCAGACCATCAACTTTACCGTACAGATCTAATTTGTTGCCGTCTTTGTTATAAATTTCAGCCGCATTTGCTGCGCCTGCTACCAGCAGTGCTGGTACCAGGAGGGACAGTACTTTAACTTTCATTTTATTAACCCTCTGTTATATGCCTTATTATTACCACTGCTTACTGATTAACCCTCTTAACCAGTCGGCAACTTCATTCTCCTCAAAAATACAGAATAATCCAACGGGAATATGATACGAAAACTTTTAAGATGTTTCATTTATCTATCAAGATGTTTCAATTTGTAAATATCAAGGAACTTTTACAAAGCACGCAAGGGTCAAAAATATAGCACCAATAATCAAAATGAAAAAAAAGAAGCTTAAAATCATACCATTACATAAAAACCCATGACAGCACTGAATGATAAAACAAAACAAGCCAATATCACTAAAATAACTCTCGCTATCATCATTAACTTTATTTATTACCGTCATTCAGTTTTGAATGTCTGTTTATCCCTAATTGAACCGAATGCCGAGCGTTCGGTTTTTTTTTACCTTTCTTTACGCAATTATATTTTTCTTGTGCTACCGCCCCGAAATCGTAACGACTATTAACTAAATCGCCCACTGACCCTTCGCGGACCCGCATCATTTCTACAAAACTCAATTTCTTGTTTATTCGTGCTATTCCCGGAAAGATGTCGATTTATATTTATACACCCCGCCGTCATTTGTACATATTTTACGCACCGAGCACTGCCGACATTCTTCGTGGAAAAAGTCCGTCATTCTCAGACCATGACGCTGGAAATTCAGGTTTTACCCTTTATACTGCCGTATCCCCTTAAAGCACGGCCATCACGGGTTAAAGATATCAATGAGTCAGACTGAAACTACCGCCCTGAGCAAATTCTCCCTCCTTCCCGGGAGCATCACCCGTTTCTTTCTTCTATTGATCGTTGTGCTGTTGGTCACGATGGGGGTCATGGTTCAAAGTGCGGTCAATGCCTGGCTGAAGGACAAGAGTTACCAGATCGTTGATATCACTCATGCGGTCCACAAACGGATCGACACATGGCGCTATGCGACCTGGCAGATCTACGACAACATTGCCGCCGCGCCCGCAACCACCACCGGGGAAGGATTACAGGAGACACGCCTTAAGCAGGATGTGTATTACCTGGAAAAACCTCAGCGTAAGACAGAAGCCCTGATTTTCGGTTCGCATGACAGCGCGACGCTTGAGATGACGCAGCGCATTTCAACCTATCTTGATACTCTGTGGGGCGCAGAGACCGTGCCCTGGTCGATGTACTACCTGAACGGTCAGGACAACAGCATGATCCTGATCTCTACCCTGCCGCTCAAAGACCTCTCATCCGGATTTAAAGAGACGACGGTAGGCAGCATTGTGGATTCACGCCGCGCAGAAATGTTGCAGCAAGCCAACGCCCTGGATGAGCGCGAGAGTTTCTCCTCTTTGCGCCGTCTGGCCTGGCAAAATGGGCATTACTTTACGCTGCGCACGACGTTTAACCAGCCGGGACACCTCGCAACCGTGGTGGCGTTCGATCTGCCGATCAATGACCTGATCCCGCCAGACATGCCGCTGGACAGCTTCCGTCTGGAGCCTGACAACAGTACGCAAAACCTGCGCAACCCGCCGGATAAAGAAGGGGCCGAGAGTGTCTCTATTTCATTTAACGGCTCAAAAATTGAAATTGCGTCATCGTTAAATTCAACCGGCATGCGTCTGGTGTGGCAGGTGCCGTTTGGCACCTTGCTGCTTGATACATTGCAAAACATCCTGCTGCCGCTGCTGCTGAACATCGGTCTGCTGGCGCTGGCGCTGTTTGGCTACAGCACGTTCCGCTTCCAGCCGGGACGTCAGAGTGACACCTCGGCTGTCTCTGCGGGCACCAGTAATGAACTTCGCGTATTGCGCGCTCTGAATGAAGAGATTATTTCGGTCCTGCCGCTCGGGGTGCTTGTTCACGATCAGGAAGCCAACCGCACAGTGATGAGCAACAAGATTGCCGATCACCTTCTGCCCCACCTCAACCTGCAGAACATCACGGCGATGGCGGACCAGCACCAGGGGGTAATTCAGGCGACCATTAATAACGAGCTGTATGAGATCCGTCAGTTCAGCAGCCAGGTTGCATCCCGTACGCAAATCTTTGTTATTCGCGATCAGGACCGTGAAGTGCTGGTCAACAAAAAGCTCAAGCAGGCGCAGCGGCTTTACGAGAAAAACCAGCATGGCCGCACGGCGTTTATGCAAAATATTGGTGATGCGTTCAAACAACCGTTAAAAACGCTGGCTGCTCAGGCTGCGGGCCTGAATACGCCAGAAGGCCAGCAGTTGACGAGCCAGGCCGAGTCGCTGGTGCGTATGGTCGACGAAATCCAGCTCGCAAACATGCTGGAAAATGACATCTGGAAAGGCACCCCAACGCTCTTTTCTATCCAGGATCTGATCGATGAAGTGGTTCCGGAGGTGCTCCCGGTCATTAAGCGCAAAGGGCTGCAGCTGCTGATCAACAACCACCTCCCGGCGAATGACGAGCGCCATGGCGATCGCGAAGCGCTGCGTCGGATCCTGCTGATGCTGATCCAGTATTCGGTCACCACCACCCAGATCGGGAAGATTACTCTCGAAGTCAGCACTGACGAATCGACGGAGGATCGCCTGACGTTCCGTATTCTGGACACGGGTGAAGGCGTCACCGTAAGTGAAATTGATAATCTGCACTTCCCGTTCCTGAACGATACCCAGAGTGATCACTACGGCAAAGCGAACGCCCTCACCTTCTGGCTGTGCGATCAGCTGGCACGTAAACTGGGCGGTCATCTGAATATTAAGGCGCGTGAATCCCTCGGCACACGCTACTCGCTGCATGTCAAAATGGCGGCGAATCCACAGGAAGAAGATGAAGAACGTCTGCTGGATGATGTGGTGGTGATGGTCGATGTGACCTCAAACGAGATCCGCAATATCGTGGTTCGCCAGTTAGAAAACTGGGGTGCGGCCTGCATCACGCCGGACGAAAGGCTTACGAGTCAAGAATTTGATCTATTTTTAACTGATAATCCGTCTAATCTTACTGCCACAGGCTTGCTTTTAAGCGATGATGAGTCAGGCGTGCGAAAAATCGGCCCAGGCCAGCTGCGCGTCAACTTTAATATAAGCAATGCGATGCAGGAAGCTGTACTACAACTTATAGAAGAGCAACTGGCGCAGGAAGAGATAGCGGAATCACCGTTAGGCGGCAATGAAAATGCCGAGCTCCACGCCAGCGGATACTATTCACTCTTTGTTGATACAGTACCAGATGATGTTAAGCGGTTGTATACTGAGTCCGCTGCGAATGATTTTGCAGCGCTGGCACAGACAGCACACCGGCTTAAAGGGGTGTTTGCCATGCTTAATCTGGTTCCCGGCAAGCAGTTATGTGAAACGCTGGAACATCTAATTCGTGAGAAAGATGCCTCTGGCATTGAAAAATACATCAGCGACATTGACACCTATGTCAAGAGCTTGCTGTAGCAAGGTAGCCTTATACATGAACAATATGAACGTAATTATTGCCGATGACCATCCGATTGTACTGTTCGGTATTCGCAAATCACTTGAACAGATCGAGTGGGTGAATGTAGTCGGTGAATTTGAAGACTCTACAGCACTGATCAATAACCTTCCTAAACTTGATGCACACGTGCTCATTACCGACCTGTCCATGCCTGGAGACAAATACGGTGATGGGATCACGCTCATCAAATACATTAAACGTCACTTCCCGGACATCTCGATCATCGTTCTGACCATGAACAACAACCCGGCGATTCTGAGCGCAGTGTTGGATCTGGATATCGAAGGGATTGTGCTGAAGCAAGGTGCACCAACCGACCTGCCAAAAGCGCTAGCAGCGCTGCAAAAAGGCAAGAAATTCACGCCTGAAAGCGTCTCCCGCCTGCTGGAGAAAATCAGCGCGGGTGGCTATGGCGACAAGCGCCTGTCTCCAAAAGAGAGCGAAGTTCTGCGTCTCTTCGCAGAAGGTTTCCTGGTAACCGAGATTGCCAAGAAGCTGAACCGCAGTATTAAAACCATCAGCAGCCAGAAGAAATCAGCAATGATGAAGCTGGGTGTGGACAATGATATTGCGCTGCTCAACTATCTCTCCTCCGTGACGCTGAGCGCAACGGACAAGGATTGATCCCCACTGTAAATGCCGGGTGGCGCTCACGCTTACCCGGCCTACAAAACCCGTAGGCCCGCGCAAGCGCAGCGCCGCCGGGCAAATAAAAAGGCCCTCGCGGGCCTTTTTTTATATTCTGGTTTTTCTCACGCGGTCCGCATAAACAGACAACGTCTGCTTCAATACGTCCAGCGTCACCGGCTTCGACAGGCAGCTGTCCATGCCAGACTCCAGGCAGCGCTGCTTCTCTTCCGCCAGGGCGTTCGCCGTCACGCCAACGACCGGCAGCGTCAGGCCAAGCTGGCGAATGCGCTGCGTCAGACGGTAGCCGTCCATGTTTGGCATATTCACGTCGCTCAGCACGATATCAATATGGTTTTTACTCAGCACGTTCAGCGCATCGACGCCGTCGTTGGCGGTTTTACACTGATATCCGAGCGAGCCAAGCTGGTCGGCCAGCAGGCGGCGGTTGATCGGATGGTCGTCCACCACCAGAATCATCATATCGTCATTCACCGACGCCAGCGCATCCGGTGACGGCAGTGCCGTTGCACCATCGCTGTCTTCAAGCTGTACGCTGTATATGCGCGCCAGTAGCCCTAACAGCTCATGCGGGGTCGCCACGCTGTGCACCCATTCCCCCGGCGCGCGCTCCAGCGGAATTCCAATGTGGCGACGGCAGAACATGATCACCCCTCTTCCCGGCCACGCCTGTTCCGGCATGTCGTCAGCGATCAGCATATCGTCCACGTCCGGAGTCTGCCCTTCATATCGGCATACCCGTACGCCACTGTGGTTAAGCAGCGCCGTCAGATAATCATTGAGCGAAGCGTTATGCACCGCCAGCCAGCAGCGCTTGTCGCTCAGCCCATCGACCGTCGTTTTAGCCGGATACTGCGCCGAGTAGAGCGGAATACGGATGGTGAACTGGCTTCCCATGCCCGGTTCGGTATCGACGGAGATATCCCCGTCCATCATGCTGATGAGCTTTTCACAAATCGCCAGCCCCAGCCCGGTGCCCTGGAAGTTACGCTGCACGCCCGTCCCGACCTGGAAGAACGGGTCGAACAGACGGACCACCTCCTTCGCCGGGATGCCCACGCCCGTATCACGCACGCGGATAGTCAGATAGTCCCCTGCGCGGCACACGTGCAGCACAATACAGCCGATATCGGTAAATTTGATGGCGTTGCTCAACAGGTTGGAGATGACCTGCTGCAGGCGCATCGGATCGCCGTGCAGCGTCAGCGGCACGTCCGGTTCGATAAAGCAGTACAGTCCCAGCTGTTTACGCACCACCAGCGGCAGATAGTTGGCGCTAATATGGTTCATGACCTCGCGCGGGGAAAACTCGCGCGGCTCGATTTTCAGCTGCTCTGACTCAATTTTTGAGAAATCGAGAATATCGCTAATGATTTTCAGCAGCAGGCTTGAAGAGTTGTTCATCGCCGTGACCAGGCGATCAACCCCTTTCGGCAGCTCTTTCGTCTGCAGCAGATCGAGGTTACCGATGATCCCGTAAAGCGGCGTGCGCAGCTCGTGGCTGACGGTAGCAAGGAACATCGATTTCGACTGGCTGGCCTGCTCGGCCGCCTGCGCCATCTCCTGAAGCGACTCTTCCATTTTCACGCGCGCGGAGACATCCACCAGCACGCAAATGGCCACGTTTTCATTGCGATAGCGCGAATGCACGAAGCTGATTTGCAGGTTGGTGTGGGTGCTGGTCAGCACGTCCACAAAGTTAACCTGCTGCCCGCAGATAATCTGCGTCAGCCGCTGCCTGTCCTCATGCGTCAGCATGTTCAGGTAGTTATGCGCCAGCTCGTTACTGAGGATATTGGTGCCGTCCTGGGTGCGCAGGATACAGATCCCCACCGGCGCAGAGGCGACAATCTTACGGTTAAACTGCTCATGTTCTTCGAGACGCTGGGCGTCTGCCTCAGCCGGAATAAATATCCGCCGCTCATACATGCGCGCCAGCATAAACAGCGCCACGCCCACCGCGATATTCAGCAAAATGGCGTTGAGGATCAGGATGCGAATGCGTTCAAGCACCATATCCACCGGCACCGAATAGACAATGCTGAGCGACGAAGGCGGCAGACTTTTCTTCAACACCAGCTCGCGGAAACCGGAGGTATAGCCAAACCACGACCGCTCCTGCATCCAGTGCGGATCAACGTTCAAACGGTTATCCGGTCCGGCGAGGGAGATCAGGGAATGACCGTTTTCATCGAGAATGGTCACCCCCATCGGCAGGCTGCCCGGCGTGAAGAAGTTTTCCATGCGGATGGTTTGTTCAATGCCCAGCAGCGCCTGCAGGCGGTTGCCCAGATACACCGGCGTCAGGGCATAGAAGTAGCCCACGCCCGTGCGCGGACCCTGGCTAATCCAGAAGATGTTATTCCCGCGCTCGTCCTGCGGCGCATTGCGGTATTTCACAATACGCTCATGCAGGCTCTTCAGCGCGTCATCACGCTCTACGGGCATGTCGCGCAGGCCAAAATCGGCCATGCAGAGATTTTCGCTGCCAATCAGGTACACGCGGTTCAGGTCATAGGCCGCGGAGAAGTTGTCACGCCAGTAGCGCATAAACCACGCCAGCGATTCCAGCGAGCCGCGCCAGGTGCTGCCCATTGCGGAGCAGTCAGAGTCCGGGAACAGGGGCTCAAAGTCGGGCACTTCAGTTTTATCATTGCGCCCACGAATGGCAAGAATACCGTTTTCCGCCGTCAGGCGATTCTCGGCAATGTACTTCAGCTCCTTCATGACGTCAGAGGTGCGCTGAATGTAGCGCTGAGCCTGATCGGAGCTGAGATTAAACTCCTGGCGGATCTCCGCTTCTTTCTGGTGTAGCGCATTAACGATGAAAAACACCGAGAACAGAGCCACCAGCAACCAAAGCAGTAGCGCCAGCGCCCGGAACAGATAGCGAGAGACTTTCAGCGTGGTACGAAAGGAGACGAGGTATTTCAAAGGGGCGAGGCTCCGCCATCGGGGTCAAAAAGAATGTGGTTAAGGTAGCGGTAAACGCGGCTTGTCGCAACGTTCACTTGTCTGCTTGTGCAAAAGAAAAGGGCCGGAAACCGGCCCTTTTTGCGTCAGGAGACATTACTCGTCAGCGTCATCCGCTGCATCTTCGTCGGTGTCCGCTTCCGGCGCGATTTCATCATCGCCTTCCGCTACCGTACCATCGATGGAGTCGAGTTCTTCGTCATCTACAGGCTCAGCAACGCGCTGCAGACCCACCACGTTTTCATCTTCCGCTGTACGGATGAGGATCACGCCCTGGGTGTTACGACCCACCACGCTGATCTCAGATACGCGAGTACGCACCAGCGTACCGGCATCGGTGATCATCATGATCTGGTCGGCGTCGTCCACCTGCACCGCGCCGACAACGGAACCGTTGCGCTCGGTCACTTTGATAGAGATAACGCCCTGCGTACCACGGGACTTCGTCGGATATTCGCTTTCCGCCGTACGTTTACCGTAGCCGTTCTGCGTGACGGTCAGGATAGCCCCTTCGCCGCGTGGAACGATCAGGGAAACAACGGAGTCTTCACCCGCCAGTTTGATCCCACGAACGCCTGTTGCCGTACGGCCCATTGCGCGGACCGCGTTCTCTTTGAAACGCACCACTTTACCGGCGGCGGAGAACAGCATCACTTCATCAGAACCGGAGGTCAGATCCACACCGATCAGTTCGTCGCCTTCGTTCAGGTTCACGGCGATAATACCGGCCGAACGCGGACGGCTGAATTCGGTCAGCGCGGTTTTCTTCACGGTACCGCTCGCGGTCGCCATAAAGACGTTCACGCCCTCTTCGTACTCGCGTACCGGCAGGATAGCGGTGATACGTTCATTCGCTTCCAGCGGCAGCAGGTTGACGATTGGACGGCCACGCGCGCCACGGCTTGCTTCCGGCAGCTGATAGACTTTCATCCAGTAGAGACGACCACGGCTTGAGAAGCAGAGGATCGTGTCATGGGTGTTCGCCACCAGCAGACGGTCAATAAAGTCTTCTTCTTTAATACGTGCCGCAGATTTCCCTTTACCGCCACGACGCTGTGCTTCGTAGTCGGTCAGCGGTTGATACTTCACATAGCCCTGGTGAGACAGGGTGACCACCACATCTTCGCGGTTGATCAGATCTTCAATGTTGATATCAGAGCTGTTTGCGGTGATTTCGGTGCGACGCGCATCACCGAACTGATCGCGAACCAGCTCCAGCTCTTCGCGGATCACTTCCATCAGGCGGTCTGCGCTACCCAGGATATGCAGCAGCTCAGCAATCTGTTCCAGCAGCTCTTTGTATTCGTCGAGCAGTTTTTCATGCTCAAGGCCGGTCAGTTTCTGCAGACGCAGATCCAGAATCGCCTGTGCCTGCTGCTCGGTCAGATAGTACTGACCGTCGCGCACGCCGAATTCAGGCTCCAGCCACTCAGGACGTGCCGCGTCGTCGCCCGCACGTTCGAGCATCGCAGAAACGTTACCCAGCGCCCAAGGACGGGCCACTAATGCCGCTTTCGCTTCCGCCGGCGTCGGCGCACGGCGAATCAGCTCAATGATCGGGTCAATGTTTGCCAGTGCAACGGCCAGCGCTTCAAGGATGTGGGCACGGTCACGCGCTTTACGCAGCTCGAAGATAGTACGGCGGGTCACCACTTCACGGCGGTGACGCACGAACGCGCTCAGGATCTCTTTCAGGTTCATGATCTTCGGCTGACCATGGTGCAGTGCAACCATGTTGATACCGAAGGAAACCTGGAGCTGAGTCTGGGAGTACAGGTTGTTCAGCACAACCTCACCCACCGCGTCACGTTTGATCTCAATCACGATGCGCATACCGTCTTTGTCAGACTCGTCACGCAGCGCGCTGATACCTTCAACACGTTTTTCTTTTACCAGCTCGGCGATTTTTTCAATCAGACGCGCTTTGTTCACCTGATACGGGATCTCGTGAACGATAATGGTTTCACGACCCGTTTTGGCGTCCGCTTCCACTTCGGCGCGGGCACGGATGTAAATCTTGCCGCGACCGGTGCGGTAGGCTTCTTCAATACCGCGACGACCGTTGATGATCGCCGCCGTCGGGAAGTCCGGGCCCGGGATGTGTTCCATCAGCCCTTCAATGCTGATCTCTTCATCGTCGATATAGGCCAGGCAGCCGTTGATCACTTCGGTGATGTTGTGTGGCGGAATGTTGGTAGCCATACCGACCGCGATACCGGATGAACCGTTTACTAACAGGTTCGGGATCTTGGTTGGCATAACATCAGGAATGCGCTCGGTGCCGTCGTAGTTATCGACGAAATCAACGGTCTCTTTTTCCAGGTCGGCCATCAGCTCGTGGGCGATTTTCGACATACGGATTTCCGTATAACGCATCGCCGCTGCGGAGTCGCCGTCAACAGAACCAAAGTTACCCTGACCATCTACCAGCATGTAGCGCAAGGAGAATGGCTGCGCCATACGGACGATGGTGTCATAAACGGCGGTATCACCATGCGGGTGATATTTACCGATGACGTCACCCACGACGCGGGCAGATTTTTTATAGGCTTTATTCCAGTCATTGCCCAATACGTTCATGGCGTATAGTACGCGACGGTGTACCGGCTTAAGGCCATCGCGGACGTCCGGCAGCGCACGGCCAACAATGACCGACATCGCATAGTCCAGATAGGAGCTCTTCAGCTCTTCCTCGATGTTAACCGGTGTAATTTCTCTCGCAAGGTCGCTCATCTAACCGCTATCCCTCTACTGTATCCCGGATTCAAAGGTCGCAAATTATAACACAGCCGCGGTGATTGAGGTAAACCAATAAGCTTTATTCACCCGCGCGGGCTGATATACTCCTTTGTCTTGCTAAATAAGGAGTAAAAGCGCCCATGAATGCCGAAAAATCCCCGGTGGCTCACAACGTTGACCACGAAGAGATTGCCAAATTTGAAGCGGTGGCGTCCCGCTGGTGGGATCTCGAAGGTGAGTTCAAACCTCTGCATCGCATTAACCCGCTGCGTCTGGGCTATATCGCGGAGCGTTCCGGCGGTCTGTTCGGTAAGAAAGTGCTCGACGTCGGCTGCGGCGGCGGCATCCTGGCTGAAAGCATGGCGCGCGAAGGGGCCACCGTTATCGGCCTGGATATGGGCTTTGAACCGCTGCAGGTTGCCCGCCTTCACGCGCTGGAGTCCGGCATTCAGGTGGAATACGTGCAGGAAACCGTGGAAGAGCACGCGGCAAAACATGCTCATCAGTACGATGTGGTGACCTGCATGGAGATGCTGGAGCACGTTCCCGATCCGCAGTCCGTGGTGCACGCCTGTGCAAAACTGGTGAAACCGGGCGGACAGGTCTTCTTCTCGACCATCAATCGCAACGGCAAAGCCTGGCTGATGGCCGTCGTCGGCGCGGAGTACGTGCTGCGCATGGTGCCGAAAGGGACACACGACGTGAAGAAATTCATCAAGCCTGCGGAGCTGTTAAGCTGGGTTGACCAGACGTGGCTCAAAGAGCAACACATCACCGGCCTGCACTACAATCCGCTGACCGATAAATTCAAGCTCGCACCGGGCGTAGATGTTAACTATATGTTGCATACCACCGCCAAAAACGACTAACGTCATTCGTTATTCTTATAAAGATTGCGCGACATCATGTTGCGCAATTCTGACCTCCCGTTGAAGAAATCAGCACTCGATCAAATTTTGAATTTTTTTTCTTAATTATTGACATGTCTTCCAGGCCTTACGGTACGAGGACTTAGCCTTTTTTACCCTTTCACAACCTCAATTTAACGTCAAAATCAACCCTTGTGCTGAAAAGATTCGATACTAGAATACTCACCATATAGCGTTTTTCTTATCGCAAACCCCCTATATGTAGTATTTATCCACAGAGTTAGTCACAAGACGGATCTGTGGATAAGCGGGGGATATTTTTTTATTTCACGGACAGGTAAACCCCACATGAATCAGAGTCTGCTGGTGACAAAGCGCGACGGTACCACCGAGCGTATCAATCTGGACAAAATCCATCGAGTTCTCGACTGGGCAGCAGAAGGACTGAACAACGTATCTATCTCCCAGGTTGAACTGCGTTCCCACATCCAGTTCTACGACGGCATCAAAACGTCTGATATCCATGAAACCATCATCAAGGCAGCGGCGGATCTGATCTCCCGTGAAGCACCGGATTATCAGTACCTCGCTGCACGTCTGGCGATTTTCCACCTGCGTAAAAAAGCCTACGGCCAGTTTGAGCCGCCTAAGCTGTACGATCACGTGGTGAAAATGGTCGAGCTGGGCAAATACGACACGCATCTGCTGGAAGACTATACGGAAGAAGAGTTCGAGCAGATGAACGGGTTTATCGATCACTGGCGCGACATGAACTTCTCCTACGCGGCGGTGAAGCAGCTCGAAGGCAAATACCTGGTTCAGAACCGTGTGACGGGCGAAATCTACGAGAGCGCCCAGTTCCTCTATATTCTGGTGGCCGCCTGCCTGTTCTCTAACTACCCGCGCGACACCCGTCTGGAATACGTGAAGCGTTTCTACGATGCGGTATCGACGTTCAAGATTTCTCTGCCGACGCCAATCATGTCTGGCGTGCGCACCCCAACCCGTCAGTTCAGCTCCTGCGTACTGATCGAGTGTGGTGACAGCCTAGATTCCATCAACGCCACCTCCAGCGCCATCGTGAAATACGTTTCCCAGCGCGCCGGTATCGGCATTAATGCCGGTCGCATCCGTGCGCTGGGCAGCCCGATTCGCGGCGGTGAAGCGTTCCACACCGGCTGTATTCCGTTCTATAAGCACTTCCAGACGGCAGTAAAATCCTGCTCTCAGGGCGGCGTGCGCGGCGGTGCTGCGACCCTGTTCTACCCGATGTGGCACCTGGAAGTGGAAAGCCTGCTGGTCCTGAAAAACAACCGCGGCGTGGAAGGCAACCGCGTGCGTCACATGGACTACGGCGTGCAGATCAACAAGCTGATGTACACCCGTCTGCTGAAGGGCGAAGACATCACCCTGTTCAGCCCGTCCGACGTCCCGGGCCTGTATGATGCGTTCTTCGCCGATCAGGACGAGTTCGAGCGTCTGTACACCAAATACGAAAAAGACGACAGCATCCGCAAACAGCGCGTGAAGGCTGTAGACCTGTTCTCCCTGATGATGCAGGAACGAGCCTCTACCGGTCGTATCTACATCCAGAACGTGGACCACTGCAACACCCACAGCCCGTTTGACCCGGTGGTTGCGCCAGTGCGCCAGTCCAACCTGTGCCTGGAGATCGCCCTGCCGACCAAACCGCTGGAAGACGTGAACGACGAAAACGGCGAAATCGCGCTGTGTACGCTGTCCGCGTTCAACCTGGGTGCGATTAAGAGCCTGGACGAGCTGGAAGAGCTGGCCGTGCTGGCGGTTCGCGCGCTCGACGCCCTGCTGGACTACCAGGATTACCCAATCCCGGCCGCTAAACGCGGTGCGATGGGTCGTCGTACCCTGGGTATCGGCGTGATCAACTTCGCCTACTGGCTGGCGAAAAACGGCAAGCGTTACTCTGACGGCAGCGCCAACAACCTGACGCACCAGACGTTTGAAGCCATTCAGTACTACCTGATGAAAGCCTCTAACGAGCTGGCGAAAGAGCAAGGCGCGTGCCCGTGGTTCAACGAAACCACCTACGCGAAAGGCATTCTGCCCATCGACACCTACAAGAAAGACCTGGATGCGATTGTCAGCGAGCCGCTACACCTGGACTGGGAAGGCCTGCGCGAGTCCATCAAGACCCACGGCCTGCGTAACTCCACGCTCTCTGCCCTGATGCCGTCCGAGACCTCTTCGCAGATCTCCAACGCCACCAACGGCATTGAACCACCGCGCGGCCACGTCAGCATCAAAGCGTCGAAAGACGGCGTGCTGCGTCAGGTGGTACCGGATTACGAAACGCTGGGTAACAACTACGAGCTGCTGTGGGAAATGCCAAACAACGACGGCTATCTGCAGCTGGTGGGTATCATGCAGAAGTTTATCGACCAGTCGATCTCTGCCAATACCAACTATGACCCGACGCGCTTCCCGTCCGGCAAGGTTCCGATGCAGCAGCTGCTGAAAGACCTGCTGACCGCGTATAAGTTTGGCGTGAAAACCCTGTACTATCACAACACCCGTGACGGTGCAGAAGACGCACAGGACGACATGGTGCCGTCAATTCAGGACGATGGCTGCGAAAGCGGCGCATGTAAGATCTAATGTAAATGCCGGGTGGCGCTACGCTTACCCGGCCTACGATTTTGTTTGCCCGACTGACAAAATCTCTCACAGGACACACTCATGGCATATACCACCTTTTCACAGACGAAAAACGACCAGCTCAAAGAGCCGATGTTCTTCGGCCAGCCGGTCAACGTGGCACGCTACGATCAGCAAAAATATGACATCTTCGAAAAGCTGATTGAAAAGCAACTCTCCTTCTTCTGGCGCCCGGAAGAAGTGGACGTTTCCCGCGACCGTATCGATTTCCAGGCGTTGCCGGATCACGAAAAACATATCTTCCTCAGCAACCTGAAGTACCAGACGCTGCTGGACTCCATTCAGGGTCGTAGCCCGAACGTTGCGCTGCTGCCGCTGATCTCGATTCCTGAGCTGGAAACCTGGGTAGAAACCTGGGCGTTCTCCGAGACGATCCACTCCCGCTCTTACACCCACATCATCCGCAACATCGTGAACGATCCGGCGGTGGTGTTTGACGATATCGTCACCAACGAGCAGATCCAGAAGCGCGCGGAAGGCATTGCGCACTACTACGACGAGCTGATCGAGATGACCAGCTACTGGCATCTGCTGGGCGAAGGCACGCATAACGTGAACGGCAAAACCATTACCGTGAACCTGCGCGCGCTGAAAAAGCAGCTGTACCTGTGCCTGATGAGCGTTAACGCGCTGGAAGCGATCCGCTTCTACGTGAGCTTCGCCTGCTCCTTCGCCTTTGCCGAGCGCAAGCTGATGGAAGGCAACGCCAAAATCATCCGCCTGATCGCCCGTGACGAAGCCCTGCACCTGACCGGGACTCAGCACATGCTGAACCTGCTGCGCAGCGGCGCGGACGACCCGGAAATGGCTGCGATTGCCGAAGAGTGCAAGCAGGAATGCTACGATCTGTTCGTGCTGGCGGCCCAGCAGGAGAAAGAGTGGGCAGACTACCTGTTCCGCGACGGCTCCATGATTGGCCTGAACAAAGACATCCTGTGCCAGTACGTTGAGTACATCACCAACATCCGCATGCAGGCTGTCGGTCTCGACCTGCCGTTCCAGACGCGCTCCAACCCAATCCCGTGGATCAACACCTGGCTGGTGTCCGATAACGTGCAGGTGGCGCCGCAGGAAGTGGAAGTGAGTTCTTACCTGGTCGGTCAGATTGATTCTGAAGTCAACACCGACGACCTGAGCGACTTCCAGCTCTGATGACGCGCGTAACGCTGAGCCTTTCGGGCACCGAAGTGTTGTGCCAGGAAGAGCACCCTTCCCTGCTGGTGGCGCTAGAAGCACATCAGGTGGAGGTAGAGTACCAGTGTCGTGAAGGCTATTGCGGCTCCTGCCGCTGCCGTCTGGTCGCAGGCCAGGTGGACTGGCTGACCGAGCCGCTGGCCTTTATCAGTGAAGGCGAAATTTTGCCCTGCTGCTGCAGGGCAAAAGGCGATATTGAGATCGAGATGTGATGTTGTCCTTATCCCCTCTCCCGGTGGGAGAGGGTTAGGGTGAGGGCATCAGGCCGCAGAGCCTGATTGTCGGGTGGCGGCTTCGCCTTACCCGACCTACAAATCCTACTTCCGGTGAATGAATTCGACTGCTTTATCCGGGAAATCCGTAAACAGTCCGTCCACGCCCGCCTGGTTATACAACATCTCATAAAGCTGATTCACGTCCGTTGCGTACTCCGGCAGCTGGTCTGCACGCACGGTATACGGATGCACCTGCATCTTGCTGGCATGCGCCTCTTTCACCATCGCCGTCAGCTTCACGTGGCCCGGCGTGGAGCCTTCCGCCACCAGCATGTGGTAATCCGGCCCGATGCCATCGGCGTACTGCGCAATCTGCTTCATCGCGCCCGGCTTAAACATCCAGTCGTAGTTGTAGTTCACCCACTTCCCGTCCGGCTGCTTCTCCTGGGTTTCATTCCAGTCGGTATAGGCAATCAGCTGTACCAGATTGAGATCCATCCCCATCTTCGGCTCCAGCTCGGTTTTGATGCGCTTTAGCTCGGCGGCGTCAAAACACTGCAGGTAAACTTTGTCCTTCTTGCTGGTGTAGCCGTACTGTTTCAGCACCTCCAGCGTCTTCGCGGCAATGTCTTTCCCTTCCTGATGGTGGAACCACGGCGCTTTGATCTCCGGGTAGATACCGATGTTTTTACCGGTGGAGTGGTTCAGCCCCTGAACAAACTCAATCTCCTCCTGGAAGGTATGGATGCGGAAGTCGGACTTGCCCATCGGGAAACGTCCCGGATAGACCTGCACCTTCTTGCCATTTTCAATCTCGAAGCCTTCGGTAAACTTCAGCGAGCGGATCTCCGCCAGCGTGAAGTCGATGGCGTAGTAGCGCCCATCTTTTCGCGCGCGGTCCGGAAAACGCTCGGCCACGTCCGTCACGCGGTCAAGATAATGGTCATGCAGGACAACCAGCTGGTCATCCTTGGTCATCACCAGATCCTGCTCAAGATAATCCGCGCCTTGCGCATAGGCCATCGCTTTCGCCGGGAGCGTATGCTCCGGCAGATAGCCGCTGGCACCGCGGTGGGCAATCACAATCTTATTAGCAGCCAGCGCGGAGCCGGTCATTAAACCGGCCAGCAGCAGGCCGGTTGCAAGTTGGGTTAATTTCATCGCATTGCTCCTTATTGACGACGCGCCAGCACTTCCGCGTGGTGACGTTTTTCACCGATCATGACGACAATCAGCAGCAGGACAGCCAGCACGCTACCGCCGATCATCACCATAAAACCGCCGTCCCAGCCGAAGAAGTCAACGGTGTAGCCCACGATGGCGCTCGCCGCGACCGAACCGCCGAGGTAGCCGAACAGACCGGTAAAGCCTGCCGCCGTGCCTGCCGCTTTTTTCGGGGCCAGCTCCAGGGCATGCAGGCCAATCAGCATCACCGGACCGTAAATCAGGAAACCGATAACGATCATGCAGGCCATATCTACTGACGGGTTGCCCGGCGGGTTGAGCCAGTAAACGACGGTGGCAATGGTCACCAGGGTCATAAAGAACACGCCCGTCGCACCGCGGTTGCCCTTGAACACTTTGTCTGACATCCAGCCGCAAAGCAGCGTGCCCGGGATCCCGGCATATTCATACAGGAAATAGGCCCAGGAGGATTTATCCAGCGCGAAGTGCTTCACCTCTTTCAGGTAGGTTGGCGACCAGTCGAGGATGCCGTAGCGCAGCAGGTAAACGAACACGTTGGCGACCGCGATGTACCACAGCAGCTTGTTGGGCAGCACGTACTTCATGAAGATCTGTTTTGCGGTCAGCTCTTCTTCGTGCTCCTTGCTGTAATCATCCGGATAGTCGTTTTTGTACTCTTCAATCGGCGGCAGGCCACAGGACTGCGGCGTGTCGCGCATCAGCGCGAAAGCGATAATTGCCACGACGATGGCGCCAAAGGCGGGCATATACAGCGCGGCTTTCCAGTCGTTAAACCAGGCCATCCCCAGCAGGAACAGCAGAGGCGGAAGCCCACCGCCGACGTTATGGGCACAGTTCCACACCGACACGATGCCGCCGCGCTCTTTCTGCGACCACCAGTGCACCATGGTGCGTCCGCACGGCGGCCACCCCATCCCCTGGAACCAGCCGCAGAGGAACAGCAGGACGAACATGACGGCAATGCTGGAGGTTGCCCACGGCACAAAGCCCATGAACAGCATGACCGCGGCCGCCAGGATCAGGCCGGCGGGCAGGAACACGCGCGGATTCGAGCGATCCGACACCGAACCCATAATGAATTTGGAAAAACCGTAGGCGATGGAGATCCCCGACAGCGCGAACCCCAGATCGCCGCGGGAGAAGCCCTGCTCCACCAGATACGGCATGGCGAGCGCAAAGTTTTTACGCACAAGGTAGTACGCCGCGTACCCGAAGAAGATCCCCAGGAAGATTTGCCAACGCAGACGGCGGTAAAGCGGATCAATTTCTGCCTCTGGCAGACGCGCCCGATGCGGCGCGGGTTTGAAGATACTGAGCATGACAGCCTCCGTGGCCTTGAATTAAATGGGCAGGTGGCTCGCACCTGAATTCCAGTGGCGGGGATGTTAAGAAATCACGGTGATTGTTACTGTGAATCAACGCACAGATTGTTACAGAAATATGACAGAATGCGCAAAAAAGCGCATGAAATCACGTTTCACTTTCGAATTTCGCGCGTTTATGTTCGAAATCAAACAAACCACACGATTGATATGGCTAAATGATAAAAAAACGAACATAGAGGGTAAACAATGACCATTCACGATCCTCGTTATAGCGATGTGATAATCATTGGTGGTGGTGCAACCGGCGCCGGGATCGCACGCGACTGCGCGCTGCGCGGCCTCAGCGTCACACTTCTGGAGCGTCATGACATTGCCACAGGCGCAACCGGGCGTAACCACGGCCTGCTGCACAGCGGCGCGCGGTATGCGGTGACCGACGGTGAATCCGCGCGTGAATGTATTGCTGAAAACCAAATCCTCAAGCGTATCGCCCGCCACTGCATTGAGCCGACTGACGGCCTCTTTATTACCCTGCCCGAAGATGACCTCGCCTTTCAGAAGACCTTTATTACCGCCTGCACCGCGGCGGGCATTCAGGCGGAGGCCATGGACCCGGCGCTGGCGAGGCGGCTGGAACCGTCGGTTAACCCGGCGCTTATCGGCGCGGTGAAGGTGCCTGACGGCACCGTCGACCCCTTCCGCCTGACGGCCGCCAATATGCTGGACGCCCGCGAGCATGGCGCACGCATTCTGACCGGGCACGAAGTGACCGGGCTTATACGCGAAGGTCATCGCATCTGCGGCGTGCGGATCCTTGATACGCAGTACAACGAACACAGCGAGCTGTATGCCGCCGTAGTGGTCAACGCAGCGGGGATCTGGGGGCAGCGCATTGCGGAATACGCCGACCTGTCGGTGCGCATGTTCCCGGCGAAAGGATCGCTGCTGATCCTCGACCACCGCATCAATAACCACGTGATCAACCGCTGCCGCAAACCGTCCGACGCCGATATCCTCGTCCCGGGCGACACCATTTCGTTAATCGGTACCACCTCAACCCACGTCGACTACAGCGAAATTGACTACAACCGCGTGACCGCTGAAGAGGTCGACATCCTGCTGCGGGAAGGGGAAAAACTGGCCCCGGTAATGGCGCAGACGCGTATTCTGCGCGCCTACGCGGGCGTGCGTCCGCTGGTCGCCAGCGACAACGACCCGAGCGGACGCAACGTCAGCCGGGGCATCGTGCTGCTCGATCACGCCGAGCGCGACGGCATGGACGGATTTATCACCATCACAGGCGGCAAGCTGATGACCTACCGCCTGATGGCCGAGTGGGCGACCGATGCCGTCTGCCGCAAGCTGGGGAATACCGAAGCCTGCGTGACGGCAGACCAGCCGCTGCCCGGCTCGCGGCAGTCCACCGAAAAAACCCTGCAAAAAATCATCTCTCTGCCCGCGCCGCTGCGCGGATCCGCGATTTACCGCCACGGCGACAGAACGCCACAGTGGCTCGGTGAAGGACGGCTGAGCCGCAGCCTGGTGTGCGAGTGCGAAGCCGTCACTGCCGGTGAGGTGCAGTACGCGGTGGAGAGCCTGACGGTCAATAGCCTGCTCGACCTCCGCCGCCGCACCCGCGTGGGCATGGGCACCTGCCAGGGCGAGCTGTGCGCCTGTCGTGCCGCCGGCCTGCTGCAGCGTTTTCACACCACCACCGCCACCCAGTCGCTCGATCAGCTCAGCGCGTTTTTAAACGAGCGCTGGAAAGGCATTCAACCTGTCGCCTGGGGGGACGCCCTGCGCGAAAGCGAATTTACCCGCTGGGTCTACCAGGGACTTTGTGGTCTTGAGAAGGAGCAACGCGATGAAATTTGATACCGTAATCGTCGGCGGCGGGCTGGCAGGCTTGCTCTGCGGCATCAAACTCACGAAGCGGGGGCTGCGCTGCGCCATTATCACCCGCGGCCAGAGCGCCCTGCACTTCTCGTCGGGATCGCTGGATCTGGTGGATGAAGTGTACCGCGATACGCTGCCGCCGGAGCACCCGTATCACCTGATTGGTGCCCACAACGTTGATCGTTTTGCCCTGGAAACCGAAGCGCTGCTGGCGGACTGCGGCGCGCGTCTGAAGGGAAGCGCCAGGCAAAATCACCAGCGCGTCACGCCGCTCGGCACCCTGCGCTCCGCGTGGCTCAGCCCGGAAGAGGTGCCCGTAGCCCCCCTTAACGCCGCGCGCGTGCGGGTGGTGGGCATTAGCGGCTTTCTGGATTTTCAGCCCCATCTCGCGGCGGCGTCGCTCTGTCGCCAGGGCGTTAACGCCGAGACGGCAGAGATAGAACTGCCTGAACTGGATGTCCTGCGCGATAACCCGAGCGAGTTTCGCGCGGTGAATATCGCCCGTTTTCTGGATAACGAGGACAAATGGCCGCTGCTGTATAACGCGCTCAGGCCGCTCGGCGAAACCTGCGACGCCCTGTTGATGCCCGCCTGCTTTGGTTTAAACGACAACCGGCTCTGGCGCTGGCTGTCCGATCGTCTGCCCTGCTCGCTCGGCCTGCTGCCTACGCTTCCCCCTTCCGTGCCGGGCATTCGTCTGCACACCCAGCTTCAGCGCCAGTTTGTTGCGCAGGGCGGCGTGTGGATGGCGGGGGATGAAGTGAAAAAAATCACCCTGAACGACGGCGCGGTGAGCGAAATCTGGACGCGGAACCATGATGATATACCGCTTCGCGCGCGCTACGCGGTGCTGGCAAGCGGCAGTTTCTTCAGCAATGGGCTGCTAAGCACACGCAACGGCATTCGCGAAGCCATTATGGGGCTGGATGTCCGGCAGAGCGCTTCCCGCGCGGACTGGTATCAGAGTGATTTCTTCACACCGCAGCCCTGGCAGCAGTTCGGCGTCATCGCCGATACGCATCTGCACCCGCAGCTTTCCGGTAAATCGATCGGCAATCTCTTCGCCATCGGCTCCGTACTGGGCGGATACGATCCCATCGCACAGGGCTGCGGCGGCGGGGTTTGCGCCGTCACGGCGCTCCACGTTGCAGAGCAGATTATTCAGCGCACGGAGGTTGCACAATGAACGACACCCGTTTCGAAAGCTGCATCAAATGCACGGTCTGCACCACCGTCTGCCCGGTCAGCGGCGTGAACCCGCGCTACCCCGGTCCGAAGCAGGCCGGGCCGGACGGCGAGCGTCTTCGTCTGAAGGACGGCAAGCTGTACGACGAGGCGCTGAAATACTGCATCAACTGCAAACGCTGCGAAGTGGCCTGCCCGTCGGATGTTAAAATCGGCGATATCATCCAGCGCGCCCGCGCGCGCTACAGCACGCAGAAACCCACACTGCGCGATGCGATCCTGAGCCATACCGATCTCATGGGCAGCGTCTCGACGCCCTTTGCCCCGCTGGTGAATGCCGCGACCTCACTCAAGCCGGTGCGTCAACTGCTGGATGCCACGCTTAAAATCGACCATCACCGCAGCCTGCCGAAATATTCTCACGGCACCTTCCGCCGCTGGTACAGGTCCGTTGCGGCGGAACAGGCCCGGTACGCCGACCAGGTGGCCTTTTTCCACGGCTGCTATGTGAATTACAACCACCCGCAGCTGGGTAAAGATCTGCTGAAAGTCCTGAACGCCATGGGAATCGGCGTACAGCTCCTTAGCAAGGAGAAGTGCTGCGGCGTCCCGCTGATTGCCAACGGGTTTATCGATAAAGCGCGTAAGCAGGCGAAAAGTAACGTCTCGTCGCTGCGCGAGGCCATCGTCGACAAGGGGATCCCGGTACTGGCCACCTCGTCCACCTGTACCTTTACGCTGCGCGATGAGTATCCGCACCTGCTGGATGTCGATAATACCGGACTGCGCGAGCATATTGAGCTGGCGACGCGCTTCCTGTGGCGCAAGCTGGACGGCGGACAGACGCTGCCGCTGAAGACATTACCGCTGAAGGTGGTCTATCACACGCCGTGTCATATGGAAAAAATGGGCTGGTCGCTCTATACGCTGGAGCTATTGCGGCTTATACCGGGGCTGGAGCTGACGGTGCTGGACTCACGCTGCTGCGGGATTGCGGGCACCTACGGCTTCAAGCGTGAAAACTACGAAACGTCACAGGCGATTGGCGCCCCGCTGTTCCGCCAGATTGAAGAGAGCGGCGCGGATATCGTGGTAACGGACTGCGAAACCTGCAAGTGGCAGATTGAGATGTCCACCAGCAAACGCTGCGAACATCCCATTACCCTGCTGGCGAAAGCGCTGGGGTAAGCATTGCCGGGGCGAGAGACCCCGGCAAACGCATCATTCGATGAACAGCGACTCCACGACGTTAATCCAGCCGTGCTCGCTGGCGACTTCTTTACCGTTCAGCCAGCGGCGCAGCATGTTCAGCGCCATCATCGCGCAGACCTCCTGACGCACCGCCAGGCTGTGGCGCGTGATGCTCATTTTCACCCGCAGCGCATGCGTGCCTTCCGGCGTGGCCAGCGCAAAATTGAGATGTTCCTCATCCAGCCCGCCCACAAACATCGCCAGACCGGCAAAGTGTTTCACCCTGCGCTCTGACGCCCAGCGCGCGGTCTGCGCCAGCGTCTCCTGCTGGAACGGCACCACTTCACTGGCAAGCAGCGGCGCATTCACGCGGGAAAGCTGCAGCGCCAGCAGGCCGCCGGTGAACTGTTCGCTGAGGGTGACGCTCAGCTGACGGGACTGAAGGCTCTGGGCAATCTGTGCGGGCAGCCCTTCCGTGCCTTCAAAGATCAGGCTTTCGCCCGCGACGCGTTGCACTTCAGGCCACAGCGCCAGCATGGCGGCTTTTTCCGTCGCTGGGCCGGTCAGCTTGAGTTCGATAATGGGCATCGACGAGCGATAGCCCATTGAGACGCCCGGCGGCAGTTGGAGATGATCCAGGCTCTGGGCCAGATCGCTTTCCGAGCGGCCAAAGGTGGTCAGGCGCAGACACAGCGGCGGCTCTGGCAGCGTAAAACGCGCGCGCAGGCGCGGCAGGATTTGCTGCTCGACCATCACTTTAAATTCAGAAGGCACGCCGGGAGTGAAGAACATCAGGCAGCGGTTTAGCTGTACGGCAAACCCGCAGGCGGTGCCAACCGGGTTATCAACCAGCTCTGCGCTGGCGGGTATTTCAGCCTGCTTGCGGTTGCTGGGTGCCATCACACGACCACGATCGGAGAAGAAGCGTTCCATCTGCGCCAGCCACGCCTCGTGCAATACCAGCCCCTCGCCTTTCGCGGTGGCGGCAGCCAGCGCGCTGAGATCGTCGCTGGTGGGGCCGAGCCCGCCGTTCACAATCAACACGTCGCAGTGCTCGCTGCGCTCGCGAAGAACGTTCACCAGTGACTCAAGATTGTCGCCCACGGTGTTGCGGCGCGTTAACGGTAATCCTTGCTCAAAGAATAAATCGGCAAGCCAGGCGGCATTGGTGTCAATAATTTGCCCATGCAGCACTTCGTCGCCGGTGGATAACATCTCCACGTTAATCATTGTGTTCTCCCGCTTATATGGTCGAAACACTATAGCGCAATTGAATGGGGGGAGCAGAGAGAAACTGGCGCGACAGAACGCCGCGCCGAAGAGATTAGAAGCCTGCGCTCACGCCCACGTAAGGGCCATCAGCCAGCGCGTTGTCGCGGTTGCCGTCTTTACCCGCCAGGTTCAGATAGCGATAACCCGCTTCGATAGTGATCGGACGCATGATAGTCCAGCGCGCACCGGCATTGGCTTCTTCATAGCTTTCGATACCGCTGGAGAGCGAATCCGGAGAGTAGTAGTACTCGCCGAACAGACCGAAGCTGTCGCCAATTTTCCACTGCAGGCCGCCGCCGACCGCCGCCGCGTAGCCTTCGTCGCCGTCGTTCGGGTTGGTGTAGATCCCTTTGCCGCCGACGGTCGCCAGGAATGGACCAAGAGGAACGTTGAAGCCGAGTCCAAGGCTTGCCGCATCGCCGTCGTCATCGTTATGCGTCCAGCCGCCGGTCATTGCCAGACCGGCGCTATCCGTGCCAAGACCAAAGCCCAGATGGGTGTAATCCTCACCCGCCGAGCCGTTGAAGCTGATGGCGTTAGCCGCCGAAGAGATAACCATCAGGCCTAAGCCCATTAATGCCACTTTTTTCATTGTCGTGATCCCGCACAATTTATAGATAATAAGTCCCAAAACCGCGAGATTTTAACCTGCCTCACTGCGGGATCAAGCACTCTGCGTGCGTCAGACAATTAGTTTGTAACGATTTGATAATATCTACCTTTATCCCATCAGCAGAAAACGCATTTTCACACTCAGCCCGCCTAAGTGTTCACTGCGGGAAAGTTGAAGATGGCTGCGGTGCAGCCGGGCAATATCGCTCGCCAGCGCCAGCCCGATGCCGGACCCTGCCGCGTCGCCGACGTTATCCAGACGGCGAAACGGCAGCATCGCCTGCGGGATCAGATTTTCCGCAATCCCCGGCCCACTGTCTTCCACGCTCAGGTCAACCGCGCCGTTATCCGCGCGCAGGTAAACCGTTACGATCCCCTGCTCCGGCGTGTATTTGATGGCGTTCTCCAGCAGGTTTGCGCATAGCTCGCCCAGCAAAACCTCATCGCCTTCGATGATCGTCGGCTGCAGCTCACCGTCGTACCCCAGGTCAATCGCTTTGCTGCGCGCCTGCGCCAGCCGTGAAAAACAACAATTCTGCACCACCTGCACCAGATCTACCGGGGTAAACTGCCGCTCCCCCTGCTCTTTTCGCTTCACCGCCGAAAGCTGAAGCAGGCGTTCAGTCAGCACAATGGTGTTATCCAGCGTCACATTCATCGCCCGTAAACTCTCCTGCCACAGCGCAGGATCGTCCCGCGTCAGGGCCACCGAGACCTGCGTTTTCAGCACCGCCAGCGGGGTTTTAAGCTGGTGAGAGGCATCGGCATTAAAGCGCTCCTGCCGCGACAGCACGCCACGCAGCCGGTCAATATAGCGGTTGAAGGCCACAATCAGCAGGCGCGTTTCTGACCAGGGCAGCAGCTCGGGCAGCGGAGACAGCAGCCCCGGCTCCCGGCGCACCATGAGCGAGGACAGCTGGCGCATCGGGCGCAGCACGCGACGCAACAGCCAGGCGGTTAAGATCAGCGTCAGCAGGACCAGCAGCCCCTGAGATACCCAGGACGAAAAAAGCAGCTGGCTGGCAAGATAGCGACGGGACTGCAGCGTTTCAGCGACATAGATCTCCGCCATCCCGACGACGTTATCTTCGTTGATGGGCTGAAGCAACTTCGCCACGCGAATCGCCTGCCCGCGATACTCGGTGTGATAAAACCAGGCCAGCGCCGGGTAGAGCGTGGTGCGCGAGGTTGAAGGGGGCATCTTCGGCAGGTCGTCGTAGCCGGAGATCACCCGCCCGGCGGGGTCGACCACCTTGTAATACAGCCTGTCATTCATGTTGAGCTCAAAGCTGTCGAGCACCACCCAGGGCACATTCACCTGCAGCTTGCCGTAATGCACTTCAAGCCGCTCAGAGACCGTACGCGCCGACGATAACAGCGTGCGGTCATAAGCCTGCGTCGCCGCTTGCAGGGCGCTGACGTAGCTATTAAACGTTGATAATCCCCATAACAGCAGCAGCGGTAACCCCAGAAACAGCAGAAGTTGCAGATAAAGCGACTGCGGTTTAGCCCACTTCATCGCCACACTCCAGCACGTAACCCAGCCCGCGCAGGGTGGTAATCTTCACCCCGCTGCCGCTCAGTTTCTTGCGCAGACGATGGATGTAGAGATCGATGCTCTCCGGACTCACATCGTCGTTCAGGCTAAACACCTGGTCGAACAGCTGCTGGCGGGAGACGGGCCGGGTCCGGCGGTGCATCAGCACCTTCAGCAGGGAAAGCTCGCGCGGCGTCAGGGAGAGCGGTTCATCGTGCAGCAGAAAAAAACCGTCATCGTCATATTCCAGCTCGCCCAAAAGCTGACGCTCCTGGGTTCGCCCTTCGCTTCTGCGCAGCAGCGCGCGCAGCCGCGCATCGAGTTCTTCCAGCTCAAACGGCTTCGGCAGATAGTCATCCGCCCCGGCGTTCAGTCCTTTCACCCTGTCCGCCACGTTGCTGCGGGCGGTGAGAAACAGCACCGGAAGCGTCTGCCCGCGCTTTCTCAAACGATGGACGACCTCCAGCCCGTCGAATCCGGGCATGCCGATGTCCAGAATAGCGACGGCATAGTTTTCACCCTGCAACAGATGATCGGCCGCCCGTCCGTCGTTAACGCAGTCAACGGCAAAGCCTCCCTGCACCAGCGCTTTCTCCAGCCAGTGAGCCAGTTCACGATTATCTTCCGCGAGTAAGAGACGCATATCACATCCTGTAAAGTTCGTGTCGCAGTGAAAGGGAAATGAAAGGTTAATGTTTTAACAATCACGCAACGGAACCGCTACAAGGTGGTTCACATAATCAGAAAAAAAGCCCCGTACCCGTACTCCCGGTTCTCCGGCGTGAGGATAAACGATGAAAAAACAATTACTTTCGACCCTTGCTGCAAGCGTATTGATGTTGAGTGCCTCTGTCGTCCAGGCGCAGGATGTCCCGTCCCGCACCGAATGTATCGCCCCGGCCAAACCGGGCGGCGGCTTTGACCTGACCTGTAAGCTGATTCAGGTCAGCCTGATGGAGACAAAGACCATCGAGAAACCGATGCGCGTCACCTACATGCCCGGTGGCGTGGGCGCGGTGGCTTACAACGCCATTGTGGCGCAGCGTCCTGCCGAAGCGGGCACCGTGGTGGCTTTCTCCGGCGGCTCGCTGCTGAACCTGTCGCAGGGCAAGTTTGGCCGCTACGGCGTGGACGATGTGCGCTGGCTCGCGACCGTCGGCACGGATTACGGCATGATCGCCGTTCGCGCTGATTCCCCGTGGAAATCGCTGAAAGACCTGCTGACTGCGATGGAAAAAGATCCGAACAGCGTGGTGATTGGCGCCGGTGCGTCGATCGGCAGCCAGGACTGGATGAAAGCCGCCCTGCTGGCGCAGCAGGCAAAAGTGGACCCACACAAGATGCGCTACGTCGCCTTTGAAGGCGGCGGCGAGCCGGTCACGGCGCTGATGGGCAATCACGTGCAGGCCGTCTCCGGCGATCTCAGTGAAATGGTGCCTTACCTGAGCGGGGATAAAATCCGCGTGCTGGCGGTCTTCTCGGAAAACCGTCTGCCGGGCCAGCTGGCGAACGTCCCTACCGCCAAAGAGCAAGGCTACAACCTGGTCTGGCCGATTATTCGCGGCTTCTTCGTTGGGCCGAAAGTGACCGACGCTGAATACCAGTGGTGGGTGGATGCCTTCGCCAAACTCCAGCAAACCGATGAGTTCAAAAAGCAGCGCGATCTGCGCGGCCTGTTCGAGTTCAACCTCAACGGTAAGCAGCTGGACGAGTATGTCAAAAAACAGGTGAATGACTACCGCGAACAGGCGAAAGCCTTCGGTCTGGCGAAATAAACGGAGGCGCTATGAGCGATCGTATTTTTGCCGGGATATGGCTGCTGCTCTGCATTGGCGGGTTGTTCGTCGCCTGGCAGATCCACAGCGAATACAGCTATGAACCGGTGGGGCCACGCCCCTTTCCGATGGGCATCGTCGGACTGATGCTGCTCTGCTCCGTAGCAATGCTGTTGCGCCATCCTGACACCGTGGAGTGGCCGCCACGCAGGATTTTGCAACGCCTGTTGGTGATGGTGATTGTCCTGCTGATGTACGCGTGGGGCTTTGAGTGGCTCGGCTTCCCGGTTGCCACCGCTATTCTGACGATGGTGATTGGCATGCTGTTCAACGCCACGCTGCCCGCGGCGGGGCTATCGGGTGCGGTGCTGGGCATTTTGCTCTGGTACGCCTTCGACCGCCTGCTGGACGTGACGTTACCCCTTGGCGCATGGTTTAACTAACGGAGCACGCTATGGATACCTGGATTTACCTCTCTCAGGGGTTCGCGGTAGCGATGACCCCGGAAAACCTGGTGATCGCCCTGATCGGCTGCTTCGTGGGCACGATCGTCGGCCTGCTGCCCGGTCTTGGTCCGATTAACGGCGTGGCGATACTTCTGCCGCTGGCCTTTGCCCTGCATCTGCCGGCTGAATCCGCCCTGATCTTACTGGCGACGGTGTATATCGGCTGCGAGTACGGCGGACGCATCTCCTCCATACTGCTGAACGTGCCCGGCGATGCCGCCGCCATTATGACCGCGCTCGACGGTTATCCCATGGCGCAACAGGGACGCGGCGGCGTGGCGCTCTCCATTTCTGCCGTCAGCTCGTTCTTCGGTTCGCTGATTGCCATTGGCGGCATCATTCTGTTCGCCCCTGCGCTGGCCCAGTGGTCGCTGGCGTTTGGCCCGGCGGAGTATTTTGCACTGATGGTGTTCGCTATCGCCTGCCTCGGCAGCATGATGGCGCAAAACCCGCTCAAATCGTTTTTGTCTGCGCTGATTGGCTTAGGGTTGGCCACCGTCGGTGTGGATGCCAACACCGGGGTTTATCGCTTTACCTTCGACAGCGTTCACCTGTCCGACGGCGTGCAGTTTATCGTCGTCGTGATTGGCCTGTTCTCTGTCTCAGAAATCTTACTGATGCTGGAACATACCAGCAGCGGGCAGACGCTGGTGCGCAAAACCGGCCGCATGCTCTTTAATGCCAAAGAGGGGGCGCAGTGTGTGGGTGCTACCCTGCGTTCGTCGGTGATTGGTTTCTTCGTCGGCATCCTGCCCGGCGCGGGGGCGACCATCGCCAGCGCCATCACCTACATGACCGAGAAAAAGCTGAGCGGCAACAGCGACAGCTTCGGTAAGGGCGATATACGCGGCGTGGCGGCACCAGAGGCGGCCAATAACGCCTCGGCCTGCGGCTCGTTTATCCCGATGCTGACGCTCGGCGTGCCGGGCTCCGGCACCACGGCGGTGATGATGGGCGCGCTGACGCTCTATAACATCACCCCGGGCCCGGCGATGTTTACCGAGCAGCCGGACATCGTGTGGGGCCTGATTGCGGCACTGCTGATCGCCAACGTGATGCTGCTGGTGATGAATATCCCGCTGATCGGTCTGTTTACCCGCATGCTGACCATTCCCCTGTGGTTCCTGGTGCCCGCCATTGCGGCGGTCTCTGCGGTTGGGGTGTACGCGGTGCACAGCACCACATTCGACCTTGTGCTGATGGTGCTGCTCGGCGTGCTGGGGTACATCTTACGCAAGATGCACTTCCCGATGTCACCGCTGATTTTAGGCTTTGTGCTGGGCGAGATGCTGGAGCAGAACCTGCGCCGCGCCCTCTCCATTAGCAACGGCAATATGTCGATACTGTGGGAGAGCAGCGTAACGAAGATCCTGCTGGCCATGGCGATCATGGTGATTGTGGTGCCGCCGGTCCTGCGCCTGCTGCGTCGACGCCAGCGCAAGCCCGAGCCGGACGTCGGCTGATTAGCCCCTCAGCAGGGCATTGACCCACTGTTTTAACGCCTGGCGGGAGATTTTTATCCCGCCATTTTTTAGCGCTGCGGGCAGCACCAGCCAGTGTACCGGCTGTTCAAAACGCGCCAGCCTGCCCTGGATCCAGTCAGGGAATTGCGCGATATCCGTTCCCGGCTCGCACTCCACCACCGCCACCGGACGCTGTCCGAACTCGGCGTCGTCCAGCGGGACGATAAACACCTGGCTTATCTGCGGATGCGTGGCGATAACGCGCTCCAGCGATTCGGGTTGGATCCCCTCTCCTCCGCTGAAAAAGAGGTTGTCCATACGGCCTACAATTGTCAGACGACCGTTGCGCCATTCCCCGCGATCGCGGGTGGCAAACCAGCCCTGCGCGTTAGTAAGCGGAAGAAGCGCACCGTCTCGCCAGTAGCCCGCCGCCATGCTTTGCGCTTTGATCCAGATTTCCCCCTCAACCAGCTTCACTTCCCGACCCGGCAGGGCGGTTCCCACATCCGGCTCGCCGTCCGCCGCTTTCGCGCAAACGGTAGAGGCGAACTCCGTCAGGCCGTAACCGCAGAAGGTACGAATGCCCTGTTCCCGCGCCTTCTCGGTCAGTTCAACGGGAATTGCCGCGCCGCCGAGCAGAACGGCTTTAAGCGCAACGTGGTGTTGAGTATGAAGCAAACGCCACAGCTGGGTCGGCACCAGCGACGCGTGCGTGCAGCCCTCCAGCGCCTGCTCCAGCGGCTGCTTCTTGCGCACGGTCAAGCGACCGCCCGCCAGCAGCCAGCGCCACAGAATCCCCTGACCAGAAACGTGAAACAGCGGCAGCGACAACAGCCAGTCGTCGTCCCCGCCGTAGGGCATCAGCGCCAGCACGCCTTGCGCGCTCGCAAGATGCGCCGCGCAGGTGTGAACCGCCGCTTTTGGCAACCCCGTCGAGCCAGAGGTTAACGTCATGGAAGCCAGGCGATCCGGCTGCCACGCGGCCGCATATTCCCCTGCGAGTTCTGACAGGCTAAGGGAAGAGAGCCCGTCAAACGCGCCGTCCAGCACCAGCGCATGGCGTAGCGTCATCTGCGGGAGGAGGACGTCCAGCAAGGGGCGCGGAAGCTGGGGATTGACCGGCAGAATGCGCGCACCGCACTGCAGCAGCGCAAGCCACGCCAGCAGCGTTTGCGGGTGGTTATGGGCGAGCAGCATAACGCCGTCGCCCTCCTGCACACCCTGACGATGGAACCCGGCGGCAAGGCTATCGATGCGTGCACAAAGCTGTTGCCAGGTGAGAACATCGTCGTCCAGGCGCAGCGCGGGTTTTTCCGCACGCTGCGTGCGCCAGTGCCGCCACGGCCAGTCGGTAAAACTCATAGCAGCGGCTCCAGCGCCTCAACGTCGAGGCACGGCAGTATGCTGTCCGGCCACTGACGAATAAGCTGCGTTTGCATCAAGCTTAACGTGTCGAGGCCAGGGATGGTCTGCGGCGTGAGCCAGGCCGCAATGCGCGCCAGCTGCGTCAGCCCAAGGCTGGACTCAATGGAAGAACTGATCACCGCCGTCAGCCCCAGGGCGTGCGCAGCCGAGACCTGCGCACGCACCTTGTCCAGGCTGCCGGTCAGCGTCGGCTTAATGACCACCGCACTCACGCCCGGCTCGGCGACAAATTCAAAATCGGCTTCGCGCAGGCTTTCATCCCAGGCAATCGCGATGCCCGTTTCACGGGCAAAGGCGCGGGAGTCATCCCGCCTTTTGCACGGTTCTTCCAGAAACGCGATGCGGTTGCGGTAGGCCGGGTTGACGTACTTCGCGAACTGCTGCGCCTTAAGCGGCGTCCAGGCGCGGTTGGCATCCAGCCGCAGGCGCAGATCCGGAATCGCTTCCAGCAGCAGATTCGCCACCATCCCGTCGCGCACCGCTTCGTACAGGCCAACTTTGATTTTCGCCACTTTCTCGCCGGGCATGGCGGAGAGCAGCGCGAACAGTTCGTCCGGATCGCCGGTACAGAGCGGCGCCGCGCGGTAGTTGGCTTCCTGAGGCAAGCTGCCGTCAAGCTCCGCCAGCGCACAACTGATACCGAATGCAGCGGAAGGCAGGTCCGGCAGGGCCGGATTAGCACCTTCCCGCCACGCGCGCGCCCAGGCCATCAGCGCCGCCTGCGCGTCATCCAGCGACTCCAGGCTAAAGCCCGGCAGAGGTGAAATCTCGCCCCAGCCTTCCCGCTCGCCCTGCCGGAGATGCACGAAGAGTCCGTCACGGGTTTTTAACCGCCGCTCGCGCAGCACCACGCCCGCGTCCATCGGTATCTGCCAGCGGTAAACCTGCGCGCGACGCATTACGGGTTCCGTTTGTATTTGCTGAAGTCCGGCTGGCGTTTTTCGTTAAACGCGTTGCGTCCTTCCTGACCCTCTTCGGTCATGTAGAACAGCATGGTGGCGTTACCCGCCAGCTCCTGCAGACCCGCCTGTCCATCACAGTCGGCGTTGAGGGCCGCCTTCAGGCAGCGCAGCGCCATCGGGCTGTTTTGCAGCATTTCGCGGCACCAGCGCACGGTCTCTTTTTCAAGATCGGCAATTGGCACCACGGTATTCACAAGCCCCATATCCAGCGCTTCCTGCGCGTTGTACTGACGGCACAGGAACCAGATTTCACGCGCTTTTTTCTGCCCAACGATGCGTGCCATGTAGGACGCGCCCCAGCCGCCGTCGAAGGAGCCGACTTTTGGGCCAGTCTGGCCAAAGATGGCATTTTCAGCGGCAATGGTCAGGTCGCACATCATGTGCAGCACGTGGCCGCCGCCGATGGAGTAACCCGCCACCATCGCGACAACCGGTTTTGGACAGGTACGGATCTGGCGCTGGAAATCGAGGACGTTCAGGTGGTGCGTACCTGCATCATCCTGGTATCCGCCGTAGTCGCCGCGCACTTTCTGATCGCCGCCGGAGCAGAACGCTTTGTCACCTTCACCGGTCAGGACAATCACGCCGATGTTGTCGTCATAGCGCGCGTCGGCCAGCGCCTGAATCATCTCTTTCACGGTCAGCGGCCGGAACGCGTTGCGTACCTGCGGACGATTGATGGTGATTTTGGCGATGCCGTCGGTGGACTTGTGGTAACGAATGTCGGTGTAGCCTTCGGAGCAGTCTTGCCATTCAACCGGGGCGTAAAGCATGTGTTCATCAGGATAGATCATAGAGTGTCCTTTGTTCGAAGACGCAGTATCTGAGCCAGACTCGCGGCGACCGCGCCGGGGTTTTCCCGGTGGGCGTTGTGTCCGGCGTGAGGAATAACGTGGCGTTCGGCGTTCAGCTCGGCGGCGATGGCCGCAAACTTCTCGTCACGTTCGCCATAGAGATAATAAAAAGGGGCGTTGTACACGCTCAGCGCAGAACGCAGGTCGGGCTGCACGGCCAGCGAGGTGGCCTCAAGCATTGCCGCCAGATTCGCGCCGTTGTTCCGGCTACGCAGGGCAATCAGTTCGCCGCGCTGCGCATCCGTAAGAGAGGCAAACACCGGCTGCTGATACCAGTCGGCAAAGACGTCAGGGAGCGGTTCAGCACGAAAACGCGTCGCCCAGCGGCGATCGGACGCCAGCCGCGCCTCTCGCGAGCCCGCATCCTGCAGCCCAGGATGACCACCTTCAACGACAATGCCGCATAAGCCCTTTGGCTGCTGGCAAGCCTGAAACATCGCAATGCGGCCGCCGAGGGAGTACCCCACCAGCCAGTAGTTAAGTATGTTGTAACTAAGTAAGGTGCTGGCGAGTAAATCGCTGAGATCGTTAAACCCGGCGACGCTGACACTGGCTGATTCGCCGTGTCCCGGCAGGTCGAGATACAGCCGGGGATAATCGCGCAAAGACTCCCCGACAGCCTGCCACTCGCGGCAATCGCCGGAAAACCCGTGCAGAAAGACAAGCCAGGGGTAACCCGGCTTACCGTTATGCTGCACGCCAGCCAGGGTCACAGGTGGCTCACCTGCGCCAGCAGATTTTGCAGCTTCTGCGCGCCGTCAGCATCGTGCACCACCAACTCAATAAGCGTGGTGCCCGGCTGCCGCCAGGCGCTGCTTAACGCCGTCTCCAGCTGTTCCCAGTTTTCAGGACGATGATACTTGAGGCTGAACATGGCGGCGGCATGCTCGAACTGCACGTTTTGCGGCATCAGGTAGAAGCGTTCGCGCTCGCTCTGCGGCGTCGGCAGCAGGGAGAAAATCTGCCCGCCGTTGTTGTTCACCACAATCAGCACAAAGGGCGCGGAGACCTGACGCAGCAGCGCCAGCGCGTTGAGGTCATACAGTGCAGAGAGGTCGCCCACAATCGCCAGCGTCGATTTCGCACTGGCGCGCTGCACGCCTGCCGCCGTGGAAATCAGCCCATCGATGCCGCTGGCTCCGCGGTTGCTGTAAACCGGATAGCCTGCGGGCAGCTTAGAGAAGGCATCAATGAGGCGGACTACCAGGCTGTTGCCGACAAACAGCTGCCCCTGCTCGGGAAGATAGTGGCGAATACGGTGCGCCAGCTCTGCTTCACCAAAACCTTCGCACTGCGCGTTGGTGAGCTCCCACGCCTGGCGCGAGAGTTCCGGGATCGCCACCGCCCAGGGTTTACGCTTTTCTGCCGGATGCAGTTCCAGCCAGCTATCAATCTCGCTCACCAGACGACGACCGCGATGGTGCGCCGGATCGAGCCGCCCCTCCAGCGGATCCACCAGCCAGTACTCTTCCGGTGTGCAGGTAGCCTGCCACTGCAACAGACGCTTCCCGGTGAGGCTGGAGCCGATCTGGACCACAATCTGCGCCTGCGCCAGTTCGGTGACCGCTTTGGCATTACCCAGCCAGAGATCGGCGCACGGCAGCGGCTGACCGGTCTGGGAAAGCACGTCGCCAATCAACGGCCAGCCGAGAGTTTGCGCCCATTCGGCGACCAGCTTGCCTTCAGCCGCGCTCATGCGACCGGCAATCACCACGCCGCGCTTCTGCCGCCAGAAGAACCAGTCGCGCTGTTTCTCGCTTTCAAGATGCGTTTGCTCGCGCAGCCAGGGTTTTTCGCTCTCCCACCAGTCGCCGAGCTGCTGCTGCCAGGCCAAACCGGTGTCATTCAGTTCGCCGTAGAGCGGCTCGGCAAACGGGCAGTTGATATGCAGCGCGCCGCTGCGCAGCGAGCCCATCGCGTGGTCAAGGGTGGAAACCAGCCAGCTCGCCGGAATATCCTGAGTTGGACGCGGCAACGAGACCGTATGGGAAGGATGAGATGCGAAAATACCCGGCTGGCGGATCGCCTGATTGGCACCGCAGTCAATAAGTTCAGGAGGACGGTCGGCCGTCAGCAGGATCAGTTTTTCACCGGTTAACCCGGCTTCAATCAGAGCCGGATAGAGGTTCGCTACCGCGGTTCCGGAGGTGACAATCACCGCGACGGGGGCGTTGCTGGCTTTCGCCAGCCCTAACGCCAGATGACCCAGACCGCGCTCGTCAAAATGGGTGTGGTGAATAAAGGCCCGGTTTTCAGCCGCCGCCAGCGTCAGCGGCGTGGAGCGGGAGCCCGGTGCAATACACACGTGCCTGACGCCATGGCGGGTCAGGGCTTCGAGGATCACCGTCGCCCAGCGTCGGTTAAAAGAACTTACTGACATGAGTTTGTCCGGTATCAAGAATGCGACACAGTATAAATAATAGAAAAATTTGGAATTTTGATATGAATCGGGAATGCGCGAATCAGTATTAATCCCTAAGGAGCAGAGAGCGCAGCCCGGCGGCTTTGTTTTCTATCTCCTGCCACTCCTGTTCCGGGTCAGATCCGCTGACGATCCCCGCCCCGGCGTAGAGCCGCAGCGCTGCGCCCTGGACGCGTGCAGAGCGCAGCGCCACGCAGAATTCACTTTGCTCAGGCGATAAATAACCGGCCGATCCGGCATACCACTCGCGGTCAAAAGGTTCCACATTCTGGATAAACGCACGCGCCGCCTGGCGCGGTAGCCCGGCCACCGCCGCCGTCGGCTGCAGAACATGCAGACACTGTTCATCGTCAGCGTGTTTGAGCTCGGTCCAGATGCAGCGCCGCAGATGCTGCACCTTCCGCAACCGCACGACCTGCGCGGGCAGCACCTCCAGGGTTTGAGTGTGATGCTGCAAGCGTTCGCAGATGTCCTCTACAACCAGCATATTCTCACGCTGATTTTTATCGTCTTTCATCAGCCAGTCGCCCAGACGCCGGGCCTGAGCGTCATCCGCGTGGCTGGCGACGGTGCCTGCCAGCGCTTCGGTGCGCAGCAACGTGCCGCGCCGACGCCACAGACGCTCGGGCGTAGAGCCCAGAAACGCGTTGCTGGCATCGAAAACCATGCAGAAGTGGTAACAGTTCAGGTTGAGCGCGCGGCTGGCTGCCATCAGGGCAACGGCATTTACCGGCTGATGGCATTGCAGATCGGTGGCGCGGGCGAGAACCACTTTTTCAAACTCACCGTGCGCAATAGTCTCCGTTGCCTGCCGTATAAGGCGCAACCATTCCGGTTTTTGCGGCTGGTGCGTTTCGCGCTCCACCTGAACGGACAGCGGACGGATCGGTTTGGCGTCCTGAAGACTGCCTAAAAAACGCTGTGCCACCTGTGCATCGTCCTGAAGGGAACATTCACTCCACAGCTGCAGGCGCAGGGTGGCAACGCCGCCTGAACGTCGCCAGAGCAGGCGCGGTAAAAACAGGCTGCCCTTTTCCGGGGTAAAGGCGTTCAGGCCGCAAATGCGGGTATCACCGGCTGCATGCTGCGTATGCAAAAACTCCGAGGCCAACGCGAGAGAAGAAAAATGGATAACGGCACCCAGCGCGGCCAGCTCTTCATCGCCGCTACGCTGCTGCCAGTAAAATTGGGGATAGCATTGCTGGGCACCCAGCCAGGCCAGGGGATCGAATGCGTCGTTTAACGGGAAAGAGACGTCGAAATGATGTAAACCGGGTGTTGCGGGTAACGCTTGCGCCAGCCGTGTGCGCAGTTGCTCCAGCGCGAGGAATATCGAATGCACGCGAACCTCTCCCTGTTAAAACCTCGTATTATACGGGGTACCATAAGAAATATCAGTACCCACGTATAGGGAGTGGTTAACCGTTTAAAACGCTGTTAACGACGGGCTAAGAGCAGCCCCAGTACCAGCCCAACGGCAGCACCGGCGCCAATGCCTTGCCACGGTTTTTCATGCACGTAATCATCGGCACGATATACCGCTTTTTTCGCGCGGTAGTAGTAATTATCAGACGCATGGCTGACGCGGTTTTTCACTTCATGCAGTGCCTTTTCGGCACGCGCTTTAAGCTCAATATATTTCTGATCGGCAGGGTCGCCGGACGAACGTAACACCTCTTCCAGCGTCTCGCTCAGCAAGGCCAGGTCGTCGTCAATACGGGTATCCCAGGATTGAAATGACATATTTTTCTCCATGTTGTTACACCAGTCCGCTAACTATAGCCAACGACTCGCCATTACGCCTGCTTCGTTTCCCTCGCCATCCCGATATGCGGAATGCCATCTTCGTCATACACATCCGTCACTGGTGCAAAGCCAAAGTGCCCGTAAAAGGATTGAAGATGCGCCTGCGCGCCGAGGTATAACGCCTTGTCTGGCCACTGTTTTTCGCACGATGCCAGGGTTTTCTCCATCAGCTGATAGCCCAGTTTTTCACCGCGCGCTTTATCGCTGATGATGACGCGGCCAATCACCACCGGTTCGAAATCGTCATCGCTTTTCAGAATCCTCGCATACGCTACCAGCTCGTTTTCGCGCCAGCCGAGGATATGACGGTTCTCGCCGACGAGGTCATCGCCATCGATGTCCTGATACGGGCAGGTTTGCTCAACAACAAAGACTTCGCAACGCAGCTTCAACAGGGCATACAGTGAATGAACGGTGAGTTCGCTATGGTGTAAATCTTGCCACTGGATCATGTCTGTCTCCTTACTGGGGTTCATCACGTTATACTAGACCCCTCCCCGTTCGGCAAAGGGCTGATTGCGTTATGGAACTGATTTTTCTGGGTACGTCCGCTGGCGTGCCAACCCGCTCACGAAACGTGACGGCGATCCTGCTGGATCTTCATCACCCCACCCGCGGCGGTCTGTGGCTGTTTGACTGCGGTGAAGGCACGCAGCACCAGCTGCTGCGTACCGTTTATCATCCGGGCAAGCTGGATAAAATTTTTATTACCCATCTGCACGGTGACCACCTTTTCGGCCTGCCCGGCCTGCTCTGCAGCCGCTCGATGGCCGGTAATGCCAACCCGCTGACGATTTACGGGCCGGCGGGTATCCGGGAATTTGTTGAAACGACGCTGCGCCTGAGCGGCTCGTGGACGGATTATCCGCTCGACGTGGTGGAGATCGCCGAAGGTCTGATCTTCGACGATGGCGCGTATACCGTCACCGCTCAGCCGCTTAATCACCCGGTTGAGTGTTACGGCTATCGCATTGAAGAGCACGACAAACCCGGCGCGCTCGACGCCGCGGCCCTCATCGCTGACGGTATAAAGCCCGGCCCGCTGTTCCAGCGTCTTAAGCAGGGAGAGACCGTCACGCTGGAAGACGGGCGCGTAGTGAACGGTCAGGACTACCTCGCGGCGCCGCAGCCGGGGAAAAAGCTGGCGATCTTTGGCGATACCGCGCCGTGCCCTTCCGCCCGTCTGCTTGCACAGGGCGTAGATGTGATGGTGCATGAAGCGACGCTTGAAACGGCGATGGAAGAGAAAGCCAACAGCCGGGGCCATAGCTCGACGCGTCAGGCGGCGCAGCTTGCCCGTGACGCGGGCGTCGGGAGATTGATCGTCACTCACGTTAGTTCGCGCTACGACGCGCGGGGATGTGCAAGCCTGCTGGCAGAGTGCCGTCACCTGTTCCCGGCGTGTGAGCTGGCGGAAGATTTCACTCAGGTCAGCGTTTAGTCCTTCATTTTTCCCTCAGGATGCCGATAACGATTAAAAGGTCAGCATTTCTCTTGAGGGTAGAATGGATAATTTCCAGAAAGATATTGATGACAGGGCGAATCTGACCCTGTCGAACCGTTTTGAACTGTTGCTGTTCCGTCTTGGCACCTCTCTGAACGAAAATAAGTCCGAGCTGTTTGGCATTAACGTGTTCAAGCTGCGCGAAATTGTGCCGATGCCGGTGTTCACCAAACCTGCGGGCATGAAGTCTCCGCTGATGGGGATGGTGAACATTCGCGACCAGGTGATCCCGGTGATTGACCTGGCCGCCGTGGCCGGATGCAAGCCGACGACCGGACTAAACATTCTGCTGATCACCGAATACGCCCGCAGCGTGCAGGCGTTTGCCGTGGAGTCTGTTGAGAACATCATGCGTCTGGACTGGAAACAGGTTCATGCGGCCGAAACCGCCGTCAGCGGGCGCTATATCACCAGCATCGCCTGTCTGGACGAGAAGACCGATACCAACGATCTGGCGATGGTGCTGGATGTTGAGCAGATCCTGTACGACATCACCCCGGCTAACCACGATCTGCACGCGACCAATCTGAAAACCACCAAATTCAATATCAAGCCGGGCTCGGTCGCGATTGTTGCGGAAGATTCCAAAGTGGCGCGCTCGATGCTGGAGAAAGGCCTGCAGGCGATGGAAATTCCCGCGCAGCTACACATTACTGGTAAAGACGCATGGGAGAAAATTGGCGTACTGGCGGCACAGGCGCAGGCTGAAGGGGTTCCCATCACCGATAAAATTGCACTGGTGCTGACCGACCTCGAAATGCCGGAGATGGACGGCTTTACGCTGACGCGCAAAATCAAAACCGATCCGTTCCTGAAGGATATTCCGGTGGTGATCCACTCGTCTCTGTCCGGCAACGCCAACGAAGACCATATTCGCAAAGTGAAGGCCGACGGGTATGTGGCGAAGTTTGAGTTAAACGAGCTGTCGTCAGTGATTGAGGAAGTGCTGGACCGCTCGATGAAGAAGATTGACGGGCCGTTGATTAGCCGGAAGCAGCTGGCTTAGTCGGGTGGCGCTTCGCTTACCCGACCTACAGAACCCGTAGGCCCTGCAAGCGTAGCGCCGCTGGGCAATAAAAAAACCCGCCGAGGCGGGTTTTTTGTTTTTACATTAATGGCATCGCTCGCTGCACGATATCAATCAGCGGCTGCGGATAGATACCGAAGATCAGCACCAGCAGCGCAGAGATAAGCACCACGATACCACCAGCGCTGTACTGCCAGTTGGACGGTGCATCGCGGTTAAGCTGCTGAGGCGCGCTCAGGTACAGGCTTACGGCCACGCGCAGGTAGTAGTAAAGACCGATCGCGGAGCCGATAACGACACCCGCCGTCAGCCACCACAGACCTGCATGAACACCGACTGCCAGCACGTAGAACTTACCGATAAAGCCCAGCGTCATCGGGATACCCGCCAGCGAGAGCATCATTACGGTCATCACAGCAGACAGAATCGGACGGTGCCAGAACAGACCACGGTAGGAGAACAGTGAATCCGCATCAGGGCCACGGTACGGGCTGGACATCAGGCTCACCACGCCGAACGCGCCGAGGCTGCTGAACAGGTAACCCGCCAGATACACGCCCACGGCTTCCATCGACATCTCGCCGCTCTGCAGCGCAATCAGCGCCACCAGCAGGTAACCCAGGTGTGAGATAGACGAGTAGCCCAGCAGACGCTTGATGTTGGTCTGGCTCAGCGCCATCAGGTTACCGAAGATGATAGAGACGAACGCGATAATGCCCAGCACCACGCGAACCGCTTCGCTGTCACCTACCGGTGCGTACAGGAACAGACGCATCACCACACCGAAGATAGCGATTTTGCTCGCTGTCGCCAGGAAGGTCGACACCGGAGCCGGTGCGCCCTGGTATACGTCTGGCGTCCACAGGTGGAACGGCACCAGAGAGAGCTTGAAGCCGAGGCCAACAATCATCATGCCCAGACCCGCCAGCAGCAGCGGCTCGTGCAGCATGCCGTCGCCGAGGCTCTTGCCGATGGCCAGGAAGGAGAGATTACCCGTCTGTGCGTACAGCAGCGCGATACCGAACAGCAGGAACGACGAGGCAGCAGCGGACAAGATGGTGTACTTGATCGCCGCTTCCAGAGAGCGTTTCTGGCGGAAGGCGTAACCAATCAGGCCGAACAGCGGGAGTGAGATAAGCTCAATACCGAGGAACAGCGCGGCCAGGTGGTTCGCGTTCGCCAGCAGAATGCCGCCCAGTGCGGCAATCAGTACCAGCAGGTAAAACTCTTCTTTGTTGTCGTTGTAGCCTTCAAGCCACGGGTACGCAAAGGTGCAGGTTGCCAGGCTCGCCAGCAGAACCAGACCGGTGTACAGCATGGCGTAACCGTCAACGCGCATCAGCGGCGTGACGTCCATCGCGCCCGCCTGGCCAACAAACCAGAGGGAGACTAACGCAGCGTTCAGACCCAAAACGGACAGGGTCGCATTCAGGAAGTGATTGCGTCGCCACGCAATGGAGAGCATCACAACCACCACCGTCAATCCGACGATCAGCAGCGGTAGCAGCGCGATCAGTTGTTGTGGAGTTATTGTCATGGCGAATTACGGCCTTGTAGTAGAAGCAGAATTAACAAACCACTGCTGGATGTTGCCCATCGCGCTATGCGAGGTATCCAGAATCGGCTGCGGATAGAAGCCCAACAGCACCAGCAGTACGACCAGCAGCAGGATGATGAACAGCTCACGCAGCGACATCCCCGGCAGTTCTTGTGCAGCAATTTCGCTCTTCGCTTTACCGAAGTAAGCGCGGTGCAGCATCGCCAGCGAGTACACGGAAGCGAACACCAGGCCAAAGGTGGAGATGACGGTAATCATCGGAACCACTTTGAAGCTGCCGAACAGAATCATAAATTCGCCGACGAAGTTACCGGTGCCCGGCATACCCAGGGTGGCAACCGCGAAGAACATGGAGAGCGCTGGCAGCCATTTCATTTTGCCCCACAGGCCGCCCATCATGCGCATGTCGCGAGTGTGCAGACGTTCATACAGCTGACCGCACAGGATGAAGAGACCCGCGGCGGACAGGCCGTGCGCAATCATCTGAATGACCGCGCCCTGGTACGCCAGCTGGCTGCCGGTGTAGATCGCAATCAGCACGAAGCCCATGTGGGAAACGGAGGTGTAGGCAATCAGACGCTTGATGTCGTACTGCGTGAAGGCCATCCACGCGCCGTAGAAGATACCGATCACGCCGAGCCACATGGCAATGGGTGCGAATTCAGCGGAGGCATTCGGGAACAGCGGCAGTGCGAAACGCAGCAGACCGTAGGCCGCCGTTTTAAGCAAGATGCCCGCCAGGTCAACGGAACCCGCCGTCGGTGCCTGAGAGTGCGCGTCTGGCAGCCAGCCGTGCAGCGGAACCACCGGCATTTTCACCGCGAAGGCGATGAAGAAGCCCAGCATCAGCAGGTATTCCACGCCGTGAGACATCGGGGTCTTCAGCAGCTCTTCATAGTTGAAGGTCCAAACACCGGTCGCATTGTAATGCACGAACACCAGCGCCAGGATGGCAATCAGCATCACCAGACCGCTCGCCTGGGTATAGATGAAGAACTTGGTTGCCGCCGTAATACGCGTTTTACCGTCGGACGCCTTATGGCCCCACAGCGCGATCAGGAAGTACATCGGCACCAGCATCATCTCCCAGAAGAAGAAGAACAGGAACATGTCGATGGCAAGGAACACGCCGATCACGCCGCCGAGGATCCACATCAGGTTCAGGTGGAAGAAGCCCTGGTATTTTTCGATTTCTCGCCAGGAGCAAAGTACCGCCAGAACGCCGAGCAGGCCGGTCAGCACCACCATCAGCAGCGACAAACCGTCAATCGCGAGGTGGATCGTAATGCCGAAACGCGGGATCCACGGCAGGATAAACTCAGACTGCCACTGCGGAATGCCCGCAGACTGGGTCAGAGAGTAGCCACCCTGCAACCAGAGTTGCAGGCCAAGTGCGAGCGTTAATCCCATGGTGATCAGCGCGATCCAGCGCGGCATCTTCACGCCAAAGCGTTCAGTCTGCCAGCACAGGAAGCCGCCGATGAAGGGAATTAATATTAGCCAGGGTAGTAACATGGCGATTTACATTCCTTTTTAAGGCCCCCAGCAGGGGCCTGATTTTCAACGAATTCGAATAAAATTCACTTAACGATCAACGCAACACCATCAGCAGCGCCAGCACGACAACCGCACCGATGCTCATGGATGCCACATACCAGCGCAGATAACCGTTCTCGCTGTACAGCAGGCCTTTACCTGCAAAGCGGGAGAGGATCGCCGGGATATTCATCAGGCTGTTCAGCGGGTCGCGTTTTACCAGCCACGCGATGCCCAGGAACGGCTTAACGAAGATCATGTCGTAAAGCCAGTCGAAGCCCCACGCGTTGTACCACCAGGTGCCCAGCAGACGGCCCGGCGCACTGTTGGCAACGGCAGTCACCAGCGTGCGTTTACCCAGCCACAGCCATGCAGCAATCAGGATGCCCGCGATAGCAACCACGCCGGAGGTGATTTCAAGCGTCAGAACGCGACCGTGCTCAAGCTCGGTTGTCGCCGGGAGTACGCCCTGCAGCGGTGGCACAATCATCGCGCCAACGAAGGTGGAGAGTACCAGCAGCACAATCAGCGGCAGGTGATGGGTGATCCCCTTCCCTGCGTGAGCGTGAATTTGTTCTTTACCGTGGAATACGATGAAAATCATACGGAAGGTATACAGGGAGGTCATGAACGCACCGACCAGACCCGCAACCATCAGATTGATATGACCATTCGCCATGGCACCCGCAAGGATTTCGTCCTTACTGAAGAAGCCCGCGGTGATCAGCGGCAGTGCCGCCAGCGCCGCGCCGCCCACCAGGAAGCAGACATACACCAGCGGGATAGACTTACGCAGTCCGCCCATCTTGAAGATATTCTGCTCGTGGTGGCAGGCCAGGATCACCGAACCGGATGAAAGGAACAGCAGCGCTTTAAAGAACGCGTGCGTCATCAGGTGGAAAATGGCTGCGTCCCACGCCTGAACGCCCAGCGCCAGGAACATGTAACCAATCTGGCTCATGGTGGAGTACGCGAGAACGCGTTTGATGTCGGTCTGTACCAGCGCGGCAAAGCCTGCCAGCACCAGCGTGACCGCACCGACGATACCCACCAGATGCAGAATTTCCGGGGTCATCAGGAACAGGCCATGGGTACGCGCAATCAGGTAGACACCGGCGGTGACCATGGTCGCGGCGTGGATCAGCGCGGAGACAGGGGTTGGACCCGCCATCGCGTCGGCCAGCCATGTCTGCAGCGGCAGCTGCGCGGATTTACCCACAGCACCACCCAGCAGCATCAGCGTTGCCCACCACAGCATGTTGTTGCCTGCTTCGAAGTGCGCCGGCGCCAGTTCCACCATTTCGCGGAAGTTCAGCGTGCCCAGTTCGTTATAGAGAATGAACAGCGCGAAAGCGAGGAACACGTCACCCACGCGGGTCACGACGAACGCTTTCATGGCCGCTGCGCCATTCTTCGGATCGGTGTAGTAGAAGCCGATCAGCAGGTAAGAACACAGACCCACGCCTTCCCAGCCCAGGTACATCAGCAGCAGGTTATCGGCCAGCACCAGAACAACCATGCTGGCGATAAACAGGTTGGTGTAGGCGAAGAAGCGGGAATACCCCTCTTCACCGCGCATATACCAGGAGGCGAACATGTGGATCAGGAAGCCCACGCCGGTGACAACGGAGAGCATGGTCAGAGACAGACCATCCAGCACCAGGTTGAAACCGATGTTGAAATCACCGACCGACATCCAGGTCCACAGCGGCACGCTGAAAGGCTGACGTCCGTTGTTAAAGAAGTCGATACCCGCATACGCCGTCACCAGCGCAGCCAGACCGATTGAGCCAATGCCCACGGTCGCAGACAGATTCTCAGACCAGCGGCCGCGAGAAAACGCCAGCAGCACGAAGCCAATCAGCGGAAAAATAATGGTTAAGGCAAGCATGTTCATCCACGCAACTCACTTACTGAATCGATGTTCAGGTTCTGGCGGCGACGATGGAGCTGCAGCAACAGCGCCAGGCCAATACTCGCTTCGGCAGCCGCAAGGCTGATGGCGAGAATGTACATCACCTGACCGTCGGCCTGGCCCCAGTAGCTCCCGGCGACCACGAAGGCCAGCGCGGAGGCGTTAATCATGATTTCCAGACCAATCAGCATAAACAGCAGATTGCGGCGGATAACCAGACCGGTTAAGCCCAGAACGAACAAAATCGCAGCGAGGATCAGTCCATGTGTTAAGGGGATCATGCGCGCTCCTCCGTTTTTCTTTTCGCGCGGTCATCAGTGCGGTTGCTCAGCACCTCGCCAACACGCTCTTCACGGCCGACGTGGAAGGCAACAACCAGACCTGCCAGCAGCAGCATTGACGCCAGTTCAACCGCCAGAACGTAAGGGCCAAACAGAGCAATACCCACTGTCTTAGCGCTGATTGGCGTACCGTCGATGCCCTGATCGTTCACGCCCAGAATGGCGTAAACAATCACCACAAGCATGATGGCCGACAGAATTGCCGGACCAATCCACACCTGCGGTTTTAACCACTGACGTTCCTGCTCAATTTCAGAGCCGCCCAGGTTCAGCATCATCACCACGAACACGAACAGCACCATGATGGCACCGGCGTAGACGATGATTTCCAGCGCACCGGCGAAGTGCGCGCCCAGCGCAAAGAACACCCCGGAAATGGCCAGCAGCGAAATGATTAAGTACAGCAGCGCATGCACCGGATTGGTGTGCGTGATCACTCGCAGCGTAGCCAGGATGGCGATAAGGCCACAGATATAAAAAGCGAATTCCATTGCCCTCTCCTTACGGTAACAGGCTCTTGACGTCGATAGGCTTAGCTTCGTTCTCTGCTTCGCCCTTATCTTTGCCGTCGATTGCCATACCCGCCATCCGGTAGAAGTTATATTCCGGGTATTTGCCCGGACCGGAAATCAGCAGATCCTCTTTCTCGTACACCAGGTCCTGACGCTTGTACTCACCCAGTTCGAAGTCTGGAGTCAGCTGAATCGCCGTGGTTGGGCACGCTTCTTCACACAGACCGCAGAAGATGCAGCGTGAGAAGTTGATGCGGAAGAACTCAGGGTACCAGCGGCCATCTACCGTCTCGGCTTTTTGCAGAGAGATACAGCCTACCGGGCACGCTACCGCACACAGGTTACAGGCAACGCAGCGCTCAGAACCGTCCGGATCGCGCGTCAGCACGATACGGCCACGGTAGCGCGGCGGCAGATATACCGGCTCTTCCGGGTACATCTGGGTTTCGCGTTTGGCAAACGCGTGCAGGCCGATCATCCAGATACTGCGTACCTGGGTGCCGAAACCTACTAATAATTCTTTTAAGGTCATGGTCTAAAGCCCCTTATGGCTGCTGCCAGAGAATGACAGCCGCCGTTACCAACAAGTTGACGAGCGTCAGCGGCAGGCACACTTTCCAGCCGAAGGACATTACCTGGTCATAACGCGGACGCGGTAAGGACGCACGAATCAAAATGAACATCATCATAAAGAACGCGGTTTTCAGCGCGAACCAGATGAACGGCGGTAAGAACGGGCCATGCCAGCCACCAAAGAACAGCGTTACCATCAACGCGGAAATGGTGACGATACCGATGTACTCGCCCACGAAGAACAGACCGAATTTCATACCGGAATATTCAATGTGGTAACCGTCGGCCAGTTCCTGTTCGGCTTCTGGCTGGTCAAACGGGTGACGGTGACACACCGCCACGCCCGCGATAGCAAAGGTAATAAACCCAAAGAACTGCGGGATAACGTTCCAGATGTCGGCCTGGTTGTTGACGATGTCGGTCATGTTAAATGAACCGGCCTGCGCCACCACGCCCATCAGGGAGAGACCCAGGAACACTTCGTAGCTCAGCGTCTGCGCGGAAGCACGCATTGCACCCAGCAGCGAGTATTTGTTGTTACTGGACCAGCCTGCGAACAGCACCGCGTAAACCGCGAGGCCTGCCATCATCAGGAAGAACAGAATGCCGATGTTCAGGTCAGCGACCACCCAGGTCGGGCTGACCGGAACGATAGCAAACGCCAGCAGCAGCGAGGTGAAGGCGATCATCGGTGCCAGAGTAAAGATCACGCGGTCCGAGAAGCGCGGGATCCAGTCCTCTTTAAAGAACATCTTGATCATGTCCGCCACAAGCTGGAGTGAACCACCCCAGCCCACGCGGTTCGGTCCGTAACGGTTCTGGAACAGACCGAGCAGACGACGTTCACCAAAGCTCATGAACGCGCCGCAGGTGACCACCACCAGCAGAATCACAACCGCTTTCAGAATGCTCAGCAGGATGTCGATAAGATCCGGCGTTAACCAACTCATGCTTTTGCCTCCTGCAGGTTATCAAGACGCGCACCCGCCAGTACCGGCGCGATGCCAGGCATACCCATTGGCAGACCCACCTGCCCTGCTGTCAGACCTTCAGAGATAATCAGCGGCAGGCTGATGGTCTGGCCGTCATAGCTAAAGGCAATGTTTGCGCCCGCGTTAACGCCAAGCTTCGCGGCATCCGCCGGGTTGAGCTTGATGTACGGCTGCGGCATGCGGGTCTGGAAGACCGGTGAACGCTGGGACAGCTCGTCGCTACCGAACAGATGGTAGTACGGCGCGATACGCCAGTTGCCATCCTGGGCCTGGAAGCTCGCCGGTACAGTGGTGAAGAAGTCCAGACCGGTTTCGGAGGCTTCAATCAGACGCACGCCCGGATCGCCATGGCGCAGAGAGCCACCCACTTCAGCCTGGAACTTGTTCCATGCCTGCGGGGAGTTCCAGCCTGGCGCCCATGCGAATGGGATTTGCGAACGCGGCGCAGACGGCTGGTTGTTCCCTTCCATTGAGAAGGCAAACATCGTGTCTTTATCCTGCGGCTGGCGCGGTTCGTGCACGCTGATATTGGCGCGCATTGCGGTACGACCGCTGTAACGGTGCGGTTCACGCGCCAGTTTCTGGCCGCGAATGCGGAAGCTTGCTTCAGGTGCGGCATCTTTAATGCCTGCCAGCTGAGGCAGTTTTTCGACTACCGCGTCGATAACGTGGTCGAGCTGCGTCCAGTCCACTTCACGGCTCTGCACGGTGCTGTGCAGGGAGTGCAGCCAGCGCCAGCTTTCCAGCATCACGGTGTTGCTGTCGTAGTAGGCCGGGTCATAAACCTGGAAGAAACGCTGTGCGCGGCCTTCGTTGTTGATAACGGTACCGTCGCTTTCTGCGAAGCTTGCCGCAGAGAGCACCAGGTGCGCTTTATCCATAATCGCCGTGCGCTGGTGGTCAATCACCATCACCAGCGGCGCTTTGGAGAGCGCGGCGTCAACGCGAGCAGCAGAGGCATGGCGATGCAGATCGTTTTCCAGCACCACAACGGCGTCAGCAGAACCGGATTCCAGTTCGCTTAACGCTGCTTCCAGCGAGCCGCCGCCGATCATGCCCAGACCAATGCTGTTCACCGCACGGGCAATCATGGTCACACCGACGTCCGCACCGCGGCTTTTCAGGGCTTTGGCAACGTTGGCTGCCGCCTGAATGATCTCGGCGCTACCGGCGTTGGTCCCGGAAATAATCAGCGGTTTTTTCGCACCGGCCAGGGCCTGAACAATCACGTCGACCTTATTCTGCAGGTCGCGATCCAGCTCAACGGCCGGAGAGTTGCTGTCCAGCGCGTGGGCAATCGCAAAGCCAAGACGCGCCTGATCTTCAACCGGTGCGCAGTAGGTCCACGCCGCGATATCGTCCAGACGGGTATTGTCAACGTTGGTCACAAACAGCGGATGCTTCGCGCGCTGCCCGATGTTCAGGATTGCCGCAATCTGCCAGTCGGCCACTTTCTGCGCCGCTGCCATTTCACGTGCTTTCCCCTTCACCGCCTGACGAACCGCCAGAGCCGCCCGTGCGCCGGTCTGCGTCAGGTCTTCACCCAGCACCAGAACCGCATCATAAGATTCAATTTCGCGCAGCGCAGGGGTGTGGACACCGCCTTCACGCAGCACTTTCAGTACCAGCTGCAGACGTTCCTGCTCGCCCTGAGCGATACCGGTATAGAAGTTTTCCGCCCCAACCAGCTCGCGCAACGCAAAGTTGCTTTCGATACTGGCGCGCGGGGAGCCGATACCGATCACTTTCTTCGACTGGCGCAGAATATCTGCCGCGCCCTGCATCGCCTGTTCAGCGTTCAGGGTAATGAAGTCGTCGCCACGGCGCTGAACCGGCTGACGCGGACGGTCTTTCAGGTTGACATAGCCATAGCCGAAACGACCGCGGTCGCAGAGGAAGTAGTGGTTAACGGTACCGTTATAACGGTTTTCGATACGGCGCAGTTCGCCGTAACGCTCACCCGGGCTGGTGTTACAGCCGAGGGAACACTGCTGGCAGATGCTTGGCGCAAACTGCATGTCCCATTTACGGTTGTAACGCTCGGAGTGGGTTTTATCCGTGAATACGCCGGTCGGGCAGATTTCTACCAGGTTACCGGAGAATTCGCTTTCAAGCGTACCGTCTTCCGGACGACCGAAGTAGACGTTGTCATGTGCGCCATACACGCCCAGATCCTGACCGTCTGCGTAGTCTTTGTAGTATCGCACGCAGCGGTAGCAGGCGATGCAGCGGTTCATTTCGTGAGAGATGAACGGCCCCAGATCCTGATTACGGTGGGTACGCTTGGTAAAGCGATAGCGACGGAAGCTGTGACCGGTCATGACGGTCATATCCTGAAGGTGGCAGTTACCGCCCTCTTCACAAACCGGACAGTCGTGCGGGTGGTTGGTCATCAACCATTCCACCACGCTTTCGCGGAACTGTTTGGCTTCTTCGTCATCAATCGAAATAAAGGTGCCTTCGGTGGCTGGCGTCATACAGGACATCACCAGGCGACCACGCGTGTCTTCCGCGTTTTGATATTGCTTCACCGCACACTGGCGGCAAGCACCGACGCTGCCCAGCGCCGGATGCCAGCAAAAGTACGGAATATCGAGGCCAAGAGACAGACAAGCTTCCAGCAGGTTGTCCGCCCCGTTGACTTCGTATTCTTTGCCGTCTACATGAATCGTAGCCATTAGCATGCTTCCAGTTGTCTCGGTCGAAACCGAGCGTTAATCAAAATTCTGTTTTTACCAGCGCGCTTTCAGCAGGTTCGGCTGAATCCCATTGATTGAATGGGTATTGCTGAACGGCTGCTTGATGCCTGCTTCGAATTCGTCGCGGAAATATTTAATCGCGCTCTGCAGCGGCTCGACGGCACCCGGTGCGTGGGCACAGAAGGTTTTGCCTGGGCCTAAGAATCGACACAGTTGCTCAAGTGTCTCGATATCGCCAGGCTGGCCTTCGCCACGTTCGATTGCACGCAGGATCTTCACGCTCCACGGCAGACCGTCACGGCACGGTGTACACCAGCCGCAGGACTCGCGGGCGAAGAACTCTTCCAGGTTACGCACCAGCGAGACCATGCCGATCTCGTGGTCGACGGCCATCGCCAGCGCCGTACCCAGACGGCTGCCTGCTTTACCAATGCTTTCGAATTCCATCGGCAGATCGAGGTGAGCTTCGGTCAGGAAGTCAGTCCCTGCCCCACCCGGCTGCCAGGCTTTGAATTTCAGGCCATCGCGCATGCCGCCCGCGTAGTCTTCAAGAATTTCGCGTGCGGTGGTACCGAACGGCAGTTCCCAGACGCCAGGATTTTTAACGCGACCAGAGAAGCCCATCAGCTTGGTACCGGCATCTTTGCTTGAGGAGATGCCCTGATACCACTCCACGCCGTTGGCGAGGATAGCCGGAACGTTACACAGGGTTTCGACGTTGTTTACGCAGGTCGGTTTACCCCATACGCCGGAGCTTGCCGGGAACGGTGGCTTAGAGCGCGGGTTCGCACGGCGGCCTTCCAGGGAGTTTATCAGCGCGGTTTCTTCACCGCAGATGTAACGCCCGGCCCCGGTGTGCACGAACAGTTCGAAGTCAAACCCGGTGCCCAGGATGTTTTTACCGAGCAGGCCCGCTTCGGTGGCTTCCGCAATCGCGCGACGCAGGTTTTCTGCCGCTTCGATGTACTCACCGCGCAGGAAGATGTAGCCACGGTACGCTTTCAGCGCAAACGCGGAGATCAGCATGCCTTCCACCAGCAGGTGCGGCAGCTGCTCCATCAGCAGGCGGTCTTTATAGGTGCCCGGCTCCATTTCATCGGCGTTACACAGCAGGTAACGGATGTTCATGGATTCGTCTTTCGGCATCAGGCTCCACTTCAGACCGGTGGAGAAGCCCGCACCGCCGCGCCCTTTCAGGCCAGAGTCTTTTACCGCGTTAACGATGTCGTCCGGCGCCATGCCGCCAAGGGCTTTACGCGCGCCGGCATAGCCGTTTTTGCTTTCGTATTCTTCAAGCCATACCGGCTGTTTGTCATCGCGCAGACGCCAGGTCAGCGGATGCGTCTCAGCAGTACGAATTACAGTTTTCATTTGTACTGCTCCAGCAGGTCAGGAATCGCTTCCGGCGTCAGATGGCTGTGAGTGTCCTCATCAATCATCATGGTCGGCCCCTTGTCGCAGTTACCCAGGCAGCAGGTCGGCAGCAGAGTAAAGCGTCCATCGAACGTGGTCTGGCCCGGCTTGATATTGAGCTTCTTCTCAATCGCAGCCTGAATACCCTGATAACCGGTGATGTGGCAGACAACGCTGTCACAGTAGCGGATCACATGGCGGCCAACCGGCTGACGGAAGATCTGGCTGTAGAACGTGGCTACGCCTTCTACGTCACTCGCCGGAATACCCAGCACTTTTGCGATCTCGTAGATCGCCCCATCCGGCACCCAGCCACGCTGTTTCTGTACGATTTTCAGCGCTTCAATGGACGCCGCACGCGGGTCTTCGTAGTGGTGCATCTCGTGCTCAATAGCAGCACGTTCTGCTTCACTCAGCTCAAAAGCCTCGGTCTGTGGTTGTTGATTCTCGTGCATAATTAGCGGTCCACATCTGACATAACAAAATCGATACTACCCAGATACACAATCAGGTCGGAGACCAGACTGCCGCGAATGGCGGCCGGGATCTGCTGCAGGTGCGCGAAGCTTGGCGTACGCACGCGGGTACGGTAGCTCATGGTGCTGCCGTCGCTGGTCAGGTAGTAACTGTTAATACCCTTGGTCGCTTCAATCATCTGGAAGGATTCTTGCGCCGGCATGACCGGACCCCAGGAAACCTGCAGGAAGTGGGTGATCAGGGTTTCGATATGTTGCAGCGTGCGCTCTTTCGGCGGCGGCGTCGTCAGCGGGTGATCCGCTTTGAACGGGCCTTCCGGCATGTTGTTGAGGCACTGCTCAAGGATGCGCAGACTCTGGCGCAGCTCTTCCACTTTCAGCATCACGCGGGTATAGCAGTCGGAAACACCGCCGCCCACCGGGACTTCAAAGTCGAAGTTCTCGTAGCCAGAGTAAGGACGGGCTTTACGCACGTCGAAATCAATACCGGTCGCACGCAGACCTGCACCTGTCGTCCCCCACTCCAGCGCTTCTTTCGCGCCGTAGGCTGCAACGCCCTGAGAACGACCTTTCAGGATGGTGTTACGCAGCGCGGCTTTCTCGTAGGACGCCAGACGTTTTGGCATCCAGTCAAGGAATTCACGCAACAGACGGTCCCAGCCGCGCGGCAGATCGTGTGCCACACCGCCGATACGGAACCAGGCCGGGTGCATACGGAAACCGGTAATCGCTTCTACCAGATCGTAGATTTTCTGACGGTCGGTAAAGGCGAAGAATACCGGGGTCATCGCGCCGACGTCCTGAATGAACGTGGAGATGTACAGCAGGTGGCTGTTGATTCGGAACAGTTCTGACAGCATGACGCGAATCACGTTAACGCGATCCGGCGTGGTGATACCCGCCAGTTTCTCAACGGCCAGCACGTATGGCATTTCGTTGACGCAGCCGCCGAGGTACTCGATACGGTCGGTATACGGAATGTAGCTGTGCCAGGACTGACGCTCGCCCATCTTCTCAGCACCACGGTGGTGGTAGCCGATGTCAGGCACGCAGTCGACAATCTCTTCGCCGTCAAGCTGAAGAATGATACGGAATGCACCATGCGCAGACGGGTGGTTCGGACCGAGGTTGAGGAACATGAAGTCCTCGTTTTCGGTACCGCGCTTCATGCCCCAGTCTTCCGGCTTGAAGGTCAGCGCTTCCATCTCCAGATCCTGCTTGGCTTTGGTCAGCTCAAACGGGTCGAATTCGGTTGCACGTGCCGGGTAGTCTTTACGCAGCGGGTGGCCGGTCCAGGTCTGCGGCATCATGATGCGCGTCAGGTGCGGGTGGCCGTCAAAGGTCATGCCGAACATTTCCCAGGTTTCACGCTCGTACCAGTTCGCGTTCGGGAAAAGTTTGGTGATCGTCGGCAGATGCATGTCGTTTTCAGACAATGCCACCTTGAGCATGATATCCGTATTACGGTCTATTGAGATCAGGTGGTAGAAAACGGAAAAATCCGCAGCAGGGAGACCCTGGCGGTGAGTACGCAGACGTTCATCCATGCCGTGTAAGTCAAACAGCATGACGTAAGGTTTCGGCAATTTCTTGAGGAAATCGACCACTTCCAGTAATTGTTCACGCTTCACCCAAACAACGGGTACCCCGGTGCGGGTGGCCTGAACAGTAAAGGCATCCGGCCCAAAACGGTTGCGCAGTTCGCCAACGACTGGGTCATCGAGATGATCCCGTGTCTGCCAGGCGGCTTCTTGCGCGGTTAAGTCGGTCATATTGTTCACCATTGCAAATGGTCCGTGGTGACTGTTAAGCCTGGCTTCGCGCTATTTGAGTAGTGATATGCGAAGGTGTTCTCCAGGCCCACAGGCGCAAATTAAATTTCGTCAGGCGTACGCAGGTTGGTGACGGCAATACGTTCACCACGTTTACGCTCGCGCTCGGACTGCATGTTCGCGCGATACACACCCTGATCGCCAACAACCCACGACAGTGGGCGACGTTCTTTACCGATAGACTCCTGCAGCAGCATCAGCGCCTGCATGTAAGCTTCCGGACGCGGCGGGCAGCCCGGAATGTAGACATCCACCGGGATAAACTTATCTACGCCCTGCACGACGGAATAAATGTCGTACATACCGCCAGAGTTTGCACATGCGCCCATGGAGATAACCCATTTTGGCTCCAGCATCTGGTCATAAAGACGCTGAATAACCGGGGCCATCTTGGTAAAGCACGTACCGGCCACCACCATCAGGTCAGCCTGACGTGGGGAAGCACGCAGTACCTCTGCCCCAAAACGCGCAACGTCATGCACCGCAGTGAATGACGTCACCATTTCAACGTAGCAGCAAGAAAGGCCAAAGTTGTAAGGCCAGATGGAGTTCTTACGACCCCAGTTGACCATATCGTGCATGGCATGTTCGAGCTTGCCCATGTACACGCTTTTATTGACTTCTTGCTCCAGGGGGTCGGTTACGATCTCCTGTTTTTGCAGGGGGTAACGGTCATTCTCACCGTTAGGATCTATGCGGGTGAGCGTATAATCCATCTTATTGCCTCGCTGTTACTGCTGACGATTAGAGATACTGTTTTCCGGGTTGATCTGCTCACGGCGTGAACGCGCAGGCGTCCAGTCCAGCGCGCCAATACGCACCAGATAAACCAGACCGGCCAGTAACACTAAAATGAAAATTGCGGCCTCGACAAAGCCCACCCAACCACTTTCGCGAATGGAGGTCGACCATGCGAAAAGGTAAAGCGCTTCCACGTCGAAGATGACGAAGAACATGGCTACCAGGTAGAACTTGGCAGACAGGCGTAAGCGAGCGGTACCTACGGAATCAATACCTGATTCGAAAGGTGTGTTTTTGTGCCTTGCGCGGGCGCGACCGCCCAGGAACCAGCCGCCGACTAACATCAGGCAGCACAGGCCAATGGCTACAATAAGAAAGATTGCGAATGCCCAGTGATGAGCGATGACTTCTGTGGATGTTGACATACTCATTGCTTACTCATCAAAAGTGATACCGACGACACTGCTCTTGCTGGCAGATGGGCATCACATCGATTCATGGGGAGGAACAAATAACCTTACACTAACTGTCAGAAATGAGACATAGACAGCAAAATGATGGGGTTTTTTACTCCTTTCTATAACCTTTTGTCAACTTTAACAAAGGTTTCTTCACATTAAATGACATCAAGCGATTCTCATTAACATTTCATGCCCTTTTAACCCTGGTGGGTACCTGACTTTACGTCAAATGCATGTTGTTGAATCGTGTCCGTTTTGGAAGTAAAAAAATAACCCTCCTATTTTGACAGGATTTGCCAACGATTCCTCCCCCCAAATAGGAGTATTTTCTTGATCTGAGACACGCTTTTGTTAATTCAATCAAGAAACCGGCAACATATTTCCTGTTTTTTTAACATTGAACGGGGAAGCGTCCAGTTAGAACGGAAAACGAACACGATTTGACCAAAACAATCTATCTCACTGATATTTAAAGCTTACATGATCTAACCCTGTATTCGGAAAGGGTATTTTTACCAAAAAAAAACCACTTCACGCGAAAATCGCGCGAGTGGCTCTTTTTTACACTTACAATTTGTTACGAGAATTTTGAGTGTTTGATCACTCAAAGTCCCCTTCAACGATCAGGGAGTCATCCCCCCCTTCCGGAGTAACATGCTCGTATTGCCAGGGGTTATGGTAGTTTTCCATCGCCTCAAACACGACTTTTGCCAGCTCGTTATTGCTGGTTGCGTTGTGGCATAACAGATACTCCGTATCCGGCAACGCAGGAAGACCATCACTTTTACCCAACACGCGGAGATCCGGACTCATCATTTCCACCGGACGCGCTGTTACGCCGAGCCCCGCTTTCACGGCAGCTCGAACAGCGGGTAGCGTTGAGGCCACATAGGCCAAACGCCACGGAATGTTGGCCTCGTTGAGCGCCGACAGCACCATATCCCGGAACGGACTTGGATCATCCAGTAAGACCAATGGAATGGGCTCACCTTGTTGTAGTACATATTCAGCCGCGCAATACCAATGCGTTGGAGAAGTCCGCAGCGTCAGACAATCAAATTGCCCAGGACGATGCGTCGTGACCACCAGATCCACTTCATTCTCTTTGAGCATCTCAATCATAAAAGCATTACGCTTTACGCTAACATCCAGCGCAAGCTTCGGATAAACCGAACTGATACGATTGAGAAGAAACGGCAATATGGTATCCGCTGACTCATCAGATGCGCCTAATGTTAACACCCCCTGGAGGTTGCTAAACATTAAAGACATACATGCTTCATCATTAAAGCGAAGTATTTTCCTGGCATAACCCAGTAGCTGGATACCGTGTTCCGTTAAGAGCTTATTACGTCCATGACGTGCAAAAAGCTCTTTACCGACCAGTTGCTCCAGCCGCTGCATTTGCTGGCTAACGGCAGACTGGGTTCGGCAAACTGCGGCAGCAGCTGCTGCAAAAGTGTTGAGATCGGCGACCGCAACAAACGTTCTCAGCAGATCGAGGTCGAGATTCATTATCGGACGATTTGCATTTATCATATCTATTCACTTTCAGGTTGCTCGTGCGGAGCTGCCCGGGTTGAAGCTGTGTGTAACAGTTAAGCAATTCCCTCTGAAGGTTTCCCTCGCATCCCGGCCCGGCAGACTGCCTGACAGATAGTTATTGTGCTGCTGTATATCAACAGTCAGAAAGCACGTTTCATGACGTTATTTTTATTCTCTTAAACGTTCAGAATATTTAGATGTTCGCAGGTTTCTGTAAATTACATTAAAGGTATGACACCTTTACGGCCATCTTTATCGCAGCGCGGTTAACGTAGCAGGATGTGTTCGGCACACACCAGCCAGAGATAAATCCAACAATAACAATCAATTAATTTAGAAAAGCGGATCCAGATATACAAAACATAGGGCTCTGGCGCCTGCTTTCCTGAAAGACATCTTAACCCAAATCCACTTTATTTATAAGTCTTATTGCAATATTAAGGATTAAGAGCCTATCTCAATAGGACTTTATTCCAGACAATAAGACCACAGGCAAAATGCAACATGGCCTCGTAATTTTCAGTCTTCTTTTCCCATCGTGTCAGAACCCGGCGAAAGCGATTCATCCAGCTATGAGTTCTTTCGACAACCCAGCGATGGGCTTTGAAGTCCGTGTTTTTACTGGCATCTGACTCTTCTTTACGGGACTGGATATGCGGCTCGTAGCGGCGGCTCTGCAGATATGTTTTCAGCCAGCCTGCATCGTAACCTTTGTCCAGGCAGAGTCTGAGTTTTTGCCCCGGACGACCCGTCTGAAGGGCATCGAGCGTATCCGCAACCAGTTTGATGTCGTGCGTGTTCGCTGCTGAGACAACCAGCGACAGAGGAAGCCCGCAGGCGTCCGTCAAAAGGCTGCGCTTTACGCCTTGTTTCCCTCTGTCAGTGGGGTTACGGCCTGTTTTTTTGTTCCTGACAGCGGCGATTTGGTGATACAGCCGTCCATTGACAGCCAGGACCAGTCAATGCTGTCCAGATGCCCGCAGGCAAGCAAACCGTTCTGCCAGAAGCGCTCGAAGACTCCGGCATCGCGCCATTCCTGAAAGCGCCGGTGTGCAGAACTCGATGAACATATCCCGGTGGCGTTCAGGGCGTTCCACTGGCAACCGGTCCTGAGGACGAAGAATATGGCGTCCATGGCAGCGCGGTTATCAACGCGTTTCCGGTGCGTACCGAGTGGATGGCAGGTTTTGTGCTCAGGGATAAGCGGTGCCATTTTTTCCCAAAGTTCATCGCTGATCCGCCATTTGCTGCCTGTCATCTTTTCACCTTCAGAAATTATCAGTTACGACATTCTGACAATCCCTTCTGGGATAGGTTCTAAGAGGGACTGTTAAGCCTCTCAACTAATTTTATTAAAATTAACTAAAGTTGCATTTTGTTGGTTAATAATAAATAAATTTTAATTTAGATTAAGGCCATTCATTAATAACACTTAACATTAATTTCACATGAGTAACTTTTAGCCTAAGCATACTATTCCAACAGTCTGTCTCGAAGCATCTGATTTTACGAAAAGTCACTTAGAGGAACTTCTTACTGCGTATTGGGCATGTTTTTTATTTTTATCAGCACAATATGAAATAAAACCAACAATAAACAGCACAATAAACTTAAGAACATACTTATCACATTACTTTAGCACGACAGAACTCGCCGCAAGCAGTGAAATAGATTCCACAGGAATTGACGCATTGTACAAAATCTTCTCCTGTACACCCTTCAAAACGAAGCGAGGGGGGAGTACATTGTTCCGTGCAGACTTCCACGGCAGGGAGTGGCAATACTAGCGAAAAGGTTAAAGGTTCATGTCCCCTATCGAAAAATCCAGCAAACTAGATAACGTCTGTTACGACATCCGCGGCCCGGTTCTGAAAGAGGCCAAACGCCTTGAAGAGGAAGGCAATAAGGTTCTGAAACTCAACATTGGTAACCCTGCGCCATTTGGTTTTGAAGCGCCGGATGAAATTCTGGTTGATGTGATCCGCAACCTTCCTACTGCACAAGGCTACTGCGATTCAAAAGGACTCTATTCCGCGCGTAAAGCCATCATGCAGCACTATCAGGCGCGCGGTATGCGTGACGTTACCGTTGAAGATATCTATATCGGCAACGGCGTCTCTGAACTGATTGTGCAGGCGATGCAGGCGCTGCTGAACAGCGGCGATGAAATGCTGGTACCTGCGCCTGACTACCCGCTGTGGACGGCGGCCGTGTCGCTGTCGAGCGGTAAAGCCGTTCATTATCTCTGTGACGAGTCCTCTGACTGGTTCCCGGACCTTGATGATATTCGCGCGAAAATTACGCCTCGCACGCGTGGCATCGTGATCATTAACCCGAACAACCCGACGGGTGCGGTCTATTCGAAAGAACTGCTGATGGAGATCGTCGAGCTCGCCCGCCAGCACAACCTGATCATTTTTGCCGACGAAATCTACGACAAAATCCTGTACGACGCGGCACAGCACCACTCGATCGCCGCGCTGGCCCCGGATCTGCTGACCGTCACCTTTAACGGCCTGTCTAAAACCTACCGCGTAGCCGGTTTCCGTCAGGGTTGGATGGTACTGAACGGTCCGAAAAAGCACGCCAAAGGCTACATTGAAGGGCTGGAAATGCTGGCGTCGATGCGTTTATGTGCCAACGTTCCTGCACAGCACGCGATCCAGACGGCGCTCGGCGGCTACCAAAGCATTAGCGAGTTTATCGTTCCCGGTGGTCGCTTGTATGAACAGCGTAACCGCGCGTGGGAATTGATCAACGATATTCCTGGCGTCTCCTGCGTGAAACCTAACGGCGCGCTCTATATGTTCCCGAAAATTGACGCTAAGCGCTTCAATATTCACGACGACCAGAAGATGGTGCTCGACTTCCTGCTGCAGGAAAAAGTGCTGCTGGTTCAGGGTACGGCGTTTAACTGGCCGTGGCCGGATCACGTGCGCATTGTGACCCTGCCGCGCGAAGATGACCTAGAAATGGCCATCAGCCGCTTCGGGCGCTTCCTCTCTGGATACCATCAGTAACGTTGCCTTTCTGCCGGGTGGCGCTGCGCTTGCCCGGCCTACAAAATCCGCATATTTGCATCTTGCCTCCCCTCCCCGCACAATGAACGCCTGTCGCAGTAAAGACAAAAGGTAACCTATGAGTCAGAGTCATTTCTTTGCCCACCTCTCCCGCCTGAAGCTGATCAACCGCTGGCCGCTGATGCGCAACGTCCGCACGGAAAATGTTTCAGAGCACAGTCTGCAGGTTGCGATGGTCGCTCACGCGCTGGCCGCAATAAAGAACCGCAAATTTAACGGGCAGGTCAACGCTGAACGTATTGCCCTGCTGGCGATGTACCATGATGCCTCGGAAGTGCTGACCGGCGATCTGCCGACGCCAGTGAAATATTTCAACTCGCAGATTGCGCAGGAATATAAGGCGATTGAGAAGATTGCTCAGCAGAAGCTGATCGATATGGTGCCGGATGAATTACGCGATATCTTTGAGCCGCTTATCGATGAACATCAGTACACGGAAGATGAAAAGTCGCTGGTGAAGCAGGCCGACGCGCTCTGCGCCTACCTGAAGTGTCTGGAAGAGCTGTCTGCGGGGAATAACGAGTTTTTACTGGCTAAAACGCGTCTGGAAAAAACGCTGGAATCCCGCCGCAGCGAAGAAATGGATTATTTTATGCAGGTATTTGTACCGAGCTTCCATCTGTCGCTGGATGAGATTAGCCAGGATTCACCGTTGTAATTTTTTCGCCGGGTGGCGGCTTCGCCTTACCCGGCCTACGTTTCTGCGCTCACGCTAAAACGGGAATAAAACCGGAATTAACACCACGCACACCACCATTACCAGCACGGTGAACGGCACGCCAATCTTAACGAAATCGCTGAATCTATAATTCCCGGGCCCCAGCACCAGCGTATTCACTGGTGAAGATACCGGCGTCATAAATGCCGCGGAGGCCGCCATCGCCACCATCATCGCGAACGGATACGGCGACACGCCCATGGATTTCGCCATCGCCAGCGCAATAGGCGCCATCAGTACCGCCGTCGCGGTATTGGAAATAAACAGGCCGATGGAGGCGCACATGATAAACAGACAGACCATCATCATGTACGGCCCATACCCGCCGCCAACGTCCATTAAGCCTTTAACGATCAAATCCACCCCGCCGGTTTTTTGCAACGCCAGCGCAAAGGGCATCATTCCGACAATCAGAATAATGCTCGGCCAGTGAATGGCTTTATACGCGCTTTCGGCGTCAATGCAGCGGAATTTCCCCATCAGCAGGCAGGCGATGATGGCCGCGACCGGATTGGGGATTTCATCGGTCAGCATCAGTGCGACCATCAGCACCAGACAGAAAATCGCGTGAGGTGCCTGGCTGTGCGCCGGGGACGCATCGCTCTCTTCAACCGGCATATTGAGCACCACAAAATCACGCCCTTTTTGCCCGAGTTGGCTAATCAGCTTCCAGTTACCGACGACGAGAAAGATGTCACCTAACAGGATTGGCTCATCCACCACTGCGCCTTCCATCGCCACGCCATCGCGCTTCAGTCCCACGACGTTCAAACCATAGCGGGTGCGGAAGCCGACTTCGCGCACGGTTTTCCCCAACAGCTCCGATTCCGGGATCAGCGATACTTCGGCCATACCGACGTCCAGCGCCTGGTCGGAGAAATACTCGCCGCGCAGCACCATCGGCTCCAGCAGCTGTTCGCTGCAAAACTCACGCAGGTCTACCTCTGCGGTGGACATATCAATCAGCAGAACGTCCCGCGCACGGAATTCCGACACCCCGTTAACGTTGACAATCACCCGGCGGAAACGACGCCAGCGCTCCACGCCAATGACGTTCGCACCGTAGCGTTCACGGAGCTTAAGATCGTCCAGCCGCTGGCCAATCATCGGTGAGCCGGGGCGAATAGCCAGACGTCGTGCACGCCCGGTGAGACGGTACTCTTTAATCAAATCGCGAAAGGTGCGTCGCTTCCAGCCCTCTTTGCTTTTATCCTGATTTTCGCCTTTCAGGGCAAAACGGGTCAGCAGCATGTAGACCACGCCCATCACCAGAACGACCAGCCCAATCGGGGTAACGCTGAAAAAACTGAAGCCCTGGAATCCTTCGCGGATCAGTTCACTGTTGACGACCAGGTTTGGCGGCGTCGCCACCAGCGTCATCATGCCGCTGATCAAACCGGCAAAGCTCAGGGGCATCATCAGGCGCGATGGCGAGATTTGCATCCTCATGGAGACGCTCAGCACCACCGGAATAAAGATGGCGACCACGCCCGTTGAGCTCATAAACGCCCCCAGTCCGGCAACCGTCACCATCAGGTAGATCAGCATTTTGGTTTCACTGCTGCCCGCCACCTTCACCAGCCACGTTCCCATAATGGTCGCTACGCCGGTGCGCACCAGCCCGTCACCAATGATAAACAGGGCGGCGATAAGAATAACGTTGGGGTCGCTAAACCCGGAGAATGCCTCGGGTAGCGTGAGCGTGCCGCTCAGCACAAACGCGACGATGACAAACAGGGCGACGGCATCCATGCGCACCTTGCCTGTAGCGAAAAGAATGATGGCGATTAACAGCAGGCTCAGGACCCAAATCAGTTCACCGTTCACAACCTATCCTTGTCAGTGGAAGATAAAGAATTCTGCCATAAAAAAGCCCCAACAATGTGGGGCTATATCATGGGATTACATTTTTAGCGAGACGGTTACAACTCCGCCGGGTCCCTTCGTGACGTTAATCGCGGTCAGTGTATTCAGCACAAAATCCGCCTCACTCAACCGGGGAGAGTCCGCCGGGACGTTAACGGCGATCACGTGGCTCCCTGCATTAAGCCCGGCCAGCACACCGGCTGCTGCATCTTCCACTACCACGCAGTCCGCCGGTGCAAGGCCCAGCAGCTCTGCCCCAAGCAAGAACGCATCCGGCTCTGGCTTGCCGCGCTTGACGCGCTCTGCAGTAATGAACACCTCTGGCTTCGGTAAACCCGCCGCCTTATGGCGAGCATGGGCTACGGGAATGGAGCCGGAGGTCACAATGGCCCACGGAATATGTGCTTCGTTCAGATGTTCAAGCAGCTCGCGCGCGCCCGGCAGCGCGGTGATGCCTTCCGTATCGGTAGCCTCAATGTTCTCGAGGTATTTGAACTCTGCCTGAATCTCTTCCTCAGTACGTCCCGCTAAGAAGTGTCGCAAGGAGGTAATGGCCTGTTTGCCATGGATGAAATTCAGTACGTCCTGATGGTCGATGCCGTGCCTGTCGGCCCAATGGCACCATGAACGCTCCACTACCGGCAGCGAATCCACCAGCGTACCGTCCAGATCAAACAGAAAACCTTTACACTGCACACGCACCTCCGTCAGGCATTAATGATTTGTTGAATTTCGTTGCTGCTTAAATGGTACTGGCGCGGGCAGGAATGCCATACGCCCAGCATGCGCTGGTATTTTTCCCACATTGGGGTTTGCGCGTTAAAGCCGTGAGTACCCGCATCAAAATGGGTATAGCGCCCTTCGGTGTTCACCATAAAGCGAACGTAGCTCAGGTAGCGCGCTTCCGTTGCGGCATCAAAGCCTAAGAAGGTTACGCGGCGCTCGTCAATGGACTGGCGATCTTTGAGATTCGTCCAGGACACATGCAGCGCATGATACATCTCCATGATGTCGATCACGATGCGGCAGGTCTCTTCTTTCAGTTCGCCAAACTCGCGATCCAGTTCGCGCATCTGTAAACCAAACCCGCGTTCGACGATAGTTTGCAAGCGGCTGTAGCGTTCTGCGTTATCGGGATCAAGCATAGTCATCATCTTGTACTGGTTAGACAAAATCAGACGTTGGGCATGGGTCATTTCCATCTTTCGACTCCTGTAGCGCATTGCACTTTAAAAAAAAGACACGGTAACTGTTTGTTACTGTGCCTTCTTTTATTAGTCGTTTCGATGATCAATCACAAGTCATCAAGGAATGTTTTATCAAGTTGCTTAAAAGCGCGCTTGAGCGTGTCAGCCAGCGCCTGGTAATCCGGCTTGCCTTCGACCGGTGCCAACGCCTGGCCAGCTTCCTCAAGTTTTCCACGGACTTCATAAAACCAGTGTAAAATTGTAGGCGGCAGCGGCGTAATTGAGCGTTTCCCCAGCCACCATAGCCCCTGCATCGGCAGGCTCAGCGCAAAGAGCGCGGTGGCGACGGCGGGTCCAAGCTGGCCGCCGAGGGCAATTTGCCAGCACAGGGTAAAGATGGCAACAGGGGGCATAAAGCGAATCGCAAAGCGCGTGGCGCGGATAGTGCGGTTCTCTATAAACATCGGCGCGAGGCGCTTTTCCAGTGGCCACGTCTTCGCGTAATGCTGCCCCCGACGAAACAGACTAAAGAAATTCACGGATGGGTTTTCGGGTGTCGACATGGCTGTACCTCAACTTCACATATAAAAATTAAAATTTTTGTGCAAAACCACAACAGGCTATGACAACGTTCAAAATATTTTGTCATCGCTACCCCGTATCGGGTATCCTGTGCCAGCCTGATAAGGCCGTAGACGAGAACCGTTAACTCGTCAAATTATCGCATATTATGCCATTGTCTGAAAAATGTTCAAAATGGCATAAAATCATAGGTATTTCTTTCATCATGCCGGAATGTTCGCCTGGCATGATGTTAATCATAAATGTCTGGGTCATCATGCGTTACGCTTTTAGACTCACTGACGTTTTTTTAGCCACGTATCAATAATAGGTACTTCCATGTCGAGTAAGTTAGTACTGGTTCTGAACTGCGGTAGCTCCTCACTGAAATTCGCCATCATCGATGCGCTCAACGGTGACGAGTACCTCTCTGGTTTGGCCGAATGTTTCCATCTGCCTGAAGCACGTATCAAATGGAAGATGGACGGTAGCAAACAAGAAGCGGCTTTAGGTGCAGGCGCCGCTCACAGTGAAGCGCTGAACTTTATCGTTAACACTATTCTGGCACAAAAACCAGAACTGTCTGCTCAGCTGACTGCGATTGGTCACCGTATCGTCCACGGCGGCGAAAAATACACCAGCTCCGTCGTGATCGACGAATCTGTGATTCAGGGCATCAAGGACTCTGCGTCCTTCGCGCCGCTGCACAACCCGGCTCACCTGATCGGTATCGCTGAAGCGCTGAAATCCTTCCCGAATCTGAAAGACAAAAACGTGGCCGTGTTTGACACCGCGTTCCATCAGACCATGCCTGAAGAGTCTTACCTGTATGCCCTGCCGTACAGCCTGTACAAAGAGCATGGCGTTCGTCGTTACGGCGCACACGGCACCAGCCACTTCTATGTGACCCAGGAAGCCGCAAAAGTTCTGAACAAGCCGGTTGAAGAAGTCAACATTATCACCTGTCACCTGGGCAACGGTGGTTCTGTTTCTGCTATCCGCAACGGTAAATGTGTTGATACCTCTATGGGTCTGACCCCGCTGGAAGGTCTGGTGATGGGTACCCGTTCCGGCGACATCGACCCGGCGATCATCTTCCACCTGCACGACACCCTGGGCATGAGCGTTGACGACATCAACAAAATGCTGACCAAAGAGTCTGGCCTGCTGGGTCTGACCGAAGTGACCAGCGACTGCCGTTACGTTGAAGACAACTACGCAGAGAAAGCAGACGCTAAACGTGCAATGGACGTTTACTGCCACCGTCTGGCGAAGTACATCGGTTCTTACACTGCACTGATGGAAGGCCGTCTGGACGCGGTAATCTTCACCGGTGGTATTGGTGAGAACGCGGCTATGGTTCGTGAACTGTCCCTGGGCAAACTGGGCGTTCTGGGCTTCGAGGTTGATCACGAGCGTAACCTGGCTGCCCGCTTCGGCAAGTCTGGCTTCATCAACAAAGAAGGTACCCGCCCTGCTATCGTTATTCCAACTAACGAAGAGCTGGTCATCGCTCAAGACGCGAACCGTCTGACTGCCTGATTCCACACCGCCAGCAATGCTGGCGGTGCTGTTTTGTAACCCGCCCAATCGCGGCGGTAACGAAAGAGGATAAACCGTGTCCCGTACTATTATGCTGATCCCTACCGGAACCAGCGTCGGCCTGACCAGCGTCAGCCTTGGCGTGATCCGTGCTATGGAACGCAAAGGCGTTCGTCTGAGCGTCTTTAAGCCAATCGCCCAGCCGCGTGCCGGTGGCGATGCGCCAGACCAGACCACCACCATCGTTCGCAAGAACTCCAATCTGCCAGCGGCTGAACCGCTGAAGATGAGCCACGTTGAATCTCTGCTGTCAAGCAACCAGAAAGACGTGCTGATGGAAGAGATCATCGCCAACTACCACGCTAACGCGCAAGACGCGGAAGTGGTGCTGGTTGAAGGTCTGGTCCCGACGCGCAAACACCAGTTTGCCCAGTCTCTGAACTTTGAAATCGCGAAAACCCTGAACGCGGAGATCGTTTTCGTGATGTCTCAGGGCACTGACACCCCAGAGCAGCTGAACGAGCGTATCGAACTGACGCGCAGCAGCTTCGGCGGCGCGAAAAACACCAACATCACCGGCGTGATCGTGAACAAACTGAATGCGCCAGTGGATGAACAGGGCCGTACTCGCCCTGACCTGTCCGAGATCTTCGACGACTCTTCTAAAGCGAAAGTCGTCAAAATTGATCCGGCTAAGCTGCAGGGATCCAGCCCGCTGCCAGTACTGGGCGCGGTGCCATGGAGCTTCGATCTGATTGCCACTCGTGCAATCGATATGGCGCGCCACCTGAACGCCACCGTGGTTAACGAAGGCGACATCAACACCCGCCGCGTGAAGTCTGTGACCTTCTGTGCGCGCAGCATTCCGCACATGCTGGAGCACTTCCGCGCAGGTTCCCTGCTGGTGACCTCCGCAGACCGTCCAGACGTGCTGGTTGCAGCGTGCCTGGCCGCGATGAACGGCGTGGAAATCGGTGCGATCCTGCTGACCGGTGCCTACGAGATGGACCCACGTGTCAGCAAGCTGTGCGAACGCGCGTTCGCCACCGGCCTGCCGGTCTTCATGGTGAACACCAACACCTGGCAGACCTCCCTGAGCCTGCAGAGCTTCAACCTGGAAGTACCGGTTGATGACCACGAGCGTATCGAGAAAGTTCAGGAATACGTTGCGGGCTACATCAACGCAGACTGGATCGAATCCCTGACGGCGACCTCCGAGCGCAGCCGCCGTCTGTCTCCTCCAGCATTCCGTTACCAGCTGACCGAGCTGGCGCGTAAAGCGGGCAAACGCGTTGTTCTGCCAGAAGGCGACGAACCACGTACCGTTAAAGCCGCTGCTATCTGTGCAGAGCGCGGCATCGCGACCTGTGTGCTGCTGGGTAACCCGGATGAGATCACCCGCGTGGCGGCGTCTCAGGGCGTTGAGCTGGGCGCTGGCATCGAAATCGTTGACCCAGAAGTGGTTCGCGAAAGCTACGTAGCCCGTCTGGTTGAGCTGCGTAAGAGCAAAGGCATGACCGAAGCCGTTGCGCGCGAACAGCTGGAAGACAACGTGGTGCTGGGCACGCTGATGCTGGAGCAGGACGAAGTTGACGGTCTGGTTTCCGGTGCGGTTCACACCACGGCGAACACCATCCGTCCACCGCTGCAGCTGATCAAAACTGCACCGGGCAGCTCTCTGGTTTCTTCCGTATTCTTCATGCTGCTGCCTGAACAGGTTTACGTTTATGGCGACTGCGCGATCAACCCGGATCCAACTGCAGAACAGCTGGCGGAAATCGCTATCCAGTCCGCGGACTCTGCGATTGCCTTCGGTATCGAACCGCGCGTGGCGATGCTCTCCTACTCCACCGGTACCTCTGGTGCAGGTAGCGACGTAGAGAAAGTGCGTGAAGCGACCCGTCTGGCGCAGGAAAAACGTCCTGACCTGATGATCGACGGCCCGCTGCAGTACGATGCTGCGGTAATGGCTGACGTTGCGAAATCCAAAGCGCCGAACTCGCCGGTTGCAGGTCGCGCTACCGTGTTCATCTTCCCGGATCTGAACACCGGTAACACCACCTACAAAGCGGTACAGCGTTCTGCAGACCTGATCTCCATCGGGCCAATGCTGCAGGGCATGCGCAAACCTGTGAACGACCTGTCCCGTGGCGCGCTGGTTGACGATATCGTCTACACCATCGCTCTGACCGCGATCCAGTCTTCGCAGCAGCAGTAATTGTAAGGTCTTGCCGGATGGCGCTTCGCTTATCCGGCCTACAGGACCGTAGGCCCGGTAAGCGTGAGCGCCACCGGGCAACAAAAAGGCGACCACAAAGGGTCGCCTTTTTTATTTACAGCAGCTCTCTCGCCGCCGACACAATGTCATGTGCCGTCAGGCCATACTCCTTCTGCAGGAAATCCTGCGTACCCACCTGGCCGTAACGCTCCTTAACGCCCACCCGCCGCATCGGTACCGGACAGGTTTCCACCAGCACTTCCGCTACCGCCGATCCCAGCCCGTTGTGAATGCTGTGGTTTTCACAGGTGACGATGCGCCCGGTTTTCTCGGCGTAGTTTTTCACCAGCATCCGGTCGATGGGCTTCAGGGTAAACATGTCGATAACCGCCGCGCTTACGCCCTCCTGCTCAAGCTGGCGAGCCGCCTCCAGCGCTTCCGCCACCATGATGCCGTTGGCAATCAGGGTAATATCGCTTCCTTCGCGCAGCACGTTGCCTTTGCCAATGGTGAATGTTGAGCCCGGGGCGTACACGCTCGGCGCCTGTTTACGAATGGTCCGCACCCAGTAGAAGCCTTCGAGGTCGATAAGCTGGCGCAGCACGTCCTCGAACATCACAGCGTCGGTCACCTCCAGCACCACCGAGTGCGCCAGGCCGCGTACGATGCCCATATCCTCAAATGACATATGTGTCCCGCCGTTGTGGCAGGCCGTCACGCCCGCGTCCGACGCTATCACCTTCACGTTGTTACGCTGGTAGTCCAGGGACATAAACAGCTGATCGAAGCAGCGGCGGCTGGCAAACGCGGTAAAGGTGTGCACGAACGGCTTACGTCCGGTAAGCGACAGCCCCGCCGCGGTGCCGATGACGTTGGCCTCCATAATCCCGCAGTTAATCACGTGCTGCGGATAATCGCGCGCCACGCCGTCCATCGCCATCGAGCTCATCAGATCCGCTTCCAGGGCGATAATCTCGCTTCCTGCCTCAATCTGCTTTGCCACAAAGCCCGCGTAGACCTTACGCATCTCAACGGCGTCTTTCTCTCCTGCCGGTGCAACCTTAATCATGTGAAGCCTCCAGTTGGCGAATCGTCTCGTTGAGGGCCGCTTTGCTCTCCGCGGTCAATCGCAGGTGGTGCGAATTGCTGAGCTGCTCCAGATACGGCACCCCCTGCCCTTTGATGCTGTCGAGGATGACAACTAATGGACGCGCTTCGGCCTCGGGGACCCGCGACGTTACCGCCAGCAGACCCGGAATGTCGTCGCCCTTCACCGTCGCCACGTCAAAGCCAAAGGCGCGGAATTTCCCCTCCAGGTCGAACGCGCTGATGATCTCGTCCAGCTCGCCGTCGAGCTGCTGCTTGTTCCAGTCCACGAACACCGTCAGGTTGTTCAGACGATGGTGGGCGATAAACTGGAAGGCTTCCCAGCATTGTCCCTCGTTCAGCTCGCCGTCACCGACGATGCAAAACACCCGATTCGGTCGCCCCGCCAGCTTGTGCGACAGCGCCATACCGCCCGCAATGGAGATACCCTGTCCCAGCGAGCCGGTGGTGGCATCCACGCCGCGTGTTTTCAGGCGGTCCGGGTGGCTTGGCAGCCGCGTGCCGTTTTGGTTGAGCGTGCTCAGCTCTTCAACGGGGAAGTAGCCCTTGATCGCCAGCGTGCTGTAGAGCGCCGGGCCCGCGTGTCCTTTCGACAGGACAAAATAGTCTCGCTCCGGCCAGTCCGGATCCGCCGGGTCGATTTTCATCACCGCGCCGTACAGCACGGCCAGGGTTTCAACCACCGACATACTGCCGCCGTAGTGGCCAAAGCCCAGCTGCGTCAGGGATTTCAGCGTCTCAAGACGGATCTGACGCGCGAGTTCGGTTATCTCTTTCTCATTCATGATTTGGCTCCGGTGTTTTCCTGCGCGTTACCGCCCGCAGGTTTGTTTTTCGCGAAGACGTTGTACGCCACCAGCAGCGCGAACAACGCCACAACCAGCCCGGTAATGGCAAGCGGCGACAGGAAGCGCGCCAGGTTGCCGAGCACAATCCCGACCGCACCGAAATCAGCGTCCGAGAAGGTGGTGTTGGCAAAACCAATTGCGCCCAGCACCGGCAGCAGCAGAACCGGCAGGAAGGTGATCAGCAGGCCGTTAGCAAAGGCGCCAATCATTGCCCCGCGACGTCCGCCGGTGGCATTACCGAACACGCCCGCCGTTGCGCCGGTGAAGAAGTGCGGTACCACGCCCGGGAGGATCAGCACCCAGCTGAACTGGCCGCAGATGAACAACCCCACAATCCCGCCGAGGAAGCTGAACAGGAAGCCAATCAGCACCGCGTTTGGCGCATACGGATACACCACCGGGCAGTCCAGCGCGGGGCGCGCGTTGGGCACCAGTTTTTCCGAGAAGCCGGTAAAGGCCGGGACGATTTCCGCCAGTATCAGGCGTACGCCCTGCAGGATGATGAACACGCCCGCCGCAAAGGTGATCGCCATGATGATGGCGTAGACCAGGTAGTTCTGGCCGCCGCTGAAGGTCGCCTCTACGTACTCACGTCCGGCGCTCACCGCCAGGATGAGGTAGATAATCATCATGGTCAGGGAGATGGAGATCGAACTGTCGCGCAGGAAGCTCAGGTTCTTCGGCAGGTTCATCTCTTCCGTTGAGCGGGAGCCCTTACCGACCTTGCTGCCAATCCAGCCGGACAGCACGTAGCCCAGCGTGCCGAAGTGGCCGAAGGCAATCTCATCGTTGCCGGTTATGCGCTTCATGTAGCGCTGCGCAATCGCCGGGAAGAAGGCCATGATCAGGCCGAGGATCAGCGAGCCGGTAAAGACCAGGCCCACGCCCTCAAAGCCCGCCACCGTCAGGATCACGCCAATCATGCACGCCATGTAGAAAGTGTGGTGACCTGTCAGGAAGATGTATTTCAGGCGGGTAAAGCGCGCGACGATAATATTCGCCACCATCCCAAAGGCCATAATCAGCGCGGTCGAGGCACCGTATTTTTCCAGCGCAATCGACACAATCGCTTCATTGTTTGGAATAATGCCCTGAATAGTAAAGGCGTGCTCAAACATTCCGCCCAAAGGATTTAACGACCCCACCAGCACCGTGGCGCCGCCGCCCAGCACAATAAAGCCGAGAATAGTTTTAATTGTTCCTTTCACCACGTCCGAAAACGCTTTTTTCTGCGCAACCAGACCGATTAAGGCAATTAATCCCACCAGCACCGAAGGAACTTTTAAAATATCAACAACGAAATTCAGCGTTTCAAGGATAAACATATCCACCTCGCCTAATCAGGGTTATTGTCTTTCGAACCAGGCACGCAGCTGCGCTTCAAGTTCGTTGATGTCGATGATGTTATTGATCACCACCAGCTGGCTTTCCGGCACGCTGGCGCTGGCCGCGATATCTTTTGCCATCACGAACAGGTCGGCTGCGCCAGGCGTTGCAGACGAGAGATCGGAGTGTTCAACCTCTGCCTCAATTTCCAGCTTTTTAAGTACCTTTTTGATATTCATTTCGACCATAAAACTGCTGCCAAGGCCGGAGCCGCAAATAGCCATGATTTTCATTGTTGTTCCCTTATTTTGAGTAGAGTACGCCCCACCACGCTGACGCGTAATATTGTGAATAATCGGATTAAAGAATTAAATCAGAAGCGGTCAATAATGGTTTTTATCTCCTCCCGCGTATTCGCCTGATGTAATTCAGCCATATCCTCATCGCTGGAAAATAATTCTGCTAGCGCCGAGATCATTTCGATATGGCTATGTTTGTCCGGTGCCGCCAGCATGACTATCACGTCGACGGGGTCAAACTCACCGGCACCGAAAGAGACACCTTTTTTCAGTTTTAATAATGACAGGCCGAGTCCTTTCGCCCCTTCTTCCGGCCGCGCATGCGGCATCGCTAGCCCTGGTGCCAGCACGTAATAAGGACCCAAAGTATGATGCTGCTTGATGATGGCCGTGATGTATTCCGGCGAAATCACCTGCAAATCCAGCAGCGGCTTCGCGCACAGCTCCAGCGCCTGCGGCCAGTCCTCTACGCTCTCCTGCAGCGTGATGGTTGTATCATATATCCATTTTTTGAGCACTTTGCCCTCCGGCTACAACGCTAAAGATGAGCAAACTTTATTCAACACCTCAACGAATGACTGCGATCAGGATCACAAAGATAGCGCTACCAATAGTTAACATGCAGAAGTGTGATAGCGCTATCAAATTGCAATCACGGTGCTAAATCACAGCAAAAAAAGGGATTTAAGGCGTATACTGCCTTTCACGTGAAGCGAAGGATGAAAGTAGTCGCGCCCTGTTAGCAGGAAGGTGTATGTCTCTAACCCGAAAACGACGCAGTACCGGTAAGGTGACGCTGGCCGATGTCGCACTGCTTGCCGGTGTGGGCACTATGACCGTGTCCCGTGCGCTCCGCACGCCCGAACAGGTTTCCGATAAACTGCGAGAAAAAATAGACGCTGCGGTGCAGGAGCTGGGCTACATGCCTAATCTTGCGGCCAGCGCGCTGGCGTCAGCCTCTTCATGGACGATCGCAATGGTTGTTCCTAACCTCTCTGAAGCCGGTTGCTCAGAGATGTTCGCCGGGCTACAGCAGGTGCTGCAACCCGCCGGATATCAGATCATGCTGGCAGAGTCCCAGCACCGTCTCGAGCAGGAAGAGAAATTACTGGAAACGCTGCTGGCGTCAAATATCGCCGCCGCCATTTTGCTCAGCGTCGAGCACACGGATACCGTGCGCCACTGGCTGAAAAATGCCTCCATTCCGGTGATGGAAATGGGGGCGATGCGCGCCGATCCGATTGATATGAATATCGGCATTGATAACGTCGCCGCTATGTATGAACTGACGGAAATGGTGATTCAGCGCGGGTATCAAAATATCGGCCTGCTGTGCGCAAACCAGGAGCAGTGGATTTTCCAGCAGCATTTGCAGGGCTGGTACAAAGCCATGCTTCGCCACCATTTGTCGCCGAACAGAGTGATTAACGCCGCCATGCCGCCAAATTTCTCCACGGGCGCGGCACAGTTGCCGGAATTCCTGCTGGCCTGGCCGGAGCTGGATGCGCTGGTGTGCGTCTCGGACGAACTGGCCTGCGGGGCACTCTATGAATGCCAGCGTCGACGCATTAAAGTGCCGGACGATTTAGCAGTGGTAGGCTTTGGGGATAGCGACGTGAGCCGCGTCTGTCAGCCGCCGCTGACGACCATGGCGGTACCGCATCGTAAGATTGGAATTGAGGCCGGGAAAGCATTGCTGGAACGTCTGAATGATGGAGACTGGCGCGACCATAAACCTATCGCGTCCAGCCTCTGTCTGCGGGAAAGCTGTTAAGGCTTACTCAGCCTCTTCCTCTTTTTCCGCTTTGCTTTCTGGCTTAGCGGATTCGTTTTTGGCGTTGCGGGTCATCCACAGCGCCAGTGCTTTTAAGGAGTCCGGGGTGAACTCGTCGCAACGCGCGGTGATCTCTTCCGGCGTCATCCAGCAGACTTCGCTCACTTCCTCTTCCTGCAGGGCGAAAGGCCCGTGAGAGACACAGCTAAACAGCCCGCCCCAGACGCGACAGTTTTCGTCCTCGAAATAGAACTGGCCGTGCTCGGCAAACGGCACGCCGGCGATACCTAACTCTTCTTCTGCTTCGCGACGCGCGGAATCCAGCAGCACTTCATCTGCCTGCACAACGCCGCCCGCCGTGGCATCCAGCATACCGGGGAGAAAATCTTTGGTGTCCGTGCGGCGCTGGACCAGAATCTTGCCCATGCCGTCATGCACAACGATGTATGTTGCACGGTGACGCAGACGCTCCGCGCGCATTTGTTCGCGGCTGGCCTGCGCGATCACTTCGTTCTCTTCGCTGACAATGTCAACCCACTCAGTACTTGCCAAATGATTCTGCTCCACCATCGGGAAACCTTCTCGTCTAAGCGCTCTTTCGGCGCGTTTGCAGTTGTGGTGTAACTTACGGATTAATCGCTATCTGCGCAATAACTTGCTGATCATTAAGTGCGATAACGCGCAGGGTATTTCCGTCCAGCATGCCATAGCTCGCTGGATTACCGCCTTTCGGAATACTGACCGAACCGGGGTTAAAGTGATAAATCTCACCGCATTTTTCCGCTACTGGAATATGAGTATGACCATAAACCAGGACATCGCCAGCGGCGAGTGCCGGAAGGTTATCCGGGCTAAAAAGATGACCGTGAGTCAAAAAAAGACGGCTCTTTTCCAGCAGGACCTGCTGCCAGGGCGCGGTGATGGGAAAACGCAGCAGCATCTGGTCAACTTCACTGTCGCAGTTACCGCGCACCGCGATAATACGCGAGGCATGCTCATTCAGTTTTTCCGCCACCTGCGCGGGTGCATACCCTTCCGGCAGCGCATTTCGCGGGCCATGGTTTAACACATCGCCCAGCACCACCAGCCACTTTGCCCCGCTTTCGGCAAACAGAGAAAGAACGCGCTCGGTAGCGGGCAGCGATCCATGGATATCCGACGCAAACATCAGTTTCATCAGTCACTCCTCAGGAAAACAGACTGCCCTATCATACCTGAAGCGCCAGGCCTTATCAGCCCGCGCGCTTAGCGGAGAGTGCCACATAGCGCTGTACGGAAGCGCGCTGCCACTGGAATGCAGCATAATCCACCAGCAGTTGCGGAACCTCGTCGCCGTTGAGGATCAGACGGTTCAGCATCAGCGCCAGATCGGTATCCGCAATGCACCACTCGCCGAAGAGATTCGGGTTACCGTGCGCCAGCAATGCAGACGCGGTCTCAATCAGCTTATGCGCGCTGGCGCTGCCCTCAGCGCTCAACGCAGGCTTTCTCACGGCGGCGAAAACCACGTCAGTGGAACGTTCAACGCGGATAGGCACCAGATCGCTACGCAACCACGCCTGGATCTGCCGTGCTCGGGCGCGCTTTTGCAGATCGTGAGGATAAATTCGCTCCCACTCCGGCGGCGCAAAGCGATCTTCAAGGTATTCATCGATCGCCGAGGATTCGCTCAATGCAAAACCGTCAATCTCCAGCACCGGCACGCGTCGGGTCAGGTCGTAACCCTGCCACTGCGGCTTCAGGTGTTCGCCACTGTCCAGATCGATGGTCTTCAGGGTGAAAGACAATCCTTTTTCCGCCAGAGCGACGTAAACGCTCATCACATAGGGTGAAAAATAACAGGCATCGGACCACAACGTTATCGCAGGCTGGTTCATAACTTCCTCATTGGCTGAACGGTTTTCACTCAACATATAATCTCTTTGGCTCGCTGTCACTTGATGAAAACTCACGATTTACAACAGGCACCTATACTGATTTTTATGGCATCACTTTTCACACTAACAGGAGTTGAGAATGATCGACCTTTACTATGCCCCTACCCCAAACGGCCATAAGATCACCCTTTTTCTGGAAGAAGCCGAACTGGAGTACCGGATCATTCGCGTGGATATCAGCAAAGGCGATCAGTTCAGGCCGGTCTTTCTGGCGATATCGCCCAACAATAAAATTCCGGCCATTATTGATAATCTGCCCGCCGACGGCGGCAGGCCGTTAAGTCTGTTTGAATCCGGGGAGATTTTGCTCTATCTGGCGGAGAAATCCGGCAAGCTGCTGAGCGGTGAACTGCGTGAGCGTCACCACACCCTGCAATGGCTTTTCTGGCAGTCGAGCGGTCTCGGGCCGATGCTCGGGCAAAATCATCACTTTACCGCCTACGCCCCGCAGCCTATTCCTTATGCTATAGAACGTTATCAGGTTGAAACCCAGCGGTTATATGGCGTACTAAATCGCCGGCTGGAGAAAACGCCGTGGCTTGGCGGCGATCATTACAGCATTGCCGACATCGCCTGCTGGCCGTGGATCAACACCCATGAAAAACACCGAATTGACCTGGCGGCATACCCTGCCGTGAATAACTGGTTTGAACGGATTCGGACCCGCCCTGCGACCGAGCGCGCCATGCAAATAATCCAGCAGATTTAGACCACTGCCCCGTTGGGTGCATGACGCGCTCTCATGTATTATGGGCAGCAAATACTGACACGGAGAAGACCTGCAATGTCACAGCATGACGCGATTATTCGTATAAAAAATTTACGCTTACGGACGTTCATCGGTATCAAAGAGGAAGAGATTGCCAACCGGCAGGACATTGTCATCAATGTGGTTATTCACTACCCAGCAGACAAAGCGCGGGCCAGCGAAGATATCAATGACGCGCTGAACTATCGCACAATCACCAAAAACATTATCCAGTACGTGGAGAACAACCGCTTCTCTTTGCTGGAAAAATTAACTCAGGATGTGCTCGACATCGCACGCGAACATCACTGGGTCACTTATGCTGAAGTCGAGATCGATAAACTTCACGCCCTGCGTTACGCCGACTCCGTTTCCATGACGTTAAGCTGGCGACGCCAGGCATAAACCTGGAGGTTGTATGAAGATTCTGCTGACCGGCGGTACGGGCCTGATTGGCCGTCATCTCATTCCCCGTCTGCACGCGCTGCATCACGAGATTACCGTGGTGACGCGCAGCCCGGAGAAAGCACGTCAGGTGCTGGGGGCAGGAGTCGACATCTGGAAAGGTCTGGCTGAGCAGCAGAATCTGGACGGCTTTGACGCCGTCATCAACCTCGCGGGTGAACCCATTGCCGACAGGCGCTGGACCCAAGAGCAGAAGCAGCGGTTGTGCAGCAGCCGCTGGACTATCACCGAGAAGCTGGTCGAGCTGATTCGCAACAGCCATACGCCGCCATCGGTGCTCATTTCAGGCTCTGCAACGGGCTATTACGGCGATCTCGGCGAAGTGGTGGTGACCGAAGAGGAGCCGCCGCATAACGAATTTACCCATAAACTCTGCGCCCAGTGGGAGCGTATCGCCTGCGCGGCGCAGAGCGATCGTACCCGCGTCTGCCTGCTGCGTACCGGCGTGGTGCTTGCGCCGAAAGGTGGCATTCTGGGTAAAATGCTTCCTCCCTTCAAGCTGGGGCTCGGCGGGCCAATTGGTAACGGGCGTCAGTATCTGGCGTGGATCCACATCGACGATATGGTGAACGGCATTATCTGGCTGCTGGATAACGATCTGCGCGGGCCGTTTAACATGGTTGCGCCCTATCCGGTGCGTAATGAACAGTTTGCCCACGCGCTGGGGCATGCCCTGCATCGTCCGGCGATTTTACGCGTGCCTGCGACGGCGATCCGGCTGTTGATGGGAGAATCATCGGTGCTGGTGCTGGGCGGGCAGCGCGCGCTGCCAAAACGTCTGGAAGCGGCCGGGTTTGCCTTCCGCTGGTACGATTTAGAAGAGGCGCTGGGGGATGTGGTGCGCTGAATATGTTACAGTGATACGCCATGTTCCGATGAAATGGCGTAACAATGGCAACCATCACCACTCCCCGGCTTCACCTCACCCCTTTCGAACCCTCTGACTGGGCGTTCTTCCGCTCGCTGCGCGAAAACCGCGACGTCATGCGCTATATGGCCGCTATTGCACCCGAAAAAGAGACCCGACGCGTGTTTGCTGCACGCCTGATGGCGGAGCATGTTTTCGTGATTCGTTTTCAGGATGACGATACGCCGCTGGGCGATATCGGCCTGCAAATCAGCCCTGAGAACCGTGAAGAGGCGGATATCGGCTACACGGTTGTGCCTGCCGCGCAGGGAAAAGGCATCGCCAGCGAGGCGCTGCGCGCGGTATGTGACTATGCGTTTAGCCAGACCAGCGTAAAAGCGATTAACGCGTACGTGCTGGCGGACAACGCCGGGTCTGTGCGGGTGCTGGAGAAAGCGGGGTTTGTGCGTACGCAGGTGCTGGAAAAGGCGTATGAGATTGACGGCGTACGTTATGACGACTGGGTGTACCGGCTGGAGTGTGCCGGACGGCAACGGAATTTGTAGGCCCGGCAAGCGAAGCGCCACCGGGCGATTGGGCGGCACTGCGGCCTGATGCCCTCACCCCAACCCTCTCCCACAGGGAGAGGGAGAAGGGCAAAACCTACTTCAACGATCCCTTCAGGAACTGCTGCAAACGCGGGCTTTGCGGGTTCGCTAACACCTCGTCCGGATGCCCCTGCTCTTCAATTTTCCCCTGATGCAGGAAAATAACGTGGTTGGAGACGTTACGGGCAAAGCCCATCTCGTGCGTCACCACCACCATCGTTTTGCCCTCTTCGGCCAGTTTCTGCATGATGCGCAGCACTTCGCCAACGAGTTCCGGGTCCAGCGCGGAGGTCGGTTCGTCGAACAGCAGCACTTCCGGCTCCATTGCCAGCGCGCGGGCGATGGAGACACGCTGCTGCTGGCCGCCGGAGAGATGCACCGGGTACTTCATCTGCTGGCGCTCGTCGATACCCACTTTCGCAAGGTATTTCACCGCGCGTTCGCGGGCTTCCTGCTTGCTCAGCCCCAGTACCTGAACCGGCGCTTCCATCACGTTCTCCAGCACCGTCATGTGGCTCCAGAGGTTGAAGTGCTGGAACACCATCGTCAGGCGCGTACGCAGCAGGCGCAACTGATGCTTATCTGCCACCTTCAGCTGGCCGTCTTTATCGCGCACCAGATTGATATTCTGTCCGCTCACCACAATCGAGCCTTCGCTCGGCTTTTCGAGGAAGTTAATGCAGCGCAGGAAGGTACTTTTACCCGAGCCGGATGAGCCGATAATACTGATCACATCGCCTGCGTTAGCCTGCAGCGACACCCCTTTCAGCACTTCATGTTCGCCGTAGCGTTTGTGCAAATCAATAACGTTTAATTTGTTCTCAGCCATCATCTTTCTCAGTGCGTCGAAGGTTTTATATGCTGCAACCAGCGTTTTTCAGCCTTACGGAACAGGCTAATCAGAACATAAGAGATAATTAAATAGAGCACGGCCGCAATGCCAAACGCAGTAAACGGCTGATAGGTCGCGGAGTTAATATCGCGCGCGATTTTGAGCAAGTCCGGCACCGTCGCGGTAAAGGCAAGCGCGGTGGAGTGCAGCATCAGAATCACTTCGTTGCTGTACGCAGGCAGCGCAATGCGCAGCGCCGACGGCAGAATGATGCAGCGATAGAGCTTCACCGACGAAAAGCCGTACGCCCGCGCCGCTTCGATTTCACCGTAAGGGACAGAGCGGATCGCCCCCGCAAAGATCTCAGTGGTATAGGCGCAGGTATTGAGCGTCAACGCCAGCACCGTACAGTTCAGACCGCTGCGGAAGAACGCATTGAGCATCTCTGTGCCTTTCACGATCTCCAGCGTGTACATTCCCGAATAGAACACCAGCAGTTGCACGTACAGGGGCGTACCGCGAAACACGTAGGTGAACAGCCAGATCGGGAACTGGATAAATTTGTGTGTTCGACACGCGGCCAATGGCAAGAAACACCGCCAGAATACCGCCCATCACCACGGAAGAAATCAGCAGCCAGAGCGTAATCGCCACGCCGGTAAAGCGGTAGCCATCCGTCCACAGCAGGGATTTCCAGTATTCCTGAATAATCTCAATCACAGGTCAGCCCTCTTCACACCCACGGAGTAGCGACGCTCGAGCAGAAGCAGCACACCATTGGAGACCGTCGTAAACACCAGATAAATCACGCCACAGACTACGGCAAAGTAGAAGGGCTCCCAGGTACTCTTGCCTGCCAGTTGAGTCGCTTTGACGACGTCTTCCAGACCAAGCAGCGAGACCAGCGCTGTCGCTTTGAGGATAACCTGCCAGTTGTTGCCGATGCCCGGGAGCGCATAGCGCATCATGGCCGGGAACATGATCCGGCGAAACGTTTGTGAGGAGGTAAAACCAAATGCGGTTGCCGCTTCAATGTGCCCTCTCGGGACGGCCATGTAAGCGCCACGGAAGGTTTCCGTGAAGTAAGCACCGTAGATAAAGCCGAGGGTAATAATACCGGCTACCATCGGGTCGATATCGATCTGTTCCATGCCGACGGCGTCGGTAATACCGTTCAGCGCGATCTGCAGTCCGTAAAAAATCAGCAGCATCAGCACCAAATCGGGTACGCCGCGAATAAGCGTGGTATAGCCTTCGAAGATGAGCGCCAGGGGTTTATTCGCCGACAGCTTTGCCCCTGCCCCCGCCAGACCTATCAGCACCGCCAGTACCACGGAGCTGATAGCCAGCTCAAGGGTGACAAGCGCGCCTTGTAAAATAACGCCAGAAAATCCGTACAGCATACCGCGTGCCCTGTCGTGTCGTGAGTGGTGGAACCGTGTCTTTTCCCCTCCCTGAGTGGGAGGGGCCGCACGTTATTTGACGGGGCGATTAGCCGCCGTAAACATTAAAATCAAAGTACTTTTTCGCCAGCTTGTCGTAGGTGCCATCAGCACGCATTTCGGCGAAGGCTTTGTTCAGCGCTTCACGCAGCTCGTTGTCTTCTTTGCGCAGGCCCATACCGGTGCCCACACCAAACAGCTTCACGTCCTTAATGGACGGGCCGCCAAATTTGTAATCTTTACCCACCGGCGTTTTCAGGAAGCCTTCGCTTGCCGCGACTTCATCCTGGAATGCCGCATCAATTCGGCCTGCCGTCAGGTCGGCGTAGATATTTTCCTGGCCCTGATAAGAGACGATTTCGATCCCCTTCGGCGCCCAGTGTTCGTTGCCGTAGGTTTCCTGCGTGGTGCCCTGCAGCACGCCGACGCGTTTGCCCTTCAGCGACTCAAGGGTGGGCTGAATGTCTGAAGACTTAGCCACCACCAGACGAGAATCCGCTGCGTAGAGTTTGTCGGTGAAGGCAATCTCCTGCTGGCGTTTTTCAGTGATGGAAAGAGAGGACATGATGACGTCGATTTTTTTCGCTTTCAGGGACGGGATCAAGGCATCCAGCGGGTTCTCAACGTAGGTACATTGCGCTTTAATACGTTTGCACAGCTCATTGGCCAGATCGATGTCAAAACCCACCAGTTCACCCTTCGCATTTTTCGATTCAAAGGGGGCATAGGTAGGGTCAGTACCAATACGAATTTTTTGCGGAACGGCTGCGAAAGCCGCGGTGGCGCTGGAAAAGGCCAGTACCAGAGAGAGTGACAACACGAGTTTTTTCATATCTATCCTCAACAAACTGTCTTCATACGGTTTTTTACGACGACGGGGTGCGGTTAATGTGCCATTAATCCACGCTGTCAGGCAAAGAATAATGCCTTTGGGGCGGGATTTTTTGCATTATAAATGCGTAAGTATGCACACGACGACCCAATATGGTGCACAAGCTGCACCATATCGAATCACCCACACCAGCAACGCACCAGGTCAGTGCATCACCGTTATGCGTCAGTCACCGTAGACGTTGAAGTCGAAGTATTTCTTCGCCAGTTTGTCGTAGGTACCGTCTTTACGCAGCTCAGCGAAGGCTTTGTCAAAGGCGGCTTTCAGCTCGGTATCGTCCTTACGCAGGCCGATACCGGTGCCGTCACCAAAGTATTTTTTGTCTTTCACGGACGGGCCCGCAAAGGCGTACTCTTTACCGGCTGGCTGCTTCAGGAAGCCTTCGCTCGCGGCGACTTCATCCTGGAATGCGGCATCCAGACGGCCTGCTGCCAGGTCAGAGTAAATCAGATCCTGGTTCTGGTAAGCCACCACATCTACGCCCTTCTCACGCCAGTTGGCATTAGCAAAACCTTCCTGCGTCGATCCCTGAAGCACACCGACATGCTTGCCTTTCAGCGAGTCGATGGTCGGTTGGATCGGGGAGCCTTTGGCGGCAATCAGACGAGAATCCGCAGCGTAGAGCTTGTCAGAGAAGGCGATCTCCTGCTGACGTTTTTCGGTGATGGAGAGAGAAGAGATAATGGCGTCGATTTTTTTGGCTTTCAGCGACGGGATTAACGCGTCAAAGTCGCTGCCCACCCATGTGCATTTCACCGCGATGCGTTTGCACATTTCATTTCCCAGATCGATATCAAACCCCACGAAATCGCCTTTCGCATCCTTGGAAGAGAATGGCGCGTAGGTTGCGTCTGTACCGATACGAACCGTCTGTGGCAGTGCTGCATAGCTACCTGCTGCTGCACTTAACCCCACGAGCAAAGACAGAGCCAGAACCGTCTTCTTCATACATTTACCCTCAAGTACCGTGATTTTATTATGTATTGTGTAGTGTGTTGTGTTGCAGGCTTCTCTTGCAGGTCTTATGCCACATTCCCGTCTGGTCAAAAATTCGACGTTAAATATGTTAATAAAACGTTGCGATATTGCCTTAGTGGTGAAAGATAGCAGGTCTGCCGAACGAACCGGAGAGGGAAGAAGGGAAAAAACGAATTAAATGTCGAGGATATGATCGCCGTTGCATAATTGCCCTGAAACAGGGCAACTTGTCTTTTCATGCACCTTGTTTGTGCACAAATTCAGGCACCCTGCCAGCGGGTGAAGAGGTCTTCCGGCAGGTCAATATCAAACTGGTCCAGTACGCGGTTAACGGTCTGGTTGATGATGTCATCCAGCGTTTGCGGGCGGTGGTAGAACGCGGGGACCGGGGGCATGATGACAGCCCCAAGTTCAGCCGCCTGCGTCATTAAGCGTAGATGCCCCAGATGCAGCGGTGTTTCCCGCACGCAGAGAACCAGTGGACGACGCTCCTTCAGCACCACATCCGCGGCGCGCGTCACCAGGGTATCGGTATAGCTGTTCACAATGCCGGAGAGCGTTTTAATTGAACAGGGCAGGATAACCATACCCGCCGTTTTAAACGAGCCTGAAGAGATACTGGCCGCGATATCGCGGGCATCGTGGACGACATCCGCCAGCGCCTGAACGTCACGCAGGGAAAGGTCGGTTTCAAGGGAGAGGGTCTGGCGCGCCGCCTGGCTCATCACCAGATGGGTTTCCACATCTGCTACGTCACGCAGCACCTGCAACAGACGTACGCCGTAAATCGCGCCGCTGGCACCGCTGATCCCAATAATGAGTCGTTTCATGATTTTTGCCCTTACTGATTCAGGGCAGACTGTGCAGGATTTTGCGGGGAGTTGCAAGTGAGGGCGTCTGCCCTCACCTGCAGAAACATCAACCTTCGTTGTGCATCTCTAAGCTCTCAAGATCGTTCTGCAGCTGGACGGCTTTCGCATCGTCGTTACGCAGGGAATCCAGGTAGTCGAGATACTGCTGGTCAACGTCTTTGGTCACGTACACGCCGTTAAACACTGAGCATTCGAACTGCTGAATGTCCGGGTTCTCGGCACGCACCGCGTCGATCAGATCGTTCAGATCCTGGAAAATCAGGCCGTCAGCACCGATGATCTGGCGAATTTCGTCCACTTCACGACCGTGAGCGATCAGCTCCGTCGCGGTTGGCATGTCGATGCCGTACACGTTCGGGAAGCGAATCTCTGGCGCCGCAGACGCCAGGTACACTTTCTTCGCACCGGCTTCGCGTGCCATTTCGATAATCTGCTCAGACGTCGTACCGCGAACGATGGAGTCATCCACCAGCAGTACATTCTTGTCACGGAACTCGGCGCGGTTGGCGTTCAGCTTACGACGTACGGACTTACGGCGCAGATGCTGGCCCGGCATGATAAAGGTGCGGCCAACGTAGCGGTTCTTCACGAAGCCCTGGCGGTAAGGCTTATCCAGAATACGCGCGATTTCCAGCGCGATATCGCAGGAGGTTTCCGGGATAGGGATCACGACGTCGATATCGAGATCGTCCCACTCGCGGGCAATCTTCTCGCCGAGCTTCGTACCCATGTTCACGCGCGCGCTGTAGACGGAAATCTTGTCGATGAAGGAATCCGGACGGGCGAAGTAAACGTATTCGAACAGGCACGGGTTGCTGACCGGATTGTCAGCACACTGGCGGGTAAACAGCTGGCCCTTCTCAGTGATGTAGACCGCTTCACCGGGCGCAACGTCACGCAGGAATTCAAAGCCCAGCGTGTCCAGTGCCACGCTTTCAGAGGCAACCATATACTCCGTACGACCATCGCCGAGCTCACGTTTGCCGAGCACCAGAGGACGAATGCCGTTTGGATCGCGGAAGGCGACCATGCCGTGACCGATAATCATCGCCACGCAGGCATACGCGCCGCGGATCTGACGATTTGTTGCGGCAATGGCAGCAAAGATGTTGTCTGCTTCCAGCGGGTAGTGACGGAAGTTATCCAGCTCGCTGGCAAACACATTGAGCAGGATTTCAGAATCAGAGGTGGTGTTAATGTGGCGACGTTTCTCTTCGAACAGCTTTTTGCGCAGCTCGTGCGCGTTGGTCAGGTTGCCGTTATGAGCAAGGGTGATGCCATACGGTGAGTTGACGTAGAAAGGCTGTGCCTCAGAGGCGCTGGAACTGCCAGCAGTAGGATAACGAACGTGACCGATCCCCATATTACCTTGCAGACGCTGCATATGGCGGGCTTCAAACACATCGTTTACCAGGCCATTCGCCTTGCGTAAACGGAAGCAGTTGTTTGCATCAATGGTGATGATACCCGCAGCATCCTGCCCACGGTGCTGAAGCACCGTTAACGCGTCATAAATCGACTGGTTTACCGGCATGAAACCGGCGATACCGACAATACCGCACATTCGTCTTTTCCTCGTTAAGCCACATCTCAGGGTTTATGCCCTGGGCAAAAAACTCGACGAGCTTTGCAGATAGTCAAAGAACCATCTGATGATGAAGCTGAACTCTGGAATGAGCTGCGATTTCTGCCAGTCTTCGCTTTTGGAGAACCCGGTGAAGGTATCCAGGAAGAACAGTATCGCGGCCACAATCAGCACGCCTCGCAACGCACCGAAACAGATCCCGAGCACCCTGTCCGTTCCTGACAGACCGGTTTTCTCGACCAGCTGACCTATCACGTAATTGACGATAGCGCCAACAATCAGCGTCGCGATAAACAGCACCGCGATGGCGATTCCGTTTCGGACCAGTTCATCTTCAAAGCCCGTGAACCAGACAGACAGGTAAGTGTAGTAATGACTGGCAACAAAGAAAGCACAACCCCATGTCACCAGCGATAACGCTTCACGAACAAAGCCACGGATCAGGCTAACCAGACAGGAAAAACCAATCACCGCAATGATGGCGTAATCAATCCAGACCATATGTGTCCCACGATTTAACGCCCTGTCATCCAGTTCGGGGCGAATTCTAACAGAAAAAGAAAACGTTTGCGTAGGGATTTCCTTCCCGCGCGTAAATAAAAAAGGCGCTGAAAAAACGCTCAACGCCATGGGCCTTTTGACGCCTCTGTGGACGTCTGCTTCCCCTCACCCTAACCCTCTCCCCAAAGGGGAGAGGGGACTTTTTACACCCTCTCCCCTTTGGGGAGAGGGCCGGGGTGAGGGGTAATTCTTGTCAGTTCGCGCTGTAGTTCATCACCACACCGCTCAGCCCGGAGATCTGCTTCAGCTCACCGAGTGACCCTTTCAGCTTATCTTTCGACGCTTCCGGCCCCACCAGGATACGGGTAATTTTACCCTGCACCGGCGTGGAAGGTGAAGTGTAAACACGGTATCCCGCACCGCGCAGTTTACTCACCACCTCGTTGACTTTATCGGCGTTTTTCAATGCGCCAAGCTGAACAACGTAGGCTTTACCCGTCGGTGTCGCGTCTTGTTTCGCCGGTGGTGGGGTTTCTGACACTGCAGCCAGCTGCTCTGCCGCTTTATCCCGCTGCGGCTTCGGCTGCGGTTTCTCGACAGGCTTCGGTTTTTCAACAGCCTTAGGCTGTTCCACCGGCACTGGATCGATTTCGATATTGTTATTCGCAGCCAGGCGAGAAGGATCGAGCGATGGTGCAGCAGCATCTCCTGCGCGCACCTCTTCTGCCGCCCCCTCTGGCGGTTGAGCAGGCAGCGCCTGCGTCGCGGCGGGCAGCATGTCTGGCTCATCGCGATCGCCCGGTTTCGGCACCAGCGGAATGGCCGCAAATTCGTCCTGATAATGCTTTTTCTGCCCGTCGAGCAGTCCCGGAAGAATAATCACTCCGAGCGCGACCAGCACAATGGTTCCTGTTAAACGGTTCTGAAACTTACTCGCCACCGGTTCTCCCCGCGTCCATCACTTCCATGACATGTGCCACCGTGTGGAATGAACCACACACCAGCACGGTATCTTCTGGTTTAGCATCCGCCATCGCAGCATGCCAGGCCTGCGCCACGCTACTATAGATTGCGCCTGTGCCGAGATGTTCCATCAACTGCTCAGCCGTCGCGCCGCGCGGTCCCTCCAGAGGAGCACAATACCAGCTATCGACCACACTCTCCATGCAGGCCAGCGTCCCGCCGATATCTTTATCATGAAGCATACCGATAACCGCCAGCACGCGCCCGGTTTTTGGTAACGATTTGAGACGTCCTGCCAGATACGCCGCCGCGTGCGGGTTGTGGGCCACGTCCAGAATAAGACGCGGCGACTCGCTGACAATCTGGAAACGCCCCGGCAGGATCGCATTCTGGATACCGTCGCGGATCGCCTGCTCGCTCACCGTTAATCCACTGGCACGCAGTGCCGCCAGCGCGGTGGCGGCGTTCGGCTGCGGTACCTGCGGCAGCGGCAGGTCGTCCAGCGCACCCTGCGCATCGCTAAAGCGCCAGCCGTTGTCCTGAACCTCATAGTGCCAGTCTACGTCGCGGCGCATTAAATGAGCGCCCTTCTCATTCGCCACGTCGGCGATGGTATGCGGCATGTCCGGCTCGCCGACCACGGCGGGCTTATTCGCCCGGAAAATACCGGCCTTTTCACGGCCAATACTTTCACGGTCTGGCCCCAGCCAGTCGGTATGATCCAGCGCGATGCTGGTGACGACGGCGACATCCGCATCCACCATGTTGGTGGCGTCAAGACGACCACCGAGCCCGACTTCCAGAATCACCACGTCAAGCTGCGCCTGTTTGAACAGCCACAGCGCTGAAAGCGTACCGTATTCGAAATAGGTTAATGAGATCTCACCGCGCGCAGCTTCAATTTCCGCGAATGACGCCGTATGGGCAGATTCCGGCAGTTCGCGGTTCTGCACGCGCACCCGCTCGGTGTAGCGCACCAGGTGTGGAGAGCTGTAAACGCCTACCTTGTAACCCGCCGCCATCAGGACAGATTCCAGCGTGCGGCAGGTCGTGCCTTTCCCGTTGGTGCCCGCGACGGTGAACACGAACGGAGCCGGTTTGAGCACATCAAGACGCGCGGCGACCTGGCTTACGCGTTCAAGCCCCATATCGATGGTTTTACTGTGCAGGTTTTCCAGATAAGAAAGCCACGCGGCCAGGGGCGACGTGGCTTGGGGAATGCTTTTATTTTCCATAATGCCCGGTTGTCATTAACAGATTAGAAAGCAAAAGGGCAGCGCCAACCGGCCCTGCCCTTTTCAGTTATCAGGCCTCGGGTTCCTGATCCGGTACGATCACGCCTTCGCGTGGCTCATCCGGGTTCGGCGCGGGCAGATTCATCAGCTTCGCCAGGACGCTTGCCAGTTTCAGGCGCATTTCCGGGCGGCGAACGATCATGTCGATAGCGCCTTTCTCGATGAGGAACTCACTGCGCTGGAAGCCCGGCGGCAGTTTTTCACGTACGGTTTGTTCGATAACGCGAGGACCGGCAAAGCCAATCAGCGCTTTTGGCTCAGCGATGTTCAGATCGCCCAGCATCGCGAAGCTTGCAGAGACGCCGCCCATGGTTGGGTCGGTCAGTACAGAAATGTACGGCAGACCGCGCTCCTGCATTTTCGCCAGCGCTGCAGAGGTTTTTGCCATCTGCATCAGGGACATCAGCGCTTCCTGCATACGTGCGCCACCTGAAGCGGAGAAGCAGATCAGCGGGCAGTTGTCTTCCAGCGCCTGCTCAACGGCACGCACGAAGCGCGCACCGACCACAGAGCCCATTGAGCCGCCCATAAAGGAGAACTCAAATGCGGCGGCAACAACCGGCATCTCATGCAAGGTGCCCTTCATGACGATCAGCGCGTCTTTCTCGCCGGTCTCTTTCTGTGCAGAGGCCAGGCGATCTTTGTATTTTTTGGAATCGCGGAATTTCAGCACGTCTTTTGGCTCAAGTTCGCTGCCCAGTTCTACCAGAGAACCTTCGTCCAGCAGGCTATGCAGGCGGTTGCGCGCCGACATACGCATGTGGTGGTCACATTTCGGACACACTTCAAGATTGCGTTCCAGTTCTGCACGATACAGAACCTGGCCGCAGCTATCACACTTCGTCCATACCCCTTCAGGAATGCTCGCTTTGCGCGTTGGGGTAATGTTGCTTTTAATTCGTTCAATCCAGCTCATTGATAACCTTTCTGCCTGAACCTGGTCGTATGCCAGTTTTGCTATAAGAGGCGAATAATGCCATTTTTGCCTCCAACAGACCATGAATGTTGCACATTAAAACATAACAGCCCGAAACTTTGGATAAAAAAGTGGTCGAACCGCCAGCGTGCATTTACTTCGCTTGTTTAGCTGCCGCCCGTTTGTGACGGATGATTTCGATAACGCCCGGCAGTACGGAAAGCACAATAATCGCTACAATCAGCAACTTAAGGTTTTCCTGAACCACTGGCAGATCGCCAAACAGGTAGCCTGCGTAAGTAAAGAGCAGTACCCACAGCAGCGCACCGACAACGTTATACATCGCAAAATGACGATAGGACATATGCCCCATTCCTGCCACAAACGGTGCAAAGGTACGAACGATGGGGACAAAACGGGCAAGAATAATGGTTTTGCCGCCGTGACGCTCGTAGAAGGCATGCGTTTTATCTAAATAGCTGCGGCGGAAAATTTTGGAATCCGGATTACTGAATAACCGTTCTCCAAACACGCGCCCGATGGTGTAATTAACCGCGTCTCCCACAATGGCGGCGATGATCATCAGCACAACCATTAGATGGACATTCAGGTCATTGGTCGGCAGAGCGGACAACGCACCGGCCACAAACAGCAGCGAATCTCCGGGCAGGAACGGCGTCACCACCAGACCGGTTTCACAGAACAAGATCAGGAACAGAATGGCATATACCCAGACGCCATACTGCGCGACCAGTTCCGCCAGGTGAACATCAATATGCAGAATGAAATCAATCAGAAAACGTATTACGTCCATATTGTCTAAGCCTTAATTGCACCTTTGTTTAGTCCGCTAAAAACAGCGGGCCCATTGGCGGTTTTGGCAGGTCAAACCGATCCGGATAATCCACCGAGACCAGATACAGCCCTTCCGCTTTCGCCGTTGCTGCCGCAAGCGTTCTGTCCTTCGCTGCCAGCAGTTCTGCAATCCAGCTCTCCGGCTGGTGTCCGGCACCCACTTCCATCAGGCTGCCAACAATATTCCGCACCATATGATGTACAAAGGCATTGGCTTTGATATCGACCACCACATACGCGCCATAACGACTGACGTTAATGTGCATGACGTTACGCCACGGCGTGCGGGACTGACACTGCACCGCACGAAACGACGTAAAGTCATTTTCTCCAATCAGACACTGCGCCGCACGCTGCATACGTTCTGCATCAAGCGGCTCATAAAAATGCGTCACGCCCTGGCTTAACACTGCCGGACGCAGACGCTGGTTGTAGATGACGTAGCGGTAACGGCGCGCAGTGGCGCTGAAACGCGCATGAAAATCATCCGGCACAGCTTTCACCCAACGCACGGCAATGTCACCAGGTAAATTCGCATTTACACCCAGCGTCCAGGCAGCATCCTTGCGCACGGCGGTGGTTTCGAAGTGCACTACCTGCCCTGTGCCGTGAACACCGGCGTCGGTTCGGCCTGCGCATAAGACGTTAATCGGCTCATTCGCTACCTGAGAAAGCGCTTTCTCCAGCTTTTCCTGAACGCTGCGCACTTCGTTCTGACGCTGCCAGCCATAATATTTACTGCCATCGTACTCAATGCCGAGGGCAATTCTATGGACCGGCTTTTGTTCCACTTCTGACATCAGTACAGGTACTCCTGCACCAGCTTCTCGGCGATTTTAACTGCCATCAGCGCGCCGCCAAAGCGTACGTTATCGGCAACGGACCAGAACTGAACCTGCTCCGGCATGCCGTAATCGTTGCGCACGCAGCCAACGGAAAGATGCGCGCTACCGGTGGCATCGCCCACCTGGGTCGGGAATTCACTCTCTTCAGAAAGCACGATATCTTCACCGCGGCTAAACGCATCGCGCGCTTCTTCCGCCGCCAGCGGGCGCAGGGCTTCAAAGCCAACCATCTGCGCGTGGCCGTAGAAGACAGGCGACTGCACAACGTTGGCGGAGATCATCAGCCCTTCATCCTGCAGAATTTTACGCACTTCATCGACGATACGACGCTCTTCGCGCACGGAACCTTCACGATCCGGCAGCAGTGGCAGCATGTTGAACGCCAGCTGACGACCAAAATAATCGTCTTCATCAATCGGGATACCGTTCAGCAGCTTCGCACTCTGCCCGGCCAGCGCATCGACCGCTTTTTTACCGTTAGCGGAGGCCGACAGCAGGCTGGTCACATTAATACGAGACAGGCCGCCGTCGTCGATCAGCGGTTTCAGCGCAGTCAGCAGCTGGCTGGTCAGGCTGTTCGGTACCGCGATGACGTTGCGGTTGCGGTAGTCAGCCAGCACGAACGGGTTCACGTCCGGCACCACCAGCGGCACATCCGGCTCCATTGAGAACAGGCCGCTCAGGTCGATCACCAGGCAGCCTGCGTTGGTCGCCTCTTCAACGTACGCAGCAGTCGCTTCAGCGCCCGCGGCGAAAAACGCCAGCTGCGCCTGCGTCCAGTCGAACGCTGCCGCGTCCTGGACCATGACGGATTTACCGTTAAAACGCAGATGCTCACCTGCGCTGTCGGTACGCGCCAGCGCATAGATGTCGCCCACCGGGAACTGACGCTCAGCAAGGGTTTCGAGCAGGGCTTCGCCCACGGCACCCGTGGCACCTAAAATGGCAATGTTCCAGCCTTCAGACATGGTGGTTTACTCCAGAAATAAAAAAGCGTCCCTGTCGGAGTATCCGACAGGGAGCATTAAGAAGACATTAATGCGCCGGGTGATGAACGGCGTTAAACCCAAGTTTATGCAGCAGCGTCGCCGCCGAAGCGTCGTCGCACATCACATACAGGGAAGACCACTCGCGGCGCTCAACGTAGTTCTTGCGCAGCTTATCAAACTCACCCGGGATCCCCGCCACTTTACGCAGCAGCGCATCATCGCGGCGCACATCATACACCAAATGCACCAGCCTTTTCAGCGTTGCCTGATCGAGCGGGCCGTGCAAAGTAATGCGACCAAATTCAGGCGCGGGGAGTAAGGTATCCAGCGCCACCTGCTGCGGATGACCGATAAAGGCGCTGTAGGCTTCAAACACCTGCGTCGTGCCGCGCGCTTTGCCTTCAAGCGTGTAGCCAGCGATATGCGCGGTGCCCACGTCCACCTTGTTGAGTAGCTCAACGTTGAGTTCCGGCTCGGGTTCCCAGACGTCCAGCACCACGCTGAGGTTTTGTCCTTCGTTCAGACATGTCAGCAGCGCGGCGTTGTCCACGACCGGGCCACGGCAGGCATTTATCAGAATAGTGCCAGCCTTCAGACGGCGGATCAGCGTTTCATCGGCCAGATGAAGAGACTTATACGGCCCCTCTTTAAACAGCGGCGTGTGGAAGGTGATCACATCGCATTGTTCAACCAGCTCATCCAGCGAGCGGAAGTCGCCTTCATCGCCGTTATCTTTGCGCGGCGGGTCGCACAGCAGTGTGCGGATCCCTAACGCTTCAAAACGCTTTTGCAGGCGACCGCCCACGTTGCCCACGCCGACAATCCCCACGGTGCGGTCTTTCAGCGCAAAACCATCGCGCTCGGCCAGCATCAGCAGCGAGGAGAAAACGTATTCCACAACGGCAATGGCGTTACAGCCCGGCGCGGCGGAAAAACCGATCCCCGCCTGCTTAAGCCACTTGTCATCCACATGATCGGTCCCTGCCGTTGCGGTCCCGACAAATTTCACCGTTTTGCCAGAGAGCAACGTCTCATTTACTTTGGTCACCGAGCGCACCATCAGGGCATCGGCATCATCCAGTTCATTCACCGGAATCGGGCGACCAGGGACAGCCTTAACATCGCCAAGACGGCTAAACAGCTCGCGGGCGTAAGGCATATTTTCATCAACGAGGATTTTCACGTCTGAGTACCTGTTTGAGAGGAAGAAAACCTGCCAAGTGTGCCATAATCTCGCCGCCAGGCATATATGTCCGCCGGGTTAACGCTGAGTTTTGACTTTAAGGATTCCGACGATGCAGCCTATTTCAGGTACGCCGCCGCGCCCTCCGGGTGAAGGCCCCTTAACGCCGCCGAGTGTCGCAGGCGAACAGCCGCTCTCCACGCAACAGCGCACCGTGCTGGAGCGACTGATCACGCGCCTGATTGCGCTGACGTCGCAACAAAACGCGGAAGTCTGGGCCGGGGTGAAGCATGACCTGGGCGTGAAGAACGACGTACCGCTGCAGTCGCGCCATTTCCCTGCCGCCGAGCAGAACCTGAACCAGCGAATCAACGCTGCGCAACAAAATCACACCACTCGACAGATTGTGTCGCAGTTGACCGAGCTACTGGGCCAGGGGAACAATCGCCAGGCGGTCAGTGATTTTATTCGCCAACAGTATGGCCAGACTGCCCTGAGCCAGCTCACGCCCGATCAGCTCAAAACGGTGCTGACGCTGCTGCAAACCAATCAGCTGTCGATTCCACAGCCTCAGCTGCGCCCGGCGACCGAACGCCCGCTGCTGCCTGCTGAGCACAACACGCTTAATCAGATGGTGACCAAACTGGCCGCCGCCACAGGCGAGTCGACAAAGCTCATCTGGCAATCCATGCTGGAGCTGTCCGACGTGAAAAGCGGCGAGTTGATCCCGGCCAGACAGTTTACGCATCTGGTCACCTGGCTGCAGGCGCGCCAGACGCTCAGCACGCAAACTGCCCCGACCCTGCACACGGTGCAGGCTGCACTGAAGCAGCCGCTCGAACCGCACGAGTTTGAGGCGGTGCGGGATTATGCCCAGCAGACCTGGCAGGCCACGCCGCAAACGGTGCTGACCACCGCGCAGGTGCAGGATATATTGAATCAGATCTTTGTTCGTCGCGCCGAGCGCGAAGGCGGCATTCCTGAAGCACGGAACATTCAGCCGATTTACAGTCCGCTGTTTGCGCCCGTCGTGGAAACCTTCAAAACGCTGTCCGCTCGTCCGGGGCTGATGTTCATTGCGCTGCTGATTGCGCTGGCGATTTTCTGGCTGGTTGCCTGACCTTTTTGCCCGGTGGCGCTCCGCTTACCGGGCCTACAACGGCTCGAACCGTAGGCCGGGTAAGGCAGAGCCGCTACCCGGCAACAACAGCTCAAATCCTGCGAAACGCCACCAGCGTCACCACAATTCCCACCACCGCTGAAACAGCCCCGGCAAGAAATACAGACGGATAGCCAAAGGATGTCGCCACCAGCCCCGCCAGCGGCGCAGTAACCCCGTAGGAGATATCCTGAAACGCGGCATACCCACCGAGCGCCGTGCCGCGTACCTGCGGGGCCACGCGTTTCACCACCTCAACACCCAGCGCCGGGAAGATCAGTGAGCAACCGCAGCCGGTCAGCGCCGCCCCCAGCAGCGCAACGTAGGCATTGGGTGCCTGCCAGAGCAGCAGCAGACCAATGGTCTCAATGACCAGCGAGGCCACCGCCACCTTCACGCCGCCTAAGCGATCCGGCATCCAGCCAAAAAGCACGCGCATCAGTACGAACGCGCCGCCAAACGCGGTGAGCGTAAAGCCTGCCATTGCCCAGCCACGGCTCATAAAGTACAGGGAGACGAAGGTACCAATCACCGCGAAGCCAACGCCCTGTAGCGCCAGGCCGAGACCCGGCTGCCAGATTTGACCGACGACGCTCCACAGGGATGGGCGTTCGCCTTTATGGGCCGGGACTTTTCGCACCGAACCATTAAATGCCCACGCCAGCAGCGGCAGCACCATGGTGGTACCCGCCAGTGCCGCAAAACCAAACTGGCTGTGGATCAGCAGACCCAGCGGAGCACCTGCTGCCAGGGCCCCGTAGATGGCCATCCCGTTCCAGGACATGACCTTGCCCGAACGCGCAGGGCCAACCAGCCCCATCCCCCAGGTCAAGGTCCCGGTCAGCAGCTGACTTTCACCGAATCCAAGGATTAAGCGCCCCACCACCAGCAGCGCAAATTTATACACGGCGTCTACCGGCAGAAGCGCGGCCAGCAGCCATGCGCCGCCCGCCAGACCGCAGGCAAACATGCCCTGCAAAGCTGACCGTTTTGCACCGTGCTGATCCGCCAGGCGTCCGGCATAGCCACGCGTTAACACCGTCGCTAAAAACTGAATACCCACGGCGATGCCAACCAGGGTATTGCCATAGCCCAACTCCTGGTGAACAAACAGCGGGATCACCGGCAGCGGCAGGCCGACGGTCATGTAGGTAAGAAATACCGCAAAAGCGATGCGGAACAGCGAGGTGTTCCCGGACGTGGCGTTTATATCTGATGTAGCGGCCGTCATGCATAACTCCGAATTCAGGCATAAAAAAAGGGAGCCATCAGGCTCCCTTCTACTATACATTCAAACGCTTATGCTTTCAGCTTGCGCATTACCAGCGTGGCGTTGGTGCCGCCGAAACCGAAGCTGTTAGACATAACGGTCGTCAGCGTCGCATCCATTGGTTTGGTGACGATGTTCAGACCAGCAGCCTGCTCATCCAGCTCTTCCACGTTGATGCTTGGCGCGATAAAGCCGTGTTCGAGCATCAGCAGAGAGTAGATCGCTTCCTGCACGCCAGCCGCACCCAGAGAGTGACCGGTCATGGCTTTGGTTGCAGAGATCGCCGGGCTCTTATCCGCAAAGACTTCGCGGATCGCACCCAGTTCTTTCACGTCGCCTACTGGAGTAGAGGTACCGTGGGAGTTCAGGTAGTCGATTGGGGTATCAACGCCGTGCATCGCCATCTTCATGCAGCGCACTGCGCCTTCACCGGATGGAGCAACCATGTCAGCACCGTCGGACGTTGCGCCGTAACCCACGATCTCAGCGTAGATGTGAGCGCCGCGAGCCAGAGCGTGTTCCAGCTCTTCAACCACAACCATACCGCCGCCGCCCGCGATAACGAAACCGTCGCGGTGTGCGTCATAGGTACGGGACGCTTTATCTGGCGTCTCGTTGTATTTGGTGGACAGTGCGCCCATTGCGTCGAACTCACAGGCCATTTCCCAGCCCAGCTCTTCGCCGCCGCCAGCAAACACGATGTCCTGTTTGCCCAGCTGGATTTGCTCAACCGCGTTACCGATACAGTGCGCGGAAGTCGCACAGGCGGAGCTGATGGAGTAGTTCACACCGTGAATTTTGAACGGTGTCGCCAGGCAGGCAGAAACCGCTGAACCCATGGCTTTGGTCACAACGTATGGACCTACCGCTTTCAGGCCGCGCGGGCTACGCATTGCGTCCGCACCGAATACCTGCGCTTTAGACGAACCGCCGGAACCGGCAATCAGACCCACGCGCGGGTTGTTCTGATAAACGTCTTCGCTCAGGCCAGCATCAGCAATCGCTTCCTGCATGGAAAGATAGGCGTAAATAGAGGCATCGTTCATGAAACGAACCACTTTACGGTCGATCAAACCGGTGGTGTCCAGTTTGACGTTACCCCATACGTGGCTACGCATTCCCGAATCTTTAAACTCTTCAGAGAAAGTGATCCCGGAGCGTCCTTCACGCAGAGATGCCAGGACTTCCTGCTGGTTATTACCGATGCTGGAAACGATGCCCAGGCCAGTAATCACTGCACGTTTCATTCAATACCTCTGTAAGTCGCACTATAGTAAGTTTCGAGTCGCACAATAGCGTACACTTGTACGCCGAACAAGTCCGATCAGACAATTTCTGAGGAAATTTGCACCGATGGGCTCACATCGTTAAGATCGTGCCACTGCCTGTCTGACGAGTAACTTACGTGAAACAAAACGCTATACAACCCGCCAACCTCGAATTCAACGCTGAGGGTACACCTGTTTCCCGAGATTTTGATGACGTCTATTTTTCTAATGATAACGGACTTGAAGAGACACGTTATGTTTTTCTCGACGGAAACCAGCTCGGCGCCCGATTCCCCGCGCATCCGCGCAGCCTGTTCGTGGTGGCGGAAAGCGGATTCGGTACCGGCCTCAATTTTCTGACCCTCTGGCAGGCGTTTGATCGGTTTCACGCTGCCCATTCCGAGGCTACGCTCCAAAGATTACATTTCGTCAGTTTTGAAAAATTCCCGCTCACTTTGCACGATTTACAGCTCGCACATCAGCACTGGCCGGAGCTGGCAACCTGGGCAGAGCAGCTTCAGGCGCAATGGCCACCGGCCGTGGGTGGCTGCCATCGTCTGATTCTGGACGGCGGACGCGTTACCCTGGATTTATGGCTGGGCGACATTAACGAACTGACCGATCAGCTCGACGATTCGATGAATCAGAAAGTGGATGCCTGGTTCCTGGACGGTTTTGCCCCTGCCAAAAACCCGGATATGTGGAGTCAGCATCTGTTTTGCGCAATGGCGCGTCTGGCCCGCCCGGGCGCTACGCTCGCCACCTTCACCTCGGCAGGTTTTGTCCGCCGCGGGCTGCAGGAAGCGGGCTTTACCATGCGTAAAACCAAGGGGTTTGGCCGCAAGCGCGACATGCTGGTCGGGACGATGGAACAGACGTTGAATGTCCCCGCTCAGGCACCGTGGTTTTCCCGTCGCGCCAGTGAAACACGCGAGGTAGCACTCATTGGCGGCGGCATTGCCAGCGCCCTGCTCTCGCTCGCGCTTCTCCACCGTGGCTGGCAGGTCACGCTCTACTGCGCCGATGAGGCACCGGCGACGGGTGCCTCAGGCAACCGTCAGGGCGCGCTTTATCCTCTGCTGAGCGCGCACGACCCGGCGCTGTTCCAGTTTTTCCCGGCGGCATTTACGTTTGCTCGTCGTCTGTACGATCTTCTGCCTGTTGATTTTGACCACGACTGGTGCGGCGTGACGCAGCTCGGCTGGGATGAGAAGAGCCAGCAAAAAATTGCGCAAATGCTGTCGCTGGGTCTGCCGGAGGCGATCGCCCGTGCGGTCACTGCGCAGCAGGTTGCTGAAACCGCGGGCGTCGACACGAGCTGTGACGGTATACAGTATCCGCTCGGCGGCTGGCTGTGCCCGGCCGACCTGACGGCGGCGGCGATGACCCTGGCCCAGTCTCGCGGGCTGACGGTGCACTATGCCCACACCGTTGAATCGCTTAGCCGGACAGAACGCTGGAATCTGCGTTTTGCTGATGGCAAAGCGGCGCAGCACGCCAGCGTTGTGCTGGCAAACGGACATAACATCAGCCAGTTTATCCAGACAGAAACATTGCCGGTTTATCCGGTCGGCGGCCAGGTAAGCCATATCCCGACCGCGCCTGCGCTCGGCCAACTGCGTCAGGTGCTGTGCTATGACGGCTATCTGACGCCGCAAAATCCGTCTAACGGCCATCACTGCATCGGCGCCAGCTATCATCGTGGCGAAACGGATATGCGCTACAGCGAGGCGGATCAGGCGCAAAACCGTCAGCGCCTGATTGACTGTTTCCCGGATGCGGCATGGGCGAAAGAGGTGGACGTCAGCGAGGGTGATGCACGCTGCGGCGTGCGCTGTGCCACCCGCGATCATTTGCCGATGGCGGGAAACGTGCCGGACTACGAAGCCACGCTTGAGGCCTATCAGGATCTGGCTGAGCACAGGGAAACGGCGGTGGCCGCACCGGTGTATCCGGAGCTGTTTATGCTGGGCGGGCTGGGTTCACGCGGGCTGTGCTCTGCGCCGCTGCTGGCTGAAGTATTAGCCGCGCAAATGAGCGACGAACCGATTCCGTTGGACAGGGTTACGCTTGCGGGACTGAATCCGAATCGATTATGGGTGCGGAAGCTGCTGAAGGGGAAGAAGGTTAAGTAGGGTGCGGTCAAATCCCCTCACCCTGACCCTCTCCCCAAAGGGGAGAGGGAAGAGAAGACGGCTTAGCGTTTCGCCTGCTGGAACAAAGTGTCCCACATGCCCAGCACCAGTGACTGGTCGCGCGGAGAGAGTTCCCCGGCCAGAATGGCTTTTTCAAGGCTGCGGGTCACTTCATCGTGAACGGCCTCGGCAGAGTGATCGTCACCTGCCTCCAGCTCGGCTACGGCAAGCGTCAGGTGACCACGCAGATAACCGCTGGCGAACAGCTCATCATCACTGGCGTGTTCCACCATGTCATCAATTAACGCCAGAATGCGTGATTCAAATTCTGCGATCATCTTCTTTCCTCTGTTAAAGATCTTCCGGCCAAGGGAAGCATTCCGCCGTGATCTCCGGCGTGTGGTAATAATTCTGTAAAGCCTCGATCAGGCGCGCCGGACGTTCCGGGATGCCCTTCTCAAGATATTCCATCACCTGCTTGTGAACGCGGCGCTGGAAGACGATACGATCCGGCTCGAAGTCGCCTTCCAGGTTGTCGCAGCTCACGTTGAACGGGAAACCCGCCGCCACGCAGAACAGCCACTCCAGCGCCTGGGGTTTGACTTCAACATCTTCAAACTGGCCCTGAGTTGCGGCGTCACGCCCGTCCGGGCAATACCAGTAACCGAAGTCCACCAGCTCGCGACGTGCTTTCCCCGCAATGCACCAGTGCGAAATCTCGTGCAAACCGCTGGCGTAAAAGCCATGTGCGAAAACGATCCGGTTATACGGAACCTCTGCATCAGCAGGAAGATAGATCGGTTCGTCGTCGCCTTTAATCAGACGGGTATTAAAATCATCAGCAAAACAGCCGTCGAAAATCTCAATCAGCTGTTCGTAGTTATGCGTACTGTTCATTAGTGCATCCCCAACCAGGTGAGGATCTCCTGTCCATGGCTGTCATAAAGCAGTTTGGCGCTCATCACCGCCGAGACCACAACAATCATCGGGCGGATCAGCTTTTGCCCCTTGCTCAATACCAGACGCGAGCCCACGCGCGCGCCTAAAAATTGGCCCACCATCATTACAAAGCCGGTTGCCCAGATAACCTTGCCGCCAATGATAAACAGCAGCAGGCCGCCGACGTTTGAGGTCGCGTTGAGCACTTTGGCATGGGCGGTGGATTTGGCGAGGTTGAACCCGGCCAGCGTCACGAAAGCCAGCGCGTAAAACGAGCCTGCGCCCGGGCCGAAGAAACCGTCATAAAAACCTACACAGCCCCCGGCAACCAGCGCAAACGGCAGGCCGTGCAGGCGACGCTGGCGATCCTCTTCACCGAGCTTTGGCATCAGCAAAAAGTACAGGCCAATGCAGATAACCAGAATCGGCAGGATCTGACGCAAAATATCAGACTGCACGTGCTGAACCAGCAGCGCGCCCGACGTCGAGCCAATAAAGGTCATCAGAATATTGAGCTTCTGATCGGCCAGGCTCACCACCTTGCGGCGGATAAAATAGAGCGACGCCGAGAGCGACCCACCGCAGGCCTGCAGCTTGTTAGTAGCCAGCGCCTGAGCCGGGCTCATGCCCGCCGCCAGCAGCGCCGGAACCGTCAGCAAACCGCCCCCACCCGCCAGCGCATCGATAAACCCGGCGAGCATCGCAACAAAAAAGAGCACCGCCAGCAGCAGCGGTGACACCATAAACAGATCGACGAAATTATCCATTAAAGTACATGCTCATCCAGTAGCGCCTGGCAGGAAGGCGGCAACGGAGGCGGTGTCTTCTTCTCAGGCTTAGAGGTTCCAGGCTTCGCCGGTTCAAACCAGCTTTGCAGTTCATAACCACAGCCATCGCCAGGCGGTGGAAGCGGCTGATCTTCACATTCCAGGCTGTTCGCCGGGCAGCGCAGACGAACGTGCATATGTGCACGGTGCTGGAACCACGGACGCACTTTGCGCAGCCAGTCGCGATCCGTTCCGGCATCCAGACAGAGCTGTTGCTTGATGGCCGGGTTAACGAAAATCCGCGTGACGTCGTTATCTTCTGCCGCCAGCTTGATCATGCTGGAGACTTCCTGCGTCCACAGGGACGGCACTACGTGCTTACCGTCGCTCGCGACCAGATCCAGCGCCTGCGGTTTCAGCAGCTGCGAAGACGTCCAGCGCGTTTTCGGCAGCTGTAAGAAGATATCGACATCCAGTCCGGTCTGGTGGCTGGCGTGACCGCCGTTGAAGCGGCCCCCGGCAGGCATCCCCATATCGCCGATCAGCATCGTGCCCAGCCCCAGGTTATGCACCTGATTACCAAGGCGCTGTATAAACAACACCAGATCCGGATGGCCGAAATAGCGGCGCTGATCGGTACGCATCACCTGATAGGTGTCCGACTGCAGCGGAAGTTCCTGCGCGCCCACGATGCAGCCGTTAGAGAAGGCACCGATGGACTGCGCACTCCCCGCCACCGGATGGGTGATTTTTTGCCACGGCGTGGCTGCCAGAGAGGCCCCACTGGCGAGCAGCGCCAGCAGAGCAATTGCGGTTTTTTTCATGTTTACCAGCGTGGAATGGTGGTCGTCACATCCGCATTCTGCGCGCGCTGGCGCAGGAAGTGATCCATCAACACGATCGCCAGCATCGCTTCTGCGATCGGCACCGCGCGGATCCCCACGCACGGATCGTGACGTCCTTTGGTGATCATCTCAACTTCTTCACCAGAGCGGTTAATCGTGTGGCCCGGCACGGTAATGCTGGAAGTCGGCTTCAGTGCGATGTTGGCAACAATCTGCTGCCCACTGCTGATACCGCCCAGAATGCCGCCCGCATGGTTGCTCTGGAAGCCCGCTTTCGTGATTTCGTCGCGGTTCTGGCTACCGCGAAGCTGAACCACATCAAAACCGTCGCCAATCTCGACGCCTTTCACCGCGTTGATGCTCATCAGCGCGTGGGCGATGTCAGCATCGAGACGGTCAAATACCGGCTCGCCCCAGCCAGCCGGAACGCCGTCAGCCACCACGGTGACTTTCGCACCGATGGAATCGCCCTCTTTTTTCAGGCCGCGCATCAGTTCGTCGAGCGCCTCTAGCTTGTCGGCATCCGCGCAAAAGAACGGGTTTTGCTCGACCTGATCCCAGTCTTTGATCGCCAGAGGAATGTCGCCCATCTGGGTCAGACAGCCGCGGATAACGATGCCAAATTTCTGCTGCAGGTATTTCTTGGCAATCGCCCCTGCCGCCACGCGCATCGCGGTTTCACGCGCGGAAGAGCGTCCGCCACCGCGATAGTCACGGAAGCCGTACTTTTGTTCGTAGGTGTAGTCGGCGTGGCCCGGACGGAAAACGTCTTTGATGGCGCCGTAGTCCTGGGAGCGCTGATCGGTGTTTTCGATCAGCAGACCAATGCTGGTCCCGGTGGTGCGCCCTTCAAAGACGCCGGAAAGAATTTTGACCTGGTCCGGCTCGCGACGCTGCGTGGTGTAGCGAGAGGTACCCGGACGTCGACGGTCGAGGTTGTGCTGTAAATCTGCTTCGGTCAGTTCGATGCCCGGCGGTACGCCGTCGACGATGCAACCGAGTGCCAACCCGTGCGACTCCCCAAAGGTGGTCACACGGAATACCTGTCCAATACTGTTTCCTGCCATCACGGCTCCGATGTTGTTGTTTGTGTTTGAGCGTTGTGAAACGGGCCGAAGCCCGCTGGATTAATCTTTATAGATGCTGAAGTATTCGCGCGCGTCGAGCAGCTGGGCTTTGGTCAGCATAAAGACGCCATCACCGCCGTTGTCGAACTCGAGCCAGGTGAACGGCACATCCGGGTACTGCTCTATCAGATGTACCATGCTGTTGCCCACTTCACAAATCAGAACGCCGTCATCGGTCAGGTAATCCGGCGCACAGGCCAGAATGCGGCGGGTCAGCTTCAGACCGTCAGAGCCTGATGCCAGGCCCAGCTCCGGCTCATGGCGATATTCGTTTGGCAGATCGGACATGTCTTCTGCATCGACGTACGGCGGATTGGTGACGATCAGATCGTACTGCAGCGTCGGCAGATCGCGGAAGAGGTCAGAGCGAATTGGCGTAACGTGATGGATCAGGCCGTGCTCTTCAATGTTGTGCTCGGTTACGGCCAGCGCGTCGGTGGAAATATCGACCGCGTCCACTTCCGCTTCCGGGAAGGCATAGGCACAGGCAATCGCAATGCAGCCACTGCCGGTACACATATCCAGAATGTGCTGCGGCTGATGGTTAATCAGTCCTTCAAAGTGGTTGTTAATCAGCTCACCAATCGGTGAGCGCGGCACCAGCACGCGTTCATCAACATAGAACTCGTGGCCGCAGAACCAGGCTTTATTGGTCAGGTAGGCGACCGGGATACGCTCGTTCACGCGGCGGATCACGCGCTCAACGATGCGGTGCTTCTCGCTGGAGGTCAGGCGCGCGGTACGCATGTCTTCCGGAATATCCAGCGGCAGGTAGAGGGACGGGAGCACCAGCTGAACGGCCTCATCCCACGGGTTATCGGTACCGTGACCGTACCAGATGTTGGCGGCGCTGAAGCGGCTAACCGACCAGCGCAACATGTCCTGTATGGTATGCAGCTCGTTTACTGCTTCATCGACAAAAATTTTATCCACTCTTTCCTCCAGGGCATGCTCGCATAATTTTCGGCGGCTAGTTTGCCATGAAGACGGCGATAAATCAGCAATGACGCGTACCGCTTGAGGTTAAAAAATGCGTTTAGTCGGGTACACTATCGGAAATACGAGATGAGAATACCAAATGAAAAAGAAAACATCGCTCAGCGAGGAGGATCAGACACTCTTCCGACAGCTGATGACCGGGACGCGTAAAATCACGCAGGACACCATCGTTCATCGTCCTCAGCGCAAAAAAATCAGCGAAGTGCCGGTCAAGCGACTGCTCCAGGAGCAGGCCGATAACAGCCACTATTTTTCAGATGAATTTCAGCCTCTGCTCAACACGCAGGGGGCTGTGAAGTACGTACGTGAAGACGTCAGCCATTTTGAGCTGAAAAAGTTACGCCGTGGGGACTATTCACCGGAGCTGTTTCTCGATCTGCACGGGTTAACCCAGATGCAGGCGAAACAGGAGCTGGGGGCGTTGATTGCGGCATGTCGTCGCGAACACGTTTTTTGCGCCTGCGTGATGCACGGTCACGGCAAACATATTCTCAAGCAACAGACGCCGCTGTGGCTGGCTCAGCATCCACACGTGATGGCGTTTCATCAGGCACCCAAAGAGTACGGCGGAGATGCCGCATTGCTGGTGTTGATTGAAGTCGAGGAATGGCAGCCGCCAGAGTTACCCTGACAGGATGGCGGGAAGCACATTGCACCCCGCCATATCGCACGTCACGTCAGATCGCTTTTGCCATCTTCAGGTTGCACGGACTCATTTGCCAGTTAAAGACACCTTTGCCGGTTTCGTCCAGGGTGACGTTGGCAATGGCGGAGGTCGTGAACATAGGCGGCGTTTCGCCAGGGCACAGCTCAGATACCAGATAGCCGACCAGCGGCAGGTGGGAAATGACCAGTGCGGAAGCGACACCTTCATTGCACAGCGCCTGAAGATAGGCACTCACAAGACCCACATCGCCACACGGCGTGAGTTCAGGAAGAACATCCACACTGGAAGGCAGGTTCATACACTCCCCGACCACATCCAGCGTCTGTTCTGCACGCAGGAACGGACTCACCAGAACGCGTTCAATGTCCACTTTTTGACCTTTAAGCCAGGTAGCCATTTGACGGGATTCGTCGCAGCCACAGACTGTCAAAGGACGTACTGAGTCACTGGCGGCATCGAGTGCCGCGTCGCCGTGACGCATGATAAAAACTTGCATATTGCACCGCTTTTGTTAACCAGAATCACCGGCGTTGACTACCCGCGATTAAAGCTGGGAGGTAGAAAACCCGATGGCCGGGCATTGTGCCTGATCCATTCGGTGAATGAAACGCTGTTTTTTACCTCAATGGCGTAAGTATAGTCAATCTCTGTTTACAAATTCGCCAAAACAGGTCTCTTCACCGAAGGATTTACCCTTCTTTGACCTCAGCTTACGAGGACAGTTTCCCTTGCAGGCCAAAATGTCTGGCCCCGTTCCGCCATCTGCAATAATTCGTCACAGGGTGTAAACCGTGGACCATATTGCGAAGCCAGACGTTGCAGAATTGCAACCACTTCACCCGCCCCGAGGGTGTCCATATACCGGAACGGGCCGCCAAGGAACGGCGGGAAACCAATACCAAATACGGCACCGATGTCACCATCGCGTGCGCTTTTGATCACCTGTTCGCCGAAACAGCGCGCCGCTTCGTTGAGCATCATCATCACACAACGCTCAGCACACTGCGCTGACGACAGTTTTCCCTGACCGGTAACAGAAATAAGCCCATAAACCGCAGGGTCGACCTGTTTCTTGCTTTTACGCCCTTTTGCCCCGTAAAGATAGAAACCGCGTTCATTTTTTCTGCCTTTGCGATCGTCCTTCAAAATTGCAGAAACAATGTTTGCAGGGGGGCTAAAACGGTCTCCGTAAGCAGCTTCCAGTACAGGTATAATTTTAGTGCCGGTATCTATTCCTACCTCATCCAAAAGTTGGATTGGGCCGACAGGGAAACCAAACTTCACCAGCGCCTCATCGACGTGCTCAATTTTCTCCCCTTCCGTCAGCAACCGCATTGCTTCATTAATGTAGGGAGCCAGAATGCGATTGACGTAGAAGCCTGCTTTATCTGCCACGACAATCGGCGTTTTGCCCTGCTTTTTCGCGAGCTTGACCACCGTGGCAACGGTTTGCGGACTGGTGGTCGCGTGTGGAATAACCTCCACCAGCGGCATTTTTTCAACCGGGCTAAAGAAGTGCAGACCAATCACCTGCTCCGGTCGTGCGGCTTTCGCCGCGATGTCGCCAATCGGCAATGACGAGGTGTTTGAAGCAAAGATGGTATGCGGGGCGCAATGCTGTTCAACGTCTGCCACCATTTGCTGCTTGAGCGCCAGATCTTCAAACACGGCTTCTATCACCAGATCGCGATGTGCAAAACCGCGGTAGTCCGTGGTGCCAGTGATCATCGCGAGTGTTTTATCGCGCTCGCTTGCTTTGATATGGCGGCGTTTAACCTTCTGATCAAGGTTCTGCCAGCTGTACTGAAGCGCGTGGTTGATTCCCTTAGGATTAATGTCTTTGATACGCACCGGCAATTTGCCTTTGCTGGCAGTGACAAACGCAATTCCACCGCCCATCAGCCCGCCCCCCAGCACGCCAACGGCGCGCAGCGGCGCAGGCTCAGCTTCGCTTCCCGGATCTTTTTTGACGTCAGTGCTGGCAAAGAAGATGCTGCGCAGCGCCTGAGACTGCGGCGTCATCGCCAGTTCACCAAAGGCTTTTGCCTCGGCGGCATAACCGCTGCTGCTGCCCTGTGACAAGCCGATTTCAATCACTTCAAGAATGCGCTTCGCCGCCGGGTAGTTGCCTTTGGTTTTTTGCTCGGTCTTTTTGCTTACCATGCTGAACAGGAGCGCGCGCCCCAGTGGTCCTGCCAGCACGCGCTCACGCACAGGAAGAGGACGTTTTGCCTGACGCCCTTTCAGGGCCAACTCAACGGCGGCCTCCAGCAAAATCGAGTGGGGAACCACTTCATCGACCAGTCCCACTTTCAGCGCCTGACGGGCGCGCAGTTGCTTGCCGGTTAAGATCATCTCCAGCGCGGTACTCACCCCCACCAGACGCGGTAAACGCTGCGTTCCACCCGAGCCAGGTAACAAGCCTAACTGCACTTCCGGCAGGCCTAACACCGTTTTTGCATCATCGGTACAAATGCGGCTATGGCAGGCCAGCGCCAGCTCTAAACCGCCCCCCAGACAAGCGCCGTGAATGGCAGCAATCACCGGAAACGACAGGGCGTGGATCTCAGCCATCACCTGCTGCCCCTGACGCGCCAGCTCTTCGGCTTCCTGAGCGCTTTGCGCGCGGGCAATCATGTTGATATCGGCCCCGGCAATAAAGTTATCCGGCTTGGCCGAGATAAACACCAGACCGCGAATGGCTTTGTTTTCGCGGAGCTGCTTTAGCATCGCGCGCACCTGAACGCCAAATTCGGCCTTCAGGGTATTCATCTTTTCATCAGGCACATCAATAGTGATAACGGCCACGTTGTCGAGGCGAACCGTCAGATTGAATGCAGATGGCATGTCCATTATTCAGCCTCCAGAACCATTGCTGCGCCAAGACCGCCTGCCGCGCAGGCGGTAACGAGACCAAACCCACCGCCGCGGCGACGAAGTTCATGTAACGTTTGGGTAATCATACGCGCGCCCGTTGCCGCAAACGGATGGCCGTAGGCGATGGATCCGCCAAGCACGTTAAACTTACTCTGATCCACTTCGCCGGTCGCGTGGGCGCGGCCCAGTACATCGCGCGCGAAGCGCTCGCTTGCCAGCAGCTGGATGTTTGCCAGGGTTTGTGCGGCAAAGGCTTCGTGCATATCGATCAGGGTTAAGTCAGCCAGCGTCAGCCCCGCGCGCTCCAGCGCCAGCGGCGTGGACCAGGCTGGACCTAACAACATGTCCTGCCAGACATCAATCGCCGTAAACGCATAGCTTCGCAAATAACCCAGCGGGGTGATGCCAAGCTCCTTCGCACGGGATTCGGTCATCAAGATCACGGCCGCAGCACCGTCCGTCAGAGGCGTACTGTTGGCCGCCGTAACGGTGCCATGTTTACGGTCAAACGCCGGGCGCAGTTTTGCGTAATCCGCCAGCGTCGAGGTGCCGCGAATATTGTTATCTTCCACCAGAGGTTCTCGGAAAGGCGGGATGTAAGCCGCCATCACCTGGTCGGCAAGTTTACCTTCCGACCAGGCCTTCGCAGCGAGCTGGTGCGAACGATGCGCCAGCGCATCCTGCTGTTCGCGGGTGATGCCGTAAGTTTTCGCCATCTGCTCAGCGGTATCGCCCATGCGCAGGCCGGTTGAATATTCAGCCACCGCGGGCGGAACAGGCATCAGATCGCGCAGGCGTAAACGCGAGAAGAGTTTAAGTTTCTGGCCTGTCGTGCGGGCCTTGTTAGCATCCACGAGGATACGTGCCAGCTTTTTGCTGACCCCAATCGGCAGCACTGAAGAGGAGTCCGCCCCGCCCGCGATACCCGCGCGGATAGTCCCCACCATCAGGCTTTCGGCCACGTTAGCCACCGCCTGAAAGCTGGTCGCGCAGGCGCGGCTGACGCTATAGGCATCGGTGTGCACATTCATTCCCGTGCCGAGAACAATTTCACGTGCAATGTTGGGGGCTTCAGGCATCTGCACGACCTGGCCGAAGACCAGCTGTTCGATGACCTCAGGCGGAATTTCGCTGCGAGCCAGCATCTCGCCTACGACCATTTTCCCCAGATCGACGGCCGGTATACCGTGAAAGGCGGTTGCCTGACGCGCAAACGGCGTTCGCAACCCGCTAACAATGGCAATGCGATCACCTTGTCGGGTGATAAGCGGTAATGCCTGACTCATAACATTCCCCTGTAAAAAACTTTACACAAATATAAAGTGGTCTGACCTGATAACAGTCTTAACCATTTTTTTACATTCAGCCAATCGGGGAAACGAAAAAGTGCGAGCTAAGGCACAGAGAAGAAAAAGAAAATGCCCCTGCATGGCAGAGGCATTTGTGCGGTTTTGTTGCCGGGTGGCGGCGTTGCCTTACCCGGCCTACACGATCGTAGGCCCGTGCAAGCGAAGCGCCGCCGGGCAAAAGGGTTAACGCAGGCCCAGCTGGAAAATCAGCGTTTCAGCTTCACACGCAAAAACAAAATCGATGTCCAGCTTCATGCCACCTTCCACTTCGGTAAAGGTCGACTTGATTTCGCACGGATCGGATTCGACTTCACGCGCACGTTGACTCAGCGCGGCCAGGGTTTCTTCCGCTTCGGCACGGCTAGTGAATACACGGCTGTAAGACGCGGTGCAATCGGTGTTGTCCATGATGGTGCCAACATCCATACAGCAGCAAACCGGGGTTTCATCAGCACTGCATTTACTCATAGCTCAATTTCCTCTGTATTCGCGCGAAGCGCGAGATAAACACGATGCTGATATTTTACGCCCCGCCGTTGGCTCTCTCCAGCCGTTAATGACGCAAAATCGGATAAGTGAGCAATATCACACTAAAAAATGATCTAAAACAAAATTCACCCTTTCGGGTGAGTCTCGCTGGTCACAATTTTGCCAACCAGATCTCGTTTCAAGAAACATGTTTGAAAATATTAATAAACAAACTTGCAACATATTAGCTGGTCAGACCTATACTCACGCCACTGGTCTGATTTGTATGTCATACCTCAGACCCTACACTTCGCGCTCCTGTTACGGTATGTAACAATTATTGAATAAAAATAACTCAATGAGGTTATGGTCATGAGCCAGAAAACCCTGTTCAAAAAGACTGCGCTGGCAGTCGCAGTGGCAATCGTCTCAACGTCCGCCTGGTCAGCGGGCTTCCAGTTAAACGAATTTTCTTCCTCTGGCCTTGGCCGTGCATATTCCGGGGAAGGCGCTATTGCTGATGACGCAGGTAACGCAAGTCGTAACCCTGCGCTTATCATGATGTTCGATCGCCCGACCTTCTCTGCTGGTGCGGTTTACATCGATCCTGATGTCAATATTTCCGGCAAATCGCCTTTCACCGGCGCGAGCCTGAAAGCGGATAACATTGCGCCGACAGCGTGGGTACCTAACCTGCACTTCGTTGCGCCGATTAATGAACAATTTGGTTGGGGTGCGTCAGTCACCTCTAACTATGGTCTGGCAACCGAGTTCAATAACAATTACCCGGCAGGCGAATATGGGGGCAAAACCGATTTAACTACCCTCAACCTGAACCTGAGCGGCGCGTATCGTCTCAATGACAACTGGAGCTTCGGCCTGGGCTTTGATGCCGTCTACGCTGATGCCAAAATTGAGCGTTATACCGGTGAACAAACTGCCGCTCTGCCGAAAAACAGCAACAAGATCGCCAGCCTGAAGGGCGATGAGTGGGGCTACGGCTGGAACGCGGGTATTCTGTATGAGCTGGACAAAAATAACCGCTGGGGTCTGACCTATCGCTCAGAAGTGAAAATTGATTTCGATGGCGATTACAAAAGCGGCATCCTGAGCCCTGTAAACGGCATGGTTCCGGGTGCAGGCACCACCATCCCGTGGGGCACGTCAAACCAGACCGTACCAGGTTCACTGTCACTGCATCTGCCAGAAATGTGGGAAGTCTCCGGTTACAACCGCGTCGCACCACAGTGGGCTATTCACTATAGCCTGGCATACACCAGCTGGAGTCAGTTCGAAGAGTTGAAAGCGACCGGCACCAATGGTCAGACGCTGTTCTATAAGGACGAAAGTTTCCACGACGCATACCGTATTGCGCTGGGTACAACCTACTATATGGACGACAACTGGACGTTCCGTACCGGTATCGCTTTTGATGATAGCCCGGTTCCGGCTGATAAGCGCTCCATCTCCATCCCGGATCAGGACCGCTTCTGGCTGAGTGCTGGTGCAACCTATGCATTCAACGAGAATGCGTCAGTCGACGCTGGCGTCTCTTATATGCACGGTCAGAAAGTGACGTTCCAGGAAGGCCCTTACGAGTTCACCTCTGAAGGTAAAGCCTGGCTGTTCGGTACCAACTTCAACTACGCGTTCTAATTCGCGCAGGGATCAAAAAAGGTGAGCATCGCTCACCTTTTTTATTTATTCCGAATCGATATCTTTGAGTTCATTCTCGATGGCTTTCGCGTTCGGATTATCTTCCGGCTTCAGCTTGCCGCCATTGGCAATGAAGTCATGGTTCTGGAAGTACGCTTCACGCACCATGATATACGGATCGGAAGACTGGCGCAGCAGACCGTCAGAGTCCAGCAGTTGCGCACGCGTTTCAATCCCTTCCACCGTCCACTTACCAATCGACAGCGGCCAGGTCAGCCATGACAGCACAGGATACAGCGTATCCACCATATCGCCGCCATCATCACGCACGGTGAAACTGCCATAGAACGGCAGATGCACATACGGACCATAACCTACACCGTAATGCCCCAGCGTGCTGCCGAAACGGTGCGGCTGTTCACGCTGCAGTTTTGTGTTTGCCATGCCCGCGACATCAATGAAGCCGCCCATACCCAGCAGGGAGTTCAGGAAGAAGCGCGTAAAGTGCACCATCCCCTGATACGGGTCACCTTGCAGGAAATAGTTCACCATCACCGCTGGCTCTTCCAGGTTGCTGGTGAAATTGCTTAATCCATTACGCGCAGGTTGCGGAACATAATCGCGCCATGCCACCGCTACCGGGCGAACCACATACGGATCCAGCACGTTATAGTTGAAGCTGTACATCGAGCGGTTAAACCCTTCAAGAGGATCGGAGCGTCCCGTTTGCTCCCCGGAGCTGGCGCAGCCCACAAGCATCGTCGCGCCCAGCGCAAGCGCCGACAGCCGAAGTTTCATAATTATCTCCCTGTTCAGTATGGCTATCGTTGATTGCCATCCGTAACGGAGCATCTGGCGCTCCGTATGAAAACGTGCAAGTGATTGTAACAGCACGTTTCCCGATGTCTATGAGCACAATTACGGGCAGTAACCACCGTCACTCTGATCTCAGCATAGCCTGGCTTTAGGAATTCGTTTCGCTGGCAATTTTATAATGTCTTTGAAAGAGATGTATCACCTTTGTTGCCATTGCCACCAATTTAAGAGCATCCCCACAGGCATCACGATAAAAGCCGCTACGCTTAAAAGAAAGATCATCCTCCAGGAGCGGTTATGAAAGAAGTGGGCGAAGAAAAAATTGGCGAGAGCAATGAGGACGTAGAAATTGAGAGTGAGGAAAAAGAGCGTGGCGAGAAGATAGAAATTGACGAAGATCGCCTGCCCTCCCGTGCGATGGCGATCCACGAGCATATACGTCAGGATGGTGAAAAGGAGATGGAACGCGACGCCATGGCCCTGTTCTGGTCGGCGATTGCTGCGGGTCTCTCGATGGGTGCGTCGCTGCTGGCCAAAGGCATATTTCATGTCCAGCTGGAGGGCGTGCCGGGTGGTTTTTTACTGGAGAATCTTGGCTACACCTTCGGCTTTATCATCGTCATCATGGCGCGCCAGCAGCTCTTTACTGAAAACACCGTCACTGCCGTGCTGCCCGTGATGCAAAACCCTACCCTGGGCAATTTCGGCTTGCTGATGCGGCTCTGGAGCGTGGTATTGCTTGGGAATATCATTGGTACAGGCATCGCAGCCTGGGCCTTTGAGTATATGCCGATATTTGATGAGCCCACCCGGGATGCGTTTGTAAAAATTGGCATGGATGTGATGAAAAACACGCCCTTAGAGATGTTCTCGAATGCGATTATCTCCGGCTGGATCATCGCCACCATGGTGTGGATGTTCCCCTCGGCAGGCAGCGCAAAAATTGTGGTGATCATTCTGATGACCTGGCTGATTGCGCTCGCCGATACCACGCACATCGTGGTGGGTACCGTTGAAATTCTCTATCTGGTCTTTAATGGCACGCTACACTGGAGCGATTTCTTCTGGCCGTTCGCCCTGCCAACGCTGGCGGGCAATATTTGCGGCGGGACCTTTATCTTCGCGCTGTTGAGCCATGCGCAAATCCGCAATGATATGTCGAACAAGCGTAAGGCCGAGCTCAAGGCGCAGGAAGATAATGAAAAATCGGCAAAAAAATCGGCCTGAATGGTGACTCTTTGAGCAGTCAGGCGGCAATGCGCTTAACGCAAAGTGTAAATAACGCTATACTCGTGCCGCCTCGTCCCCTTAGTTAAATGGATATAGATTAAAAGCAAAGCAATTCGTTGATATTATTGAATTAATAATAATTAAAATAATTAAGATTGTACTCAAATATGTACACAAATTAAAAATTTGACATGCACTTGACGTATGCAATCGCAAAAGCTTTAATACTGTATATTAAAACAGTAATTAGCGGAGCACTTATGTTCGTAGAACTGGTTTATGACAAGCGTAATGTTGAGGGGCTCAAAGGGGCCAGGGAGATCATCTTGGCCGAGTTGACGAAACGAGTGCACCAGATTTTCCCTGATGCCGAAGTGAGGGTGAAGCCGATGCAGGCGAACGGCCTGAATAGCGATGCCAGCAAAAGCGATCGGGAAAAGCTGAACCGCATGCTGGAGGAAATGTTCGATCAATCCGATATGTGGCTTGTTACTGACTCAACCTATTAAAAATAGTTTTACTGGCCGTTACAACCATTTCTCAAAAACCGAAAAAGGGGAGGTAGCTGCCCCCATACCAGAAGAAAATCATTTTTAGGGCCATATGTCAGGCGTAATCTTTCGAAAACCCGGATTAACGCCTCAACTCCACGCTGATGCTCATCCCGCTGCCGGGCTCAAGGTGAAACGCCACGTTCTCCACCACCCATTCCCTGTCGGCCTGCTCGTCAAATCCATCTGTCGTAATTTTGCATTCAGGACTCAACACCACCAGCTCCGGAGTGGCTGGCATCGAAATAGACATGCTCATCAGATATTCAGGCTTTGGCTTTTTCGGTTTCTTATCCTTACCTTCTTCTTGTTTTTGCTCAGCTGCAGCGATTTCACGCATGTGTTTCTGAAGGTACTGCTCTGCTGCCGCCCGACTTGGGTGGGTAAAGCTGGGGCGAGCATGCGGATCGCCACTGCCCGAGCTGATCGTGCTGGTTTTACCAGTAGTAGCATCAAGGTAGCTGATCGTTATCGTTCCCTTGCCGCTTCCATGTGCGCTGCGCGATTTTGTTTTTGATTTACTCCGGTGCGAAAACTGCCAGTGCGTCTGGCCTGAAGGGGTGATGGTCAGAGATGGCAGAGCTTTGCCGCCAGGACTGACGCCGCTCCCCCGCTCCGCAAATATCCAGCACCCACCGCCAGCCTTGCTGACCGCCCCAAACTGCCTGGCCAGGCGCGCCAGAAACTCTGCATCGTTCTCTTTGTACTGGTCAAGATAGCCAGGGTTCACCTTCGCCAGCGATGCGCTGACTTTTGGGGTCATGCCATTCTCTTTCGCGATAGTCGTGACAATTTCTCCCAGCGTCACGCCCTCCCAGTGGCGAACTTTCTGGGACTGCATGGTGCCGGCCCCTTTGGTATTGTCGCCGGGAACGGCAAGGGCGGTAATAGTCATGGTGCGCGGAGGACCCTGAAGGGCTACTGAATCAACAATAAAAACCCCCTTATCCACCAGGATGCCATCAAACCCCAGCGCAAGGCGTAACCGGGTTCCCTTTGGTGGAAGCTTGAGGGTGGGAGAAACCAGGTTGATGGTCAGGCTGTCGGACTGCGGATCTTCGTCGTTCGCGCCATAGTCAATCAATGTAAGGCTTGTCAGGTAACGACTGATTTCCGCTGTAATATCTTTGTTTTCGGCTGTGAGGGAAAATCCCGGCAACCAGGGGCGTGGATTTGTCATGGCGTTTATCTCCATTTGAAGTTCTCTATCGCAGCACTGCTGAGTAAATGATCAGTAACCGGAATGGCATGGCTTGTGCTAATTTACCGCCCCTCATCAGGATGACGAGTATCTCAAATGCAAGGTGTAAAAAAGCTGCAGGAACGTCTGAAAATCATCACTCCAGACCTACTCTCTGAATTTTTGTCCAGCAGGGGTGTCGATGTTATTAGGTGCCTAATGTGCAAGAGCGAAAATATAGGTATCCCGCAAACTCAGGAAGTATCACTGTCAGCAGATGGCAGCAGTGAACAGACTTACGTAAATTTTGTGCAACTATTATCAGGAAGCTCAACACCTCCATCTTTGATACACTACCAGTTCCGGATCATTTGCAATAACTGCGGCTTTACCTGCCACTTTGCTGTATATCCTGTGCTAGACTGGATAGATAGGCGCGGAGAGTCGCATGACAAATGAGCATAAAAATAATGTGATCATGACGGCTTTTCCTCGCAAAGAGGACAGAAAAAACCATTTTTCCGGAGGTGGAGGTGATATGTCAGATCTGGAAGTACGCGTCGCCAAACTTGAATCCGACGTAGAATATATCAAACGAGACGTATCCGAATTACGTAGTGATGCCCGCGAAATAAAGCACACGCTGGGGCAGCTGAATGTAAATATGTCACTTCTCCAGCAAGACTTTTCTCTATCCAAAGACCAGCTTGAGGCAACTAACAAGCGTCTTGGCAACATGGCAACTAAGGATCAGCTTGAGGCAATTAACAAGCGCCTTGATGACATGGCAACCAAGGATCAGCTTGAGTCAACTAAGAGCCAGCTTGAGGCAACTAACAAGCGCCTTGATGACATGGCAACCAAGGATCAGCTTGAGTCAACTAAGAGCCAGCTTGAGGCAACTAACAAGCGCCTTGATGACATGGCAACTAAAGATCAGCTTGAGTCGGCTATAAATAAGGCCTCAAATAAACAGATTATGTGGACCATAGGGACGCTAATCGGATTGTCTGCACTGATATTAACCATAACTAAATTTATTTTTCCCTCTTCTCCAACATGAATTTAACGCCCGCTCACCGCGGGCTTTATTTTAGCTCCAGAGGGTTTCCGCCTGCATGACGGGGGTGGCAACCTTATCAGGAAGCGTTATTTTTATTCCGGCAGGGTACACATCGCCGAGTTCGGCAAGGCCTGGGTTGGCTTCAAGCACGGCGATCATTTCCTGCTCCGCGCCGTAAAATCGCCAGCAGATTTCATCCAGCATATCCCCCGCCCGCGTCGTATATATTTTCGCCATAGTATTTAATCGTCATCGTAAATTGTTGATGCTTTGGTAACCCGGCCATCAAAAAGCGGTCTGCCGTATCTGAAAAATCCGTCACGACCCAGTATCCGAGGATCTCCCCTATACCTGAGATGAGAAGCTGTGGTGTCCTGGTGTCCCCTATTAGCGACATCTCGCGCACGGGCGCGGTGCCAATCGCCCACTCCTGCGGGCGAACGGAAAGGCGTCGCCTGTCCGTAAATACCTCACCCGAAAAGCTAATTACCGGAACAGCCTGACCGACGTACTGCAGCGAATCCATCTGACCGAAGCGTTGTTGCTCACCCCAGCGCCAGCTGAGCGTGCGCTGAAAGCTCTGGTAAGCCGCCTCATCCACGCAGAACTGAAAGGAGCCGAGCGTCATCATGGTTTTAAAATGATATTTTACGCCCAGATCCAGAGCAGCAAGCCCCAGATCCGGAATGACACGCGCAAATTCAAGTAAATCATCCATCAGTTACCCTCCGACAAAAAATCAATCAGCTCAAAGCCTGAGTCAGCCTGCGTGGAGCTCACAAGCACCATCAGGCTGGTCAGCGACAGCATATCAAGGCCGTTGACGCGCCTGATGCCCTGGCCGGGGATAAGCAGGATGCGCTCGCGCCCGTCTACCGAGCGTTTGTAAAACGCGATACTCAGCGTTACAGTGGTCCCGGTTTCTGCGCGCCCCTGCGCAGGCCTTGGGTCTGGCTCCAGGCGGATAACGCGTCCCTCAATCACATCCTCAACGCCGGTATATCCTCCGGCATGGGAGGTATAGCCCTCACGCACGGTCAGGCGGGTATTGAGGCCGAGGAAAAATAATTGAGACTGGATGCCGATCATTCGCAACGAGACGGTCATCTCCTCGATCCCGTTATCAATACCCTGAGGCGCGTCCATATCTCCAGCCATAAAACTGGCCTGCCGAAGCGCCATCGTGGGCGGCCTGTATTCAACGGTAACCGGCAGCTGACTGCCGCGCAGCCATACAGACCAGTTTTTCAGGTATGACATTTGCTCACTCGTTTTAATGAAATATTGTCTGGCGGCCCTGTCACCCGCCCAGTGACGCAGGGGTATACATGCCAGCTCCCGCCGTGGGTGCAAATACATCAAATACCTTTGCACCTACCGCGTCACCAATTTGCTGCGCATCGGCACCGGGCTGTGTAATGACGGTCACGCTCAGATTATTGCTTTGCCGCAGAGGCGTAACGGGAGCCTTTGGCGTATTTTGAGGCTTAAGAAGCCCAAGAAACGCGCTGTCCCTTGACTCTGGTCTGTCGTAATCACGAATATCACGTGCTTTAGCGACCTGCTTGTCATTCTGAATTTCGCGCCATTTATCCTGCATTGCCAGCGCACCCTGTCTGGCCCTTGAGGTATCGAAAATGAAATCATCTCCACGCGCCTCGGCCTGCTTGCGCTGCGTTGATTCGGATTCTCGCCAGCCTATGTTATAGGCCTCTTCTGCAGTCCTGGTTCCCCTGAGCTCCTGTTCGATGCTTGGGAACCACTCGTTTATTTTTTCCGCAAGCACTTCCAGCCCTCTCCAGAGAGCGCTGAGCACGGGCTGAAGGTTGTTTGTCCAGAAGTCGCTGATCCCACCTCCAAAGCTCTTCAGCCTGCTGACCAGGAGTTCCCTGCCGCCGTGCGCAAACCACCCCGAGAAATCATCGGCATATTTCGTGATGGAGGGGGCCAGCTCACCAGCCAGCGTACCCAGCACACTCTGGGCTGCCGTTGAGACGGACACCCACAGATTTGACAGCGCAAACTGCCCTTTCGCCGCCGCCTCGTCTGAGTCTTCTGTGGTCAGAATGTAACGCTTCTGAACCGCCATCAGTTCTTCATATTTTTTGCCGGACATCCTCATCCAGGCGGCAATTTTGTTGGCTTCACCGCCCATGATCATATCAACGGCAGAGCGGGCTGCCTGCTCATCATTCATTTTCAGGGCGCGGTTGAGGACGGTTGCCATCTGGTCTTCGTTGCTCTTTCCCTTCAGGTCTGAGAGGTTAAGGCCCATCATTTTCAGACCGTCCGTTACCGACGACTGCTCGCCCAGAGAATTAATTTCCCCCACCTTGTTTGCCAGCTCTTCGGCCAGATCGCCCAGATTCTCGCCGCTGAGCCCCATCTGTTTCCCGATGCCGTCCCAGGCGCGGAAAGTGTTGGTGCTGACACCATAAGAGCGGGCCATTCCGGCCTGTTCTGCCGTGTGGGCGTTCAGCGCCACAGCAGCCGTCCCCGCTGCCATGATGCCACCCAGCCCCATGGCACCACCGGCAAGCGCGGCCTTCCCGGCCCATAAGCCGCCCTTAAGCGTGGCGACCCCTGCTCCGCGCATGCGCATCGAAAGATTAAGTCTGCTCTGCTCGCGCTCGGTTTCGCGGATTTGCTCCGTCAGTCTGGCATACCGGTTTCGGAGTTTCTCGACTGACTGGCCCGCCATCACACCCGCTGCGATTTGCTTTGCTAGCTCCTGCTGCTGACGCGTCAGATCGGCGGTTCGTCGCTCGGTACCTTTCAGCGACGCATCCAGGGTCTTTGTTGAACGCGTAAAGCTCTGGCTGACAACGCCGCCAAAGGTAATGGTCGATTTAAGCGAACTGGATATGACACTCATGATTCTTTGTCCGTGAGTTCAAGGAAATTTATTAACACCCGGAAAGGCAGGTTCAGGATGCTGTCCACATTCCAGCCGGGGATGCGTAGCGATAGCAGCACTATTCCCCGCTGAATATCCCGCTCGCCAGGTGCCGAGTCATCGCGGCCTCCCGCATCTCCGCGCGCATTGATGCCAGTGCCTTCCTGGCTTCGGCGCGTTCGGACGGAGGTGCCGTAAAAACGATGAACTGATCCTCCAGCTGTCGATAATCGGCGGTCGTCAGATTTTTGATGATGTCAGGATGGACTTCGCACAGCCCGGCAATCATGTCAGCCTCGTTCTCTTCTGGCGTGCCTTTGAGATAGCTCTGGCGGATCCGGTCAAATACTTTCGGCTCGCGCATAGACAGCTGCGTTATCTCATTGCCTGCGGCGTCTTTGATGGGGGTGTACAGCGTTATGGTGACAGTCTCAACAGGGTAGGTCATGTTTTCTCCGGGATAAAAAAAGGGCGCCGCAGCGCCCGTGATGTTCAGGTTTTCAGGTCAGGATCAGCTTCGGCCCATAACCCATTTATTAATATCGCCAAACGGCTCCACGCCATTAACGCGGCGGATCCCCTGCAGGGGCTCAATGTAAATCAGCTCTTTTTGATTGAATGTGCGCTTGTAGACATCAGGACGGAGGGTGATGGTCACACCACACTTCGCGCGCTCGGACTCCGTGCGCGCATCTGACTCGTAGCGGGTGATCAGGCCGCTCATTTCGTCGGTCAGAAATTCATTGCCATTCCCGCCAATATACCCCTCACGCACCGCAAAACGCGGGCGGCCACCGGCCTGAAAACCAAAAAGTGCCAGCACGCGCTCATCCACCCCTTTCAGCTTCATGGTGACAGACAGCGCCTCCATACCGTCATCAAGGATGGTCGGTATGTCCATGTGACCCGCCCTGAATTCCGATTCGATTACAGCCAGCGCCGGCGGGGTGTATTCCATCGCAGCGGGAATATGGGAGCCGTTAACCCAGAGCGCCCAGCTTTTTAAGTAATTATTGCCCACCAAAGGCCTCCTCGGCATATTCAGTATTCACATGAACGCGGCAGGTGATGCGCTCTGCCGGCGATTTGAAGCCATAGTCGTAGTCGATATAGAGATGACCGGCGGCAAGCGTTGCCTCTGTGTTCAGCTCGGGATCGAGCCAGGCTTCACCGCCATGAATGGCACCCAGCGCTTTTTGTTCGCGCAGATAACTGTTTACTGACTCGACCGCATCCCGCGCCAGCATGATATCCAGTGGCGCATCCACGTAGGGGAGGAGGCCAACCTGAATCGACGCGCGCAGCACATCATCCGTGCGCACCGCAGATTCGAACCAGCGAAGGGGATCGTTGCTGCAGTTGCGGTTTCCCCAGTGGCGGAAGCCACCATACTGGATGATGGTGCTGACATTATTCATGTTCAGCTGGTTCGCCACGCTGTTTTCATCCCCGACAGACCAGCTGTCCGGCTGTTCAACGCCGGAGAACCCCTTAACCACCTGATTCGATTTAGACCACCAGTACCCCAGCTCGCTGTCAATCCGAGCGCGCAGACCCGCAGCAAATGCCGAATAGGGTCGATAAACCATCTGACCGCTACCGTCGGTTGTCAGCACGCGCGGACGCAAAATCTCCACACGCTCGCCGTACATAGAACGACGTGCAACAACTTCCTGTGGCGTTGCCATCGAAGGGCTGTCGAGATAAGCGACCCCCTTCATTCTTTCAGCAATTGCTTCAAGTGCCTTTCCAACACCATCATCTTCAGAAAAGTCAGGGGCGATGAACACCCGGGGCTGATTTCCCGTCTTTGTCTGGGCAAGCAAAAATCCCTGCATCCCGCTGATGATATTGCCGATAACCGTCTCCCCGGCCTTTACCGTCGGGGCATCGCTGACGCGGATACCGACAATCAGCGCACCGGTCTGACTCAGGATCTCAGTCACCGCCGTTTTTAATGTTCCGCCCTCACCCAGTCGGGCAGCATGCGCCTCACTCCCTGCAATAACCCAGGGTGTGTTCACAGGGAAAGGCTCATCCTGCCCCCCGGTGAAAGACTGACGGGTAAAAGGCTCCACCACGCCGTTTCCGGCATTTCCGTTAAGTCGTGCTGCGATACCAGTACCGGACTGACTGATAGCCTCAACCACGGCAGCCGCCGTTGAGGTCACTTCGCCCCGCTCGTCCACTGCCAGCGTGATGACCAGCACCCCCTTATCCAGCGCAACAGTAATCGCACTGCCCGCCTCAGCTCCCGCCACTGCTTCCACGCTCAGGGCGTTCCCTGCACGCCCGGGGTAATTTTCACCCGCCGTCAGCGTAAAGGCATTATCCAGTAGCGCAGACCCGAGGTTTACAGAAGCAGGCGTTGCCCCCTCAGCATCCGGCGCGGTGCCGATAAGCCCGATAATCGCCGTGGATACTGTCGTAATGCTTCGCAGCCCGCCGCCGGCGGACACCATATCTATTCCGTGCAAGCCACCCATCTGGCCTCCTGATTTAAGATGAAAAAAAACCCGCCGAAGCGGGTCATACTGGAACTGGCGGCCACTCGACATCCGGAGCCAGGGACGTATCAACCCGGCTCAGCAGGACGGTGTAAACCTCCCACTGCTCAAGCATCTGTTTTTCGGATTCTGTGGCAATAGCGTATTTCACCGCACGCTGCAGGGGCGCAATAATCGCTTCAGCATCCCGCATTAATCGGGCTTTTAGCTTTTCAGCCTCGTCAACATAATCAGGCTCAGGCAGAGCAACGGCAGCCCATTCCATGGCTTTATTTTTGATGTTGTAATGCGGCGTCATTCCGTGAGGCGATACCATGAAAGACTGATACTCCTCCTCCGTTATCTCAAAGAGGTCTGGCGGCAGAGGAATCTCATTATCACGATAGGCAATCACCGTCTCTTCGACGTAAAAGCTGCTCTCTGAATTACTGAAATACTTTTTCATTTTAATAACCTGAAACGATTAGCGAGAACGTGCCATTGCAGTTGTGGGTATTGATAGTCACCTGGTTTTTACCGACTGGCGTGCACAAATAATAGGAGTCCTGGTCTTGCCCCCCGGTACCGTAGAAGCTTGCCCCAACCCCCAGAATTCCGTTAGGGAAGGATGTTGGCAGTGTTACCGTCACTGTGGAGTTATTACCGACTACAATACTCCTGACCGCCTGCATAAACACAACGCCGTTTGCATGCGTGTAGTAGGCGTTGTTGGTCCCGGTCGTTGTCTTTCCGCCGCCGTAACGCGCGTCGGATTCTGTTTTGGTGTAAGAATCGCCAACTTTCGCCAGCTCTACGGCAACATTGCTGGCCGTATGGCGCATGTACGGCCGCGCTGCATCCCCTGACGCAAAACCGCCGATATGGCAGCCGTCGCGCTGAATGCAGTTAACATCATCAGGCGCTGGATTGTTGCTGGGCCCGTACATTTCCGCCCATTCAGACCACGGACCCGAACCAGTCCAGTTGCTCGTTAATCCGCGAATGAATTTCCGACGACTACTGTAGGAGGTATATTCCTGCTGGCAGCCGTAAGCACTCGGGGATACCAGTAAAGAACCCGCTTCATTTATCGGGTAATGGTTGGCCGTGGTTGCATTCGCCGTAAGCTGCTGCTGATAAAGGCCAGCATCAGTCTGCGCCCCCATGGTGTTTAAGTCGACGCTGAGATTTGTCAGTTGCAGTCGCAGAGCGCCAACATTCGAAGCGCTCGGCGGGTGGCGGTCGGAAAAGACTCTGGCCCATTTTTTACGCCCCGCCATGCCCTGATCGAGCGTGTCAAACCACAGCCCGTCATCAGCCCACACCAGACCAAATACCCTGTTTGGCGTCTGTGATGCTTTGACTGCTATGACGGCGTAATCCTCACCGTCCACGAGTTCCGTCGGCATTCCGTAGCCGTACCCCTGGTTGTTAAATCCACCTCTATGGGCATAAAATCCCGTATACGTGGCCATGCTCTCAAGGGTGTTTCCCCCTTCTGTCGGTGAGCCTGGTAGTGGGGTGTAGTTGCCAATCCCATACGCCCCGTGCGGCAAGAGTTTGCCGGAGAGGTATCCCCAGTCTTTCGTTGCTGCCGTACCGCATCCGATGTTTTCGCGGAGTCCTGCTGGGCGGCGGCCACCCTCATCCTGAACCTCCTGGAGCCTGAGGCTTCGACGATAATAACGTTTATCGCCGTTTTCCTGCGTACAGAATGGCAATGCTGGGGTCCACAACCAGAGTGACGCTCTGCGCGTGAACCAGTGGCATCACAAACTTAACAATCAGCTCCTTTATCACGCTGTCACTCTGCCCAGGGAGGTAGGTATCAGGATAAGCGCCATACGCAATCAGCGTGCCGCTTTCGCTTTCCAGCCCGAACTCACGCACCACTCTGCCAGGGTAATCCGCACAGGGGATGATCGCCATCCCACCAATCATGCCGTCAATCGTCTCGCCTGCAGAAAGCGGGACTTCGCCGAAGCGTCCAGCCAGAGCGGTGGCTGAGGGACTCACAACCACCGGGTTGCCGCCGCCATCGCCGAAAGCCGCTGCAACAATGCTGACGACCTTCCCCGCCTGGTAGGCAGCCTCAATTTCATCCGCGCCGGCCTGCGTTAATATCAGTCCTGCTGTCACTGTGATCCTCCTGTTGTAAACGTCACGGTCTCGCTGGCAACGATATATCCCGCCAGAATTGCATCACCCGACACCTCTCCGCGAAAAGAGATGCTGAACCACGAGCGAAGATTTTTCGCCCGGAGCACCGCGTTTTTGAGGTCCTGATGATCCATCTGCGTGATGGGTCTGCCGTCCTGAATCACATCCAGACCGAAGGTATAGGGTTCGCCGCGTGGTGTCTGCTCAAACCACTCGGTAATATGTGTGCTGAACGGGCTGTCAGACAGCGACATTTCGACTGCCGCCGGTGTGCCGCGATGCCGGTGGATATACGCTGCGCGTTTAATCGCGTTACGCTTCTCCTGTTCCGTCCAGTCCGTGTTCCAGGTATCGACGCCGTATTCCCACGCCAGCCAGGGAAGCAGCTCCGCCGGGCAGGAGTCAGGGTTCTTCGCATCGCGTACCGGGACGGGAACGCCGGTAATGCGCCCGGCATGCGCAAGCTCAAGAGCGCGCTCCGGTGAAGAGGCATTAGGCGGCAGAATGGAGCGAATGTCAGTCGCCATTGAGATCACCTTATTAAGCTCAATCCCGCGGCACCAGGGGGCCTCACCCATGTTGCAGAGAATGTCGTCCGGCGGCTCATGAATGACAACGCGCACGACCCCGGCTGATGCAGACTGCCGTCAATGCCGGAATGCGCCACCACGCCACCCACGCGGTGCACGCTCTCTGTGTACGTATCCAGCGCCTTTCTGGCTGTGTCCATCACGACATCGGCATCCAGCCCATAGGGAATGTACACATCGGCCACCACGCCGTAAGGCACGATGCCTGCAGATTGCGTCGTGACATAATCCGTGATGGGGCGCACTTCCTTTGAGTTAACCGCTGCATGCACTGC